>NZ_SMBU01000010.1 GCF_004342485.1 Roseateles saccharophilus
CGTCACTCAGGCACCTCACTCAGGGTGTCCGCGATCGCCTGGAACACTGTCCGCGATCAGCCTGGAATGGGTGTCCGCGATCAGTGGAATACGCATGCGCGCCATTGCGCGGAAGCCGTGAGGCGTCATCTCGCCGTTGCCGTAGCCCAGGCGGCGCAGCGCCGTGCGGACGGTGTTCTCGCTCATGCAGCGCTCGCCGGTCAGCAGCGACGGGAAGACGTAGCGGCCATGCCCGGTCAGCGGCTGCAGGTCCTTGAGCGCTTCCACCGCCTGCGTTGCCAGCGGAACGAGGTGCGGCCGGCCGTTGACCTTGCCGTGGACGGTACGCTTCATCTTGGCCGCGGGGATGGTCCACAAGCCGGCCTCCAGGTCGACCTCTGCCCACTCCATCGCGCGGATGTTCCCGGGGCGCTGGAACAACAACGCCGACAGCATTAGCGCCGCCCGGGTCGCCGGCTGGCCCTTGTAGGTGTCCAGGGCCCGCATCAGCTCACCCACCTGGGCTGGCTCCAGGATGGCCGCCATGTGCTTGACGTTGTGGGCGCCGAGGGCGCCACGCAGATCGGCGGCGGGGTTGCCAGCGCAGCGGCCGGTGGCGATGCCGAACTTGAAGACCTGGCCGGCGTAGCCGCGCAGGTCGTGAGCGATCTGTGTCGCGCCGCGGGCCTCGACCCGGCGGATAACCTCCAGCAGCAGCGGTGCCGTCAGTTCCCCCAGGGGAACAGCGCCGATCCGGGGGAACAGGTCCTTCTCGACATTGCGCAGCCAGTGCTTCGCGTGGTTCTCGCTCCAGCCCTTGGCTTGGCTGGCGTGGAACTCCCGGGCGACAGCCTCGAACGTCTGGGCGCCGCTGGCCTGCGCGGCCACACGCTCCACTCGACGGGCCTGGACCGGGTCGGTGCCCGCCTCACGCGTCTTGCGGGCCTTGTCGCGGCCTTCCCGGGCCTCCTTGAGGCTCACGCCGGGGTAGTTCCCCAGGGCCAGGCGCTTCTCCTTGCCGCCGAAGCGGTACTTCACGAACCAGCGCTTCGAGCCCGTCGCCGCCACCTCCAGGTATAGGCCACCGGCATCGGCCAATCGGGCTCGGGCTTTGTCAGGCGGGCAACTCGCGTTGCGGCAGGCGGCGTCAGTGAGCATGGGGGAACACCTTGGGGGAACGATTTACCCCCAGGCGGGGGAATTTCGATTCGTTCCCCCGAATTTTCCCCCTGTTCCCCCGCTCTGTAAAGAGCCCTTGTGAGCGGACGTGACATGAAAAACGCGCCTAAGTCGTTGATCAACCTAGGCGCGTGAGCGGACGTGAGCGGTCCTGATCTTCTAATTTGGTGCCCGGGACGGGACTTGAACCCGTACGCCCCTTTCGAGGCGGCGGATTTTAAGTCCGCTGCGTTTACCGATTTCGCCACCCGGGCGGCGGGCGGATTATCCAGGGCCGCGCAAAAGAAAACGGGAGATCCGATGACTCGAATCTCCCGTGAATTTGGAGCGGGTAACGAGGCTCGAACTCGTGACCTCAACCTTGGCAAGGTTGCGCTCTACCAACTGAGCTACACCCGCGCATTTCGTTTCGCCTTGCGGCCAAACATCGGTGCGACCGATTTTTACTGGAGCGGGTAACGAGGCTCGAACTCGTGACCTCAACCTTGGCAAGGTTGCGCTCTACCAACTGAGCTACACCCGCATGGTGTCTATTTCTGGAGGCGCGATCCGGAGTCGAACCGGACTAACCGGATTTGCAATCCGGGGCATAACCGCTTTGCTATCGCGCCGCCGTAAACCCAATCAAGGCCGTTGGTGCGACCTTGATGAAAAAGGGAAGCCGGGGCTTCCCTTCTCTAAAAACTGGAGCGGGTAACGAGGCTCGAACTCGTGACCTCAACCTTGGCAAGGTTGCGCTCTACCAACTGAGCTACACCCGCATTGCTTTCGCAATTATCACCAGATCGTTTTAGCGATCTAGCGAAGCTGGCATTGTAATCCATTTTTTGCCCGGATGACAAGCCAGCGGCACTTCATCAGTGAGGCACCGCCGCGCTCTTGGCCGCGCCCTCTTCCGGCTTGGCCGCTGCGACGGGGACTTCCTCGTCGGGCAGCGGCGTCGGCACGGCTTCCAGCGCCACTTCGAGCACACGCTCGATCCAGCGCACCGGCACGATCTCGAGCTGGTTCTTCACGTTCTCCGGAATGTCCTGCAGGTCCTTGACGTTCTCTTCCGGGATCATCACGGTCTTGATGCCGCCGCGATGGGCCGCGAGCAGTTTCTCCTTCAGGCCGCCGATGGCCGTGACCTCGCCGCGCAGCGTGATCTCGCCGGTCATCGCGACGTCCGCGCGCACCGGGATGCCGGTCAGCGCCGACACGAAGGCCGTCGTCATCGCCGCACCCGCGCTCGGGCCGTCCTTGGGCGTCGCGCCATCGGGCACGTGAACGTGCACGTCGCGCTTCTCGAACACCTCGTCCTTGATGCCCAGGCGGCGGGCGCGCGAGCGCACCACGGTGCGCGCGGCCTCGACGGACTCCTTCATCACATCGCCCAGCGAGCCGGTGCGGATGATGTTGCCCTTGCCCGGCATCGCGGTGGCCTCGATGGTCAGCAGGTCGCCGCCCACCTCGGTCCATGCCAGGCCGACGACCTGACCGACCTGGTTCTTCTTCTCGGCGCGGCCGAAGTCGTACTTGCGCACGCCGAGGAAGTCGTTGAGGTTGTCTTCGGTGACGACGACCTTGCCCTCGTAGGTCTTGAGCTGGATGCCCTTGACCACCTTGCGGCAGATCTTGGACATCTCGCGCTCGAGCGAACGCACACCGGCCTCACGCGTGTAGTAGCGGATGACGCCGCGGATGGCCGACTCGGTGACTTCCAGTTCCTCGTCTGCCACGCCGTTGTTCTTGCGCTGCTTGGGCAACAGATAGGTCTGGGCGATGTTGACCTTCTCGTCCTCGGTGTAGCCCGACAGGCGGATGACTTCCATGCGGTCCAGCAGGGCCGGCGGAATGTTCATCGAGTTGGACGTGGCGACGAACATCACGTCGGACAGGTCGAAGTCGACCTCGATGTAGTGGTCGCCGAAGGTGTGGTTCTGCTCGGGGTCCAGCACCTCCAGCAGGGCCGAGGACGGGTCGCCGCGGAAGTCCATGCCCAGCTTGTCGATCTCGTCGAGCAGGAACAGTGGGTTGCGCGTACCGACCTTGGTCAGCGACTGCAACACCTTGCCCGGCATGGAGCCGATATAGGTGCGGCGGTGGCCGCGGATCTCGGCCTCGTCGCGCACGCCGCCCAGCGCCATGCGGACGAACTTGCGGCCGGTGGCGCGGGCCACGCTCTGGCCGAGCGAGGTCTTGCCGACGCCCGGAGGGCCGACCAGGCACAGGATGGGCGCCTTGAGCTTGTCGACGCGTTGCTGCACCGCGAGATATTCGAGGATGCGGTCCTTGACCTTCTCGAGGCCGTAGTGGTCTTCGTTCAGCACGTCCTCGGCGTTCTTGAGGTCGTGCTTGATCTTGGTCTTCTTGCTCCAGGGCAGGTTGACCAGGGTGTCGATGTAGTTGCGCACCACCGTCGCCTCGGCGGACATCGGCGACATCAGCTTGAGCTTCTTCAACTCGGCGTCGGCCTTCTTGCGGGCCTCCTTGGGCATCTTGGCGGCGAGGATCTTCTTCTCGAGCTCCTCCATGTCGGCGCCGTCCTCGCCGTCGCCCAGTTCCTTCTGGATGGCCTTGACCTGCTCGTTCAGGTAGTACTCGCGCTGGCTCTTCTCCATCTGACGCTTGACGCGGCCACGGATGCGCTTTTCCACCTGCAGGATGTCGACCTCGTGCTCGAGCAGGTCGAGCAGCTTCTCCAGGCGCTTGGCCACGTCGGCCAGGTCCAGCACGGCCTGCTTGGCGTCGAGCTTGAGCGGCAGGTGGGCGGCGATGGTGTCGGCGAGGCGGCCCGGGTCGTCGATGCCGCCGATGGACGTGAGGATCTCGGGCGGGATCTTCTTGTTGAGCTTGACGTACTGGTCGAACTGCTGCGTGACGGCGCGGCGCAGGGCTTCGACCTCGGGCGCATGCTCGGTCTCGGGCGGGATGGGCGAGACCTCGGCGACGAAGTGCTCGCCGGGCTCGGTGATGGAACTCGTCGTGGCGCGCTGCAGGCCCTCGACGAGCACCTTCACCGTGCCGTCGGGCAGCTTCAGCATCTGCAGGATGCTGGAGACGCAGCCGACCTCGAACATGTCTTCGGGCTTGGGCTCGTCCTTGCCGGCGGCCTTCTGGGCGACCAGCATGATCTGGCGGCCGGCTTCCATCGCCGCTTCCAGAGCCTTGATGGACTTGGGGCGCCCGACGAACAGCGGGATGACCATGTGCGGGAAGACGACGACGTCACGCAGCGGCAGCAGCGGCAGCGTGATCGGATCGGCGGGGAGGATGGGATGTCCGGACATGAAGACCTCTCTTTCTCAGGCCGATATCGGGCCTGAGGGGGCGATTGCAAGTTGAGGGCTCAGAGAGTGCTCAGGCACTCGCCTTGGCTTGCTCGCGGTAGACCAGCAAGGGGCGTGCCGATGCGTCCTCGATGTTGTGCTCGTCCAGCACGACCTTCTCGACGCCGTCCAGCGCGGGCAGGTCGAACATGGTGTCGATCAGCGACTGCTCCATGATGGATCGCAGGCCGCGGGCACCGGTCTTGCGGGCCAGGGCCTTGCGGGCGATGGCGGCCAGAGCCGGCTTGCGGATCTCGAGCTCGACGCCGTCCATCTCGAACAGCTGCTGGTATTGCTTGACCAGCGCGTTCTTGGGCTCGGTCAGGATCTGCACCAGCGCGTCCTCGGTCAGCTCGCCCAGCGTCGCGACGACGGGCAGTCGGCCCACCAGTTCGGGAATGAGGCCGAACTTGATGATGTCCTCGGGTTCGCACTCGCGGAAGACTTCGGAGACGCGCTTCTCGCTCTTGCTCTTCACGGTGGCGCCGAAGCCGATGCCGGACTTCTCGCTGCGGTTCTGGATGACCTTCTCGAGGCCGTCGAAGGCGCCGCCGCAGATGAACAGGATGTTGGTCGTGTCGATCTGCAGGAAGTCCTGGTTGGGGTGCTTGCGCCCCCCCTGCGGCGGCACCGAGGCCATCGTGCCTTCGACCAGTTTCAGCAGGGCCTGCTGCACACCCTCGCCCGACACGTCGCGCGTGATGGACGGGTTGTCGGCCTTGCGCGAGATCTTGTCGATCTCGTCGATGTAGACGATGCCGCGCTGCGCCCGCTCGACGTCGTAATTGCAGTTCTGCAGCAGTTTCTGGATGATGTTCTCGACGTCCTCGCCGACATAGCCGGCCTCGGTCAGCGTGGTCGCGTCGGCGATCACGAAGGGCACGTTCAGCAGGCGCGCCAGCGTCTGCGCCAGCAACGTCTTGCCGGACCCGGTGGGGCCGATCAAGAGGATGTTGCTCTTGGACAGCTCGACCGAGTCCTTGCTCGTCGACATGTGGCGCAGGCGCTTGTAGTGGTTGTAGACCGCCACGGCCAGCGTGCGCTTGGCCACGTCCTGGCCGATGACGTACTGGTCGAGGCTGGCCTTGATCTCGCTGGGCGCGGGCAGGTCGGACTTGGCCGAACGCGCGGCCGGCGCCGGCGCCGGGATCTCGTCACGGACGATGTCGTTGCAAAGCTCGATGCATTCATCGCAGATGAAGACGGACGGGCCGGCGATCAGCTTCTTGACCTCGTGCTGGCTTTTGCCGCAGAAGGAGCAGTACAGAACTTTCTCGCTGGAGGTGCCTTTTTTCTCGGCCATGAAACTGCTCTGTGAGAGGCGGGATGCCTCGAATGATGATAGTTCAAACGATCTCGGGGCCCCCGTGGGGATAAGGGCCCCGATTCCGCTGCGAATCCGGGGCCGCCAGCGGCCCCACGCACCTTACGGCCGGTGTTCCAGCACCTGGTCGACCAGGCCGTAGCCCTGGGCCTCGGCGGCAGACATGAAGTAATCACGCTCGGTGTCGGCCTGGATTTTCTCCAGGCTCTGGCCGGTGCGCTCGGCCAGGATGCGGTTCAAGGCGTCGCGCGTCTTCAGGATTTCACGCGCATGGATCTCGATATCGGTCGCCTGGCCCTGGGCGCCGCCCAGCGGCTGGTGGATCATGACCTTGGCGTTGGGCAGCGAGAAGCGCTTGCCCTTGGCGCCCGCCGCCAGCAGGAAGGCGCCCATGCTGGCCGCCATGCCCATGCACAGCGTGGAAACGTCCGGCTTGATGAACTGCATGGTGTCGTAGATGGACATGCCGGCCGACACGCTGCCCCCGGGGCTGTTGATGTAGAGCGAGATCTCCTTGTCGGGGTTCTCGCTCTCCAGGAAGAGCAGCTGGGCGACGACGAGGTTGGCCACCGCGTCATTGACCGGCCCGACCAGGAAGACGATGCGCTCGCGCAGCAGGCGCGAGTAGATGTCGTAGGCGCGCTCACCGCGACCGGAGGTTTCGATGACCATCGGCACGAGGCCGAGATTGCTGGTGTCGAGGGCGCTCATTCAGATCCTTGAAGACAAAGCGGTAGCAGCTGTTATGGGGGCGGATTATGGCCACGCAAGTAAAAAGGCGCCGGGCCTCACGGCGCGGCGCCTTCGTCAGGCGAAGGGCTCTCAGTTACCCGCGGCCATCAGCTCGTCGAACGGCAGGGCCTTGTCGGTCACCTTGGCCGTGGCCAGCACGAATTCCGTGACGTTGTTCTCGACGACGACGGCCTCGACCTCGGCCATGCGCTCACGGTCGCTCAGGTACCAGCGCATCACTTCGGCAGGCTTCTCGTAGCTCTGCGACAGCTCTTCGATGTGGGCCTGCAGCTGGGCGGGCTTGGCCTGCAGGTTGTTGGCGCGCACCAGTTCGGCGACGACCAGGCCCAGGCGCACGCGGCGCTCGGCCTGCGGCTTGAAGATGTCGGCGGGGATCTCGGCCTTGTCGGCATCCTTGACGCCGCGCTTCTTCAGGTCCTCGCGGGCTCCGGCGACCATGCGCTCGGCCTCGCCCTGCACCAGCGCGTTGGGCACATCCAGCTCGGAGGCGGCGACCAGCGCGTCCATCACGGCACCCTTGTTGCGGGCCAGCACGCGGAACTTCACCTCGCGCTCGAGGTTCTTCTTGATGTCGGCGCGCAGGGCGTCGACGGTGGCGTCCTTGATGCCGAGGGACTTGGCGAAGGCCTCGTTCACTTCGGGCAGGTGCTGGGCCTCGATCTTCTTGACGGTGACCAGGAAGTCGGCTTCCTTGCCGGCCACGTCCTTGCCGTGGTAGTCCTCGGGGAACTGCAGCGGGAAGGTCTTGCTCTCACCGGCCTTCATGCCGCGCACGGCGGCATCGAACTGCTCCAGCATCTGGCCTTCGCCGATCAGGAACTGGAAGCCCTCGGCCTTGCCGCCCTGGAAGGGCTCGCCGTCGATCTTGCCTTCGAAGTCGATGCTGACGCGGTCGCCGGCGGCGGCCACGTCGGCGGCGGCGCGCTGGGCGAAGCTGCGGCGCTGCTTGCGCAGGATCTCGACGGTCTTGTCGATGGCTTCCTCGGTCACGTCGCTGGTGACGCGCTCGACTTCACGGGCGGCCAGGTCGCCGATCTTGACTTCGGGGTAGACCTCGAAGGTGGCGTCGAAGGCCATCTGGCCCTCGGGAGCCTGGTCCTTCTGCTCGATGCGGGGCATGCCGGCCACGCGCAGTTGGGCTTCGTTGGCGGCGTTGTTGAAGGCGGCGCCGAGCTTGTCGTTGACGACCTCGTACTGCACCGAATAGCCGTAGCGCTGGGCGACGACGTTCATCGGCACCTTGCCGGGGCGGAAGCCGTCGGCCTTGACGGTGCGGGCCAGCTTCTTCAGACGGGCTTCGACTTCGCTGTTGATGTCAGCGGCCGCCACGTGCAGGGTGATGCGGCGTTCCAGCTTTTCAAGGGTTTCGACGGTGACGGCCATGATGGACTCGGGAACAGTTGAAGGACAGTGGTGCGCGGGGCCGGACTCGAACCGGCACGCCCGTGAAGGCGTCAGGACCTAAACCTGGTGCGTCTACCAATTTCGCCACCCGCGCAACGGGTTGGTTCTGATGGGGCTGCCTTGCAGGCAGGCCCTTAGAGACGATTCAGGCGATTCGGCAAACCGGCGATTGTAGCGACCCCGCGCGACCTGCCCGCCGCCCCCAGGGCGGGGGCGGCAAAAACCCTGAACGCAGGCTCAGGCCGGGTCGCCGATTTCCGTCGGCAGCTGGCTGTGCAGGCGGCTTTGCTCTTCTTCCTCGGGCCGCTCGACGCGGAACCAGGCCGCATACATGGCGGGCAGGGCCAGCAGCGTCAGCACCGTCGCGACGATGAGGCCGCCCATGATGGCCACGGCCATCGGCCCCCAGAACACGCTGCGCGACAGCGGGATCATGGCCAGCACGGCCGCCGCCGCCGTCAGCACGATGGGGCGGAAGCGCCGCACGGCGGACTCGACGATGGCCGACCAGTCCGGCACGCCGCGGGCCCGGTCCTGCTCGATCTGGTCGATCAGGATGACGGAGTTGCGCATGATCATGCCCATCAACGCGATGACACCCAGCAGCGCGACGAAGCCGAAGGGCCGGTTCAGCACCAGCAGGGCGATCGCGACGCCTGCAATACCCAGCGGACCGGTCAGGAAAACCAGCATCGCGCGGCTGAAGCTCTGCAACTGCAGCATCAGCAGCGTGAAGGTGATGAAGAGCATGACCGGCATGCCGGCGGCGATGGAGCCCTGCCCCTTGCTGCTCTCCTCCACGGCACCGGCAATCTCTATGTGGTAGCCGGTCGGCATCTGCTTCTGCAGTTCATCGAGCCTGGGCCAGACCTCCTGCGTGACCGTCGCGCCTTGCAGGCCTTCGACGACGTCGCCTTGCACCGTGACCGCGTAATTGCGGCCCTCGCGCCACATGACGCCGGGCTCCCAGTCGAAATCGACCTTGGCGACCTGCGCCAGCGGAATGGCACGGCCGGTGCTGGTAGGCACATAGGCACTGCCGAGGTCGGTGATCACGTTGCGCTCGTCGAGCGGCTGGCGCAGCACGATGTCGATGAGCTTGTCGGCTTCCCGGTACTGGCCGATGACGCTGCCCGACAGCAGCGTGTGTGCCGCCTGCGCCAGGCTCTGGCTCGTGACGCCCAACGCCCGGGCCTTGTCCTGGTCGACGTTCAGCCGCAAGACCTTGACGTTCTCGTTCCAGTTGTCGTTGACGCCGCGCATATTGGGGCTGGCGCGCAGGATGTCCTTGGCCTTGTCGGCCCAGTCGCGCACGACCTTGGGGTCGGCGCCCATCACGCGGAACTGCACGGGATACGGGACCGGGGGGCCGTTGGGCAGCAGCTTCACGCGGCCGCGCGCCTCCGGGAATTCCGCGGCCAGCACGGCCGGCAGCCGCTTGCGCAACGCCTCGCGCTCGACCAGGCCCTTGGACAGCAGGATGGACTGCATGACGTTGGTCTGCGGGAATATCTGGTCGAGCGGCAGGTAGAAACGCGGCACACCCGCACCCACCCAGGTCGTCACCGTGGCGACGCCCTGCTCCTTCAGCAGGCGCGCCTCGAAACGCTTGGCCAGGGCCTCGGTTTCCTGGATGGTCGAGCCTTCCGGCAGCCACAGGTCCACCAGCACCTCGGGACGGCTGGAGTCGGGGAAGAACTGCTGCTGCACCCGCGTCATGCCAAGCAACCCAAGCACGAACACCAGCAACGTGATGCCGATGGTCTTCCAGCGGTTCTCCACGCACCAGCGCACCAGGGCGCGGAAACGGTTGTAGAACGGCGTGTCGAAGAGTTCATGCACCTCGCCGCCTGCCGCATGCTTGCTCTTCAGCAGCAGCGCGCCGAGATAGGGCACGAAATAGACCGAGACGCACCAGGAGATGAGCAGGGAAGCCGCCGTCACGGCAAAGATGGCGAAGGTGTATTCGCCCACCGTCGACTTGGCCAGGCCGATGGGCAGGAAGCCCACCGCCGTGATCAACGTGCCGGTCAGCATGGGCATGGCCGTCACGTCGTAGGCGAAGGTGGCGGCGTGCATCTTGTCGTAGCCCTCTTCGAGCTTGCGCACCATCATCTCGACGGCAATGATGGCGTCGTCCACCAGCAGGCCCAGCGCGATGATCAGCGAGCCCAGCGAGATCTTGTGCAGGCCCACGCCCCAATAGAACATCGCGACGAAGGTGATCGCCAGCACCAGCGGGATCGTGATCGCGACGACCAGGCCGGGCCAGATGTCGATGCTGAACTTGTAGCCGGGCCGGATGTGCAGGCCCAGCGAGATGAAGCTGACCGCCAGCACGATGACGACGGCCTCGATCAGCACGTGCACGAACTCACCCACCGAGGTCGCCACGGCCTTGGGCTGGTCCTGGATCTGCTCGAGTTCGATGCCGCGTGGCAGGTCGCGCTCGATGGCCTTGGTCGCCACGCCCAGGGCCTTGCCCATCGCGATGATGTCGCCCCCCTTGGCCATCGACACGCCCAGCGCAAGCACCTCCTTGCCGTTGTGGCGCACCATCGTCGTCGGCGGGTCGACATACTCGCGCTTGATGTCGGCAATGTCTCCCAGACGCAGCTGGCTGGCCACGCCGGTGGCCGGGTTGACCGCGCGGATGGGCACATCGGCCAAGGCCTGCGGCGTCGTGAACTGGCCCTGCACGCGCATCTGGAAATTGGCGCTGCCAGCATTGAGCACCCCCGCGCCCTCGACGGCGTTCTGCGCGCCGATCTGGCCGATGACCTGGTTGAAATCCAGGCCCAGCTGGGCAAGGCGCTTCTGCGAGACCTCGATGAAGAGCTTCTCGGGCTGAATGCCGAAGATCTCGACCTTGGCCACGTCCTTGACCTGCAGCAGCGCCTGGCGCACGCGGTCGGCGTGCTCGCGCAACTCCTCGCGGCTGAAGCCGTCCGCCGACAGCGCATAGATCGAGCCGTAGACGTCGCCGAAGTCGTCGTTGAAGACCGGCCCGAGCACGCCCTGGGGCAGCGTCGAGCGCATGTCGTTGACCTTCTTGCGCACCTGGTAGAACGCGTCGGGCACGTCCTTGGGCGGCGTGTTGTCCTTGAGCTGGAAGAGCGTCAGCGACTCGCCGGGCTTGGTGTAGGAGCGGATCTTGTCCGCGTGGTTGACCTCCTGCAGCGTCTTCTCGATCTTGTCGGTCACCTGGTCGGCCATCTGCTGCGCCGTGGCGCCGGGCCAGAAGGCCTGGACCACCATGATGCGGAAGGTGAACGGCGGGTCCTCGTCCTGGCCGAGCTGGAAATAGGCCGCAAAGCCCATCAGCATCAGCACCACCATCAGATAGCGCGTCAGCGCTGGATGCTCCAGCGCCCAGCGCGAGACATTGAAGCCTTCGGCCACGGCGGCCTTGTTCGGAGGGATGTTCATGCGCGCCCCGACTCAGCGAGAGGCTGCGGGAGCCGCAGGCGCTGCGACGGCGGTCGTGCGCGGCGGCACGTAGCGCTTGACCTTCTGGCCTGGGTTCAGCACATGCACGCCGGCCACGACGACCTCCTGGCCGGCATTCAGGCCGCCGGCGATGACGACCTCGTTGCCATCGGCGCCACCCACCCGCACGGCCACCGGCTTCACCGTCATCGACGCCCCGTCCAGCACCCAGACCGAGGTCTTGCCGGCCTGCTGCATCACGGCCGCCAGCGGCAGCTTGATGATGCCGGCCATTTGCGGCAGGTCCAGCACCACAGTGGCGGACTGGCCCAGCTTCACGTCCAGCTTGCCGGCATCGGCCTTGATGAGAAAGGTGCGCGTGACCGGGTCCGCCGCGGCGGCCACCTCGCGCAGGGTCAGCGGCGCGGTCTTGTCGCTGCCCCACAGGCGCACCTTCAGCGCGCCCGGCTGGCTGGCCGCGGCCCTGACCCGGTTGATCTGGTCCTCGGGCACCGAGAAGACGATGTCGCGCGGGCCGTCCAGCGCCACACGCACGACCGGCGTGCCGGCGGCCAGCACCTGGCCCGGCTCGGCATCGATGCCGGTGACGACGCCGGCGCCATCGGCCAGCAGCTGGGCATAGCCGGCCTGGTTGCCTTGCACGTCGGCCTGGGCCTTGGCCTGTTCGAACTGGGCCTGGGCAGCCTTGAAGGCCGAGTCGCGTCGCTCCAGTTCGGCCACGCTGATGAAGCCCTGACGCTGCAGGTCGATGAAGCGCTTGTAGTCCTGCCCGGCCTGGTCGCGGTTGGTGCGCGCGGCGGCGACGGCGGCGGCGGCGGCGGCCTCGGCCAGCTTCAGGTCCTGGCCGTCGATGCGGGCCAGCAGTTGGCCGGCCTTGACGGTGTCGCCCAGGTTCACCGCGCGGCTCAGCAGCTTGCCGCCGACGCGGAAGGACAGACGCGACTCGATGCGCGGCTTCACCTCGGCCGCATACTCATGGCTGGCGCCGGCCGTGCTGGCGCTGACGAGTTGGGTGCGCACCGCACGCTCCGGCTCGGGGGCGGCAGCCTGCTTGCCGCAGCCCGACATCAGGGCCGAAAGCAGGACCACCGACAACAGGGGCGGCGCGAGACGCAGAAGATGGGGCATGCAGACCTCAACAGGGTAAAACCGCGGGCCCCAAAATTAGTGACCGGCGGGTCAGTAATGTATTCAGACCCCGGGACAGCTGTCAAACCTCGCGGAATTTCGCTGGAATATCACGGCTTTGCAAGCGAAACTTGAGAACGGACTTGAGCGTCGACCACTACGAGAACTTCCCCGTCGCGTCCCTGCTGTGCCCGCCGGCACTGCGGCCGGCGGTCGTCGCGATCTACCACTTCGCCCGCACGGCCGACGACCTGGCCGACGAGGGCGACGCGACCCCGGCGGAGCGCGTGCAGGCCCTGCGCGACTACCGCGCCGACCTGGCCGCCGTCGTCGCGGGCAGCCCCGCCTCTGCGCGCTGGGCGCGCGTCTACACGCCGCTGGCGCGCGAGCTGCACCGGCTGCAGCCCCCGCTGCTGCACGACCTCCTCGACGCCTTCGAGCAGGACCTGGACCCGCCGCGCTACCGCGACCGCGCCCAACTGCTGGACTATTGCCGCCGCTCGGCCAATCCGGTCGGCCGCCTGCTGCTGGGCCTGTACGGCGTGGGCGACGCGGCCTCGCTGGGTCGCTCGGACGCGATCTGCTCGGCGCTGCAGTTGATCAACTTCTGGCAGGACTTCAGCCGCGACGGCCCGAATGGCCGGCTCTACGTGCCGCAGGACGACCTGGAAGGCCACGGCATCAGCGCCGAGGACGTGCTCGCCTGCCGCGACAGCCTTGCGGCACGGGCGCTGATCGCCGACCTCTGCGGCTGGGCGCGCGGGCTGATGCTGGAAGGCGCACCGCTGGCGCACACGCTGCCCGGCCGTGCCGGCTGGGAGCTGCGCTTGGTCGTGCAAGGCGGCCTGGCCATCCTCGACAAGATCGAGACCCGCGGCCACGACAGCCTGCTGCACCGCCCGGCGCTGTCGGCATGGGACTTTCCGCGCCTGCTGTGGCGTGCCCTGACAATGCGCCGCACATCATGAGCCCCGAGCAATACGTCCAGGACAAGGCCGCCGCCAGCGGTTCGAGCTTCTATTACGCCTTCCTCTTCCTGCCGCCGCCCCGGCGCGCGGCCATCACGGCCTTCTACGCCTTCTGCCGCGAGGTGGACGACGTGGTCGACGAGACCCAGGACGCCGGCGTCGCCGCGACCAAGCTGGCCTGGTGGCGCAAGGAAGCCGCCAGCGCCTTCGCCGGCCAGCCCACGCACCCGGTCATGAAGGCGCTGATGCCGCACACGGCCACCTACGGCATCCGGCTGGAGCACCTGAACGCCGTCATCGAAGGCTGCGAGATGGACCTGCAGCAAACGCGCTATCTCGACTTCGCCGGCCTGCAGCGCTATTGCCATCTGGTGGCCGGCATCGTCGGCGAAGTGGCCAGCAGCATCTTCGGCCGCACGCAGCCGCAGACGGTCGAATACGCCCACAAGCTGGGCCTGGCCATGCAGCTGACCAACATCATCCGCGACGTCGGCGACGACGCGCGGCGTGGGCGCATCTACCTGCCGGTGAACGAGCTGCAGCAGTTCGGCGTCAAGGCCAACGAGATCCTGCTGCGCAGCCAGCCCTGGGGTTACAGCGAGCGCTTCACGGCGCTGATGAAGTTCCAGGCCCAGCGCGCGCACAGTCTCTACGACGAGGCCCTGGCCCTGCTACCCGAGGCCGACCGCGCCGCGCAGAAGCCTGGCCTGATGATGGCCAACATCTACCGCGCCCTGCTCGTCGAGATCGAACGCGAGGGCTTCCAGGTGCTGCACCAGCGCATCGCGCTGACGCCGCTGCGCAAGCTGTGGATCGCGATGAAGACCAACTGGCGAGGCCGGTGAAGGTTGCCGTTGTCGGCGGCGGCTGGGCCGGCATCGCGGCAGCCGTTGCGCTGGCGGACGCCGGCCACGACATCGCCGTCCTCGAGATGGCGCCACACATCGGCGGCCGCGCACGCAGCGTCGCGGGGGAGCCGCCCTACGACAACGGCCAGCACATCCTCATCGGCGCCTACCGCGACAGCCTCGCGCTGATGCGGCGCCTGGGCGTCGATCCCGGCACCGTGCTGAAGCGCCTGCCGCTGGCCCTGCCCTACCCCGGCGAGCCTGGCCTGTGCCTGCCGCCCGGCCCGCCGTTGGTCAGCTTCACGCGCGGCGTGCTCGCGCATCACGGCTGGCCGCTCTCCGCGCGCCTGGGCCTGCTCGCCGCGGCCGGTGGTTGGCTGGCACGCGGCTTTCGTTGCGATGAGGCGCTCAGCGTCGCCGAGCTCTGCGCCGGGCTGCCCGCGGCCGCCAGGCGCGACCTCGTCGAGCCCTTGTGCGTCGCCGCGCTGAACACACCCGCCCCGCAGGCCAGCGCCCGGGTCTTCCTGCGCGTGCTGAAGGATGCCCTGTTCAGCGGCGCCGACAGCGCCGACCTGCTGCTGCCGCGGCGGCCGCTGTCCGAACTGCTGGCCGGGCCGGCGACGGCCTGGCTCGGTGAACGCCTGCGTCTGGGCCGGCGCGTCCAGTCCATCACGCCCGGCTGGCGCGTCGATGGCGAGGCCTTCGATGCCGTCGTGCTGGCCTGCAGCAGCGTCGAGGCCGCGCGGCTGGCGGGGCCGCTGGCCCCCGCCTGGGCGGCGACGGCCCAGGCCCTGCGCTTCGAGCCCATCGTCACCGTCTACCTGCACAGCCCCGGCAGCGCCCTGCCCGCGCCGATGCTGGCGCTGCGCGAGGGGCCGCAAGCGCCGGCCCAGTTCGTGTTCGACCATGGCCAGCTCGGCGGTGCGCCGGGTCGCTTTGCCTTCGTCGTCAGTGGCGCGGCGCCCTGGGTCGAGCGGGGCGGCTGCGCCGAGGCCGTGCTGGCCCAGGCGCTGCGCGAGTTGAGCTGGGCCACTCCGCCCGTCATCGACCGGCTGCTCACCGAGAAGCGCGCCACCTTTGCCTGCACGCCGGGCCTGGCTCGGCCGCCGGCCCGCATCGCACCCGGGCTGTACGCGGCCGGCGACTACATCGCCGGGCCCTACCCCGCCACGCTGGAAGGCGCCGTGCGGGCCGGCCTCGCCGCGGCTCAGGGTGCGGCCGCAGACGCCGCCGGTGGCGGCACGGGCGCGAAGGGCGCCGCCAGCGGCTCGCCGACGAAGACGCCCTGAGCCGGCCAGGCGACGCTGTGCCAGTAGGCCTCCAGCGCGCTGACACCCTGGGCATAGGCCTGGATCAGCACCTGCGGATGCGGGAACTTCTGCAGATGGTTGCAGGGCTCGCTGACGGTGCCGTAGCTGGCCGTCGCGCCGGCGTCTATCCAGTCCAGGATGTTCATCTGCCCCTCGCCGGTCGGCCGCTCCAGCTGGCCGCCGAAGGAGGTCAGGTGGTCGGCCAGCGCGCCCGGCAGCCACTCGTGGGCCAGCGGGGCCGGCACGCGCGCCAGGCCGGTCTCGTAGACCAGGGTGCGGCGCAACTGGGGCAATGCATCGCTCTTCACGCGCCCCACATCGAAGCCGGTCACACCCGGCACGGCGCCGGCGGGCGGGAAGAGGCGTTCGCGCACATTGCGGTTGGCGTCCGGCGTCGCGGCCAGCCAGGCCATCGCGGGCTCGGCCGCGCCGGCCGCCAGCGTATGGTCGGACGCGATGCCGCGCTCGATCATCGCCATGGCCGCCGGCACCGAACGCGCCGCCAGCTGCATCGCCGGCCGCAGCCCGAGCACGATCCAGGGCCTGGCACCGAAGTAGCTGGCATAGGGGCTGGCCCGGGTCGGCGCGCAGCTCTGGGCGCAGACATCGGGCTGCAGGCCCATGCCGAGCGCGCTGGTCAGCGAATTGCACTCCACCGCATAGGGCTGGACCCAGGCCAGTGCCAGGCCGTTGACGCTCTCGGGCATCTGGCTGCGGATGGCCTGGTCCAGCGCCGCGAACTCCTCGCGCGTGAGGCTGGCCCGCTGCGGCAGCTGCACGCGCACGACCTGGGCCGGCGCTATGCCGCGGCGCCTGACGTAGTACTCGCCGATGGCGACCGAATAGGGATCGGCCGTATTGATGACGACGCCGAGTTCATTGGCCGTGATGCGCCCATACAGGCGAGGCATGCGGCCCCAGTGCGCGTCGCCGGGCGCTGGTTCGGCGGCCTGGCACACGGCGGCCCAGGCCAGGCAAAGGGCAGCTAGAGCTTGCCACTTAATGAACCCCGCTTTCGCCATACAAAACACCAGCAATCTCCCCCACAATGTCGGCATGAAATCCAAAGAGGCACGGCAGACCCCGGCGATCCAGGTGCTGGAGCGCATGTTCGCCCTGCTGGACGTGCTCGCCAGCCACCAGGACCCGGTGTCGCTGAAGGCCCTGTCCGAGGCGACCGGCCTGCACCCCTCGACGGCCCACCGCATTCTCAATGACCTGACCCTGGGCCGCTTCGTCGACCGCCCCGAGGCCGGCAGTTATCGCCTGGGCATGCGCATGCTGGAGCTGGGCAATCTCGTGAAGGCCCGGCTGGACGTGCGCGACGCGGCCCTGCCGGCCATGCGCGAGCTGCACAAGTTCACCCATCAGCCGGTCAACCTGTCGGTGCGCCAGGGCGACGAGATCGTCTACATCGAGCGCACCTACTCCGAGCGCTCCGGCATGCAGGTCGTGCGTGCCGTCGGTGGCCGCGCGCCGCTGCACCTCACCTCGGTCGGCAAGCTCTTCCTGTCCGGCGACGACAGCTCGCGCGTGCGCGCCTACGCGACGCGCACCGGCCTGTCGGGCCACACGCGCAACAGCCTCACCGACATCGGTGCCCTGGAGCGCGAGCTGGCCACGGTGCGCCAGCGCGGCATCGCCCGTGACGACGAGGAACTGGAGCTGGGCGTGCGCTGCATGGCGGCCGGCATCTACGACGACCAGTCCAAGCTGGTGGCCGGCCTGTCGATCTCGGCGCCAGCCGACCGGCTCGAGGAAAGCTGGGTCGTGCGGCTGAAGGAAACTGCCGCGCAGATCTCGGCGGCCCTGGGCTACCGGGCCTGAAACGCAAACGCGGCGCCGAGGCGCCGCGTTTTGTTTTGAGGCCGGCCGGTCAGAGCTTGGCCGACGGCGCCGCGGCCTCGCCGGGCAGCGTCGATGCGAGCCATTTGCGCATGCGCTCGGCATCGGCAATCCGCGAAGCCCTGCCGCTGGAGTCCAGGAACTCCATGATCAGCTGGCGACCGGCCATGCGGGCCTGCATGACCAGGCACTTGCCGGCCTCGTTGATGAAGCCGGTCTTCTGCAGACCGATGTCCCACAGCGGGTTGGACAGCAGGCCGTTGGTGGAGCGGAACTGCACCAGGCGCCTGCCCAGGGCCACACGGGCCTCGCGCGAGGTGGACAGGTCGCGCAACAGCGGCACCTGGCTGGTCACGTTGACGAGCTTGGCCAGGTCGGACGCGCTGCTCTGGTTGCGGCTGGACAGGCCGGTCGGCTCAACGTAGTGCGTGTCCGCCATGCCCAGGCTCTGCGCCTTGGCGTTCATGGCCGTGACGAAAGCATCCAGACCGCCTGGATAGTTGCGGCCCAGCGCATGGGAGGCGCGGTTCTCGCTGGACATCAGCGCCAGGTGCAGCATGTCGCCGCGCGTCAGCGTCGTGCCGAAGGCCAGGCGCGAGCCGGTACTCTTCTCGGTGTCCCTGTCCTCTTCCGTCACCGTCAGCTTCTCGTCCATCGGCAGGCCGGCCTCAACGACGACGAGGGCCGTCATCAGCTTGGTGATGGAGGCGATGGGCAGCACGGCCTGGGGGTTCTTGGAGAACAGCACCTCGTTGGTGTTCTGGTCCAGCACATAGGCCACGCTGGACTTCAGCGCCAGCGGGTCGTCCACCTCATGCAGGCCGGCGGTCTGCCCGAAGGTGGGCACGGCGGGCACGACGGCCTGCTTGCGCAGCACGACGGACTTGACCTTGCGGGTCGACGAGGCCTTGGCCTTGGACTTGGTGTCGGCGGTGCCTGCCGTGGCCACGCCGGGCAGCGCGGTCAACAGGCTGAGGCTCAAAAGGACGGCGGCAAAAGTCTTCAACGGGATCCCCAACAGCTGGACGGCAGTGTAAGTGACGCCAAAAACACTGACAAGATAAGAACTTAAGTGGAATACCTCAAGTGAACTCTTGCCCTGCTTCAACACGCTGGGCGCCCCGGGGTCTGCCACCGACTCTTTCGCTTTGCAGCAGGCTTCAAACGCCGGCAAGTAGGCCTGAGCTGACAGGACCCTGCCATCGGGTCGGCCCCGAATGCCAAGGATTCCCGCGCCGCGGAGTCCGCACGCTGCCTGCGATTCACCGCTGGGTGCAATTCTGAGGGCGCAGGCTCCCATCCGAGGCCGGAGCAGCCGGCGTTTTCCGCGCCAGATTCCACGGCGCAGGCCGGCCGATGCGGCACCGCCGCATCGGCCGGTCGCCGTCAGCCCTGGGCCGCCACCCGCTCGGTCTTGCTCTGCAGCTTGTTCAAGGCGCTGAGATAGGCCTTGGCCGACGCGACGATGATGTCCGGATCGGCGCCCACGCCGTTGACGATGCGGCCGGCATGCTGCAGCCGCACGGTCACCTCGCCCTGCGACTCCGTGCTGCCGCCGGTGATCGCGTTGACCGAGTACAGCACCATCTCGGCGCCGGACTGCACGACGGATTCAATGGCCTGCAGCGTCGCATCCACCGGGCCGTTGCCGTCGCTCTCGGCGCGATGCTCCTGGTGGCCCACTGCGAAGACGATGGCCGCATGCGGGCGCTCGCCGGTCTCGCTGCGCTGGGCCAGCGACAGTAGGCGGTAGTGCTCGGCGTCGTTGACGACCGATTCGTCCATGACGAGGGCGACGATGTCCTCGTCGAAGATCTCGTTCTTGCGGTCGGCCAGGTCCTTGAAGCGCACGAAGGCGGCGTTGATCTCGGCCTCGCTTTCCAGCTCGATGCCCAGTTCCTGCAGGCGCTGCTTGAAGGCATTGCGACCCGAGAGCTTGCCCAGCACGATCTTGTTGGCGGCCCAGCCCACATCCTCGGCGCGCATGATCTCGTAGGTGTCGCGCGCCTTCAGCACGCCGTCCTGGTGGATGCCGGACGCGTGCGCGAAGGCATTCGCGCCGACGACGGCCTTGTTGGGCTGCACGACGAAGCCGGTCGTCTGCGACACCAGCTTGGAGGCCGGCACGATCTGCGAGGTGTCGATGCCGACATCCAGGCCGAAATAGTCGCGCCGCGTCCTGACGGCCATGACCACCTCCTCGAGCGAGCAGTTGCCGGCGCGTTCGCCCAGGCCGTTGATCGTGCACTCGATCTGGCGCGCGCCGCCGATCTTCACGCCGGCCAGGGAGTTGGCGACAGCCATGCCCAGGTCGTTGTGGCAGTGCACGCTCCAGATGGCCTGGTCGGAGTTGGGCACCTTCTCGCGCAAACGGCGGATGAAGTCGCCGTAGAGCTCGGGAATGGCATAGCCGACCGTGTCGGGGATGTTGATGGTGCTGGCACCCTCCCTGATGACGGCCTCGCAGACGCGGGCCAGGAAGTCGATGTCGGAGCGATAACCGTCCTCGGGCGAGAACTCGATGTCGCCGCAGAGGTTGCGCGCGAAGCGCACGGCCAGCGTCGCCTGCTCCAGCACCTGCTCGCGCGTCATGCGCAGCTTCTTCTCCATGTGGAGTTCACTGGTCGCGATGAAGGTGTGGATGCGCGCGCGGCTGGCGCCGGCCAGAGCCTCGGCGGCGCGGGAGATGTCGCGGTCGTTGGCACGGGCCAGCGAGCAGACCGTGCTGTCCTTCACCGCCGCGGCGATCGCCTTCACCGCCTCGAAGTCGCCGTTGCTGGAAGCCGCGAAGCCGGCCTCGATGACGTCCACGCGCATGCGCTCCAGCTGGCGTGCGATGCGCAGTTTTTCCTCGCGCGTCATCGACGCCCCGGGCGACTGCTCGCCGTCGCGCAGCGTCGTGTCGAAGATGATGAGTCGGTCGGTCATGTCGTTTGCTCCTGGGATGTCGGCATCGCGAAGGCGGGCGTGCGGCTCAGGCCCGACAGGATGGCCTGCATGGACGCGCGCACGATGCTGCCATCGATGCCCACGCCGTAACGCGTCTCGTCGCCGACGCGCAGTTCAAGATAGGCCACCGCGCGCGCATCGGCGCCGCTGCCGATGGCGTGCTCGTGGTAGTCCAGCACCCGCACGGGCAGGCCGGCGCGCGCGCCGAGCGCGTTGACGAAGGCGTCGATGGGGCCGTTGCCCTCGCCCTGCACGCGGCCCATCCAGCCACCCAGCATGACCTCGGCCGAGATGCGCATCGCGCCGCCGCCGACCTCGTTCATCTGCGGCTGCAGCACCGCGGTGCCGGCATCGCCGATCGCGTACTCGCGCTCGAAGATGGCGTAGATGTCGGCCGCGCTGAGCTCCTTGCCCATGTCGTCCATCACGCGCTGCACGACCTGGCTGAACTCGATCTGCAGGCGGCGCGGCAGCTCCAGGCCGTACTCGTTCTCGAGCAGGTAGGCGATGCCGCCCTTGCCGGACTGGCTGTTCACGCGGATGACCGCGTCATAGCTGCGGCCCAGGTCCTTGGGGTCGATGGGGAGGTAGGGCATGTCCCAAATCTCCCCCTCCTGGCGGGCCGCGAAGGCCTTCTTGATCGCGTCCTGGTGCGAGCCGGAGAAGGACGTGTAGACCAGGTCGCCGACATAGGGGTGGCGCGGATGCACAGCGATCTGCGTGCAGTGCTCGACGCAGCGGCGCACCTCGTCGATGTCGGAGAAGTCGAGCTGCGGGTCCACGCCCTGGGTGTAGAGGTTGAGTGCGATGTTGACGAGGTCGACATTGCCGGTGCGCTCGCCGTTGCCGAACAGGCAGCCCTCGACGCGGTCGGCGCCGGCCATCAGCGCGAACTCGCCGGCAGCCGTGCCGGTGCCGCGGTCGTTGTGCGGGTGCACGGACAGCACGATGCTGTCGCGGCGCTCGAGATGGCGGTGCATCCACTCGATCATGTCGGCAAAGATGTTGGGCGTGCTGTGCTCGACGGTGGACGGCAGGTTGATGATGCACTTGCGCTCGGGCGTGGGCTCCCACACGGCCGTCACCGCGTCGACGACGCGCTTGCTGAAGGCCAGCTCGGTGCCGGAGAACATCTCGGGCGAGTACTCGAAGCGCCAGTCCGTGCCCGGGCGTGCGGCGGCCAGTGCCTTGATCTGGCGGGCGTGCGAGCTGGCCAGCTCGACGATGCCGTCCTCGTCCTGGCCCAGCACGACGCGGCGCATGATGGGCGCGACGGCGTTGTAGACATGCACGATGACGCGCCGGGCGCCGTCCAGCGACTCGAACGTGCGCTCGATCAGATGGGCGCGCGCCTGCGTCAGCACCTGGATGCTGACGTCGTCGGGGATGTGACCGCCCTCGATCAGCAGGCGCACGAAGTCGAACTCGGTCTGCGACGCGGACGGGAAGCCGACCTCGATCTCCTTGAAGCCGATCTTCACCAACTGCTGGAACATGCGCAGCTTGCGCTCGATGTCCATCGGCTCGATCAGCGCCTGGTTGCCATCGCGCAGGTCGGTGCTCAGCCAGATCGGTGCGCAGGTCAGCACGGCGTCGGGCCAGCGACGGTCGGGCAAGGCGACGGGAGCGAAGGGGCGGTACTTTTGCTGCGGTTGCTTCAACATGGTTTCCATCCGGGATGGGTGGGTGGCACAACCGACAGCCTTTGAAAACACGAACGGCCCGCTGCGGTTGCAAACGGGCCGTTGGGGTCAGGATGAGCGTATAGGCGTGACTGACTAGCGAACCCGTGGTTCCTCTAGGGCTAGTAGCAGGCTAATTCGCGTGGCGCGGCTCATGGGTCGGGAATCTAGCACGAAAGCCTATTGATGCAAGCCGCGTTCATCGGGCTCGTCGGTGCTCGTGGAGATGACGCTGACCGGCCTGCCCTTGGCCTTGCGCCAGCCGTAGATCGCATAGCCCGAAAGGCCGTAAACGCAGAAGGCACCGAAGAGAACACGGGCCGGGTCGAGGGCCGCGAGGCCAATGCCAAGCATGATGATGACGAGCACGATGAAGGGCACCGAGCGCCGCCGGTCGAAGACTTTGAAGCTGTAGAAGGGCGCATTCGTGACCATCGAAAGCCCGGCGAACAGCGTGATGCCGTAGGCGGCCCAGGCCTCCCAGCTGCCGGGCTTGACGCCCGCATAGTCCGGGCGGTCCACGGCGGCCCAGATCAGCCCGATGACCAGGGCCGCGGCGGCCGGGCTGGGCAGGCCCTGGAAGTAGCGCTTGTCGACGACGCCGATGTTGACGTTGAAGCGTGCCAGGCGCAGCGCGGCGCCGGCGATGTAGACGAAGGCCGGGATCCAGCCCGGCTTGCCCATGTCCTTCAGCGCCCACATGTAGACGATCAGCGCCGGCGCGGCGCCGAAGGCGACCATGTCGGAGAGGCTGTCCATCTGCTCGCCGAAGGCGGACTGGGTGTTGGTCATGCGCGCGACGCGACCGTCCAGGCTGTCGAGGATGGCGGCGGCAAAGATGGCCACGCAGGCCACCTCGAAGCGGCCGTTCATGGCCATGACGATGGCGTAGAAGGCGCTGAAGAGCGCGCCCAGCGTGATCGCGTTGGGCAGCGCGTAAATGCCTTTGCGGCGCGGACGGACGGCCGTGCTCGGCTCGTCGTCTTCGATGGGGTCGGGAGTCATAGTCCGTCAGGATAGCTGACAGATCCCGGCAAATGGCGCTCCTAGCATCGCGGCCAACGACAGGAGACCGCCGTGAAGCTCATCGAAGTTCGCACCTACCGGCTCAAGCCGGACTGCGCGGAGCGCTTCGTCGCCGCCGTGCGCGAGGCCCTGCCGCTGGTGCGCGCCAGCGGCATGGATGTCGTCGCCTTTGGCCGCTCCGACCACGAGGAGGAGAGCTTCTTCCTGGTCCGTGCCTACGCCGACCGCGCGCAGCTCGTCGCCCAGCAGGACGCCTTCTACGGCTCGGCCATCTGGCGCGAAGGCCCGAGGCAGGCCCTGGTCGACTGCCTGGACAGCTATCTGAACACGCTGCTGTGGCTGCCCGACGAGGCCGTCGAAGCGCTGCGCGCCAACCACCAGCCCTGACCCACAGGCCGCACAATGACAGAGGCCGGCGCCTTGCGGCACCGGCCTTTGCGATCACGCCGCAGCGGCGATCAGTTCTTGGCCTTGTCGACCAGCTTGTTGGCCTTGATCCAGGGCATCATTTCGCGCAGCTTCTCGCCGACCTGCTCGATGGGATGCTCGGCGGTCAGGCGGCGGCGGCTGATCAGCGTCGGGGCGCCGGCCTTGTTCTCGAGGATGAAGGACTTGGCGTATTCGCCGGTCTGGATGTCCTTCAGGCACTGGCGCATCGCGTTCTTCGTCGCCTCGGTGACGACGCGCGGGCCGGTCACGTACTCGCCGTACTCGGCGTTGTTCGAGATCGAGTAGTTCATGTTCGCGATGCCGCCTTCGTAGATCAGGTCCACGATGAGCTTGAGCTCGTGCAGGCACTCGAAGTAGGCCATCTCGGGCGCGTAACCGGCTTCCGTCAGCGTCTCGAAGCCGGCCTTGATCAGCTCGACGGCGCCGCCGCACAGCACGGCCTGCTCGCCGAACAGGTCGGTCTCGGTCTCCTCGCGGAACGAGGTCTGGATGATGCCGGCCTTGCCGCCGCCGTTGGCCGCGGCGTAGGACAGCGCCAGGTCACGCGCCTTGCCGGTCTTGTCGGCGTAGACGGCGATCAGGTGGGGCACGCCGCCACCCTGCTTGTAGGTGTTGCGCACCGTGTGGCCGGGGGCCTTGGGGGCGACCATCCAGACGTCCAGGTCCTGGCGCGGCTGCACCTGGCCGTAGTGCACGTTGAAGCCGTGCGCGAAGGCCAGCGAGGCGCCCTGCTTGATGTTGGGCTCGACTTCCTTCTTGTAGACGTCGGCGATCTGCTCGTCGGGCAGCAGGATCATGACGACGTCGGCCGACTTCACGGCTTCGGCGATCTCGGCGACCTTCAGGCCCGCGCCCTCGGCCTTGCTCCAGGAGGCGCCACCGCGGCGCAGCGCGACGGTGACCTTGCAGCCGCTGTCGTTCAGGTTCTGCGCGTGGGCGTGGCCTTGTGAGCCGTAGCCGATGATGGTGACGTTCTTGCCCTTGATGAGGCTCAGATCGGCGTCTTTGTCGTAGTAAACGTTCATGGTTCGCTCCAGGGGAAGAAGGTCCGGTCAGACCCGAAGAATGCGTTCGCCGCGGCCGATGCCCGAGGCACCGGTGCGGACGGTTTCAAGGATGGACGCGCGGTCGATCGCGTCGATGAAGGCGTCGAGCTTGCTCGCGTCGCCGGTCAGCTCGATGGTGTAGGTCTTCTCGGTCACGTCGATGATGCGGCCGCGGAAGATGTCGGCGGTGCGCTTGATCTCCTCGCGCTCCTTGCCGACTGCGCGCACCTTGATGAGCATCAGCTCGCGCTCGGTGTAGTTGCCCTCGGTGAGGTCGACGACCTTGACGACCTCGATGAGGCGGTTGAGGTGCTTGGTGATCTGCTCGATGACCTCGTCGCTGCCGGTGGTCACGATGGTCATGCGCGACAGCGAGGCATCCTCGGTCGGCGCGACGGTGAGGCTCTCGATGTTGTAGCCACGGGCCGAGAACAGCGCCACGACGCGCGACAGCGCACCCGGCTCGTTCTCGATGAGCAAAGCAATGATGTGTTTCATGAGGGATGTCGTCCTTCGCGCTCTTCAGTGCCGGCGGCGGTAACCGCCGAACCTTGGCCGCGGGTTCGAATCGTTAAAGGGACTGCCTCGTCGGCTGTTCGCGTCATCCGCCACCGGCCTCAGCACGCGCGGTAACGCGCGCCAGGACCCGCGGCTTCAGCCGTTCACAGGTCTTCCGAGCCCAGCAGCATCTCCGAAATGCCCTTGCCCGCCTTGACCATGGGCCAGACGTTCTCGGTCGGATCGGTGCGGATGTCGAGGAAGACCGTGCGGTCCTTCAGGCGCATCGCTTCCTTCAGCGCGCCTTCGACGTCGCTCGGCTTCTCGACCAGGATGCCGACGTGGCCATAGGCCTCGGCCAGCTTCACGAAGTCGGGCAGCGCGTCCATGTAGCTGTGCGAGTAGCGGCCCTCGTAGTCGAGCTGCTGCCACTGGCGCACCATGCCCAGGTAGCGGTTGTTCAGCGAGACGATCTTGACCGGCGTCTTGTACTGGAAGCAGGTCGACAGCTCCTGGATGCACATCTGGATGCTGCCTTCGCCGGTGATGCAGAACACATCCGACTCGGGCCGGGCCAGCTTGATGCCCATCGCATAGGGCAGGCCGACGCCCATCGTGCCCAGGCCACCGGAGTTGATCCAGCGGCGCGGCTGGTCGAACTTGTAGAACTGCGCGGCCCACATCTGGTGCTGGCCGACGTCCGAGGTGATGTAGGTGTCGCGGTCGCGGGTCAGCTTCCACAGCGTGTCGACGACGAACTGCGGCTTGATGACCTCGTCCGAACCCTTGTAGGCCAGGCAGTCGCGGCGGCGCCAGTCGTTGATCTGGCTCCACCAGGCGTTGACGGCGTTCGCGTCCGGCTTGGCCTGGGCCTCCTTGATCTGCGCGATCAGCTCCTGCAGCACGTCCTTGACGTCACCCACGATGGGGATGTCGACGCGCACGCGCTTGGAGATCGACGAAGGGTCGATGTCCACATGGATGATCTTGCGCTCGACCGAACCGAAGTGCTTGGGGTTGCCGATCACGCGGTCGTCGAAGCGCGCGCCCACGGCCAGCAGCACGTCGCAGTGCTGCATGGTCATGTTGGCCTCGTAGGTGCCGTGCATGCCCAGCATGCCCAGGAAGCGCGGGTCGGTACCGGGCATGGCGCCCAGGCCCATCAGCGTGTTCGTGCAGGGGAAGCCCAGCAGGTCGACCAACTGGCGCAACTCGGCCGTGGCTTCGCCGAGGATGACGCCGCCACCGGTGTAGATATAAGGTCGCTTGGCCTGCAGCAGCAGCTGCACGGCCTTGCGGATCTGGCCGCTGTGGCCCTTCTTGACCGGGTTGTAGGACCGCATCTCGACGCGGTCCGGGTAGTGGAAGCTGGTCTTGGCCAGCGACACATCCTTGGGGATGTCCACCACCACCGGGCCAGGACGGCCGGTGCGCGCGATGTGGAAGGCCTTCTTCAGCGTCAGCGCCAGGTCGCGCACGTCCTTCACGAGGAAGTTGTGCTTGACGATGGGGCGCGTGATGCCGACGGTGTCGCACTCCTGGAAGGCATCCAGGCCGATCGCCGGCGTGGGGACCTGGCCCGTGATGATGACCATCGGGATCGAGTCCATATAGGCCGTGGCGATGCCGGTGACGGCATTCGTCACGCCCGGACCCGAGGTCACCAGGGCCACGCCCACCTCGCCGGTCGCACGGGCGAAGCCGTCGGCGGCATGGACGGCGGCCTGCTCGTGGCGCACCAGCACATGCTGGATGCTGTCCTGCTTGTAGAGGGCGTCGTAGATGTAGAGCACCGCGCCACCGGGGTAACCCCAGAGATGGCGCACCCCTTCGGCCTGCAGGCAGCGAACGAGGATCTCGGAGCCGTTGAGCTCCGCGGTGGAGGAATTGGGGGAGGAGGAAGTCGGCTGCGCCAGGGCGGCGCGCTTCAGTTCCGCGGCAGACATATCCATTTTTAGAACCTCTGTGATTTTCTCTAACGAAAAACCATTGGTGCCCCTCCTCTCGTCCTCGTGAGACGGACTCGGAACCTGCGCGTCAACAGATGGGGCCCCAGTCGGGCGACCACTGAGAGACCATGACTCTTTGTGCGAAGCAACATTATGCCGAGCAAAAACGTTTGAGCCTTCGTATGAAACGAATGCAGTAGCCAATGCGATAATTCGCTTTGCTGCCCGGATAGCCTCCAAGCCTTGGCCACCGACAAAGAACTCAACGATTTCCTGCGTAACGTGGATCGCCGCGCCTTCAAGCGCACGGCCTACCTCGTCCGCGACGACGATGCCGCCCTCGACATCGTGCAGGACGCCATGATCAAGCTGGCCGAGAACTATTTCGACCGCCCCGCGGCCGAACTGCCTCTGCTGTTCCAGCGCATCCTGTCGAACGCGACGATGGACTACTTCCGTCGCCAGAAGGTGCGCAACGCGGTCATGACGAATATGTCCGACTTCGAGGGCGGCGATGCCGACGGCGACTTCGACCTGCTGGAGATCCTGGAAACCCGGGATGGCGCCATGGGCGCCCAGAGCGCGGCGGACGAGGTCAGCCGGGCGCAGATCTTGCAATCCATCGAGGCGGAAGTGGAACAGCTGCCGGCGCGTCAACGCGAAGCCTTCCTGCTGCGTTACTGGGAGGAACTGGATGTTGCAGAGACCGCCTCTGTGATGGGTTGCTCGGAAGGCAGTGTCAAGACGCACTGCTCACGCGCGGTCCACGCGCTGGCCAAGTCCCTCAAGGCCAAGGGGATCACGCTATGAAGTCGCCAAATCTTTCCACCCGCACTGCCGATCTGGACGCCCGCCTTGACGCGAGCGTCAAGCGCTTCGGGCTGCGCGTCGCCGCCAGCCTGAACGAGCGCAATGCCGAGCTGCCGCACGACGTGACCGAGCGCCTGCGCTTTGCCCGCGAGCAGGCCCTGGCCCGTGCCGCCCAAGCGCGCGCAGCCAGCACCGCGGTGAGCGCAGCCAGCCCCGCCGTGGTGCAGATGGGCGCCACGCTGGCCCTGGGCGGCGGCCCGCGCCGTGCGGGCAGCGACAACGGCCTCTGGGCCAAGCTCGTCTCGGCCCTGCCGCTGCTGGCGTTGGTGGCCGGCCTGCTGCTGATGCATCGTGGCCAGATCCACCAGCAGATCGTCGCCGCAGCCGAGGTCGATACCGCCTTGCTCAGCGACAACCTGCCGCCGGCAGCCTTCAGCGACCCCGGCTTCGCGGAATTCCTGAGAGATGGTCAAGAATGACCGGATGCGCATGACCCGAGCTGCGACGCCGCCGCCCGCCCAGCTACCCCGCCTGCTGATAGCCCTGCTGCTCGGCGCGGCGGGGCTTTCTGCTTTTGCGCAGGCGCCCGAGGCCGCGTCAGCCCCCGAGGCGGCGAGCGCCGTGCCCCCTGCTGCTGCCGCATCGGTCGCGCGCGCTGTCGCCCCGACCACGCCGGTTGCGCCGGCCGTCTCCGCCCTTGCCGCCGCGCCCAACTGGCAGTCCCTGACGCCCGCGCAGCAAGCCCTCCTGGCACCGCTTGAGCATGACTGGGCCAAGCTCGGCGCCACGCAGCGCAGCAAATGGGTGAACGCCACGCCCATGCTGGCCTCGCTGCCAGCGCCCGAACTGGCCCGCCTGCACGAGCGCATGCGCGACTGGGCCCACCTGACGCCGGCCGAGCGCCGTGACGCGCGGGTCGGCTTCCAGGTCGCCAAGCAGATCGACGCCGAGCAGCGCCAGGCCAAATGGGAGGCCTACCAGGCCCTGCCGCCCGAGAAGCGCCGGGAGCTGGCCGAGAAGGCCGCGGCGCGCCGCAAGGCCCAGGCGGCGGCGCCCGGCCACACGGCCAAGCCGTTGGCCGCCACGCCCAAGTCCAACATCGTGCCGGCTGCGCCCAAGCTGGTGACGCCGACGCCGGTTACCGGCAGCCTGATCCAGGCCAAGCCGGGCGCCACCACGGTACTGATCACCCATGCACGTGTGATGCCCAGCCACCATGCCGTGGGCGAGGCCAAGGTCGTCGCAGACCCGGCCCTGGTCGACCCCAAGACCCTGCTGCCCAAGTCGCTGCAGGCACCCTCGGCGGCCGCTTCGCGCCCATGACGGCAACGGCCGACCTGGGCGCCCCGCCCCCGGGCCTGGCGCGCCGGCTCGCTGCCTTCCTCTACGAAGGCGTGCTGCTGTTCGGCGTGACCTTCTTCGCCGGCTTCCTCTACTCGGTGCTGACGCGCCAGCAGCATGCGATGCAGGGGCGCACCGGCCTCGGCGTCTTCCTCTTCTTCGTGCTGGGCCTGTATTTCGTCGGCTTCTGGACCCGCTCGGGCCAGACGCTGGCGATGAAGACCTGGCATCTGCGGGTGGTCGACACCGCGGGCCGCCCGCTGGGCTGGGGCCGCGCCCTGCTGCGCTACTGCCTCGGCTGGCTGTGGTTCCTGCCTGCGCTGCTCAGCGTCTGGGCGCTGGGCCTGCATGGCGGCGTCGCCATCTTCGGCAGCCTTGCCGCGGGTGTGCTGGCCTATCTGCTGATCGCCAGGCTGCACCCGCAGCGGCAATTCCTGCACGATACGATCTGCGGCTCGCGCGTCGTCACCCAGCTTCCGCAGCGCCGATGAGCAGCCCGCAAGACAACCCCCACAAGGGCCGCACCGGCCTGGACCGCATCATCCACGCCGCCGGCTACTCCTGGGCCGGGCTCAAGGCCGCCTACTCCGGCGAAAGCGCCTTCCGCCAGGAGACCTGGCTGTGCATCCTGGCTGCGCCGCTGGCCTTCTGGCTGGCCAAGACCTGGGAGCAGGCCGCACTGCTGCTGGGCTCGCTGCTGGTCGTCATCATCGTGGAACTGCTGAACTCCGCCATCGAGGCCGTCGTCGACCGCGTGTCCTTCGAGCGGCACGAGCTGTCCAAGCGCGCCAAGGACATCGCCAGTGCCGCCGTGCTGATGGCGCTGCTGCTGGCCGCCGGCGTCTGGGGCGCCGCCATCTGGCAGCACCTGCGCTGAGGATGCAACACTGCGGGCCATGCGCAGGGCCCGAAGCTTCCAACTGCTGCACTCCGGCATGGCCGGCGTGCAGGCCGTCGCTGCCGACTCCGCGCATGCCTTCGGCCGCCACACGCATGAGGAATTCGGCATCGGCCTGATCGAGCGCGGCGCACAGAAGTCGGCCAGCGGGCGCGGCGTCGTCGAGGCCGGCGCGGGCGACCTGATCACCGTCAACCCGGGTGAGGTGCACGACGGCAAGCCCTTCGACGCCTCGGGGCGACGCTGGCGCATGCTCTATGTCGAGCCGGCCCGCCTGATGGAAGCCGCGGCCGACGTCATGCCGGGCGGCCAATTCGAGTTCAGCGCACCGGTCATCCGCGACGCAACACTGGTCGCGCGCTTTGCCACGTTGTTCCAGGCGGCCACGGCGGCGCAAGGCGAGGGCTTGCACGCGGAGACCGCCCTGCTGGCCTTCATCGCCGGCCTGCTGCAGCATGCGCCGCGCGAGCGCCCTGCCCTCGTCGCCGGCGTCCACGCGGCCCGCGAGCGCATGGATGACGACCCCATGGCCACGTCGACGCTCGCCACCATGGCCGCTACGGCCGGCCTGAGCCGCCACCAGTTCCTGCGGGCCTTCACCCGCCTGACCGGCCTGCCTCCGCATGCCTATCTGCTGCAGCGTCGCGTGCAACAGGCGCGCCGGCTCATCCTTTCCGGCCTGCCGCTGGCCGAGGCCGCCGGGGCCAGCGGCTTCGCCGACCAGAGCCATATGACGCGCTGCTTCGTGCGCAGCTTCGGCCTCACGCCGGGCGCGCTGGCGCCGGCCTGAAATTTCGTTCAAGACGGCGCCCTCGCGGCGCCGCAGCATGGCCCTCCCCTGAAGGAGCGCCTGCATGAACATCGAATTCCTGACCGTCTCGCTGCTCGTCGTCGCCTCGCCCGGCACGGGCGCGGCGGTGACCATCGCCACCGGCCTGTCGCGCGGCACGCGCACGGCACTGGTGGCGGCCCTCGGCTGCACGCTGGGCATCGTGCCGCACATGCTGGCGGCCGTGACCGGCCTGGCGGCGCTGCTGCACGCCAGCGCGCCGGCCTTCGAGGCGGTCAAGTTCGCCGGCGCGGCCTATCTGCTCCTTCTCGCATGGATGACCTGGCGGGAGCGGGGCGTGCTGGAGCTGAAGGCCGACGACGCCGAACGCTCGGACTGGCAGGTCGTCCGGCACGCCGTGATGGTGAACCTGCTCAACCCCAAGCTGTCGATGTTCTTCGTGGCCTTCCTGCCGCAGTTCATCGCCCGGGACGAGGCTGCGCCGACGCTGGCGATGCTGGAACTCTCGGCCATCTTCATGGCGATGACCTTTGCGGTCTTCGCCGTCTACGGCACCTTCGCGGCGCGCATGCGCGAACGGGTGCTGGGCAGCCCGGCCGTGATGGCCTGGCTCAGGCGCAGCTTTGCGGCGACCTTCGTGGCGCTGGGCGCCAAGCTGGCCCTGACACAGCGATAGTGCGTATTTGGGGCCGAGCGCCGGGCCGCCCCAAGCCGGCCCGTCGGGCGATGTGCGAGCGGCTCGAAGCCGCGAGCGTCGCCGTCCCCTCGGGGGCTGAGGCCGGACACAAGGCGCCCTGTGGGCGGCTTGTGCCTGCCGAAGAGCTGCGGCGCAAGTCGCAGCGCGGTCTGCAAGACCGATTGGGCTCGCACGCGTTCAGCGGCGAGACCAGGCGAGGGGCTCGTTCAGACCGCCGCTTCGTCCGTCTCGCCGGTGCGGATGCGCACGACCTGCTCGACGGGCAGCACGAAGATCTTGCCGTCGCCGATCTTGCCGGTCTTGGCGGCCTTCAGGATGGCGTCGATGCAGCGCTCGACCTCGTCGTCCTTCACGACGACCTCGACCTTGACCTTGGGCAGGAAGTCGACGACGTATTCGGCGCCGCGGTAGAGCTCGGTGTGGCCCTTCTGGCGCCCGAAGCCCTTGACCTCGGTGACCGTCAGGCCCGAGGCACCCACCTCGGCCAGCGCCTCGCGGACCTCGTCGAGCTTGAAGGGTTTGATGATGGCGGTGATCTGCTTCATTGCATGCGCTCCAGGTTGGCGAGGTTCACCCAAGTTTACGCACGGAAGCGCGAGGTGATGGGATATCGCCAATCGCGGCCGAAGCCGCGGTGGGTGATGCGTATGCCCACCGGGGCCTGGCGGCGCTTGTATTCGTTGATCTTGATCAGCCTTGTCACGCGCTCCACGTCCTCGGGCCTGAAGCCGGCGGCAACGATGTCGGCGATGGACTGGTCCTGTTCCATGTAGCGCGCCAGGATGGCGTCCAGCACCGCATAGGGCGGCAGGCTGTCCTCGTCCTTCTGGTCGGGGCGCAGCTCGGCCGAGGGCGGGCGGGTGAGGATGCGGTCCGGGATGATCTCGGCCCCCTGCGCATTGCGCCAGCGCGCGAGCCGGAAGACCAGGGTCTTGGCCACGTCCTTGATGACGGCGAAACCGCCGGCCATGTCGCCGTAGAGCGTGCAATAGCCGGTGGCCATCTCGCTCTTGTTGCCGGTCGTCAGCACGATGCTGCCGAACTTGTTGGACAGGGCCATCAGCAGCGTGCCGCGGATGCGGGCCTGGATGTTCTCCTCGGTCGCATCCGCGGCCAAGCCCTTGAACTCGCCGGCCAACGTCGCGTTGAAGGCATCGAACATCGGCACGATGCTCATCTCGTCGTAGCGCACGCCCAGGCGCTCGGCCATGTCGCGCGCGTCGATCCAGGAGATGTCGGCCGTGTAGGGCGAGGGCATCATGACCGCCCTCACCTTGTCGGCGCCCAGCGCGTCCACGGCGATGGCCAGCACCAGGGCCGAGTCGATGCCGCCCGACAGGCCGATGAGCGCGCCGGGGAAGCCGTTCTTGCCGAGGTAGTCGCGCACGCCCACCACCAGCGCCTGCCAGACCTGAGCCTCGAATTCGGGCACCGGCACGACGGCGCCGCCGAGCCGGCCGGCAGCGAAGTCGACGACGGCCAGCGCCTCCTCGAACATGGCCGCGCGCATCGCCAACTGGCCATCGGCCTGCACGGCGAACGACGCGCCGTCGAAGACCATTTCGTCCTGGCCGCCAACGAGGTGGGCGTAGAGCAAAGGCAACCCGGTCGCGCGGGCGCGCTCGGCCATGCGCTGCTCGCGCTCCTCGACCTTGCCGACATGGAAGGGCGAGGCATTGATGACGCAGAGCAGCTCCGCGCCGGCGGCCTTCGCGGCGGCGGCGGGCTCGTCGAACCAGGCGTCTTCGCAGATCAGCAGGCCGAGCTTCGTGCCCTTCACGTCGACGACGACGGCGCCCAGGCCGGCGTCGCGGCCCGAGCAGAAATAGCGGCGCTCGTCGAAGACCTGGTAGTTGGGCAGCTCGCGCTTGGCATAGGTCGCGACGATGCGACCGCCGGCCAGCACCGAGGCCGCATTCAGGCAGGGCGGCAGCGACCAACTGCGCCCGCGCGCCGCGCCGCCTTCGCGCTCCCGCGGATGGCCGACGACGACATGCAGGCCCGGCAGGCCCGACAGCTCGGCGGCGACACGCCGCAACTGCTCGTCGCAGCCGGCCAGGAAGGCCGGGCGCAGCAGCAGATCCTCGGGCGGGTAGCCGCACAGCGCCAGTTCGGGCGTGACCAGCAGATCAACCCCAGCCGCGTGCGCCGCGCGCGCCTGGGCAATGATGCGGTCCGCATTGCCTGCCAGGTCGCCGACGACGACATTGATCTGGGCCAGGGCGATCTTCAAGGGCGAGGACATGGGGAACAGCAAATCAGCGAACGAGACCGGCATTGTCATTCGGGTCGACGAATCGCCCGAGGCCTTGCCGCAAGACCGTTGGGACGCCCTGCTTTCCACCCAGGCGCGGCCGACGCCCTTCATGCGCCTGGCCTATCTGCGCGCGCTGCATGCCAGCGGCAGCGCCGTGAGCAAGACCGGCTGGCGGCCGCAGTTCGTGTCGCTGTGGCGCGGAGATGAGCTGATCGCCGCCTGCCCGGCCTGGCTGAAGACCCACAGCTACGGCGAATACGTGTTCGACTGGGCCTGGGCCGACGCCTACCATCGCCATGGCCTGAGCTACTACCCCAAGCTGCTGGTGGCCGTGCCCTTCACGCCCGTGCCGGGCAGCCGGCTGCTGGCCGTAGACGACGCGGCCCGCACGCTGCTGGCCCAGGCGCTGCGCGCGCTGGCCAAGGAAACCGAGGCCTCGTCGCTGCATGTGCTGTTCGGCGACGAGGCCGACCAGGCCGCGCTGGCCGCCGCCGGCTGCACCGCGCGGGCCGGCGTGCAGTTTCACTGGACCACCCAGGGTGACGCCGACTTCGCCGCCTTCCTCGCGAGCCTGCAGCGCGACAAGCGCAAGAAGATCCAGCAGGAGCAGCGCCGCGTGCGCGAGGCCGGCGTCACGTTCGAGGCCCGCGAGGGCGCGGCCATCACGCCCGAGGACTGGGACTACTTCTACCGCTGCTACCAGCTCACCTACCAGGCCCACCACAGCAAGCCCTATCTGAGCCGCGACTTCTTCGCCCGCATGGCGGCCGACATGCCCGAGCACTGGCTGCTGTTCACGGCCCGCCGTGCGGGCGAGCGCGTGGCGGCCTCGCTGATCGCGCTGGACCCCGCGCGCCGCGCCGCCTTCGGCCGCTACTGGGGCGCGACCGAGCACGTCCCCTGCCTGCACTTCGACGCCTGCTACTACCAGCCGCTGGCCTGGTGCATCGCCCAGGGCTACGAGCGCTTCGAGGGTGGCGCCCAGGGCGAACACAAGATGGCGCGCGGCCTGCTGCCCACGCCGACCGCCTCCAGCCACTGGCTGGCCCACCCGGCCTTCGCCGACGCGGTCAACGACTTCCTGGCCCGCGAGGGCGCGGCCATGGCCGGCTACATCGACGAGCTGAACGAACACGCGCCCTACAAGACCGCGTAAGCGGGCTCGTCAAAGCAAAAGGCGCCGCAGATGCGGCGCCTTGAGCGGGGCGGCAAGGCCGATCAGGCCTTGTTGTAGTTCACCATGCCTTCGGTGATCTCGCGCTTGGCGGAGTCCGGGCCTTCCCAGCCCTTGACCTTGACCCACTTGCCCTTCTCCAGATCCTTGTAGTGCTCGAAAAAGTGCTGGATGGCCTGCAGGCGCATCGGGTTCACGTCCTCGATCTTTTCCCAGTGGCTGTACATCGGCAGGATCTTGTTGGTCGGCACGGCCAGCAGCTTGGCGTCGCCACCAGCCTCGTCGTCCATCATCAGCACGCCGAGCGGCCGGCAGGTCACCACGACGCCGGGCGACAGCGCGAACGGGGTGATGACCAGCACGTCCACCGGGTCGCCGTCGTCCGCCAGCGTCTTGGGGATGTAGCCGTAGTTGCACGGGTAATACATCGGCGTGGTCAGGAAGCGGTCGACGAACAGAGCGCCGGTTTCCTTGTCGACCTCGTACTTGATCGGGTCGGCATTCATCGGGATTTCGATGATGACGTTGAACTCGTCGGGCGCCTTGGCGCCGGGGGACACGTTGTGCAGGCTCATGGTCGTCGTTGTAGTGCTAAGGAAAACCCGGATTCTAGTTTTATGGGTAAACGCTCCCCTTACACGCCCGACCCGGCCCTTAAGCTCCGCCGCGCAAGCCCCTGCAGACCGCTTGGGGCCATAGATCACACGCACCTGAGGAGACTTGTTCATGTCGACGGAGATGGCGCTGTATTTCGCGCTGGCCTGCGGCCTCGCGGCCGTTCTTTATGGTTTCATTCAACGCAGCTGGATCCTGAGCCAGGACGCCGGCAATGCCCGCATGCAGGAGATCGCCACGGCGATCCAGCAGGGTGCCGCCGCCTACCTGGGACGGCAGTACCGCACCATCGGCATGGTGGGCGTCGTGCTCGCCATCGCGATCGCGGTGTCGGGCCTGGGCAAGACGACGGCCATCGGCTTCGTCATCGGCGCGGTGCTGTCGGGCATCTGCGGCTTCATCGGCATGAACATCTCGGTGCGCGCCAACGTGCGCACCGCGCAGGCCGCCTCCAAGGGCATAGGCGCTGCGCTTGACGTCGCCTTCAAGGGCGGCGCCATCACCGGCATGCTGGTCGTGGGCCTGGGCCTGCTGGGCGTGGGCGGCTTCTACATGGCCATCGGCGGCGGGCATGACAGCCAGGCGCTCAAGCCCATGCTGGGCCTGGCCTTCGGCTCGTCCCTCATCTCCATCTTCGCCCGACTGGGCGGCGGCATCTTCACCAAGGGCGCCGACGTGGGTGCCGACCTGGTCGGCAAGGTCGAGGCCGGCATCCCCGAGGACGACCCGCGCAACCCGGCCGTCATCGCCGACAACGTGGGCGACAACGTCGGCGACTGCGCCGGCATGGCCGCCGACCTGTTCGAGACCTACGCCGTCACGCTGATCGCCGCGATGGCGCTGGGTGCGCTGATGGTGACGGGCTCGAGCGCCCTGGCCGGCGTGGTCTACCCGCTGGCCCTGGGCGGCGTGTCCATCATCGCCTCCATCATCGGCTGCTACTTCGTCAAGGCCAGCGACGGCATGAAGAACGTGATGCCGGCGCTGTACAAGGGCCTGATCGTGGCCGGTGTGCTGAGCCTGATCGCCTTCTTCTTCGTCACCAAGGCGATGTTCCCCGGCAGCATCGAGCTGACCGGCGGTGGCACGACCAACGCGATGGCCCTGTTCGGCGCCTGCGCCGTGGGCCTGGTGCTGACGGCCGCGATGGTCTGGATCACCGAGTACTACACCGGCACGCAATACCACCCGGTGCAGCACGTCGCCCAGGCCTCCACCACCGGCCACGGCACCAACGTCATCGCCGGCCTGGGCGTGTCGATGAAGTCCACCGCCTTCCCGGTGCTCTTCGTCTGCGCCGCCATCTACTCGGCCTATATGCTGGCCGGCCTCTACGGCATCGCCGTGGCCGCCACCTCCATGCTGAGCATGGCCGGCATCATCGTCGCGCTGGACGCCTACGGCCCCATCACCGACAACGCCGGCGGCATCGCCGAGATGGCCGAACTGCCCGCCGCTGTGCGCGACATCACCGACCCGCTGGACGCCGTGGGCAACACCACCAAGGCCGTCACCAAGGGCTATGCCATCGGCTCGGCCGGCCTCGCAGCCCTGGTGCTGTTCGCCGACTACACGCATGCGCTGGAAGCACGCGGCATGCATGTCAGCTTCGACCTGAGCGACCACAAGGTCATCCTCGGCCTCTTCATCGGCGGCCTGATCCCCTATCTGTTCGGCGCGATGGCGATGGAAGCGGTGGGCCGTGCGGCCGGTGCGGTCGTCGTCGAGGTGCGCAAGCAGTTCGCCGACGGCGCCATCATGGCCGGCCAGCGCAAGCCCGAGTACGGCGCCGCGGTCGACATGCTGACCACGGCGGCGATCAAGGAAATGATCGTGCCCTCGCTGCTGCCGGTGGCCGCACCCATCATCGTCGGCCTCGTCCTCGGCCCGGCGGCCCTCGGCGGCCTGCTGATGGGCACCATCGTGACGGGCCTGTTCGTCGGCATCTCCATGTGCACCGGCGGCGGCGCCTGGGACAACGCCAAGAAGCTGATCGAGGAAGGCTTCACCGACGACAAGGGCGTGCTGCACAAGAAGGGCAGTGAGGCGCACAAGGCCGCCGTCACCGGCGACACCGTGGGCGACCCCTACAAGGACACCGCCGGCCCGGCCGTGAACCCGCTGATCAAGATCATCAACATCGTCGCCCTGCTCATCGTGCCGCTGCTGCCGATGACGGCCGGCAGCAAGGCGCCCGAGCCCATGCCGGTGCCGGTGCCGGTCGCCGCCGTGGCGGCCAGCGAGCCTGCTCCCGCGGCCAGCATGGCCGAGCTGCCCGCCTCGGCGGCCTCGCAGTGAAGCCCAGGTAAGTCCCGACTCAACGGCCCCTTCGCGGGCCGTTTTTCATGGTGGCCCCAGGGCAGAATCGCAGTTCATGGCGAGCACGGCGATCACGAGGCACGAACTGACGCGGCGACGCGAGCAATTGCAGGATCTGCGGCGCTACCTCGCCGTGCTGGAAGCCGACCACGACGGCGCCCGCGCCAAGCTGCTGGGCTTTCAGCTGCGCTACCTGGAGGCCCTGGGCCCGCTGATGCGCGAGCTCGACGAACTCGAGGCCCAGCTCCACCAGGCCACCGCCCTGCTGTCGGATGCGCTGAAGCGCCAGGGCGTGGACGCCCCCGTGCCGGCCACGCAGCGTGCCAAGGCCTGGCCCGACATCCCCGCCCTGCCCGAGGCCGTGCCCCTGCCGCCCGAGCCCACCGGCCCGCTGACCGACCTGCCGCCGCCCAGCCTGAAGACGCTGTACCGGCGCGCGGCCATGCGCTTCCACCCCGACCTGGCGCCCTCGGGCCCCGAGCGTGAGGTCTGCGAGCAGCGCATGATGGTCGTCAACGAGGCCTATGCCAGCGGCGACCGCAGCCGGCTCGAAACCCTGCTGCTGGCCGCCGGCGAGCTGCCCGAGAAGGTCATCGGCGGCCCGGCCGACGCGGTGCGTGCCTGGCTGGGCCTGTGCGAGCACATGGTGCAGGGCCGCATCCGCATCGTGCAGGCGCAGACCCTGGTGCTGCAGAACCTGCAGATGCACCAGCTGCGCATCGCCATAGAGCGCGCCGAAACCGGCGGCATGCGCCCGCTGGACATCATGGCCGCGCGGCTGCGCGCGCAGATCACGGAGCGCCGCCAGGAGCTCTACATCGGCGAACGCCTGGGCGGCGATGCGAGACTGGCGGCGGATTTTTTGCGCAAGCGCTATCAGCGATTGACGGGCTTGGGGCTGGGCTGAGCGCTTCGGCCTGCCCAGCCACCGAGGTCGGCCTCCGGCTTGTTCGATCAGCCGTCGTTCTCGGTCGTCGGGTCCGGTGTAGGCACCAGCTTGACGACATTACCAGCCGCGTCCAGCTGCACGAAGATGAGCACCGTACCGCGCCAGGTTCCCAAGTTCACCGTGATCGCCACGGAACCGCCCAATGCCAGCAGCAGATTGTCACCCTGCGGAACGGGTGAGCTGTTGTCGAGGGTGTGGGTGACCGCAGCCCAGAGGCGCAGTTGCGTGGCGTCGCCGGTCTGGGTGAAGCGGATGCTGTCATACGACGGCTTGGCAGCGGGAATGACCAGCGGCGAGCTCATAGGCTTGCCCTGCGGGTCGAAGTAGAGAAAGTAGGGCTGGTTGTTACCGTCAAAACCGGCAGTCAGGGTGACCGGGTAGGGGTTCTTGGTGGTCCCGAGCGATGTGTCAGTAGACATCGGCGATCCTTTGAGAAAGCACAGCGGCGCATTAGTGGCAGTCCCTGAGCTGGCGCCACAGCTCAGGAACGGGGCTTGCGATACCCGCACGGACCACGGGCTCCCAATAGGCGATGGCCTTGCGGCAGGCTCCGGCCTGGATGGGCAGTTCATGCAAGTGCACCAGGTGCCAACGCTCAAGTTCCAGAGCTGCACGCGTGCGCAGTTCGCTGTAACGCGGGCGCTGGCTGGCTGGGTTCCAGGTGGGCGGCAAGGCCAGGGCCTCGTCGATGCGAGCTATCGCGAGACCCGGAGCTAGTTGGCGCGACTCCCAAAGGGCCAGCACGTTCTTGCTGATCACGGAGGAGGTCTTCATGGAGGCCAGTACACCCTGCAGCGCCCGAGCCTTCGCCTGCAGAACCGGGATCGATGCCACGTTCGCCTGCAGTGAAGACAGCAGCACCAACGCCTCCCGGTCCAGCAGCAACCGGCGCCAGCGCTGGTTGCTCGGGTCGCCGGCAACGGCATCTCCCAAAGCGGCCTGAGCACGCGCATCGGCGGCCTCAGCCTCCTGGGATTTGCCCAGCTCTGCGAGCGCCCGTGCCCGCCAACCCAGGGCGATCGCCAGGTCCACTTTGGGCAGGAGATCCTGCGGACGGGCCGCCATCCGCCGGCCAAGCAGGGCAAGCACCTCGTCACTGAATCCGAGCGCTTCGGAGGGCCGACCGCCAGCCACGGCAGTTTCCAGCGCCCAGACAAGATCGTTGTGGAGCTTCTTCTGATACTCCTCCACGTCGGGATGCTTTGCTTGCAGGCTCCGGGAGAATTCCAGCGCCAGATTGAATTGCCGCCTCGCTTCGTCCAAGGACAGCGACCTCAGGGCCAGGGTTCCCAAATTGCTTCGAGCATGGGACAACTCCAGCAGCGGTTCGTCAGCGTTCGGCGCCTTGCCGACCCACTGCAGGGCGATATCTTGGTAACGCGTCCAATGCTGCAATGCCTGGCCGACCTGCCCCTGCCGCGAAGCCAGCTCCCCCAGCCAGAACTCCAGTTGCGTCCCCTGACGCAGCACGGTCTCATCCTCAGGCGACTGCCTCTGGGCCTGCTGGAACCACCGCTCGGCCGCAGCCAGCGCATCCGACGCCACGTCGAAGCGTTCCTTCTGCAGATTGACCTCAGCCAGCATCAGCAGCGCCTTCACACGCTTGAGCAGGTCTTCGGTCGACACCGCCTCGGAAGGGTCCGGGCTGCCCAACACCTGTAAGGCCTGCTGGCCGATGCCCTCCAGCAGCGACAGCCGCCCCACCGGCCGCAGCTGGCTGGCCACCTCTCCGAGCAGATAGGACAGCAGGTGTTCGGCCTGCTGTCGCCGCGCCTGGGCCTGGCGCTCGGCCATCTCGGCACGTCGCGCCTGCAGCAGGCTCACCGTCGTCAGCGCCAGCAGCGCGCAGACGGCCAGGCCGCCCGCCGCCACCGCCACGCGATGCCGCCGCACGAAGCGACCCAGCACATAGAGGCGGCTGTCCGGCCGCGCGCTGATGGGCTCGTGGGCCAGCCAGCGGCCCAGGTCATCGGCGAGCGCCTGAGCGTTGGCATAACGCTCGGCCGGCTTCTTCTTCAGCGCCTTGGCGACGATGGTGTCCAGGTCGCCCTTGAGCAGCCGTGCCTGGCGCGCCAGCGCGGGGTCGGCGGCCTCGGCCGCGGCGCTGGAGAGGCGCCGCGGCCGCGTCTCGACGACGGCCTTCAAGTGGTCGAGCTGTGTCTGCGTCGCCCCGGCCGTCGGGTGGCGGCCGCCGAGCAGCAGATAGAGCAGCACGCCCAGCGCATAGACGTCGGTGGCCGTCGTCACGTCGGCCTGCTGCACCTGCTCGGGCGCGGCGAACTGCGGCGTGTAGGCGCTGCCGGCGCGCTGGGTGATCTCGGTGGCGGCGGCGCCGTCCTGGCCCTGGGCCGCATCGTCCAGCAGCTTGGCGATGCCGAAGTCCAGCAGCTTGACCTGGCCGTCTGCGCTCACCAGGATGTTGCTGGGCTTGAGGTCGCGGTGCAGGATGAGGCGCGAATGCGCATGGGCCACGGCCGCCAGCACGTCGAGGAAGAGGCGGATGCGGGCCGTGACGTCCAGCGCCTTTTGCTGGCAGTGCTGGTCGATGGGCAGGCCCTCGACATACTCCAGCACGAGATAGGGCTGGCTGCCGTCGTGCATGCCGGCATCCAGCAACCGCGCGATATGCGGGTGCGAAAGCCGGCCGAGGATCTGGCCCTCGCGGGCGAAGCGGGCCGCGCCACCGCTGCCGAACACGCCGGCGCTGAGGAACTTGATCGCAACGTCGCCCTCGAAGCGGCCGTCGGCCCGGCGCGCCAGCCAAACCGTGCCCATGCCGCCCCGGCCCAGTTCGCGCTGCAGCACATAGGGCCCGATGTGCAGGCCGGTCAGGTCGGGCGGCTCATCGGGTGCCGCCAGCGTGTCGATGACGGCGCGTGCCGCCGGCGTGTCCAGGAAGCCCTGCATGTCCAGCGCCGCATCGTGGGCCAGCAGGGCCTGGAGCCGGTCGGCCAGCGCGCCATCCTGCGCGCGCAGGGCCGCCAGGCGCTCGCCGCGCTCGGGCTCGGCCAGGTCCAGCAGCTCGTCGAGCAGGGGGCTCAGCACGGCCCACTGTTGCTTGTCGATGGCGGTCATCGCTGCGTGCCGCCTCAACCGCGCAGGCTTGTGGCCAGGAAGAGCCGCGCCTTCTGCCAGTCGCGCTGCACCGTGCGCTCGGTGACGCCCAGTGCATCGGCGATGTCGCGCTCGGGCAGGCCGGCGAAATAGCGCATCTCGACGACCTGGGCCAGGCGCGGCTCGGCCTGGGCCAGCTCGCCCAGCGCCTCGTGGACCTTCAGCACGTCGTCCTCGGTCTGCGGGGTCTGCTCGGCCACGGCGGTGTTCAGCGTCAGCAGCGCCTGGCCGCCGCCGCGCCGCTCGGCCTGACGGGCGCGGACGAGGTCGACGACGACGCTGCGCATCGCGCAGGCTGCATAGGCCAGGAAATGCCGGCGGTCCGGGTAGTCGCGGCCCTGCAGGTCGGCCAGGCGCAGCCAGACCTCGTGCACCAGGGCCGTCGCGTCCAGCAGCGTCACGCCGCCGGACTGGCGCAGATGGCGCCGCGCCTGCCGGCGCAGGTCGTCGTACAGCGCCGCCACCACCTGGTCGCCCGCGGCCCGGTCGCCCTGCGACGCGGCCTTCAGCATCTGGGTGATGTCTTGCATGGCGCGGACTCTAGCCGCTGATCGCGCCTGCCTAACCCGCCAGGCCCAGGGAAACCCCTGAAACGCCAGCCGCTCGCCAACATTTTTTTGCGGCGCGTGTCGGGTTTTGCGTCGCCGCCGCGTTTTTCAACTGTGAGGGTCCAGTCCGCTGCGCGCCAGGGAGGCCGGCAAGGATCGGAGGCAACTGGCGGATGCGGCCCTCACCCCGTCACAACCCCTGCCCGCCATGTCCCTGGTCAGCCCCTCCGACAGCCCCCTGCCAGCCCCCCGGACGGCGCCCACGCCGCCCCGGCGCGTCGAAACCACGGTCGAACTCGAGATCGAGCTCATCCGCCATCTGGCCCGCAGCCGCCGCCAGGGCGACCAGATGGCCTTGCTGTGGATCGAGGTCGAGCTGCTGAGCCTCGTCGGGCAGGCCTCGGCCGACGGCCTTCGCGAAACCGTGGCCCAGGCCCTGGGCGCGCGGCTGCTTTATCGCGTGCGCCGCACCGACTTCGTCTTCCAGGTGGGCGACACCGGTTTTGCCGTGCTGCTGGACACCGACAAGGCCGGCGCAGAACTGGTGGAGCGCCGCCTGTTCGAGCAGCTGCGCGGCCCCTATGGCCTGGAGAAGAACCTGGCCCAGGTCCAGATCAGCGTCGGCCTGGCCGTTTCCTCCGAGGCCCACCGGCATGGCAGCGGCCTGCTGCAATGCGCGATCGACGACATCTACGCCCGCCCGCAGCCTGCCGCGGCAGCACTGCCGGCTTCGAGCGTGGCCAACAGCATCTAGACCTCCAGCCACTCCTTGCGGATGTAGGCATTGCCGCGCAGCTCGGCGGGGCTGCCCTCGAAGACGATGCGGCCGTGGCCCATCACATAGCAGCGCTCGGAGATCTCCAGCGCGATGGCGAGCTTCTGCTCCACGAGCAGCACGCCCAGGCCGCGCTTCTTGAGCTCCTTCAGGTACTCGGCCACCAGCTCGACGATCTTGGGCGCCAGGCCCTCGGTGGGCTCGTCGATCATGATGAGGTCGGGGTCGCCCATCAGCGTGCGGCACAGCGTCAGCATCTGTTGCTCGCCGCCCGAGAGCACGCCGGCCTCGGTGTGCTGGCGCTCCCGCAGCCGCGGGAACATGCGGTACATGTCGTCGAAGTTCCAGCGCGCATTCTTGGCGCCGGACTTCTGGCCGAGCAGCAGGTTCTGGTGCACCGTGAGCTTGGGAAAGATGTCGCGGTTCTCGGGCACATAGCCCAGGCCCAGGTGGGCGATCTCGTAGGCCTTGCGGCCGATGAGCTCGGCGCCGCCGAACTGCACCGATCCCTTGGCATCGACCTGGCCCATGATGGTCTTGACCGTCGTCGAGCGCCCGGCGCCGTTGCGGCCCAGCAGGCTGACGATCTCGCCCGGACGCACCTCCATGCTGACGCCGTGCAGCACATGGCTCTTGCCGTAGAAGGCGTGGACATTGTCGAGTTTGAGGGTGCGCGCTTCGCTCATGCCGCCGCCTGTGTTTCTGCCAGCACCGAGCCCAGATAGGCCTCCTGCACCCGCGCATTCGCGCGCACCGCGTCCGGCGTGTCGAAGGCGATGACCTCGCCGTAGACCAGCACGGCGATCTTGTCGGCCAGGCCGAAGACGACACCCATGTCGTGCTCCACGGTCAGCAGGGTCTTGCCCTCCGTCACCTCGCGGATCAGCTGGATGAAACGCTTGGTCTCGCTCTTGCTCATGCCGGCCGTGGGCTCGTCAAGCAGGATGACGCTGGAGCCGCCCGCGATGGTGATGCCGATCTCCAGCGCCCGCGCCTCGGCGTAGGTGAGGTTCATGGCCAGCACGTCGCGTTTCTTGTCGAGCTTGATCATCTCGAGGATCTGCTCGGTGCGATCGTTGGCGTCGTCCAGGTCGGCGAGGAACTTCCAGAACGCGTAGCGGTGGCTCAGGCTCCACAGCACGGCGCAGCGGATGTTCTCGAACACCGACAGCCGCGTGAACAGGTTGGAGACCTGGAAGCTGCGGGACAGGCCCTGGCGGTTGATCTCATAGGGCTTGCGGCCGTCGATGCGGCGGCCGTGCAGCTGGATCTCGCCAGAAGTGGGCGCAAAGCGCCCGCTGATCAGGTTGAAAAGCGTGCTCTTGCCCGCGCCGTTGGGGCCGATGATGGCGACGCGTTCGCCGGCCTGCACGGCCAGGTTGGCGCCGCGGATGATCTCGCTCTTGCCGAAGCTCTTGCGCACGTCGCGCAGTTCGAGGGCGTAAGTCAAAGCGCCTCCCTGCGTTTGATTTCCTTCTCGATGTCTTCCTGGATCTCGCCCCATTCGTGCACATAGTGGCGCCGCACCAGCTCGAACAGAGCCGCGCCGACGACGAGCAGCAAGCCCGCGCCGAACCAGGCATCGACACCCGCGCTGTTCAGCGTCGCGCCCATGAAGCGCAGCTCCGGGCCCAGGGCCTCGTTGAGCTGGCGGTGGTAGACCATCTCGATCATTGCTGCCGCGCCCACCAGGGCCGCCAGTGCGGTGCCGGCAAGCGCCAGGTAGGACGTCCACAGCTTCTTCAACTTGCCGAAGGCCGCGACGCGCAGGTTCATCAGGATCAGGCTGGCGAAGCCGCCCGGCGCATACATGACCATGAACAGGAAGATCAGGCCCAGGTAGAGCAGCCAGGCCTTCGTCAGCTCCGACAGCAGCACGCCGCAGATGACCATCAGCACCGCGCCGATGATGGGCCCGAAGAAGACCGTCGCGCCGCCCAGGAAGGTGAACAGCAGGTAGGCGCCGGAGCGCGTCGCATGCAGCACCTCGCCGTTGACGATCTCGGTGTTGATGGCGCCCAGCCCCCCGGCGATGCCGGCGAAGAAGCCCGAGATCGTGAAGGCCATGAAGCGCACCCAGTGCGTGTCGTAGCCGACGAACTCGACGCGCTCGGGGTTGTCGCGCACCGCGTTGAGCATGCGGCCGAGCGGCGTGCGCGTCAGCGCGAACATCGCTGCCGTGCAGACGAAGCAATAGACGGCCACGAGGTAATAGACCTGGATCTGCGGGCCGAACGTGATGCCCAGCACCGCGTTGCCGATGACGCGGTTGCTGGAGATGCCGCCCTCGCCGCCCGAGAACTCCGGCAGCATCAGCGCCAGCGCGAAGACCAGCTCGCCCACGCCCAGCGTGATCATCGCGAAGGGCGTGCCGGCCTTTTTCGTCGACACATAGCCCAGCAGGGCCGCGCAGACCAGGCCGGCCAGGCCGCCGACGAGCGGGATCAGGCTGACCGGCAGGCCCAGCGTGCCGGCGCCGGCCATGTTCAGCGCATGGATGGCCAGGAAGGCGCCCATGCCGCTGTAGACCGCATGGCCGAAGCTCAGCATGCCGCCCTGGCCGAGCAGCATGTTGTAGGCCAGGCAGGCGATGACGCCGATGCCCATCTGCGTGAGCATGGTCTGCGCGAGGCCGCTGGTCCAGATGCGCGGCGCGACGAAGAGCGCCAGCGCGAACAGGCTCCAGATGACCCAGCGCCCGACGTTATAGGGCTTGAAGTGGAATTCGCGGCGCTTGGCCATCAATCCTCCCGCGTGCCGAGCAGGCCCTTGGGCCGGAAGATCAGGATCAGCACCATCAGCAGATAGGGCAGGATCTGGGCCACGTCCTTCAGCGCCAGGCGCAGCACGGGATAGGCGGGCGTGTCGGGCGTGATCGTCAGGCCCAGCGATGTCAGCGCCGAGGCCAGCGACGCGTCCACCGTCAGCGGCAGCGTCTGCAGCAGGCCGATGACGAGCGAGCCGACGAAGGCCCCCGCCAGCGAGCCGATGCCGCCCACGACGACGACGACGAAGATGATGGAGCCGACGATGACCGCCATATTGGGCTCGGTCACGAAGGTGATGCCGCCGATGACGCCGGCCAGCGCCGCCAGCGCGCAGCCGCTGCCGAACACCAGCATCAGCACGCGCGGCACGTTGTGGCCCAGGGCCTCGACCATCTCGGGGTGGGTCAGCGAGGCCTGGATGACGAGGCCGACGCGGGTGCGCGTCAGCAGCAGCCACAGGCCCAGCAGCATCAGCAGCGCCACCAGCATCATGAAGGCGCGCGTCAGCGGGAAGGTGGAGCACAGCGCCGCGGTGCAGAGCTCGGGCGCGGCCTTGCCGAGCGCGAAGGACATGCCCTGGCCCGGCGCGGAGATGAGGGTGAAGGCCGAGCCCTGCAGCTCGGGCGGCGGCGTGAAGGGCACGGCAGTGCGCCCCCAGACCAGCTGCACCAGCTCCAGGATGACGTAGGACAGGCCAAAGGTGATCAGCAGCTCGGGCACATGGCCGAACTTGTGCACCCGCCGCAGCGCCAGCCGCTCGAAGGCCGCGCCCATCGCGCCGACGATGAGGGGCGCCAGCAGCAGGGCCGGCCAGAAACCGATGACGCCGACCAGCGAGTAGGCGACATAGGCGCCCACCATGTAGAAGCTGGCGTGCGCGAAGTTCAGCACGCCCATCATGCTGAAGATCAGCGTGAGGCCCGAGCTGAGCATGAACAGCAGCAGGCCGGACGACAGGCCGTTCAGCAGGTTGATGAAGACTTGATCCAAGGCGGAGGCCGGCAAGGTCAGGGGATCGCGCCGCCGCTCGGCGGCGGCGCGGCCGGGTCAGGCAACCAGGCGGTCAGCCGGGCCTTTTCATCTGGCAGGAAGTGGGCGTCGAGGACACATAGCTCTCGAACTGCTTCACCGGCGCCAGTGTCATGCCCGTGTTCTCGGGGCTGTACGGGTACTTCGCATCGGCCTTTTGCCAGACCGAGATGTAGAGGGCCTGCTGCAGCTGGTGATCGGCCTTGCGCATCGTCACGTCGCCGTTGAAGCTCTTGACCGTCAGGCCTTCCAGCGTCTTCGCAACCTTGACCGGGTCGGTCGACTTGGCGGCAGCCATGGCCTGGCTCAGCATCAGGAAGATGTGGTCCACACTGAGCGTGTACATGTCGTCGTTGAACTTGGCCTTGAACTCGTTGGCCAGCTTCTGCGTCTCGCCGCCCATGTTGTAGTGGCTGTAGGCGACCTGGTAGACACGGCCGGCGCCGCCCTGGCCCAGGGCCGTCGGCGTGCCGGTGACGCCGGTGTAGTAGGTGAAGAACTTGCCGTTGTAGCCGGCCTCGTTGGCGGCCTTCACGAGCAGGGCCAGGTCGGAGCCCCAGTTGCCGGTGATGACGGTGTCGGCGCCGCTGGCCTTGATCTTGGCGACATAGGGCGCGAAGTCGCGCACCTGGGCCAGCGGGTGCAGGTCCTCGCCGACGATCTGGATGTCGGGGCGCTTGCGCGCCAGCATCTCCTTGGCGTACTTGGCGACCTGGTGGCCATGGGCGTAATTCTGGTTCAGCAGGAAGACCTTCTTGACGTCGGGCTGGTCCTTCATGAAGGTGGTCAGCGCCTCCATCTTCATCGAGGTGTCGGCGTCGAAGCGGAAGTGCCAGTAGCTGCACTTGCTGTTGGTCAGGTCGGGGTCCACCGCCGAGTAGTTCAGGTAGACGACTTCCTTGCCCGGGTTGCGCTCGTTGTACTTGCTGACCGCGTCGCTCAGCGCCAGCGCGACGCTGGAGCCGTTGCCCTGCATCACGTAGCGGATGCCCTGGTCGGTGGCGGCCTTCAGCAGGTTCAGCGTCTCGGCGGGGCTGAGCTTGTTGTCGAAGGTGACGATCTCGAACTTCACGCCGGCCGGGTTGCTCTTGTTGAACTTCTCGGCGAGGAACTGGAAGGTCTTGACCTGGTTCTGGCCGACCGGGCCCATCAGGCCGGACAGCGCGTCGATGTAGGCCAGCTTGACCGTCTCGCCCTTCTGCGCCTGCGCGGCGCCGGCGCTCAGCGCGAGGGCCGCGGCGGCCGTCAGCATGCGCAAGGGAAAGCGGGTCGAAGTGATGTCGAACATGCCTGTCTCCTGTTATGGCTCTGGATGTGAACGAAAGTTAATCCCGCCGGGCTGCGGCGCAGTCCCGGGCTTACCCGACGCGGCGCTCAGGCGGTCGGCAGCCTGTGATCCTTGAACTGGTCGCGCAGCTTGAGCTTCTGCAGCTTGCCGGTGGCCGTGTGCGGCAACTCGGCGACGAAGACGACGTCGTCGGGGATCTGCCACTTGGCGATGCGGCCGTCGTAGAAGGCCAGCAGCTCTTCGCGCGTGAGCTCGGCGCCCGGCTTCTTCACGACGACCAGCAGCGGGCGCTCATCCCATTTGGGATGCCTGGCCGCGATGACCGCCGCCTCGTGCACGGCCGGGTGGGCCATCGCGATGTTCTCGAGGTCGATGGAGCTGATCCACTCGCCGCCGGACTTGATGACGTCCTTGCTGCGATCGGTGATCTGCATGAAGCCGTCGGCATCGATGGTGGCCACGTCGCCGGTCGGGAACCAGCCGGGCTCGCCGTCGACACTGACCAGCGGAGAGGCATCGTTCTTGAAATAGTGCGAGATGACCCAGTGGCCGCGCACGACGAGGTTGCCCGAGCTCTGCCCGTCCCAGGGCAGGGAACGGCCCTCGTCGTCGATGACGGCCATGTCCACGCCATAGATGGCCCGGCCCTGCTTCTCCAGCAGGCGCTGCTGGGCCTCGGCCGGCAGCGACAGCTGGCGCGTCGTCAGCTTGGACAGCGTGCCCAGCGGCGACATCTCCGTCATGCCCCAGGCGTGGATGACCTCGATGCCGTAGTCCTGCTGCAGCGACTTCATCATCGCCGGCGGGCAGGCCGAGCCGCCGATGACGGTGCGCTTGAAGCTGGAGAACTTCAGCCCATTGGCCTTGACGTAGTTCAGCAGGCCCAGCCAGACGGTGGGCACGCCGGCGCTGAAGTTGACCTGCTCGGCCTCGAAGAGTTCGTACAGGCTCTTGCCGTCCAGGTGCGGCCCGGGCATGACCAGCTTGCAGCCCACGATGGCCGCGCTGTAGGGCAGGCCCCAGGCGTTGACGTGGAACATCGGCACGACGGGCAGGATGACGTCGCGGCTGGAGCAGTCCATCGCATCCGGCAGTGCGGCGCCGTAGGCGTGCAGCACGGTGGACCGGTGGCTGTAGACGGCGCCCTTGGGGTTGCCCGTGGTGCCCGAGGTGTAGCAGATGCTGGAGGCGGTGTTCTCGTCGAAGCGGGGCCAGGCGTAGTCGCCGGTTTCGGCCTCCAGCAGTTCGTCGAAGCACAGCAGATCGGGGATGGCCGTGCTCGCCGGCATGTGGGCGCGCGAGGTCATCATCACGAAGTGCTGCACCGTCTTCAGCAGCGGCGCGATCTTCTCGACCAGGGGCAGGAAGGTCGCGTCGAAACAGAGGAAGCGGTCCTCGGCGTCGCTGGCGATCCAGACGATCTGCTCGGGGAAGAGGCGCGGGTTGATCGTGTGGCAGACCAGGCCCGAGCCCGAGCTGCCGTAGTAGATCTCGACATGGCGGTGGCCGTTCCAGGCCAGCGTACCGACGCGGTCGCCGGGCTGGCAGCCCAGCCGCGCAAAGGCCTGCGCAGCCTGGCGCGAACGCCGCGCGACCTCGCGCCAGTTGCTCCGGTGCAGGTCGCCCTCGACCCGCTTGCTGACGATCTCGGTGTCCCCCGAATGCCGCTCCGCGTGCTTCAGCAGCGACGAGATCAGCAAGGGCTCCGACATCATCCGGCCCATCAATGTCATGCTTGTCTCCTGCCGGTCTTATCGATCCAGTCTAGCCCGCGTGCCCGTGGCTGGCGCGTCACAACCGCGACCCTTCGCCCCCGGGGAAACACCCAGGCGAGCAGGGTGCAAGACCCCGTCACTAAACTGGTGCGATGAATGCGCTCGACGGCCTCGCCTGGACCAACCGCTTCGCGTCGCTGGGGCCGGACTTCTTCACCGAACTGCCCGCCCAGGGCCTGCCCGACCCGTACTGGGTCGCGCACAGCCCCGCCTGTGCCGAGGTGCTGGGCTGGCCGGCCGACTGGACGCAGCGGCCAGGCGCCCTGGCCGCCTTTGCCGGCAACACCAGCTGGCCCGGCATGCGGCCGCTGGCCTCGGTCTACAGCGGCCACCAGTTCGGCGTCTGGGCCGGCCAGCTCGGCGACGGCCGCGCGCTGTGGCTGGGCGAAGTGGACACGCCGGCCGGCCCGCAGGAACTGCAGCTCAAGGGCGGCGGCCTGACGCCCTACTCCCGCCGCGGCGACGGCCGCGCGGTGCTGCGCTCGTCCATCCGCGAGTTCCTGTGCTCGGAGGCGATGGCGGCACTCGGCGTGCCGACGACGCGGGCGCTTTGCATCACCGGCTCGCGCCTGCCCGTCATCCGCGAAAGCGTCGAGACGGCCGCCATCGTCACGCGCGTCGCGCCCAGCTTCGTGCGCTTCGGCCACTTCGAGCATTTCGCCCACCACCAGCAGCTGGACGCGCTGCGCCGCCTGGCCGACTGGTTCATCGCCCACCACGCGCCGGAATGCGCCGACGCACCCGAGCCGGCCGTGGCGCTGCTGCGCAAGGTGGCGCTGCAGACGGCCGACCTGATGGCCCACTGGCAGTCCATCGGCTTCTGCCACGGCGTCATGAACACCGACAACATGTCCATGCTCGGCCTGACGCTGGACTATGGCCCCTTCGGCTTCATGGACGGTTTCGACCCCGGCCATGTCTGCAACCACAGTGACGACCGCGGCCGCTATGCCTACGCCCGCCAGCCGGCCGTCGCCTTCTGGAACCTGCATGCGCTGGCTCAGGGCCTGCTGCCGCTGCTGCCCATCGACCGCGAGAAAGACGCGGAGGCCTCGACCGAGAGGCTGCTGGAGGCCGTCGAGGGCTATCGCGAGCGCTTCGCGAGCCAGATGCTGGCCCGCATGCGCGCCAAGCTCGGCCTCGCCGGCGAGCAGGACGGCGACCAGGCCCTGGCGGACGACTTCCTGAAGCTGATGGCCGCCTCGCGCGCCGACTTCACGATCAGCTTCCGCCGTCTGTCGCGAGCGCTGTCGACACCTGAGCCGCTGCGCGACCTCTTCATCGACCGCGAGGCGCTGGACGCCTGGCTGGCCCGCTGGCGTGCGCGCACGGCGGCCGACGCCGAGGCGCGCATGCTGGCCGTCAACCCGGCCGTCGTGCTGCGCAACCACCTCGCCGAGGGCGCCATCCGTGCCGCCCAGCAGAACGATTTCACGGAGATCGAACGGCTGCTGAAAGTTCTGGGCCGCCCGTTCGACGAACCGGCTCTCCCCAGCGACGCGGCCCTGCCGCCCGACTGGGCCCAAGGCCTCGAAGTGTCCTGTTCATCATGAGCCACGATTCCAGCAAGACCTACCCCGTCCAGAAGACCGACGCCGAATGGCGCGAGCAGCTCGACGCCATGCAATACCAGGTCGCCCGCCACGCGGCGACCGAACGCGCCTTCACCGGCAAATACTGGGACCATTTCAAGGACGGCCACTACAACTGCGTCGGCTGCGGCACGCCGCTGTTCGAGTCCGGCACCAAGTTCGACGCCGGCTGCGGCTGGCCGAGCTACTGGGCGCCGGTCAACAGCGAAGTCATCGAGCGCATCGTCGACCGCAGCCATGGCATGGTGCGCATCGAGGTGCGCTGCAACCACTGCGGCTCGCATCTGGGCCATGTCTTCCCCGACGGCCCCGAGCCGACTGGCGACCGCTACTGCATCAACTCGGCCGCCATCGATTTCGTGAAAGACAATCCTTGAACTCGGGGACAGACCGCCCGAGCGGAGCGCGTCGCTCCGTCTTCGACTGATTTCACATGAAGTTCCTGCTCGATTTCCTGCCGCTGATCCTCTTCTTCATCGTCTTCAAGGGCGCCGAAGGCCATGCCGATGCCGCTGCGGCCTTCGCGACCGAGCACTTCGGCTTCATGGTCTCGGGCGGCGTCGTCGGCGCCCAGGAGGCACCGGTGCTGCTGGCGACCCTGGTCGTCATGGTCGCCACGCTCGCCCAGGCCGCCCTGCTGAAACTGCGCGGCCGCAAGATCGACCTGATGCTGTGGATCAGCCTCGTGCTCGTCGTCACGCTGGGCGCGGCCACGGTCTGGTTCCACAACGAGACCTTCATCAAGTGGAAGCCCACCGGCCTGTACTGGGCGATGGCGCTGGCGCTGTGGATCTCGCAGGCCGGCTTCGGCAAGAACCTGATCCAGTCCATGCTGGGCGCCGAGCTGCAGCTGCCCGATGCCGTCTGGCTGCGCCTGAACCGCGCCTGGGTGCTGTTCTTCGCGGCCATGGGCGTGCTCAACCTTTATGTGGCCTATCACTTCTCCACCTCGGCCTGGGCCAACTTCAAGGTCTTCGGCGTGACCGGCCTCATCGTGCTGTTCACGCTGGCGCAGGGGCTCTACCTGAGCAAGCATCTGCCCGAGTCCGACGAGAGCGGCAAGCAGCAGCCATGATCGCCACCGAAATCGAGGCACGGCTGCGCGCCGAACTGGCGCCGCTGGCCTTCAGCCTGCGCGACGACAGCGCCCAGCACGCCGGCCACGCCGGGGCCCGCGAGGGCGGCCACTTTCATGTGACCGTCGTGTCAGAACGCTTTACGGGACTGCAACGCCTGGCGCGTCACCGCCTCGTTTATCATTGTCTGTCCGACCTGATGCAGCGCGGCATTCATGCGCTGACGATCGACGCCCGAGCCCCGGGCGATCCCTGAAGGTCGAGCGTGATCGAACCGCGCGCCCAATCCGGGCGCGATTTTTTTAGCCAGATTCACACCCCTCCATCCATGAAGAAGTTTGCGCTCGCCGCCGTCGTCGCGGCCACCATCACGGCCCTGCTGCCGGCTGCCGCAACTGCGCAGAACATCGCCACCGTCAACGGCAAGCCCGTGCCCAAGGCGCGCGTCGAGACGCTGATCCAGCAGGTCACCAAGAGCGGCCAGCAGGTGCGCTCGCCCGAACTGGAAGCCCAGGTCAAGGACGAAGTCGTCCGCCGCGAGATCTTCATGCAGGCCGCCGAACAGCGCGGCGTGCCCCAGACCGCCGACTTCAAGGCCCAGATGGACCTGGCCCGCCAGATGCTGCTGATCCGCGGCCTGATGGAAGACTTCCGCACCAAGAACCCCGTCTCCGACGCCGACGCCCAGGCCGAGTACGACAAGTTCAAGGCCACCAATAGCGGCCAGGAATACCGTGCCCGCCACATCCTGGTCGAGAAGGAAGAAGACGCCAAGGCCCTGATCGCCCAGATCAAGGCCGGCGCCAGCTTCGAGGAACTGGCCAAGAAGAACTCCAAGGACACCGGCTCTGCGCAGAACGGCGGCGACCTGGACTTCGCCAACCCGAACAACTTCGTGCCCGAGTTCAGCAAGGCCATGACCGCGCTGCAAAAGGGCGAGATGACCCAGGAGCCGGTGAAGAGCCAGTTCGGCTACCACATCATCAAGCTCGAAGACGTCCGCCCGGCCACCTTCCCGGCCTTCGACGACGTCAAGGCCCAGATCAAGCAGCGCATCGAGCAGCAGAAGATGGCCGAGTTCCAGGACAGCCTGATCAAGAAGGCCAAGACCGACTACACCTTCACTAAATAAGCCCACCCCCGAGGCGCGTAGCGCCTCCCCCTCAAGGGGGCGCCGTCAGTGGCCCGGCAAAGCCGGTTCCACGACGGCCGCTGGAAGGGCGGCGGCTGCCTGCGGCAGCGCCTATCAAAAGCCCGCTGATTCTCGTCGGCGGGCTTTTTGCTTTTTCATGCAGCCAGGTGGCCCGCCTCGATGCGCAGCTGCCGCTCGCAGCGCGCCGCGATCTCGCGATCGTGAGTGACCAGCACCAGCGTCGTGCCGGCCTCGCGGTTGAGCTCGAACATCAGCTCCATCACCGCGGCGCCGGTCGCGAAGTCCAGGCTGCCGGTGGGCTCGTCGGCCAGCAGCAGGGCCGGGCGCAGCACGAAGGCGCGGGCCAGGGCCACGCGCTGCTGCTCGCCGCCGGACAGCACGCGCGGGTAATGGCCCAGGCGCTCGCCCAGGCCCACGCGGACCAGCATGGCCGTGGCCTGCTCGCGCGCATCGCGGGTGCCGCGCAGCTCCAGCGGCAGCATCACGTTCTCCAGCGCCGTCAAGTTGGGCAGCAACTGGAAGCTCTGGAACACGAAGCCCAGCTCGCGCGCCCGTACCGCCGCGCGCTCGTCCTCGTCGAGCGCGAACAGGTCCTGGCCGCGCAGCCTGACCGTGCCTTCGCTCGGCGTGTCCAGGCCGGCCAGGATGGCCAGCAGCGTGCTCTTGCCCGAACCCGAGGCGCCGACGACGGCGACCGACTCGCGTGCGGTCAGCTCGAAGCTGATGTCATGCAGAATCGTCAGCTCCCCGGTGGCGTCGCGGACGCGCTTGGTGATCTGATCAACTTGGACAAGGGCTTCGGGCATGTGGGGACTGCGGCGGCGGGCGTGGGTGGCGCACTTTAGCCTGGGGGTGCTGGCCGGCTGGACGTCAGGGATTGCGGCCGCGGCGGCCGAGGCGCCCGTCATCCTCGTCGTCGGCGACAGCCTGTCGGCCGAATACGGGCTGAAGCCCGGGGACGGCTGGGTGGCCCTGCTGCAGAAGCGCCTGGCCGAGCAGAAGAAGCCGCAGCGCGTCGTCAACGCCAGCATCAGCGGCGACACGACGGCCGGTGGCCGCAGCCGGCTGCCCGCGGCGCTACGCACGCACAAGCCGGCCATCGTCGTCATCGAGCTCGGCGGCAACGACGCGCTGCGCGGCCTGCCGCTGTCCAGCACGCGCGACAACCTGACGGCGATGACCAAGGCCGCCCGCGAGGCCGGCGCAAAGCTCATCGTCGTCGGCATGCAGGTGCCGCCCAACTATGGCGCGGCCTACGGCAAGGAGTTCGCCGGCCTGTTCGAGCAGGTGGCCCGGGAGGCTCACGCCGGCCTGGTGCCCTTCCTGCTGAAGGGCGTGGCTGAGCGCCCTGACGTGGCGGACTGGTTTCAGCCCGACCGCATCCACCCGCTGGCCAAGGCGCATCCGCTGATGCTGGACAACGTCTGGCAGGCGCTCAAGCCGCTGCTCTAGGTTCAGCGCTCGTTCTGCTTCGGCGGTTCGCTGCCGCGCCGATCCTCACGCTTGTCCTCGCGCCGGCCGTCAGGGCGGCCACGCTGCGGGCCGTCGTCGCGCGGCTGGATGCGCTGCTGCGGGACGAATTGCGGCTGGGGCTGGGGCTGGGGTTGCGGCATGGGCTGCGCACGCGGCGGCTCGGGCATGCGCTGGGGCTCGGCCTGCGGCACGCGGCGCTGCATTTCGTCCCGGCGCATCTGCTCCTCGCGGCGTTGCTGCAACTGCTGGGCCTCGTCGCGACGCTGCTGTTCCTCGCGCTGCTGCTGGGCGCGCCAGGGCTGGTTGTCGCCGCGCTGAGGCTGCTCAATGGCCTGGTGGGGCTGCGGGATGGGCTGCTGAGGCTGGGCGACGGCGGGCATCGCCGGCTGGGGCGCCGGCACGGCCGGCCTGGCATCGCGGCGCGGCAGCTGGGCCTCGCCACGCCAGCCCGCGCCGACGTCGCGCCCGCCACGATCCCGCGGGCGCTCGACCTCGGCCGGGCGGGTCGGCGCCGCCGGCAGCACGGCGGCCAGCTCGCCGCGGCCGGGAGCCGAGGGCAGCGGGCGGGCCCAGCCGGGCTCGGCGTTGCGGTCGGGGCCGCGCACGGGCATGGGCTGGATGGCCGCGCCCGGCGCCGGCAGCATGCTGACGGCCGCCGGCACGTCGCGGTAGCGGTTGGGGCGCTGCACGGTGACGGGGTCGCGCAGGTCGCGCGGATCGTTGATGCGGTTCACATAGCGCGGGCTGTGGTGGTAGCCCGGCATATAGACCTCGCGCGGCGCCAGCGGATACCAGCCATAGCTCGGCGGCGCCGCTCGGCTGCCGATGCTGATGCCGACGCTGACGCTCGGCCCGCCCACCCAGCCGACCAGGGCCGGTGCGTAGACGGGGCGGTGCACATAGGGCCCGGGGGCCCAGCACCAGCGCCCGCCCCAGCTGACCCAGCGGCCGTAGTGGAAGGGCGCGAAGCCCCAGGGCGCGTCGTCCACCCAGGTCCAGCCCCAGTGGCGTGACCAGGCCCAATGGCCGTAGCGGTAGGGCGCCCAGTCGGCCACGACGATGGCGGTCGGGATCCAGACGCTGCCGTAATCGGGCGAGCTCTCCCAGCGGCCGTAGCGGTCCAGGTCTTCGGCGCCGGTCATCTCGGGCGAGACATAACGCGCCACAGGGCGGTCGCCCTCCTCGCGGTTCTCGGCCAGCACCCAGTCGCCGAAGGCGTCGCTGTACAAAGGCCCGCGCTCCGCGCGCGGACCGTCGGGCCACCAGAACTCGATCTGCTCGCCGGTGCCCACCCAGACCGGCTCGGCACCGCGCGCCCAGTCGAAGCGCAGGCGCCCCTGCCACACGTAGACCTTGCTGCCGCTGTCGAGCTGCTCCACGCGGTACAAGCCCTCGCGCTCGGGCTGCACCGTGCCCTCGCGGGTACGCAGCCGCGTCTCCATCGCGTTCTCGACGCTGCGCAGCCGCACGGCGACGTCGCCGCGGTCGATGTCCAGCAGGGTCTGGCCCTCGTCGAGCTGGCTCAGCTCCAGGTCGCTGCGCTCGTCGACCCAGATCGTCGTCGAGCCGACGCGCAGGCTGACGCGGCCCCGGTCGTCGGTGCGCACCCGGTCGCCCTCGCCCACCGTCTGGTTGCGGCTCAGCCGCATCCACTCGCGGTTCTCGTGGTCGAACAGCCAGGCATCGCCGACGACGTCGACGACACGGGCGGCCCGCGTGGGCGGGTCCCGGTCGGCGTCCTGGGCCTCGGCGGCCGGCGCGATGGCGAACAGCAGGGCCAGCGCCAGCACGCGCCAGTGGCGGCGGGTCAGCACGAGCTTGGATTCGATGGGCGTGTTCATGAGCCGATGCTCCTTTACCGCACGCTAACGCGTGGTGCGTCCGCCTGGTGGACGGCGCTTACAAAGTTTCAACCTAGATCCGGCAGTTGGGCGCGTCCGAGGGGCTGGCGAGGCGGCCGGCTGGCAAGGCGCGCCGACGAAGTGGGTTCCTGCCCACGAGGACAAGCAACGTCGCCAGCGGGCCGAAGCGCCAGCCCAGCGGGCGTGCAGCGCTGCTCATCGAAGTGGTGATCGTCGCCGCAGCGCCAAGACCTTAATCGGCCGAGCCTTTCGATGAGTAGCAAGCGGTCAACTGCCGGATCTAGGTTCAGTCATCGGCGGCCGGGTCGAGCTCGGGGAAGAGCACCGAGGTGAAACCGAACCGCCTGAAGTCCCTGACCCGCATCGGATAGAGGATGCCGTCGAGGTGGTCGCACTCGTGCTGCACGACGCGGGCGTGGAAGCCCTCGGCGACGCGGTCGATGGAAGCGCCGTCGGCATCGAAGCCGGTGTAGCGGATGCGCTCGTCGCGCTCGACGACGCCGCGCAGCCCCGGCACGGACAGGCAGCCCTCCCAGCCCTCGCTGCGGCCGCCGTCCAGCACCTCGATGACCGGATTGATCAGCACGGTCGGCGGCACCGGCGGCGCATCCGGATAGCGCGGGTTCTTCGTGTAGCCGAAGATGACCAGGCGCAGGTCCACGCCGATCTGTGGCGCCGCCAGGCCCGCGCCGCTGGCGGCAGCCATGGTCTCGAACATGTCGGCGATCAGGGCCTTCAGCTCGGGCGTGCCGAACTCGGCGACCGGCCGGGCGACGCGCAGCAGGCGTGGGTCGCCCATCTTCAGAATCTCGTGAACGGCCAAGCGGGCCTCCTTCGGCTATCGTGCCGGGCGATTCTAGAAACCCGCCCCATGCTGCCCGAATTCATCGACGACCTTGGCCACGGCATCTACGCCATCGACACCGGCTTCCAGCGCCCCCGCTTCGACGCCGCCTTCCTGATCGTCGAAAACTGCCGCGCGGCCTTCATCGACACCGGCACCAACCATGCCGTGCCGCGCCTGCTGGCCGCGCTGACCGCGCTGGGCCTCACGCCCGAGGCGGTGGACTGGGTCATCCCCACCCATGTGCACCTGGACCATGCCGGCGGCGTCGGGCTGCTGATGCAGTCCCTGCCCAATGCCCGCGCCCTGGTGCACCCGCGCGGCCTGCGCCATATGGTGGACCCCAAGGCGCTGTGGCTGGGCGCGCTGGCAGTCTACGGCGACGCGGAGATGCAGCGCAGCTACGGCCGGCTGGTGCCGGTGCCGGCCGAGCGCGCCGAGGCCAGCCACGACGGCCAGGTCATCACGCTGGCCGGCCGGCCGCTGCTGCTCATCGACGCGCCCGGCCACGCCCGGCACCACCACGTCATCTGGGACCCCCTCAGCCGCGGCTGGTTCACCGGCGACAGCTTCGGCCTGTCCTACCGCGAGTTCGACGTCGACGGCCGGCCCTGGGTGCTGCCGACGACGACGCCGGTGCAGTTCGAGCCCGAGGCGCTGAAGGCCACCGTCATGCGCATGCTGGGCTACGAGCCGCTGCGCATGTATCTCACGCACTACGCCGCCATTGGCGGCTCCGAGGACGAGGTGCGCCGCCACGCCGGCGAGCTGCTGCTGCAGGTCGAAGAGGTGACGGCTCTCGCCACCTCGCTGCGCGACGCGCCCGACCGCCACGAGCGGCTCAAGGCCGGGCTGATGGCGAGCTATCTCGCCGGCCTGGCGCGGCGCGGCTGGGCCGGCGACCCGGCCCAGGCGCGCGAATGGCTGGCCACGGACGCCGAACTGAACGCCCAGGGCCTGGAAGTCTGGCTGGACCGCCCGGCCCGCTGACGGGGCGGCGCGCCCCGCCCCGGTGCGTCCGATCGCACCGCAGCAGTGCTGAACGACACCCATGCCCCGGTCCGCACCGGGGCATGGCGCTGGCACGCCTCTTGCGCTGACCTGGACGGGCGACGAGCGTGAGCCGCCGCCCATCGGACTCCATCGCCAACGACGGCGACCCAGCGCAACGGCGCGACTCCTCTCAGGCCCCGGTCGAGCAGACAGCTGCTGACGGGGCCTTCCTACTGGTGGCTGCGGCCACGGCCTGCTTGCGAAGAACAGACCATGCACATCGTCCTCATCGGCCACGGAATGGTGGGCCAGAAATTTCTCGAATCCCTCGCGGAAGGCAGCGCCTCCCGCGACGTGCAGGTGACCGTGCTGTGCGAGGAGCCGCGCGCGGCCTATGACCGCGTGCACCTGTCCGAGTTCTTCGCGGGCAAGTCGGCCGAGGACCTGTCGCTGGTGGCGCCGGGCTTCTTCGAGAAGACCGGCTTCAAGCTGCGGCTCGCGACGAAGGCCATCGCCATCGAGCGCCGCGAGAACACCGTGACGACGGCCGACGGCGAGGTCATCCAATACGACAAGCTGGTGCTGGCCACCGGCTCCTACCCCTTCGTGCCGGCCGTGCCGGGGCGCGAGCGCCCGCACTGCCATGTCTACCGCACCATCGAGGATCTGGAGGGCATGAAGGCCAGCGGCGCCGTGTCCAAGAGCGGCGTCGTCATCGGCGGCGGCCTGCTCGGCCTGGAATGCGCCAAGGCGCTGCGCGACATGGGCCTGCAGACGCATGTCGTCGAGTTCGCGCCGCGGCTGATGGCGGTGCAGATCGACGAGACCGGCGGGCGCGTGCTGCGCGAGAAGATCGAGGCCCTGGGCGTCACGGTGCACACCAACCGCAACACGGTCGAGATCACCGACGGCGCCGCGGCCCGCCACCGCCTCGTCTTCACCGACGGCAGCTGGCTGGAGACCGACATGCTGGTCTTCTCCGCCGGCATCCGACCGCGCGACGAGATCGCCCGCCAATGCGTGCTGGCCATAGGCCCACGCGGCGGCGCCGTCATCGACGACCACTGCCGCACCAGCGACCGCAACGTCTACGCCATCGGCGAATGCGCGTCCTGGAACGAGCAGACCTATGGCCTGGTCGCGCCCGGCTACGAGATGGCCCGCGTGGCCGCGCGCCACATCGCCGGCGACGCCGAAGCCGCCTTCCCTGGCGCCGACCTCAGCACCAAGCTCAAGCTGATGGGCGTGGACGTGGCCAGCATCGGCGACGCCCATGGCAAGACGGCCAAGTGCCGCAGCTACCAGTACGTGGACGAGCGCAAGCAGGTCTACAAGAAGATCGTCGTCAGCGAGGACGGCCAGTTCCTGCTCGGCGCCGTGCTGGTGGGCGATGCGGCCGAGTACGGCACGCTGCAGCAGATGGCGCTGAACGGCATCAAGCTGCCGGTCGACCCCGAGTTCCTGATCCTGCCCAGCAGCGACGGCAAGGCCAAGGCCGGCCTCGGCGCGGACGCCCTGCCCGACAGCGCCCAGCTCTGCTCCTGCAACAGCGTCAGCAAGGGCCAGATCTGCGCGGCCGTGGGCGAAGGCGCAACCAGCATCGGCGAGATCAAGGCCTGCACGAAGGCCGGCGCCACCTGCGGCGGCTGCGTGCCCCTGGTCACCCAGGTCATGAAGTTCGAGATGGCCCGGCGCGGCATGGCCGTCAACAACCACCTCTGCGAGCATTTCCCGCATTCGCGCCAGGAGCTGTACCACCTGGTGCGCGTCGGCGGCATCAAGACCTTCAGCGACCTGTTGGCCAAGCACGGCAAAGGCCTGGGCTGCGACATTTGCAAGCCCGCGGCGGCGAGCATCTTCGCGTCCTGCTGGAACGCCTTCGTGCTGGAGCCCGAACTGGCCAGCCTGCAGGACAGCAACGACTACTACCTCGGCAACATCCAGAAGGACGGCAGCTACTCCGTCGTGCCGCGCATGCCCGGCGGCGAGGTCACGCCCGAGGGCCTGATCGCGGTCGGCCTGGTGGCGAAGAAATACGGCCTCTACACCAAGATCACCGGCGGCCAGCGCGTGGACCTGTTCGGCGCGCGCGTCGAGCAGCTGCCGCTGATCTGGGAGGAGCTGATCGCGGCCGGCTTCGAGAGCGGCCATGCCTACGGCAAGTCGCTGCGCACCGTGAAGAGCTGCGTGGGCAGCACCTGGTGCCGCTATGGCGTTGACGACTCGGTGGGCCTGGCCGTGGAGCTGGAGAACCGCTACAAGGGCCTGCGCGCGCCTCACAAGATCAAGTTCGGCGTCTCCGGCTGCACGCGGGAATGCGCCGAGGCCCAGGGCAAGGACGTGGGCATCATCGCCACCGACAAGGGCTGGAACCTCTACGTCTGCGGCAACGGCGGCATGAAGCCGCGCCACGCCGAGCTGATCGCCAGCGACCTGACCAAGCCGCAGCTCATCCAGTACATCGACCGCTTCCTGATGTTCTATGTGCGCACGGCCGACCGCCTGCAGCGCACCAGCACCTGGCGCGACAACCTCGAAGGCGGGCTCGACTACCTGAAGGACGTGCTCATCAACGACAGCCTGGGCCTGGGCGCCGAGCTGGAGGCGCAGATGCAGGCCGTCGTCGACAGCTACCAGTGCGAGTGGAAGACGGCCGTCACGACGCCCGAAGTGCGCCAGCGCTTCCGCTCCTTCGTCAACAGCGAGCAGCCCGACGAACAGATCGTCTTCGTGCAGGAGCGCGGCCAGATCCGGCCCGCGCGTGCCGAGGAACGCGACGAAGCGACCGCCTGATCAACGCCGAGGAAACGACATGACCTACACCCCCATCTGCCGCATCGACGACATCCTGCCCGACACCGGCGTCGCCGCCCGCGTGGGCGACCGCCATGTGGCCGTGTTCCGCATCGGCGCCGAGCGCTTCCATGCCATCGACAACATCGACCCGCGCTCCGGCGCCAGCGTGCTGGCCCGCGGCCTGGTGGGCAACATCGGCGAGCGCGTCGTCGTCGCGTCGCCGCTCTACAAGAACCATTTCGACCTGAGCACCGGCGAGTGCCTGGAGGCGCCCGAGCAGTCGGTGCGCGCCCATGCCGTGTGCGTGCAGGACGGCCGCGTGCTGGTGGCACTGAACTGAAGCAAGAGGAGCAAACCATGGCCTACGTCGTCCCCACCGAATTCGTCACCAAGATGGTGGACGCGGGTGAATCCAAGCTGCTGATGTCGACCCGCGACACGCTGATCCGCGCCTACATGGCCGGCGCCATCCTGGCCCTGGCCGCCGCCTTCGCGGTGTCGGTCAACGTCAACTCCGGCAACCCGCTGCTCGGCGCCCTGCTCTTCCCGGTCGGCTTCATCCTGCTCTACCTGATGGGCTTCGACCTGCTGACCGGCGTGTTCACGCTGGTGCCGCTGGCCGTGCTGGACAAGCGCCCCGGCGCCACCTGGGCCGGCGTGCTGCGCAACTGGGGGTTGGTGTTCTGCGGCAACTTCGCCGGCGCGCTGACCGTGGCGGTCTTCATGGCCGTCATCTTCACCTTCGGCTTCAGCGAGGCGCCCAACGCCATCGGCCTGAAGATCGGCACCATCGGCGAGAGCCGCACGGTGGGCTATGCGGCCCACGGCGCCGCCGGCATGCTGACCCTCTTCATCCGCGGCGTGATGTGCAACTGGATGGTCTCGACCGGTGTCGTCGCGGCCATGATGTCGACCTCGGTGTCGGGCAAGGCCATCGGCATGTGGATGCCGGTGATGGTGTTCTTCTACATGGGCTTCGAGCACAGCATCGTCAACATGTTCCTGTTCCCGTCGGGCCTGATGCTGGGCGGCAAGTTCACGATCGCGGACTACATGATCTGGAACGAGATCCCCACCGTGCTCGGCAACCTCGTCGGCGGCATCACCTTCGTCGGGCTGACGCTGTACTCGACGCACTACAAGACAGCCCCGAAGCGAGTCCTCGGCTGATGACGTTGCGCCTGTCGGTCGGCCAGCATTCGGAGGCCGGCCGCAAGCCGCTGAATCAGGACTTCCACGGCGTCGCGCAGCCCACCGATGCGCAGCGCCGCTCCCGCGGCATCGCGCTGGCCATCGCCGACGGCATCAGCAGCAGCGCGGTCAGCCAGGTGGCCAGCGCGGCGGCCGTGCGCGGCTTCCTGGAGGACTACTACGGCACCTCGGAGGCCTGGACCGTGGGCCGCGCGGCCCAGTGCGTGCTGGCCGCCACCAATGCCTGGCTGCATGCCCAGACCCAGCGCGGCGACGGCCGCTTCGACAAGGACCGCGGCCACGTCTGCAGCTTCAGCGCCCTCGTCTTCAAGGGCCGTGAGGTGCATCTGCTGCATGTCGGCGATACGCGCGCCTACCGCCTGCACCCCGGCGCGCTGGAGCAACTGAGCCAGGACCACCGCGTGCGCGTGGACGGCCAGACCTATCTCGGCCGCGCCTTGGGCGTGAGCCCGCATCTGGAGATCGACCACGCCTGCTGGCCCGCCGAGGTCGGCGAGACCTTTGTGCTCGCCACCGACGGCGCCTACGAGCATCTGGACGCGGCCCGGGTGCACGAGGTGCTGGCCGGCAGCGGCGCGGACCTGCAGGCCGCCTCCGAGGCCCTCGTCGCCGCGGCCCTGGCGGCCGGCAGCCCGGACAACGCGACGGTGATGCTGGCTCGCGTCGAGGCCCTGCCCGCCGCGCTGGCACCCGCCGTCAACCGCGACGGCCTGCGCCTGCCACCGCGCCTGGCCCCGCGCCAGGACTTCGAGGGCTATCGCGTCGTGCGCGAGCTGCACACCAGCGCGCGCAGCCAGGTCGTGCTGGCCGTGGACGCGGGCGGGCGCGAATGGGCGCTCAAGCTGCCTTCGGCCGAGCTCGCCACCAGCACGCGCGAGCTGGACCGCTTCGCCATCGAGGAATGGGTGGCCCGGCGCATCGACAGCCCCCACGTCATCAAGGCCGCGCCGGCCGACGCCAGGCGCGAGCACCTGTTCAGCGCGATGGAGTTCGTGCAGGGCCAGACGTTGGCCCAGTGGATGACCGACCACCCCGCGCCCGGCCTGGACGAGGTGCGCGAGATCATCGGCCAGATCGCCCGCGGCCTGCAGGCCCTGCATCGCAAGGAGATGCTGCACCAGGACCTGCGGCCCGAGAACCTCATCATCGACCGCCAGAGCACCGTCGTCCTCATCGACCTGGCCTCGGCCCATGTGGCCGGCCTGAGCGAAGGCATGGGCGGGGGCCTGGGCGATGCCAAGCCGCGCGACATCGCCGGCACGCTGCAGTACACCGCTCCCGAATACTTCAGCGGCGACGGCGGCACGCCGCTGTCCGAGCTGTTCTCGCTGGCCGTGCTGGCCTACCAGATGCTGACCGGCGCCCTGCCCTACGGCCTGGAGGTGACGCAGGTGCGCGGCCCGCGCGACCTGCACAAGCTTCACTATGTGCCGCTGCGCACGCGCCGGCCGGATCTGCCGGAATGGCTGGACCGCGTGCTGCGCAAGGCGCTGCAGCCGCAGCCCGTGCGGCGTCAGCAGGCGCTGTCGGAGTTCGTACACGACCTGCATGCACCGGGGCCGGAGTTCACGACACGTGACCGCACACCGCTGCAGCAGCGGCATCCGCTGTTGTTCTGGCGCGGGTTGACGTTGGTGTTCGGGTTGGCGACGGTGGTGCTGCTGGGGTTGCGGGCTAGCGGGCGTTGAAGGGTTCTGCGCCTGGCGAGTAGTGCCCCGCTCGGCCGTCGACCAAGACCACGATAGGCTCGTTCATCATGAACGACTTCGACGCACTGCCGTACGACCTGCACAGCGGCCGGGAGCTGGAACTCATGCTCCTCGGCGTCAAGCCGCTGGCATCGTTCACGGATGAATATCCTGCAGATCCGTGTGAAGAGATCATCCCGGAGGCGGCCTTCAGACCGCACGTTCAGAGCGGAAAGCTGGAGCAGCGGGAGTACGTGGAACTTCTTGTCGGTACACCGCCGCAGAGTCGCCCCGATCTGAAGGGATTCCGCTGCATGCTCTATTCGCTACCGGGCGAAAGCTGGCGGATGGACGCCTACATCGAAATGAAGGCGCGAGCGAGAGTTTCCGGGTGGAGCGAAGAGCTCGAACGCCTTGAAGGGAGTCTGCTCGGATACGAGGACTGGCAAACGGACGCGTGGATCGACATGCTGCTCGCCAGGCCGCAAGCTAAACATGTGCCCTGGCTTGCGCGGTTAGCCCGTAGGTTGGGGTGAACAGCGTGAACCCCAACGCCTCCAGTGAATCGGATGCATCACCCGCTTCATTGTCCCGCCGCGATGTTGGGGTTCGCTGCGCTCACCCCAACTTACGGCATGCAGCCCGGCTCGAACCTCAGACGTCCAACCCCAGCTCCTGAATCTTCCGCGTGATCGTGTTGCGCCCGATGCCGAGCTTCTGCGCGGCCTCGATGCGGCGGCCGCGGGTGATGTCCAGCGCGGTCAGGATCAATTGGGCCTCGAAGCGCTTGGTCAGCGCGTCCCACACGTCGGGCTCGCCGGCGGCCAGGCGGGCGCGGGCGTCGGCGGCCATGTCGGCCAGCCAGCCTTCGCCGCTGCTGGTGCTGGCCGGCGCCGCCGGCGCCGCGGCCGGCGCGGCGACCGGGCCGGGCTGAGGCAGTTGGGCCTGGGCCGTAACCAGCGGCGCGGCGACATAGCCGGGCTGCAGTTCGTCCGGCAGGTCCTTGGGCTCGACGACCTGGCTGGGCGCCATCACGCTGAGCCAGTGGCAGATGTTCTCGAGCTGCCGGACGTTGCCGGGGAAGTCGAAGTGGGTCAGCACCGTCAGCGCCGCGTCGCTCAGGCGCTTGGGCTCCACGCCCAGCTCGGTGGCGCTGCGCTGCAGGAAGTGGCGGGCCAGGGCCGGGATGTCCTCGCGGCGCTCGCGCAGCGGCGGCAGGCGCAGGCGGATGACGTTGAGGCGGTGAAACAAGTCCTCGCGGAACACGCCCTGGCGCACGCGCTCTTCCAGGTTCTGGTGGGTGGCGGCGATGACGCGCACATTGCTGCGCATCGGGCTGTGGCCGCCGACGCGGTAGAACTGGCCGTCGGACAGCACGCGCAAGAGGCGCGTCTGCAGCTCGAAGGGCATGTCGCCGATTTCGTCGAGGAAGAGGGTGCCGCCGTCGGCCTGCTCGAAGCGGCCGCGCCTTGAGGCCTGGGCGCCGGTGAAGGCGCCGCGCTCGTGGCCGAAGAGCTCGCTCTCCAGCAGGTCCTTCGGAATCGCCGCGGTGTTGATGGCCACGAAGGGGCCTTCGCCGCGCGGGCTGTGCTTGTGCAGAGCGCGGGCCACCAGCTCCTTGCCGGAGCCGCTCTCGCCCGTGATCATCACGGTGACATTGCTCTGAGATAACCGACCGATCGCACGAAACACGTCCTGCATGGCCGGCGCCTGGCCGAGCATCTCGGGCACCTGGGCGGCGGCCTCTTGCTCGCCGGCCTCGCGCTGGCTTTCCTCCTGCGCGCGGCGGATGAGCTCGACGGCACGCGGCAGGTCGAAGGGCTTGGGCAGGTACTCGAAGGCGCCGCCCTGGAAGGCGGACACGGCGCTGTCGAGGTCGGAGTAGGCCGTCATGATGATGACGGGCAGGGCCGGCAGGCGGGCCTTGACCTTGGCCAGCAGTTCCAGGCCCGAGCCACCCGGCATGCGGATATCGGAGACCAGCACCTGCGGCGCGTCGTCGTCCAGCGCGGCGAGCATGTCGCGCGCATTGCTGAAACTGCGCACCGGCAGGCCCTCGCGGGCCAGGGCCTTCTCGAGCACGAAGCGGATCGAGTGGTCGTCGTCAACAACCCAGATGGATTTCATTCGGTTCCTCAACCGCGCCGGCGGGCTCGTGACCTCAGGGCAGCGGAATCGTGATTCGGAAGTTCGTCAGGCCCGGCTCGCTCTCGCAATCGATCATGCCCTGGTGCTGTTGGGCGATCGTCTGCGCGAGCGTGAGTCCGAGGCCCGAGCCGCCCTCCCGCCCCGAGACCAGGGGGAAGAAGATGCGATCCCGGATCTCGGCGGGGACGCCGGGACCGTTGTCCTCAATATGCAATTCCAATGCCAAGCGCCAGCGCTGCTTACCAATGGTCACCTGCCGGGCGACGCGGGTGCGCAGCGTGATCCGGGCGTCGCCGGCCGCGATGCGCGAACCGAGCGCCTGAGCGGCGTTCTGCACGATGTTGAGCACCATCTGGATCAACTGCTCGCGGTCGCCGCGGAAGTCGGGCAGCGAGGTGTCGTAATCGCGCTGGATGCGCAGGCCCCCGTTCGAGTTCTGATGCTCGATGAGCACGAGCGAGCGCACGCGCTCGCAGATCTCGTGGATGTTGACGTCGCCGACGACCTGGGCCTTGCGGTGCGGCGCGAGCAGCCGGTCCACCAGGCTCTGCAGGCGGTCCACCTCGTGGACGATGACCTGGGTGTATTCGTTCAGCTCGGGGTTGCCGTCCTGCAGTTCCAGCGCCAGCAACTGGGCCGCGCCACGGATGCCGCCGAGCGGGTTCTTGATCTCGTGGGCGAGGTTGCGCGTGAGCTCCTTGGTGGCCTGGACCTGGTCGAGGCTGCGCTCGTCGCGGTCCTGGCGGGCCTGCTGGGCGATCTCGATGAGCTCGACGAGCACGCGCGGCTCGCCGTCCTCGCCCGCGTCCATCTGCGACACGATGACATGCACCGGCAGGCCGTCCTCGTGCGCCCAGGCGCCGCGGCGCAGCAACGCATCGAAGCGGCTGCTGGAGTAGTGGTTGGCGGCCACGCCGGCCAGGGTCTCGGTGAGGCGCTGGGCGTCGTCGAACCAGTCGGGCAGTTGGGCCTTCTGCACCGTGCGGCGCGACAGCCGCATGCCGTTCTCGAAGGCCGCGTTGGCAAACAGGCATTCGCCGTCGGCACGGGCGACGACGACCATCGTCGCCAGCAGGTCCAGGCCGGCGAACTCGGCCGGCAACAGATGCGCATCAGACATCGCTGCACTCGCAATGGGTAGTGCCCTGCCGAGTGGCCAGCGCGGTGCCGGCTCTGCCAGGCCGCTGCTGGCACCCCCTCGAGGGGGCCGGGTCAGGAGGGCAGTTTGGCGATTTCGCGCTTGAGGGCCTGCACGTCGGCCTCGTAGCGGGAGATGTTGTCCTTGAGCTCGGCCATGCGGTCGAGGTACTTCTGATAGTTGCGCTCGTCGCCGCGGCGCTCGCCCTGGCCGTTGTTGAATTCCTTCTGCGCAGTGGCCAGGCGCTCCTCGGCCGAACGCAGCTCGGTCTGCAGCACGCGGCGGCGCTCGTCGTCGCGCGTGCGCTGCTGCTGGGCATCGACGCGGCCCTCAGCACCACGGCCCTCCGCGGACGGCGCCGGCGCGCTGCCGGCACGTGGCTTGGCCATCTGCATGACCGTGATGGGCGTGCCCTCGATGGTGCGGCAGCCCCTCTCGCTGGCTTCCTTGGCGCTCAGGGCGTCGGTGTAGAGCACCGGCGGGCCGGGGCAACGGTAGACCGTGCCCTCGGCTTGCGCGCCCAGAGCCACCAGTACGAGCAGGGCGGCAGGAAGTCGGTTCGGCATGCCGGCATTGTGTACGAAGGGCCGCAACAAAAAAGGGGCCGCGTGTGCGGCCCCCTTGCGTGGGGATGGCAACGGCAGCGAAGTTGCTGCCCATGGCCATCACAGCGCGTAGTACATGTCGAACTCGACCGGGTGGGTCGCCATGCGGAAGCGGGTCACTTCCTGCATCTTCAGCTCGATGTAGGCATCGATGTAGCTGTCGGTGAACACGCCGCCCTTGGTCAGGAAGGCACGGTCCTTGTCCAGGTAGTCCAGCGCTTGGTCGAGGCTGTGGCAGACGGTCGGGATCTTCGCGTCTTCCTCGGGCGGCAGGTGGTACAGGTCCTTGGTGGCGGCTTCGCCCGGGTGGATCTTGTTCTCCACGCCGTCCAGGCCGGCCATCAGCAGCGCGGCAAAGGCCAGGTAGGGGTTGGCGGAGGGGTCCGGGAAGCGGGCTTCGATACGGCGGCCCTTGGGGTTGCCGACGTAGGGGATGCGGATCGAGGCCGAGCGGTTCTTGGCCGAGTAGGCCAGCTTCACCGGGGCTTCGAAGCCGGGCACCAGGCGCTTGTACGAGTTCGTGCCGGGGTTGGTGATGGCGTTCAGCGCACGGGCGTGCTTGATGATGCCGCCGATGTAGTACAGCGCGAAGTCGGACAGGCCTGCATAGCCGTCACCGGCGAACAGGTTCTTGCCATCCTTCCACACGGACTGGTGCACGTGCATGCCGGAGCCGTTGTCGCCAACGAGGGGCTTGGGCATGAAGGTCGCGGTCTTGCCATAGGCGTGGGCGACGTTGGTGATGATGTACTTCTGCAGTTGCAGCCAGTCGGCGCGCTCGACGAGGGAGCTGAACTTGGTGCCGATTTCCATCTGGCCGGCGTTCGCCACTTCGTGGTGGTGCACTTCGACCGGGATGCCCATCTGCTCGAGGATCAGGCACATTTCCGAGCGCATGTCCTGGCCGCTGTCGACCGGGGGCACGGGGAAGTAGCCGCCCTTGACCGTGGGACGGTAGCCGCTGTTGCCGTGCTCGTACTCCTTGGCGGAGTTCCAGGCGCCTTCCTCGGACTCGATCTTGAAGAACGAGCCGGACATCTCATTGCCCCAGCGCACGCTGTCGAAGATGAAGAACTCGGGCTCAGGGCCGAAGAAGGCGGTGTCGCCCAGGCCGGAAGCCTTCAGATAGGCCTCGGCGCGCTTGGCCAGCGAACGCGGGTCGCGCTCGTAGGCCTTGCCGTCGGCGGGGTCGACCACGTCACAGGTCAGGATCAGCGTCGGCTCTTCGAAGAAGGGGTCGACGTTGGCCGTGTTGGGATCGGGCATGAGCAGCATGTCCGAGGCCTCGATGCCCTTCCAGCCGGCGATCGAGGAGCCGTCGAAGGCGTGGCCCGACGTGAACTTGTCTTCATCGAAATGGGAGACCGGCACGGTGACGTGCTGCTCCTTGCCACGGGTGTCGGTGAAGCGGAAGTCGACGAACTTGACTTCGTTCTCCTTCACCATGTTCATCACATCGGCGACGGTCTTGGCCATCAAAAGCTCCTAGCGGGATCGAGAGGGGTGGGTTGCTGCCGCTGGCGCACACGCGCCAACGGCCACGGAGGAAATCAAAGCAGGTTGCATGCCAGAGTGCACCGACATGGGTTGTCGCCAGGCTGCGCGGGGCATTATGTGACTCCGCCGGTTACAGCGCGAGGACTATCGCACCAGCTCGGTGCCGATGAGCGCACCAAACTGGATCACGCCCTGTTTGAGGGCATCGTAGGCCGGCAAGAGGCGTTGGGCATCACCCTTGACGCCGAGCTCGATGCAGCGGCCCCATTGCGGGTGGTCGACGCTGGGCAGGCTGAAAACCTTGATGCCGTCGAAGCCGGCCTCGATGGCCTCCATCAACGGCGTCAAGCTGGCCTCCATGGCGCCCTGCACGATCAGCGAGCGCTCGGTGACGCCAACCTCGCGATGCAGTTGCGGATAGCGGTCCAGCACCCAGGCCATCATCGGGTGGGCCATCACCGGGAAGCCGGGCACGAAGTGCAGGTTGCCGACGAAGAAGCCGGGGATCTTGTTGAAGGGGTTGGGGATGATGCCGGCGCCTTCGGGGAAGACGCCCATCTCGAAGCGGCGCAGGCTGTCTGGTTCGTCGGCCCTGACGGTCTTGCCCTGCTCCTCGGCCATCTTCCGGATGCGCTGCCAGATCAGCTCGCGCGCCTCGGGATGCAGGGCCAGCGGGCGGCCGAGCGCGGCGGCGGCGGCCTGGCGGGTGTGGTCGTCGGGCGTGGCGCCGATGCCGCCGCAGCTGACCACCAGATCGCCGCTCGCGAAGACTTCGCGCAGTCGCGCCGTCAGTAGCTCGCGGTCGTCGCCCAGGTATTGCGCCCAGGACAGCTGCATGCCGCGCTGGGCCAGCAGCTCGATGAACTTGGCCAGATGCGCGTCCTGGCGCTTGCCGGACAGGATCTCGTCGCCAATGATGAGCAGGCCGATCTGCATGTTTTCAGGCTTCCAGAAGGATGGCGGATTCGGCCACCGGCTCCGCCGCGCGCCGCGCCTGCAGGGCCGCGAGCGCGTAGTGCGCGAACCAGGCCGTGGAGAAGGCGAACACCAGCGTGTAGAGCCAGATCGCCAGCAGCACGAGGAAGGGCGCGAAGACGATAGCCATCGCGCCAAAGGCCCAGATCAGCGACGGCGCCGCCCCGAGATAGCCGCAGACGACGCCCATGACCAGCATCGGGATGCGGTGCTCGCGCAGCAGCGCACGGCGCTCCTCGACCGAGGCATGCTCGGCCAGCACGTCGAAGCCGAACACGCGGTAGGTCAGCCAGCCCCAGATCAGCGGCGGCAGCACCATGACCAGGGGCGGGATCAGCCACAGCGGAATGGACAGCACGATCAGCACGAGGGCCACCAGCGTGGCGCCCAGCGAGGCGGCCACGCTCTGCAGCAGCGTGCCGCCGCGCTTCTTCTCGAGCAGCGGGAAGCGCCGCTCGGCCACCAGGCGCACGATGGCCGGCGTCATGCACAGCGCGACGAGCAGCAGACTCAGCAGCAGCACGACGGGCACCACGCCCGCCAGCACGACGACGGCGGCCAGCGCACTGCGCAGCGACTGCAGGCCCCAGGCGTCCAGCCACTGCAGCAGGCTTTCGACGAGGCGCCAGCTCTCCAGCGTCGCGCGCACGCCGGCGATGGCGTCTTCCCAGAAGAAATACATGAAACCGAACACCAGCACGCCGGAGATGAACAGCGGCAGCAGCGACAGCGCGATGACCCGCGGATGCAGGCAATAGGCCGCGGCGCGCCAGAAGGAATCGGCGAGGCCTTGCATCAGGCGGTCTTTCCGAACGTGGCGAAGAGCCGGGTCAGGCCCAGCCACTGCTGGCGCCAGAAGCCGCGGCCGTAGTCGCGGCCGCCCTCTTCCGGCAGCTGGTCGCGCACGCCGGTGGCGTCGAAGCGGCGCTCGAAGTCCGCGGTGCGGAAGAGCATGTCCCACCAGGGCAGCAGCACGCCGAAGTTGTGGCCGCCCAGCGTGCCGCGGCCGGAACCCTCGTGGCCGATGCCGATGCTGTGATGGCGGCGGTGAAAGCGCGGGCTGATCAGCAGCCGCTCGCCCAGGGCACCGAAGCTGATGCGCGCGTTGGCATGCTGCAGGCTCTGCAGCAGCTGGGTCACGACGGTGATGGCGACGAACTGCCCCGGCTCGACGCCGATCAGGCGGGCCAGCAGCGCGAAGGCGGTGGCGACGAGGACGTCGTCGAGCAGGTGGTTGCGGTCGTCGCACCACATCGTCATCTGGCGCTGGCTGTGGTGCAGGCTGTGCAAGGCCCACCACCAATGGAACTGGTGCTGCCAGCGGTGCAGCCAGTAGCCGACGAAGTCGAAGACGACGAGGTAGAGCGCGAGGCTGACCCAGGCGATGTCGGTCACGCCCGGCCACAGCGCGTCGAGCTGCCAGGTGGGCAGGCCGGCCAGGCGGAGCTGGCCGGCCAGGCGGAGCTGGCCGGCGACCGCGTCCCAGGCCGGCTGCACGGCGAAGAACAACGCCAGGCGCACGAGGCCGAGACGGTGGATCAGCGTGTAGACGACGTCGGTGCGCACGCTGGCGCGGTCCGTCACCGGCTCGACCGGCCAGAACCGCTCCAGCAGGCCGATGCCGAGCAACAGCACGGCCACCTGGATCAGGCCCCAGAGCAGCCAGCCGGTGGCGTCGAAGGCGTCCTCCAGCAGGTTGCCGAAACCCAGCCCGAAGACGATGGGTTGCACGACGGACTCGTACAGCGCGAGCTGCACGGCATCGAAGGCGTTGCTGATCCAGTCGATCACGGTTTCTTGGGTTCGGCGGTCTTGAAGAGGGCGGCGTAGCGCGGATGCTCGTGCAGCGGCGCGAAGCATAGGCCCCGCTGCTCCAGGCCGGTCATCAGCGGCTCCAGCACCGCAGGCGCCCAGGGGTCTTGGCGCTGCCAGATGCCGAGATGGGCGATCAGGATGTCGCCGGGCCTGATGTCGCGCAGCGCCTTCTCCAGCAGCTGGGCGTTGGGAGAAGTCTGGCTCGGCAGCTCGTCGCCGAGAAAGCCCGCGCGGCTCCAGCCCACATGGGTGAAGCCGCAGGCCCTGGCCGCGTTCAGCAACGCCGGGGAGGTGCGCCCGGCCGGCGCGCGAAAGATGGGGCTGAGCTTCTGTCCCGTCATCGCGGCGAAGCGCTCGCCGACCTTCTTCAGGCTCTCGCAGTACTGCTCGGGCGTCAGCTCGCGCACGACCGGCGGGCTGATGCCGGCCTGGGTGCGCACCTTGAAGCGCACCACCTTGCCGTCGGCGTCGGGCACGTCCTCCAGGAAGACGTCATGGTCCCAGGTGTGGGAGCCGAAGTCATGGCCCTCGGCCACACGCTCGCGCCACCAGGGCGCCCAGATCTCGTCCAGCGTCGTGCCGCCGGTCAGCGTGGGCTCGCTGGCGAGGAAGAAGGTCGCCTTCGCGTTGTGCTTCTTCAGCGTCTCGGCGATCAGCGGCGCGACACCCATGTGGCCGGTGTCGAAGGTGAGATAGACCGGCTTGTCGCAGGCCGGCTGCGCCGCGGCCGTGCCGACCGCGAGCGCCAGGAGCAGAGCCTTCATTGCCGGGGCTGATGATCCAGCGTCCAGATGCCGTGCGGCGACTTGCCGACCTTGACCTGGCGCACGACCCGGTGCGTCGTCGTGTCGATCTCGGTCAGCTTGCCGGCCCAGCGCGAGGTGACGAGCAGGGTCTTGCCGTCGCCCAGCACCTCCATGTCGTCCGGGCCCGCCGGGCCGGGGAACTGGTCGACGACGGTGAAGTTCGTGTAGTCGATCTTGCTGATGGTGTTGCCGGCGCGGTTGCTGAGGAGGACGTGGCGCTTGTCGCCCCAGCCGCGGAAGGAGTGGGCGCCGTCGCCGGTGGGGATGCGCTTGACGAGCTGGGGGGCCTTGCCCGACACGTCCCAGACCTCGACGAAGCGGTCGCCGGTCAGCGCGACGAGCAGGAACTTGTCGTCCGGCGTCAGGAAGATGTCGGCCGGCAGCTTGCCCACCGGCTGCTTCCAGCGCACGGTCTGCGTGGCCAGGTCGATGGCCAGCAACTCACTGCTGTCCTGCAGGCTGGCGTAGAGCACGGTGCTCTTGCTGTCGATGTTCAGGTGGCTGGGCGTCTTGGGCGCCGGGATCTGCTTGACCAGCTGCAGCGGCTCCTTGGCCTCGCTGCCCTGCCAGCGGTAGAGGCTGACGTAGTCCAGCCGGTTGGACGCGGTGACGAACCACTTCATGTCCGGCGAGAAGCGCAGGTGGTAGGGGTCGGAGACGCCGCGCACGATGCGCTGCACCTCGGCCGTGCGCGGATTCAGGAAGGTCAGCGAGTCGCCCAGCGCGTTGGCGACGATGAGGCTCTTCTCGTCGGGCGACAGGTAGAGATGGTGGGGTTCCTTGCCCGTCGGGATGCGCTTGATGACCTGGAAGCTCGCCGGGTCGACGACGGAGATGTCGGCGTCCAGCGAGTTCAGCACGAAGACCGGCGGGCGCCCCGGCTGGGCCTGGGCCCCGAACGCCACCACCAAACCCAAGGCCAATGCCCAGCTGCGCAACATCCCGATCACTCCAAAGCAAAGGGCGGCACGCCGCCGCCCTGTACATCGAGTTTACCCGGGGGTGTTCCCTGGGCTCTGACCTGCATCAAGCCAGTTCACTCGCTCCCCTTGCAGGGCGCGCCGTCGCGGAGCTCCGGCCACTCGTGAGGCGTCACCGAGTCCGCAGGGACTCGGCTCGGCCCTCACTCCTCATCGCCCCCAAGGATGCCGCCGAGCAGCCCGCCGGCGCCGAAGCCGCCCAGCACCGAGCCCTCCTCCTTGTGGCCGCCGTTCTGCGGCGCCGCCGCGAAGATGCGCGAGGCCAGGCGCGAGAAAGGCAGGCTTTGCAGCCAGACCTCGCCGGGACCGGTCAGCTTGGCCAGGAACAGGCCTTCGCCGCCGAACAGCGCCGTCTTGATCTTGCCGACGTACTGGATCTCGAAGTTCACGCTCGGCGTGTAGGCCACCACGCAGCCCGTGTCGACCAGCAGCGTCTGCCCCGGCTGCAGGCTGCGCTTGACGATGGTGCCGCCCGCATGCACGAAGGCCAGGCCATCGCCGTCCAGGCGCTCCATGATGAAGCCCTCGCCGCCGAAGAAGCCGGTGGACAGCTTCTGCTGGAAGGCGATGCCGAGAGACACGCCGCGCGCCGCGCACAGGAAGGCATCCTTCTGGCAGATCAGTGTGCCGCCGAGCTTTGCCAGGTCCATCGCGACGATCTTGCCCGGATAGGGCGCCGCGAAGGCCACGCGCTGCTTGCCCGTGCCGTGGTTGGTGTAGATGGTCGTGAACAGCGACTCACCCGTCAGCAGCCGCTTGCCGGCACCCAGCAGCTTGCCGAAGAAGCCGCCCTGGCCCGCCGAGCCATCGCCGAAGACGGCATCCATGCCGATGGCCGAGTCCATGAAGAACATCGAGCCGGCCTCGCCGATGGCCGCCTCGCCGGGGTCGAGTTCGATCTCGACGAACTGCATCTCGGCGCCCTTGATCTCGTAGTCCACCACATCCATGGCCATGTGGCTCTCCTGCTCAAAAAAGGGGTCGCATGATAGCCACAGCCGTTGGCATGGGAAGTTATTTCTCTGTTGACAGAAATTTCAGACGGCGTACGCTCGCGGCCATGGAACTCACCGACATCGCCCGCCGCTTCGTCGTCCACTGGGGCGAAATGGGCTCGAACTGGGGCGTCAACCGCAGCGTCGCCCAGATCCACGCGCTGCTCTTCGTGCATGGCCGGCCGCTGCATGCCGAGGACATCGCCGACACCCTCGCGCTGGCCCGCTCCAATGTCAGCAACAGCCTGAAGGAGTTGCAGAACTGGCGGCTGATCCGCGTGACCCATGAACTCGGCGACCGGCGCGATTACTACGAGACCTCGGGCGACGTCTGGGAGCTGTTCCGCACCATCGTGCGCGAGCGCAAGGAGCGCGAGTTCGACCCCACGGTGCGCCTGCTGCGCGAGCTGTCGGCCGACCCGGCGCTGGCCCAGGAGTCACCGGCGCTGCAAGACCGGCTGCGCAGCACGATGGAGTTCATGCAGACCCTGGGCAGCTGGAGCGACGAGATGCTGCGGCTGAGCCCGGCAACGCTGGAGAAGATCCTGCGCCTGGGTGCCCAAGTGCAGCGCTTCGTGCGGCCGGCCGAGTCCAACCCGCCCTCCGCAGGCCCCGCCACCGCCGATGTCGCTCCCGCCTTCCCGGCCGTCCCGCCCTTCCCTCCCATGGCTTGAGCCTTCGGAGACCTAGGTCTCTTTTTTTGATCACAAATTTCTCTTTCAACAGAAATAACCGCCATGACTGCAAACAACCACAGCCACACGGTCTACTACGACGGCGCCTGTCCGCTGTGCCGCAGCGAGATGGGCGTGCTGATGCGCGACAACTGCGCCGGCCGGCTGAGCTTCGTCGACATCTCGCAGCCAGACTTCGACGCCGCGGCACTCGGTGTGACCCGGGCCGCACTGATGGCGCGGCTGCACCTGCAAGCCCGTGACGGCAGCTGGCTGATCGGCGTCCCAGCCGTGCAGGCGGCCTACGCCGCGACCGGCCACGACCGTGTCGCCCGCGCGCTGACCCATCCCGCCGTGACGCGGCTGGCGCGGCCAGCCTACGACTGGCTGGCGGCCCATCGCTACCGCCTGCCGCGCTGGCTGCTGAAGCTCGTGCACCTGCACGCCGGCCGCTGCGCGCCCGAAGGCGCCTGCCGCGCCCACTGATTTCAACCCAAGGAGAGCACCATGTCCGAGCTGAACTTTTTCGTGACCCTCTTCATCGCCGTCCTCGGCCCCGTCCTCGCCATCCGCTATCTGCAGCCCATCCTGCTCGTAGTGCTGGATGCACTGTGCGTGGAGCCGCTACCCGGCAAGGTCGGCGCGCATTTCTGGGTGCGCAGCGCCTATGTGCTGGCCATCGCCGGCACACTGGTGCTGGCGCTGAGCTTCGGCGAGTTCCACGCCAGCCTGCTGGACGCCGTGCACCGCGCACTGTGGCTGGCCTCGACGGGCAGCTTCGTCAGCATCGCCATCATCACGCGCCGTGTCTGGGCGCCGGTGCAGGGTCGATTGGCGAATCGTGTCGCACTGTCGGCCGCCCACGGCCATGCGGCGGCAGTCGTGACGGATCGCTGAGCCATGAATATCCTCGTCATCGGCGCCGGCGGCTTCATCGGCCGCCACCTCTGCGCCGCGCTCGCCGCCGCCGGCCACCAGGCCCGGCGCGCCGAGCTGCGGCCTGCCACCACCTGGGACCGCCCCGAAGCCTGGCAGCCCCTGCTGCAGGGCATGGACGGCGTCATCTATGCCGCCGGCTGCCTGCGCGATCAGGCCGGCGGCGTAGACGACCTGCTCGACCTGCTACACCACCGCGCGCCAGCCGCTCTGGCCGACGCCTGCGAGGCGGCGGGCGTCGGCCGCCTCGTGCATGTATCTGCGCTGTGTGGCGGCGTCAGCACCTACACGCGCAGCAAGCACGCTGGCGAGGTCGCGCTGGCCGGCCGGGCCTGCATCGTGCGGCCCAGCCTTGTCGTCGGGGTGGGCGGCGTCAGCAGCCGCATGCTGGACCTGCTGGCCCGCCTGCCCTGGCTGCCACTACCGGCCGAAGTCGCGCGCTGCCGCGTGCAGCCGATCCGCGTCGAGGACCTGGCCGCAGGCATCGTCGCAGCGCTGGCCGCACCACAGCCGGCAGCGTCGTGGACCGCCGTCGGCCCGGAAGCAGCGACGGTGGCCGAGTGGATCGCCCGGCGCCGCGCCGCCCGCGGCCAGGCGCCGGCCCGGCACATCGTGCTGCCGCAGGCGCTGACGCGCGCCTCGGCCCGCCTGGGCGATCTGATCGCGTTGGGTCCCTGGTGCAGCACGGCGCTCGAGCTGCTGGCCCATGACAGCGCCGAGCCACCATCGGCCTCGCCGCTGGCGCGGCCGCTGCGCAGCGCGATGGAAGGCGCCTGGGCATGACGCCGCGTCAACACCTGCTCGCACGCGGCTCGTTGGTGCTGCTGTGGTGGGGCACGGTCGCGGCCAGCCTGCACGACGGCGGCGCTGCTGGCATCGCGCTGCTGCGCAACGCCACGGGCATGAGTGCCGGCCCGGCGCTCGGCCTGGTGCTGCTCGGCTGCATCTGGGATGCAGTCACAGGTTTGTGGCTGCTGCTGCGCCCCGGCGCCCTCGCCTGCCGCGTCGCCGCCGCCGGCGTCGTCGGCATGACGGGGCTGGCCAGCCTGCTCGTCCCCGCACTCTGGCTGGACCCCTTCGGCGCCTTGCTGAAGAACCTGCCGGTGTTGGTGCTCCTCGCTCTTCTGGCCCGGGAGGCCCGCCCCGAATGAACACCTACCTGCTCGTCAAATGCCTGCACATCGTCAGCAGCGTGCTGCTCGTGGGCACAGGCTTCGGCTCGGCCTTCTACCTCTTCTTTGCCAACCGCAGTGCCAGCCTGGAGGCCCGCACCGTCGTCGCCCGGCTGGTCGTCAGGGCCGACCTGTGGTTCACGACACCGGCCGTCATCGTGCAGCCCCTCAGCGGCCTCTGGCTGGCCCATGGCGGCGGCTGGCCGCTGGCGACGCCGTGGCTGCTGGCTTCGATCACTCTGTACGCACTGGCCGGCGCCTGCTGGCTGCCGGTGCTGTGGCTGCAGCTGAAGATGGCGCGGGAGGTGCAAGCGGCGCTGGAGCAGCGCCGGCCGCTGACGCCGTCCTACCGGCGCTGGCAACTTGCCTGGGAGTGGCTGGGCTACCCCGCCTTCGCGGCCATGATGGCCGTCTTCTTCCTGATGGTGAACAAGCCTGCGCTGTGGGGCTGATCAGATCGGCAGCTCGCGCCGGGCCATCGCGACGGCCCGAGCGCGGCCCTCGGCGCCTAGCCTGGCCAGCGTAGCCGGCACATGGTGCTCCACGGTGCGATGGCCCAGCTGCGATAGGCAGCGCCGGAGCCGCCGACACGATGTCGCGGCCGCTTCTTCAGCGCTCCGTCTTCAGCGCGGCCAGCAGCGGCGAGCTGGCGTCCAGGGCCACGGGCTGGGGCTGGCCTTCGCCCTCGGGCAGCACGCGGATGACGAAGGCGATGCTGGTTGGCCTGTCCATCATCGCGGCCGCTAACCTGCCACATCGCACGCCGGATCGTCCGCTGCCGGTCGTAGGGCGTCTGGCGAAAGGCGACCCGCGTGATGGCACCGTCGTGCAGTCGGAAATGCACCAGCAGATCAATGGGCGAATCCACCGCCGGCAGGCTGAGGTTGTCGCGCAGCGTGTCGCCGTAGCCCGCGCAGACCTGCGACACGTCGACGCGCGGCGCCCGGCGTGGCGACAAGGCCGGTGGCGAGCAGCTTGAGCTTGAGTTGCTGGAACATGGTGACCTCCTTAGGTTGCATCCTTGGAGCGCAGCCATCGCGCTCGGAGCAAACTTGGTGGTCACCGCCGCAACGGCCCATGGCGATGATGAAAAAGCTAGTCAGCACTGCCTAGCCAAAGCTGCGGTGCCGACACGCCGCCCAATGGAAACGGCCGCCTCGCGGCGGCCGTTCAAGCGCGGGCGAGGCGCTCGCTCAGCCCATGTGCAGGCCGCCGTTGCAGGAGAAGTCCGCACCGGTCGTGAAGCCGCTGTCCTCACCGGCCAGCCAGGTCACGACGGAGCCGATTTCCTCGGGCGTGCCCAGGCGCTTGACGGGAATGGTCGCGACGATCTTCTCCAGCACCTCGGGCTTGATCGCCTTGACCATGTCGGTGCCGATATAGCCGGGGCTGACGGTGTTGACCGTCACGCCCTTGGCCGCCAGTTCCTGGGCCAGGGCCATCGTGAAGCCGTGCATGCCGGCCTTGGCGGCCGAGTAGTTGGTCTGGCCGGCCTGGCCCTTCTCGCCGTTGACCGACGAGATCTGGATGATGCGGCCCCAGCCCTTCTCGACCATGCCCGGCACGACCTGCTTGGTCACGTTGAACATGGAGTTCAGGTTGGTGTCGATGACGGCCTTCCAGTCTTCGGGCGTCATCTTCAGGAACATGCGGTCGCGCGTGATGCCGGCGTTGTTGACGAGGACGTCGATGGCGCCGTGTTCGCTGATGGCTTTGGTGAAGGCCTCGACCGTCGAGTCCCAGTCGGCCACGTTGCCGACCGAGGCATGGAAGGCGAAGCCCAGGGCCTTCTGCTCGTCCAGCCACTTCTGATAGTCGCGGCTGGGGCCGCAACCGGCGATGACCTTGAAGCCCGCCTTGGCCAGCTTCTGGCAGATGGCGGTGCCGATGCCGCCCATGCCGCCGGTGACGTAGGCAATCTTTTGGCTCATTGGATGTCTCCTAGTGGTTGGAGTGGGGGAAAGAAAATTTTCAGCGCTCGACGGTCAGGGCCACGCCCATGCCGCCGCCGATGCACAGCGATGCGATGCCCTTCTTCGCGTCGCGCCGCTGCATCTCGTGCAGCAGCGTCACGAGGATGCGGCAGCCGCTGGCGCCGATGGGGTGGCCCAGCGCGATCGCGCCGCCGTTGACGTTGACCTTGCTGGTGTCCCAGCCCATCTCGTTGTGCACGGCACAGGCCTGGGCCGCGAAGGCCTCGTTGATCTCGAGCAGGTCCAGGTCGGCCGGCTTCCAGCCGGCCCGCTCCAGGGCCCTGCGGGCGGCAGGCACCGGGCCCATGCCCATGTAGGCGGGGTCCAGGCCGGCCGAGGCATAGGAGGCGATGCGGGCCAGCGGCTTCAGGCCCAGGGCCGCGGCCTTGGCGGCGGTCATGACGACCACGCCGGCCGCGCCGTCGTTCAGGCCCGAGGCATTGCCGGCCGTCACGCTGCCGGCCTTGTCGAAGGCGGGCCGCAGGCCGGCCAGAACGTCGGCACTGGACTTGCGGTTGATGAACTCGTCGGCGGCGAAGACGACGGGGTCGCCCTTCTTCTGCGCGATGCTGAAGGGCACGATCTCGTCCTTGAAGCGGCCGGCGTCCTGGGCCGCGGCGGCCTTCTGCTGCGAGGCCAGCGCCAGCGCGTCCTGCTGTTCGCGGCTGATGCCGTACTTCTTCGCGACGTTCTCGGCGGTGATGCCCATGTGGTACTGGTTGTACACGTCCCACAGGCCGTCGTTGATCATGGTGTCCACCATCTTCCAGTCGCCCATGCGCTGGCCGTCGCGCGAGCCGTTGAGCACGTGGGGGCTCAGGCTCATGCTCTCCTGGCCGCCGGCGATGACGATGTCGCTGTCGCCGTCGCGGATGGCTTGGGCGGCCAGCATCACGGCCTTCAGGCCCGAGCCGCAGACCTTGTTGATGGTCATGGCCGGCACGGCTTGGGGCAGGCCGGACTTGATGACGGACTGGCGCGCCGGGTTCTGGCCAACGCCGGCCGTCAGCACCTGGCCGAGGATGACCTCGTTGATCTGGTCGCCGGCCAGGCCGGTGCGGCGCAGCAGGTCCTGGATGACGGCGGCGCCAAGCTCGCTGGCGGGGGTCTTGGCGAGCGTGCCGCCGAACTTGCCGATGGCGGTGCGCGCGGCAGCGACGATGACGATGTCTTCCTTGCTCATGGTTCAGCTTCCTTATCAGTGATCAGTGACAGCGCGCCTGCAGCGCGCACGAGGGATTCTTCGGACCGAGCGCCGGGCCGCTCCCAAGCCGGTCCGGCGGGCGATGTGCTTGCGGCTCAATGCCGCAAGCATCGCCGCCCCCTCGGGGGGCGGACCGGCGTACTCGCTGGGCCAGGGGTTTCATCTCAGGCTTTGACCTTGACGTACCGGCCCGGCGCCGGCTCGATGGATTTGTATTTGCGGTTGCCCGGCGCCTTGGGCGCGGGCTTGGGCGCGCCGGCATGCGAGGCCAGCCAGGCGGACCAGTCCGGCCACCAGCTGCCGGCATGCTCGGTGGCACCCTTGAACCAGGCCTCGGGGTCGGCCGGCAACGTGGCCCCCTTGGCGATCCAGTGGCTGCGCCTGGGCGGCTTGCCGGGCTTGGGCGGCGGATTGATGACGCCGGCGATATGGCCCGAGGCGCCCATCACGAAGCGCTTCTTGCCGGCCAGGATCTGTGTGCTGCGGTAGGCGCTGGTCCAGGGCACGATGTGGTCCTCGCGCGAGCCGTAGATGTAGACCGGAGCCTCGATGGCGCCGAGGTCCAGCTTCTCGCCGCAGACGGTCAGCTTGCCCGGCTGCTTCAGCTCGTTCTGCAGATAGGTGTGGCGCAGATACCAGCAGTACATCGGGCCCGGCAGGTTGGTCGAGTCGCCGTTCCAGTACAGCAGGTCGAAGGGCGGCGGCGCCTCGCCCTTCAGGTAGTTGCCGACGACATAGTTCCAGACCAGGTCGTTGGGGCGCAGGAAGCTGAAGGTCGTCGCCAGTTCCTGGCCGTGCAGCAGCTGCGGGCCCTTGGGCGAGTCGGGGCCGAGGGTGGCCTCGCGCAGGCGCACGCTGGCCTCGTCGACGAAGATGTCCAGGATGCCGTTGTCGCTGAAGTCCAGCAGCGTGGTCAGCAGCGTGACGCTGGCGGCCGGCTGTTCGCCGCGTGCGGCCAGCACGCCCAGCGCGGTGGCGAGGATGGTGCCGCCGACGCAGAAGCCCAGCGTGTTGATCTGGTCCTGACCCGAGATCTCCTGCGCGACGCGGATGGCTTGGATGGCGCCGCTCTCGATGTAGTCGTCCCAGCTCAGGTGCCGGACCGACTCGTCCGGGTTGCGCCAGCTGACGACGAAGACACGGTTGCCCTCGGCCACCGCGTAGCGGATCAGCGAGTTGTCGGGCTGCAGGTCGAGGATGTAGAACTTGTTGATGCAGGGCGGCACCATCAGCAGCGGCCGCGCCTTGATCTCGGCCGTCAGCGGCGCGTACTCGATGAGCTGGAAAAGCTCGTTCTCGTAGACGATGTTGCCGGCCGTCGTGGCCACGTTGCGGCCGACCTCGAAGGCGCTCTCGTCCGTCTGCGACACATGGCCGCGCTGCACGTCGCCCCACAGGTTCTGCAGTCCGCGCGACAGCGTCTCGCCGCTGCTGTCCAGCGCCAGTTTCTGGGCCTCGGGATTCAGCGCCAGGAAGTTGCTCGGCGAGGCCGCGTCGACGAACTGCTGCACGGCGAAGCGGATGCGTGCCTTGGTCTTGCCGTCGGCCTCGACCGCCGCGGCCATCTGCGACAGCGTGCGGCCGTTGAGCAGGTAGAGCTGGGTCAGGAAGCTGGCGGCCGGGTTGGAACGCCATTCGGGCGCCGCGAAGCGCCGGTCGCTGACGGTCGGAGCCTCGCTCTGGCCGAGCGACAAATTCCACAGCGCCGTGGCCTGCTGCAGATAGTCGGCTTGGAGTTCGGCCAGCGTGGCCGCTGAGATCTGCGGCAGATGCGCCATCTGCTGCATCAGCTCCGCAAAGGCCTGCCCCTCCGTCGGGGGCGGGGCGTCGTTCTTCTTGCGAGTGGCCATGTGTTCCTCAGGTCTCAGTCATCGCCGCAGCGGTCATTTATGGGGCCAGTGCAATAAGCTTGCCACATCTTGCCGACATGGCTTTGTAACTTTGGGCGCTGACGCGCTCATGACACACCCGTCTCATTCATGTATCTCGTCGCCATCGCCTGGGCCTACGTCGCGCTGACGATGGCCGCAGCGGAAGCGCTCAGCCCGCAGGGCACCCTGCTCGGCGCCTTCATCACGCTGCTGCTCTACGGCGTGCTGCCGCTGGGCCTGCTGCTCTACATCCTCGGCACGCCGGGCCGCAAACGGCGCCGGCGCGCGGCCGAATCACTGGCCGAGGGCGATGCAAGCGGCCATGCGGCCGCGGGGCCGGCCGAGGGCCTCGCCGCGGAACGAGAAGAAGCGTGACTCGTCGGTCAGCGTGCACCAGCCGCCGCCGCTGACCTCGGTGACGCCGGCCGCCTGCAGGCGCTCGCGCGCCAGCAGGGCCAGGTCCGCACGCCAGCGCGGTTCGGGGTTGGGGCGATAGAGGAAGCCGGGCTGGTCGCGCGCCAGCGGCTCACGGCCGAAGGCCTGCACGACCTCCGGCCCGACCTCGAAGGCCTCGGGGCCGATGCAGGCGCCGAGCCAGGCCCCGACCTCACCGGGCTCGCAGCCCACCGCGCCGCACAGCTCGGCCACCGTGTTCTCCAGCACGCCCGCGGCCAGGCCGCGCCAGCCCGCATGGGCGCCGGCCACGCCCCCGGGCACAGCGAACAGCACCGGCAGGCAGTCGGCCACGAGGATGGCCACGGCCAGATCGGGATCGGTGGACACGGCGGCATCGGCCTGGGGCGCGTTGCCGTCGTGCCAGTCGGCGCGCAGGCGCACGACGCCGGCGCCATGCACCTGATCCAGGAAGACGGGCCGTGCGCCGAGCAACTCGGCCAGGCCGGCGCGATTGGCGCGCACCTCGTCGGGGTCGCCCGCCTTGCGCCCGAAATTCGGCCCGCGCGTCGTCATGAAGGCGGTCACGCCAGGCCAGTCCGGCTTCAGCCAGTTCGCGTCAGGCCGCATCGGGGCAGACGCTGGGATGGGTGTTCGCGAAGGCCGGCAGGGCCAGGCAGGCGGCGTTGACGCGCATGACCGTCGGATAGGCCTCCAGCGGACAGTCGAAGCGCTGTGCGTTGTAGACCTGGGGCACCAGCAGGCAGTCGGCCAGGCCCGGCGTATCGCCGAAGCCGAACTGCCCCGCCGTGCCGGCCAGACGCTGTTCGACGATGGCCAGGCCGGTCGCCACCCAGTGGCGGTACCAGCGGTCCACCTCGTCCTGCGGATGGCCGAGGTCGTTCTTCAGATAGCGCAGCACACGCAGGTTGTTGACCGGATGGATGTCGCAGCCGATGTCCTGAGCCAGCGCCCTCACCTGCGCCCGCGCGACGGGGTCGCGCGGCAGCAGCGGCGGCTCGGGATGGGTCTCGTCCAGGTATTCGAGGATGGCCATGGACTGGCTCAGCCAGCGGCCGTCGTCCAGCACCAGGGCCGGCACGAGGTGCGACACCTGCTGGTTCGCGAAGGGCTCGGCGAACTGCTCGTTCTTCGCGAGATGGATCGGTATGTAGTCGTAGTCCAGGCCCTTCATCGCGAGGCCGATGCGCACGCGCCAGGAGGCCGAGGAGCGGAAGTAGTTGTAGAGCTTCATGCCCTTAATTTAGCGCCTCTAAACTCGGCCGCATGCCCATCCCCAGCCGCTTCAAGCATTGCCCCAACTGCGGCACCGTGGTGGACTACCGCGTGCCGGCCGACGACAACCGCGAACGCGCCGTCTGCCCGGCCTGCCACGCCATCCACTACCAGAACCCGCTGAACGTCGTCGGCACGCTGCCGGTCTGGGAGGCCGATGGCCGCGTGCTGCTGTGCCGCCGCGCGATCGAGCCGCGCCACGGCCTGTGGACGCTGCCGGCCGGGTTCATGGAGCTGGGCGAGACGACGGCCGAGGGCGCGCTGCGCGAGACCCAGGAGGAGGCCGGCGCCGACGTGGAGATGGGGCCGCTTTACACGGTGCTCAACGTCGTGCGGGTGGGCCAGGTCCACCTGTTCTACCGCGCGCGGCTGCGCTCGCCGGAGTTCAACCCGGGGCCGGAGTCGCTGGAGGCGCGCCTGTTCGCCGAGAGCGAGATCCCCTGGGACGACATCGCCTTCAAGACGACGCGCGAGACGCTGCGCTGCTTCTTCGAGGACCGCCGCCGCGGCAGCAGCTACGGCTTGCACGACATCGACATCGCTTGATCGGGCCCCGCGGCGCGCGCATCATCACCAGCACCCAAACGACAGAGGCTGGTCATGTCGACGCGGCGCATGTGGTGCAAGGCGGGCCTGGGCTGGATGGGCGCCCTGGCACTGGCCCGGACAGCCCGCGCAACACAGCTACGCGCCGTCGGCTCGCAGTTCGCGCGCATCTTCGAAGGCAGCGAAGGACTGCCGCCCCGGGGCCTGGCCGTGGACCTGCTGGGCCAGCTCTTCGGCGACGGCCTACGCTGCGAATGGCTGCCCTGGTCGCGCGCCCAGCTGATGTTGGAGCAGGGCGAGGCCGACATCCTCATCGGCCCCTACCGCACGCCAGAGCGCGAGACGCGCATGCTGTTCAGCGTGCGCTCCTTCTATTCCGACGCGATGGTCTGGTATGCCCGCCGCGGCGAGGAGGCACGCTGGACGGGTGAGTTCGCCGAGGTCGCGCAGACGTCGGTGGCGGCCGTGCGCGGCTGGGCCTATGGCAGCCGCTTCGAGCGCATGAGGACATCCCTGGCCCAGCTGACCTGGGTGCAGAACGTGGACGCGGGGCTGCAGATGCTGATGAAGCACCGCGTCGAGCTGTTCGCGGCCAACGACCGCAACTGCCAGCCGGTGCTGCAGAGGCTGAACCTGGCGGACGCCGTCGCGCGCTGCTCGCCGCCTCTGGACGTGCTGCACGGCCATATGGCCTTCGCGCGCAGCGCCGCCGGCGAGGCGCTATCGCAGCGCTATGACCAGGCCTTCGAGCAGTGGCTGCGCACCGGCTCGGCGGCCGAGCTGTACCGCCGCTGGGGCGTGGACAGGCCGGTCACCGCGCTCTAGCGCCGCCCGCTGCCGAGCACCCGCGCCGGCAGCATGACGATGGCGCGCAGCAGCTCGAAGGCGCCCTCGACCGCAATGCCCAGCAGCCTGAAGGGCAGCGTGATCAGCCAGACCACGGGCCACAGCAGCAGGGCCAGCAGCGCCAGCGGCCAGCAGACCACGAAGAGCACGCACCAGAGCAGGAAGCTGAACATCGCGATCTCCTTCGATCAAGGTTTGAGGTATTTGTCGAGGAACTCGACCATGCGCCGGTTGGCCTCGATCTGGTTCTTCTTCTTCGAGAAGCCATGGCCCTCGTCGTCGAACACGAGATAGTCCACGGGCACGCCGTTCTTCTTGACCGCAGCGACGATGTCATCGCTCTCGGGCTTGATCACGCGCGGGTCGTTGGCGCCCTGCACGACCATCAACGGCTTCCTGATCTCGCCGGCATGGAAGAGCGGCGACGTGGCCATCAGGCGCTCGCGGTCCTTCACCGGGTCCCCGATCTCCTGATAGAGCGCCTGGCGGAAGCTCTCCCAGTAGGGTGGGATGGACTCCAGCGTGCGGATCCAGTTGGCGACGCCGAAGATGTCGATGCCGACCTTGAAGGCCTCGGGTCGGAAAGCCAGGGCCGACAGCACCATGTAGCCGCCGTAGCTGCCGCCGACGATGCCGATGCGCTCGGGGTCGATGACGCCGGTGCCGGCCAGGAAGGTCTTGGCCTCGACGCAGTCCCACAGCGGCTCGCGGCCATGCCTGCCGTCGTCGGCCGTGTTGAAGCTCTTGCCATAGCCCGAACTGCCGCGGTTGTTGATGCCCAGCACCGCATAGCCGTTGTTGACGAAGTACTGCATCAGCGCCGAGTAGCCGCGCATCGTTTCGCCGCCGGGGCCGCCGTGCACCCAGACGATGGCCGGCACCTTGTGCGTGGGCGACGCCTCCTTGGGAACCATGTAGACCGACGGGATGACCATGCCGTCGAAGCTCCTGAAGCGGGCGATGGACGCATCCACCAGCTCGTTCGGGTCGATGTCCTTGGACAGGCTCTGCGTCAGCTGCCGGGGCGCCGCGCTGGAACCGACGTCGGCGACGAAGAGGTTGTTGGGCGAGCGGTCGCCATTGACGTAGAAGGCCATGCGCTTGCCGCTGCGCGAGAAGGCCACGCCGCGCACCTCGCCGCCGGGCAGCTTGGGCAGGGCGACGGGCTTGCCGTCGCTGTACAGGCGCAGCGCGATGCTGGCATCGACGTTGATGCCGGTGACGCGGTGGCGGCCATCCTTGGAGAAGCTGGTGTACTCCACGTCCCAGTCGGCCCGCTCGACGTCGCGCGTCTTGCCGGTGGCCAGGTCGTAGGCGACGACGCGGGCGAACTCGCCACCGTCGTTGCTCGTCATCAGCAGCTCGCGGTTGTCGGGCGTGAAGTCCTGCGGCGCGTACTGGGCCACGCCCTGGTGGGGCGTGATGTGCTTGATCTCGCCGCTCTTCAGGTCGGCGAGGTGCACATCGGAGTCGGCCGTCGTGTTGACCTTGGCCAGGGCCAGCCAGCGGCCGTCGCGGCTGACCTCGGCGACCTCCCAGCCGGCCTCGTTCTTGAAAACCAGCGTGCGGGCATAGGTCTTGGCGTCATAGCGGTAGAGGTCGAAGAAGCGCTCGTCGCGCTCGTTGGTGCCGACGTAGAAAGCCGTGTCGTCGCCCGACCAGCCGGCAAACCGCGCCTTGAGCTTGTCGCCGGGCGTCAGGTCGCGCTCGCTGCCGCCCGGTTCGCGCACATAGAGGTGGTTGAGCTCGTTGCCGCCCTTGTCGCGGGTGTAGAGGAAGCGGTCATCGCCGGGGAAGAAGCCGACGGCATAGTGGCTGTCGGTCTTGGAGTCCGTCAGCTGCTGAGGCTTGCCGCCGCCCACGGGCATCGCATAGACGTTGTAGATGCCGGTCTCGTTGCTGTGGAAGAGGATGCGGCTCTCGTCCGCCGAGAAACTGGCGCCGCCGATGTTCACGGTCGCCATGAACTGCTCGATGGTGTAGCGCTTGGCCGGCTTGAGCGCGGCAAGCACGGGCTTGTCGGCGGCGGTGGCCGCGTCGGGTGCGGCGACCAGCAGGGCCAGCGTGGCGGCCAGGGTCAGCAGAGGTCGGCTCATGGAGTCTCCGTGTGAATGTGTAGGCAGACTCTAGCCAGCCGCAGGCCCCTCCCCCATCGGGGTTGTGACGAAGCGGCGGATTCGCGGGATGGCCGGCTCAAACCCGGCGCTGGCCGGCGACATAGCAGGCCGCCAGGTTGCGCTCGTCCGCCTGCGTCATCCACGCGAAGACCCGCTCGTGCAGCTCGCGGGCGGCCGCGTCGCGCGCCTCGGCCACCGGTCCCCTGGCCCAGTCCCAGACGCAGAGGTCGGCCGCCTGGCCGGCCGACAGGCCGCCGACCTCGCCGCCCAGGCGCAGCGCCTCCGCCGCACCGCGGGTGGCGGCATGCAGGGCCGCCCAGGCCGTCAGCCGCGCGCCCCGCAGGGCCTGGATCTTGTAGGCATCGAGCAGGTTGCGTGGCAGGCTCAGCGAGGTACCACCGCCGACGTCGGAGGCGAGGCTGACGTTGAACTCTGCGCCCGGCCAGTCGAACAGCCCGCTGCCGAGGAAGAGGTTGCTCGACGGGCAATGCGCCACCTGGGCGCCGCGCTCGGCCAGCAGGCGCTTGTCGGCGGCGTCCAGCCAGATGCCGTGCGCCAGCACGGCGCGCTCGTGCACCAGGCCGACGCACTCGTAGACATCCAGATAGCTGCGCGCCTGCGGGAACAGCTGCGCCACCCAGGCGACCTCGGCGCGGTTCTCGGCGACATGGGTCTGCATGTAGAGGCTGGCGTCGGCGCGGCACAGCGCGCCGGCCATCGCGAGCTGCTCCGGGGTGCTGGTCGGCGCGAAGCGCACCGTGACCGCATAGGCCAGGCGCTCCCGGCCATGGAAGCGGTCTATCAGGTCGACGCAGTCACGCTCGGCCTGCTCGACGTCGTCCCTGAGCCCGTCAGGCGCATGCCGATCCATCAGCACCTTGCCGGTGACGAGGCGCATGCCGCGCGCCGCCGCGCCCTCGAACAGCGCCTCGGCCGAAACCTTGTGCACGGTGGGGAAGACGACGGCCGAGGTCGTGCCGCTGGCCAGCAGCGCGTCCAGGAAGACCTCGGCCCCGGCGCGGCTGCGGGCCGGGTCGGCAAAGGCGCGCTCGGCCGGGAAGGTGTAGCGCTGCAGCCAGTCCAGCAGCTCGGTGCCATAGGAGCCGATGACCTCCAGCTGCGGGCAGTGCACATGGGTGTCGATGAAGCCCGGCAGCACCAGCTGGCCGGCATGGTCCTTGCGCGCCCAGCTGGCGTCAGGCTCGGCGGCCTGGCGGCCGACGATGCGGCCGTCCTCGATCAGCAGCCAATGGTCGCGGTCGAAACGCACCGCCGGCGACTCGGTATCGCCCCAGGCCGGTGCGGCCGTGAAGTCCAGCAGATCGCCGCGCAAGGCCCATCTCCGCGGGGCGATCGAGGATTTTTCCTGGTTAGTAAAACTCATATGGCAATTCTGAGGCAAGCTCGGACAATCGAGGCCAGCATGAATACCCGCCCAAACCTTCGCCCTGTGCGCTTTTTCCATCGCGGCGCGGTCGTCGAGGTGGCCGGCCTGCCCCCGACGACGACGGTCCTGCAATATCTGCGCGAGCATGCCGGCTGCACCGGCACCAAGGAAGGCTGCGCCGAGGGCGACTGTGGCGCCTGCACCGTCATCCAGGGCGAGCTGGACGAGGCCGGCGAACTGCAGCTGCGCAATGTCAACGCCTGCACCCAGTTCCTGCCGACGCTGGACGGCCGCGCGCTGCTGACCGTGGAAGACCTCGGCGGCCCCGGGCAACCCAACCCGGCCCAGCAGGCCCTGGTGGATTGCCATGGCTCGCAGTGCGGCTTCTGCACGCCGGGCTTCGTCATGACGATGACGGCTTGCTACGAGGCCCACCAGGCCGCCGGCACGCGGCCCGACCGCCAACAGCTGGCCGACGCACTGGCCGGCAACCTGTGCCGCTGCACCGGCTACCGGCCCATCCTGGACGCCGGCGAGCAGATGTTCGATGCGCCGGCCCGGCGCATCGCGCGCGCGCCCATCGCCGCGGCGCTGCGCACGCTGGCCGCCGACGCGCCGCTGGACTACGGCCACGCCGGTGCCCTCTTCCACGCGCCGCAGACCCTGGCCGAGCTGGCTCTGCTGCGCGAGACCTATCCCGAGGCGACGCTGCTGGCCGGCTCCACCGACATCGGCCTGTGGGTGAACAAGCAGTTCCGCGCGCTGCCGCAGCTGATCTACACCGGCCGCGTGGCCGCTCTGCGCGAAATCCGCGCCGAGGACTTCCACGGCCAGCCCGGGCTGTGGATAGGCGCGGCCGCGCCGCTGGAGGAGGCCTGGACGGCGCTGGCCGAGCTGGCGCCCGCGCTGGCCGAACTGTGGCGGCGCTTTGCATCGCCGCCGGTGCGCCATGCGGGGACCCTCGGCGGCAACATCGCCAACGGTTCGCCCATCGGCGACGGCTCGCCGGCCCTGATCGCTCTGGGCGCCGAGGTCGTGCTGCGCCGCGGCACCCGGCAGCGCCGCCTGCCGCTGCAGGACTTCTACCTCGACTACATGAAGAAGGACCTGCAGCCGGGCGAGTTCGTCGAGGCGCTGCACCTGCCCCGGCCCGACACCGGCTGGGCCATCTCGGCACACAAGATCTGCAAGCGCCACGACAGCGACATCTCGGCCGTCTGCGCCGTGCTGGCCCTGCAGCTGCGCAACGGCACGGTACAGCAGGCACGCTTCGTGTTCGGCGGCATGGCGGCCATCGTGAAACGCGCGGCGCATGCCGAGGCTGCCGTCGTCGGCCAGCCCTGGGTCGAGGCTACCGCCGAGGCCGCGGCCGCCGCGCTGGCCGGCGACTTCAAGCCCATGACCGACATGCGCGCCTCCGACGCCTATCGCATGAAGGTCGCGCAGAACCTGCTGCGCAAGCTCTGGCTGGAGACGCTGGAGCGCCGCACGATCGGCGTCTGGCGCGCCGGGAGGCTGGCCGCATGAACAAGCCCGAAGCCCTGGTACTGAACGAACCGGTCGTCGGCAGCTCCCGCCCGCACGAGTCGGCGCATCTGCACGTCCGCGGCGCCGCGCCTTACACCGACGACCTGCCCGAGCCCGCCGGCACGCTGCATGCGGCCCTGGGCCTGTCGCCCATCGCGCACGGCAAGTTGCTCGGCATCGACCTGGAGCGCATCCGCCGCATGCCCGGCGTTGTCGCCGTACTGAGCGCGGCCGACATCCCCGCCGAGAACAACTGCGGCCCGCTGCTGCACGACGACCCCATCCTCGCCGCGGGCGAGCTGCGCTATGTCGGCCAGCCGGTCTTCGCCGTCATCGCGACGGACCGCGAGCTGGCGCGACGCGCGGCGGCGCTGGCGAACCAGGTCATCCAAGCCGAGCCCCTGCCGGCCGTGCTGACGGCGCTCGACGCCCACGCCGCCGGCCAATATGTGCTGCCGCCCATGCACCTGACGCGCGGCACGCCGGCCGCACAGCTCGCCGCCGCGCCACAGCGGCTGGCCGGTATGTGGAGCCTGGGCGGCCAGGAACAGTTCTATCTGGAAGGCCAGATCAGCCTGGCCGTCCCGCAGGAAGGCGGCGAGGGCCTGCTTGTGCACTGCTCGACCCAACACCCGAGCGAGATGCAGCAGCTCGTGGCCCATGCGCTGGGCTGGCAGGCCCACCGCGTCGCCGTGCAATGCCGGCGCATGGGCGGCGGCTTCGGCGGCAAGGAGTCGCAATCCGCCCTCTTCGCCTGCGTCGCGTCCATTGCCGCGCTGAGACTGGGCAAACCCGTCAAGCTGCGCGTGGACCGCGACGACGACTTCCTGATCACCGGCCGCCGCCACGGCTTCGACTACCGCTGGGACGTGGGCTTCGATGCCGACGGCCGCGTCCTCGCCGTCGATATCGACCTGATCGCCAACGCCGGCCACAGCGCCGACCTGTCAGCGCCGGTCATGGCCCGCGCGCTCTGCCACTTCGACAACGCCTACTGGCTGCCCCATGTGGCCATGAACGGCTATTGCGCGAGGACCAACACGCAGAGCAACACCGCCTTCCGCGGCTTCGGCGGCCCGCAGGGCGCCATCGCCATCGAGATGATCCTGGACGGCGTCGCGCGCCGGCTGCGGCTGGACCCGGCCGAGGTGCGCCGGCGCAACTTCTATGCCGCCGGCCGGGACATCACGCCCTATGGCCAGCAGGTCGAGGAGCTGCACGCCCAGACGCTGACCGCGCAGTTGCTCGCCAGCAGCCGCTACGAGGAACGCCGCCTGGAAATCGCCGCCTTCAACGCCACCAGCCCGGTGCTGAAGAAGGGCCTGGCCTTCACGCCGGTCAAGTTCGGCATCTCCTTCAACGTCGCCCACCTGAACCAGGCCGGCGCGCTGGTGCATGTCTACACCGACGGCTCGGTGCTCGTGAACCATGGTGGCACCGAGATGGGCCAGGGGCTCAACACCAAGGTGGCCCAGGTCGTCGCGCACGAACTCGGCCTGCCGCTGGCTGCCGTGCGCTGCTCGGCCACCGACACGAGCAAGGTCGCCAACACCTCGGCCACCGCCGCCTCGACCGGCAGCGACCTGAACGGCAAGGCCGCGCAGGATGCCGCGCGCAAGATCAGGGCGCGGCTGGCGGCCCTGGCGGCCGAGCGCTTCGGCTGCGCGGCGGAACTCGTCGCCTTCGAGAATGGCCAGGTCAGCGGCGGCGGACACGGCCTGCCCTTCCGGGATCTCGTCGCCGCGGCGTATCTGCAGCGCGTCCAGCTCTGGAGCGACGGCTTCTACGCCACGCCCGGCCTGCACTGGGACAAGACCAGGCTGCAGGGCCACCCCTTCTACTACTACGCCTGGGGCGGCGCCGTCTGCGAGGCGCTGGTCGACACGCTGACCGGCGAAAGCCGCATCACGCGGGCCGACCTGCTGCACGACGTAGGCCAGAGCCTGAACCCGGCCATCGACATCGGCCAGATCGAGGGCGGCTTCATCCAGGGCATGGGCTGGCTGACGATGGAAGAACTCGTCTGGCATCCCGTCACGGGACTGCTGACGACCCACGCACCCAGCACCTACAAGATCCCGACGGCCAACGACTGCCCGACCGAGTTCCGCACCGAGCTCTTCGGCATCGCCAACGCCAGCGAGACCATCCACCGCAGCAAGGCCGTGGGCGAGCCGCCGCTGCTGCTGGGCTTCGCGGCCCTGCTGGCCATCAAGGAGGCTTGCGCGGCCGCCGGCCCCGAGGGCTGCGACCCGCCGCTGCGTGCGCCGGCGACGGCCGAGGCGGTGCTGGACGCGATCGACGCGGTGCGCTGATCAGGATCTGTTTTTCTGCGTCGCGGCGACGACGGCCTGGGTGCGCGAGCTGACTCCCAGCGCCTTCAGCACCGCGGCGACATGGTCCTTGACGGTCTCGACGCTGACGCCGAGTTCGCGCGCAATCAGCTTGTTGGACAGTCCCTGCGTCAACAGGTGCAGCACATGCTTCTGGCGTGGCGTCAGCGGCAGCTCGGCCCAGTCGGGCACCGGCGTGGCTGCGACGGGCGGTGCGGGCGTGTCGTCGGCGCGAGGCTTCAGCGGCGGTACATAGGTGCCGCCGGCCAGCACGAGATGCAGGGCCTGCACCAGCGTGTGCAGGTCGCTGCGCTCGGGCACATAGCCCATCGCACCGGCGCCCAGGGCCCGCAATGCATCCTCGGTTTCGTCGCTGCCGGAAACCACCACCACCGGCAGCATCAGGTGCTCGCGGTGAATCTGCTGCAGCAGTTCGAAGCCCCCCTCCACCCTCAGGTCCAGCAGCACGAGGCGGGGCAGGCCCTGGGCCAGCGCGGCGCGGGCGGCCTCGACCGTGTCGACACCCTGCACCTGGGTATCGGCGAAATGCTGCTCGATCAGGCCGGTGAGCGCGGCGCGCACCATCGGGAAAGCATCGACCAGCAAGATCCTCATCACAACCCAAGCCTGTTCATTGGGCGACGATGATAGTCAACGCAGGGCCGCAGCCAGCACGGGCTTGGCCCAGGCGGGCACGCTGCGCAGCGGCGCGTGCGCGACGACACGCCCGGCCTGCATCTGCAGTAGCAGCACGGGCTGGGGTTTGCGGCCGGCGCGCGGGTCGGCCTCGAAGCTGTTGTCGTAGACACGCAGGCTGGCGAGCTGCGGCATCAGCTTGACGAGGTTGGCCCGGCTGGCGTCGAAGCGCTCACGCACCTTGGCCTCGGGGATGTCGTGGCCGCCGGCCGTCACGCGCGCCTGGATGCGGCGCAGATGCAGCTCGGGCGTGGCCAGGCCGGCGAACCAGACATGGACCTCGGCGCCGGCGCGTGCGCCGTCCAGCAGCAGCCTGGCAATGCTGTGGCCGCCCAGTGTCGTCTCGAAGGCATAGGTCAGGCCTTCGGCCAGTGCGCGCTCCAGGCCGCGCCGGCCCAGCGTCCAGGCCAGACCGTTGGCCTGTTCGGCGGACAGGCCCGGCTGCTGCTCGCGCAGCCGCGCGGCGATCGCGTCGGGGTTGAAGAACTCGGCGCCGCTGGCCTGGATGGCCGCGCCGCCCAGCGAACTCTTGCCGGCGCCGTTGACGCCGGCCAGCACGAAAAGCCTGGCGGGCAAGCTCAGGCGGCCTTGCGACGAGAAGGCTTGGCGGCCTTGGCTGCCGCGGCGCCGATGGCGTCGGGCGCCATCGCGAAGGCGTCCGCCAGCGCGTCGCCCTGGCCCTGCATGCGCGCCAGCATCGCGTCGAATTCGCCGCCCAGAGCGCCCAGGTCGGGCTCGGCGGCGCGCTGCAACTCGCGGTAGCGCTCGACCGACATCAGCACGAAGGCCGGCTGGTCATGCTTGGTGATCAGCACCGCGCCATGCGCGGCCACCGCGCGACCGACCTTCTGGATGCCGGCCACGAGCTCAGTCGCGGTGACGCTGGGCAATGGGTCGGCAATCAGCGGCTCAAGGACGGCGGACATGCTGGACTCCGGATATAGGCATTACGCATATTTTCCCCATTTTATGAAAAATAGGAAATCAATGCGCTTCTTCCCAGTTGCTGCCCACGCCCACCTCGGCCAGCAGCGGCACCTTGAGCTCGGCCACGCCGGCCATCAGCCGCGGCACCTCGGTGCGCACCCAGTCCAGCTCGGCCTCGGGCACCTCGAAGACCAGTTCGTCATGCACCTGCATGACGATGGCCGTCTGCTTGGCCGAGCGGTCCAGCTCGGCCTGCACAGCCAGCATCGCCAGCTTGATGAGGTCGGCCGCCGTGCCCTGCATGGGCGCATTGATGGCCTGGCGCTCGGCGCCGGCGCGGCGCGGGCCGTTGCCGCCGCGGATCTCGGGCAGGTAGATGCGCCGGCCGAACAGGGTCTCGACATAGCCGCGTTCGGCGGCGCGCGCCTTGGTCTCGTCCATATAGCGCTTCACGCCGGCGAAGCGGGTGAAGTAGCGCTCGATGTAGTCCTTGGCGGCCTTCTGCTCGATGCCCAGTGCGGCGGCCAGGCCGAAGGCACCCATGCCGTAGATCAGGCCGAAGTTGATGGTCTTGGCATAGCGGCGCTGCTCGCTGGACACCTCGCCCAGCGGCACGCCGAAGACCTCGCTGGCGGTGGCCCGGTGCACGTCCTGGCCTTCCTGGAAAGCCTTCAGCAGGCCCGGGTCCTCGCTGATGTGGGCCATGATGCGCAGCTCGATCTGGGAGTAGTCGGCGCTGACGATGCTGCAGCCCGCAGGGGCGACGAAGGCCTCGCGCACGCGCCGGCCCTCGGCCGTGCGGATGGGGATGTTCTGCAGATTGGGCTCGTTGCTGGACAGCCGCCCCGTCACGGCCACGGCCTGGGCGTAGTTGGTGTGCACGCGGCCGGTGTGGGCGTTGATCTGCAGCGGCAGCTTGTCGGTGTAGGTGCTCTTGAGCTTGGCGAGACCACGGTATTCGAGGATGCGGGCCGGCAGCGGGAAGTCGGCAGCCAGCTCGGTCAGCACCTCCTCGTCGGTGGAGGGCGCGCCGGTGGCGGTCTTCTTGACGACGGGCAGGCCGAGCTTGCCGAACAGGATGTCGCCGATCTGCTTGGGCGAGCCGATGTTGAAGGGCTGGCCGGCGATCTCGTAGCACTGCTGCTCCAGCGCGATCAGGCGCTGGCCGATCTCGTGGCTCTGGGCCTGCAGCCTGGCCGCGTCAATCAGCACGCCGTGGCGTTCGATACGGGCCAGCAGCGCGGCCGTGGGCATCTCGATGTCGCGGTAGATGCGGGTCAGCCCCGGCTCTAGCTCGATCTGCGGCCACAGCACCTGGTTCAGGTGCAGGCACATCTCGGAGTCCTCGCCCGAATAGGTCGTGGCCCGGGCCACGTCCACCTGGGCGAAGGGGATCTGGTGGGCGCCCTTGCCGCACAGATCCTCGTAGGACAGGCCCTTGCGGCCCAGGTGGCGCTCGGCCAGGGCCTCGAGGTTGTGCGTCTTGTGGGCCTCCAGCACATAGCTCTGCAGCAGGGTGTCGTGCTGCACGCCGGCCAGCGCGATGCCGGCGTTGGCCAGCACATGCCGGTCGTACTTGAGGTTCTGGCCGATCTTCTTGGCCGACTCGTCCTCCAGCCAGGGCTTGAGGCGGGCCAGCACTTCGTCGAAGGGCAGTTGCTCGGGCGCGTCCGGGCCGCTGTGGTGCAGCGGGATGTAGGCTGCCTCGCCGGGCTTGTCGGCGAAGGAGATGCCGACGATCTGCGCGGCCATCGGGTCCAGCGAATCGGTCTCGGTGTCCAGCGCGCACAGCGGCGCGGCGCGCAACCGGGCGATCCAGGCCTCGAGCTGCTCGAAGCTGAGGATGGTGTCGTAGCGGCGGGCCAGATCGACACCATCGGCGGCGGCCCCGGCGGGCGGCGCGGGCTCGTCGAACAGGCCCGGATTGGCCGCCACCGCCTTGGGCTTGGGGGCCGGGGCTTCGCCGGTCAGTTCCTTCAGCCAGGTCTTGAAGCCGTTGCGCGCGTAGAACTCGGCGAGCAGCGCCTTGTCCGCCTCGCGCAGGGCCAGCGGCTCCAATGTCGGCCAGCCGGCGATGTGGCTGCCGAGGTCGCAGTCCAGCTTCACGGTGACCAGCCTGCGGCCCATCGGCAGCCAGTCCAGCGCCGCGCGCAGGTTCTCGCCAGCCTTGCCCTTGACCGTGGGCGCCGCGGCGATGACGCCGTCCAGCGAGCCGTACTCGGCCACCCACTTGGCGGCGGTCTTCGGGCCGACGCCGGTCACGCCCGGCACGTTGTCCACGGTGTCGCCCATCAGCGTCAGGTAGTCGATGATGCGGTCCGGCGCCACGCCGAACTTGGCGACGACGCCGGCCTCGTCCAGGCGCTCGTTGCTCATCGTGTTGATCAGCTCCACGTCGGCGTTGACGAGCTGGGCCAGGTCCTTGTCGCCGGTGGAGACGATGACGCGATGGCCCTGCTCCACAGCGACGCGGCTGAGCGTGCCGATGGCGTCGTCGGCCTCGATGCCGGGCACCGTCAGTACCGGCCAGCCCAGCAGCTTGACGACCTCGTGGATGGGCTCGATCTGTGCGCGCAGCTCCGGCGGCATGGGCGCGCGCTGGGCCTTGTACTCGGGGTACCACTCGTCGCGGAAGGTCGGGCCGGAGGCGTCGAAGACACAGACCGCGTGCTCGGCACCGACGTCGCTGCGCAGGCGCTGAAGCATCGCCACCATGCCATGCACGGCGCCGGTGGGCTGGCCCTCGGGGCCGCGCAGGTCGGGCATGGCATGGAAGGCACGGTAGAGGTAGCTGGAGCCGTCGACCAGCAGCAGGATGGGTTTACTCATGGAGAGGGATTCTCGGACAGACGCCCGCCTAGAATCGACAGCATGCGTCGCCCCACCGCCCTCCTGCTGCTCGCAGTCTGCTGCACGAGCGCACTCGCCGAACCGCCGCCCGAGCCCAAGGTCGAGCGCACCGTGACCGAGGACGACCAGGTCCGCATCGAGGAGCTCAAGGTGCGCGGCGAGACCAAGAAGGTCACGGTCAAGAACAAGAAGACCCGGGCCCCCGACTACGAGATCGTCGTCAACGACGCCGGCCACGAGTCGGCCGGCGGCAGCGGCAAGAGCGGCTCGGGCACACGGGTCTGGCGAATCCTCAATTTCTGATCGCGCGCGGCCCTCGGCCGTTTCAGTCGCTTTTTTCCGACCCATGGCCGTTTTCACCGAAGTCAGCCCGGCGCAGGCACAAGCCCTGCTGGACCACCTCCAACTCGGGACCCTGAGCTCGCTGCGCGGCATCGGCGCCGGCATCGAGAACACCAACTACTTCGTCGACTGCACCCGCGGCGACGGCCATCTGCACCGCTATGTGCTGACGCTGTTCGAGCGCCTGACAGCCGAGCAGTTGCCGTTCTACCTGCGCCTGATGCAGCACCTCGCCCAGCGCGGCGTGCCGGTGCCCGAACCGCACGCCGATGCCACCGGCGAGATCCTGTTCGAGGTGGCGGGCAAGCCGGCCGCCATCGTCGATCGCCTGCATGGCGGCCACCAGCTCGCGCCCGACGCCTTCCACTGCCAGCAGGTGGGCGCGACGCTGGCGCGCATGCACCTGGCCGGGCGCGACTTCGGCATGCACCAGCCCAATCTGCGCGGCCTGGCCTGGTGGCGCGAGGTCGTGCCGCAGATCCTGCCCTTCCTCGAGGCCGACCAGGCCGGACTGCTGAAGAGCGAGCTGACCTACCAGGAACAGCTGGCCGCGTCGGCCGAGTTCGCGCAACTGCAGCAACACCACTCAGGCCCCATCCACGCCGACCTGTTCCGCGACAACGTGATGTTCGAGCCCGGCGAGGGCCCGGGCCGCGAGCGCCTGACCGGTTTCTTCGACTTCTATTTCGCGGGCTGCGACACCTGGCTGTTCGACCTCGCCGTCTGCCTGAACGACTGGTGCATCGACCTGACGACCGGCGTCCTCATCGAGGAGCGCGCCGCGGTCTTCGTCTCGTCTTACGAGAGCGTGCGCCCGCTGTCCGGCGCCGAGCACCGCCTGCTGCCCGCGCTGCTGCGGGCCGCGGCGCTGCGCTTCTGGGTGTCGCGCCTCTATGACCTGCACCTGCCGCGCGAGGCCAGCCTGCTCAAGCCCCACGACCCGCGCCACTTCGAGCGCGTGCTGCGCGAGCGCATCGCCAAACCCTGGCATGCCTTGCACGACGGGGCCAAGGCATGACGATGCAGTTGCATCTGCAACAGGTGCCGGCCCGCAACGGCCGGCTGTGGATTCGCCACGGCTTCAAGGTCTTCCAGCGCCAGCCCCTGGCCCTGTCCAGCCTGTTCGGGCTCTTCCTCTTCCTGGGCTTCGTCGCGATGCTGCTGCCGGGCGTCGGCCTGCTGCTGACCTTCGGCTCGCTGCCGCTGCTGTCGCTGGGCTTCATGCTGGCCACCCATCTGGTGCTGCAGAAGAAGACGCCGACGGCCAGCGTCTTCGTCGCGCCGCTGAAGCTCACGCCCGAGCGCCGCCGCAGCCAGATCGCGCTGTGCTTCAGCTATGCGCTGGCCATGCTGGCGATCGGCCTGCTGGCCGACTGGGTGGACGGCGGCAGCACCGCCGACCTGCAGAAGCTGATCGCCGACAACGCCGACAGCGAGGCCATCGCACAGGCTGCCACCGACCCTCGCCTGCTGTGGGGCATGTTCACGCGCCTGGGCCTGGTGACCCTGCTGTCCGTGCCCTACTGGCACGCCCCTGCCCTGGTGCACTGGGGCGGCCAGGGCATGGCGCAGGCCCTCTTCTCCAGTTCGCTGGCGCTATGGCGCAACAAGGCGGCGTTCGGGCTGAACGCCCTGCTCTGGGCCGGCCTGCTGATGGCCGTGGCCAGCATCGTCAGCCTGGCCTTCGGCCTGCTGGGCCTGACGCAGTTCGCCCCCATGGTGCTGATGGCCACCGGCCTGGTGCTGTCGACGGTGTTCTACGCGTCGCTGTATTTCAGCTTCGTCGACTGCTTCATGTTCGGCGCGCCGAGCGACGTGCTCAGCGACTGACGCTTTGACGGCCTAACGCTTCGGCGGAACGGCATAGGTGCCGGTCGCATGCGCCACCGGCTCGTCCTCGCCCTCCGAAAAGATCCACACCTCGCCCACCGCCAGGCTCTTGCCCAGCTTCATCAGCCGGCAGCGCGCGATGACGCGCCGGTCGGCGCGTGGCTTACGCAGGAAGTTGATGGAGAGATTGGTCGTCACCGCCAGCGGCACGATGCCGATGCGCGCCAGGATGGCGATGTAGAGGGCCACGTCGGCCAGCGTCATCATGACCGGTCCCGACACCGTGCCGCCCGGCCTCAGCTCGCTCTCGCCCACCGGGTGGGCCACGACGACGCTGCCATCCGCGTCCAGCTCCTCCAGCGTGCAGCGGTTCTGCGGAAACTCGGCCTGCAGGAAGGCAGCCAGCTCGGCCTGTGAGGGGCGGTGTTCGGTCATGGGGAATTGCAAGGAATTGCGTTGCGAGCGGCGGCGAGCCTAGCACCGCGCCGGCAACAAGCTCAGAATCGGCCCATGGAACTCGCCGACCGGGGCTTCACGGGCTCCATCCCCCAGCTCTACGAGCGCTACATGGTGCCGCTGATCTTCGAGCCGTACGCGGTCGATCTGGCGGCGCGTGCCGCCGCGCTGCAGCCCAACCAGGTGCTGGAGATCGCGGCAGGCACCGGCGTGCTGACCCGACGCCTGGTGGCCGAACTGCCGCCGCAGGCCCGCATCATCGCCAGCGACCTGAACGCCACGATGCTGGACATGGCCGCAACGCTGGGCACCACGCGGCCGGTGGAGTGGCGTCTGGCCGACGCGATGGACCTGCCCTTTGCCGATGCGAGCTTCGACCTCGTGGCCTGCCAGTTCGGCGCGATGTTCTTCCCGGACAGGCCACATGCCTATGCGGAGATCCGCCGCGTGCTCAAGCCCGGCGGCTTCTTCGTCTTCAATGTCTGGGACCACATCGACAGCAACGAGCTGGCCGACACCGTCACCACTGCGCTGGCCGAGGCCTTCCCGGACGACCCGCCGCGCTTCATGGCCCGCACGCCGCATGGCTATCACGACGTCGACCGTCTGCGCACCGACCTGGCGCAAGGCGGCTTCGAGCACGAGGCCGACATCGTCACGCTGTCGCTGCGCGCTCGTGCCGAATCGCCGTCCGGCCCGGCCCTGGGCTACTGCCAGGGCACGCCGCTGCGCAACGAGATCGAGGCCCGCGCGCCCGGGCGGCTGCCGGAGCTGACGGCCCGGGTCGCGCAGGCCATCGGTGATCGCTTCGGCGTCGGTGCCATCGACACCTTGATCCAGGCCCACGTGGTGATCGTCGGGCGTTAGCGCCTGGTGAGCACCATGCGGCTTGTGGCAAGCTGTCGGCCTGCAAGCCTTGGAACCGCCATGGACACCTCCTTTGAAACGCTGGAAGCCGAGGTGCTGAAGCTGCCGCCCGCACAACGCGCCAAACTACTGGACCGCGTGGTGGCCAGCCTCGACACCGATGCCGCACGCGACGCGGCCTGGGAAGCCGTTGCGGCGCAGCGGGACGCCGAATCGGCACAATTCGAACCCCTGGACGAGGTGCTGGCGAAGTTGCGCGACGAACCGGCACGAGCCGCTCCATCCACCGGCTGGCAGCCGAAGAACTGACGGAGGCTTTCCGCTTCTACCGACGAGAGGCCGGCCTGCGAATGGCTCAGCGCTTTCTTGACGAGTTCGAACACATCGCGCGGTTGGTGGAGCGCCAGCCCGAACTCGGCACGCCGGCAGGCGCTGATCGCCGCAGCTATCCACTGCATGACTTCCCCTATTCGCTGATCTACACGACGGACGAGCGCGGCCTCCGGGTGCTCGTCGTCAGACACCAGCACCGCGATCCAACGCATGGCGAAGGCCGGCGCTGATCAATCGATAGGCGTCAGCTTCGCCACCGACAACGCCAGCCACTTGGTGCCATGGCGGCCGAAATTGACCTGGGCGCGCGCATCCGTGCCCGAGCCCTCCAGCGTCAGCAGCACGCCTTCGCCGAACTTGGTGTGGAAGACGCCCTTGCCCACGCGCAGGCCGCCATGCTCGTTGGAGACCTTCTGCTTCATGCTGGCCGGCACAGGTGGCTCGACCCAGGCCGCCCTCTCGACGCGGCCCGCGCCCACCATGCCCTTGAGCCCGCTGCCACGCTCCCAGGCCTGCTGGTACTCGCGCGCAAAGCCCGAGCCGAAGCCCTGGTTGCGCGGCGTCAGCCACTTCAGCGCGCCCTCGGGCAGCTCGTCGAAGAAGCGGCTCTTCACGTTGTAGCGGGTCTGGCCGTGCAGCATGCGGGTCTGGCAGAAGCTGAGTGAGAGCTTCTTGCGCGCCCGCGTGATGGCCACATACATCAGCCGGCGTTCCTCCTCCAGCCCGTCATGGTCGGACATCGCGTTCTCGTGCGGGAACAGCCCCTCTTCCAGGCCGGTGATGAAAACCGCGTCGAACTCCAGGCCCTTGGCCGAGTGAACCGTCATCAACTGCACGGCATCCTGGCCCGCCTGGGCCTGGTTGTCGCCGGCCTCCAGCGACGCATGCGTCAGGAAGGCCACCAGCGGCGACATGATCTCGCCCGTCTCGGCGTCGGGCACGGCACCCGGCGTACCGGCTTCGGCCACCTCGTCCACCGGCAGGCCCACCGCGTTCTTGCCGAAGCCCTCCTGCATGACGAAGGCCTCGGCCGCGTTGATCAGTTCGTCCAGGTTCTCCAGCCGCTCGGCGCCGTCCTTGTCGGTGCGGTAGAAGTCCAGCAGGCCCGAGGTTTCCAGCACCTGCTCGATGATTTCGCGCAGCGTCATGCCCTGCGTGAGGTTGCGCGTCGAGTCGATCAGGTTGGTGAAGGCCACGAGGTTGGCGCCCCCCTTGCCTTGAATGGCCCCCACGCTCTGGTAGAGGCTGCGGCCCGTGGCCTTGGCCGCGTCCTGCAGGTTCTCCAGCGTCTTGGCGCCGATGCCGCGGGTCGGGAAGTTCACGACGCGCAAAAAGCTGGTGTCGTCGTTGGCGTTCTCCAGCAGGCGCAGATAGGCCAGCGCATGCTTCACCTCGGCGCGCTCGAAGAAGCGTAGGCCGCCGTAGACGCGATAAGGAATGCCCGAGTTGAACAGCGCCGACTCGATGACCCGCGACTGCGCATTGCTGCGGTAGAGCACGGCGATCTCCTGCCGGTCCAGCCCGCCGCGATGCAGCTGCTGGATCTCCTCAATCAGCCACTGCGCCTCGGCGAAGTCGCTCGGCGCCTCCTGCACGCGGATGGGGTCGCCCAGGCCGGCGTCGGTGCGCAGCGTCTTGCCCAGGCGCTGGCTGTTGCGGCTGATCAGCTCGTTGGCCGCGTCGAGGATGTGGCCGAAGCTGCGGTAGTTCTGCTCCAGCTTGATGACGCGCTTGACGCGGTACTCGCGCTCGAAGTCGGCCATGTTGCCGACGCGCGCGCCACGGAACGCGTAGATGCTCTGGTCGTCGTCGCCCACGGCCAGCAGGCTCTGGCCGTTGCCGGCACCCGGCGGCGCGAACATCTTCAGCCAGGCGTATTGCAGCTTGTTCGTGTCCTGAAACTCGTCGACGAGGATGTGGCGGAAGCGATTTTGATAGTGCTCGCGCACGGCCGGGTTGTCGCGCAGCAGCTCATAGCTGCGCAGCATCAGCTCGGCAAAGTCGACCACGCCCTCGCGCTGGCACTGGTCCTCGTAGTTGGCGTAGATCTCGACGAGCTTCCTCGTCTGCTCGTCGCGCGCGTCCACGTCGCCAGGGCGCTGGCCGTCCTCCTTGCAGCCGGCGATGAACCAGCCGACCTGCTTGGGCACGAAGCGCTCCTCGTCGAGGTTCATCGCCCTGATCACACGCTTGATGGCCGAGGTCGTGTCGCTCGCGTCCAGGATCTGGAAGGCCTGGGGCAGGTGGGCCAGCTTCCAGTGCGCGCGCAGGAAACGGTTGCACAGGCCGTGGAAGGTGCCGATCCACATGCCGCGCACGTTGAAGGGCAGCATCGTGGACAGGCGCGTCAGCATCTCCTTGGCAGCCTTGTTCGTGAAGGTCACGGCCATCACGCCACCGGGGCTGACCTGGCCCGTCTGCAGCAGCCAGGCAATGCGCGTCGTCAGCACGCGGGTCTTGCCCGAACCGGCACCCGCCAGGATCAGCGCCGGCTCCGGCGCGGCGGTGACGGCGGCAAGCTGCTCGGGATTGAGGTTCTTGAGGAGGGGACTGTGCTGAGCAGCGTCTGAGACCGGATTCATCGACGCATTTTAGGGAGGCGGTGATTCAGCGCCTCCCTGGGCTACCGCCGCCTCGCCCTGCCGGCCCGCCCGGCCTTGGACCACTCATAGGCCTCGCCGTCCGGCGTTTTGCCGCCCTCCACCGCCGCGACGCCGGCGCGACCGACGTGGTCGTCCAGCTCCGAGGAGATGCTGACGTGGCGGTGGCCCTGCCTGCGCCTGTCCTCGGCGCAGGCCAGGGCCTGGGTCAGTTCAGCGCTGCCGAAGCTCTGGCAGGCAGGCGCCGCCTCTTCGCCTTCCAGCCAGTACACGACGATGCCCATCACTGCGCCCTTCCCTTGTCGCGCTGCGTCTCGATCCACCGCCCCACCTCGCGCTCCAGCAGGTCCAGCGGCATCGGCCCGCCGCGCAGCACCACGTCGTGGAACTCGCGCAGGTCGAAGCGCCCGCCCAGCTCGCGCTCGGCCCGCTCGCGCAGCGCGCGGATGCGCAGCTCCCCGAGCTTGTAGCCCAGCGCCTGGGCCGGCCAGCCGATGTAGCGGTCCACCTCGGCCTCGATGAAGCCGGCGCCCAGCGCGGTGTGCTCGCGCAGATAGGCCACCGCCTGCTCGCGCGTCCAGCCCTGCGCATGCAGGCCGGTGTCGACGACAAGGCGGCAGGCGCGCCAGATCTCGAAGGACAGCCGCCCGAAGTGCTCGTAGGCGTCGCGGTACAGGCCCATCTCCACGCCCAGGTGCTCGGCGTACAGCGCCCAGCCTTCGACATAGGCGTTCTGGTCGTCGATGCGGCGGAAGGCCGGCAGGTCGTCGCGCTCCTGCGCCAATGCGATCTGCAGGTGGTGGCCGGGCACGCCCTCGTGCAGCGTCCAGGCCGTGAGGCCGTAGAGCGGGTTGTCGGTCACGGCCTCACGGCCGACCAGCACCGTGCCGGCCACACCCTGCTTCAGGCTGCCGGGGTTGTAGCCCGAGGACGATGCCTTCATCTCCGGCGCCACCGCGCGCAGGCCATAGCTCAGCTGCGGCAGACGGCGGAAGTAGGCGGGCAGCAGGGCGTCGGCGCGCTTGGCGACGTCGCGCGCACGGGTCACATAGTCGTCCAGGCTGGCAGCGCGAAAGCGCGGGTCATCGCGCAGCTGTGCCGAGAACTCGGCGACGCTGCCGGTGAAGCCGGTACCGGCCATCACCTGCCGCATTTCGGCCTCGATGCGCGCCACCTCGCGCAGCCCGAGGGCATGGATGTCTTCGGGCGACATCCGCGTGGACGCCTGCTGGCGGATCAGGTAGGTGTAATAGTCCGCACCGCCCGGCAGCGCCGAGATGCCCAGGGCCGAACTGGCCGCCGGCACCACGACACGCTCGAACAGCTCGGCCATCTCGCGCTCGGCCGGCTTCACCGCCTGCTGCACGTGGGCCAGGCCCTCGGCCTGCAGCTGCGCGCGCAGCAGCGGTGGCATGGACGCCGGCAGCTCGGCCAGCGGCTTCAGCAACGCGTGAGCTTCGGCGGGCTGGTCGGCGCGGGAGCGCAAGGCCGCAGCCGCGCCCTCGGCGATGAAGCGCGGCCGCACGAAGCCGGTCGCCGCGCCGCGCCTCAGGTTGTCGGCCTGCACCTTGTAGAAGGCCGGCAACGCGGCGATCTTGTCCAGCCAGGCACGGGCCTGCGCCTCGTCGCGCAGCACGACGCCATCGGCCGCGTAGTTGGGCAGCGTGTAGAACCCGTCGCCCGAGATATAGGGCAGGCGCGCCACGTCGAAGGCCAGTCCTTGCAGCTCGAGTTCGACACGCTCGGCCAGCAGATCGCGGCTCAGCGCGTCCTCGGCCGGCAGGCCGGCCCGCTCGAGCAACGCCAATCGCGCCTGCAGGCGCTGCAACCACAGCCGCCGCTGCTGCAGGGCCGGCGCGCTTTCGTCCGGCCAGCGGGCCAGCGCGCCCATGTCGCCCAGCAGCACCGCCCGCAGCGGGTCGGCGGCGCGCAGATGCTGGTCGTAGTCCGCCAGCACCGCCTGCCAGGCCTGCACCACGCGCGTGGGCGGCGCCGCCACGGCCAGCGGTGCGACCGCCAGCAGCGGCGCGAGGGCAAGGCAGAAGGATCGAAGCATGCGCGGCTCCCGGTTTGACGCCCGGGCATCATGGCACGCCGCCCGGCCCCGTCGGCAAGATGATTGCCAAAGGCAAGCATCTCGATGATGATGCCGGTATGGAAACCGCTGCCGAGGCGCTCTGCGTTCGCGCCTTCAACCGCTTCTACACGCGCCGCATCGGCGTGCTCGCCCCCACGCTGGCCGGCAGCGACTTCACGCTGCCCGAGGCCCGCGTGCTGTGGGAGCTGGCCCACCATGCGCCGCTCAGCGCGGCGGCGCTCGGCAAGGGCCTGCAACTCGATGCCGGCTACCTGAGCCGGTTGCTGCGCGGTCTGAAAAGCCGCGGCCTGCTGACGAGCCAGGCCCATCCGAGCGATGGCCGCCAGACCCTGCTCAAGCTCAGCCCCGCCGGCAGGCGCGCTTTCGCGCCGCTGGACCGCGGCAGCCAGGCCGAGGCCGAAGCGCTGCTGGCGCCGCTTTCGGCGCCGCAACGTCAGGCCCTGGCCGGCGCGATGACATGCATACAGGCCGTTTTGGAGCCCGAAGCCGCGCCGGCGGTCGAACTCCGCACCCAGCAGCCCGGCGACCTCGGGTGGATCATCGAGCGCCACGGCGCCGTCTACGCGGCCGAGTACGGCCTCGACGCCCGCTTCGAGGCCCTGGTGGCGCGCATCTGCGCCGACTTCGTCGACCGCCTCAAGCCGCAGCGCGAGGCCTGCTGGATCGCCGCGCGCGGGCCTCAGCGCCTGGGCAGCGTGATGCTGGTACAGCCCCGCGACGACGACACCGGCCGCGTGCGCCCGGGTGTCGCGCAGTTGCGCCTGCTGCTGCTCGAGCCGCATGCGCGCGGCCTGGGGCTGGGCAAGCGGCTGGTGCGCCAGTGCAGCGAGTTCGCGCGTGCGGCCGGCTACCGACGCATCGTGCTGTGGACGCAGAGCGCGCTGACGGCGGCAAGGGCGATCTATGCCGCCGAGGGCTACCGGCTCGTGCACAGCGAGCCGATGAACAGCTTCGGCCAGACCGTCGTCAGCGAGCGCTGGGAGCTGGCGCTCTGACGCGCGGACAGGCTGCGTTCAGTCGATGCGCAGGCTGCGCGCCCCCTGGGCCTGCGGCTTCTTGGGCAAGGTCAGCGTCAGCACGCCGTTGTCGTACTTCGCGGCAGCACGCGACTCGTCGACATCGCCCGGCAGCCTGATGCTGCGCGACACGGCACCGTAGTAACGCTCGCTGCGCAGCACCCGCTCCTCGTCCTTCTTCTGGTCGTGCTGCTTGATCTCGGCGCTGAGCGAGACGACGTCGCCGTCGATGGACACCCGGATGTCGTCCCGCGCCACGCCGGGCAACTCGGCATGCACGACGTAGTTGCCGTCATCCTCCTTGACGTCCAGCCTGATCTGGCGGGGGAGTGCATCGCCGTGCAGGGGCCGCACCACATAGCCGGGTGCGAAGTCGCGGAACAGGTCGTCGAACAGGCTGCCGGAAACTGAAGGCAGATAGCTCATGGTGATCTCCAATGAAAGGCAGGAACGGAACTCGGCCGTGCCGCGCCTGCGGACCCATGTTTGCGGGGGAACGGCCGAGCCCCCACCGATGTCACTGCGTCAACACCCAACGGGCCAGCAGCCTGGCCTCGGCTTCGCTGACGAGCGGCCGTTCGGCCTGGTCGGGCATCCTGGCCTTGGCCCAGTGAGGACCGCCGGTGGCCACACTGCCCTGCTGGATGGTCCGCATCAGGCTGGCCTCGGCGTCCTGGCGCCCCTTCCAGAACGCCGCGATCTTCTTGAACGACGGTGCCGCACCATCCTTCTTGATGTCGTGGCAGCCCATGCACTGCTTTTCCTGGGCGAGCTTCTCGCTCGCCACGGCGGTGCCGGCCAGACCCAGGGCGACCGAGGCGACCAGGGCCGCGAGCGTCAGAGATGTCTTCATGTCGAACCTCCGCACCAACCAGATGGTGAGGCAAGGATAGGCAGGCGTGCCCGCGGCGAATTGCGCCAGATCAACGCCCCTGCGCGTCGGCCGTAGAGTGCCTGCCATGCTCAATCCACACGCCCCATCACGCTCACCCGCCCGGCCCTGCCCCTGCGGCTCCGGGCTGGACGACGCCGCCTGCTGCAGTGCGCTGCACGCTGCCTTCGACACCGGCCTTGGCCTGGGTGCCGCGACGCCCGAGGCGCTGATGCGCTCGCGCTACACCGCCTTCGTGCGGGACCTGCGCCCCTATCTGCTCGCGAGCTGGCATCCCAGCACGCGGCCGGCGGCGCTCGAACCGCCCGAGCCGGGCCTGAAATGGCTGGGCTTGAGCGTGAAGGGCAGCGCGATGCAGGACGCCGACCACGGCACGGTCGAGTTCGTCGCCCGCAGCAAGCTCGGCGGCCGGGCGCACCGGCTGCACGAGGTCAGCCGCTTCGTGCGCGAGGGCGGCGAATGGTTCTATGTCGATGGCGACTTGAAGGCGGCGACCTGAGCGTGATGCTGCCCCTGCTCCACGCGGACGAGCACCTCGTCGCCATCGACAAGCCGCCGGGCCTGCTGGTGCACCGCACCCAGCTCGCCGCCCGCGAGGACGAGGCCGCGCTGCAGTTGCTTCGCGACCAGCTCGGCCGGCCCGTCTGGCCCGTGCACCGGCTGGACCGCGGCACCTCGGGCGTGCTGCTGTTCGCGCTGTCGCCCGAGGTGGCCGCGCTGCTCGGCACGATGTTCGAGCAGGGATGCATGCACAAGCGCTACCTGGCCCTGGTGCGCGGCTGGCCGCACGAGGACGCGGGCCTCATCGACCACCCGCTGGCGCGCGACCCCGAGCAGCCCTCGGCCGGCCAGCCCATGCTCGACGCGCAGACCCGCTGGCACGTGCTGAGGCGCGACGAGTGGCCGGTCGCCAGCGACCCGCGCTTCCCGACCACCCGCGTCGCCCTGCTGGAGGCCGAGCCGCTGCAGGGCCGCCGCCACCAGATCCGCCGCCACCTGAAGCACATCGCCCATCCCATCCTCGGCGATGCGACGCATGGCAAGGGGCCGCTGAACCGCGCGGTCGCCGCCTTTCTCGGCACGCAGCGGCTGTGGCTGCATGCGCGAGAGCTGAGCCTGGTGCATCCGGTCACTGGCGTGCCGCTGCAACTGCAGGCGCCACCCGATGCACGGTGGCCCGCTTCGGGATAAGAATCCTCCGCTCCAACCCCGACAGGAGACCGGCATGGCCATCCAAGGCATCAAGGCGCAGTACGAGCATCGCGGCCCGGTGCCGCAGGACGTCATCCAGGCCCTGGCCTTCGAGCCGCCCGCGCCGGGCTCCGGCCAGGCTCTCGTGGCCGTGCTGGCCGCGCCCATCAACCCATCCGACGTGCTGATGCTGACCGGCGGCTACGGCATCCTGCCGCCGCTGCCGGCCGTGGGCGGCAGCGAGGGCGTGGGCCGCGTCATCAGCGTCGGCGAGGGCGTGAGCCATCTCGCGGCCGGCCAGACGGTGCTGCTGCCGGCCGGCAGCGGCACCTGGGCCAGCCATCTCGTCGCCGACGCGAAGCGCCTCGTGCCCCTGCCTGCCGGTGCGGACGCGCAGCAGCTGTCGATGCTGACGGTGAACCCCGCGACGGCCTCGCTGATGCTGTCGGAGTTCGTCGCGCTGCAGCCGGGCGACTGGGTCATCCAGAACGTCGCCAACTCGGGCGTGGGCGGCTACCTGACCCAGCTGGCCCGGCTGCGTGGCCTTCGCACGGTCAACATCGTGCGGCGCGAGAGCGCGGCGGCCGTCGTGAAGGCCGATGGTGGCGACGTGGTGCTGGTGGATGGCGACGACCTCGCCAGGCGCGTGAAGGACGCGGTGTCGGGCGCGCCCATCCGTTTGGGGCTGGATGCCGTGGGCGGCAAGGCGACGAACCGGCTGGCGATGTGCGTCGCCGAGGGCGGCACCGTCATCAACTACGGGCTGATGAGCGGCGAACCCTGCGTCGTGTCGCCGCAGTCCTTCGTGTTCAACGACCTGACGCTGCGTGGCTTCTGGCTGGCCAAGTGGTTCCGCACCGCCAGCCGCGAGGCCCAGATGGCGCTGTATGGCGAGCTGACGAAGCTGATCGCCACCGGCCAGCTGAAGGTGCGCATCCACGCGACCTATCCGGTGGAGCAGATCAAGGAGGCCATCGCCGCCGCAGCCAGCGGCGAGCGCGACGGCAAGATCCTGGTCGTGCCCCACCCCTGAGAAGGGGCTCAGCGGACTGCGGCGGGCAGCCAGCGCGCGCGGATGCGCTGCAACTCGCCGCGCGCCTCCAGGCGCTGGATGGCCTGGTCGAAGGCCTGCAGGTCGGCCTCGGTCAGCGTCTTGCGGCTGAGCTTGTAGCTGACGCTGTCGTGCAGCATGGGGATGGCCAGCTCGACGAGGGGCAGGTCGGCCGCGCGCGCGGCGTAGGCGATGGCCATGCTGTCGCCGAACAGCACGTCGCCGCGGCCGAGTTGCAGCAGCTGCACGCCCTTGGCATAGTCTTCGAACCGGGTCAGCAGGCCGCGCGCTTCGAACTCGCCGACGATGGCCAGGCTCGCCGGCCCGCGGTGGGTGAGCAGGCGCAGACCGGCGCCCAGCAGCTCGTCCATCGAGCGGGCCTTGGGTATGGGTGCGTCGGCACGCACGAAGGCGCCGTAGGCCTCCTCGCGGTAGGGCCGCGTGTACCAGGCCACGGCGCTGGGGACGACGGTCGCGGCGACCAGCAGGTCGAGCTCGCCACGGGTCAGCATCGGCAGGCGGCGGTTGCGCGGCACCTCGCGCACATAGCTCACCTCGCAACCCACCTCCTTGGCGACGGCCGCGAGCAGCTCGGTCTCCAGGCCGGTGTGATGGCCGTCCGCATCGACGAAGGAATAGGGTCGCCAGTCCTCGAAGGGCACGCGCAGCGGCCGCGTGCAGGCCGCTGCTGCCATCAGCGGTGCGAGCAGCATCAGCCACCCCATAAGAACAAATCATGTGAACGCATGAAGACGCAAAAGCCCCAGGCGCATCAAGCACTTGGGGCTTTTTTCATGTCACGTCCGATCATGTCCGCGCATTGCAGCGCAGGGGAACAAGGGGCACATTTGGAGGAACGGAGGCGAAATCGCCCCACCGGCCGAGGATTGTTCCCCTATGCCCCTCACCGACCTGGAATGCAGGAACGCCGCTTGCCCGGCTGAACTGAAGCGCGTCCGGTTTGCCGATGGCCAGGGTCTTTACTTGGAAGTCGCGCCCAACGGCTCCAAGCGCTGGTTCTGGAAGTACTACTTCGACGGCAAGGAGAAGCGCCTGGCGCTGGGCTCCTACCCCGAGACTGCGTCGAAGGCCGCACGGCTGAGGCGAGATGAAGCCCGGCTGCTCCAGCAGGCCGGCTCGGACCCTGCGCAGGAGCGGATCGTTGCCAAGCTGCAACGCAAGGCGGTAGCTCGATCAGGGTGAAGACACCCCCGTCGGCCAGCGTCAGTTCTCGACGCCGGCGCCCTGACCAGTTCGTGCAACGGGCTCCGCGTGTCGACAGAACCAGGCCACGAAGGAGGACTTGGCGCGGGGCCTGCTGTAGCGCTGCTTCCTGAACGTCAGGCGGACGCGACCTGCCCAGCCGGCATCGATCTCGACGCGCATCTCGTCGTCGATGGCACAAGCAGGGTCGGGCAAACTGAGCATGAACAGCTACACGCCAGCCCGACGCCGGGAGTCCAGCCTCATCACAAGGGAGGCAACTTGACATTTTCTTTGTGGATGCTTTCCAATTATTGTCGACGTGCTTTACAATTTTGGTATGACAACCGCAGACGAATTCCAGCTTCTACGGCTAGTGGCGGCTGACGCGCGCAACGTGGCCACGCGGCTGGCCATTGCATTAGGCCTCACCCGCCAGGCCGCCAGCGCGCGGCTGCTCAAGGCCGTAAAGGCAGGGCTGCTTGAGCGCACTGGTCATGGTGCCGGGGTGCGCTATGCCCTGCGCACCACCAGCGAGGTGCAGCACTCCTACGAGCGCGCGGGGCTCTCCGAGCAGCGGGTCTGGCAGAGCCTGCTGGCTCCGGTCGTGGCTGACCTACCCGAGAACGTGCGCGACGTCTGGCACTACGGCTTGACCGAGATGATCAACAATGCGGTGGACCACTCTGGCTCGCCCCAGGTGCATGTGGGCCTGCGGCGCAATGCCTTATTCACCCAGGCCTGGGTGGTGGACGACGGTGAAGGCATCTTCCTGCGCATCCAGCGTGCTTTGGATCTGTTCGACCCGCGTGAGGCCATCCTGGAGCTAGCTAAGGGCAAGTTCACCACCGATCCCGCCAACCACTCGGGCGAAGGCATCTTTTTCTCGTCCAAGGTGTTCGATGTGTTCGACATCCGTTCGGGGCTGGCGCATTTCGCCCACGACGACGGCAAGGTGGACGTGCTCTTCGAGCGCGACGCCGCAGCCCCTGGCACCACGGTGTTCATGCAACTGGCCAACGACAGCCCGCGCACCACGCGCGAGGTGTTCGACAAGTTCGCGGCTCCCGAGGAATACACCTTTGCCAAGACCCTTGTGCCGGTGCGCCTTGCCCAGCACGAAGGCGAAAAACTCGTCTCGCGCTCGCAGGCCAAGCGCCTGACCATGCGTTTCGAGCGCTTCCAGACCGTGGTGCTGGACTTCACCGCCGTGGCCGAGATCGGTCAGGCCTTCGCTGATGAGGTATTCCGCGTGTTCCAGAACGCCCACCCCGGCACCACCCTGGTTCCTGTGAACATGGCTCCGGGCGTGAAGGCTATGGTGTCCAGGGCACGCGCCGGCTGATCGCGTGAACAGCGCAGGGCTTGGGTGGTAGCGTCGCTGGCGTAGGGGAACAAATCGGGGAACATTCAAGCGCCAAAAGCCGCAGAGTGAGCATTGGCGCGGCCTGCATTGAAGTGTTCAATCTCCAGCAGCATCAGCAGTCGTCTCGGCATGTCGGCCTCCACGGTGGCGGCTGGCACAGGATAGCGCCGCAGACACGGCACCGGGGCCTGCCTCAGTGCGGCGCCAGCACCTTCACGTCCAGCCCCGAGGCCTGGCCCTTCCCGTGGTAGAGCTTCTGCGTGGCGGCCTGGAAGTCCTCGGCCTTGGCGCTGCGCAGGGGCACGAAGCTCTGCGGGTTGCGGTCGATCAGCGGGAACCAGCTGCTCTGGACCTGCACCATGATGCGGTGGCCGCGGCGGAAGCTGTGGTTGATGTCCTGCAGCTCGACCCTGAGCTCCTCGACCTGGCCCGGCACCATGGCCTCGGCGGCCTCGAAGCCCTTGCGGAAGCGCCCGCGTAGCGGGTCGCCGCGCACGAGCTGCTGGTAGCCGGCGAGCGGGGCATCCGGCGCCTCGGCATCCTCGCTGCGGGGCTGGCGCTTCTTCGGCGCTGCGCCCTCTTCCTCTTCCAGGTCGCTGGGGTAGACGTCAATGAGCTTGACGACCCAGTCAGCATCGGTGCCGCTCGTGGATGCGAACAGCCTCGCGGTGATGGGGCCGGCGAGGGTCACGTCCTCCTCGAGCACGTCGCTGCGGTAGGTCAGCACATCGGGCCGGGTGGACGCGAAGCGCTGGTCGCCCACCATGTACTCCTGCGGCACGCCCTGGGTCGTGTAGCCGACGAAGGGCACAGGCTTGGCCGGGTCGCTGGTCCAGGTATCGAAGGCGGGCTCGGCCGCATCGAGCGGCGTGAAGCTGAGCCGGCCGCCGGCGGCGAAATAGAGCCTGCGGGCCTGGGCCTCGCGCGGCGGCCAGGCGTCGTAGTGGCGCCAGATGTTGGTGCCGGTCTCGAAGACGGTGGCGCGGGCGATCTTCGGCGCCTTGGGGTCGGGCGCGTCGCGCAGGTATTGCTCGAAGAAGGGCAGCAGCACCTCCTTCTGGAACTGCTCGGCCGTGGGCTGGTGGAACTGCACGCGGCCCAGGCTGCGACCCGGCGCGCCTATCCAGCCGCCGTGCACCCAGGGGCCCATGACGAGGCGGTTGTCGGTCGCGGGGCTCTGCTTCGCGATGGCGCGGAAGGTGGCCAGCGGGCCGGCCAGGTCCTCGGCATCGAACCAGCCGCCGACGGTCAGCACGGCGGCGTGGATGTTCTTCAGATGGGGCGTGATCGCACGTGTCTTCCAGAAGGCGTCGTAGCTGTCGTGGCCGAGCTGGTCGTCGAAATAGTGGTTGGGCTTGCCATCCTGGGCCAGGCGCGCGGCCATCGCGTCGAGGTTGCTGAACTGCAGGAAGAACTCATAGCCGTCGGCGGTGCCGTAGTCGAACTCCGGCCAGCGCTTGGGCGGCTTCACAGGCGTGAGCTGGGGCTTGAAGGATGTGTAGAAGCCGAAGTTGGCGGCCAGCATGAAGGCGCCGCCGTGGAAGCTGTCGTCGCCCATATAGAGGTCGGTCACCGGCGCCTGGGGCGACGCGGCCTTGATGGCCGGGTGCGAGTCGATGATGGACGCCGACGTGTAGAAGCCCGGGTAGGAGATGCCCCAGAGGCCGACGCGGCCGTTGTTGCCCGGCACGTGGTCGATCAGCCATTGCACGCTGTCATGGGTGTCGCTGCTCTCGTCGGTGTCGGTGGGCAGCTTCTTGACCGGCCGGTGCGGCGTCATCTCGACAAACGTGCCCTCGGACATGAAGCGGCCGCGCACGTCCTGGCAGACGAAGATGTAGCCGGCCTTCAGGAAGTCGTCGTTGGGCGCGATGTGGCGCACGCCGTCGCCCTCGACGCCGTAGGGACCGCAGCCATAGGGCGTGCGCGTCATCAGCAGCGGGTAGCGTCGGGTCTGGTCCTTGGGCACGTAGACGGCGGTGAAGAGCTTGCTGCCGTCGCGCACCGGGATGCGGTACTCGTACTTGGTGTAGTGCTCGCGGGGTTCGTACTTGGGAGGCTCGGACGGTGTGTCGGCCAGCGCGGGCGCGGCCATGCAAAGGGCGGCAAGTGCCGCGCAGCAAATTTTCAAAGGCCCCTCCCTGGGCTGGCGTGGAAAGAAGGAATCAGCCGAACTTGACCGCGTAGATCGGCGGCAGATGGGCCGACACGGTCTGCCAGCTGTCGCCGGCATCGGCGCTGGCCCACAGGCCGCCGGTCGTCGAGCCCATCATCAATTGCTCGCCGGCGTCGTCCACCGCGAGGCCGTGGCGGAAGACCAGGTCGTAGCAGTGCTGCTGCGGCAGGCCGGTGCGCAACACGTCAAAGCTCTTGCCGCCGTCGCGGGTGCGCGTGACGCACAGGGCCGCATCGACCGGCACGCGGCGTTCGTCCTTGACGGCCGGCACGAACCAGGCCGTCTGCGGGTCGGCCGGATGCGCGGCGACGGCGAAGCCGAAGCTCGACGGCTGCGCCTGTGTCTCGACCCAGCTGGCGCCGTTGTCCTCGGAGCGGAAGATGCCGCAGTGGTGCTGGCACCAGAGCACGTCCGGCGCCGCGCGGCAGCGGGCGATGAGGTGGGGGTCCTGCGAGTTCTCGTCGCCCGCCAGCTCGGGCGGCATGAAGTCGGCGCGCATGCCCTTGGCGCGCAGGCCCCAGGTCCGGCCGCCGTCGGTGGTGCGCCAGGCGCCGCCGCAGGAAACGCCGACCAGCAGTTCCTCCGGCCGGCCGGGATATGGGCAGATGGAGTGCAGGGCCGGCGCGGGGTTGCCGCCGCCCATCCACTGCAGGCGCCGCGGGTCGCCCCACAGCATCTCGTCGAGCTGCCAGGACTCGCCCTTGTCGCGGCTGACGAACAGCCCGCCCGGCACACTGCCGCACCAGATCGCGTCGCCCGCGCGCTCCAGCGCGAACACCTGCTGCAGCTTCCACTCCGGGCCCTCGGCCCCGGCAGGCTGCGGCGGGAAGCTGGGGGCCGCCACCTCGCGCCAGGTCCGGCCGGCGTCGTCGCTGGCGTGCAGCTTGGCACCGAAGTGGCCGAGGTTGAGGCCGGCCAGCATATGGCCCGAGGCGTCGGGCGGCAGCAGCATCGTGACGGGGTCGGCGAGGAAGCTGAGGTTCTCGATCTGCCAGCCCCCGCCGCGGCGGCGCAGTTCGAACAGGCCTTTGCGGGTCGCGGCCCAGGCGCGGTCTTGAGTCGTCATGGTTCAGCCTCCAGAGAGTGCTTGCAGGACGTGGACCCGGCTGCCCGGGCCGAGCGGATCGGACAGCCCGCGCAGGTCGCGCGCACGCCGGCCGTCGACGAAGACGACGACATTGGGGCGCAGATGGCCCTGGTCGTCGAGGATGTAGCCGCGCAGGCGCGGGTTGGTCGCGAACGCGGCGTCCAGGCCCGCGCGCAGCGTGGCCGCCGCCGTGTCGACGACGGGCGTGTCGACGAAGCGGCGCAGCTGGGGCGTGAACTCGATGCGGGCCATGCGCGGCATCATCGGCCCTGCCCTGGCCGAGTTCCAGTGCCGAAAGCCCTGGCTTCCGGCAGGCGCGGGGCGCCCGCCGAGAATGCACCGATGAATCGAGGCATCTTCTACGCCCTTGGCGCCTATCTGAGCTGGGGGCTGTTCCCGCTCTACTTCCGCCAGATCGCGGCCGTGCCGGCGTTGCAGATCGTTGCGCACCGCACGCTGTGGTCCCTCGTGTTCGTCGCCGTCGTCATGCTCACGACGGGGCGCCTGGCCTGGCTGAAGAGCGTGAGCCTGGCGACGTGGCGGCGCTTTGCGCTGTCGGCCGCGCTGATCGCGGTGAACTGGCTGACCTATGTCTGGGCCGTCGGCCACGGCCAGGTCATCAACGCGAGCCTGGGCTATTTCATCAACCCGCTGGTCAACGTGGCGCTGGGCTTTGCGGTGCTGCACGAAAGGCCAAGGCCGGTGCAGTGGCTGGCCGTGGGGCTGGCGGCCCTCGGCGTGCTGTGGCTGACGCTGGCGGCCGGCACGCTACCCTGGGTGGCCCTGGTGCTGGCGCTGAGCTTCGGCCTCTACGGCCTGATGCGCAAGACCGCGGCCCTGGGCGCGCTGGAGGGCCTGGCGCTGGAGACGCTGATCCTCGCGCCGCTGGCCGTCGCGGGCCTGGCCTGGTGGTGGCAGGCCGGCGACCTCGCCGGGCAGACGACCACGGACTGGGCCTGGCTGATCGGCACCGGGCCGGTGACGGCCGGCGCGCTGCTGCTGTTCGCAGCCGGCGCGCGGCGCATCCCGCTCGCCACGCTGGGCATCGTACAGTACGCGTCGCCGTCGCTGCAGTTCCTGCTCGGCGTCTTCCTGTTCCACGAACCCATGGACGCGAACCGCCTCGTGGCCTTCGCCTGCATCTGGGGCGCGCTGGCGGTCTACAGCGCCGAAGGCCTGTGGCAGACGCGCCGGGCGCTGACGGTCAGGCCGATCTGAGCCTGCGTGGCTATCTACACTCGAGCCATGCAACTCAATATCGTCGTCTACTCCAAGTCCGCCTGCCCCCAGTGCGATACCGTCAAAAGCCTGCTGAAGGCGAAAAACCTGGGCTTCGAGGAGATCAAGATCGACGACGAGGCGCAGCGCCTGGCCTTCTACGAGAAGTGCGGCCCCGCCGTTCGGCAGATGCCCCAGGTCTTCATCAATGACCAGCGCGTCGGCGGTGTCGCCGGCCTGCAGGCGGCGTTCGCGCAGCTGAAGCTCTGAGAATTCGGGGCCGTTGGCGGACGGTTCTTTACAGACCGCCGGGCCGGAATGGCGTCAACTGTCGCCCGATGCCCGAGTTGAGCAGCTTGGATTTCCGCGCGAGGCCGCCATGAAGCCCTTTCTCCGCACGCTGATCGTGTCCGCCCTGGTGGCCTCGACGGGCCTGGCCGGTGCCGGCCCGCGCCACTACGATCCCCCGCCCTACCGCCACCGCGATCACGATCACGACGGCTGGGGCCTGGGCGGACTGATCCTGGGCCTGGCCATCGCAGTACCGCTGATCGCGCTGGCCAGCCAGGGTGATCGACCGCCCGAGCCGGTCTATGTGCCGCCACCGGCCCCGTTGCCGCCGCCCGCGCCACCGGTGTACGCGCCGGCTCCTGTGTACACGCCCGCGCCGGTGCCTGCGCCGAACCGCCCCGCGCCGGTCATCTATCCGCGCAACGGGCAGAGCAACGCGCAGATCGAAGCCGACAGCCGCGAATGCAACCGCTGGGCCACGACGCAGCAGGCCGCGATGTCCGACTCGAGCGTGTTCCAGCGCGCCGTCGAGGCCTGCATGGACGGGCGCGGCTACACGCTGCGCTGAGTCGGGACCGAGGACAGCACCTGCGTGCTGTCCGACGCCCGACGAAGGCCCACGACCTGCAGGTCGCGGGCATGAACAAGCAGCTCAGCTGCGCATCAGGTAGTCGAAGGCACCCAGGGCCGCCTTCGCGCCGTCGCCGGCGGCGATGACGATCTGCTTGAAGGGCACCGTCGTCACGTCGCCCGCGGCGAACACGCCGGGCATCGAAGTCGCACCCTTGGCGTCGACGATGATCTCGCCGTGCTTGCTGAGCTCAACGGTGCCGCGCAGCCACTCGGTGTTGGGCACCAGGCCGATCTGCACGAAACAGCCGTCGATCTCGATTCGCTTCGCCTCGCCGCTCGCGCGGTCGGTGTAGTTCAGGCCGTCGAGCTTGCCATTCGTGCCGGTGAACTCGGTCGTCAGCGCCTGCGTGATGACGGTCACGTTGGGAAGGCTCCTGAGCTTGTTGACGAGCACCGCGTCGGCGCGCAGCTCGGCCGCGAACTCGAGCAGCGTCACATGCTTGACGATGCCGGCCAGGTCGATGGCGGCCTCGACGCCCGAGTTGCCGCCACCGATGACGGCGACCGGCTTGCCCTTGAACAAGGGGCCGTCGCAGTGCGGGCAGTAGGCCACGCCCTTGTTCCTGTACTCGGCCTCGCCGGGCACGCCGACATGGCGCCAGCGCGCGCCGGTCGTCAGGATGACGGTCTTGCCCTGCAGCGTCGCGCCATTGGCGAGCCTCACGCCGACCAGGCCGCCCGGCTGCCCGGCCGGGATCAGCGCCTCGGCGCGCTGCAGGTTGTGGATGTCGACCTCGTAGTCCTTCACATGGCCTTCCAGCGCAGCGGCGAACTTGGGGCCGTCGGTGGCGGAGACGGAGATGTAGTTCTCGATGCCCAGCGTGTCGTTGACCTGGCCGCCGAAGCGCTCGGCGGCGACGCCGGTGCGGATGCCCTTGCGCGCCGCATAGACGGCCGCCGCTGCGCCGGCGGGGCCGCCGCCGATGATGAGCACGTCGTAGGGCGCCTCGGCGGCCAGCTTCTTTGCCTCGCGCGCCTGTTTTTCCGATTCAGCGCCGGTGTCCAGCTTGGCGACGATCTCTTCGAGGGTCATGCGGCCGGAGGCGAAGGGCTGACCGTTCAGCCAGACGGCCGGCACGGCCATGATCTCGCGGCCCTCGACCTCGCGCTGGAACAGGCCGCCGTCAATGACGGTGGTCTTGATGCGCGGGTTCAGCACGGCCATCAGCGACAGCGCCTGCACGACGTCCGGGCAGTTGTGGCAGGTGAGGCTCATATAGACCTCGAAGTCGAGGTCCGCGTCCAGCGCCTTCACGGCATCGACCGTGGCCTGCTCGACCTTGGGCGGATGGCCGCCGGTCCACAGCAGGGCCAGCACGAGCGAGGTGAATTCGTGGCCGAGCGGGATGGCCGCAAACCTCAACGATCCAGGCAGGCTCTGCTCGCTGCCGGCGCGGCGCAGCAGGAAGCTGGGCTTGCGGGCATCGCTGCCGTCGGTGCGCAGCGTGATCTTGTCGCTCATCTCGGCGATCTCGGCCAGCAGTTCGCGCATCTCGGCGGCGGCGGGCGTGTCGTCCAGCGTCGCGACGATGTCGAAGGGGAGCGTGACGCGCTCCAGATAGGCCTGGAGCTGGGTCTTGAGGGCGGCGTCCAACATGGCGGTAATCCTTTCAGGGTGACGTGGCGGGGCGGGCCACTGCTGAAAGGGTCCCGGGTGGAGGCCCTTTCAGCAGAGCCTGTTCGACTCTGCGGAGGGAAGGAGCCCTCCCGGGCCCCTTGCAAAAGGCATCAGATCTTGCCGACCAGATCCAGCGACGGGGCGATGGTCTTGGCGCCTTCGTTCCACTTGGCCGGGCAGACCTGGCCGGGGTTCTTGGCGGTGTACTGGGCAGCCTTCAGCTTGCGCAGCGTTTCCTTGACGTCGCGGGCGATCTCGTTGGAGTGGATCTCGGCCGTCTTGATGACGCCTTCCGGATTGATGACGAAGGTGCCACGCAGGGCCAGGCCTTCTTCGGGGATATGCACGCCGAAGGCATTGGTCAGCGTGTGGGTCGGGTCGCCGACCAGCGGGAACTTGGCCTTGCCGACGGCGGGCGAGGTCTCATGCCAGACCTTGTGCGAGAAGTGGGTGTCGGTCGTGACGATGTAGACCTCGGTCTCCAGCTTCTGGAACTCGGCGTAGTTGTCGGCGGCGTCCTCGACTTCGGTCGGGCAGTTGAAGGTGAAGGCGGCCGGCATGAAGATCAGCACGGACCACTTGCCCTTGAGCGACTCCTCGGTGAGGGTCACGAACTTGCCGTTGTGGAAGGCCTCGGTCTTGAAGGGCTGGACTTGGGTGTTGATCAGGGACATTCGAAAGCTCCGGAAGGGGCGGTTGATGGGATAGGCATAACTATATCGAAAACAGAGTTTTGGTTGAAAACGTTAATCAAATCATCATCATTGAGCCAACCTATCGCTCGCCCGGCCGGAAGCCGGTTCAAGCCTCGTAGCGGCGGTCGAAAAGCTGGTGCGGGCTGAGCTTGACGCGCAGTGTCTGCGGCGCAGCCAGGCCGGTGATGGCGTACTCGGCCTGGGCGCTGTCGCGGCGCACCGGCGCGCCCAGCGGGTCGCCATGCCGGTTCATGACCGCGCTGACAAGGGGCGTGCTGCCCGATGCGCCGCGCCGCACGGCCACGGCCGTCTCGCCGCTGGCGAGCTTGACCAGTGTGCCGGGCGGGAACATGCCGAACTCCTTGACCAGCAGCGCCGCAAAGGGATGGCCGTTGCTGCCCGTGTAGAGCAGCTTGGCCGCCTGCGGCGCGGGCAGCCCGGCACGGCCGCCGCGGCTGGCGAGCTTGGCCAGGAAGATGTCGGCCAGGCGCAGCAGTTGGGCCGTCTCGCAGGGCTCGGCCAGGCCCTGCGGGTAGCCGCCGCCGCCCGGCTGCTCATGGTGCTGGGCCACGGCCGACAGCCATTCGGCGTCATCCAGCCCGGCGTTGCGCAGCCAGGCGACGGCCTCGTCCGGGTGGCGGTTGATGGCCGCCCGCTGCGGCGGCTGCAGCTTGCCGCCGCGGGAGGCCAGGCGCCCCTGCAGGTCGATGATGGACAAGTTCATCGTCAGCGCCGCGCCGACGAGGCTCCTCTGCCGCTCCGGCGCCCAGCCCAGGCGCCGCGACACCACGGCGCAGACGGCGGCCGTGTGCAGCAGATGGGCCAGGCCGTAGACCTCGTGGCGGCTGTGGTCATGCTGCACGACGACGAAGAGCATCTGGTCCGTGAAGCGCTCCACCCAGCCGATCAGCTGCGCGGCGCACTCCTTCACGCGCGGCAGGAAGAGCGGCTCCTGGGGCGCCCTCAGCAGCGTGGACAGGCGCGTCTGCAGCCCCTCCCAGCGCCCGAAGAAATCCTCGCCGGCGGCGACGCCGCCGTCGGCACCACGGGCGGATGCGTCACGCAATTCGTCCATGTCGACGAAGACGCCGCGGTTCAGCAGCGCCTCGCGCATCTGCTCGCTCGGCACGATCTGCCCCTTGGCGAGCAGCAGCTTGCCCTCGGCATCCCGGACGCCGAAGGGCAGCGCGGCACCCGCCTTGATGTGGCCACCAACCTGCAGAATGGGAACGAGCTTCATGGCCGGATGATCTCCGGACTTCGAGCTAACGGTCCCAGGCGCTGGACGCGCTCAGATTTCGAGCGCCAGCAACTCCTCGACGGTCTGGCGGCGGCGGACCAAGCGGCTCGCGCCGCCGTCCACCAGCACCTCGGCCGCCAGCGGCCGGCTGTTGTAGTTGCTGGACATGGACGCGCCATAGGCCCCGGCGTCGTGGATGACGAGCAGGTCACCCACCTCGGCCTCGGGCAGCTCGCGCATCAGCACCTCGCCGCCGGCCGCCTGCGTGAACACGTCGCCCGACTCGCACAGCGGGCCGGCCACGACGCAGTCGCGCAGCGGGCGCCGGGCGCCGTCGCGTGGCAGCAGCGTCATCGCATGGAAGCTGCCGTACATGGCCGGGCGCATCAGCTCGTTGAAGCCGGCGTCCACCAGCATGAAGCGGTTGGCGCCCGCACTCTTGACCGCCCTCACCTCGGCCAGCAGCACGGCGCTCTCGGCCACGAGGTAGCGGCCGGGCTCCAGTTCCAGCGTCACCGGATGCCCCACCAGGCCCTCGGCCTCGCGACGCGCGGCATCCCAGAGGCTGAAGTAGTGATCCACATCGATGGGGTCGTCGACGCCACGGTAGGGAATGGACAGGCCGCCGCCGGCCGAGATGGCGTGAAGGTCATGGCCGGCCGCGACGGCCTCGCGCACGAAGCCGACCATGGCCTGGCCGACCTGGGCCAGATGGCCATAGTCCACGCCCGAGCCGATGTGCATGTGCAGGCCGACGAGGCTGAGCGCGTGCTGGCGGATCGCGGCCAGCGCGGCGCCGAGGTCGCCATGCCAGATGCCGTGCTTGCTGTGTTCGCCGCCGGTATTGGTCTTCTGGCTGTGGCCATGGCCGAAGCCGGGGTTGATGCGCAGCCAGACCGGGTGGCCGGGCGACACGGCGCCGAGCTGGTGCAGCATGTCGATGGAGCCGGCATTGACGGGAATGCGGTGCTCGACGACGGTGGCCAGCGTCGCGTGGTCGAACAGGTCGGCCGTGAAGACGATCTCGTCGCCGCCCGGAACATAGCCGGCGGCCAGCGCCCGCAGCACCTCGCCCCGAGACACCGAGTCGACCTTGACGCCCTCGGCGCGCAGCAGCTTCAGGATGTGGACGTTGGAGCAGGCCTTCTGCGCGAAGCGCACGACATCGAAGCGCTGCAGCGACGCGGCGCGCTCGCGGATGGTCGCGGCGTCGTAGACCCACAGTGGCGTGCCGTGTTCGGCAGCCAGGGCTTGCAGGCGGGAGGGCGTGAAGGCGGAAGGCAGGGGCTTGGTCATGGCTCGCAGCATGCGCGCCACAATTCATTCAATCAAATTGAAACTTATTCGAAGACAATTCAATTCTGATATGGATATCCAGCACCGCCACATCGAGGTCTTCCGCGCCGTCATGACGGCTGGCAGCGTCACCGGCGCCGCGGCGCTGCTGCACACCTCCCAGCCCACGCTCTCGCGCGACCTCGCGCGGCTGGAGCAGCTGCTGGGCTACGCCCTGTTCGAGCGCGAGCGCGGCCGGCTGAAGGCGACGGCGCGGGCGCGGGCGCTGTTCGACGAGGTGGAACGCAGCTTCCAGGGACTGGCCCGCGTCATCGAACGCGCCAAAGGGCTGGGCCGCGCCGAGGACACCGAGCTCAGCGTGCTCAGCCTGCCGGCGCTCAGCCACGCGCTGCTGCCGGGCGCGCTCGCGGCGCTGCTGGCCGAGCACCCGGCGGCGCGCGTGTCCATCACGCCGGCCGAGCCGCCGTTGCTGGACGCCTGGATGGGCGAGCAGCGCTTCGACCTCGGCCTGGCCGAGCAGGCCACGCCGCTGCCGGGCGTGCGCGTCGAGCCGGTTCTCGAAGCCGACGAGGTCGCCGTGCTGCCGGCCGGTCACGCGCTCGCGTCGCGCGAGCAGTTGGCGCTGGTGGATTTCGCCGGCCAGGACTTCATCAGCCTCGCCGCCGACGACCCCTACCGGCGCGAGATCGATACGCACTTCGACACGGCCGGCATCCCTCGCCGGCTGCGCCTGCAGACGCATAGCGCGGTCGCCGTCTGCGAATTGGTGCGGGCCGGCCTGGGCCTGGCCATCGTCAACCCGCTGACAGCGGCGGCTTGCGCGGGCGCCGGCCTGGCCGTGCGGCCGCTGGCCGTTTCCATCCCCTATCGCGTCAGCGCGCTGATCCCGCTGCACCGGCCGGCGCAGCCGTTGGTAGGCGAGCTGCTCAGCCGGCTGCGCTCGAGCGCACGACCTGGGGCTTGGCGCCGAAACGCTTGACGATGCTGGCCTCGATGCCGGCCGCGTCCAGGCCGCACAGGCTCATCAGCTTGGCCGGGTCGCCATGCTCGACGAACTCGTCGGGCAGGCCCAGCTGCAGCACCGGCACGTTCAGGCCGGCCGCGTTCAGCGCCTCGGTGACGGCGCTGCCGGCGCCACCCATGATGCAGCCGTCCTCGACGGTGACCAGGGCGTCATGCGTGCGCGCCAGCTCGGCGACCAACTCGGTGTCCAGCGGCTTCACGAAGCGCATATTGGCGACCGTCGCGTCCAGCCGCTCGGCGGCCTCCAGCGCCGGGTAGAGCAGCGTGCCGAAGGCCAGCACGGCAATCCGCTGGCCGCGGCGGCGAATCTCGCCCTTGCCCCAGGGCTGGGCCGTCATCTGCTTGACCGGCGTGACGCCGGCGCCGGCGCCGCGCGGATAGCGCACCGTCACGGGGCCATCGTGCAGGAAGCCGGTGTACAGCGCCTGGCGGCACTCGTCCTCGTCGGCCGGCGTCAGCACGGCCATATTGGGAATGCAGCGCGTGTAGGCGATGTCGTAATTGCCGGCATGCGTCGCGCCGTCGGCGCCGACGATGCCGGCGCGGTCCAGCGCGAACAGCACCGGCAGGTTCTGGATGGCCACGTCATGGACCATCTGGTCGTAGGCGCGCTGCAGGAAGGTGGAATAGATCGCGACGACGGGCTTGACGCCCTCGCAGGCCAGGCCGGCGGCGAAGGTGACCGAGTGCTGCTCGGCGATGCCGACGTCGTGATAGCGCTGCGGGAAGCGCTTGTGGAACTCGACCATGCCCGAGCCCTCGCGCATCGCGGGCGTGATGCCCACCAGCCGCTCGTCCTGCTCGGCCATGTCGCACAGCCATTCGCCGAAGACCTGCGTGAACGTGGTCTTGGGCGGCGTGGCCGGCTTCACGAAGCCCACGGCCGGGTCGAACTTGCCCGAGGCGGCGTGGTACTTGACCGGGTCGGCCTCGGCCAGCTTGTAGCCGGCGCCCTTCTTCGTGACGATGTGCAGGAACTGCGGGCCCTTCTTGTCGCGCAGGTTCTCCAGCGTCGGGATCAGCGCGTCGAGGTCGTGGCCGTCGATGGGGCCGACGTAGTTGAAGCCGAACTCCTCGAAGATCGTGCCCGGCACGACCATGCCCTTGGTGTGCTCCTCGAACTTGCGCGCGAACTCGTAGAGCGGCGTGTTCTTCAGCACGCTCTTGGCGCCCTCACGCGCGGCGGTGTAGATACTGCCGCTCATCAGGCGGGCCAGGTATTTGTTCAGCGCACCGACCGGCGGGCTGATCGACATGTCGTTGTCGTTCAGGATGACGAGCACGTCGCCGAGCAGGCCGCCGTGGGCCACGCCGGCATTGTTCAGTGCCTCGAAGGCCATGCCGGCCGTCATCGAGCCGTCGCCGATGATGGCCAAGGCCTTGCGGTTCTCGCCCTTGAGCTTGGCGGCCATCGCCATGCCGTGGGCCGCCGAGATGCTGGTGGACGAGTGGCCGGTGCCGAAGGTGTCGTACTCGCTCTCGTCGCGGCGCGGAAAGCCGCTGATGCCGCCGAGCTGGCGCAGGCCCGGCATGCGGTCGCGCCGGCCGGTCAGCACCTTGTGCGGATAGGTCTGGTGGCCCACGTCCCACACCAGCCGGTCTTCCGGCGTGTTGAAGACGTAGTGCAGGGCCACGGTCAGCTCGACGGTGCCGAGGTTGGAACCCAGGTGGCCACCGGTCTTGGAGACACTGTCCAGCACATAGGCGCGCAGTTCGTCGGCGAGCTTGCGCAACTCGGTGCGCGGCAGGCGACGCAGGTCGGCCGGGCTGTCGATGCTCTTGAGCAGCGTGTACTCCATGGCTAAACCTTTCAGCAGTCGCGTTCGACGACGGAGTCGGCCAGTAGGCCCAGGTGACTGGTGTCGGCCAGGCCGCTGGCGGCCAGGGCCGCCTTGGCCTCGGCGCGCAGCTGCTGGGCCAGTGCCCTGGCAGCATCCAAGCCGAGCACGCTGACATAGGTGGGCTTGTTGGCGTCCTGGTCCTTGCCGGCGGTCTTGCCAAGCACGGCCGAGTCCTGGGTCACGTCGAGGATGTCGTCAACGACCTGGAAGGCCAGGCCTAGCGCGGCACCGTAGTCGGACAGCGACTTCGTCGCCTGCGCCGAGGCCGGGCCGCAGGCGGCGCCCATCATCACGCTGGCCTGCAGCAGCACGCCGGTCTTGCGCCGGTGCATGTCGCGCAGCGTGCGCTCGTCCAGCGGTTTGCCGATGCTGGCCAGGTCGATGGCCTGGCCGCCGGCCATGCCGTCGTGGCCGGCCGAGCGGGCCAGCAGCGCGCACAGCCGCGCCTGCAGCGCGGGCGCGATGCCATCATCCGGCGTCAGCACATCGAAGGCCAGCGCCTGCATCGCATCGCCTGCCAGCATGGCCTGGGCCTCGCCGAAGGCGACATGGGTGGTCGGCTTGCCGCGGCGCAGCACATCGTTGTCCATGCAGGGCATGTCGTCGTGCACCAGGGAATAGGCATGGATGAGCTCGACCGCGCAGGCCGCGCGCATCGCGGCGAAGGCGTTGCCGCCGACGGCCGCGCAACTGGCCAGCACGAGCAGGGGCCGCAGCCGCTTGCCGCCGCCCAGCACGGCGTAGCGCATCGCCTCGCCGAGGCCGGCTGGCGCGTTCGCCGGCACCAGGCCGTCCAGGGCCGCCTCGAAGGCGGCCAGGGACGTGCCCACCCAATGGTCAAAGTCCTTTGCATCCATCGTTCAGGAGCCCTCCCAGGCCTTCAGTTCACCGTCGTCCAGCAGCTTGACCTGCTGCTCCACCGCGCGCAGCCGGCCGCGGCACAGGGCCAGCAGTTCGGCACCACGCTTGTAGGCATGCAAAAGCTGGTCCAACGGCAGCTGCTGGCCTTCCATCGCCGCCACCAGGCGCTCCAGCTCGTCGAGCGCCTGCTCGTAGCTGAGTTCACTGCCGTCCGTCGCGGCGGCCTTGGTGCGGGGGGAAGACTTGGTCATTTCAAAACGCGAAACGGCGATTGTAGTCAGCCGGTTTTGGCATCCATGTGGCACAAGGCGTAACACCGGCAGGCCGCGGCGGCCCCAGGTAGAATCCCGCCCTCTTTCCCGAGCGCGAGCGCGCGCGGCAAAGCTCCTCTCCTCTCAACCCACAGCAACCTGGCCGACTCGACACCCCGAGATGCGCCGGAGGGACGCAGCACCCAATTCCGCCTGAAAGACCCGCCTGGATCATGTCCGACCTGAGCCTTCCCGTCTCGGCGCTACAACGCAGCCAGACCCAGCTCCCGGTGAGCGCCTACTTCGACCCCGATCTGTTCCAGCGCGAGCAGGCCAGCATCTTCCAGCGAGGGCCCCGCTATGTCGGCCATGCACTGGCCGTCCCTGAAATCGGCGACCACTATGCCCTGCCCCAGGAAGGCGAAGGCCGGGCGCTGGTGCGTTCGGCCCAGGGCATCGAGCTGATCTCCAACGTCTGCCGCCACCGCCAGGCGGTCATGTTGCGCGGGCGCGGCAACACCCAGGCCAACATCGTCTGCCCGCTGCACCGCTGGACCTATTCCCACCAGGGCCAACTGATCGGCGCGCCGCATTTCGACCACGATCCCTGCCTGAACCTGAACCGCTACAAGCTGCGCGAATGGAACGGCCTGCTGTTCGAGGACAACGGCCATGACGTCGCCGCCGAGTTGGCCCGGCTCGGCCCGGGTGCGCAGCTGGACTTCAGCGGCTATGTGCTCGACAAGGTCCAGGTCCACGAGTGCAACTACAACTGGAAGACCTTCATCGAGGTCTACCTCGAGGACTACCACGTCGGCCCCTTCCACCCCGGCCTCAGCGGCTTCGTCACCTGCGACGACCTGGCCTGGGAATTCGGCAAGCACCACTCGGTGCAGACCGTCGGCGTGCACAAGGAACTGGAGCGCCCCGGCTCGCCGGTCTACCAGCGCTGGCACGACCAGTTGCTGAAGTACCGCGCCGGCCGCCCGCCGCAAGCCGGCGCGATCTGGCTGACCTACTACCCGCACATCATGGTCGAGTGGTACCCGCATGTGCTCGTCGTGTCGACGCTGCACCCGGTGTCGCCGCAGAAGACCGTCAACCTCGTCGAGTTCTACTACCCCGAGGAGATCGCCGCCTTCGAGCGCGACTTCGTCGAGGCCCACCAGGCCGCCTATATGGAGACCTGCATCGAGGACGACGAGATCGGCGAGCGCATGGACGCCGGCCGCAAGGCCCTGATGATGCGCGGCGACGACGAGGTCGGCCCCTACCAGAGCCCGATGGAAGACGGCATGCAGCACTTCCACGAGTGGTTCCGCGGGCAGATGGGCATGAATCCAGGCGATAGCGTCTGATGCCCGCCCAGGTGCTCATGGTGCTGGCGACGCTGCTGTTCGCCACCATGGGCGTCTGCGTCAAGCTGGCCAGCGAGTTCTACGCGGCCAGCGAGATCGTCATGTACCGCGGCCTCGTCGGCTCCGTGATGATGGCCCTGCTGTCGCAGCGCCATGGCGTCAGCCTCAAGACCCGGCTGCCCGGCATGCACCTGTGGCGCAGCATCTCCGGCGTCACGTCGCTGTGCCTGTGGTTCTATGCCATCGGCAAGCTGCCGCTGGCCACGGCCATGACGCTGAACTACATGTCCTCGGTCTGGATGGCCCTGTTCCTGCTCGGCGGCGCCGTGCTGCTGGGCGCCCAGCGCCTGGACTGGCGGCTGATGGCGGCCGTGCTGCTGGGCTTTGCCGGCGTCGCGCTGATCCTGCATCCGACGCTGGACCAGCGGCAGCTCTGGCACGGCCTGGCCGGCCTGGTGTCCGGCATGATCGCCGCGATGGCCTACTTGCAGGTGACGGCCCTGGGCCGCGTCGGCGAGCCCGAGCTGCGCGTCGTCTTCTACTTCTCCATCGGTGGCTGCGTGGCCGGCGCCCTCATCACGGCCGTGGCCGAGGGCGGGCTGCACGGCCACACGCTGTGGAGCGCCAGCCTGCTGCTCGCGGTCGGCGTGCTGGCCACCACCGCCCAGGTCTGCCTGACGCGCGCCTACTCCATCGGCCGCCCGCTGGTGAACGCCTGCCTGCAATACCTCGGCATCGTCTTCTCCTTCGGCTACGGCATGCTGCTGTTCAAGGACCCGCTGACCTGGTCCGCCACCGTCGGCATGCTGCTCATCATCGGCGCCGGCCTGGCCGCCACACTGCTGCGCTCCCAGGTTGCGCCGCCGCCCAAGGACAGCCAGTTCAACCCCAACGAATCCTGACCATGGTCTACACGACGCTGATCCCTCCCGCCCAGCTGCGCGAGCTGGCCGCCCCGCTGATCCTCGACTGCGGCTTCGACCTTGCCGACACCGCCGCCGGCGAACGCGCCTACGCCGCCGGCCACATCCCCGGTGCCTTCTATCTGCACCTGGACCGCGACCTGGCCGGCCCCAAGACCGGCCCCGACGGCGTCTTCCGCGGCCGCCACCCGCTGCCCGAGCGCGAGGCCTTCGCCGGCCTGATGCGCCGCCTGGGCCTGCGCCGGGGCCGCCAGGTCGTCACCTGCGACCGCCAGGGCGGCATGTATGCCGCACGGGCCTGGTGGATGCTGCGCTGGCTGGGCCACGCCGAGGTCGCCGTGCTCGACGGTGCCTGGGACGGCGAGCTGACCACGGCCCTGCCCACCGCGACGCCGACCGACTGGCAGCCCGGCGCCCCCCTCGTCGGCCAGATTGACGCCGCCACGCTGTTGAGGAAGCTCGGCGGCCTGCGCCTCATCGATGCCCGCGCGCCCGAGCGCTTCCGCGGCGAAGTCGAGCCGCTGGACAAGGCCGCCGGCCACATCCCGGGCGCCCGCAACCGCCTGTTCAGGGACAACCTCGGCGCCGACGGCCGCTTCAAGCCCGCGGCCCAGCTGCGCGCCGAGTTCCAGGCGCTGAACGCGCCCTATGCGGCCGGCGCCGTCGTGCACCAATGCGGCTCGGGCGTCACGGCCTGCCACAACCTGCTGGCCATGGCCCATGCGGGCCTGGGTGAACCGCTGGGGGGCCTGCTCTACGCCGGCTCCTGGAGCGAGTGGTCGGCCGACCCGGCCCGGCCGCTCGCCACTGGTTGACTCAACGCAAGCACGCGGCCCCCGCAAGGGCGCACACTGGAGTCCTCAGCAACGACTGGAGGACCGAATGTTCAAGCGCATCCTCGTCCCGACCGACGGCTCCGACATCACCGCCCATGCGGTGGACACCGCCATCCAGCTCGCCAAGGTGCATGGCGCCGAGCTGCTGACGCTCAGCGTCATGGAGCCCTTCCCCTACAGCGCGGTCTCCGAGATCCAGCCCGTGCCACCGCAGGAATTCCTCGACGCCCAGCAGCGCGTGGCCACCAAGCGGGTCGAGACCGTCAGTGCCGCCGCCGCGGCCCTGGGCCTGGCCTGCCGCGCCCACACGGTCGAGGCCCTGCACGCCTGGGAGGCCATCATCGACCACGCCAAGAACGAGCAGGTCGACCTCATCGTCATGGCCTCGCACGGCCGCCGCGGCGTGGCCGCCCTGCTGCTCGGCAGCGAGACCCAGAAGGTGCTGACCCACACGGAGCTGCCGGTCCTGATCGTCAAGTGATCTTGAGCCACCGTTGAGGTGGGGCCGGCGGCGAGACTGCCGGCACCGGCGCGGGCCAGTGGCGCAACGCCGAGTGCCCCTGGCGGCGGGCCTTCGCGGCCTGCTGCCGTAGTGTGAACAGGCCCTAGGCGGCCAGTTGCGCAGCGGCGGCGTTCAGCAGGTCACCCACCAGGCCCAGCACCCGATCCCGCTCGAACGCGATGCGCGCCATCTCGGCGTGGCTGGCCACTTCACCGGACGGGCCGGCACCCAGTAGCCGGTGGAAGGGCAGCAGCAGCGACTGCCCCGCCATGACACCCCGGGTGCCCTCCGGCAGGCCGCCGCCCGGGGTCAGGGGGCGTCCGGTCAGGTCGATCATCGTGCCGACCATGCGCAGCGCCACCCCGGCCACGCTGCGCTCGATGATGCGGCCGCGGGAGTGAACGACGCGATAGCCCGAGCCATTGCTGCGCAGCCGGAACCTGGCCTCGTAGCCCGGCTGCTCGCCGCGGGCATGCGCGCGCATGGCCGCCAGCATGCCGTCCAGGTCATCGGGATGGACCCGGCAGCGCCAGAAGTGCGTGCTGTCGGCGGCGTGCGGGTCCGGGAAGCCCAGTTGCCGCTTCCATTGCGGCGAATGGTGGACGGTCTCGAGCTCGAAGCGCAGGTCCCAGACCCCGAGCTCGCCCGTTTCCAAGGCCTGCCGCCAAGCCTCGCCGGCCGCACGGTATTGCATGTCCATGGGGCGATTGTGCTGGCTCGATGGTTGGCGTTTGACGAAAAGGCCTTGCTCCGCCCCAGCCCCGACCTTTGGCTGCCCTCGGGCTTGGCCGCGAAGAATGGGCGGCACAAATACAAACTAAGGTGCGGCGCCCGACAGCAGGTGGCGGCGGAAGAAGTCCACCGTCGGCACGATCCAGCGCGGCGTCGCGGCCGCGCGGTCGAAGCCCTCGGGGTCGCAGATCAGATCGCACTCCAGAGCGCCCAGCACGCCCGGCGGCGGCGGCGGCGCCAGCAGCGCGCCGTGGCCGGCGTCGGGCAGGTCGGCCAGGTGCTCGCAGGTCTGGCAGGCGGCCAGGATGGCGTCGCTGTGCCAGCGCGCCGGCAGCCAGCGGTCCCGGCCGACGGTGACGAGGCCCAGCGGCACGCGCGGCCTGGCCAGGCTGGCCGGGTCGAAATCGGCCGCGGCCGGCACGCCGGCGACGATGGCGGCAAAGCGCGGGTCGTCGTAGGTCTGGGGTGTCGCTTCGCCGAAGCGCGAGTTCAGCACGCGCCGGGCCAGCCACAGCTTGAAGCCGTCCAGCCAGCCGCCGCTCAGCCGCGTAGCCAGGCCCACGCAGGCATTGAAGTCCTCGGCCAGATGCTGTTCGCAATGGGCGCGGAAACGCTCGGGCGACCAGGCGCCGCCGGCCAGGCTCAACGCCGTGTGGCCGCCTGCCGACATGCCGTAGGCGCCGACGCGGTCCAGCCTCAGGCCGGCGAAGCGCGGGTCGGCGGCCACGCGGTCGATGGCACGCGACATCTCGGCCGGCCGCAGCTTCCAGCTCTCCGGGCCGGGGTGGCCGCCGTCGCGCGTGCTGTCGCCGCGGTGCCGGGGCAGCGCGACGACAAAGCCGGCGTTCACCAGCGCCTGCGACACCTCGGCATTGACCCAGGGGTTGCCGCCCGAGCCATGCGAGACGACGACGAGGCGGCCGTTGCCGGGCAGCGGCGCGGCGTCGGGCGCGAGCTCCAGTTCGAACACGCCGCGCTGCACCGGCCGGGCCGGCTCGGCGGCGGGGTAGAAGACGGTGACGGCCTCGCCGACCTCGTCGGCGGGCAGGGTCAGCGCGCCCATGGGCGTCGCCTGGGCGGTGAGGCACAGCGCGAGGCCGGCCAGCAGGGGTCGCAGGAACATTCGGGGCTCCCTGGGAGTTGGGGAACCCGCAGCATCAGCAGCGGCGGCAGCGAAGTCTGGCCGAAACCTCGCTTTTTCGGGTTTCGGCGCTGGTTTTTAGGAATCGGCCAGCGATTTCTGCCGGAACTCGGTCGGCGTCAGCCCGGTCTCGGCCTTGAAGGCGCGGTTGAAGGGGCCGACGGAGCCGAAGCCCACGTCCAGCGCGATCGTCAGCACCGGCAGCGCCCTCTCGGTGGGGTCGGCCAGGCGGCGCCGGGCCTCGGCCAGCCGCAGTCCGTTCACATAGGCATTGAAGTTGCGGTGGCCCAGGCCCTGGTTGATGACGCGGCGCAGCCGGTACTCCGGCGTGCCCAGCTGCGCGGCCAGGCCGGCCAGGCTCAGGCCCTCCTGCGCATAGCCGCGGCCCTCGCCCATCGCCCGGGCCAGCGCGGCGGCGACGGCCTCGTCCTGCGGGTCGCGCGGCGCCGGTACGGGCGGCGGCGCGGCGGGCTCGGGCGCCTCGTCCCAGAGCCCGGCCGCGCGCGGCGCGAGCAGGCGCGCGGCCATGAAGCCGGCCAGCGCCAGCAGCATGGCCACATCGGCCAGCGCCGCGCCATGGGCCAGCCGACCATCGGCGGAGCCGGCGCGCAGTACCACCATGACGAGGGCATAGGCCATGCCACCGCCGACGACGATGCCGCGCCAGCGCCGACGTTTCTCGACAAGGTCGGCACGCCAGGGCGCCACCACGGCCGCCAGGCCGAGCAGCACGAAGGCGACGGGGATGGCGCGCATCAGCACGAAGCCCGGCCACCAGCACTGCCACAGGCAGACCGTCGCGCCATAGGCGAACACCGCGCCCCAGACCGCGCCGTGCCGGCGGCGCAGCCTGAAGTCCTCGTCGAAGACGGCGCGCGCGAACAGCCAGAACGCGACGGCCGAGGCCAGCGACACGCCGATGCCCGGCGCCTGCACCGGGCAGCTCAGCGCGTACTCGGCCCAGGGCGAGGCCGACACGGCCTGCACGGCCAGCGACAGCGCCAGCACGATGCCGGTCCACACGACGGCGCTGCGCCGCGCATGCCGGCGCTGCGGCCACAGCGCCAGCGCCATCAGCACCAGCAGCGCGATCAGCGCGCCGCGCAGCGCCGCGTCAATGAGCCCCATGCAGCAGGCTGGACACGCCGAAGGCCACGCCCAGGCCCACGGCCAGCCACAGCACCTGGGCCAGCGTCTCGCGCCAGGCCAGGCGCTGCTGCAGCTGGGGCAGCAGGTCGGCCACGGAGATGTAGATGAAGCTGCTGGACGCCAGCACCAGCAGATAGGGCAGCAGGCCCTCGAAGCCGCCGATCAGGAAATAGCCCAGCACGCCGCCCAGCACCGCTGCCATGCCCGAGATCGCATTGAAGAGCAGCGCCTTGGCGCGGCTGAAGCCGGCGTTCAGCAGCACGATGTAGTCGCCCACCTCCTGCGGGATCTCGTGGGCCACGATGGCCAGCGCCGTCGCGAAGCCCAGCCGCGCGTCGGCCAGGAAGGCCGCCGCGATGATGGCGCCGTCACAGAAGTTGTGGATGCTGTCGCCCACCAGCACCGTGAAGCCGCCGCGCCCGGCCTGCTCGGCGTCGAAGTGGTGATGGTGGTGGTGGCCGTCGTCTTCGTGGTGGTGGGTGTGGCGGTAGAGCTCCACCTTTTCCAACAGCCAGAAGAACAGCAGCCCGGCCAGCAGCGCGGCGAACAGGGTCTGCGGCTGGGCCGTGCGGCTCTCGAAGGCCTCGGGCAGCACGTTCAGCAGCGAGGTGCCCAGCAGGATGCCGGCCGACAGACTGACGAGGCTCTTCACGAGGCGGGTCAGCACGCCGACGGTGAGGCTGGCGGCGACGAGCACGGAGAGCAGCCCGCCCGCAAAGGTGGCGAGCACGATGTAGAGAAGGGTCATGGCTTGCGCAAAGAAACGGGGCCGCTCGTGTACGGCCCCGACTTCGTCAGCCTAGCAGAGCTGTCAAGCTACCCCGTTCCTGCGCAACCAGGCCAGGCAGCGCGCCCAGCCGTCGTCCGCCTGGGGCTTGCGGTAGCTGGGCCGGTAGTCGGCGAAGAAAGCATGCGGCGTGTCGGGGTAGACGACGAACTCGCAGGCGGTGTTGCCCGCGGCCTTCAGCGCGGCCTCCAGCTGCGCCAGCGTGTCCACCGGGATGCCGCCATCCGCCGCGCCGTACAGGCCCAGCACCGGCGCCTGGATGCGGGCCGCGCGCTCGATGACGGTCGCATCGCCGGCGTGATAGCTGCGCGCCACCGGGCCGTACCAGGCCACGGCGGCCTTCACGGCGGCGCTGTGCGCGGCATAGGACCAGGCCGTGCGCCCGCCCCAGCAGAAGCCCGTGATGCCGAGCCGGCCGGTGTCGCCGCCCTGGGTCCCGGCCCAGGCCACGGTGGCGTCCAGGTCGGCGTTGACCTGTTCGTCGGCCGCCTTGCCGACCACCTCGGCGATGAGCCTGGGGATGTCGGTGTAGGCGCCGGCATCGCCATGGCGGGCGAACAACCCGGGGGCGATGGCGAGATAGCCCTGTCTCGCCAGGCGCCGGCAGACATCGGCGATGTGCTCGTGCAGCCCGAAGATCTCGCAGGCCACCAGCACCACCGGCAGGTTCCTGCCGCCGGCCGGCGCGGCGCGGTAGGCCGGCATCTGGAATCCATCCACGGGGATGCTGACCGGCCCCGCCTCCAGGCCCATGCCGTCGGTCCTGATGGTCTGTGCCGTCACCGGCAGGACGGCGGCGGCGAAACGACCGGTCTCGACTTTCGGCATGGAGGCTCCCGGGTTACGAAGGAGCGTCAAATTTTGCCGCGACAATTCCGGCCCATGACGACGCGCCCCGACTCAGCCGGCCAGATTTGGGCCTCCATCGACATCGGCTCCAACAGCTTCCGCCTGGAGCTGGCCCGGCTGGCCGGCGAGCGCTACCAGCGCGTCAGCTACGTCAAGGAGAGCGTGCGCCTGGGCGCCGGCCTGGATGCCCAGGGCATGCTGACCGAGGCCGCCATGGAGCGCGGCCTGGCCTGCCTGAAGAGCTTCGGCGAGCAGCTCGTCGGCATCCCGGCCGGGCGCATCCGCGCCGTCGCCACGCAGACCCTGCGCGAGGCCCGCAACCGCAACGCCTTCCTGGCCCGCGCCCAGGCCGTGCTGGGCCATCCGGTCGAGGTCATCTCCGGCCGCGAGGAAGCGCGCCTGATCTTCGCCGGCGTCGCCCGGCTGCAGCCGTCCAGCAAGCCGCGCCTGGTCATCGACATCGGCGGCCGCTCCACCGAGATGATCCTGGGCCGTGGCCGCAAGCCGCTGCTGGCCGAGTCCTTCGGCGTCGGCAGCGTGGGGCTGTCGATGCGCTTCTTCGCCGACGGCCGCTACACCGAGGAGGCCTTCCGCGCCGCCCAGGTCGCCGCCGGCGCCGAGCTGGAGGAGGCCCTCACGCTGTTCCGCCCCGAGCTCTGGCAGGAAGCTCTGGGCTCCTCGGGCACCGTGGGCGCGGTGTCGCAGATCCTCGCCGCCGCCGGCCAGACCGACGGCCGCGTCACGCCCGCCGCGCTGCGCTGGTGCATCGAGCAATGCCTGGCGGCCGGCTCGCAGGACCGGCTGCAGCTGCCCGGCATGAAGGACGACCGCCGCCCCGTCGTCGCCGGCGGCCTGTGCATCCTCTACACGCTGCTGACCCAGTTCGGCATCGACGAGCTGCTGCCCACCAAGGGCGCGCTACGCCAGGGCGCCATCTTCGACCTCGCCGAGCGCCTGCAGCCCAGCGGCGCACGCGACCCGCGGGCGGCCTCGGTGGCCGAGCTGCAGGCCCGCTTCGGCGTCGACCTGGCCCAGGCCGAGCGCGTGGCCACGAAGGCCGAGCGCCTGTACCGCCGGCTCACGCCCCGGCCGGCGCCGGAGCTGCTGCGCGAGCTGCGCTGGGCCGCGGCCCTGCACGAGCTGGGCATGCTGGTGTCCCACCACGACCACCACCGCCACAGCGCCTATGTCATCGGCCATGTCGATGCCGCGGGCTTCTCCACCAACCAGCTGCAGCGCCTGGCGGCCCTGGCCCTGGGCCAGCGCGGCGGGCTGCGCAAGATGGAGGCGCAGCTGGCCGACACCAGCCTGCTGGAGCAGCTCGTCGCGCTGCGCCTGGCCGTCATCCTGTGCCATGCGCGCACGCCGGTGGTCGCCGAGGGCATCAAGTTGTCGCGTGCCGGCCGGCAGCTGACGCTGCGCTGCCCCAAGCGCTGGTCGGCCGACCAGGCCCGCACGCGCTTCCTGCTGAAGGAAGAGTCCGAGGCCTGGGCCCGCACCGGATTGCTGGAGCTGGCCCTGGCCTGAGCCCCGGCCGGCGCAAACAGCGTCTAAAGAGAATCCGGCCCCTGCACCGCATGCAGCGTGACCTCGGGCTCGCCGTCGCGCTGGCGCCAGCGCAGCCACCAGACGCCGCCCTTCTTCACGGCCCAGGGCTGATCGACGCCGGCCAGCAGCTGCGCGGCCAGCAGCCCCAGCGTCGGCTGGTGGCCGCAAAGCAGCACCGGTTCGCTGGACCTGGGCCAGCGCGCGGCCTCGACGAGGGCGGCAACCGGGGCGTCCGGCGCGATGGCCGGCACGATGCGCACCTCGCGGCCCAGGGCCTCGGCCGTCTGGCGGCAGCGCAGCGCGGGGCTGACGAGCACCCGCGTCGAAGCCGCCAGGCGGTGGTTGAGCCAGGCCGCCATGCGCCGGGCCTGGCGCTCGCCCTTGGGCGTCAGCGCGCGCTGCAGGTCGTCCTGGCCGGGGGCGATGACCTCGGCTTCGGCGTGGCGCCAGAGGATCAGGTCCACCACCGTCCCCTCATTCGGAGTAGCGCCGCATCAGCGCCTGCTGCGCGCTGATGCCGTCGTTGCCGCCGATGCGCAGCGAGCGTCCGTCGGGGCCGAGCTGCCAGGCGTCCTTGGTGTCGTGCAGATAGGGCTGCAGGGCCTCGTCGATGACGCGCTGACGCAGGCGTGCCTCCAGCACCGGCCAGGCCACCTCGATGCGGCGGAACATGTTGCGACTCATCCAGTCGGCGCTGGACAGGAACAGCGCCTCGCCATCGTCGCCCTCGCGCGGCGCGGCCCAGCGGAAGTAGCAGATGCGCGAATGCTCCAGGAAGCGGCCCACCACCGAGCGCACGACGATGTTGTCGCTGACGCCCGGCAGGCCCGGCGGCAGCATGCAGGCGCCGCGCACGATCAGGTCGATCTTGGCGCCGGCCTGGGCGGTGCGCAGCAGCGCGTGGATGAGTTCGGCGTCGGTCAGCGCATTGATCTTTACGACCACGCGCGCCGCCTTGTAGCCGCCCAGGGCCGCGGCCTCCACCTGGCCCAACAGCTCGATCATGCGGCTGTGCATGTTGAAGGGCGCCAGCAGCATGCGCCGCGGTGCCTTGAACTTGCCCAGCGACGCGAGCTGGCGGAACACCGAGTCGGCGTCCGAGGTCAGGTCGGCGTCGGCCGTCAGCATGCCGAGGTCGGTGTACAGGCGCGCGGTCTTGGGGTTGTAGTTGCCGGTGGAGATGTGGGCGTAGCGGCGCAGCTTGCCGCCCTCGCGCCGCGTGACCATCAGCAGCTTGGCGTGGGTCTTGTAGCCGACGATGCCGTACACCACCTGGGCGCCGACCGCCTCCAGGCGCTCGGCCCAGTTGATGTTGGCCTCCTCGTCGAAGCGCGCCTTCAGCTCGACGACGGCCATGACCTCCTTGCCGCGCCGCGCCGCCTCGATCAGCAGGTCCATCAGCTCCGACTTCGCGCCGGTGCGGTAGATGGTCTGCTTGATGACGAGCACGTCGGGGTCCTCGACCGCCTCGCGCAGCAGCTGCACGACGGGCTCGAAGCTCTCGAAGGGATGGTGCAGCAGCACATCGCCCTTCTTCAGCTTCTCGAAGATGGACTTGTGCCGCGGCAGGCGGCGCGTCGGCCAGGCCGGCTCGAAGGGCCTGAAGCGCAGATGGGCCGCGTCCGTCTGGTCGATGAGTTCGTTCAGGCGCACCAGGTTGACCGGGCCGTTGACGCGGTAGAGCGCGGCCGGCGGCAGGCCGAACTGCTCCAGCAGGAACTCCGACAGGTCGGTCGGGCAGCTGTTGACCACCTCCAGCCGCACCGCACGGCCGAAGTGGCGCGTCGTCAGCCCCGAGCGCAGCGCGTGGCGCAGGTTGGCGATTTCCTCCTCGTCCACCTCGAGGTCGGAGTCGCGCGTGACGCGGAACTGCGAGAAGGACTCCACCTTGCGGCCCGGGAACAGGTCCTCCAGGTGGGCGCGGATCACGCTGGTCAGCAGCGCATAGGCCTGCCGGCCATCACTGAGGCTGGCCGGCAGCTTGATGACGCGCGGCAGCACGCGCGGCACCTTGACGATGGCGATGCGGTTGTCGCGGCCGAAGGCGTCCTTGCCCGACAGGCGCGCGATGAAGTGCAGCGACTTGTTGGCCACCTGCGGAAAGGGGTGGGCCGGGTCCAGGCCGACCGGCACGAGCAGGGGCCGCACCTCGCGCTCGAAGTATTTCTGCACCCAGCGGCGCTGCGCCTCGTCGCGGTCGGCGTGGTTGAGCACGACGATGCGCTGCTTCAGCAGCAGCGGCGTGAGCTGCTCGTTGAAGATGCGGTACTGCTCGTCGATCAGCGTGTGGGCGGCCCGGCCGACGCGGTCCACGTCTTGGCTTGTGACGGTGCTCAGCGGGTCGCGCGCGGCTTCCAGCATGTCGGCGAAACGCACCTCGAAGAACTCGTCGAGGTTGCTCGACACGATGCAGATGTAGCGCAGCCGCTCCAGCAGCGGCACGTCCTCGCGCTGGGCCTGGGCCAGCACGCGGCGGTTGAATTCGAGGATGGCTTGTTCGCGGTTGAGCAGCTTCAACGGAGTCGGGGCGGTCATGGCGAAAAGTGTATGAAGCTTGTGTGACAACCCGTTGAAGTGCCCCCGGGATAATCCCGCCCATGCATCTGATGATCCCCCATGCCAGCGCGCTGGACGAAGCCGCGCGGCATGCGTTCTCCAGCCTGGCCCTGCCCAACCTGGCCGCCCAGCTGGCCCGGCTCAGCCCCGCCGGGACCTGGGGCGACGACGAGTTCTCGCCCCAGCCGCCCCATCACCTCGCCCTCGCCGCGCTGCGCGGCCAGGCCGAGCCCAGCGCCGCGGCCTGGGCGCTGGACGCCGGCCCCGAGCTGGCCTGGGCGCTGATGACGCCGGTGCACCTGGCCGTTGGCACCGATGGCGTCGACGTGCTGCCGCCGGCGGCCCTCAACCTGTCCGAATCCGACGCAGCCCGCTTCGCCGCGCTGCTGCGCGAGCTCTGGCCCGAGAGCGAAGGCTGGCAATGGCGGCTGCTGGACGCGACGCGCTGGGCCATCGGCCACGCCAGTGGACTGGACGGTTTGCAGGCCGCCAGCATCGAGCGCGCCGCCGGCCAGCACATCGAGCCCTGGCTGCCCGAGAGCCGCGTGCTGCGCCGCTGGCAGAACGAGGCCCAGATGCTGCTGCACGGCCACGCCTTGAACGAAGCACGCGAGGCGCGCGGCGAGCACCCGGTCAACTCGGTCTGGATCGGCGACATCGGCCGCAGCGGCGGCCAGGCCGCCGGCGTGACGGTCGACGCCCGCCTGACCGAGCCGCTGCTCAGCGGCGACCTCGCCGCCTGGTCCGAGGCTTGGAGCAGCCTGGACGCCGGCCCGCTGGCCAGGCCGCTGACCAGCCTGACGCTGTGCGGCGAACGCTTTGCGACGCGCTTCACGGCCCAGCCGCTGTCGCTGGTCGAGAAGCTCAGGCGCCGCTTCAAGGCGCCCGACGTCGCAGCCGTGCTGGAGGCCTTGTGAATTCGCCGAGATTGATCGAACGCGAAGTGAACCCGCGCACCGCCTGGGCGCTGGAGGAGGCCGGTGTCGCGCCATTGCTGGCCCGCCTGCTCGCCGCACGCGGCGTGCGTGAGGCGACGGAGCTGGACGAGAACCTGGCCCAGCTGCTGCCGCCCGCGGGCCTGAAGGGCTTGAACGAGGCTGCGACGCTGCTGGCCGATGCGATCCAGAACGGCGAGCGCCTCGTCATCGTCGCCGACTACGACTGCGACGGCGCCACCGCCTGCGCCGTCATGCTGCGCGGCCTGAGGCAGCTCGGCGCGCGGCCAGACCAGCTCGGCTATGTCGTGCCCGACCGCGCCGTGCACGGCTACGGCCTGACCCCCACCATCGTCGACCTCGCGCTGGAGCAGCGGCCGGCCCTGCTCGTCACCGTGGACAACGGCATCGCCAGCCTGGCCGGCGTCGCCCACGCACGCGAGCGCGGCCTCAAGGTGCTGGTGACCGACCACCACCTGCCGGCCGTCGTCGACGGCGCGACCGTCGTCCCCGAGGCCGACGCCATCGTCAACCCCAACCAGCCCGGCTGCACGTTCGCGAGCAAGTCGCTGGCCGGCGTCGGCGTGGCCTTCTATGTGCTGCTGGGCCTGCGCGCCGAACTGCGCTCCCGCAATGCGCTGCCCTCGCCCGAGCCGCGCCTGGACGGCCTGCTCGACCTCGTGGCCCTGGGCACCGTCGCGGACGTCGTCAAGCTCGACGCCAACAACCGCCGCCTCGTGGCCCAGGGCCTCAGGCGCATGCGCGCCGGCCGCGCCCAGCCCGGCGTGATGGCGCTGTTCAGCGCCGCCAAGCGCGATGCGAGCAAGGCCCAGGGCTTCGACCTCGGCTTCGCGCTCGGGCCCCGCATCAACGCGGCCGGCCGCCTGGCCGACATGACGCTGGGCATCGAGACGCTGACCACCGACGACGCCGAGCGCGCGCTGGACCTCGCCACCCAGCTCGACACCATCAACCGCGAGCGCCGCGAGATCGAGAGCGGCATGCGCGAGATGGCCGAGGCGCGGCTGGACGCGCTGGTCGAGGCCCTCGAGGGCGCGCTGCCGCCGGCCGTGGCGCTGTTCGACGCCGACTTCCACGAGGGCGTCGTCGGCATCGTCGCGTCGCGCATCAAGGACCGCGTGCACCGCCCGACCTTCGTGTTCGCGCGCGGCACCGACGGCCATCTCAAGGGCTCGGGCCGCTCCATCCCGGGCTTTCATCTGCGCGACGCTCTGGACCTGGTCGCCAAGCGCGAGCCCGACCTGCTCGCCAAGTTCGGCGGCCATGCGATGGCGGCCGGCGCGACGCTGGCCGTCGACGACATCGATCGCTTCGCACTGGCGTTCGCGCGCGTCGCCGAGGAGTGGCTGAACGAGCAGGACCTGACCCGCACGCTGCGCCACGACGGCGCCCTGCCCGCCGACGCCGCCACGCCCGAAACCGCGCGGCTGCTGGACACCCAGGTCTGGGGCCAGGGCTTCGAGCCGCCGGTGTTCTGCGACCGCTTCGAGCTGATCTCGCAGCGCCTGGTCGGCGAGAAGCACCTGAAGCTGCGCCTGCGCCAGGGCGGCCGCCTCATCGACGCGATCTGGTTCAACCACATCGACATGCTGCCCGAGCGCGTGACGCTGGCCTACCGGCTCAGCCTTGACGAATGGCAGGGGCAGCAGCGCGTTCAATACCTCATCGAAGCTGCGCAGACGTGAAGGATTTGGCAGCCCCTCACGGCCTGCCCTACCAAGTCACCGGACTGTCACAGGGGCTTCCAAGAATCCGACTCGCCAGCAGGTCCGGTTTTCTCGGGCCCGCGCGCCGACCCGGAGCCCCCCATGCGCGTGAACGCGCCAGACCCTCTTGCAGACGCTCTCGATCGCCTGATCGACCAGCGCAGCTTTGACCTTCACTTCCAACCCCTGGTCGCGATCGACCGGGCCGAGATCTTCGGCTTCGAGGCGCTGACCCGCGGCCCGGCCGACGGGCCGCTGCATTCCCCCCTCGTGCTGTTCGAGGCCGCCGCCCGCCTGGGCCGCCTCATCGAGCTGGAGCACCTCATCGTCAGGCGCGCCGCCCAGCGCTTCAAGGCGCTGGGCCTGCCGGGCCAGCTGTTCCTGAACGTGACCGCCGACACCCTGCTCGGCGCGCGCGAGCATGCGGGCCAGCTGGCCGCCGAGCTGGCCGAACTGGGCCTGCCGACATCGCGCGTCGTCATCGAGCTGACCGAGACCCGCCCCATCGAGGACGTGGCCCAGCTCGACGACGCGCTGCAGGCCCTGCGCGGGCGCGGCTTTCGCGTCGCGCTGGACGACCTCGGCGAGGGCTTCGCCTCGCTGCGCCGCTGGATGGAGATGCGGCCCGACTTCGTCAAGATCGACCGCCACTTCATCGACGGCATCGCCCAGGAACCGCTGAAGCAGCAGTTCGTGCGCAGCATCGTCGAGATGGCGGCCACCAGCGGCTGCGAGGTCGTCGCCGAAGGCCTGGAGCAGGAGCCCGACCTCGACGTGCTGCGCCGCCTGGGCTTGACCATCTGTCAGGGCTATCTGTTCGCCCGCCCGAGCGCCAACCCGCGCGCGTCGCTGGGCGCGCAGTGGAGCGGGCGGCTGGCCGCCGACGCCCAGCCGCGCCTGCTGCAGAACGACCTCGCGCTGCCGCTGGCCCACGGCGCGATCACGACCGCCGCCCAGCTCGCCCGTCGCGGCCTGACGTTGACCGCCAAGACCAGCTGCCGCAGCGTCGTCGACCTCTTCCACGGCGACGACCAGCTGCTCGCCATTCCCGTGCTCGACGAGCAGCGCCGGCCCATCGGCGTGCTGCGCTCGCTGCATGTGCTCAAGCGCAGCACCGAGCGCTACTTCATGGACATCTTCGACAAGCGCAGCTGCGTCGAACTGATGGACGCCCAGCCGCTGGTGTTCGACGTCGCCACGCCGCTGCGCGCGATGAGCGATGCGCTGGCCAACCTCGACGAGCGCCTGCTCATCGACGGCTTCATCGTCACGCTGGACGGCGCCTATTTCGGCTCGGGCCGCAGCTCCGACCTGCTCAAGGCCGTGTCCGACCTGCAGGTGCATGCCGCGCGCTATGCCAACCCGCTGACCCTGCTGCCCGGCAACGTGCCCATCGACAACCACCTGGACCGCCTCATCGAGGCCGGCGAGACCTTCGCCGCCGTGGTCTGGGACATCGACCACTTCAAGCCCTTCAACGACGTCTACGGCTACCGCATCGGCGACGACATCATCCGCCTCGCGGCCCGCGTACTGACCCAGGCCGTCGACCCGCAGCTGGACTTCGTCGGCCACATCGGCGGCGACGACTTCGTCATGGTGCTCTGCAGCACCGACTGGGAGGCCCGGCTCACTCGGGTCTGCGAGGCCTTCGATGCCGGCGTGCGCAGCTTCTTCTCGGCCGAGCACCTGGCCGCGGGCGGCTATGTCACGCTGAACCGCCAGAACCAGCCCAGCTTCCACCCGCTGCCCACCATCTCGGCCGGCGCCGTGCTGCACCTGCCGGGCAGCTTCGAGAGCGCCCGCGCGCTGAGCGCCGCGCTGGCCGAGCCCAAGCGCGTGGCCAAGGGCCGCGCCGGCGGCAGCCGCTTCTTCGTCGACCGCCGCCAGCCGCAGCAACGCGCGCTGCTCGCGGCCGCCTGAACCCTCTCTTCCGCCCCATGAGCTTCCTGAAGTTTTCCGAGCACTGGAGCCTGCGCACGCGGCTCACCCTCGTCACGCTGCTGGCGCTGCTGCTGGGCATCGTGCCGAGCGCCGTGCTGCTGCGCGGCTATGCCGCCGAGCAGGCCGTTGCCGCCCGCCAGCACCAGGCCCTGCCCGCCAACCGCGCCTGGCTGACCCTGCTGGCGCGGCTGCAGGACCAGCGCGGCCTGGCCGCCGAGGCCCTGTCCACCAAGCCCGACGCCAAGCCCGCGGCCCTGGCCGCAGCGGACGCCGTGAAGGCCGCGCTGAAGGCCATCGACGCGGCACTGGGCGACGGCATCGCGCCCGAGCTGGCCGCCGCGCAGCGCGAGCGGGTGGCCGCGCTTCGCAGCCACTGCAGCGAGCTGGCCACGGCGTTCTCGGAGGGGCGGCTGAACCCACCCAAGCTGATGGCGGCCCAGCTCGGACTGGCGCAGGAGAGCTTCGATGCGCTGGCCGAACTGAATGCCGGCGCCGGCCTGCTGCTGGACGCCGAAGCGGCCTCACATTTTTCCATCGAGGCCGGCCTGCAATCGGCGCCGCGCGTGCAGGACGCGCTGTCCGAGCTGGCCGCGCTGGCCCGCTCGGCGGCGGTGGACGACCTGGCCACGATGTCCGCCGCGCAGACGCGCTACCACGAGCATTCGATGCAGATGCAGCTGCGCCTGCAGCTGGCGATGCAGTACGGCGACACCGAGCTGAACCAGCGCCTCGCGCCGCTGCTGCGCGATGCCAAGGCCCAGCGCCAGCTCGTGGACGACACCCTGGCCGCCGCGGCCATGGACGTGAACTACCCGCTGGACCAGCTGGCCGCCAAGCTGATCGAGGCCGGCAAGCTGCAGGCCCAGCTCAGCGCCCAGGTCATGGACACGCTGGACGGCGAGCTGGCAGCGCGCGCCGAACGCGCGGCCCACCGCCGCGACGCGCTGATGCTGCTGCTGCCGGCCGCGCTGGCGTTGATGCTCTTCATCATGGTGCGCTCCATCCGCCAGCTGCTGACCCCGGTGCGGCAGATGGTGGAAGTCACCGAGCGCATCGCCGCGGGCGACCTGTCGCAGGACGTGCCCCAGGGCCGGCGCGACGAGCTGGGCCGCGTGCTCACGGCGCTGCAGCACATGCAGCTGCGCCTGCGCGGCCTCGTCGAGCGCATCCACGACGACGCCGGCGGCATCCGCCTCGCCGCCCAGGAGATCGCCACCGGCAACCAGGACCTGGCCCGGCGCACCGAGGCCGCCGCCGCCCGGCTGCAGCAGACGGCCGCCAACGTGCAGCTGCTGACCGAGGCCGTGCGCCACAGCAGCGAGGCGGCGCGGGACGCCGAGACGCTGGCCGGCTCGGCCGCCGAGGTCGCCGCCCAGGGCGGGCGCGTGATGGACCAGGTGGTGGACAGCATGCGCGGCATGGCCGACGCCAGCCACCGCATCGCCGACATCACCGGTCTCATCGACGGCATCGCCTTCCAGACCAACATCCTCGCGCTGAACGCGGCCGTCGAGGCCGCGCGGGCCGGCGACGCGGGCCGGGGCTTCGCGGTCGTGGCCGCCGAGGTGCGCGCGCTGGCCCAGCGCAGCGCCACCGCGGCGCGCGAGATCAAGACGCTGATCAACCAGTCCGTCGAACGGGTGGAGGCCGGCACCGGCCATGCGGCGCAGGCCGGCGGCGCGGTGGAAGCCATCCTCGGCAAGGTGCACGAAATGAGTGCGCTGATCCACCAGATGGCCGAACAGACCCGCGCCGAGGCCCAGCAGACTCTGGATGTGGGCGACGCGGTGCGCGCCATCGACGCGATGACGCAGCAGAACGCGGCCCTCGTCGAGGAGGCCGCCGCCTCGGCCGACAGCCTGCGCGGCCAGGCCCAGGGCATGGACGAGACGGTCAACGCTTTCAGACTTTGAGACGTAGGCCCCTCGCCCCGAGGCCAGCTTGGGGCTGCCCGGCGCTCGGCCCGCAATGCCGCCATCCGCATCGAGGCTTTCGTCGCCTGCGAGAATCGAAGCGTGAACCTTGATGCCACGCTCAACGCCGACCTGCACTGCCACTCGGTCGTCTCCGACGGCACGCTGACGCCCGAGGCCCTGGTCGAGCGGGCCAAGGCCGGCGGCGTGCAACTGTGGTCGCTGACCGACCACGACGAGATCGGCGGCCAGCAGCGCGCCATCGACGCGGCGCGCGCGGCCGGCCTGGCCTACCTGACCGGCACCGAGATCTCGGTCAGCTTCGCCGGCCGCGTCGTGCACATCGTCGGCCTGGGCTTCGACCACGAGTCGCCCGAGATGATCGAGGGCCTGCGCGCCACGCGTGGCGGCCGCGAGCCGCGCGCCCGCGAGATGGCGGCCAGCCTGGCCCGGGTCGGCATCCACGGCGCCTTCGAGGGCGCGCTGCAATACGTCGGCAACCCCGACCTGATCTCGCGCACGCATTTCGCGCGCTTCCTCGTCGAGGCCGGCCATTGCACCGACGTGCCCGACGTGTTCCGCCGCTACCTCACCGATGGCAAGCCCGGCTTCGTGCCGCACAAGTGGGCGGCGCTGAAAGATGCGGTGGGCTGGATCACCCGCGCCGGCGGCATCGCCGTCATCGCCCACCCGGGCCGCTACGACTTCACGCCGACCGAGGAGTACGCGCTGATCACCGAGTTCATCGGCCACGGCGGGCGTGGCATCGAGGTCGTCACCGGCAGCCACACGGCGGCCGAGTTCGTGCAGTACGCCGACACGGCCCTCGAGTTCGGCCTGTTGGCCTCGCGCGGCAGCGACTTCCACTGCCCCGAGGAAAGCCGCATCGACCTGGGCGCACTGCCGCCACTGGCCGGCCGCCTGACGCCGGTCTGGGCCGCGTTGGAAGACCGCATCCACCACCGCGCCTGAACACGGATCGGCAGCGCGGCGCACGGTAGGATGCCCGCGTGGCCCAGCTCTTCGAAGTTCACCCCGACAACCCGCAGCCGCGCTTCCTGCGCCAGGCCGCGCAGATGCTGCAGGCCGGCGGCCTGGGCGCGATCCCGACGGATTCCAGCTACGCCTTCGTCTGCCGCCTGGACGACAAGGCCGCCGCCGAGGCGCTGCGCCGGGTGCGCGGCGTGGACGAGAAGCACCACTTGACGCTGCTGTGCCGCGACCTGTCCGAACTGGCCAACTACGCGATGGTGGACAACCGCCAGTACCGGCTGCTCAAGCTGGCCACGCCCGGCCCCTACACCTTCATCCTGCCGGCCACCAAGGAAGTGCCGCGCCGCCTGTCCCACCCCAGCCGGCGCACCATCGGCCTGCGCGTGCCCGACCACCGCGTCACGCAGGACCTGCTCGCCTTGTTCGGCGAGCCGCTGCTGTCGACGACGCTGATCCCGCCCGGCGACAGCGAGCCGATGAACGACGCCGCCCAGGTCTGCGACCGCCTGGACCGCCAGCTGCAGTTCGTGCTGGATGCCGGCGCCTGCCCGGCCCAGCCGACCACGGTGCTGGACCTGAGCCAGGGCGACGAGCCCGTGCTGGTGCGCCAGGGCCGTGGCGAGCTGGCGCGGCTGGGCCTGCAGCTCGACTGAACCCGCAGTTCATCCAGCGCTTTTGCAATTCATCCAGCGCGGCTCGCGCTTGATCGCAGCCGCCTGGAAGCCCCTGGGCTCATTGCCGAAACTGACTCCATCGAACCAGCAATCACGCGGTTCGAAACCCACCGAACGGAGTCCATCATGAGCCTGCAGACCTCCTTCTTCGCCGCCGTCGTCCTGGCCCTGTCCACCGCCGCCCAGGCCGCCCCGCAAGCCACCGTCAAGCTGGAACGCGTCGTCGTCACCGGCAAGGCCACCCGGGAGGTCGCGCAACTGCCGCGCGTCGTCGTGACCGGCTATGCCCAACGCGAAGTGGCCCAGCTGCCGCGCGTCGTGGTCGTCGGCTACAGCGAAGCGACGCTGGCCCGCCAGGTCCTGGCCGCCGCCAAGACCGCCGCCAAGAACATCTGAACGAGGCCTCGCTTCATGCCGAAGACGATGCCTTCCACCACCACCGAGCCGAGTCGGCAGCGCTGCAGAGCCAGCGTTGCCGACTCGGCTCGACCTATTGCAGGATCTCGACCAGCCGAGCGCGGTCGAAGCCGATGACCCGCTGACCACGCACGACCAGCGTGGGCGTCCCCAGGGCGCCCTGGGCCCGGTAGTCCGCCACGCACTGCGGATCGCGCTCGATGAAGCACTCGCTGAAGGGCAGGCCCTGTTGCGTCATCCAGCGCCGCGCCGCCAGGCAGTAGGGACAGGTTTCCGAAGAGAGCATGCGGATGTCGCCCGGCCTGACCTTCTGGGCCAGCAGCTTGCCGTCCTGGGTCGAGACATGGCCACGCCAGGCCCAGGAGGCCGCGGCCGCCAGCGCGACGACGACAAGCAAGGAGCGGGGCGGCAGGGACATTCCGCAGATGCTAATCCACCGCGTCGGGTTTGATTTGCAGCCTTCCAGCTCAGCAGACTAGAACGCAGTCCACTCTGCCTGGTCCGTCGAAGCGACGGCCATGTCGGTGAAGGCCGGGGGGGCAGCCTGCCGGGTTGCCCTGGCCGCGGGCTCGCCCCCTCCCAACCGGGTCCCGAGCACAACGGGCGCGGGCGGCTTGGCCGGCGCCCGACGCTGCGACTGACCAGTGGGCTCATCGAGCTTGAACGTGGCCACCTTCTCGGCGAGTTGCCTGGCCTGGACGCTCAGGCTTTCGGCCGCAGCGGCACTCTCTTCGACGAGCGCGGCGTTCTGCTGCGTGACCTGGTCAAGCTGATTGACAGCCTCGCCAATCTGGACGATCCCCTTGCTCTGCTCGCTGCTGGCCGTGCTGATCTCGCCGATCAGGTCGGCGACCTGCCTGACCTGGTTGACCACATCGTCAATCGTGCGACCGGCTTCGCTGACCAGTGCATTGCCGGCCTCGACGCGCTCGACACTGCTGCCGATCAAGGTTTTGATCTCGCGCGCAGCCTCGGCGCTGCGCTGTGCCAGGGAGCGCACCTCGCCGGCCACGACCGCGAAGCCGCGCCCCTGTTCGCCCGCGCGTGCGGCTTCCACCGCGGCGTTCAAGGCCAGGATATTGGTCTGGAAGGCAATGCCGTCGATGGTGCCGATGATGTCGGCGATCTTCTTCGAGCTCGTCGTGATCTGGCTCATGGTTTCTATGACCTGACTCATGACCTGGCCGCCGTTTCCGGCGACACAAGCTGTGTTCTCGGCCAGCTGAGCGGCCTGCCGGGCGGTATCCGTGTTGTGGTTGACCGTCGCGCTGAGTTCTTCCATCGAAGCTGCCGTCTGCTGCAGATTGCTGGCTTGCTCCTCGGTGCGCTGGCTCAGGTCGGCATTGCCCTGGGCGATCTGGCCGCTGGCCGTGGCGACACTCTCCGCATTGCCGCGCATCGTGCCGACGATGCCGACGAGGGCATCGTTCATGCGCTGCAGCGCAGCCAGCAGTTGGCCGGCCTCGTCCTTGCGCGTCGCCGTCAGCCGCAGCCGAAGGTCGCCCGAGGCCACGGTCTCAGCGGCCGCCACGGCCTCGCGGATGGGCGTCACGACGGAGCGCGTGATCAGCAGGGCCATGGCCGCGCCGATGGCAGCCGCGGCCCCTGCGGCAATCAGGACAGTCGCTGAAGCGAAGTTCACCGATGCGTCGGTGGCCCGGGCCGACTCGCGCATGAGCTCTTTCTGGAAATCTACGAGTGCATCCAGCCTCGCGAAATAGTCCCGTTGACGCGTTCTGACCTCACCCAACAACGCGTCACGCGCGACGTCCCGCTGCTGCTGTTGCACGAGCTCCAGCACTCGTTGCATCGACGTGGTGTAGGCAGTCCTCGCCTCCAGGGCCGTGGCCATCAGCTTCGCCCCATCGCCGTCGCCGATGGTTTGGCGCAGCTTCTCGTACAGCTCGGCCGTGCCCTTGCGGTTGGCCGCGATGACCCCCATCTCCCGCTCGATCATGCTCCCGTCGCTCAACAGCATGATGTTGCGCACCGCCCTCGCCGTGAGGTTGGCGTTGTTCTTGATTTCGGTCAGCTGTTCGACCTTGACGATTCGGTCATTGACCATCACCGCCAACTGGTCATCGATCCGTCTGAGCTGTAAGCGCGCGTAGGCGGCCATCAGCACACAGAAGCCGATGGAAATCGCAAATGCAAGGCCGAGTCGCTGACCAATACGCAGGTCGGTTAGGAAACCCATTTCTATCTCCCTTGTCGCTGGATAGAGAAACACGTCTGCCGCTCGAACTCGCAATCATGATCCCAAGCGGCGCGACTGTGGTGACAGGGCGTCGATGTTTTTATTCCCACCCCGTGGCGTCGTTAGATCAGATCCCCGTCATCGTCGGCAGCTCCTGGCCGCCAACCCCCATTCGAAACACCAGACCGGGTCGACACCCAGGGGCCCTTGGGGCAGACTGAGGCTCAGGCACAGAGATGCCAGGAAGGAGACTTCATGGAAGCCTTGAAGCAGGTGCGCATCGGCAGGCGTCTCACGTTTGCGTTCGCCGCCGTGCTGGCCTTGATGCTGGTCGTGTCCGTCGTCGGCGTACGCGGCATCTACAGCGTCGCTGCCGGGCTGGAGACGGTCTACAAGGACCGCACCGTGCCGTTGGCCCAGCTTGGCGAACTGAACAACCTGTCCACGCGCAACCGCCTCATCATCGTGGAGATGCTGCGCGCACCAGGTTTCGACGAGATCAAGCGCCGCAGCGACGAACTCAACGCCAATCTCAAGCGCGCCCAGGAGTTGGAGGGTCAGTACATGGCCACTCAGCTGTCCGCCGATGAGAAAACGCTCGCCGAACGCTACGCAGCGACACGCAAGGCCTACGCGGAACAGGGCCTGCGGCCGATCAGCGCAGCGCTGTCCACCGGCGGGATGTCGGAGGCGATGCAAATCTATGAAGAAAAGACGCTGCCGTTGTCAACCCAGACACGGGAGCTGTCTGACCAGCTGGTCAAGCTGCAGGTGGATGTGGCCGCCGCCGAGTATGGGCGCGGCCAGGCGACGCGGGCCTCGGCTCTCATGCTGTGTGTCGTGCTGACGGCAGCAGCGCTGATCCTGGGCCTGGGAATGGCCATGATGATCACGCGCTCGATCACTGCGCCCGTGCAGCAGGCCGTGGGCTTCGCCCAGGCCGTTGCCAGCGGCGACCTGACCGCCGACATTCGTGCCCAGGGCAGAGACGAAATCGCCGAGCTGCTCGGCGCATTGGCGAGCATGCGTGACGGCCTGGTGCAGATCGTGCGCCAGGTTCGCAGTGGTGCCGACTCCATCCTGCACGGCGCCGGCGAGATCGCAAGCGGCAATGCCGACCTGTCGCGGCGCACCGAGGAGCAGGCCGCCAATCTCGAGCAGACGGCGGCATCGATGGAAGAAATGAATGCGACCGTGCGCCAGAACGCGGACACGGCGCGTGCGGCGACCCAGCTCGCCGATTCGGCCAGCAGTGTGGCCACGCGAGGCGGCGAGGTCATGCAAGATGTCGTCGCGACGATGGGCAACATCTCGGCAAGCTCGAAGAAGATTGCCGACATCATTGGCACCATCGACGGCATTGCCTTCCAGACCAATATCCTCGCGCTGAACGCCGCCGTGGAAGCCGCACGCGCGGGCGAACAGGGGCGCGGCTTCGCGGTCGTGGCCGGCGAGGTGCGCTCCCTGGCACAGCGCAGCGCCGAGGCCGCACACGAGATCAAGGCGCTGATTGGCCAGAGCGTGAACAACGTCGACACCGGCTCGGTGCTCGTCGGCGAGGCCGGCAAGACCATGACGGAGATCGTGTCCCAGGTCAGGCACGTGACCGACCTGATCACCGAAATCGGTTCAGCGACACAGGAGCAGACCACCGGCATCGGTCAGGTCAGCCGGGCGGTCTCGCAACTCGACCGGGCCACGCAGCAGAACGCTGCCCTTGTCGAAGAAGCCGCAGCCGCCGCGGACAGCCTGCGCGGCCAGGCCCAGCGCATGCAAGAGGCCGTCAGCGTCTTCAGGCTCGACGGCATCGATCACTAGCCCAGCACATCGGTGGAATCGGCGGCGCGCAGGGGGGCGGCGCGGCAGGGCGAAGCTGTGAGGGGGGCTTGACGGCTGTGATTACACGCGTAATCATTCACCATCGTTTACATGCGTAATCAATGAACAAGCTTGCACCGCCCCCCATCAGCGAGGCCGAGGCCCAGGTCATGCAGCAGCTCTGGGAACGTTCACCGCAGGCGGCCGACGAGATCGCCGCGGCCCTCGGTCCGCAGCAAGGATGGCAACTCGCCACCGTGAAGACACTGCTGAACCGCCTGCTGAAGAAGGGCGCGGTGACTGCCGAGCGCGACGGCCGGCGCTTTCTCTACGCCCCCGCCGTGCCGAGGGACGCCTGGGTGGCCGACACCGGCCTGTCGCTGATCGACCGGCTGTTCGGTGGCCGGCTCGCGCCGCTGGTGGCGCAGTTCGCGTCGGAGCGCAAACTCAGCAAGGACGACTTGGCCGCGCTGAAGGCTCTGCTGAAGGAGCAAGGCCATGAGTGAGGCCGTGTTCGGCGCGCTGCTGCACCAGGCAATGCTGCTGAGCGTGGGCATCGCCTTGCTGTGGGCCATTCACCGGTCGACGCAGCGGCGGCTGGGCGCGGGAGCCACCTACGCGGCCTGGCTGCTGCTTCCGGCGCTGCTGCTGGCTCCTGCGCTGCCCCGGCCAGCGCAGGAGCCGTTGCGGGTCGTGCTGCAAGCTGCCGGCAGGTTGGCGATGCCGGCGCTTCCCACGCTGCCGGCGCCCGCCACATCCACGTCAGGTCTCTGGCTGGCGCTCTGGCTGGCCGGCACGGGCTTCTTCGTCGGGCTGCAGACGCAACGGCAATGGCGGCTGGATCGCCTGGGCGTGCGCCTGCCCGCCGGCAGCAGTCCCGCCCTTGTCGGCCTGCTGCGGCCTCACGTGGCGCTGCCGGCAGACTTCGAGCAGCGCTTCTCGCCAGCGGAGCGCGAGCTCATCCTCGCGCATGAACAGGTGCACCGCGCGCGCCTGGACAACCTCTGGAACCTGCTCGCCTGCGCGCTGACGGCGCTGCACTGGTGGAACCCGCTGGCCTGGTGGGCCGCCCGCCGAATGCGGGCCGACCAGGAGCTGGCCTGCGACGCCGCCGTGCTGGCGGCCCGGCCGCAGGCGCGAACCGACTACACCCGCGCCTTGCTCGCGGCCCACGACCTCACGCCCCATGCCGCGCCGCTGGCCAGTTGCTGGGGCACGGCCCATCCGCTCGTCGAAAGGATTGCGATGCTGAACCGCCCCCTGCCCCTGAACCGCCGCCGTGCGCTGGCCGTGGCCACCGCCGTCAGCCTGACCACTGCGCTGGCCTATGCGGCAGAAAGCCCGCCCGCCGTCGACGGGGGCTATGTGCAGCTGCACGTACAGCTGGAGAACAACCTGGGCAGCACCCGGTCGAGAGTCGCAACCGATGTGGCGATTCCGATCGGCAAGCTGACGAAGCTGGAGCTGCCCGACGCGAAGAGCGAGCCGATCTGGATCAGCCTGCTCACGAGCAAGACGCCGCGAGACGACGTGAAGTTCCACGCCGAGATCACGCGCGGCGAGCCTGCCGTGCAATGGGGCAGCACCATCCTCAATCCGGCCTGGGGCACCATCACACGCATCGAGATGAGCCGCTCCGGCTCGGAAGAAAAGGTGGTGCTGGAGCTGACGCCGACACGCGTGCCCGCCGACTTCCAGCCGCCGAAGAACACCTTCTGAGCTCACCATGACCAACACGCTGCTCGCCGCCCTGCAGCACCAGGCCCTACTGCTGAGCCTGGGCGTCCTGCTCCTGCTGGCCGCACGTCCGCTGCTGTTGAAGCGGTTCGGCGCGCGGGCGGCCTACGTGACCTGGCTGCTGTTGCCGGCGCTGCTGGCGACGCCACTGCTGCCCAGTCTCGCCCCAAGACCGCTGCCAGTGCTCATGGCGGTCGCGGGACTGGCCCGCACGGCCGCCGCGCCGTTGCTGCCTGCGCCGGACGCCGATCCGGCCTGGCCTCGCCTGCTGCTCGCCGCCTGGCTGGGCGGCGCCGCACTGGTGCTGGCGCTGCAGGCCGCCCGCCAATGGCGCCTCGCCCGACACGGCACAGAACTGCCAGCCGGCACCAGCCCGGCCCTCGTGGGCCTGTGGCGGCCGCGCGTGGCGCTGCCAGTCGACTTCGAGGTCCGCTTCACGCCGGACGAGCGCCGCCTCATCCTGGCCCACGAAGACGTCCACCGCGCCCGTGGCGACAACGCCTGGAACCTGCTCGCCTGCCTGCTGACCACACTGCATTGGTGGAACCCGCTGGCCTGGATGGCCGCGCGGCGCATGCAGGCCGACCAGGAACTGGCCTGCGATGCCGTCGTGCTGGGCCAGCGGCCCGACGCCCTCGCCACCTACACCCGTGCGCTGCTCGCGGCGCACGACCTCACGCCGCACGGTGCGCCGCTGGCGAGCCGCTGGGGCAGCACCCACCCCCTCGTCGAAAGGATTGCGATGTTGAACCGCCCCCACCCGCTGCCGCGCCGCCGCGCCGCCGCGCTCTGCCTGGCGCTCCTGGGCATCGTCGCCACGGCCTATGCGGCCCAGGCCCAGCCCGAAGCGCAAGCGCAGATCAACACGGCGCGCAAGGTCGAGATCCGGCTAGATATGGCGTCCGGCGAATCCAAGGCGTCACCGCGGCTCATCACGGCGCTCGGCACGCACTCGACCATCGAATGGGGCGAGCAACCCGGCGACACCTGGCGGCTGGACTTCATCGTCACGCAGGACGAGGACGGCAAACTGCAGGTGGTGACGGAATCCAGCCGCCGCGGCACGGTGCTGGGCCGCCACACCGGGCATATCGCCTCAGGCGAGATCTTTCACCATCAGCTAGGCAGCCCGGACGACGGCCCACCTCTGCAGATGACGCGCGTCGTCACGCTGCTGCCCGTGGATTTCAAGCTGCCGCAGTGACGGCCATGTGCCACGCGGGGCTCAAGCCGGCACGCGATAGTTCTCGACGCCGAAGAGGTCGATGCCGCAGTCCAACTGCTCGACCCAGTCGATGAACTCGCCCACCGCCGCGCCGACGATGGGCGCGCCGTGCTGGGGCACGATCATCGCGATGTCGAGCGGCCGCACCATGGCCGCCCACAGGCGCAGCACCTTGTTGCTGACCATGTAGCGGCGATGGAAGCCCTCCATGCGCGGGATGTGGCCGGCCAGCGACGACACCTGATGCGTCGGGTCCAAGCCAGTGCCCAGCGAGGCGCCCAGATCGCCCGAGAACAGGATGCGGCTGACCGGGTCGTAGAACTGGAAATTGCCCTCGGCATGCAGGAAGTGCGCAGGCAGCGCCCACAGCTCGAAGCGGCTCTCGCCCGTGCCCAGGCGCAGGCGCTCGCCGGCATCGGGCAGGCCGACGATGCGGCCGGTGGTCTTGCCCGGCTTGCAGAAGTGGGGCGCGAAACGCTCCCAGACGCGCGAGATGTAGACCGGCGCCTCGGTAGCCGTCATCCAGCGGTCCAACGAGGCAATGATGTCGGGGTCGGCGTGCGAGGCCAGGATGGCCGCGAGCTTGTGCGGCGGAAAGAAGGCCGACATGCCCACATAGAGCTCGTTGTAGGCGAGGTTCCCACCCGGGTCGAGGATGGCGCCGGTGTCGCCATTGACCAGCAGGAACTGGTTGGACTGCACGGCGTCGCCACCCTCGTGGCCGAGGTTGGCGAACATCACGCAGACATGCCGCCCCCGGCGGAACAATTCGATGGACATCGGGCGGCTCCCATTTTTGGACTGAAAAAGGAGCCTAACGACACGGCGCGGCGGCAGCCTTGCTCGTGATCAAAGGGCGCGCAGAAACTGCGCGCCGGGCGGACCGTCAAACCGCCGCGGTAACGACGATCTCCACCTTCCACTCGGGCCGCGCCAGGCCGGCGATGACGGTGGCGCGCGGCGGCGTGTGGCCGGCGGACACCCAGGCTTCCCAGGCAGTGTTCATGCCGGCGAAGTCGGCACGGTCGGCCAGGAAGATCTGGGCGCGCAGGATGCGGCCCTTGTTCGTGCCGGCGCGCTCCAGCAGCTTGTCGATGGCGGCCAGCACCTGGGCCGTCTGCCCGGTGATGTCGGCGTTGGTGTCTTCGGGCACCTGGCCGGCCAGATAGGCCACGCCGTTGTGCACGGCCATTTCGGACATGCGGGCACCGACGTCGAAGCGTTCGATCTCTTGCTTGCTCATGATTTCTTCCTGGCCTTGGCGGCGTGGGTGGGTTTGGATGCGGGATGTGCGGTGGGGCCGGCCTTCTGGCCGAGCTTGCTCTCGGTGCCGGCAAGCAGTTTCCTGATGTTGGCCTGATGGCGCCACACCAGCAGCAGACCCATGATGATGAGGGCCAACGCGGTCGGTCCGGCTTCCCAAATAAGCAACTGATAGATCGGCGCGAAGGCGGCCGACACGATGGCCGCGAGCGAGGAGTAACGGCTGAACCAGGCAATGATGAGCCAGGTCGCCAGCGTCGCAACCCCCAGGATGGGATTGAGCCCGAAGATGACACCGGCCGCCGTGGCCACACCCTTGCCGCCCTGGAAGCGGAAGAACACCGGCCACAGGTGGCCGAGGAAGGCGCCGAGGCCGACCAGCGCCGCCGTACCCTCGCCGAGGCCGAAACGCGGCCCCCAGATCGCGACGGCCAGCACCGGCAGATAGCCCTTCAGCGCGTCGAAGACCAGGGTCAGGACGGCCGCAGCCTTGTTGCCCGAGCGCAGCACATTGGTGGCGCCCGGGTTGCCCGAGCCATAGGAGCGCGGATCAGACAGGCCCATCGCGCGGCTGACGATGACGGCGAAGGACAGCGAGCCGATCAGATAGCCGCCGAGGGCGGCGAGCAGGGGGAAGAGGGTCTCTTGCATGCCCGTCATTCTCCGATAGCGCAATGCACCGGCCTCGCGCCGAGCAGCTCGGTGAGAACCCGCGGCTCGATGCCGACGAGGTAGCCCCGCCGGCCTCCGTTGATGCAGATCTTCGGCAGTTCGAGGATGCCGGCCTCGACGAACACCGGCATGGCCTTGCGCACGCCGAAGGGCGAGGTGCCGCCGACTTGGTAGCCGCTGTGGCGCTGGGCCACCTCGGGCTTGCAAGGCTCGACCTTCTTGCACGGGATCTGCCGCGCCAGTTCCTTCAGGCTGACCGTGCGGTCGCCATGCATCAGCACGATCAGCGGCTGCTGGGCTTCGTCCTGCATCACCAGCGTCTTCACGACGGCGTGCTCGTCCACGCCCAGCTGCCTGGACGACTCCGCCGTGCCGCCGTGCTCGACGTAGTCGTAGACATGCTCGCTGTAGGCGACGCCGGCGCGCTTGAGCGCCTGCGTGGCGGGGGTTTCGCTGACGTGGCTGGTCTTCTTGCTCATCCCCTTATTTTCGGGGAGGTGAATGATTCCGTCTTGCAACAAGCAATTATTGTTTTACAGTAAGTTTTTCTTGTTTCACGAAGGCCCCCATGCCCGACTCCTTCTCCGCCGACGGTCTGCGCCGCATCCGCCGCCTGGCCTGGGTCGTGAGGACGCTCTGCCTGCTCGGCGTGGTGGTCATCGGCACCCTGCCCTTCATCTTCTGGGCCGAGCCCGACTGGGTGGCCGAGGTGGCGTCCAAGCTGTGGGCGGTCGACACGCTGCAGCTCGACCTGGGCTCGCGGCTCTGGGGCCTGGCGGCCTCGCTGCTGCCGGCCTCGGTGAGCCTGTTCGCGCTGTGGCAGATGTGGTCGCTGTTCGGCTGCTTTGCGCAGGGTGAGCTGCTGACGCAGCGGCCGGCCCAGCATCTGCGCCGCCTGGGCCTGGGCCTGTGCGCGCTGGCCGCCGCCCAGCCGCTGGGCCAGACCCTGGTCGTCCTCGCGCTGACCTGGGGCAACCCCAAGGGCGAGCGCCAGCTGTGGTTCGGCCTGTCGGGCGACCACTACCTCGCACTGCTGTTCGGCCTGCTGCTGCTTGCCCTTGCACAAGTCCTGCACGAAGCCGCGCGCGTCGCCGACGAAAACGCAGAGTTCGTGTAATGCCGGTGATCGTCACCCTCGACGTCATGCTCGCGCGCCGCAAGATGCGTTCGCGCGAGCTGGCCGAGCGTGTCGGCATCACCGAGGCCAATCTGTCGCTGCTCAAGAGCGGCAAGGTGCGCGGCGTGCGCTTCGACACGCTGTCACGCATCTGTGAAGTACTGCAATGCCAGCCGGGCGACCTGCTCGCCTGGGAGCCGGGCCCCGAACCTCCCGACAACTCCGACTGACACCGATGAAAGCCCTGCCCGCCTGCCTTGCCCTGCTGTTGGCCGTGGCCGCCCACGCCGAGCCCGAGGTGCTGCCCACCGTCACAACCGAGATGAAGCGCGATGGCAGCGTGCTGCCCTATCGCAGCATCAACGAGCTGCTGACCAAGCTGCGCCAGCACGGCGAGGGCCTGTTCCGCATGGACTTCAACGTCGACACCGAGAAGACCAAGCCGGCGCTGGCCGACATCCGCATGGCCGTGCGCAGCGACGACGCCGACTATCCGCTCAAGATCGACACCGAGGGCCGCTTCGACCTGCCGGTGCTGCCCGAGGCCGAGGCCAAAACGGCCGACCTCGCCACCAATGTGGCCAAGGGTCAGATGGCCGTGCGCGGCACGCTCGAGCTGACGGTGGCACCCGAGCAGCTCGACATGGCCAAGGTGCGCCAGATCATGCGCGTGGCGCGCACGCTGCGCGAGGAGCTGCTGCCCTGGTACTTGCGCTGGCTGTTCCCGCGCATCGAAGCGGTGCGCGTCTGCAGTGCCACGCCGGGCTGGGAGCTGGAGTGGCGCGAGAACGGGCAGCTGCTCGGCCTGCCGCTGCCGCAGGCGGCCGGCGAGCGCGACCCCGACGCGAAAAAGGGCGAAAAGGGCCGCCCCTGCACGCTGCTGACCGGCCAGGAGAGCTGGCCCGATGCGGCACGGCTGCTGCCGCCGGCGGGCAGCAAGCTCTCCGTCAAGCTGCAGGGTTCGTGAACCCGCGCTGGCTCGCGCGCGGCCTCGTCGCGGCCCTGCACCTGGCCCTGCTGGCCGGGCTGTGGCTGTACCGGCCCGCCGGCCTGGGCGGCCACGACGAGCGGCGGCTGACGACGGTACGCCTCATCCGGCCCACGCCGCCCCGCCCGCAGGCGCCACTGCCACGCACCACGGCCACGCCGCGCGTGGAGCCGGCCCGGCCCCAGCTGATCCCGCCGCCGGCCGTCGCTACGGATGCCCAGCCGCAGAATGCCGCCCCTGTGCCGATAGCCGCCCCCACCGAGGCCAGGCCGGCCGAGCCCGCGCGCTCGACGCTGCGCCTGACGCTGCCGCCCGGCTATGCCGCCTCGTCCGCCGCCGCCCGCAACCCGGCGCTGAGCGACCCGCGCAGCAACACGCCGCGGCCGACGCTGGAGGACCGCATCGCCGAGGCCACCGGCGGCACCGGCGACTGGGTCGAGGAGAGCACCAGCGACAACCGCGCCCAGGCCGTCGGCGCCCAGGGCGACCACCGCTCCGTGTTCCGACGTGGCAACACCTGCGTCGAGGTGTTCCGCTCCCGCATCACCGACATGGACAGCTTCAACGGCAATGTCGCCCCGCGCGGCGTCAGCATGCTGGGCAAGCCCTACAAGTGCAGATGAGCCGGCGCGCCTCCTTAAACTTGCCAGCGCCCTAGCCCGACACGGAGTCCCCATGCCCTTCTCGACCTGGCTGCTGTTCTGCGGCGTCGCGCTGCTCGTCACCTTCTCGCCCGGGCCGGGTGTGCTGCTGGCCATCTCGAACTCGGTCGCCGTCGGCGCGCGGCAGACGGCGTTCAGTTCGCTCGGCAACGCGGCGGGCCTGTTCATCGTGTCTGCGGCGGCCACGGCCGGCATGGGTGCACTGCTGGCCCTGTCGGCCTCGGCCTTCCTGGCCGTGAAGCTGGTGGGCGCGCTCTACCTCGTCTATCTCGGCATCAGGCAGTGGCGCAGCGCACCGCTGCGGCTGGACGCGCGGGCCGCGTCGGCGGTGCAGCCGCACACGCCCGGTCGCCTCTTCCTGCAGGGCCTGGGCGTGGCCGTAACCAACCCCAAGGCCATCCTGTTCTTCACGGCGCTGTTCCCGCAGTTCCTGACGCCGGGCTCGTCGCTGCTGCTGCAGACGGTGCTGCTGACGCTCACCTTCACGGCGCTAGCGCTGGCCTCACACGCTTTTTACGTCGGCCTGTTCCGCACGCTGAGCCGCTTCCTGACCGAGGCGCGGCATCTGCGCCTGTTCAACCGCATCTCGGGCGGCCTCTTCGTGCTGCTGGGCCTGAGCCTGTTGAGGCTACGCAACCGCGCGGCCTGAGGCCGCCCGCTGCTCCTCCTGAAGACGCAGCACGCGGCGCTGCACCTTGCCGGTGGTCGTCATCGGCAGCGCCTCGATGAACTCGATCTCCTTGGGGTACTCGTAGGGCGCCAGGCGCGCCTTCACATGGGCCTGCAGCGCCTCGACCAGGGCCGCATCGCCCGCCTGCCCCTCGGCCAGCACGACATAGGCCTTCACGAGCGCGCCGCGCTCGGCGTCGGGCTTGGGCACGACGGCCGCGTTGGCGACGGCCGGGTGCTTGAGCAGGCAGTTCTCGATCTCGCCGGGGCCGATGCGGTAGCCGGCACTCTTGAAGACGTCGTCGGCCCGGCCCTCGTACCAGAGCGTGCCATCGGCGTCCTGGCGGGCCAGGTCGCCGGTGCGGCACCAGCTGTCGCCCGGCGTGCCACTGAACTTGGCCTGCGTCGCGGCCTCGTTGTTCCAGTAGCCGAGGAAGAAGACCGGGTCAGGCACGCCGTGGCGGTCGCGCGCATGCACGGCCACCTCGCCGATCTCGCCCTGCGCGCACTCGCGGCCCGCGTCGTCGATGACGGCCACGCGATGGCCCGGATAGGCCCGGCCCATGCTGCCCGGCCTGGCCGGCCACAGCGCCTGGCAGTTGCCGACGACGTAGTTCATCTCGGTCTGGCCGAACATCTCGTTGACCGGCACGCCTAGAGCGTCGCGGCACCAGGCGAACACGGCATCGCCCACCGCCTCGCCCGCGCTCATCAGCGCGCGCAGCTTCAGCGCGTGACGCTTGGGCCGAGGCTCGGCCTTCATCATGGCCTTGAGCGCGGTCGGGAACAGGAAGCTGTGCGTGACGCCATAGGTCGACATCAGCTCGAAGGCCTTGGCCGCCGAAAAGCGCCCCTGCCAGGCCACGATGGGACGGCCGAAATAGAGCGTGGGCAGCAATGCGTCCATCAGGCCGCCGGTCCAGGCCCAGTCGGCCGGGCTCCAGAAGACGGCATCGCTGGGCCGGGTCGCGTCGAAGGGGTCGAAGCCGAACCAGTCCTGGCTGGCGATGAAGCCGCTCAGGTTGCCCACCAGCGCGCGCTGCGGGATCAGCGCCCCCTTCGGCGCCCCGGTGGTGCCGCTGGTGTAGATCAGGATGGCCGGGTCGCTGTGCTTGGTAGCCACGGGCTTGAAGCGCGCCTCCTCGGCCTGCAAGGCCTCCATCCACGGCAGTTCGTCGCCCTGCACCGGGCTGTCGCCGACGACGAGGACGCGACGCAGCGCCGGGCAGCGGGCTTTCACCTCGCGCAGCGCCGCCAGCGCCTCGCAGGCCGCAATGGCCAGCACGGTGCCGCTGTCCTGCAGCCGGTACTCCAGCGCCTCGGCGCCGAACAGCATGGACAGCGGCATCGCCACCGCGCCGATCTGCTGGATGGCGATATGGGCCACGGCCGTCTCGAAGCGCTGCGGCAGCACGATGGCGACGCGGTGGCCGCGGCGCACACCCTGATTCAGCAGCGCATTGGACAGGCGGTTGGCGGCGCGCTGCAGCTGGGCGAAGCTGTACTGGGCGCGGCAGCCGCTCTCGCTGTCGAAGTAGATGGCCGTGGCCTTGGGCGTGTCGCGCGCCCAGCGCCCGCAGCAGGCCTCGGCGATATTGAAGTCCTCGGGCACCTGCCAGCGGAAGGCGGCATGCAGCTGCGCGTAATGGTCTTCCGCCATGAAGGGCCCCGGGGTTTGAACTAGGGGTCGATGCTAGCCAGCGTGGCTGCCGCGGGCCTCATGGATTGCCCGGGGCCGGGCTTCAGCCTAGAGGCCGAGCCAGGCCGACGGCGACCACATGCTGGGCCGGTCGCCATCGGCATAGCGCTCCAGCGCGTCGCCCGTCAGCCGGCAGATGCGCCAGTCGGGCATGACCTCGGCGCCGAGCTTCTCGTAGAAGCGGATGGCGTCCTCGTTCCAGTGCAGCACGGTCCAGTCGAAGCGGCCGTAGCCGCGCTCACAGGCCAGCTGGGCCAGCTGGATGAGCAGGGCCTTGCCCAGCCCGCTGCGGCGGTGGGCCGGCCGGACATAAAGGTCTTCCAGGTAAAGCCCGGGCTTGGCCAGGAAGGTGGAGAAGTTGGTGTAGTACAGCGCGAAGCCGACGACCTCGCCATGCACCTCGCCCACAAGGCATTCCGCCACCGGGTCGTCGCCGAACAGATGCGGCGCCAGCTTGGTCGGCGTGACCTCCAGCAGATGGGTCAGGTGCTCGAACTCGGCCAGTTCGCCGATGAGTTGGACGATGGCGTTCAGGTCGCGCGGCTCGGCGGCGCGGATGTCGTGGCGAGGAGGCATGCCCTCATTGTCAGCGGACTGCCCTGCCCTAAAGTGCGGATATGCCCGATGTCTACACCCCACGCCGCGCGCACCGCAGCGAGTTCCCGAGCCTTCGCGGCCTGCGTCACCACCTGCTGCGCTGGGGCGAAGCCAGCCCCGGCCGCCCGCCCCTCGTCATGGTCCACGGCTGGATGGACGTCGGTGCCTCCTTCCAGTTCGTCGTCGACGCGCTGGCGGGCGAGCGCGAGATCGTCGCGCTGGACTGGCGCGGCTTCGGCCTCAGCGAGACGACCGGCGCCGGCTGCTACTGGTTCCCCGACTACCTGGCCGACCTGGACGCCCTGCTCGACCAGCTCAGCCCCGACGCGCCGGTGGATCTGATCGGCCACAGCATGGGCGGCAACGTCGTGATGAGCTATGCCGGCGTCAGACCGCAGCGCATCCGCCGCCTGGTGAACCTGGAGGGCTTCGGCCTGCCCGACATGGCGCCGGCCGCCGCGCCCGAGCGGCTCTTGAAGTGGCTGGACGAGCTCAAGGAACCGCCCACGCTGCGCCCCTATGCGACGCTGGCCGACGTGGCCGAGCGGCTGATGAAGAACAACCCGCGCCTGGCCCGGGACAAGGCGGCCTGGCTGGCCGGGCACTGGGCCCGCGAGACCGCCGCGGGCTTCGTGCTGAACGCCGACCCGGCCCACAAGCTGGCCAACCCGGTGCTCTACCGCAAGGCCGAGGTGCTGGCCTGCTGGCAGCGCATCGCCGCGCCCACGCTGTGGGTGGAGGGCAGCGACGACCAGCTCACGCGCTTCTGGGGCAAGCGCTACCCGCGCGAGGATTTCGAGGCCCGGCTCGCGCTGGTGCCCGAGCTGCAGCGCTGCGTGCTGCAGGACGCCGGCCACATGCTGCACCACGACCAGCCCGAGGCGCTGGCCGCGCGGATCAGCGAGTTTCTGGCGGCCTAGCGTCGGCGGCCTGGCTGGCGGCGGCCGCGTCGAGCCGGCGCATGCGCCAGGCATAGACGATGACGATGGCGCAGAAGGCCAGCAGCGCGCCCTGCGAGGCCAGCCAGAAGGCCAGCGGCCAGCCGAAGACCTCGATGCTGAGCTCACGCGCGAAGTAGACCGGCGCGAACGCGACCAGCATCCAGGCCAGCAGCAGCCCCACCGTCAGGCGGCGCGTGCGGCGCCAATAGTCGTTGCGGGGCGGGCTTGTCATGGGCCGCATTCTGCCCATGAGAAAATCCGCCTTTTGCCAAGAACGACGGCGCCCGCCATGGACATCGAACACATCAACCAAATCGGCAACACGATTGCCGACCTCTCAGCGCGCACCGACGCGCTAAGGGGGTATCTTTGACTTCGACCGCAAGGCACTGCGCCTGAACGAGGTCAACGCCGCGCTGGAGAACCCCAAGGTCTGGGACGAACCCAAGCGCGCCCAGGAGCTCGGCAAGGAAAAGCGCACGCTGGAAGCCGTGGTCGACACGATCACGATGCTGACCGGCTCGCTGGCCGACAACGGCGAACTCTTCGAGATGAGCCGCGAGGAAGGCGACGAGGCCGGCATGCTGGCCATCGAGGAGGATGCGAACAAGCTGCGCGAGAAGATCGAGGAGCTCGAGTTCCGCCGCATGTTCAACAACCCGGCCGACCCGAGCAACTGCTTCATCGACATCCAGGCCGGCGCCGGCGGCACCGAGGCCTGCGACTGGGCCGGCATGCTGCTGCGCCAGTACCTGAAGTACTGCGAGCGCAAGGGCTTCAAGGCCACGCTGGAAGACGAGACGCCCGGCGACGTCGCCGGCATCAAGAGCGCGACGATCAAGGTCGAGGGCGAGTACGCCTTCGGCCTGCTGCGCACCGAGACCGGCGTGCACCGCCTGGTGCGCAAGTCGCCGTTCGACTCGTCCGGCGGCCGCCACACGTCCTTCGCGTCGCTGTTCGTCTATCCCGAGGTGGACGACAGCATCGAGATCGACATCAACCCGGCCGATGTGCGCACCGACACCTTCCGTGCCAGCGGCGCCGGCGGCCAGCACATCAACAAGACCGACTCGGCCGTGCGCCTGACGCACATCCCGACCGGCATCGTCGTGCAATGCCAGGACGGCCGCAGCCAGCACAGCAACCGTGACGTCGCCTGGCGCCGCCTGCGCTCGCGCCTGTACGACCACGAGATGAAGAAGCGCATGGAAGAGCAGCAGAAGCTGGAAGACACCAAGACCGACGTCGGCTGGGGCCACCAGATCCGCAGCTATGTGCTGGACCAGAGCCGCATCAAGGACCTGCGCACCAACTACGAGACGTCGGCCACGCAGAAGGTGCTGGACGGCGACCTCGACCCCTTCATCACCGAGTCGCTCAAGCAGGGCGTCTGACTCCGGGCCGCCACGGCGGCCTCCCCTTTTTCCTCATCCAAGGAAGCCCCTCATGCGTGAAGGCACCGCTCCCCTGATCCAACGCCTGGACTACCAGCAACCGGCGTTCTGGATCCGCAAGGTCGACCTGACCTTTGACCTCGACCCGACCAAGACCCTGGTCACGAGCAGGATGCAGGTCGAGCGCAACCGCGCCGTGCCGCACGGCCCGCTGCGCCTGCATGGCGAAGAGCTCAACCTGCTGCGCGTGCTGATCGACGGCAGCCCGGTGTCCTTCCGCCAGGAGGGCCACGAGCTCATCATCGAAGGCGCACCCGACGCCGACTTCGCGCTCGAGATCCGCAACACCTGCTGCCCCGAGAAGAACACCGCGCTGTCGGGCCTCTACACCTCGGGCGGCAGCTTCTTCACGCAGTGCGAGGCCGAGGGCTTCCGCCGCATCACCTACTTCCTGGACCGCCCGGACGTGATGGCCGTCTACACGGTCACGCTGCGTGCCGACGCCACCAAATACCCGGTGCTGCTGGCCAACGGCAACCTGACGGGCAGCGGCACGCTGGAAAACGGCCGCCACTTCGCCGTCTGGAGCGACCCCTTCCCCAAGCCCAGCTATCTGTTCGCCGTCGTCGCGGGCGACCTCGTCACGCGCGAGCAGCGCATCCGCACCCGCGCCGGCAAGGACCATCTGCTGCAGGTCTATGTGCGCCGTGGCGACCTGGAGAAGACCGAGCACGCGATGAACAGCCTCATCGCCTCCATCGTCTGGGACGAGGCCCGCTTCCAGCTGCCGCTGGACCTGGAGCGCTTCATGGTGGTCGGCGTGTCCGACTTCAACATGGGCGCGATGGAGAACAAGGGCCTGAACATCTTCAATACCAGCGCCCTGCTCGCCTCGCCGGCCACGGCCACCGACGCGGACTTCAACCGCATCGAGTCCATCGTCGCCCACGAGTACTTCCACAATTGGACCGGCAACCGCGTGACCTGCCGCGACTGGTTCCAGCTGTCGCTGAAGGAGGGCCTGACCGTGTTCCGCGACCAGGAGTTCTCGATGGACATGGCCGGCACGCCCTCGGCGCGCGCCGTCTGCCGCATCCAGGATGTGCGCCAGCTGCGCGCCATGCAGTTCCCCGAGGACAGCGGCGCGATGGCCCACCCGGTGCGTCCGGACAGCTACAGCGAGATCAACAACTTCTACACGGCCACCGTCTACGAGAAGGGCGCCGAGGTCGTGCGCATGTACCAGACGCTGGTCGGCCGCAAGGGCTTCGAGGCCGGCATGAAGCTCTACTTCGAGCGCCATGACGGCCAGGCCGTCACCTGCGACGACTTCGCCCAGGCCATCGCCGATGCCAACCCGGGCTCGACGCTCGCCACACGCCTGGACGCCTTCAAGCGCTGGTACTCCCAGGCCGGCACCCCGCGCGTCAGCGCCCGCGGCGAGCACGACGCCTCTGCCCGCACCTACACGCTGCGCTTCACGCAGCACACGCCCGCCACGCCGGGCCAGACGACCAAGCAGCCGCAAGTCGTCCCCGTCGTCATGGGCCTGCTGGACCGCCATGGCGCCGCCCTGGCGCTGAACGCTCTAGGTGCCACCGAGCAGGTGCTGGTGCTGGACCAGGCCGAGCAGAGCTTCGTCTTCGAGAACATCGACGCCGAGCCCGTGCCCTCGCTGCTGCGCGGCTTCTCGGCCCCGGTGGTGCTGGACGACGGCCTGTCCGACGCCGCGCTGCTGGTGCTGATGCGCCACGACAGCGACCCCTTCAACCGCTGGGAGGCCGGCCAGCGGCTGGCGCTGAACCGCATCCTGCACGCGCTGCGCGCCGGCCAGCCGCTGCAGCTCAGCAACGCCTTCATCGAGGCGATGCGCGGCGTGCTCAACCACGCCGACTTGGACCCCGCCTTCAAGGAGCTGGCGCTGACGCTGCCGGGCGAGAGCTATATCGCCGAGCAGCTCGACATCGTCGACCCGCAGGCCATCCACGCCGCCGTGATGGCCGCCCAGGCCCAACTCGCCAGCGCGCTGCGCGACGACTGGGCCGCGGCCTTCGAGGCCAACCAGGTGCAGGGCGGCTACGCGCCCGACCCCGTCTCCTCCGGCAAGCGCGCGCTGGCCAACCTGGCGCTGTCCATGCTCGTGCTGGATGCCCAGGCCAGCGGCGACACCGTGTGGCCGGGCAAGGCCTACCAGCGCTTCAAGGACGCGTCCAACATGACCGACCGCCTGGGCGCGCTGGCGGCCCTCGTCAACGCGGGCGCCGAACTGGCCGCGCCGGCGTTGGAGCGCTTCCACGCGCTGTTCAAGGACGATGCCCTCGTCATCGACAAGTGGTTCTCGCTGCAGGCCCGCGCGCCCGAGGCCGAGGGCCGCGTGTTCGCCCGCGCGAAGGCGCTGACCCAGCACGCCGACTTCACGCTGAAGAACCCCAACCGCGCACGCAGCCTGATCGCCAGCCTGTGCATGTTCAACCCGGCCGCCTTCCACCGCGCCGACGCCGCCGGCTATGTGTTCTGGGCCGACCAGGTGCTGGCGCTGGACGCCATCAACCCGCAGGTCGCGAGCCGCATCGCCCGCTCGATGGACCGCTGGAGCATGCTGGCCGAGCCCTATCGCACGGCCGCCCGCGAGGCCGTGGCCCGCGTGGCCGCCAAGCCCGACCTGTCGTCGGATGTTCGTGAAATCGTCGAACGCGCCCTCGCCTCCGGAGCCCAAGCATGAGCCGCCAGATCAGCCTGACCCAGTACCTGATCGAGCAGCAGCGCGAGCACGGCCACATCCCGCAGGAACTGCGCCTGCTGATCGAGATCGTCGCGCGCGCCTGCAAGCGCATCGCCATCGCCGTCAACAAGGGCGCCTTGGGCGATGTGCTCGGCACGGCCGGCAGCGAGAACGTGCAGGGCGAGGTGCAGAAGAAGCTCGACATCATCGCCAACGAGGTGCTGATCGAGGCCAACGAATGGGGCGGCCACCTCGCGGCCATGGCCAGCGAGGAGATGGACGGCATCTATGTCGTGCCCAACCGCTACCCCCAGGGCGAATACCTGCTGCTGTTCGACCCGCTCGACGGCTCGTCCAACATCGACGTCAACGTGTCCATCGGCACCATCTTCAGCGTGCTGCGCAAGGTGGGCCATTCGCGTGGCGTCGCCGAGGAGGACTTCCTGCAGCCCGGCAAGCAGCAGGCCGCCGCCGGCTACTGCGTCTACGGCCCGCAGAGCATGCTGGTGCTGACCGTGGGCGACGGCGTGGCCGTCTTCACGCTGGACCGCGAGACCGGCTCCTGGGTGCTGACCCAGGAACAGGTCAGGATTCCCGAGGATACGAAGGAGTTCGCGATCAATATGTCCAACATGCGCCACTGGGCCCCGCCGGTGAAGCGCTACATCGACGAATGCCTGGCCGGCAGCACCGGCCCGCGCGGCCGCGACTTCAACATGCGCTGGGTGGCCAGCATGGTGGCCGATGTGCACCGCATCCTGACCCGCGGCGGCGTCTTCCTCTACCCCTGGGACCAGCGTGAGCCCGACAAACCCGGCAAGCTGCGCCTGATGTACGAAGCCAACCCGATGGCCTTCATCGTCGAGCAGGCCGGCGGCGCGGCCGTGAACGGCAGCGAGCGCATCATGAACCTCCAGCCCAGCAAGCTGCACGAACGCGTGGCCGTGGCGCTGGGCTCGAAGAACGAGGTCGAACGCATCGCGGCCTACCACCGCGAAGCGGCTCAAAAATAGTGGCTATAATGGTGGGCTTGACGCTCAAGTCAGCGCCGGCATAGCTCAGTTGGTAGAGCAGCGCATTCGTAATGCGAAGGTCGGGGGTTCGACTCCTCTTGCCGGCACCAAGAAAAACAAACACTTAGCCCAGCTTCAACCGCTGGGCTTTGTTGTTTTCGGGGCTCATGTAGCCACCATGTAGCCAACTGCACGGGGTTTCGCGCCGGTGGCGCGGGCGGACGGGGCAGGCACCCACACCACCCCGGCACCTCGAACGTCGACAAATGGGCTGTCCAGGTCGCAGCCCGTGCGCCCGACTGGATGGGGCCTGGACAAGTCGCCGATACGCCGGACGCGTTTGATTTCCTGGACGTTGCTCTCGCGCGCCGAAAAATCAAACAGCACGATTTTTTGCTCGCGTGGAACCCCATGAGGTGTCCGGCGGCCGGCGCCCACTTTCCAACCGCGCCACCGTGCTTTGCGTCGTGCCCATGCGCTCGGCCACCTGCTCTTGCGTCAGGCCCGCCCGTGCGCGAGCCACCACCAGCTCGCGGGCGGTTTCAAACTCCTGCGCCAGCGCGTCGTATTCGCGGCGGGTGGCGGGGTCGGCCAGCAGCTCGGCCTTGAACTGCTCGAAGGCCTTCATGAGTCGCGCACCCTCAACCATGCACGCCGGCCAGCGGGGCCACGCTCAGCCGCAGGCCTACCGCGTGCAGCACCTTGTTTACTGTGTCGAGCGTTGGATTGCCGCTCTCGCTCAGGGCACGAAACAGGGTTTTGTCGCCTACGTCGGCACGCCGGGCAACCTCGGCCATGCCGTGCGACTTGGCCACCTGCCGCAGCGCCACCAGCAGCGCAGCCGGGTCGTCAAGTTCGAGCACGGCCTCAATGTACGCGGCAGCCTCCGCGGGGTCGGTCAGCGCGGTAGTCAGGCTAGCGTCATAGCTTTTGTCGCGGGGTGCAGTCATGGCGAACCTCTTTGCTTCCAGTCCTTCAAATACGCAATGGCACGTTCGATAGCACGGTCCTGCCCGCCCTTGTTGCTACCGCAGAGCAGCAGCACCAGCACAGGGCCTTGCTGGCTCACGTACACGCGGTATCCCGGCCCGTGGTCAATCCGCAGCTCCTGAACCCCGTCACGTAGCGGCTTGCAGTCCCCCAGGTTGCCAGCCTGTACGCGCGCCAGCCGGGCCCGGACCTTGCCGCGGGCGATGCTGTCTTTGAGGCTGGCGAGCCAATCCTCAAAGGGCGCGTCACCGTGGGCGTCCACATAGATGCGAATTTCCATGATGGTATCTTAAAGAGCACCGATGCGTATGAATCTCAAGCCACGACGCGCAGGCCGAGTGCGCGCACCGACGCGGGGTCGAACTGCACCCCGGCCAGGGCCAAGATGTGGGCCTCTACCTGCGCCACGAAGGGCCGCAGCGCATCCACGCTGCGCGGCCGGTAGCCCTCGGCCGTCGCGCTGGGGCGGTGACCCATCACCTGGGCGATGGCGCCGGCCGGCGCCCCAGCAGCCTCACCCAGCAGCGAGAACGACCGGCGTAGCCCGTGGATGCTCAATCCGTCGATAGCTGCGGTTTGCAGGGCTCGGGCGTGGCTGGCTCGGGGGTCGGCAATGCGGCCGGACTTGCTGGCGCTGGCAAACACGAACGGACTGGGCTTGCCCTGGGCATCACGCCCGCGCGGCAGGTTCGACAGCATCCACGCCATGCAGTCCGTCAGTGGAATGGTGCGGCTGGCGTCCACCTTGTCGGCAATGGTGAGCTTGCGCCATTGAAAGTCGACATGCTCCCAGCGCAGCGCGGCCATCTCCTCGCGCCGGGCGCCGGTGAGCAGCAGCGCGCGCAGATAGGCCGACGCCGTGAGGTTGGGCAGTTGCTCCACGCCCGCCCACCAGCCCGGCACCTGGGCCGCCTCCAGCGCATCGGTGCGCCGGATGTTGCGCGGCAAGGCCTCAACGATGGCGGGCGCCTTGCCTGCATCGCGGTCGGTCAGGTGCTTGTATTCCTTGCGGCCGGCACACCAGCGCAGGAAGCCCCGGAACATCATCAGCGCCCGCGTGGCTTGGTGCTTGCTGCGCCGGCCCTCTTGCTCGAACCATGCCGCGAGCACATCCTCATTCACTGACGCGAGCGGCAGGCCCAACAGCGGGAACAAGTGGCCGGGCAGCGTGACGCCCTGCCCTCGCTTGCGCGGCTCGCCCCCTGCGGCGGTCATCTTCGCCATGTCGGCCACGTAGCGCGGCTTCCAGGCGTCTTTGCGCTTGGGTCGGCCCAGCTCGACATAGCGAGCCCAGGCTTCGCCCACGGTCAGGGCATCGGCGCTGGCCTGGGCGGCGAGTGCGGCCCGCGCAGCCTTCGCCGCACGCTCCAGCTCGCGGGGGTCTTGGCCTTGGTCGAGCGTCACCCGCAGCCGGTTGGCCTCGATGCGCGCGTCATCAATCGTCCAGGCCCGCACGTCTCCGATGGTGCGGCGGATGGTCTGCCGGTCGAGCTTGGCCTCGAAGACGAAGGCTTTCGCTCCGGCCGCCGTCACACGCACGCGCAGGCCGGGCGCCTTGGCGTCGCGCAAGAAGGCTTGAGCCTTGCCGGCCGGGCACGCCAGCCGCTCTATCGCGCCAGCCGTGAGGTCGCAGGCTTGCGCCAGGTCGGGCAGGTCGGTTACCCGCTGGGCTTTGTTGTTTCTGGGCCTCATGTAGTCACCATGCAGTGGCGGACGGCCAGGCCGACAAAGCGCACGGCTTGCCGATGTCGTCCGAACTCCAGCCTTCCGCCATCACGTCTCGGGGGCGGGTGACCACCCGGGTCAGGATCAGGCTGGCGCACAGGCCTGCGGCCCTCATCCAAACCATCGACACGGCGGATCGGACCGGCCTCGACGTCCCCTCGGCTGTGCGCCATAAGATCAGGCTGCGATGACAATCTTGCTGGCCCGTCAGTAGTTCAAGAACATGCGATACGTTGTCTCGGTTGACAAGAGTGCCGAATTGCTCCGGCTTGCCATTCCGCTGATGTCCCGACAGGCCACGGCGCTTCATCCGGTCAGCTATGCGGTCTGGTATGAATACGTTGCCCTGAGCAATCCTGGACTCCGGAAGGCAGTCGACGAATCCTTGTCCGAGCACGGCAGGCTCGACGAGGCCAAGACCTACGCGATCCACCGCAGACATATTGCGGAGGTTGACCCGGCCACGGCCGAACAGATCGCCGACGGTTTTGAGCGGGTCCTCACCGGCGTATCGCATTCCGCCACGGCTGCGGGTACGCAAGCGGAGCGCTACGCGCAGGCGCTTGGCAGCCTGCAGGCGGGGCTTGCGCACGCTGCCGAAGAGCCGGTCGCCGAGATCCTGAGACATACCGCAAAAATGGCTCAGGCGATGGCCGACTTGCAGTCGCGGCTGAAGGAAAGCCAACGCGAGATCCTCGACCTGCGCTCCGAGGTCCACCGTGCCCGTCACGAGTCCCTTGTCGACGCGCTCACGGGCCTGGCCAACCGCCGGGCGTTCGATCAGCAGCTGGCGACATGCCTGCTGGCCCCCAACGCGGCGTCGGGCGCAGCCGGCCAACCATGCCTGATCATGGCGGATATCGATCACTTCAAGCGAGTCAACGATAGCTACGGGCACGCGTTTGGCGACAAGGTTCTGAAGGCCGTGGCGCAGGTGCTGTCGTCTGTCGCGGCGGATGCCGGCACGGTCGCACGTATCGGAGGTGAAGAGTTCGCCATCCTGCTCCCGGCCACGCCGATGGCAAGGGCTGAACAACTCGCTGAACGCATCCGATTCACTGTCGCGTCGAGTTGCATCCGGCGCTCCACCGGCGAGGAAATCGACAGCGTCACCGTCTCCCTCGGTGTCGTTGCAGCCCAGCCCCAGCAGCTCCCCAACGAACTGCTGGCGCGCGCGGACACGGCGCTCTACGTTTCAAAGCAGGGTGGCCGTAACCGCGTCACCGCGGCTTGAGACACACGCTGGCGCGGGTGCGACGGCGCTCGCGGCTGTCAGGCACCCTGCGGTTCGAGCTGTCCGGCTTCATCTGCACTAACGGAACGTCGGCAGACCAGCTTCCACGACACCGACGAACTTAATGTGGAAGACCTCTCCTGCCGGACGTGACGACGCCTGACCTGACGCCGGCCGGAGCGTTGGGGCGCGATGGGAGGACGCGTCAGGCGGCG
>NZ_SMBU01000011.1 GCF_004342485.1 Roseateles saccharophilus
CGCCGCCTGACGCGTCCTCCCATCGCGCCCCAACGCTCCGGCCGGCGTCAGGTCAGGCGTCGTCACGTCCGGCAGGAGAGGTCTTCCACATTAAGGCCTGGCCCGGAACTCCAGCACCTCGGCCTCCCGCCGCGGCGCGTACTGGCGCTGCCCGCCCTCCTCCAGCGCCACCTCGGCGGCGACGCGCCCGAGCCGGACGCTCGCCAGGCGCTGCGAGGCCGCCTCGGCCTCGTCAGGCAGGCGCGCGTCCTCGAACACCGGCTCCCTGGCCTCGCGCAGCCCGCGCGCCGGCCCGCGGCCGATGAACAGCGCATCCAGCTGCAGCAGGCGGCGGGGCGTGGGGTTGAGCTTCATGGCGACCTCCGGGAGCTGGGTTGCGGTGGCGCGGCGGATCGACCGCGCCCTTCCGCAACAGACGCCGCCCGCCCGCCCGGCGCGACATCCCGCCCACCACCCGATCGAGGGGGTGGGGCCCCTGCATCCGTGGCCGCGCCGTCAGCGCGCCTGCTGGATGCGCACCATGTTGCCTGCCGGGTCGCGCACGCCGCAGTCGCGCACACCATAGGGCTGGTCGGTCGGCTCCTGCACGATCTCGGCGTCGGCCGCCTGCAGCTTCTGGAAGGTGGCGTCGAGATCCCGGGTGGCGAGCAGCACCATCGCGAAGCTGCCCTTGGCCATCATCTCGGCGATGGTGCGCTTCTCGTCGTCGGTGACGCCGGGGGTGGCCTGCGGCGGGTAGAGCACGATGGAGGTGGCGGGCTGGCCCCGCGGGCCGACGGTGATCCAGCGCAGGCCGTTGTAGCCCACGTCGTTGCGCACCTCGAAGCCCAGCAGGTCGCGGTAGAAGGCCAGCGAGGCCTCGGGGTCGCTCTGCGGCAGGAAGCTCGAGTGGATGGTGATGTCCATGGTTTCAATGTCCTTTCGGGGCACGGGAAGTCCGTGGAAACCAGTCTATGTTTGGCGCCGTTATGGCGCTTATCGATTCCTGATCGCTTGCAGCTCATTCACGGATGGGCCGCGTGACCTGCCTGGACACGCAGGACGGCATGCCTTCGGTCGCGCCCGCCGCGTCGCGCCGGTAGACGCTGGGCGGCACGCCCACCAGCTCGGTGAAGCGTGTGCTGAACGTGCCCAGCGACGCGCAGCCCACCTCGAAGCAGACCTCGGTGACGCTGAGGTCGCCGCGGCGCAGCAGGGCCATCGCGCGCTCGATGCGCCGCGTCATCAGATAGGCATAGACCGACTCGCCATAGGCCGCGCGGAACTGCCGGCTCAGATGGCCGGCCGACATGCCGATGCCACTGGCCAGCGCCTCGACGTCCAGCGGGCGGGCGTAGTCGCGGTCGATGCGGTCGCGCACGCGGCGCAGGCGGGCGAGGTCGCGCAGCCGGGTGTCGGCGGCCGCCGCGGGCATGGGCCTAGCGCGGTGCGCCGCTGGCCGGCGCGGCCGGCGGCACGGGGCAGGCCTTGGCCGCGGCCAGGCCCTTCAGATAGCCGCGCCGCACGCCACCGGCCGTGATGGCCGCGCTGACATGGCGGGCATAGCGCTCGGCGCCGCTGAGCTTGCGCACCCAGCCGCGGAAGGGGATGACGCCCTCGGCCGTGCGCTGCAGCGCGCCGGTGGCGGCGTCCTCGCCGCGGTCCAGCAGGCCCGGGCTGCCGGCACTGGCCGGCGCGTCGAGGTCGGGGCCGAGGACCTCGTCCAGCGCATGCACGCCGGCCGCCAGGACCGCGCAGCTGGCGTCGGCCGGCAGGGCATAGGGCGCCGCGGCGGCGGCCTTGAGCACGTCGGGGATGTCGGCGCGCACGACGTTGAGGTCACTCAGCGGCGTGGTGGCCGCGGTGGCGACCTTGTCCTGGCTGGAACTGGCGCAGGCGCTCAGCACTGCGACGAGGGAGAGGGCGATGAGGTGTGGGCGCATGGCGCCGGATCATCTCAGGTACTGCCTCGCACGACGAGTTCGAAACCGAGGTCGAGCTGCATCACCGCCGGCGCCTCGCCGCGCAGACGCGCCAGCAGCAGCTCCGCCGCGCGCAGCCCGACCTCGGCGCGCGGCGTGCGCACCGTCGTCAGCGGTGGCGCCGTGTAGGCGCTCTCGGGCAGGTCGTTGAAGCCGGCGATGGCGATGCCGCCCGGCACGGCGATGTCCAGTCGCGCGGCCGCCAGCAGTGCGCCGTGGGCCAGGTCGTCGTTGTTGAAGAAGATCGCGTCGACGGCCGGCCGCAGCGCGCTGATCTGCTCGAACATGCGCACGCCCAGGGCCACGGACGACGGCGCCGGGTCGCGCCACACCAGCCGCTCGTCGTGGCAGCCGGCCTCGACAAGAGTGCGGCGCCAGCCTTCCAGGCGCTGCAGCGTGCGCGGGTCGAGCTGGGCCGCGGCGAAGGCGATGCGGCGATGGCCGCGCTCCAGCAGGTGGCGCGTCATCGCGGCTGCGGCGTCGAGCTGCGAGAAGCCGACGCTGCAGGCCTGGGGCTCCGCCGTTGTTTCCATCATGTAGACGCAGGGCAGGTCCTGGTCGGCCACCATGCGGCGCGTCGCGGCGGTCTGCGCCAGGCCGCACAGCAGAAGCCCGGCCGGCCGGTGCAGCAGGTGCTCGCGCACGAGCTGCTCCTCCTCGGCCGGGTCGTAGTGGGTGACGCCGATCAGCGTCTGGAAGCCGTCGCCGCGCAGCACCCGCTGGGCGGACTCCAGCAACTCGACGAAAAGCCGGTTGGTCAGCGACGGCACGAGGACGGCGACATGGCTGCTGCGGCGCGACGCCAGCGCGCGGGCGGCGGGGTCCGGCACATAACCGATCTTCTGGGCAGCCTCCTGCACGCGGCGGACCAACTCGGCGTCCACGCGGCGCTCGCCACGCAGCGCGCGCGAGGCGGTCATCGGGCTGACCTCGGCAACGCGGGCCACATCGGCAAGCGTCGCGCGGCCGGTCGCGCGCGGGGAGCGGGGGGATGAGGTTTTCTTCATCTAGGCAAAAACCCGGATGGCGGGTGGTCGGCGCCCACCTAGGATAGCGCTATCCGGGTCGGCAAACGGAAATTTCAGCCATTCTATGGTTGCAACTCCAGGAGTCGGCCCAGTTTTCCGCCAAACAAGATAGCGCTATCCAGGAGACAGGATGTTGCCAGATCACCCGAGCGTGGGCACCCCGCCGCTGCGGCTCGTCGTCATGGGTGTCGCCGGTTGCGGCAAATCGACGCTGGCCCAGGCACTCGGCACCGCGCTGCGGCTGCCGGTCATCGAGGGCGACGACTTCCACCCACCGCGCAACCGCGAGCTGATGCGCCGGGGCATCGCCCTCACCGATGCCGACCGCGCCGGCTGGCTGGCGGCCCTCGGCGCCGAGCTGGCCCGGCACGCGGGCGGCGCCGTGCTCAGCTGCTCGGCGCTGAAGCGCGCCTACCGCGACCGGCTGCGGGAGGCCGCACCCGGCCTGCGCTTTGCCTACCTCGCACTGGACGAGGCCACCGCGCTGGCACGCGTGCGCTCCAGGGCCGGCAACCATTACTTCAACCCAGGCCTGGTGCGCAGCCAGTTCGAGACCCTCGCAGCCCCGGACGGCGAGCCCGGCGTGCTGAGCCTGGACGCCCTGCAGCCCGTGGAGGCGCTGTGCGACACGGCGCTGGGCTGGCTGACCCGCACCCCCCCATCCCACTCGAACGACGGAGACAAGCCATGAATTCGACCTCTGACCCCAAGGTGCCGCGCCTGCGCTGGCGCATCGCCGGCCTGATCGGCTCCGGGGTGCTGATCAACTACTTCGACCGCATCAGCATCTCGGTCGCGGGGCCACAGCTGCAGCAGGCCTTCGGGCTGAGCCCGGCCGACCTGGGCCTGCTGTTCAGCGCCTTCTTCTGGAGCTATGCGCTGCTGCAGATCCCGGCCGGCCTGATCCTGGACCGCTTCGGCGTCACCTGGATCGGCCGCTGGGGCGCCTTCCTGTGGGGCATCGCGTCGCTGATCAGCGCCTGCGCGACGGGCTTCGCCGGCATCTTCGCCGCGCGCATGCTGCTGGGCGTCGCCGAGGCGCCCAGCTTCCCGGCCAATGCCAAGGCCACCGGCTTCTGGTTCCCACGCCAGGAGCGCGCGATGTCGACCGCGCTGTTCGACGCGGCGGCCAAGCTCTCCAACGTCATCGGCGTGCCGCTGATCGCGCTGGCCGTCGTCCACCTGGGCTGGCGCTGGGGCTTCGGCCTGGTGTCGGCGTTCAGCTTCGCCTACTTCGCGGCCTTCTATCTGATCTACCGCGACCCGAGCCAACACCCCCGGCTCAGCCACGAGGAGCATGCCTACATCACCCGCAACGGCGCCACGCCCGAGGGCCAGCTCTCCGCCAACCCGGCGGGCATGCTGGCCTATCTGCTGAAGAGCCGCAAGGTCTGGGGCCTGTCGCTCGGCTTCGCGGCCTATGGCTATTGCTTCTACCTGTTCCTGACCTGGCTGCCCGGCTATCTCGTGCAGACCATGCACATGAGCATCCTGAAGTCGGCCGGCTTCGCGGCCATCCCGTGGAGCTGCGCGACGCTGGCCGACCTGCTCGTCGGCGGCTGGCTGATCGACCACCTGATCGCCAAGGGCCATGACGAGACCCGCGTGCGCAAGACCGTGCTGCTGGCCGGCATGACGCTGGGCCTGGCCGTCTTCGGCGCGACGACGACGACCGACCCCGTCATCGCCATCGTCTGGATCTCGATCGCGCTGAGCGGCCTGGCCGCGGCGGCGCCGGTGGGCTGGTCGCTGCCGTCGCTGATCGCGCCCAAGGGCGGCGTCGGCACGGTCGGCGGCATCATGAACTTCGCCAACAACATGATGGGTGCCGTGGCGCCCATCGTGACCGGCATCATCGTCGGCCAGACCCAGTCCTTCACCAATGCCTTCATCGTCGCCGGCGTCGTGCTGCTGGCCGGCATGGCGGCCTTCATCTTCCTGCTGGGCCGCATCGAGCCGCTGCCCGATCCCGACCTGGGCCGCTGAGGGCTCAGCGCAGGCCGGCGTTGATCTTGGCCAGCGCGGCAGCCCCCGGGCACAGGTCTTTTTCACCCAGGCCGTTCAGCGGGCGGGCCGCCGTGTGCTGGGCGGCATGCCAGTCGTGCGCGGCGGGGTCGACATAGAGCAGGCCGGTGGCGATCTCGCCGGCCGCCACGTGCAACTGCATCGCATGCATCGCGCCGAGGCGGTCGGTGGGGTCGTAGGCCGCGTCGACCTTGCGCAGGCGCAGCGTCGTGCCGTCGGCCTGGGGCACGTCGACGACATCGGGCGAGTGCTCGACGACCTGTTCGGGCGCTAGGGCTATGAAGTCGATGCGGTTCAGCGCCTCGTTGTGCTCGCGCACATGGTCGTAGCTGCGCGTGGAGCCGGCATGGTTGTTGAAGGCCACGCAGGGGCTGATGACGTCGATGAAGGCCGCGCCGCCGTGGCGGATGGCGGCCTCGATCAGCGGCACGAGCTGGGCCTTGTCGCCCGAGAAGCTGCGCGCCACAAACGTGGCGCCGAGCTGCAGGGCCAAGGCCGCGAGGTCGATGGCGCTGTCGTGGTTGACGGCGCCCTTCTTGGCCACCGAGCCCTTGTCGGCCGTCGCGCTGAACTGGCCCTTGGTCAGGCCGTAGACGCCGTTGTTCTCGACGATATAGACCATGCGCACGCCGCGCCGCATCGCATGCGCGAACTGGCCCAGGCCGATGGAGGCCGAGTCGCCGTCGCCCGACACGCCGAGGTAGAGCAACTCGCGGTTGGCGAGGTAGGCGCCGGTCAGCACGCTGGGCATGCGGCCGTGCACGGTGTTGAAGCCGTGGCTGGCGCCGAGGAAATAGTCCGGCGTCTTGCTGGAGCAGCCGATGCCGCTGAGCTTGGCGACGCGGTGCGGCGCTATGTCGAGCTGCCAGCAGGCCTGCACGATGGCGCTGGAGATGGAGTCGTGGCCGCAGCCGGCGCACAGCGTCGACACGCGGCCCTCGTAGTCGCGGCGCGTGTAGCCGACCTTGTTCTTCGTCAGGCTGGGGTGGTGCAGCCTGGGCTTGGCGAGGTAGGTCATGCCGCGCTCCGTGGGTTGGTGGCCAGCGCATGCACATGACGCGTGACCGCGTCGGTGATGAAGCGGGCCGTGATCGGCGTGCCGTCGAAGTGCAGCACCGGTGTGAGCCGGGCGGGCGCGATCTCCAGTTCGTTGACGAGCAGGCGGCGCATCTGCGCGTCGCGGTTCTGCTCGATGACGAAGACGGTGTCGTGCGCGGCGATGAAGTCGGCCACCGATGGCGGGAAGGGGTAGGCGCGCAGCCGCATCGCGTCGATGTGGATGCCGGCCCCGGCCAGGGCCGCCAGCGCCTCGTCCATGGCCGGCGCGGTGGAGCCGAAATAGAGGGCGGCGACGCGGGTCTTCTGCGCGGCGGCGCGCACCAGGGGCTGAGGCGCGAGCAGGGCCGCGGTGGTGAACTTCCGCTTCAGCCGCTCGACGTTGCGGATGTAGTCGTCGCCGCGCTCGGAGTAGCTGGCGTACTCATTCCTCGTCGTGCCGCGCGTGAAATAGGCGCCCTTGATCGGGTGCGTGCCCGGCAGCGTGCGCCAGGGGATGCCGTCGCCGTCGACGTCCTTGTAGCGGGCGAACTCGCGGCCCGCATCCAGCATCTCGGCCGTCATCAGCTTGCCGCGGTCATAGCGGCGCGCGTCGTCCCATTCCAGCGGCTGGCACAGGCGCTGGTTCATGCCGATGTCCAGGTCGCTCATCAGGAAGACGGGCGTCTGCAGCCGCTCGGCCAGGTCCAGGGCCGTGGCTGCGAACTCGAAGCATTCGCGCGGGTCTTCGGGCAGCAGCAGCACATGCTGGGTGTCGCCGTGAGAGGCATAGGCGCTGGAGAGCAGGTCGGCCTGCTGGGTGCGCGTGGGCATGCCGGTGCTGGGGCCGCCGCGCTGCACGTCGATGACGACGAGGGGGATCTCGGCGAAATAGGCCAGGCCCAGGAACTCGGTCATCAGCGACACGCCGGGGCCGGACGTGGCCGTGAAGGCGCGCGCGCCATTCCAGCCGGCGCCGGTGATGATGCCGATGGACGCGATCTCGTCCTCGGCCTGCACGATGGCATAACGCTTCTCGCCGGTGTCGGGGTCGGTGCGGAACTTGGCCGCGTATTTCTCGAAGGCCTCGGCCACCGACGACGAGGGCGTGATCGGGTACCAGGCGCAGACGCTGGCGCCACCGTAGACACAGCCCAGGGCCGTGGCGGCATTGCCTTCGAGGAAGACCCGGTCGCCGACAGCGTCGGCGCGCCTCACCTTCAGGCCGAAGGGCTGCACCGAGAGATGGTCGCGCGCGAACTCGCGGCCGGCATGCAGGGCGCGCACGTTCGAGTCCAGCAGCCTCTCCTTGCCCTTGTACTGCTCGGCGAAGAGCTTCTCGATGACCTCGGCCGCTATCCCCATCAGCTCGCTCAGCGCCCCCAGCACGAGGATGTTCTTAAAGAGAGTCCGCTCGCGCGGCACGTCGTAGGTCGCGTTGCAGATGGCCGTGGCCGGCATGCCGATGACGTGGATGTCGGGCCGGAAGGCGCTTTGCGGCAGCGGCTTGGTGCTGTCGTAGAACAGATAGCCGCCGGGCTGGATCTCGGCCACGTCCTGCTCCCAGGTCTGGGGGTTCATCGCCACCATCAGGTCCACGCCGCCGCGCCGGCCCAGCCAGCCGGCCTCGCAGACGCGCACCTCGTACCAGGTCGGCAGGCCCTGGATATTGCTGGGGAAGATATTGCGCGGGCTGACCGGCACGCCCATGCGCAGGATGGCGCGCGCGAACAGTTCGTTGGCCGAGGCCGAGCCCGAGCCGTTGACGTTGGCGAACTTGACGACGAAGTCGTTGGTGGCTTCGATGCGGCTCATTGGTGCTCCCCGGTCAATGAGTACATTGACCGCCCCTCCGAGAGGGTCGGGCCTTGCTTGGGACGGCCCGGCGCGGCGGCCCTCATGCTGCCTCCTTGCGCGAAGCGACATCACGGCTCGCCGCGCCGGCCTTGGCGGTGACGAGCAGGAACTTCTGCATGTCCCAGGCCCCGGTCGGGCAGCGCTCGGCGCACAGGCCGCAGTGCAGGCAGACGTCCTCGTCCTTGGCCATCACGCGGCCGGTTTTCAGGCCACCCTCGACGTAGATGTCCTGCATCAGGTTCAAGGCCGGCGCCTTCAGCCGCCCGCGCAGGTCGTCACCGTCCTCGGCGAACGTGATGCAGTCCATCGGGCAGATGTCCACGCAGGCATCGCACTCGATACAGAGCTTGGGCGCAAACACGGTCTGCACATCGCAGTTCAGGCAGCGCTGGGCCTCCTTCAAGGCCGTGGCCGCATCGAAGCCCAGTTCCACCTCGACCTTGATGCTGGCCAGGGCCTTCTCGGCGGCGGCCCAGGGCACCTTGCTGCGCAGGTCCAGGCTCACCGCGTTGTCGTAGCTCCACTCGTGGATGCCCATCTTCTGCGACACGAGGTTAACGTGGGGCGCGGGGCGCTGGCGCACACCCTCGCCATGCAGCAGGCGGTCGATGCTGACGGCGGCCTCGTGGCCGTGGGCCACCGCCGTGATGATGTTCTTGGGTCCGAAGGCCGCGTCGCCGCCGAAGAAGACCCGGTGCAACGTCGACTGGAAGCTCTGCTTGTCCAGCACCGGCAGGCCGTCGTCGCCGAAGGCGATGCCGGCGTCGCGCTCGATCCACGGGAAGGCGTTCTCCTGGCCGACGGCGATCAGCACCTCGTCGCAGGGGATGACGACCTCCTCGCCACCCTGGGCCTTGCGAAAGCGCATGCCGGTGAGCCGGCCGTCCACATGCTCGAAGGCCAGCGGCACGTGGAAGTCGAGGATGGGAATGCCCTCGTGCTCGGCGTCTTCCTTTTCCCAGGGCGAGGCCTTCATCTGCGCATAGCCGCTGCGCACGGCCACCGTCACGCTGCTGGCGCCCAGGCGGCGCGCCGAGCGGCAGCAGTCCATCGCCGTGTTGCCGCCGCCCAGCACGATGACGCGCGGCTGCACCGCCGTCACATGGCCGAAGCTGACGCTGCTCAGCCAGTCGATGCCGATGTGCACCTGCGCCCGCGTCTCCTCGCGGCCCGGCAGCGCCAGGTCGCGCCCGCGCGGCGCGCCGCAGCCGACGAAGACGGCGTCATACCCCAAAGCCAGCAGCGCCTTCATCGAGTCCACGCGCTGGCCTGAACGCCAATCGACACCCAGGCCGAGGATGTAGCCGCATTCCTCGTCGATGACGCGCTCGGGCAGGCGAAAGCGCGGGATCTGCGTGCGGATGAAGCCGCCGGGTTTGGCCTCGCCGTCGAACACCGTGACCGCATAGCCCTCCAGGGCCAGGTCGCGCGCGACGGCCAGCGATGCCGGCCCCGCGCCCACGCAGGCCACGCGCCGGCCGTTCTTGGCGGCGGGCTTGGGCAGCAGCGCGCGGAACTCGTCTGTCTTGCTGTCGGCGGCAACGCGCTTGAGCCGGCAGATAGCCACCGGCTCCGGCTTGGCCGCCTGCTTCTCCTCCACCCGGCCGCGCCGGCAGGCCGGCTCGCAAGGGCGGTCGCAGGTGCGGCCCAGCACGCCGGGGAAGACATTGCTGACCCAGTTGACCCAGTAGGCCTCGTCATGCCGGCCCTGGGCGATGAGCCGGATGTATTCGGGCACCGGCGTATGCGCCGGGCAGGCCCATTGGCAATCGACGACCTTGTGGAAATAGGCCGGGTCCGAGATGTCGGTCCTCTGCACGGTGTCTCCTCCGTGGTGCGCCTGGCCCGTGGCCGGCGCTGATGTCGGGCCAGTCTAGGCCGACAACCCCTCGCACGGCTCTGTGGAAACCCTCTGCGCGGGGGGCTTTGTCTACACTGGCTTCATGTCTTCCGATTCCTCCGCCGCCGCGCGCGCGATCGCGATGGGCCGCGCGGCCCTCGAGGTCGAGGCGCGTGCGCTGACCGAACTCGCGCCGCGCCTGGGGCCGGCCTTCTCGAATGCCGTCCAGACCGTGCTGGCCTGCCGTGGCCGCGTGGCCGTCATGGGCATGGGCAAGAGCGGCCATGTCGGCCGCAAGATCGCCGCCACGCTGGCCTCCACGGGCACGCCGGCCCTGTTCGTCCACCCGGCCGAAGCCGCCCACGGCGACCTCGGCATGGTCACGCTGGGCGACGTCGTGCTGGCCCTGTCCAACTCCGGCGAGAGCGACGAGCTCAATGCCATCCTGCCGGTGCTCAGGCGCCTGGGCGTACCCGTCATCGCGATGACCGGCCGTGCCGAGTCCAGCCTGGCGGCCCATGCCGACGTGGTGCTGGACAGCGGCGTCGCCGAGGAAGCCTGCCCGCTGCAGCTGGCGCCCACCGCCAGTACGACGGCCCAGATGGCCCTGGGCGACGCGCTGGCCGTGGCCCTGCTCGACGCGCGCGGCTTCAAGGCCGAGGACTTCGCCCGCTCCCACCCCGGCGGCGCGCTGGGCCGCAAGCTGCTGACCCATGTGCGCGACCTGATGCGCAGCGGCGACGCCCTGCCCCGAGTGGCGGCCGACACGCCCTTCACCGAGCTGATGCGCGAGATGAGCGCCAAGGCCCTGGGCGTGGCCGTGATCGTCGATGCCGACGACCGCGTGCAGGGCATCTTCACCGACGGCGACCTGCGCCGCCTCGTCGAGCAGGGCCGCGACCTGCGCGCGCTGACGGCCGCCGAGGTCGCCCATCCCAGGCCGCGCACCGTCGGCGCCGACGCGCTGGCCGTGGATGCCGCCGACCTGATGGAAGCCGCCCGCATCACCGTCGTCCTCGTCGTGGATGCCGAACAGCGCCTGCTCGGCGCCATCAGCATCAACGACCTGATGCGCGCGAAGGTGATCTGATGGCCGCGCTCCGCTTCCCGCCCGAGCTGCTGGTCAAGGCCCAGGGCCAGGGCCTGTGCATCAAGCTCGCGATCTTCGACGTCGATGGCGTGCTGACCGACGGCCGCATCTACATCGGCGAGGGCGGCGAGGTCTTCAAGGCCTTCGCGACGCTGGACGGCCATGGCCTGAAGATGCTGCAGCAGGCCGGCATCACGCCGGTCGTCATCACCGGCCGCGACAGCCTGGCCGTGCGCCGCCGCGTCGCCGACCTGGGCCTGGCCCATGCCGTCTATGGCGCGCGCGACAAGCTCGCCGCCGCCGAGCCGCTGCTGGCTCGGTTGGGCGTGGCCTGGGGCGAGGTCGCCGCGATGGGCGACGACTGGCCCGACCTGCCCCTGCTCAGCCGCGCCGGCTTCGCCTGCGCGCCGCCGGGGGCGCACGCCGAGGTGCTGGCCCTGGCCCACCATGTCACGCACGCCCCGGCCGGCTTCGGCGCCGCGCGCGAATGCTGCGACCTGCTGCTGATGGCCGGCGGCCATTACGAGCGCCTGCTGCAGGCCCACCACGACACGCTGGACGGCGGAGCCACAACATGACTGCAGCGACGCTGCCGCCGCCTGCGCCGCGCCGGCGCAAGGAGCAGCCCTGGCTGTGGCAGGCCCAGGGCCTGCTGTCGAGCTACCTGCCGCTGCTGCTGATGGCCTTCCTGGCCAGCGGCACCTGGTGGCTGGTGAAGAACACGCCGCTGGTGGAGGCGCCGGCCGAGCAGGCGGCGCCGCGCCACGAGGCCGACTACCGCATGACGAACTTCGAGATCCAGCGCATCGGCGCCGACGGCCGGCTGCGCGTGCAGATCGCCGGCGCCGAGCTGCGCCACTACCCCGACACCGACACCGTCGAGATCGACCAGGTGCGCGTGCGCGCCATCGCGCCCGACGGCAGCCTCGCCATCGCCGAGGCCAGGCGCGCCCTCAGCAACGGCGACGGCAGCGACATGCAGCTGCTCGGCGACGTGCATCTGCGCCGCCTGCCCGCCGGTGCCGGCGAGGACGCCCCGGCCCAGCTCGACGTGCGCGGCGAGTTCCTGCAGGCTCTGTCCGACACCGAGATCCTGCGCTCCCACCTGCCCGTCACCATCCGCCAGGGCGGCTCGACGCTGGAAACGCAGAACTTCGAGTACCGCCACCTGACCGGCCAGCTCGGCTTCACCGGCAAGGCCCAAGGCCAGATCGAGAACCGGACTGCAAGATGACGACGGAACTGGTGTTCATCACGGGCGCGTCCAGTGGCATCGGCCAGGCGCTGGCGCTGCGCTACTACCAGGATGGCGCGCGGCTCGCCCTCGTCGCGCGGCGCACCGCCGAGGTCGAGCGCTGGGCCGCCGAGCAGCGGCTCGACGCCGCCCGCTTCAAGGTCTACGGCGCCGACGTGGCCGACCTCGACGCGATGGCCCGCATCGGCCACGAATGCATCGCGGCTCAGGGCCTGCCTGACGTCGTCATCGCCAACGCCGGCATCAGCGTCGGCATGGACACCGCCCATTTCGACGACCTCGATGTGATGCGCCGCGTCTTCGCGACCAACAACGTCGGCCTGGCCGCCACCTTCCATCCCTTCGTCGCGGCGATGAACGAGCGCGGCTCGGGCACGCTGGTCGGCATCGCCAGCGTCTCCGCCATCCGCGGCCTGCCGGGCCACGGCGCCTATTGCGCGAGCAAGGCCGCCGTCGTCGCCTACTGCGAGAGCCTGCGCGGCGAATGCCGGCCCTTCGGCGTGCGCGTCGTGACGCTGTTGCCCGGCTATATCGACACGCCGCTGACGCGCGGCAACCGCTACGGCATGCCCTTCCTGATGCGGGCCGAGGACTTCGCCGACCGGGCCGTGCGCGCCATCCGCGCCCAGGTCAGCTACCGCGTCATTCCGTGGCAGATGGGCGTGCTGGCCAAGCTGCTGCGCCTGCTGCCCAACTGGCTCTACGACCGCGCACTGGGCAGCCGGCCGCGCAAGCGGCGCGCGAGCGAATAGCCGCGCGCAAAAAGCACAAGGCGCCCGAAGGCGCCTTGTTGCTCAGTCTGCGACTGGGGTCGGATCAGTAGCCGCCACCGCCGTAGCCGCCGCCACCCGAGCGGCCACCGCCGCCGTAGCCGCCACCACCGCCGCCCGAACGGCCACCGCCGCCATAGCCGCCGCCACCACCGCCGTAGCCGCCGCCGCCCGAGCGGCCACCGCCGCCGTAGCCGCCGCCACCACCGCCGTAGCCGCCGCCACCCGAGCGGCCACCGCCGCCGTAGCCGCCGCCGCCGCCGAAGCCGCCGCCGCCCGAACGGCCGCCGCCGCCGAAGCCGCCCGGACGCTCTTCACGAGGACGAGCCTCGTTGACGACGATGGCGCGGCCTTCCAGGGCCTGGCCGTTCATGCCGTTGATGGCGGCTTGCGCCTCCGCATCGGAGCCCATTTCGACGAAGCCGAAACCCTTGGAGCGACCGGTTTCACGATCCATCATGACCTTTGCGGAGGTCACGGTACCGAACTGACCGAATGCCTCTTGCAGCGATTCGTCACGCACGCTGTAGGCCAGATTGCCCACATAAAGCTTGTTTCCCATGGGGAAGCCCTTCTCTTCTCAAAACCAAAAAACCATGTGGAGCTTCAACCCATCGTGAACCATTCAAGCGAAGGTGCGGCGTCCAGACACAGGCAATTGATTATGGTGGCGGGGTCATGGATTGCGGAACGGCACTCCTGCAAGTGTTGTTTTTCAGAGCTAGCACAAACCCTCGCGGAACCGGGCCCTCATGTTTCCGTCATCGATACCATCGCGCCAAACCATGACGCCCCCCCTGCTTTCCGCCCTCGCCCGCGTGCTCGCCAGCATCGACGCCCCCCGCAATCTGCGCGCGCTCTACGGCCTGCTGACCGGTTTCTGCATCGCCGGCCTGCTGCTGGCCATGGCGCGCTCCGCGCTGCTGCGCGACCAGGCCCTGCTTAGCGCGCTGTGGCTGGGCCTGGGCCTGGCCGTCGCCTTTTTCGGCGTCAATGCCACGGGCCTGATGCTGATGGACCAGGCCCGCGGCCTGCCCGTGCGCGACCCACAGGACGCCTTCGCCGACGCGCTGCGCTGCGCCCACCGCCTGCTGCTGGCCCTGCTGGCCTGTGTGGCGCTGGCCGCCCTGGTGCTGCTGCTGCTGGCCGCCCTGCTGTGGGCGACCCGGCTGCCCGGGGTCGGCGCGCCGCTGCTGGCCGTCGTGCTGCCGGCGGGCGTGCTGGTGCTGGGCGGCATCAGCTTCGTCCTCGTCGTGCCGGTCGGGCCGCTGGCCGGGCCGGCCGTCTGGGCCGGCGCGCACGCGCCCGGCGTGCTGCGCTTCATGCGCCAGCGGCTGCGCCAGGGCCTGCCCGAGACGGCGCTGCTGATGGCGGCGGTCTACCTGCTCGCGGCGCTTGCGACGGCGGCGGTCAGCTTCGTCGTCGTCAGCGGCAGCCAGCTGCTGGCGGGCCTGGCCATCCTGGGCGCGGGCGTCGAGCTGCCGGCCCGGCAGCTGCTGGCCGGCGTGATGGGCCTGGGCCCCCGCAGCCTGGGGGCCAGCGGGATGCCGCTGGAGGGCGGCAACCTCGGCCTGACGGCGCTGATCGGCGGCGGCGTGGTATTCGCGCTGGCCCTGGTGCTGCCGACCCTGGTCTGGCTGCGCGGCTGCTGCGCGGTCTACCTGGCGCTGACCGAAGACGAATGACCCAGCTCCGGATCGCGTCCCTCGTGCCCAGCGCCACCGAAACGCTGGTGGCTCTGGGCCTGGCCCCCTGCCTCGTCGCGCGCACGGGCTTCTGCATCCATCCGGCCGACGCGCTGAAGACCGTGCCCAAGGTCGGCGGCACCAAGGACGTCAACCTCGCCAAGCTGGAGAAGCTCGCGCCGACCCACGTCGTCGTCAACGTGGACGAGAACCGCCGCGAGACGGCCGAGGCGCTGCGGGAATTCGTGCCCCATGTCATCGTGACCCACCCGAGCCGCCCCGAGGACAACCTGGCGCTGTTCGAGCAGCTGCGCGCCGCCTTCGCCGACCAGCCGGGCGTGAACGAACGCGCGGCGGCGCTGTCGGCCGAGTTCTCCGCCGCGCTGGCCCGCTGCCGCGCGCAGGCCCGCCCCGGCGCGAACGTGCTCTACCTGATCTGGCGCGAACCCTGGATGACCGTGGCGCGCGACACCTACATCTCCACGCTGCTCGCCGAAGCCGGCTGGCGCAGCTGGCCCGCCGTGCTCGGCGGCGAGCACGGCGCCGGCCGCTACCCGGCGCTCGCCGGCGACGAAGCCTGGCTTCGCCACATCGACCGCGTGCTGCTCAGCTCCGAGCCCTATCGCTTCGGTCCCGAGCACCTCGCCGAGGCGCAGGCCCTGTGCCCGCAGGCCCGGGTGCAGCTGGTCGACGGCGAACTGCTGAGCTGGTGGGGGGCGCGCGGCGCGGCGGGGCTGGACTATCTGGGCACGCTGAGCGATCCACGCTGAGCCCGGCGGACGGCCACAATCCGCCACCATGGACATCTACAAGCCCCTCGTTGCTCTGCTGGCCATCGTCAACCCGGTCGGCGTGGTGCCCTTCTTCATCCACTTCACGAGCAGCTTCACGCGCACGCAGCGGCGCAACACGATGATCGTCAGCGCCAGCACGGCCGGCATCGTCATCGCGATGAGTGCGCTGTTCGGCCTGAAGATCATCGAGTTCTTCGGCATCTCTCTGGCCAGCTTCCAGGTCGGCGGCGGCTGCCTGCTCTTGATCAGCTCGCTGCAGATGCTCAACGCCCAGCCGGCCGAGGCGCGCAAGGAGGACGTTTCAGAGGGCTCCAGCAAGGTCGACGCGGGTGCCAGCATCGCCGTCGTGCCGCTGGCCATCCCGCTGCTGACCGGGCCGGCCACCATCTCCACCATGGTCATCTACGCCGACAAGACGCGGCACTGGTGGGAGCTGGCCGTGCTGTGCGGCTACGGCGTCGTCGTCTCGGCCGTGACCTTCCTGACCTTCTCGGCCAGCAGCAAGATCGCCAAGGTGCTGGGCCAGACCGGCATCAACATCATGACGCGGCTGATGGGCCTGATCCTCGCGGCCCTGGCCGTGGAGCTGCTGAGCGACGGCCTCATCAAGCTGTTCCCGGTGCTGGCCGCGCGCTCCATCAGCTGACGCCATGAGCCTCTTCGGCCTGCCCCCGATCTGGATAGCACCGATGGCCGGCGAGGCTGCCAGCAGCGCCCTGGTCGCCGCCGTCAGCGCGGGTGGCGGCTTCGGCCAGTTGGGCGCGGCCTATCTGGCCCCGGCCCGCATCGCCGAGATCGCCGCCGACATCCGCGCCCGCACCGACAGGCCCTTCGGCATCAACCTGTTCTGCCCCCAGCCCTGGCGGCGCGACGACGCTGCGCTGGACGCCTATCTCGCGCGGCTCGCCGCCTGGCATGCCGAGCTGGGCCTGCCCGCGCCAGCGCGGCCGACGCAGTTCGAGGAAGACTTCGAGGCCCAGTTGCAGGCCAGCATCGCCGCCCGGCCCGCCGCGATCAGCTTCGTCATGGGCGACCCGGGTGCGGCGCGCGTGGCGGCGCTGCAGGCCCAGGGCTTCAAGGTGCTGGGCACGGCCACGCAGGTGGCCGAAGGCCTGGCCCTGCAGGCCAGCGGCGTCGACGCCATCATCGCCCAGGGCTGCGAGGCCGGCGGCCACCGCGGCGGTTTCCTGGGCAGTGCGGAGGGCGCACTGATCGGCACCATGGCCCTGGTGCCCCAGCTCGTCGATGCGCTGGGCATTCCCGTCATCGCCGCCGGCGGCATCGCCGATGCGCGCGGCGTCGCGGCGGCCCAGGCGCTGGGCGCCAGCGCCGTCACCGTCGGCACGGCCTTCCTGCTCGTCGACGAATGCCCGCTGTCGCCGGCCTACCGCGCGGCGCTGCTGGCGGCGAGCGATGCGGACTCGACACTGACCCGCGCCTTCTCCGGCCGTATGGCGCGCGGCCTGGCCAACCGGGTCACGCGCGAGCTGGAGGGCGCGGCCCTGCCCGCCTTCCCGCAGCCCAACGCCGCCAGCCGGCTCATGCGCCAGGCCGCCGCCAAGGCCGGTCGGGCCGACCTCATCAGCCTGTGGGCCGGCCAGGCGCTGGCGCTGAACCGCGCGCCGGGTACGGCGGCAAGGCTGGTGGCCGCGTTGACGCAGGGCTGGCGCGCTTGATCCTGCTGCTCGAAGACGACCCGGCCATCGCCGACACGGTGGCCTTCGCGCTGCGCCGCGAGGGTTTTGCGGTCGAGCACCGCGCCTGGCTGGCCGAGGCGCGCGAGCGGCTGCGCGTGGCGCCGGCGCCGGAGCTGCTCATCCTCGACATCGGCCTGCCCGACGGCCACGGCCTGGACCTGTGCCGCGAACTGCGCGCCGGGCCGCTGGCCGGCCTGCCGGTCATCGTGCTGAGCGCACGCAGCGAGGAGATGGACCGCGTGCTCGGCCTGGAGCTGGGCGCCGACGACTATCTCGCCAAGCCCTTCAGCCCGCGCGAACTCGTCGCCCGCGTGCGTGCGCTGCTGCGCCGCGCGCGAGGGGCTCCAGCTCCGGCACCGGGCTTCGTCGTCGACGGCTCGCGCGTACGCCTGGACGGCACGCCGCTGAACCTGACCAAGCTCGAACTCGGCCTGCTGCTGAAGCTGCTGGCCGCACCGCGGCGCATCCACTCGCGCGAGGCGCTGCTCGACGCCGTCTGGGGCACGAGCGCCGACAGCGGCGACCGCACGGTGGACACCCACATCAAGACGCTGCGGGCCAAGCTGCGCGAGGCCGCGCCGGCGCGCGATCCGATCAAGACGCACCGCGGACTCGGCTATTCGCTGGAACCATGAAACCCCTCGCCCAGTCTCGCCCCGCTGAACGCGGGCGCGTCCAGTCGGTCCCCCTGGGGGACGGCGATGCACGCGGCATCGAGCCGCGCGCACATCGCCAGGACGGGCCGGCTTGGGAGCGGCCCGGCGCTCGGCCCGCAAATACATCGATGGTCGCCTGACATGCGCCTGGGTCTGCGCGTCTTCTTCGGCTTCTTCCTGATCGCCGGCCTCAGCGCCGTGCTGCTGCTGAAGGTCTTCCTCGCCGAGGTCAAGCCCAGCGTGCGCGAGGTCATGGAGGACCTGATGGTGGACACGGCCCACCTGCTGGCCGAGCAGGCCGCCGACGAGATGGACGCCGACGGCCTCAAGCCCGGCAGCCGCCTGGCCGCCCAGCTTCAGCGCTATGTGAGGCGCGAGGTCGACGTGCCCATCTGGGGCTTGCGCAAGCAGAGCCTGGATCTGCGCCTGTACGTGACCGACGCGCACGGCCGCGTGCTGGTCGACTCCGGCCAGCCCTCGGCCGTGGGCCAGGACTACTCGCAGTGGCGCGACGTGGCGCTGACGCTGCGCGGCGACTACGGCGCGCGCTCGACGCGCTACGCGGCCGACGACCGCAGCACCATCCTCGTCGTCGCGGCGCCCATCCTCAAGGACGGCCGCACGCTGGGCGTCGTCAGCGTGGCCAAGCCGGTGGCCAGCGTGCAGCGCTTCAGCGACCGTGCCGAGCGCCGCCTGTACTGGGCCGGTGCCGCGCTGCTGGCGGCCAGCCTGGTCGTCGGCGTGGCCGTCACGCTGTGGCTCGTCGCCTCGGTGCGCCGGCTGCGCCGCTACGCCCAGCAGGCCCAGGCCGGGCATGCCCAGGCACCGCCCGATGTGCCGGGCGAACTGGGCGAGCTGGCCCACGCGATGGACGACATGCGCCGCCGGCTGGAGGGCCGCGAGCAGCTCGAACACGATGTGCGTGCGCTGACCCACGAGCTGAAGAGCCCGCTGGCCGCGCTGCGCGCCAGCGGCGAGCTGCTGCAGGACGAATTGCCCGCCGCCGACCGCCAGCGCTTCGCCGCTCAGGTGCTGGACCAGACCGCGCGCCTGCAGACCCTGGTGGAGCGGGTGCTGGCGCTGTCGCAGCTGGAAGCCCAGGCGGGCCTGGGCGAACGACGGCGCATCGCGCTGGCCGACTGGGCCGACGACCAGCTGGCGCACCAGGCCTCGCGGCTGGCGCAGAAGGGCCTGCGCGTCATCTGGGCCGAACGCGCCGAGGTCGTCGTGGATGCCGACGCGGCGCTGCTGGAGCTGGCCTTCGGCAATCTGCTTGTCAACGCGATCGACTTCGCGCCCGCCGGCTCGGCGCTGGAGCTTGCCGCCCGCACGACGCCGACGGGCGTGCTTCTCTCGCTGCGCGACCACGGCCCCGGCGTACCGCCCCAGGCCTTCGCCCAGCTCGGCCAGCGCTTCTTCTCGACCGCGCGGCCCGGCAGCCTCGTGAAGGGCTCGGGCCTGGGCCTGGCGATCGCGCGGCGCGTCGCCGAGCTGCACGGCGGGCGGCTGGGCTTCGAGGCGGCGGCGCCGGGCTTGCGCGTCAGCATCGTCCTGCCACGCTGACTTCACGCCCGCTTCACGCACTTCGTCGTCGCCTCACCGCGGCTCGCGATGCTGGCGGCATGAAGCTCAACCCCACCTTCTCCAAGCTGGCCATCCTGGCCGTCGTCACCCTCCTGCTGTGCATCGTGCTCGCCGAGATCGGCGGGCTGGTGCGGGAACGGCAGCAGCGGCAGAACGAGGCCGCACAAAGCGTCGTGCAATCGCTGGCCGACGCGCAGACTCTGCTCGGCCCGGTCCTCACCCGGAACTGCACCGAGACCTGGACCGAGTTCGATGCCAAGAAGAAGCCGGTCCAGGAGTCGCGCAACATCCCGATGGCGCTGACGCCATCCACGCTCGAACTCGGCGGCAGGCTCGATCCGGAACTGCACTACCGTGGGCTGTTCAAGGTCAACGCCTATGCAGCCAGGCTGAAGATCGACGCACAGTGGGAAACGCTGGCCCCCTTGGAGGCCCATGCCGAACATGCGGGCGGCAGGCTGAACTGCGAACCTGTCAACGTCTTCTTCGCCGCCAGCGACAACCGCGGCCTGCGCAGCGCGGTCATTCAGGCGGGCGACGACACCTTGCTCGTGCAGCCCGGCACGCTTCAAGGCAGCTACCGCGCCGGCCTCCATGCGACGCTGCCCGATCATGCGCTGAAAGACGGCCTGCGCCTGTCACTGGCTCTCGATGTCGTCGGCACCCAGTCCCTGTCCATCGTGCCCACGGCTGGCAAGACCCATGTCGCGCTGACGTCAAGCTGGCCTCATCCGAGCTTCGGCGGGCGCTTCCTGCCCATACAACGCGAGGTCATGGGGTCCGGCTTCACCGCCCAATGGCAGGTGTCCGCGTTGCAGACCTCCGCCGCCGCCGACGCTCAGGACGGCAAGCCGCTGCCGAATCTCGACTCGTTCGGCGTGGAGCTGATCGACCCCGTGAACCCCTACGTCATGAGCGACCGCGCCATCAAGTACGGCCTGATGTTCATCGCGCTGACCTTCGTCACCGTCGGCCTGACCGAACTGCTCAGCGGGCGGCGCGTGCATCCGGTGCAATACCTGCTCGTCGGCCTGGCCATCAGCCTGTTCTTCCTGCTGCTGCTCAGCCTGTCGGAGCACATGAGCTTCCTGAATGCCTACCTGATCGCCGCCGCTGCGGCCGCCGCCGTGCTGACGCAGTACGCCGCGGCCATGCTGGGCGGCTGGCTGCGCGGCCTGGCCTTCGGCGCCGGCATCGCGCTGCTCTACACGGCGCTCTATGTGCTGCTGAGCCAGGAGCAGGCGGCCCTCGCCATCGGCGCCGTGCTGCTGTTTGCCGTGCTGGCCGCCGTGATGATGCTGACCCGCAAGCTGGACTGGTACCGGCTGGCCAGCGCGGGGGCCGGCGCCGAGTGAATTACGCTAGGGCCTCCGTCCGTGCGCCCTGCGGTGCCCTGATCGCCCCATGTCCAAAGAAGGCTTCGACTACATCATCGTGGGCGCCGGCACCGCCGGCTGCCTGCTCGCGAACCGCCTCAGCGCCAACCGGCACAAGCGCGTGCTCCTCATCGAGGCCGGCGGCAAGGACGACTACCACTGGATCCACATCCCCGTCGGCTACCTCTACTGCATCGGCAACCCGCGCACCGACTGGTGCTTCAGCACCGAAGCCGAGCCGGGCCTGAACGGCCGCAGCCTGCGCTACCCGCGCGGCAAGGTGCTGGGCGGCTGCTCCAGCATCAACGGCATGATCTATATGCGCGGCCAGAGCCGCGACTACGAGCACTGGGCCGAGCTGACCGGCGACGACACCTGGCGCTGGCAGCGCGTGTTGCGCGCCTTCCGCCGCCACGAGAACCACTGGCGGCTGGACAAACCCGGCACCGCGCCCGAGGGCTTTGCCGCGATGCACGGCGGCAAGGGCGAATGGCGGGTCGAGCAGCAGCGCCTGCGCTGGCCCATCCTCGACGCCTTCGCCGCCGCGGCCGAACAGGCCGGCATCCCGGCGACGAGTGACTTCAATGCCGGCACCAACGAGGGCGTCGGCTACTTCGAGGTCAACCAGAAGAAGGGCTGGCGTTGGAACACGGCCAAGGCCTTCCTGCGCCCGACCGCCTTCGGCCGGCCCAACTTCGAGCTGTGGACCGGCGCCCAGGTGCGCCGGCTGCGCCTGATGCACGACAGCACCGATGCCGGCGGCCTGCGCTGCAGCGGCGCGGAGGTGCTGACGCCGCACGGCGTGGAACAGCCCTGGCTGAACCCGGGCGGCGAGGTCATCCTCGCCGCCGGCTCAGTAGGCTCGCCCCAGATCCTGCAGCTCAGCGGCCTCGGGCCGGGCGCGCTGCTGCAGGGCCTGGGCCTGACCGTGGAGAAGGACCTGCCCGGCGTCGGCGCCAACCTGCAGGACCATCTGCAGATCCGCGCCGTCTACAAGGTGCAGGGCGCCAGCACGCTGAACACCCGCGCCGCCTCGCTGTGGGGCAAGGCCATGATCGGCCTGGAATACGCGCTGCGCCGCAGCGGCCCGATGAGCATGGCGCCCAGCCAGCTCGGCGCCTTCACGCGCTCCAGCCCGGACCGGGCCTGGCCCGACCTGGAGTACCACGTGCAGCCGCTGTCGCTGGACGCCTTCGGCGAACCGCTGCACAGCTTCAACGCCTTCACCGCAAGCGTCTGCAACCTGAACCCGACCAGCCGCGGCACGGTGCGCATCACCGCGCCCGACGCGGCCACGGCGCCGGCCATCCGGCCCAACTACCTGTCCACCGACGAAGACCGCAAGATCGCCGCCGAAAGCCTGCGGCTGACGCGCCGCATCGTGTCGCAGCCGGCGCTGGCCGCCTTCAAGCCCGAGGAATACAAGCCCGGCCCGCAGTACCAGACCGACGAGGAGCTGGCCCGCCTGGCCGGCGACATCGCGACAACCATCTTCCACCCCGTGGGCACCTGCAAGATGGGCCGCCCGGGCGACCCCATGGCCGTCACCGACGCCCGCCTGCGCGTGCGCGGCGTGACCGGCCTGCGCGTGGCCGACGCGAGCGTGATGCCGACGATCACGAGCGGCAACACGAACTCGCCGACGCTGATGATTGCGGAGAAGCTGGCGGGGTGGTTGGCGGGCTGAGTTTTCGGTCTGGCTGGCTCGTATTTCGCCCTGCTGCCCCGGACAGGTGGAGGGTTGTCGGTCTCTGAAGAGCATCTCTCCTGAACCCCGTGAGCGCCTCTTTTGTCATTGCATGGCTCTGCCTTCTTGTAGCGCCGCCCGTTGCAATCGCAGCCTTCTTCATCATGCGTCGATGCCGGTCGCGCACGACGCGAAAAGCCGCCTACGGGTGCGTGGGGCTGATCATCGTCGCGGTCGGGGCCTGTTACTTGGACGTGTCGTTTACCTCGACGGTCGCCAACTTCGCCTTTGCGTCGGCGGCCTACCTCGCATACTGTTTTCTGGCTATCTGCACTTGGAGCTTCAAGTGGTTGCCATTGCGCGTGCTGGCGCTCGCCGTCACCGCCATTCCTGTCGCCGCCGGTTACGTACTCGGTACTGTTGGGATGTTGGGCCTGATGTTCATCGTTGGGGACTACGCCAACCCGCCCATACAGACCACCAACACGGCGGCCGATCTGGAATGCCGGACTACCGGTTGGGGAATGGTGGCAACCGACAGCGGCTATACCGTTCACCTCTACAAGCATTGGCCTGCATTCCCGCTCATCGAGCGCGAGGTTGCCCGTGTCGTGGTCAACGAAACGAACCCTGGTGCCGGGCCAACAAGCGCCTCCTGCGACGACGTTTTAGCAAAGCGCTGATTTCGGCAGCCGCCGACAATTGCGCCAATGCAGTATTTCGCCGTTTCTCCCCGCGTGCTCTCCGTCATCCCCCCGATGACGCAGCTGAACACGCCCTACCCGTCCACCGCCTATCTGACCGGCTTCCTGCGCTCGCGCGACGTCGATGCGCATCAGGTAGACCTGGCGCTGGCCCTGGTGCTGGAGCTGTTCTCGCCCACCGGCCTCGCACAGTTGCGCGAGGCGGTGCAGGCCCTGCCTGAAGCGCAGCGCACGCCCCAGACCGCCTGGTTCGACGCCGAGTTCGGGCCGATAGCCGCCGCCGCGCCGCGGGTGCTGGCCTTCCTGCAGGGCAGCGACCCGACGCTGGCGCATCGCATCAACACTCGCGCCTTCCTGCCCGAGGGCGCGCGTTTCGCGTCGCTGGACCATTACATCGGCGAGGAGGGCGAGGACCCGCTGGCCTGGGCCTTCGGCGCCCTGGGCCTGCAGGACCGCGCCCGCCACCTGGCCACGCTGTTCCTGAACGACCTGGCCGACGTGCTGCGCGACGCGGTGGACCCGCGCTTCGAGTTCGTGCGCTATGCAGAGAAGCTGGCCGCGGCCCAGCCGCATTTCGACCCGCTGGCCGAGGCGCTGGCCGAGCCGCCGCATCTGATCGACCGCGCGCTGCAGCGCCTGACGCTGCAGGCGCTGGAACAGCACAACCCCGACGTCGTGCTGCTGTCCGTGCCCTTCCCCGGCTCGGTGTTCGCGGCGCTGCGCATCGCACAGGCGATCAAGGCGGTGCGGCCCGGCGTCGTCACGGTGCTGGGCGGCGGATACGTGAACACCGAGCTGCGCGAACTGGCCGAGCCGCGCCTCTTCGACTTCGTCGACTATGTGACGCTGGACTCCGGCGAGCGCCCGCTGCTGGCGCTGCTCGAACACCTCGCCGGCAAGCGCTCCAAGGCCCGCCTGGTGCGCACGTTCTGGCGCGACGGCGGCGAGGAAATCGACGCCGGGCCGCCCCAAGGCGATTTCGCCCCCCTCGGGGGGACGGGCGAGGCGCAGCCTCGAACGCGGGGGCCAACAGTCCGGTACACCAACTTCGTCGAGCCCGACATCCCCTTCGACGAGGTCGGCACGCCGACCTGGGACGGCCTGCCGCTGGACCGCTATCTGTCGCTGCTGGACATGCTCAACCCGATGAACCGGCTGTGGAGCGACGGGCGCTGGAACAAGCTGACCGTGGCCCATGGCTGCTACTGGAAGAAGTGCAGCTTCTGCGACGTCAGCCTGGACTACATCTCGCGCTACGAGGCCGCGTCGGCCGCCACGCTGGTGGACCGCATCGAGGCCATCGTGAAGGAGACGGGGCAGACGGGCTTCCATTTCGTCGATGAGGCCGCACCGCCCAAGGCGCTGAAGGCGCTGGCCGAGGAGCTGCTGAAGCGCGGCGTGGCGATCAGCTGGTGGGGCAATATCCGCTTCGAAAAGACCTTCACGCCCGAGCTCTGCCAGCTGCTGGCCGACAGCGGCTGCATCGCGATCTCGGGCGGGCTGGAGGTGGCGTCGGACCGGCTGCTGAAGCTGATGAAGAAGGGCGTGTCGGTGGAGCAGGTCGCACGCGTGACCAGGGCCTTTGCGGACGCCGGCGTGCTGGTGCATGCCTATCTGATGTACGGCTTCCCGACGCAGACGACGCAGGACACCGTGGACGCGCTCGAATACGTGCGCCAGCTGTTCGAGAACGGCTGCATCCACAGCGGCTTCTTCCACCGCTTCGCCTGCACGGTGCACTCGCCCGTGGGCCTGAACCCGGCGGAGTACGGCGTCACGCTGCAGCCGCTGCCGCCGGGCCGCTTTGCGAAGAACGACGTCGCCTTCGTCGACCCCACGCCCACCGACCACGACGGCCTCGGCCAGGGGTTGAAGAAGGGCCTCTACAACTTCATGCACGGCATCGGCGTGGACAGCGACATCCGCAGCTGGTTCCCGGTGCGCGTGCCCAGGACGACGGTGCCGCGCCACTTCGTCGAGCGCGCGCTCGCGACAATGCGCTGATGTTCACGTCCACCTTCACCTTCGCCAAGCGCGACTACGACGCCGATTTCTTCGCGCTGGACGAGCGCATCGCGCAGGTCGCCCGCGCCATCCCAGGCTACCTCGGCGAGGAGGCCTGGGAGAACGCGGCCACGGGCCTGATCTCCAACGTCTACTACTGGGACTCGAAGGAGGCCCTGCAGCAGTTGATGGAGCACCCCAGCCACCGCGAGGCCAAGCAGGCCCAGGCGCGCTGGCTCAAGGGCTACCAGGTCGTCATCGCCGAGGTGGTCGGGACCTATGGCGACGGCGGCATCGCCCACCCGCTCGCCGGGCGCGACACCCGCTGACCGCCCCCGCCGTGCAACGCCGCCACCTGCTCGCCCTCGCCGCCCTGCCGCTGCTCGCCGAAGCCAGGCGCGCCACCACCGTGCGCACCCGCGTGGACACGCCGCTCGGGCCCTTCGTCGTCGAGGTGGACACCGGCGTCGCGCCGATCACGGTGGCCAACTACCTGGCCTATGTGGACCACCATCTGCTGGACAAGGCCTGGGTCTACCGCCTCGTGTCGCGGGCCAACCAGCCGCAGAGCGCGCACATGATCGAGGTCGTGCAATGGGGCCTGAACCTGCCCGACGAGGCTCGGCCGCCGCGGCCGCCGATCGCGCACGAGTCGACGCGCCAGACCGGCCTGCGCCACCGTGACGGCACGGTCTCGATGGCGCGCGGCGCGCCCGGCACGGCCGCGGCCGAGTTCTTCATCTGCATCGGCGACCAGCCCAAGCTGGACTATGGCGGCCACCGTAACCCGGACGGCCAGGGCTTCGCGGCCTTCGGCCGGGTCGTACAGGGCATGGAGGTCGTGCGCGCGCTGCACGCCCGCGCCGGTGAGGACCAGTGGCTGAAGGCACCCATTGCGATCGGGCCGGTGCATAGAATCTGAACCGGCTTTTGCTGCAGTGCACAATTGCCATATCCGAACTGAGGAGATGGCGATGCGGCGGGTCGTGTTCAACCAGAAAGGCGGCGTGGGCAAGTCCACGATCACCAGCAACCTCGCGGCGATTGCCGCGGCCTCGGGGCAGCGGGTGCTGGTCATCGACCTGGACTGCCAGGCCAACACCAGCCGCTACCTGGCTGGCGACGCACTGGAAGACGGCGCGCCGGGTTCGGCGGACTTCTTCGAGTCGACGCTGAAGTTCAGCGTGCGCCCGCCGGCCGCGACGGACTTCGTCGTCGAGACGCCCTGGGAGAACCTGCACCTGATGCCTGCCAGCGCCGAACTGGACGAGCTGCACGGCAAGCTGGAGAGCCGCTACAAGATCTACAAGCTGCGCGACGCTCTCACGGCGCTGGCGGACGACTACGATCAGATCTGGATCGACACGCCCCCGGCGCTGAACTTCTACACGCGCTCGGCGCTGATCGCGGCCCAGGGCTGCCTGATCCCGTTCGACTGCGACGACTTCTCGCGCCGCGCGCTCTACGGGCTGCTGGAGGCGGTCGACGAGATCCGCGCCGACCATGCGCCCGAGCTCGGCGTGGAGGGCATCGTCGTCAACCAGTTCCAGGCCCGCGCGGCGCTGCCGCAGCGCGTCGTGCAGGAGCTGCTGGACGAGGGCCTGCCGGTGTTGCAGCCCTATCTGTCCAGCAGCGTGAAGGTGAAGGAGTCGCACGAGCTGAGCCGGCCGATGATCCACCTCGATGCGCGCCACAAGCTGACGCAGGAGCTGGTGGCGCTGTACGAGTCGCTGGGCTGAGCCGCGACCGCAAACACGACCTGCCGTGCCGCCCGCATGCAGGCGGGGCATAAGCCATCAACGGCGCGTCGTCGTCGCGATGAACCTGTTCAGGCAGCTGGCGCCGGACCCGGCAGCGGCAGCGTGAGCCGGGCGCGCAGGCCGGGGCCGGCGTGCGCGTCCAGCAGTTCCAGCCGGCCGCCGTGCCGACTGGCGATGTCGGCCGCGATGGCCAGGCCCAGGCCGCTGCCGGTGCCGACGGCGCTGCTGCCGCGCCGGAAGCGCTGCATGGCGGCCGCGCGCTCGGCCGGCGGGATGCCGGGGCCGTTGTCCTCGACCTCCAGCCACGGCCCCTCTCCACCGTTGCCGCAGCGCACCGTGATGCGGGCCCCCGCGCCGGCGTAGTTGACGGCGTTGTGGATCAGGTTCTCGAGCAGCTCGCGCAGCAGGAAGGCGTGGCCCCGGGCCGGCGCGTCGGCCAGCTCGAAGCCCAGGTCGACGCCGCTGGGCAGGTCGCGGTGGGCCCAGTCCTGGCCGCTCTCGGTGGCGATGTCGCGCAGGTCGATGCGCTGACCGACGTCCACGCTGCGGTCCTCGGCGCGCGCCAGCGACAGCAGCTGCTGGGCCAGCCGCGCGCTGCGCTGCACGCGCTGGCGCAGGCGGGCCAGCAGCGGGTCCAGGCGCTGGTCGTGCGGCTCCAGCATGGCCAGCTCGATCTCGGTCTGCAGTGAGGTCAGCGGCGTGCGCAGCTGGTGGGCGGCGTCGGCGAGGAACTCGCGCTGCGCCTCGGCCGCGCGCGCCAGGCGCTCGAACAGGCGGTTGAAGGCCGACTGCAGCGGCACCAGCTCGCGCGGCAGGCTGGCCGACAGCGGCGTCAGCCGGTGCAGGTCGCGGTGCTCGAGTTCGGCGCTGAGGTCGGTCAGCGGCGCCATGCCCTGGCGGATGGCCCACCAGCCCGCCAGGGCCAGCAGCAGCGTCAGGCCGGCCCCGTTCAGCGCCACGAGGCCGCCTATCTCGCTCTGCAGCGCGTCGCGCTTGTGCAGGGTCTCGGCCACCAGCACCTGGCAGACGCCCGAGCCGCAGTCCTGGCCGAGCTGGGCCAGCCGCAGCTCGCGCCCGCGCAGCCTCACCTCGCCGTAATAGGTGCCGCCGACGGGCTGGGGCACCGGGCGCGGCTGCAGGTCGGCCAGGCCGGCATCGCCCTGCAGCACCTCGCCGTGCGGGCCGAGCACGAGGTAGAAGACATCGTCCTGGCGGTCGAAGCGCAGTGCGCGGTCCATCGTCGCGCTGATGTCGATGCGCGGCTCGCCGCCGCGGATGTCGATCTGGCCGGCCAGCGTCAGCGCCGTGTCCTCCAGCGCCTCGTCCAGCCAGGTCTGGGCGCTGTGCTGCACCTGCTCGTAGAGCGCCAGGCCCAGCAGCGGCAGCGCCACCAGCAGCGGCAACATCAGCCAGCCGAACAGCCTGCGCTGCAGGCTGGAGCGCAGGCGCTCAGCCACTCAGCCTATTTCCTCAAGCAGATAGCCCAGGCCGCGCACGGTGCGCAGCTGCACGCCGCCCGGCTCGATCTTGGCGCGCAGGCGCGACAGGCAGACCTCGATGGCGTTGTCGCTGACGCCCTGGTCCCAGGCATTGCTGGCCAGCGCGATGTGCTCCTTGGGCACGACCTTGCCGGCGCGCGCCATCAGGAAGCCGAGCACGTCCCATTCGCGCGCCGACAGGGCCAGCGGTTCCTCGTCGATGTAGGCGCGGCGGGCCTCCTGGTCGATGCGCAGGCGGGCCAGCTGCAGCTGGTTGCTGGTGCGGGCCTGGCTGCGACGCACGAGAGCCCGGGCGCGGGCCACCAGCTCGGTCAGCGCGAAGGGTTTGACAAGGTAGTCGTCGGCACCGCCCTCCAGGCCGCGCACGCGGTCCTCGACGGCGTCGCGGGCCGTCAGGATGAGGGTGGGCACGGACAGGCCGTCGGCACGCACGCGGCGCAGCGTCTCGAAGCCGTCGATGCCGGACAGGCCGATATCGAGGATGAGCAGGTCATAGGCGTCCTCGCGCAGCGAACGCGGCACGGGCTCGCCGCGTGCCGTGCAGTCCACGACCCAGCCCTGGGAGCGCAGTGCACGGGCGGTGGTTTCGACGAGTTGTTCGTCATCTTCGACGAGCAGGATTCGCATGGTGGTCAGTATGGCGCTGGAGTGCAGGATGTGCTGACATGTGCCTGTCAGTAAGTCTTTTGACTCTAAGGCAACAGGCCCTTGCGTCAGCTCGCGGCAAGGCTTGAGTCATGCGCTTGACGGCCCCGTTTCGGACACTGTCGGCTATGGAATCGTTAGAAGAGCGCCGTCCCGCGGTGCTATTGTTTCACGGCCTCTGTGCCAACCCCATGGAGCTTGCCCCCGTCGCCAAGTCGCTGCGCGAGGTCGGCTACGTCGTCGAAACGCCGGCAATGGCAGGCTACGGCGTCAGCAGCGCCACCGGCGAGCAGCTGCCCGTGCCACCCTTCGAGCACTGGCTCGCCGAGGCCACGGCCGCCTACGACCGCCTGGCCGCCAAGCATGGCCGCGTCGCCATCGGCGGCCTGTGCATGGGTGCCGTGCTGGCCCTGGCCCTGGCGGCGCGCCGCCCGGCCGCGGCCCTGGTGCTGATCTCGACCACGCTGCATTTCGACGGCTGGAACGTCTCGCCCTGGCGGCGTCTGCTGCCGCTGGCCTATCTGCCGGTGTTCCGCCGCCGCATGAGCTTCAAGGAGACGGCCCCCTTCGGCCTGAAAAACGAGCGCCTGCGCGCCTGGGTCGAGCAGGCCATGGCCTCCAATCATGTCTCGGCCGTCGGCGCTGCGCGGCTGTCGGCCGCGTCGCTCTACGAAGCCACCCGGCTGATCCGCCATGTGCGCGCCCGCCTGACCGGCCTGAGCGCGCCCGCCGTCGTGCTGCATGCCACCGAGGACGATGTCTCCGGCCCGCGCAGCGTCCACGAACTTCGGGACCGCCTGGGCCAGCAGCCCGAGGTGCACTGGTTCCATGACAGCTACCACATGCTGACGCTCGACAACGAGCGCATTGCCGTCGCCCGCACCGTGCGCGACTTCCTGCTGCGCCGCCACCCGCTGGCCACGCTCAGCCCCACTTCCGCATTTGGAGACTTCCATGAGCAACACGCTTGACCAACTCTGCACCATCGCCCAGCGCGAACTCGGTGCCGAGGCGCTGAACGACAAGGTCAACACCCCCTTCTCCGAACTCGGCATGGACTCCCTCGGCCTCGTCGACTTCATGTTCACGGTGGAAGACCACTTCCACGTCAACATCGAGCACGACCGCGCGCTGCAGAACCCGACGCTGACCGGCCTGGCCGCGCTGGTCGACGAACTGATCGCCGCCAAGGCCGAACCGGCCGCCGCCGCGGCCTGATGACCGAGGTCTGGATCACCGGCCTGGGCGCCGTCAGCGCGCTGGGCCAGGGGGCCGATGCGCTGGCCGACGCGCTGCTGGCCGGCCGCTCCGGCGTCAGCGCCCAGCCGGGCAGCGAGGAGCATGCGCTCAGGCCCTATGCCGCCGCCGCGGTGACGGTGCCGCTGGCCCCCGGCATGCCACCGGCCCAGCGCAACCTCTACGACCGCCACGGCCTGCTTGCCCTGGAAGCCGCCGCCGAAGCCTGGGCCCAATCCGGCCTGCCGGCCACCGCGCCCGACCCCGACCGCGCGGCCGTCGCCTGGGGCACGGGCCTGGGCGGTTCGACCTCGATGGAGGTCTCGTACACCCAGATGTTCACGGCCCGCCCGCCGCGCGTGCACCCCTACACGGTGGTGCGCGTGATGGCCAACTCGGCCGCCTCCCACCTGGCCATGCGCCACCAGCTGCGCGCCGCCCAGCTGGCCGTGTCCAACGCCTGCGCGTCCTCGGCCCAGGCCATCGGCGAGGCGCTGTGGCTGCTGCGCAATGGCCGTGCCGACATGGCCCTGGTCGGCGGCTCCGAGTCCATGCTGCACATCGGCAGCGCTCTGGGCTGGCAGGCCATGGGCGTGATGGCGCCGCTGGACGCCGAACACCCCGAGCAGAGCTGCCGGCCCTTCGACGATGCCCGCAAGGGCCTGGTGCTGGGCGAAGGCGCCGCGGCCCTGGTCATCGAGACCGCGGCCCATGCCCGCGCCCGCGGCGCGACGCCGCTGGCCGTGCTGGCCGGCTATGGCCACAGCGTGGACGCCGTGCACCTGTCGCGCCCCGACGCGGCCGGCCAGGCCCGCGCGATGACGGCCGCGCTGCGCGACGCCGGCCTCGCGCCGGCCGACATCGGCTACATCAACGCCCACGGCACGGCCACCGAGGTCGGCGACGCGGTCGAGGCCGAGTCCATCGGCGCGGTGTTCGGCACGCGCGCCGTGCCGGTGTCCGCCACCAAGGCCCTGCACGGCCACCTGATCGGTGCCGGCGGCGCGCTGGAGCTGGTCGCCACCGTGCAGGCGCTGCGCCGCCAGACCCTGCCGCCCAGCGCCCATGTGCGAACCAGCCAGCTGAGCGAACAGGTCGACCTCGTCACCGGCGAGGCGCGCAGCGCCAAGATCCGCGCGGCGATGTCCAACTCCTTTGCCTTCGGCGGCAGCAACGTGGCACTAATCACGACGCTGGCCTGAGCGAACTGCCACGGGGGCTGGCTATGCTGGCCGCCCCCGCGACTCTCTGCTCCGCCATGCGCCTGCTGCCCCGCCACGCCGCCCTACTTGCGGCCCTGCTCGCCCTGCCCCTGCTGGCCACGGCCGCGCCCACGGCGGCTCCGCCCGTGCGCGAGGTCGAGGGCATCGGCGAGTACCGCCTGCCCAACGGCCTGCAGCTGCTGCTGATTCCCGACGCGACCAAGCCCACCGTCACCGTCAATGTGACCTACCGCGTCGGCAGCCGCCACGAGGGCAATGGCGAGACCGGCATGGCCCACCTGCTTGAACACCTGATGTTCAAGACGACGAAGCGCTTCGCCAACGTCGGCGCCGAGCTGTCCAAGCGCGGCATGCAGTTCAACGGCACGACCAATGCCGACCGCACCAACTACTTCGAGACCTTCCCGGCCGACCCGGCCCAGCTGAGCTGGGCGCTGGCGATGGAGGCCGACCGCATGACCGGCGCCAAGGTGCTGCGCAGCGACCTCGACACCGAGATGACCGTCGTGCGCAACGAGATGGAGGCCGGCGAGAACAATGCCTTGGGCATCCTCGTGCAGCGCACCCAGGCCGCCGCCTACCAGTGGCACGCCTATGGCCGCAGCACCATCGGCGCGCGCTCCGACGTCGAGCATGTCGCCATCCCCAATCTGCAGGCCTTCTACAAGCGCCACTACCAGCCCGACAACGCGACGCTGGTCGTCGCCGGGGCCTTCGATGCGCCGCGCACGCTGGCCGAGATCACGCGCCTGTTCGGCGCCCTGCCCCGGCCCGCGCGCACGCTGCCGGCCACCTACACGGTCGAACCCGTGCAGGAGGGCGAGCGCCTCGTCACGCTGCGCCGCCCCAGCGGCATGCAGGGCGTGCTGGCGAGCTATCACGTGCCGCCGCTGGCCAGCCCCGACTTCGCCGCCTTCGAGGTCGCCGTCACGGCCCTGGCCGACACGCCCAGCGGCCGCCTGCACAAGCGCGCCGTCGAGCCCGGCCTGGCGGCCCAGGCCTTCGGCTGGCCGGGCCGCAACGCCGAGCCGGGCCTGCTCAACCTCGGCCTGGTGCTGAAGACCGACAACGACGTCGACCGCGCCCAGCAGCTGCTCGTCGACACCGTCGAGAGCCTCGCCAGGGAGCCCATCACGGCCGAGGAACTGGCGCGCGCCCAGGCCCAGTGGGCCAAGAACTTCGACGAGCTGCTGGCCAACCCGCAGGCCCTGTGCGTGGCCCTGTCCGAGGCCATCGCGGCGGGCGACTGGCGGCTGCTCTTCCAGCTGCGCAACCGCATCGAGGCCGCCAACGTGGACGGCGTCAACGCGGCGCTGCGCCAGTGGCTGCTGCCCAGCAACCGCACGCTGGGCCGCCTGTACGCGACGGCGGCGCCCGAGCGCAGCCCGCTGGCCCTGCCGATCGCCGCGGCCGATGCGCTGAAGGACTTCAAGCCCAAGGCCGCTCTGGCCGCCGGCGAAGCCTTCGACACCAGCCCCGCCAATTTCGACCGCCGCACCGAGCGCTACCAGCTGGCCAACGGCCTGCGCGTGGCCCTGGTGCCCAAGCGCTCGCGCGGCGAGACGGTGGAGCTGGCGCTGAACCTGCAGTACGGCACGCTGGACGGCCTGCGCGGCAGGCGCACCGAGGCCAGCCTCGTCGGCGAGGCCCTGGCCCTGGGCAGCCGGCAACACACGCGGGCCCAGATCGCCGACGGCTTCGACAAGCTGAAGACCCGCTTCGGCGCCAACAGCAGCCCCACGAGCGGCGCCAATGTCACGCTGAGCAGTCACCGCCCGCAACTGGCCGAGGCCCTCGCGCTGATGGCCGAGGTGCTGCGCGAGCCGAGCTTCCCGGCCACCGAGGTCGAGCAGCTGCTGCGCCAGCAGGTCGCCCAGCTCGAGGAAGCCGCCCAGCAGCCCCAGGCCGTGGCCTCGCATGCGCTGGAACAGGCGCTCGCCGCGGCCTACCCTGCCGACGACCCGCGCCACCGCGGCAGCTTCGCCGAGGGCATCGCCGCGCTGAAGGCCACGACGCCCGAGCGCCTGCAGGCCTTCCACCGCGAGTTCTGGGGCGCCGCCCACGGCGAGCTGGTGCTGGTGGGCGACTTCGACGCCGCCGCGGTCAAGCCACTGATCGAGCGCCTCTTCGGCGGCTGGAGCGCGCCCCAGGCCTACGCCCGCCTGCCCCAGCCGCTGCCGGCCGTGCAGGGCCTGAAGCTCGGCGAGACGCTGAAGGACAAGGCCAACGCGATGGTCTTTGGCGCGCTGCTGCTGCCGGTGAGCGACGACCACCCCGACTACGCGGCCCTGCGCATCGCCGCCCATGTGCTCGGCGCCAGCGGCTTCGACTCGCGGCTGCTGACCCGGCTGCGCCAGAAGGAAGGCCTCTCCTACGGCGCCGGCGCCTGGCTGAACGCGTCCAGCTTCGAGCCCAGCGCCCAGCTGGCCATGGCCGCCATCTTCGCGCCCGAGAACCGCGCCCGCGTCGAGGCGGCCTTCAACGACGAGCTGGCCCGCTTCGTGCGCGACGGCATCACCCAGGCCGAGCTGGACACCGCCAAGCGCGCGATGAAGGCGCAGAGCGACACCTGGCGCAGCGACGACGGCGCCGTGGCCGGGGCCATCGCCGGCCACCTTGAGCGCGGCCGCCAGTTCAAGTGGAATGCCGAGCTCGACGCGCGCGGCGAGGCGCTGACGCTCGAGCAGGTGAACGCCTCCATCAAGCGCTGGGTCGACCCGGCCAAGGCCAATTGGTCCTGGGCCGGCGATTTCGACAAGAAGGCCGCGAAGTGAGCCCCGGCCGCGGCCTCAGGCGCCGCGGCCGAACTCCTTCAGCCACTGCCTGAGCTGCTTGCGCCCGTCGCTATTGGTGCCCCGGTAGGTCTTCAGCGCCAGCGCGAGGAACTGCTGCTCGGCGGGCGTCAGGCCCGTGGGCTCGCGCTCCTCGTCGATCCAGCCGGCGGGCTTGTCGCAGTGGTGCTCGACCTGGCGCGCCAGCTTGTCGCCGATGGGTCGCGCGCCGCTCTTGGCCATGGACCAGGTCGCGCCGCTGACGCCGATGCGCGCCGCCCACGCGGCCTCCAGGCCCTTGGGCGGGTCGCCCGCATTGATGCGCTCCTCGGCGAAGGACTGGAACAACGCCAGGGCGTTGAGGCGGCGGATGGTGGCGGGGCTGGGCATGTTGCTGCTGGAAACGACGGAGTGTTGTGAAAACACTTCACACTCATTCTAGGTGATCGCTGGCACTTGACCGAGGCGTGAACATTTTTCACAATGCAAGGATTCGCTCAAGACAACTGAGCGCTTGCTATCAACCCCAACCAAGACCGATCCGCTTTCGCACCCCGCCATGAACCGCCACCTCGTCACCGTCATCGCCCCCATCGGCTCGCAGAGCCGGTGCGATGCCGTGCCGATGGCAAAACCGGCGGGCCTGCTTGCAACGGTCGCCTATGCCCACGACTTCGGTCGTGAGAGTGATGACACCAATACATCGGGTGAAGGACCCGGCTAGACGCCGCCGCCTTCCACGCTCATTCGAGGCCCGGTCTCCTGCCAAGGAACCGGGCCTCTTCTTTTTCCGCCGCCGGGGCTGCCTCGGCGCCGCTGCGCCCGCGCAGCGCCTGCTCTTTCACAACCTACATCGAGCGCCGGCCGACCACATCGGCACGGCGCTCAAAACTGGCAGGCGCCGAGGCTCGTCCCCGGCCGCCCTGCCCCATCTCGGGTGTGCCCACGCACAAGCACCGGCCGGCCCGGTGTGCATGTGCGCTCGGGCGGCCGCCTGTCGCGTGCAGCGATGCAGCCCTGGCTTGCGCAGGCCAGCCGCGTCGCGTGTGGACACAGCCGAGATCGATCAACCCGAAGCCCTTCGTCGAGCTCACGCTTCGAAGGGCGCAAACCGGCCGCAACGATTGGGCGGCGTCGGAACCCGTCACCGACAACCTTTGATTTCGCCCGGGCGTAGCTCAGCCAGGTAGAGCATCTGCTTTGGGAGCAGAGGGCCGCACGTTCAACTCGTGCCACCCGGACCAACCATTTCATCCACCGTGCCCAAGCCCGAAGAAAGGAGGTCAGCATGCACGACGTTCTGCAGTTGGACATCACTGGCCTCCCGCAGTCCTGGATCTCGGTCGAGCAGGCCGCCACGCTCGTCGCCACCGGCGCCGTCGTCTGGTCGGCCGGCAATCGCCCGCTCGCGGTGCTGCGTGGCGGCTTCAACAGCGCCACCGGCCGCCAGTCGATGCTGGAAGTCCCAGCCATCGTGGCGCTGCGCGGGTCGTCGCGGCTCAATCTCTTCGACATCACGCCAGCCTATGGCAAGGCCAAGCTCGTCAAGCGCGACCGCTGCACCTGCGCCTACTGCGGCGAGCGTTTCGACGCCCGCCTGCTGACGGTGGACCACATCGTGCCCGCCAGCCGCGGCGGGCGCTTGAGCTGGATGAACACGGTCGCGGCCTGCCGTGCCTGCAATTCGGGCAAGGCCGACCGCACGCCGGACGAGGCCCGCATGCCGCTGCTGTTCGCGCCTTTCGTGCCGAGCCGCTTCGAGGACTTCATCCTCAAGGGCCGGCACATCCGCGCCGACGTGCACGACTGGCTGGCCGCGCGCCTGCCCAAAGGATCGCGCCTCAGCTGAGGCGCCAACGAGTCTGCCGAGGAAAGCAGAGGCTCACAGGCCGGGGTTCCCACGCCCCGCCGGTGCGCTGCAGCCGGGCTTCATCGCCCGTCGCCGCGGCGCATGCCGCCCTGCAGGAATCGGTCGATACGGGTGAGGACATGGTGCCCCCTCGCAGGTTGGGTTCGAGTCCCAGCCTCACCACCACTGGATAGCTCAGTCGGGTAGAGCAACGAAATCTGATTTCGTGTGTCGTGGGTTCGACTCCCACTCCAAAACCAAACCGGTCGCAAGACCACCCCGCCGAACGTGCGCGCCGGCTCCGGCCGGACCGCGCATCAGCGACTCGCGCCCGAACGTCGGGCAAGCGGGGCTCTGCTTCCACGGCCAGCCGCGAATGCCTTCAGGGAGGGACGTTCAACGCGCACCGAGGCGCCAGGCCCTGGCATCCGGCGTCCGCACGGGTTGCTGTAACGGCACCTTTTCCAACACCCGAAACACGCAACCCAAGGAGGATCCCATGACGATCAAGCGTGTCACCGTGAAGAAGAACGAGCGCGGCCTGCTGCTGCGCAATGGCGATTTCGAGCGCGTGCTGCAACCCGGCACGCACTGGCTGTTCGCCGGCCTGGACGAGTTGAAGGTCGAGATCTGCAACATCGGCGCACCGGCCTTCGCGCACCCGCTGACCGACTACCTGATGGCCAAGGAGCCCGAGGTCGTCGAGGCGGAGTTCCTGCGCGTCGAGCTCACCGAGTACCAGACCGGCCTGCGAACCGAGAACGGCGTGCTGGTGGAGGTGCTGCCGCCCGCCACGCGGCGCCTGTACTGGCGCGGCCTGGTGGACGTGCAGGTCCAGGTGATCGACCTGCGCGCCGCCGCCGAACTGCCCGCGGCCATGGCCGCGCGCCTGGCCCAGCCGCAGCTGCGCCCGCGCGCGGTGGCGGGCCTGGCCGGCGTGCTGCAGGTGGAGGTGCCCGAGCACGGCACCGGCCTGCTGCGCGTGGACGGCAAGGTCGAGCGGCTGCTGGAGCCGGGCGCACACGCGTTCTGGAAGTTCGGCCGCAACGTGGCCGTCGACTTGGTGGACCTGCGGCTGCAGGCGCTCGAAGTCACGGGCCAGGAGATCCTGACCCGCGACAAGGTCGCGCTGCGGCTCAACCTCTCCGCCACCTGGCGCTACACCGACGTGCTGCGCGCGTTCGAGCAACTGGCCAAGCCGGCCGACCACCTCTACCGCGAGCTGCAGTTCGGCCTGCGCGCAGCGGTCGGCACGCGCACGCTGGACGAGTTGCTGGAGAACAAATCGGTCATCGACGAGGTCGTGACCGTCCAGGTCACCACCAAGCTGCAAGGCCTCGGCCTGCAGCTCGACGGCGTGGGCGTGAAGGACATCGTGCTGCCGGGCGAGATGAAGACCATCCTGGCCCAGGTGGTGGAGGCCGGCAAGGCGGCCGAGGCAAACGTGATCCGCCGCCGCGAGGAAACCGCGGCGACGCGCGCCCTGCTCAACACGGCCAAGGTGATGGAGGACAACCCCGTCGCGCTGCGCCTGAAGGAGCTGGAGACGCTGGAACGCGTGGCCGAGCGCATCGACAAGATCTCCGTGTTCGGAGGTCTGGACCAGGTGATCAACGGGCTGGTGAAGCTGCGGTGAGCACGACCCTGCCGGCGAATCCAGCGATGCCGGCCACCCCTGAGGGGCGCTCGACGCGAGTCGGGCGCCCCTTTTTCCATTCCGGCGCTAGGCTCGCACCCATGCGCTATCTGGATTTCGAACTCAGCGAAGGTGACGACGGCATCACGACGCTGGACGCGATGGCCTCCACGCCCGCGGCCCGGCATGCCGACGTGCTGGCCGAGGCCGCGGCCGTGCTGGCCTGGTGCCGGCGCGAGTTCCCGCACACCGAGGGCCCCGTGGAAGAGGGCCAGGACTGGGATCACGAATTGCTCGTCAGCCAGGAAGACGGCGGCTGGCACACCGTCACGCTGACGCTGACCGGCTCGGCGCGCTTCGTGGACGCCTTCCTGGCCGCCTTCGGCGAACCCCTGGGCTGACCCGCGCTGCCGCCTTCATCGCCGGGCACTACCATTGGCGGTTCGTCTGGGGCCGCCTATGAAACTGCTCGCCAAGTTCAATCTCGTCTACATCCTCGTGATGGCACTGGGCATCGGCCTCAGCGGCTACATTGCCCGCCAGCTGCTGCAGGAGAACGCCGAGCAGGAGGTCGTCGGCAGCGCGCGCATGCTGATGGAGAAGGCGCTGGCGGTGCGCAACTACACCAACACGCAGATCAAGCCGCTGCTGGCCACGCAGATGGCCACCGAGTTCCTGCCCCAGACGGTGCCGAGCTATTCCGCCACCGAGGTGCTGGGCACGCTGCTGGCCAAGCATCCCGAGTTCGCCTACAAGGAGGCGACGCTCAACCCCACCAACCCGCGCGACCGCGCCACCAGCTGGGAGGTCGACATCGTCGGCCAGTTCCGCAGCAATGCCGAGCTGAAGGAGGCCGTCGGCACGCGCGACACGCCGGCCGGCCCTTCGCTCTACATCGCGCGCCCGCTGCGCATCACCGACCCCGCCTGCCTGGCCTGCCACAGCAGCGTGGACGCCGCGCCTGCCACCATGGTCGCCAAGTACGGCCCGGCCAACGGCTTCGGCTGGAACCTCAACGAGGTCATAGGCGCGCAGATCGTCTCGGTGCCGCTGGGCGTGCCGCTGCAGCGCGCCGACCAGACCTTCAAGGTCTTCATCACCTCGCTGGTCGGCGTCTTCGTCGCGGTCGGCATCGTGCTCAACCTGATGGTGTGGATGCTGGTCGTGCGCCCGGTCACACGGCTGTCGGCCCTGGCCGACCGCGTCAGCCAGGGCGACCTGGACGCACCCGAGTTCAAGACCAGCGGCCGCGACGAGATCGCGACGCTGTCCGACTCTTTTTCCCGCATGCGTGCCAGCGTCGTGCAGGCCATGAAACTCCTGGAATGAGACCACCCCTACCGGCTGCGCCGGCCCCTCAAGGGGCACTGCCAGTGGCCTGGCAAAGCCAGTTCCACGGCAGTTGCTTGGGAACTCCCTACGTGATGGCATGAGCGACACAAAACATCCCCAGCAGCTCGGCAAGTACCGCATCACCGCGGTGCTGGGCGAGGGCGCGATGGGCGTCGTCTACAAGGGCTTCGACCCGGACATCCAGCGCACCGTCGCGCTGAAGACCATCCGTGCCCAGCTCGACACCGACGACGACCGCCCCGGTGCGCCGGCCTCGCGCTTTCGCAACGAGGCCCAGGCCGCCGGCCGGCTGATGCACCCGGGCATCGTCGCCGTCTACGACTTCGGCCGCGACCAGCAGATCGCCTACATCGCGATGGAATACGTCGAGGGCCGTTCGCTGGCGAGCTACCTCAGCTCCAAGGTCAGGTTCACCGACACCGACATCGCCGGCATCATGAGCCAGTTGCTCGACGCGCTGGGCCATGCCCACGACAAGGGCGTCTGGCATCGCGACGTCAAGCCGGCCAACATCATCATGACGGCCAATGGCCGGCTGAAGGTGGCCGACTTCGGCATCGCCCGCATCGAGAGCACCCACCTCACGCAGACCCACTACATGGTCGGCACGCCCAGCCATATGGCGCCCGAGCAGTTCCTCGGCAAGCCCATGGACCGGCGCGTTGACATCTACGGCGCCGGCGTCGTGCTCTACCAGCTGCTGACCGGCCGCGCGCCCTTCGCAGGCACGACCGAGGCGCTGATGTACAAGGTCGTCAACGAGCTGCCGCCGCCGCCGTCCACCATCGAGGGCGCCGACCGCCCCGGCTGGTTCGACGCCGTCATCGCCCGCGCGCTGGCCAAGCTGCCCGGCGACCGCTTCGACACCACCGAGGCCTTCAAGCAGGCCCTGCTTGACGGCGCCGGCTCGGGGCTGGACGACACCGCCTGGGAGAAGACGCTGATGCTGGCGCCGCCGCGCCCTGCGGGCCCGTCGCTGGCGCCACCCACCTTCGCGCCGCCGTCCGCGGGCAGCCCGTCGGCCGGCACGCCGCCGCCCACGCACTGGGACAAGGCCCAGCTCACCCAGGCCGAGCTGACGCTGGCCAGGCATGTCGGCCCGCTGGCCAGCGTGCTGGTGCGCCGCGCCGCGCGTGAATGCGCCGACATCAACGCGCTCTACGCCCGTCTGGCCGAACAGGTCAGCGACCCGCGCGCCCGCGACGCCTTCCTCGGCCAGGCCAGCCTCGTCACCGGCGGCAGCGTGCGCACGGCCGGCGGCACCAGCGGCACGCCGTCCGCGGCCGGCTCCAGGGCCTTAGCCGGCAGCCCCGGCGCCACCACGCTGGGCGGGCCGCTGAACGAGGCCGTCATCGACAAGGCCCAGGCCCTGCTGGCCCAGCATGTCGGCCCCATCGCCAAGGTGCTGGTCAAGCGCGCGGCGGCCGGCATCGACAGCCGGGCGGTGTTCTTCAACCGGCTGGCGGAGGCGGTGAACGACGCCAAGGCGCGGGAGAAGTTGCTGGCCGATCTTGCGCGGCTGCGCTGAGCCGACCGCGACTACCGCCCCACCTTCTGCAGCTTCGGCATGTTGATCTGTTCGACGCGAGCCTCCAGCGCGTCCAGCCGGCGCTGCAAATCCGCGACCTTTGCCTTCAGCGTCTGCGTCTCTGCATCGTCCACCCTGCGGGGTGCAATGCCTTCGGCAATCGCGCCGAACGCGACGAGGGTCAATACGGCCAGAGTCAGCGCGGTCACAGGCTTCATTTGTAGCTCCGTTGAGATGGCCGGCCAGCTTATGCGCGATACATCAGCACCTTCAAGCCTTTTTCTTCGGACACATCCTTGAACGCCGCCGGGTTCTCCACCCGCCCGATGAACGCCAGCTCCGGCGCCTGCTCGGCCACCACGCCGCGCAGGAAGTCCAGCCCCAGCTCCGGCGCGTTCAGGCACAGCAGCGCATGGCCGCCCGGCGCTAGCAGCGCCGGCAGCCGCCGCGCCAGCCGCGCGTAGTCCTTGGTCGCGACGAAGCTGCCCTTCTGGAAGCTCGGCGGATCGCAGATGACGAGGTCGTAGGGCCCGCCGCGGGTCAGCTTGCCCCAGGAGTTGAAGATGTCGTGGGCCAGGAACTTGGCGCCGGCCTTCACGCCGTTGAGTTCGTGATTGGTGCGCCCCGTGGCCAGCGCACCTGACGCCATGTCCACATTGACCACTTCCGCCGCGCCGGCCTGCAGCGCGACGACCGAGAAGGCGCAGGTGTAGGCGAACAGGTTCAGCACCTTGGCGCCGGGCTGCACATGCTTGCGCACCCAGCGCCGGCCCTCGGCCATGTCGAGGAAGAGGCCGTGGTTCTGGCCGCGCAGCAGGTGCACGAGGTAGCGCGTGCCGGCTTCGGCGACGACATGGGGCTCGGGCACGGCGCCGGTCATCAGGCGTGTTTCGGCGGCAGCGCCGCGGCATTGGTAGACCCAGTTCAGCGCCTCGCCCGCGGGCGCGATCGCCGGCCAGCGCGCGGCCAGCGCGGCACCGACCGCCGCCAGGGCCTCGTCGCCCAGCGGCTGGAAGCTGGTGAGCAGGATCACCGGCGGGTAGGCATCCAGCGCGAGATGCTCGCAGCCGGGGAAGAGGCCGCCGCGGCCATGGAAGAGGCGGCTGGCCTCGGTGGGAAAGGCCATTGCGGCAATGGCGTCGAGCAGGGCTTGCATGGTGGGGGCATTGTCCGGGGCCAGAATGATCCTGGATGCGGCAGTCGGGCGCGCCCGAAGGGCTGGCGAGGCGGGTCGCCGGCAAGGCGCGACGACGCCGTGGGCTCTTGCCCACAAGGAGAAGCAACGCCGCCGACGGCTCGAAGCGACAGACCGGCGGGAGCGTCCGGCTGCCGGATCTAGGATCCGAACCATGGACTTTCAAGCCATCCTCGACGAGATCAACGACGAACTGCGCCCGCGGCTGAATGCCGTGGAGGGCAAGGTCGCGAGCTATATCCCGGCGCTGGCGCGCGTGTCGCCGGCGCAGTTCGGCATCGCGCTGCGCACCTGTGCGGGCGAGACGGCCCGGGCCGGCGACAGCGCCCTGCCCTTCTCCATCCAGAGCATCTCCAAGGTGTTCTCGCTGACGCTGGCGATGCGCGCGCTGGGCGAGGCGCTGTGGCAGCGCATCGGCCGCGAGCCCTCGGGCAGCCCGTTCAACTCGCTGGTGCAGCTGGAGTCGGAGCGCGGCATCCCGCGCAACCCCTTCATCAATGCCGGCGCCATCGCGGTGGCGGACCGCCTCGTGTCGCAGGGCGACGCCAAGGCCGAACTGCTGGCCCTGCTGGGCCGGCTCTGCGGCGAGCCCATCCACATCGACGCCGAGGTCGCGCAGTCCGAGGCCGACACGGGCTTCCGCAACACCGCGCTGGCCAATTTCATGAAGGGCTTCGGCACGCTGGACAACGACGTGGCCACGGTGCTGGACGTCTACTTCAACCAGTGCGCCATCGCGATGACCTGCGAGCAGATGGCCTGCGCCGCCGGCTATCTGTGCCGCGACGGCCGCCATCCGCTGGCCGGCACACCGGTGCTGAACGCGGCGCAGGCGCGGCGCGTCAACGCGCTGATGCTGACCTGCGGCACCTACGACGCGGCCGGCGAGTTCGCCTTCCGCATCGGCCTGCCCTGCAAGAGCGGCGTGGGCGGCGGCATCGTCGCCATCGTGCCGGACCGCCTCAGCCTGTGCGTCTGGTCGCCCGCGCTGGACCGCACCGGCAACTCCTGGCTGGGGCGGCAGGCACTGGAGCTGTTCGTCGCGAAGACGGGGCTGTCGGTCTTTTAGCTGCCCGCCACCGCGTCGACGACGAGGCCTGGCGTCAGGATCTGCGGCAGCACCCGGGCCTCGGCGGCGCCCGGTGCGTAGTAGAGGTAGAGCGGCACGCCGGAGCGGCCATGGGCCTTCAGCACGGCGGTGATGCCCGGGTCCTCGCGGGTCCAGTCGCCCTTCAGGTAGACGACGCCGGCCTTGGCGAAGGCGTCCTTCACCTCGGGGCGCGACAGGGCCACCCGCTCGTTGACGAGGCAGGAGATGCACCAGGCGGCCGTCAGGTTCACGAACACCGGCTTGTTCTGCGCGCGCAGCTCGGCCAGGCGCTCGGCGCTGAAGGCCTCGGTGCTGGACTCGCCCGCCGCATGCACATCGGCCGCCACCGGCTTGACCCAGGCCGCCGCGCCCAGCGCGAGCACGACGCTGAGGACGGCCGCACCGGTGCCGATGTGGCTGGCGCCGCTGCGGTGGCGCCACCACAGGCCGAAAGCGATCAGCACCAGACCGCCCAGGGCCAGCGCGACGCCGTCCGGCCCGGCCTGCTGGGCCAGCACCCACAGCAGCCAGACGACGGCCGCGTACATCGGGAAGGCCAGGGCCTGCTTGAAGGTGTCCATCCACGCGCCCGGGCGCGGCAGCCAGCGCTGCGCGGCCGGCCAGAAGGCCAGCACCAGGAAGGGCAGGGCCAGGCCCATGCCCAGCGCGAGGAAGACGGCCAGCATCACCGCCGCCGGCTGGGCCAGCGCGAAGGCCAGGGCCGCACCCATGAAGGGCGCCGTGCAGGGGGTGGCCACGACGGCCGCGAGCACGCCGGTGAAGAAGCTGCCGGCCAGACCGTTGCGCGCGGCCAACCCCGAGCCCATACCGGTGAAGCTGCCGCCGATCTCGAACAGGCCCGACAGGCTCAGGCCGACGAGGAAGAGCAGATAGGCCACGACGAGCACGAAGACCGGCGAGTGGAACTGGAAGCCCCAGCCGACCTGCTGGCCGCCGGCGCGCAGCGCGATCAGCGCGCCGGCCAGCGCGACGAAGCTGAGCAGCACGCCGGCCATGTAGGCCAGGCCCTCGGCCTTGTGGTTGCCCTTGTTCACGAGGGCCAGCGCCTTGATGGACAGCACCGGGAAGACGCAGGGCATCAGGTTCAGGATCAGGCCGCCGACCAGGGCCAGCGCCAGCGCGGGCAGCAGGCCAAGCTCGCTCTCCGGTGCGGGCGTGGCCGCGTCGATCGCGGCCGGTGCGTTCAGGTCGGCGGAGCCGGGGCCCTTGCCGGCGCCCTCGGGCATGGGCGCGGCGACGGCCCAGGCCTGCTCGCCGGCCGCCGTCGTCAGCACGATGACGCCGCCGAGCGGCTTGCCGGCGGCGAGAGGCTCATCGCCCGCCGGCAGCTCCAGCGCCCAGCCGCCGCCCTCGGCCTTGAGGGCCTGAGGCGCGCTGTGGGCGACGGCGCCCCAGGTTTCGGCGAAGAAATAGGCCTTGGTCACGCCGGCGGTCGAGCCGGCGAGGCTCACGCCCTGGGGCGCGGCCTTGAGCGTCACGGCGAAGGGCGCGGGCTTGGGAATGGCGCCGCGCCATTCCTCGATCTGCGCGGCATCGGGGCCGGCCTTGGGCTCCGCCGCCACCGGCAGGTCCAGGCCCAGGCTGACCTGCTCGGGGATGCAGACGTCCTTGCAGACCAGCCACTTCACCTCGGCCGCGGGCTTGAAGCGGCTGCCGGCCTTGGCATCGGCCGGCACGGTCAGCTCGACGAGCAGGGCAGCACGGCCCTCGTAGCCATAGTTGACGATGGGACCGATGGCCTGGATGGCGGGCGTCGGCCACTGCAGCGGGCCGGCCTCGGCGCCGCTCCAGTCCAGGCTGGTCGCCTGGCCGGAGTCGCCCGGGTTCTTCCAGTAGGTGTGCCAGTGCGGCTTGATGACCTGCTCCAGCGCGACCGTGAAGCGCTGGCCCGGCGCGACGGTGGCCTGGCTGGACACGAGGCGGGCCTGGACATGCTCGGTCGCGGCCTCGGGAGGCGCGGCCAGGGCGATCAGCGGGGCGGCCAGCAGGGCCGGAAAAAGGGGGCGCAGGAACGAGAGCATCCGGAAATCCTAGGCCAAAGCCATTTCACCGCGTTTAGTCACCCCGTCTGGCCAGGCCGGCGCGGACGAATTCGTCGAAGGCCGCCCACAGCGGCTCGAAGCGCTGCGACCCGCCTTCCAGCAGCGCCAGCGCATGCAGGCCGGCTTCCAGCGTGGCCAGCTGGCCGGGCCGGTGGGCGCGGCGGAGGGCATAGCGGCCCGGCAGCTCGGGCAGGCTCAGGCGCGGCAGCCCGGCCAGCCAGGGGTTGGCGGCCAGCAGGCGGCGGCTCTGGCGCCAGCTGCCATCGAGCAGGATCAGGCGGTCGATGTCCGCGGGCCGGGCAGCGGCGCCATCGCCAGGGTAGAGCAGCACCGCGCCGGGCACGGCCAGCCCGGAGTCGAAGACCTCGCCGCGCAGCAGGCGCGCCGCCGGGCTGAGGCCCAGGGTCAGGAAGGCCGCGGTGTTCTTGGCATGGCCGGCCTCGGCGGGGTGCTGCAGCAGGAGCAGCCCGGTGCGCACCGCCACGGGCGGCGGCAGCATCGCGCACAGGCAGGTGGCGGCCGGCCGCTCGCAGCGCGGGCAGACCGCGCGGGGCATCAGTTCAGCGGCGGCGGGGCCGGGTCCGGCACCGGGATCGACTCGGTGCTGTCTCCGCCGGCGTGCACCCGGGGTGCGCCTTCGCCATGCCGGTGCCGCGAACGCGTGCTGGGCAGGCCCAGCTGGCGCTTCCTGGCCAGGCGCCCGGCCAGCCAGATGCCGGCGATGACGCCGAAGATGTTCAGTGCGCCGAACAGCGGTGCGGCGTCCGACGACAGCAGCATGGTCTGCAGCGGCGCGGAGTAGGAGCGCGGTTTCAGCGCGAAGCTGAAGGCACCGAAGATCAGCCAGCCGGCCCAGGCCACGCCCACGCCCGACATCATCCAGGCGACATAGGGCCGGTGGCGGCGGCGCGACGGGCGCAGCGTCAGAAAGGCCCAGAGGGTCGCGACGAGGAAAAGCAGAAACACGATGGCCAGCGCCTCGCCGAGCATGACGTGCAGGCTGAAGCGGCCTCCCAGCGCCGTGTAGACCTGGCGCGGCAGGCCGGTGGAGGCGTACTTCATCGCGGCACCCGCACCGAAGCAATAGAGCAGGAGGCCCGAGACGAAGGCGATGGAACGGCGGGCAGCTTTCATGGGGGCGCATTCTCAACGCAGCCGGCCGTCAGGTCAGGCAGAAAATTCCCGAGCTGAAAACGAAACCCGCCGGCGGCTGAGGGAGCGGCGGCGGGTTGGGGGGTGGGGTCGGTCCTCACTCATGCCATTCGGCCTGCATGCCGGACGCCCTTCGGCGCGCGTCGCAGAGTCCGCAGGGACTCTGCTCGGTCGCGCCTCAGCGCTTGCGGTCGAAGCGCAGGGCGCGGGCCAGGCCGCGACGTTCACCGCTGTAGAAGCCGGTGTCGAAGGCCTCGTGCTTGCGGCCCTTGTCGACGGATTCCTCGGCGCCCCAGCCCAGGCCCATGTCGGGGGCGGGGATGCGGCGCTGTTGCGGTTCGGTGCGGGGCTGGATCTTCATCATGGCTGTCTTGCCTGTCTCGCGGCCCGAAAGCGGCGCGATTGGGGGGACAACGCCGCCCCGGAGACGGCGGTTGACAGGCCACACACATTTCTTTGCATGTTGATTTGCCGACAATGCCGGCTTCGCGAATTCCAGGACCCCGCGCCATGAGCGTCCAGCTGAAGAAAACCCTGCCGGCCAAGGCCGTCCCCATCACCGTCGTCGACCGCGCCGCCTTCCAGGCCCTGGCGACCAGCCTGCCCGAGGCGACCCGGCAGTGGCTGGCGACGGTCGGCTTCGTCGGCGCCGCCGACAGCCACGCGCTGCTGCCGGGCGTCGATGGCCAGCTGGCCGGCGTCTTCGCCGGCGTGGCCCATGCCGCCCACCCCTTCGCGCTGAGCCACCTGCCGCTGGCCCTGCCGGAAGGCGTCTACAAGCTCGACGCCGCCGGCCTGGCCCTGCAACCCGAGGCCGCCGCCCTGTCCTGGGAGCTGGGGGGCTACCGCTTCGACCTCTACAAGCCGGCCAGGCGCGCCCCGGCAACCCTGGTGCTCAAGCCCGGCGCCGACGCCGAGCGCGGCCTGGCCCTGGCCGCCGCCATGGCCGCGACGCGCGACCTGGTCAACACGCCGGCCGAGCACATGGGCCCGGCCGAGCTGGCCGGCGCCGCCAAGGCCCTGGCCAAGCAGTACGACGCCAGCTTCAGGGAGATCGTCGGCGACGCGCTGCTGAAGCAGAACTTCCCCAGCATCCACGCGGTCGGCCGCGCGAGCACGCGCTCACCTCGCCTGATCGAGCTGAACTGGGGCAACCCCAAGCACCCGAAGCTGGCTCTGGTCGGCAAGGGCGTGTGCTTCGACAGCGGCGGCCTGAACATCAAGGGCGGCGAGGGCATGCGCCAGATGAAGAAGGACATGGGCGGCGCCGCCAATGCCCTCGGCCTGGCGACGCTGATCATGGCCTTCAAGCTGCCGGTGCGGCTGCAGTTGCTGATCCCGGCGGTGGAGAACTCGATCGCGGGCAATGCCTACCGACCCGGCGACGTCATCAAGACGCGCAAGGGCCTGCACATCGAGATCGGCAACACCGACGCCGAGGGCCGCGTCGTACTGAGCGATGCGCTGGCCTATGCAGCCGAAGGCAGGCCCGACCTCGTCATCGACCTGGCGACGCTGACCGGCGCGGCCCGCGTGGCCCTGGGCGCCCAGCTACCGGCGCTGTTCGCCAAGCACATGGACACGGCGCGCGACCTCGTCGACCTGGGCCTGAAGCTGGACGACCCGCTGTGGCATATGCCGCTGTGGGCGCCCTATCACGCCGGCATCGAGAGCTCGATCGGCGACATCGTCAACACGGGAAAAAGCGCGCTGGCGGGCGCCATCAATGCGGCGCTGTTCCTGGAGGACTTCCTGCCGCCCCAGCAGGACTGGCTGCATGTCGACCTGTTCGCCTGGAACGATGCAGCCCGCCCCGGCCGCCCGGTGGGCGGCGAGGCGCAGACGATCCGCACGCTGCTCGCCTACCTGGAACAGCGCTACGCGGCCTGATTATTCGGGGGCCTGATCCTTGGCCGGCTGCTGATCGGCGGCCGGCTCGGCCTTGGCGCCCAGGGTGACGGCCTGCAGGGCCTGAGCCATCTGCGACGGGGCGGGCTGCTCGACCTGCTGAGGTGCAGGCTTGCGGCCCGGCTGCGGCGGGCGGCCGCCGGCCCCGCGCGCGGGGCGATCGCCGCGCGGCTGGTCGCGCCGGCCGTCCGGGCGCTGCTCGGGGCGGCGCGGGCCACGGCCTTCGGGCCGGCCACCACCGGGGCGGCGGTCATCCCGACGAGCCTCCCGCGGCGGCGCGGGCGGCGCCTCCGCGCGCTCCCGGCGCGCGATCTCCAGCAGACCGGGCAGTTCCTCGGGCTTCAGGCCCTTGAGCACGCAGAAGTTGGCCTCGGTCAGCGTCGTGCGCTCGAAATCCCACAGCAGCTGGCCGCGGTTGCGGCGCTGCTGCGCTTCGAGCTGGTGGCGTTCCTGCTCCAGCTGCTGGCGCTCCTGCTGCAGGCCCTTGCGGCGAGCCAGCTCTTCGCGGGCCGCGGCAAGATGCTCCTCGGTGATCTCGCCGGCCGGGTTGCCGTCGAGGTCGAAGCGCGTCTTGGCCTGGGTCAGCGCGATCAGATAGCCCGTGCTGCCGGTGTGGCGGCGCAGGAAGGCGCTGAGCTGGGCCTTCGTGAACTTGCCCGGCGCGCGCTCCTGGATGTCGGCCTGGATGCGCAGCTTGACGGGCTTGGGCCTGCCGCTGAAAAGGGCCGGGAAGAGCGCCTTCAGCTCGGCCGTCGCGTCACGCGCGGGCGCCTGGTTCTCGGCGGGGGCGGCAGGTGCCGCGGGCACGGGCGCAGGAGTGTCGTCGGCCGTAGCGGCGGTCTCGGGAAGATCGGAATTCATGAACGGGGCCTGAAAGCAGGGTGCGGATTGTCGTTCACGCCACCCCGCCGCCCAACCCCGGGGTCGATACACCTGCCCGGATTCAGCCGCCGAGATTGCCGAAGACCTTCTTCAGGATCGCGCTGCCGGTGCCAACCGGGTCCTGGCGGATCTTCTTCTCCTCCTCGCCGATGATGCGGTAGAGCCCGTCCAGCGCCCGCGCGGTGACGTATTGCTGGATGTTGGCGTCCTCGCCGCTGACGAGGCCGAAGCCCGATGCCTTGCTGGCCACGGCGTTGTACTTGTCGGCCAGCGCGACCCTCTGCGTCGCCTGCGTGACGATGGGCAGGAACTTGGCCGACAGCGGCTCGCGCGTCTTGCCGGCGAAGAACTGCGTGATCGAGTCGTCGCCGCCCTTCAGGATCTTCAGCCCGTCCTCGACGCTCATGTCCTTCACGGCCTTGACCAGCAGGGGCTTGGCGGCCGGCACGGCCGCCTCGGCGGCACGATTCATCGCGGTGACGAGCTCGTCCAGCTTGCCGCCCTGGCCGGTGGCGCGCAGCAGCCTGGCGGCGTCCTTCAGGTGGCCGGGCAGCTCGATCTTCACGAGCGGGTTGCCGAGGAAGCCGTCGGGCCGGCCCAGCAAGGCCACGGCCGAGTTCGCGCCACGCTCCAGCGCCGTGCGGATGCCGGCGTTGGCATCGCCCTCGGTCAGGCTCAGCGCCCAGGCGGGGCGCAGCAGCAGGGCGGGGGCACTGGCGAGGACGAGACGACGTTGCATGGCGGGCTCCTGGGGGGCGGAGCCGCCATCTTCCCACCGCTGGCGGCGCTCGCGCGGCGCTCAGGCGGCGGCGTGCTTCAGGCTGCGCTTTTGCCGGTACATGCGCTGGTCGGCGAGCTCGATGAGGCCGGCCACGTCGGCGCCGTCCTCCGGGAAGCTGGCCGCGCCCATGCTGACGGACAAGGGCAGTTCGTGGCCGTTGAAATCGAAGCTGCCATCCAGCTCGTGGGCCAGGCGCTGCATCGTCGCCTGCAGGCCGCCATCGGCCGCCACCGGCCGCAGCAGCACGCCAAATTCGTCGCCGCCCAGGCGGGCCGGCGTGTCGGACTCGCGCACGCCGGCCGACAGGCGGCGCGCGAACTCCCGCAGCGCCGCATCGCCGGCGCGGTGCCCGTGCCTGTCGTTGATGGGCTTGAGCCCGTTCATGTCCAGCATCAGCACGGCCAGCGGCTGGTGGTCTCGTACGGCCTGGGCCAGCGAGGCATGCAGGCGGTCCAGGAAGAGGGCACGGTTGGGCAGGTCGGTCAGGCTGTCGTGCGTGGCCTTGTGGAAGAGCTCGCCGGGCGCATAGCGGGTCGCGAAATACATGGCCGCCGCGACGAGTTCGGAGACCAGGCCGAGCAGCGCCACATGCTTGTCGTCGAAATGGGCCGGGCGGCGCAACATCGCCTTCAGCACGCCCACCGTCACGCCATGGTGGCGCAGCGGCGCGACGACCATCGACCGCAGCCCGAGGCGCTCGCAGGCGGCGTGGTCGGCGCGCGGGTCGGTCAGCGCGTCGTCGCAGCGCAGCGCCTGGCCCTGGGCGACGCACAGGCCCGACAGGCTGGTGCCACGCTTGAGCCTCAATCCCAGGCTGCCCTCGGCCATACCGGCGGTCGCGCGGTAGACCATCTCGTCGCCCTCGGCCAGTTCGAGCGCGGCACCGTCGGCCTCCATCAGGCCCACGGTGCGCTTGGCGACCAGGTCGAGCAGGCGGCCCAGATCGAGATCGATGCCCAGGCCGGCCACCTCGGTCTGCATCGCGATGACCTCAAGCAGTTTTTCCCTGCTCGGCATCCGCGCCTCCTCGGTGCCGCTGACAAGCGGCGGAGCGCCCTTCGTTGCTGGAGCGCTGCGGCTGCCTCCCCGTGTATTCAGTATGTCGACGGGCCGCCCGCCCGATCTTGCGCTGTGTCAAGACCTCGCAAGCCGGGCTGCCTAGCATGGGCCGCAGGAGACGAGAAAACGATGCTGCCCGCCTACATCAGCCATGCCGACTGCGCCCGCCACGAGATGGGCGACGGCCACCCGGAATGCCCGGCCCGCCTGGCCGCCATTGCCGATGCGCTGCTGGCGCGCGGCCTGCTCGACTACATGCTGCCTTATGACGCGCCGCTGGCCACCGAAGCCCAGCTGGAGCGGGCCCACACGGCCCTGCATGTGCGCCAGGTGCTCGAGGCCGCGCCCGCCGAGGGCTATGCCCAGGTGGACCCGGACACGCGCATGAACCGCCACACCGTGCCCGCCGCTCTGCGTGCCGCCGGCGCGGCCGTGCTGGCCACCGACCTGGTGCTGGGCGGCCAGGTGCCGGCCGCCTTCTGCGCGGTGCGCCCGCCCGGCCACCATGCCGAGCGCAACGCGGCCATGGGCTTCTGCTTCTTCAACAACGTGGCCGTGGGCATACGCCACGCGCTGGACGTGCACGGCCTCACGCGCGTCGCGCTGGTGGACTTCGACGTGCACCACGGCAACGGCAGCGAGGACATCCTGGCCGGCGACGAGCGCGTGCTGATGTGCAGCATCTTCGAGACCGGCCTCTACCCCTTCAACGGCCCGGACGCCCGCTCGCTGAAGGACGCGCCGAATATGGTCAACGTGGGCCTGGCGCCGCGCAGCGGCAGCGAGGCCTTCCGCGCCGCTGTCACCGAGCACTGGCTGCCGGCGCTGGAGCGCTTCAAACCTGAGCTGATCTACATCAGCGCCGGCTTCGACGCCCACCGCGAGGACGACATGGCCAACCTGGGCCTGGTCGACGCCGACTACGCATGGGTCACGCGCCAGCTGATGGATCTGGCCTGGCGCCATTGCCGCGGCCGCGTCATTTCCTGCCTGGAGGGCGGCTACATGCTCAACCCGCTGGCGCGCAGCGCCGCGGCCCATGTGAAGGTGCTGATCGGCGCCGACTGAGGCCCCGCCCGTCACCGGCGGGCTCTAGAGTTCACCCCATGGACACCCATTTCCTCGCGCCGCTGTTCACGCCCCGTTCCGTCGTCGTGTTCGCCGGCCCGCCCGACGAACCCGAACGCCAGACCCGCCAGGCCCGCGTGCTGCGCGCCGCGCTGCAGGCCGCGCCCGGCGCCAGCCCGCCTCAGTTCCTGCACGGCGAAACGACCGGCACGCTGGGCGAGCTGGCGCGCTCGCGGGCCGACCTGGCCGTCATCGCGCTGCCGGCCGACGAGATCGCTGCGGCGCTGGAGGTGGCCGGGCGCATCGCCTGCCGCTCGGCGCTGATCGTCAGCGACGGCATCGAGCCCGAGCAGGCCGCCCAGCTCAAGCGCATCGCCCGCCGCGAGGGCGTGCACCTGCTCGGCCCCAACTGCCTGGGCTTCCAGCGCCCGCACCTGAACCTGAACGCGAGCGCCGCCGGACCGCTGGCCGCCGAGGGCTCGCTGGCGCTGGTGTCGCAGTCGGGCGCGTTGACCTCGGCCATGCTGGACTGGGCGCAGCAGAACCACGTCGGCTTCAGCCAGGTCGTGTCCCTGGGCCCCAACGCGGCCGTGGACCTGGCCCAGGTGCTGGACTTCCTCGCCACCGACACGCGCACTCAGAGCATCGTCGTCTACCTGGAGGGCATCTCCAGCGCGCGCCGCTTCATGAGCGCGCTGCGTTCGGCCGCGCATGCCAAGCCGGTCGTCGTGCTGAAGGCCGGGCGGCGCAGCGCCGGCAACGAGGCCGCCCTCACCCACAGCCGCGCCATCGTCGGCAGCGACGACGTCTTCGACGCCGCGCTGCGCCGCGCCGGCGCGGTGCGGGTGCGCAGCTTCGTCGAGCTGTTCTCGGCCGCCAAATGCCTGGCCGCGCGCTACCGCCCGGTGGGCAAGCGCCTGGCCATCGTCACCAACGGCGGCGGCCCCGGCGTGCTGGCGGCCGACTGGGTCAGCGAGATCGGCCTGCAGCTCGGCAAGCTCTCGCCCGACGTGGCCCGCGCGCTGCAGCCCCAGCTGCCCGGCCTGGCCTCGTTGACCGACCTGATCGACCTGTCCGCCGCGGCGACGCCCGAGCATTTCCGCATCGCCGTGGAGGCTGCCGCCCAGGACCCGGCCATCGACGGCCTGCTGGCCGTCTACGCGCCGCAGATCGGCTCCGACGCCACCGAGACGGCCCGCGCCGTCGCCGCCGCCAAGGCTGCCACGGCGAAGCCGCTGCTGGGCTGCTGGATGGGCGACGCCTCGGTGCTGGAGGCACGCCGCGTGCTCAACGAGGGGTCGATAGCCAACTTCCGCACGCCCGAGGCGGCGGTGGGCGCCTTCGGCAACATCGCCAGCTTCTACGCCAACCAGCAGCTGCTGCTGCAGACGCCGCCGCCGATGTCCAGCCTCGCCCAGCCCGACGTCGAGGCCGCGCGCCTGCTGATCGAGAGCGTGCTGGCCGAACGCCGCCGCGCGCTGACCGAGATGGAGAGCAAGGCCCTGCTCGCGGCCTTCCACATCCCGGTCACTCAGACCGTGCTCGCGCGCAGCGCCAACGAGGCCATGATGCTGGCCACCCAGCTCGGCTTCCCGGTCGCGCTGAAGATCGACTCGCCCGACATCGCGCACAAGAGCGACGTGCAGGGCGTGGCCCTGAACATCCAGAGCGGCGCCGCCGCCCGCGACACCTACAACGAGATGGTGGCCCGCGTGAAGCGTCTGCAGCCGCAGGCGCGCATCAACGGCGTGACGGTGCAGAAGATGGCGCGCGCACGCCGTGGCCACGAGGTCTGCGTGGGCCTGGTGACGGACGAGGCCTTCGGGCCGACCATCGTCTTCGGCGCCGGCGGCACGATGATCGAGCTGATCGCCGACCGCGCGATGGAGCTGCCGCCGCTGAACCAGTTCCTCGCCCGCCGCCTGATCGAGCGCGCCCGCGTCGCCGAGACGCTGACCGAGGGCCGCGCCGGCGGCGCGCCGGCCGACCTGGAGGCGCTGGAGCGCGTGCTGCTGCGCGTCAGCGAGATGGTCTGCGAGTTCCCGCAGCTGCGCGAGATGGACATCAACCCGCTGATCGTCGACGAGCAGGGCGCCGTCGCCGTGGACGCGCGCGTCGTGCTGCAGCTGGGCCCCCAGGCCGGCAGCCCGCGCGCCTTCGACTACCCCCACCTGGCCATCCTGCCCTATCCGGCCCGCTTCGAGCAGGTCTGGCCGCTGGCCGGCGGCGGCGAGGTCACCGTGCGGCCGGTGCGCCCGGACGACGCGCAGATGCTGCAGGACATGGTGCGCCGCCTCAAGCCGGAGAGCCGCTACTTCCGCTTCGCCAGCGCGATCAAGGAACTTCCGCCCGGCCTGCTGGCGCGCCTGACGCTGATCGACTACGACCGCGAGATGGCCCTGGTGGCCGTCTGCTGCGAACGCACGGCGCGCGACGACGGCGGCTTCGACGAGTCGGAGCGCATCGTCGGCGTGTCGCGCATCATCACCAACCCCGACCAGACCAGCTGCGAGTTCAGCCTGCTGGTGGCCGACGACTTCGGCGGCAAGGGCCTGGGCTCGCGGCTGATGGAGGGCATCACCGACGCCGCGCGCGAGAAGGGCCTGCTCGACATCGAGGGCCTGGTGCTGAGCAACAACGCCGACATGCTGAAGCTGATGCGCGGCCTGGGCTTCACGGTCAAGCCGCATCCCGAGGAGCCGGACTTCAAGCTCGTGTCCCGCTCACTGCAAGGCTGACACAGAGAGCCCCTCGCCCAGTCTCGCCTCGCTGAACGCGGGCGAGTCCAGTCGGTCCCCCGTGGGGACGGCGATGCTTGCGGCATTGAGCCGCAAGCACATCGCCGGAGCGGGCCGGCTTGGGAGCGGCCCGGCGCTCGGCCCACAAAGCTCAGCCCAGCCGGGCAAGTCGCTCCGTCAGCAGCGCGAAGAAGCCGTCCGCGTCGGCATGGCGCAGCACCTGGGCGTTGGCGGGCAGCCCGGTCACGCCCCACCAGTCGATGACACTCATGCCGCGCGTCAGCTCGCTGTGCGTCTCGATGCGCACATTGCAGTCGCGGCTCATGAAGAGCTCGGGCTTGAGCAGGAAGGCGATCACGCAGGGGTCGTGCAGCGGGCCGCCGTCCTGGCCGTACTTCTCCTCGTCGTAGCGCTCGAAGAACTCCATCCAGGCCGCCACCACCGTACCGACGCGGTTGGGCAGCGCGCGGATGGCGGCGATGCGCGCGGCGGTTGTCAGCACTTCGTGCGTGACGTCCAGCGGCGCCATCGTGATCGGCACGCCGCTCGTGAAGACCTCGTGCGCGGCCTGCGGGTCGACATAGAAATTGAACTCGGCGGCCGGCGTGACGTTGCCGCCCTCGAAGAAGCCGCCGCCCATCAGCACGATGCGGCGGATGCGCGGCGCGATGTCGGGCGCGCGGCGCAGGGCCAGCGCAATATTGATCAGCGGCCCCAGCGGGCACAGCGTCACCGTGCCGGCCTCGCGCTCGCGCAAGGTCTGGACGATGAAGTCCACCGCATGGCGGCCGTCCACCGGCAGCATGGGCTCGGGCAGTTCGACGCCGTTCAGGCCGGTGTCGCCATGCACATGCTCGGCCGTGACCAGCGGCACGTCCAGCGGCCGGTCGGCGCCGGCGCAGACCGGCACGTCGCGCCGGCCGGCCAGCTCCAGCACCTTGCGTGCGTTCAGCGTCGTCAGCGCCAGCGGCACATTGCCGGCCACGGTGGTCACGCCGAGCAGTTCCAGTTCGGGGCTGGCAGCGGCCAGCAGCAGCGCGACGGCGTCGTCCTGGCCGGGGTCGGTGTCGATGATGATGGGCTGGCGATTCATTGGACGTCGGGCGCGATGTCGAGGTCGATGGCGCCGAACAGGCCGGCGCCCTCGGCGGTCTTGAGGTCCAGGTGCAGGCTGTCGCCGGCGGCCAGGGCCAGATCCAGCGCGCCGAGGGCGATGCCGGCCACCTGGCCGGCGCGCAGCGGGCGCAGCCGTGCCAGCCGGGCCAGCGCGGCGCCGGGCTGGGCGTCGATGTCGCGCACCTCCTGCCGGCTGCCGTTGTGCAGGCAGTGCAGGCGGGCCTGCAGCCGGCCGGCAGCCCAGCCGGCGCCGAGTTCATCGGGCGTGACGGCCAACGGCGCGAGCTGGGTGACGATCAGCTCGCCGGCTATGCGCCAGTCGACGGCCAACGTCAGCAGGCGCAGCGCGTCCAGCGCGGCGGCCGGGTCGCTGGCGGCGGCCAGGTCGCCAGCGATGGCCGCCAGAGCGGGCCGCCCCTCGGCCGGCGCGCGCAGCGGCTGGTGGGGTGCCGAGAACTGGCCGACGTCGCGCTGCACGCCGCCGTCGGCGTCGAGCACGGCCCAGCCGCTGGTGCGCGGCAGCGGCGCCACGCATTTGTCGGGCTCGAAGGGGAAGGCATGGCGCAGCTTGCCGTGGTTGAGCTGCACGGCCAGGTCTTCGAGCTGGGGGGCGACGAAACCCCAGTCGTCGAGGACCTGCTGCAGCCGCGTGGCGATGCCGGTGGCGTAGTGGGCCTGGGTCAGGTCGCGCGACACGACGACCAGATGGCCGTCGCGCGAGCCGTCGGCATAGCTGGCGAGTTTCATGAAGTGGTGTTCCAGCAAGGTCCGGGGTTGATGGCAGCATTGTGCGATGCGCGCCGCCCTGCCCTCCCCGCGCGCCGCCGCGCTCGCGCTGGCGGCCAGCCTGCTTGCCCACGCTGCGCTGCTGGGCGGCGAGCGTGCACGCGAAGATGCCAGCGCACGGCCTGCACGCGCCGTCAGCATCGCGCTGCTGCCACCGCCCGCGCCGCCCGTGGCCCTGCCCGAAGCCGCCGCAGCGCCACCACCGGCCGCCCGGCCTCGCACCACGCAGCCGGGCGAACGCCCGCCGCCGCCCGCCATCGCCGATGCGCCACTGGCCGAGCCGGACGCGCCGCTGCTGCGCCTGGCCGGCCCGGCCACCTGGCGCTACCGGCTGCGCCAGGCCGGCCAGGACGGCGAGGCCCTGCTGGACTGGCGCCCCGAGGCCGACGGCCGCTACAGCCTGCGCCTGACGCGCCAGGTCGGCGAGCGCGCGCTGCCAGCATGGGCGAGCCTGGGCCGCACCGGCGGCGCCGGCCTGGCGCCGGAGCGCTTCGCGCTGCAGCGCGGCGGCCAGGACCGCCAGGCCGTCAATTTCGACGCCGAGGGCCGGCGCGTCAGCTTCTCGGCCAGCCCGGCCCAGTTCGAGCTGCCCGAGGGCGCGCAGGACAGGCTCTCGTGGTGGCTGCAGCTCGCCGCCCTGGTGCAAGCCGCGCCGGCACCTGGCGGGCGCTGGCGCGTCTGGGTGGCGAGCCCGCGCGGCGAGCTGCGCGAATGGGTTTTCGACGCCGTGGACGCCGAGCCCGACGACGCCGGCACCCTGCACCTGCGCCGCCAGACACTGGGCCCGCACGACCCGGGCATCGAGCTGTGGCTGGACCCGGCCCGCGGCTACTGGCCGGTGCGGCTGCGCCAGGGCGACCCGGAAACCCGCGGTTTCGAAATCGGCCTACTGGAGGCTGCCCGATAGGGAAAGTCGCCCGCGCCGGGGCGAGTTGCAGGGCCAGGCCAGGCGCCGGCGAGGCGTGGGTCGGGGACCCACAACGAGCCGGCAACGCCGCATGGCCCCGCAAATCGCCCCGGCCCGAAGGGTTGGGCCTGGCAAGGGCGCATGCTGCGTTGCTCGTCGTTGCGGGCACGAGCCCGCGGCCTCCTCACGCCTTGCCTGCGCCCTTGCCAGGCCCAACGCGGGCGACTTTCCCTATCGGGCAGCCTCCCTTGTGAACTCCTGACGCTTCTCGCGCGTTGAAGGACCGGGGGATGACCCGAACTGCAGGGCCTTCTGCCAGTATCTCCATCGACCGGGCTTGAAAACCCGCTCCGCAACCGCAGCTGAAGCCACGAGGAGCACTCCATGCACATGCTTTACAACTCCGACAGCTTCATCGTCGTCCAGTTCGACGTGCCGACGGTCGAGCCGCAGACGGTGGCCGCCGGGCCGCAGCTGAACCGCGGCGGTTTCGAGATCGTCGACAAGTTCGCGCGCAAGGAGATCTTCATCGAGGGTGCGCTGGCGGAATCCTTCGAGCAGGGCGTGCAGGCCCTCATCAACGAAGGCGAGCCTTCCGAGGACGATCTGGACGCCTTCATCGAGCGCTATGCCGTGATGGGCCAGCAGCCGGTCGTGATGCACTGAACACTTCTGGACTGAACTTGCATTGATCTGCCGCCAAGCCTGATACAAGATGGGTTCGCGCCGGCCGCTCCGGGCCGCGCAAGGAGCCCATCGACATGGTGAAGCGAGCCGCCGCTGAGACAGCCCCCCGGGCCGCGGGTCGTGTGCTGCCCTCGCCCGGCCTGGACAGCGCCCCGGTGCTGGACCGCATGTGCTCGCAGTTCGTGCTGACGCTGACCGTCAAGCACGCCGGCCGCTTCAACCTGCGGCGCGATTTCAACGGCCTGCTGTCCTTCACCGGCCGCCACCTCGTCTGGCCCACGCGCGTGCTGCAGCGGCTGCGCGCCTACCTGGCCCAGCGCTGTGCCGGCAACGAGCTGTGGCGCGGCCACGAAGGCCTGAACGACGAAGCCTTCCTCGAGCGATTCGGCCAGTGGAGCGGGCCCTTCTCCGAGGGCACGCTGTTCTTCTACCTCGACGAATACGTCAAGGACGCGCCCAAGGACATGCTGGCCCTGCTGGCCACCACCTGCGAGCACCTGGACCGCCAGCTCAAGCGCGAGTCCACGCTGGTCGAGAAGAACATCGATGCGCTGGGCCAGCTGCTGCAGCTCAACCCGGCCGAGCGCGCCATCCTGCTCTACGGCACGCTGGCGCGCTACCAGCGCGAGCTGCGCGGCGCGCTGGTGGAGTTCAAGGTCAACACCGCCCAGGAGGCCTTCGCAGCCATCGCGGCGGTGGCCGGCGTGGACGAGCGCGAGGTGGCCGAGGCGCTGCGCGCCGGCTCGCGGCTGGAACGCATCGGCATGGTCGAAAACCTGATCTCCGAGCACAACATCACCGACCTCGCCGACCTGATGAAGGTCAGCGACCAGCTGCCGCCGGTGCTGATGCGCGAATACCAGGGGCCGCACGACCTGATGGCCGTGTTCACCCGCCCGGCCGCGCCGAGCACGCTCTCGCCCGGCGACTTCCAGTTCGTCGTCGAAGACCTGGACCTGCTGAAGGGCCTGCTGCGCCAGGCCGTCGCGACCCATGCCACCGGCGTCAACATCCTGCTCTACGGCCCGCCGGGCACCGGCAAGACCGAGCTGGCCAAGGTGGCCGCCGCTGCCGCCGGCCTGGACCTGTACGAGGTCGAGTACGCCGACCGCGACGGCAACTCGCTGTCCGGCCGCGACCGCTACCGCTCGCTGCAGATCAGCCAGGTCTTCCTGAAGGCCAGCGCCAATGTGGCCCTGCTGTTCGACGAGGTCGAGGACGTCTTCCCGCCGCTGTCCAGCGACACGGCCTCGCTGCTGAATCGGCTGGACGCCAGCGCCGAAGGCGGCATCGGCAACTCGGTCAGCGGCAAGGCCTGGGTCAACCAGATCCTCGAAACCAACCCGGTGCCGGTGATCTGGGTCACCAACCGCATCGAGCAGATCGACCCGGCCTTCCGGCGCCGCTTCCAGTACCACCTGGAGCTGAAGTCGCCGCCGCCCGGCGCGCGCAAGGGCCTGGTCGCGCGGGCGCTGGGCGAGGTGGCCGTCAGCGAGGGCTTCGTCGCCAAGCTGGCCGAACGCCCCGGCCTGACGCCGGCGCAGATCCGCACCGCGGTGCGCTTCGCCCAGCTGGCCGGCGGCACGGGCGACGCCGAGAAGCTCATCGAACGCCAGCTGCTCAACGCCGACAAGGCCCTCGGCCGCGACGACGGCGCCAGCCTCGCGCGCCCCTGCGTGACCCGCTATGCGCTGGATCTGCTGAACTGCGAGAGCCGCTTCGAGATCCCGCGCATCGTCGAGGCGCTGCGCCGCAAGGGCACCGGCCAGCTCTGCTTCTATGGCCCGCCGGGCAGCGGCAAGACGGCCCTGGCCGAGCACATCGCCCAGGCCCTCTCCCGGCCGCTGATGGTCAAGCGCGCCAGCGACATCGCCAGCAAGTTCGTCGGCGAGACCGAGCAGAACATGGCGCGCATGTTCGAGACGGCGCAGGCCGAAGGCGCCGTGCTGCTGCTGGACGAGGCCGACAGCTTCTTGCGCAGCCGCAAGCACGCCGAGCGCAACTACGAGGTGTCGGAGGTCAACGAGATGCTGGCCGGCATGGAGCGCTTCGGCGGCCTCTTCATCTGCACGACCAATCTCTTCGACGACCTGGACGAGGCCGCGCTGCGGCGCTTCGCCTTCAAGATCCGCTTCAAGGCGCTGAAGCCCGAGCAGCGCGCGGCGATGTTCGAGCGCGAGGCCGGCGCCGCGCCGACCGACGAGCAGCGCTCGCGGCTGGTGGCGATGGACTGCCTCACGCATGGCGACTTCGCCGCGGTGCGCCAGCAGGTCGAGATCCTCGGCGAGGTGTTCACGCCGGACGAGTTCCTGGCCCAGCTGGAGGCCGAGCATCGGGCCAAGCCCGAGGTGCGCGAAAGGCGCGGCATCGGCTTTCGGGCCGGCTGAGCCCTCAGCCGTCGACCGGCTGCGCCGGCGTGTCCAGCACGAGCTGATAGAAGCCCAGGTCCAGCCAGCGGCCGAACTTGAACGCGGCCTGGCCGATGGTCCCCGAATGCACGAAGCCGAGCTTGCGGTGCAGCGCGATGCTGCCCTGGTTGGCAATGTCGATGGCGCCCACCATCACATGCAGCTGCTGCTGCCGCGCTGCCGCGATGAGACGCTCCATCAGCAGCAGGCCCAGGCCCTTGCCACGCTGGTCCTTGTGCACATAGACCGAGTGCTCGACCGTGTACTTGTAGGCCGGAAAGGCGCGGAAGCTGCCGTAGCTCGCGAACCCGAGCAGGCGCCCCTGCTCGTCGACCGCGCCGATGACCGGGAAGCCGTTGGCCTGCTTGGTCCTGAACCAGCCGTCCATGGATTCGCGCGGCCGCGGCTTGTAGTCGTAGAGCGCGGTCGAGTTGAGGATGGCCTCGTTGAAGATGTCGAGGATGGCGTCGCCATGCGCCTCCAGCGTGCAGGCGATGAATTCCATGCGGTTCTCCTGGATCACAGGTGAAGGAAGTAGTAGGTCGTGGAGCACGGAGGCCCGTCCGGCATCAGCGCGTAGTTCGGGATGTCGCCGGAGCGCTGCCAGCCCGTCTTCTCATAGAGCCGCGATGCATCGCTGCCGGTGACGGTGTCGAGCACCAGTGTCGTGCGGCCCAGCGCCCGGGCCCGCGCTTCCAATGCACGCAGCAGCCGCTCGGCCACACCCTGACGCCGTGCGCGGCGGTGGACCAGCATCTTGCTGACGTCCGCCCGGTGCGGCTGGTTGTCGGGCATGTCGACGACGAGGGACAGCGTGCCGCAGATGCGGCCGGCCTCGTCCTCGGCGACGAAGAGGTGGCGATCCCCGGCCGCGACGGCGGCAGCGACGCTGCGCCAGAACGCTTCGCACCGGCCTGCAGGCAGCGGCAGCATGAAGCCCACCGACGCCCCGCCCTCGACGCAGTCGCGCAGCACCTCGGCCAGTTCATCGGCGCGGGTCAGCGCCTCGGCGCCGTCGAGTTCGCGGATGTTCATGGCCGGGCTCCGGTCAGCGCGACGAGATAGCGCGCCGGCTTCGCGCCGGGGTTGTGGAAGCGGATGGGCGCGTCCAGCCGCATCGCCAGGCAGTCGCCCGGATTCAGCTGCCAGAGCTCATCGCCATGGCCGATCTCCATGACACCGTCGATCATCCAGACGAGCTGGTGGATGTCCGCGCTGCGCTCGGCACTCTCGAAGGACACGCGCTGGCCGGCCGGGAAGACGACGTCCACCAGCTGCAGCGGCGACACGCCGGGCGGCGAGACATTGCGGCGGACATAGCCGGAGGCCGGGTCGCTCCAGACCGGCTGCTCGGCCACGCGGGCCAGCGGCGAGGGCGCCGCCGCCGGCGCGGGAGCTGCCTCGAACATCGAGGCGACGCTGACGCCCAGCGCCGACGAAAGCTTGTCCAGCACGACGGCCGTCGGGCTGCTCTGGCCGCGCTCGATCAGCGAGATATTGGAGCGGCTGACGCCGCTCTTCTGGGCCAGCGCGTCGAGGGACAGGCCGGCGGCGCTGCGCAGCTCATGCAGGCGGCGGCCGATGCGTTGGGTGAGGTCCATGCATTCCAGTTTACTGGAATTTCCCGTTTGATGGAATTTATATCCATCAAACTGGAATGGCGCGTTCCGCGGCCCGTCGCCAGGCCGGGTCGGGCCAGCGCCGCCCGAGGCGCCATGCAGCGTGGGTCAGCTTGATGACGTGCTCGTCGTCCTGGTCGCAGGCGGCGGAGATCAGGGCCGGCCAGGGGCGGCTGGGCTCCCGGTCCAGCCCCAGGGCCGGCGCGGCGCCGCTGGCGAGCAGGCCGGCCGCGGCGGCGACGCTGAAGCCGCGCGCCAGCTCGGGCGCCGGCCACCAGGGCTCGAGCACGCTCATCGCATGGCTGGCCGTCAGCAGGTGCAGCACGGTGAAGTTGCCGCTCGCGGCATAGGTGCGTGCGGCCAGCAGGGCGAGCTGGCGCAGCGTGTCGGGCCCATGGCGCAGGCGGCCGGCGACGGCGGCAAAGCCGGGCACCGTGCCCCAGGCCTGCATGCGGCCGGAGATCAGCGTGCCGGCCGGCCAGGCCGGGCGCGGCAGCCGGGCCAGCGCCTGCAGCCAGTCGGGCAGGTCGAGCGCCGGGCCGTCGACCACGGCGGGCAGAGGCAGGAAGTGCGCGGCCCAGTGGGCCAGGCCGGCGGCCAACTCGGCCTCGTGGCCGGCCAGCACCGCGTGGGCCGTGCGGATCAGGCCGTGGAAGGCGATGGCGCCAGCGCCCGGCAGCAGCAGGGTCAGCGCCTCACGCAGCGCCGCCGCCATGCCCTGTGCCTCGATGCGGCTGCCGAAGTGCATACGCCATGCGGCATCGCTGTCGGGCCGGCCCAGGTCGCGCTCGACGGCGATGCGCGCCGGGCGGCCCGCGCTGCGCGGCTCCAGCAGCGCCTCGCGGGCCTCGGTGAAGGCCTGCAGGCGCGCGGCCGAGGCACCCAGCTCCAGCAGGGCCTGCTGGGCCATGGGCAGGTGGTTGCTCAGGCCGCCGCGGTAGGTGGCGGACAGGGCCTGGCCGGCGTCCAGCAGACAGTGCAGCTGGGCGAGCGTGGCGGGCGCGGGGGTGGCGGTCTTGGTCAGCATGGGCGGGGCTTCCGTGGGAACATGGCGCCATGCTCGAAGTTGAAGTGGACTTGAAGTCAAGCGCCGCCCCGCTGACCATCGGCCAGTTGGCCCGGCGCGCTGGTGTCGCGACGAGCGCGCTGCGCTTCTACGAGGCCGAAGGCCTGCTCGCCGGCAGCCGCAGCGCCGGCGGCCATCGCCAATACCCGCGCCACGCGCTGCGCCGCGTCGCCTTCATCCGTGCGGCGCAGGCCGTGGGGCTGACGCTGCCGCAGATCCGGGCCGCGCTGGCCACGCTGCCGGATGGCCGCACGCCCACCAAGGCCGACTGGGCACGCCTGTCAGCCAGCTGGGCGCCGCTGCTGGATGCCCGCATCGCGGCCCTGCAGCAGCTGCGCGAGCGGCTGACCGGCTGCATCGGCTGCGGCTGCCTGTCGCTGAAGGCCTGCGCCCTCTACAACCCTCAGGACCAGGTCGCCGCCCAGGGCGCCGGCCCGAGGCTTCTGCGCATCGAAACGCCGTCTTGACCCATCACAACGGCGGCCATCCACTTCCCGGCGAAAATCCCCCGGGTTAACCCGTCACTTTCATCGCCATGAGTGCCTTCCACGAAGAAACCGTCCTGACCGTCCACCACTGGACCGACCGCCTGTTCAGCTTCACGACGACGCGCGACCAGGCGCTGCGTTTCTCCAACGGCCATTTCACGATGATCGGCCTCAAGGGCGAGAACGGCAAACCGCTGCTGCGCGCCTACAGCATCGTCAGCGCCAACTACGAGGAGAACCTGGAGTTCCTCAGCATCAAGGTGCCGGACGGCCCGCTGACCTCCAAGCTGCAGCACATCAAGCCGGGCGACAAGATCATCGTCGGCCGCAAGCCCACGGGCACGCTGCTGATCGACTATCTGCTGCCAGGCAAGAACCTCTACCTGCTGGGCAGCGGCACGGGCCTGGCGCCCTTCATCAGCATCGTGCGCGACCCCGAGACCTACGAACGCTTCGAGAAGGTCATCATCGTGCACGGCGTGCGCGAGGTGGCCGAGCTGGCCTACCACGACCATCTCACCGTGGACCTGCACCAGCACGAATTCCTCGGCGAGTTCGCGGCCGAGCAGCTGCTCTACTACCCCACGGTCACGCGCGAGCCCTACAAGAACATGGGCCGCATCACCGACCTGATCCAGACCGGCAAGCTGCAGGCCGACCTGGGCCTGCCGCCGCTGAACCCCGAGAACGACCGCATCATGCTGTGCGGCAGCCCCGCGCTGCTGAAGGACATGCAGGAGATGCTGGAGATCCGCGGCTTCAAGGAAGGCAGCACGACGACGCCGGGCGACTACGTCATCGAGCGCGCCTTCGTCGAAAAATAAGCCCCTCGCCCGGTCTTGCCACGCTGAACGCGGGCAAGCCCAGTCGGTCCTGCGGACCGCGCTGCGGCTTGGGCCGCAGCTCTTCGGCAGGCACATCGCGCCCACTGGGCGCAATGTGTCCGGCCTCAGCCCCCGCGGGGATGGCGATGCAAGCGGCATAGGGCCGCTTGCACATCGCCTGCGGGCCGGCTTGGGGCGGCCCTGCGCCAGTCCGCAGATTCAACCCGTTGCTGCCACCCCAATCTGCGGCCCGCGCGCATAGCGCCGCGCGACCGACGCGCAGACCATCAGCTGCAGCTGGTGGAACACCATCAGCGGCAGCACCAGCAGGCCCACGGCCTGGCCGGCGAACAGGATCTGCGCCATCGGCACGCCGCTGGCCAGCGTCTTCTTGGAGCCGCAGAAGACGATGGCGATCTCGTCCTCGCGGGAGAAGCCCAGGGCCCGGCTCAGCACCGTCAGCAGCGGCATGACGATGGCGAGCAGCAGCGCGCAGATGCCCAGCAGCGCCAGCAGCGTGGCCGGCGGCAGGTGCCGGTACAGGCCCTGCACCGTCGCCGCGCTGAACGCGCCGTAGACGATCAACAGGATGGTGCTCTGGTCGCTGACCCGCACCCAGGACTTGTGCGCTGCAACCCAGGGCCCCGTCCAGCGCTGCAGCACCTGGCCGGCGACGAAAGGCAGCAGCAGCGTGTAGACGATGCCCTCGAACGTGTGCCACGACAGTTGCGTCGCGCCGGACCCTGCCGACGCACCGACCCAGCGGCCCAGACCGGCCATCAGCAACGGCGTCAGCGCCATGCCGAGGATGTTGGACGTGGAGGCGCTGCACATCGCCGCGGCGACGTTGCCGCGCGCCAGCGACGTGAAGGCGATGGACGACTGCACCGTGGACGGCAGCGCGCAGATGAACAGCACGCCGAGGTAGAGCGTCGGCCCCACGAGCGGCTCCAGCCACGGGCGCAGTGCCAGGCCCAGCAGCGGGAACAGCACGAAGGTGGCCGCGAACACGAGCGCGTGCAGCCGCCAGTGCAGCAGCCCCTCCCACACGGCACGCCGCGACAGCTTGCTGCCCTGCAGGAAGAACAGCAGCGCGACGGCTGCCTCGGTCAGCACGTCCAGCGCCGCGACGCCCTGGCCGTGAACGGGCAGCAACGTGGCCAGCGCCACGGTGGCGATGAGCAGCAGGACGAGGTTGTCGGGAAGCCAGGCGGGGCGTTTCATGGCTGGGCATTGAAGCGGAGCCGGCGCCGATTGTGAAATGGATAGATCGGATGATTTAATCCACCAAACCAATCAATCGCCTGCCGGACCATGACCGCCCCTCACGTCACGCTGCGCCAGCTGCGCGTGCTGCTCGCCGTGGCCGAGCACGGCGGCTTCGGCCGCGCGGGGGACGACATCGGGCTGTCGCAGCCGGCCGTCAGCCAGGCCGTCCGCGGCCTGGAGGCGGCGCTGGGCCTCAGGCTGCTGGACCGCACGACGCGCGAGGTGGTGCTGAGCGCGGCCGGCCAGGCCCTCGTCGGCCCGCTGCGCCGCCTGCTGGGCGAGCTGGACGGCGTGCTCGACGAGGCCCGCGGCTCGGGCGCCGCGGCGCGCGGCATCGTGCACGTGGCCAGCGCACCGACGATCTCGGGCGGGCTGATGCCCCAGGTGCTGGCCGCGGCGCGGCAGCGCTACCCGGAGCTGCAGGTGCGGCTCAGCGACCAGCCGCAGCAACTCGCCGTCGAGGCCGTGCGCGAGGGCGCCGTGGATTTCGCGGTGCTGGTGGGCATCGAGGCGCCCGAGCCGGAGCTGGAACAGCAGGCGCTGTTCATGGAGGGCTTCGTGCTCGTCTGCCCCGCCGGCCATGCGCTGGCGAAACGGCGCCAGCTCGCGCTGGCCGAGCTCGCCGGCCAGCCGCTGGTGCTGCTGGACCACAGCTCCGGCAGCCGGCCGCTGATCGACCGCGCCTTCGCCCGTGCGGGCGTCGCGCCGCAGGTGGCCATCGACGTGGGCCACCCGGCCACGGCCTTCCGCATGGTGCAGGCGGGGCTGGGCGTGTCGGTGCTGCCGGCGCTGTCGCTGCCGCTGCCCGATGCCGGCGCGCTGTGCGCCGTGCCGCTCGAGCCGGCCTTCAGCCGCCAGGTGGTACTGGCCCGGCGCCGCCAGCGCTCGCTCGCGCCCGCGGCGCAGCGGCTGTGGGCGCTGATCGCCGAGCTGGCTACATGCCCTTGAACAGGTGGGTGTAGCTGCGGCTGACTTCGAGCTTCTCGGTCAGGCCCTTCACGCCGACGAGCTGGCGGCCGCGGAAGTCGCGGGTGATGCCGTCGATGGCGCGGGCATTGACCAGCGTGGAGCGGTGGATCTGCCAGAACAGCTGCGGGTCGAGCTCGTCCACCAGCTCCTTGATGGGCTTGCGGATCAGCGCCTCGACCTTGGCCGTCTGCACGCGGGTGTACTTCTCGTCGCTGATGAAGAACAGCACGTCCTCGACCGGGATCATCTGGATGGCCTGGCCGACGGTGGCCTGGATCCATTGCAGGTATTGCGGCTTGGCGGCCGGGTTCATCTGCGAGGACAGCTTGTGCAGCAGCTGCTGCAGCGGCATCGGGCCGGTGTCGGCGCCTTCCGCGCCCTCGCGCTGGGCCAGGCGCTTCTTGATGCGGGCCACCGTCAGCTGCAGGCGCTCGCGCTCGGCGGGCTTGAGCACATAGTCGGCCACGCCCTGCTCGAAGGCCTCGACGGCGTACTGGTCGTAGGCGGTGATGAAGACGATCTCGGGCACCAGCCAGTCGTCGTCGTCCGGCAGCTGCGCGATCTGGCGCGCGGCCTCCACGCCGGTCAGGCCGGGCATGCGGATGTCGAGGAAGACGAGGTCGGGCCTGTGCTCCTTCGTCAGCTCGACCGCCTCGAGGCCGTTCTTGGCCTCGGCCACGATCTCCAGCTCGGGCCAGACCTCGGTGAGGCGGCTGCGCAGCTGCTCGCGCATCAGTCGTTCGTCGTCGGCCAGAACGGCGCGGATGGGGGCATTGTTCATGGCCGGCGATGCTAGTTCAGACCACACCCGATTTGGCGCTCATCGAGCGGCGGCGGTTGCGCAACACGACGAAGAGCAGCAGGCCGAACAGGATCAGCGGCGAACCGAGCACGGCGCCGACGCCCAGCACGCCGGCCAGCACCATGGCCACCACGCCACCGACGATCAGCAGCGGCAGGGCCACGCCGAGCAGCAGCACCAGGGGCAGCACGACGGCGCAGACGACGCCGGCGACGAGCAGGCCGATGCCGGCGCCCAGCCAGTCGCCGAAGTCGCCGCTGCCGAGCGACAGCTCCTCGTCGTTCAGCACGATGTGCATGTCGGGGCCGCCGTGATGCAGCAGCGCGAAGCCACCGAACATCGCGGCCAGCACCATCAGCGCGGTGCCAATGAACAGGATCTTGAACAGGGTCTTCATGCTGCGGCTCCTTCGTCGTTGCGGCTGCGGTAGGGCACGGTGATGGTGACCACGGTGCCCGAGGGTTGGTTCTCGGTGACGGTGACGCTGGCGCGGTTGCCGTGCAGCAGCTGCAGGCGCTCGCGGATGTTGGCCAGGCCCACGCCGGTGCCGCTCGTCGCGGCACGGCCGAAGCCCAGGCCCGTGTCGGCAACCGTGACGGCCAGCTTGCCGTGCACGATCTCGGCCTTGACGGTCAGCTTGCCGCCCTCGGCCTTGGGCTCCAAGCCATGCTTGATCGCGTTCTCGACCAGGCCCTGGATCATCATGGGCGGGAACTCGGCCGACATCAGGCCCTCGGGCACGTCGATCTCGGTCTGCAGGCGCTCTTCCATGCGCACCTTGAGGATCTCGAGGTAGGGGCGGATGACGGCCAGCTCGCGGCCCAGGTCGCGCAGGCCGCCGTTGGCATTGGCCTCGCGCATCGTCGGCATGGAGGCGCGCAGCAGCGCGATCAGGTTGCGCTGCATCTGGCTGGCGCGCGGCGGGTCGGTCTCGATCAGGTGGTCGATGGACGCCAGCGTGTTGAACAGGAAATGCGGCTCGACCTGGGCCTGCATCGCGGCCATGCGGGCCTCGACGACCTGGCGCTTCAGGCTCTCGGCCTCGGCAGTCTCGGTGGCCTGCGCGGCCTTGACCTCGGCCTGGATGCGGCCCTTGTACATGGCCTTGATGACGGCCGAGGCCAGGATCCACAGAATGGCCAGGTCGACGAGGGTGTCGCCCAGCTGCACCACGGTCACGCGGCGGCGGCTCGGGGTGTCGGAGGCCATCTCGTCGGTGGCCGCCTGCAGCGCGGCCTGGGCCTCGGCGGCGGCGTCCTGGGCCGCCTTGGTGGCCTCGGCGTCGCGCTTGAGCTGGCCGAGCTGCTCCTTGGCCTGCTCGATGGCGGCGCGGATGTCCTCGGGCCTGGTGCTCTTCGGGAAGTCGATGGCGATGGCGGGAGCCTCGTCGGCCTTGGCCTCGCCGTCCTCACCGTCGGCGGCGCTGGCGGCCGAGGCGGCCGGGCGCACCGGCAGGATGCGCACGCCGCGTTCGTCGACCTTGATCTCGTAGTGGCTGCCCTTGTCGGCCTCCTGCCTGCTGCCGCTCTTCTCGGCCGCCTTGCGGGCCTGCTCGGCCGCCTTCCTGGCCTGGGCCTCGAGCCTGGCCTTGCGGGCCGAGGCGCCGCTGTCGCGCTCCTCGACCGTCTCGCTGATATGCCAGGTGAAGGGCGGCAGGTTCTTCAGCACGTTGACGCCGATCAGCAGGGCCAGCGCCAGCAGCACGAAGCGCTTCCAGCTGATGCCGACCAGCCAGCCCGCATAGACGTGGAAATAGCGCACCACGGCGGCGGAGAAACGCTGCCAGCGCTCGATCCAGAGCTGCTGCTGGGGGCTGGGGGTGAAGGAGGGAGTCATGGCTGCGAATCGTCGTTGGAAGCCACTGTACGCATGCGTTCCGCGCGGCGTGGTGCCGGAGCGACGCTCCGGCCGGGTCGGGGGACGAACTGCATGGGGGGGCGACAGGCCGTGAGTCCCGTTGTGACGCCCTCGTGGAGGCCTCGGCAATAGTTCACGGATCGCTGCCTCGCGGGCAGCAAAAAGCCCGCGCAAGGCGGGCTCGGGCAGGTGGGCGAGGCAGGTTTTACTGCTTGACGGCCTCGACCTGGATGACGATGCGGACGTTGTCCGGGATGCCCGGCACGCCGTAGTTGATGCCCCACTGGCTGCGCTGGATGGTGGTCTCGAAGTCGCCGCCGCAGACCTCACGCTTGAGCATCGGGTTCTCGTAGCAGTTGAAGCCGCTGGCGGTCAGCGTGACCGGGTTGGTCTTGCCGCGCAGCGTCAGCTCGCCGGTGACGCTGGCCAGCTTGTCGCCGTTGAACGTGAACTTGTCGCCGACGAACTTGGCCGTCGGGAACTCGGCGGCGGCGAAGAAGTCCTTGCTCTTCAGGTGGCCGTCGAAGGGACCGAAGCCGCTGGAGATGGAGTTCATGTCGAGAGTCACGTCGACCTTGCCGGTCTTGGCGGCCTTGTCCAGCGTGATCGTGCCTTCCTTCTTGTCCCAGCGGCCGCGGTTGGTGCTGGTGCCGAAGTGCTTGGCCTCGAAGAACACGGTGGTGTGCGTCGGGTCGATCGCGTAGGTGGCGCTCTGGGATTGCGCGGCGTCGACCGATGCCGGAGAAGTAGTGGCGTGGGCGAGGCCAGTCAAGGCAATCAGCGAGGCCAGGTACAGGGCTTTCTTCATCGGGAGGGTCTCCAGGGGGTGGGGGAAAATCGGTGGGATTACAGGCCGCTGAAGGCCAGCTTGAATTTGACGGTCACGTCGTTGGCGACCATCGACGTGTCGGCCCATTCGCCGTCGCCGATCTTGAAATCCAGGCGCTTGATGGCCACGCTGCCGCTGGCAACGCCGGACGCCAGCGTGATCGGCACGACGACGTCGCGCGTGGCGCCCTTGATCGTCAGCTTGCCGGCCACGTCGTACTTGCCCGGCCCGGCGGCCTTGATGCCGCTGGACACGAAGCTGGCGCGGCCGTTGCGCTTGGTGTCGAACCAGGGGGCGCCGGCCAGCTCCTTGTCGAAGCTCGGGTCGCCAAGGGACACGCTGCCGAGGTCGACCGCGAAGGCGATCTTGCCGGCCTCGGGCTTCTTGGCGTCGAAGTCGAGCTGGGCCTCGAACTTCTTGAACCTGCCATCGACGGGCACGCCCATCTGCTTGAAGGTGAAGCTCAGGTCGCTCTTGTCGGGCTGCAGCGTGGCGGCATGGGCAGCCACGGCGCCGGCGGCGAGCAGCAGGGCGGGGAGGAGTCGTTTCATGGTGTCCTTTCAGGCGCGGCCGGGCCACATGCGGGCGAGCAGGCCGTCTCGGTCGACGAAATAGTGCTTCAGCGCGGCGCCGACATGGGCCAGCACGAGGGCCGCCAGGCCATAGGCGGCGAGCTCGTGCAGCTCCTTGAAGAGGTCGGCCAGCGCCTTGTCCTTGGGCACGAAGTCGGGCAGCGGCAGCACGCCGAACCAGACGATGGGAAAGCCCGCCGCCGAGCTGTAGGCCCAGCCCAGCAGCGGCACGGCGAAGAAGGCCAGGTAGAGCAGGCCGTGCATTGCATGCGCGGCGCGCGCCTGCAAAGGCGGCATGGGGATGTCGGCCGGCGGGCGGTGCGTCAGGCGCCACAGCAGGCGCAGGGCCGACAGCGCCAGGATGCCGACGCCGGCCCACTTGTGCCAGTTGAAGAGCTTGAGCCGCAGCGGCGAGAACGGCAGGTCGGCCATGTACAGGCCCACGCAGAACGCGCCGACGATGGCCAGCGCGAGCAGCCAGTGCAGGACGATGGCGACGGAGGTGTAGCGGTTGGCAGGGCTCATGGTGGAAGGAGTGTGTGGCCGGCAGGCCCCAAAGCGGTTCACCGGCCTTGTTGCCAATGTTCAGCGATTTTGAATGCCACCGTGGCCGCCCCGCCGGGCGCCCTGGCGCGGCATCAGGGCATTCGCGCGCCCCCCCAACGCTCCTCGCTGCCACCCCAACCCAAACCGGTGACACTAGGGTTCAAGACGATTCAAAATGCAACCACTGGCCCGGCGCCGCCTGGGGGCGGGTCCGCGAGGCCGACAAGGGGGTGAAGTGTCCGACGCGATGTCTTCCAGCCGAAATCTGGGCGAAAGCTTCAACGAATATTTCGAGCTGTTGCCGGCACTCGACGACGCCAGCCGCGAAGCGGTCTTCCGCATCCGCCACGAGGTCTACTGCCGCGACCTGGGCTGGGAGCCCATCCGCGAGGACGGCCTCGAGCGCGACGCCTTCGACGCCCAGTCCGTGCACTGCCTGCTGCGCCACCGCGTCACCGGCGAGCCGGTGGGCTGCACGCGGCTGATCCTGGCCGACGCGGCCCATCCCGAAGCGCTGCTGCCGGTCGAGAGCAGCTGCGCCGCGGTGCTGGACCGCAGCATCGTCGACCCCGCGCAGCTGCCGCGCCGCACCGTGGCCGAGGTGTCACGCCTGGCCGTGATGCGCAACTTCCGCCAGCGCAAGGGCGAATCGCAGTCGGCCGCGACGGTCAGCGACGATGACTTCCAGTCGCGCGGCCAGCACGCGCGCTTCCCCTACATCCCGGTGAGCCTGTATTTCGGTGCGGCCGCGATCGCGCGCCGGCTCGGCCGCGAGCATGTGCTGGTGCTGACCGAGCCGCGCCTGGCCGCGCATTTCTCGCGGCTCGGCGTGCACATCCAGTCCATCGGCGGCAGCATCGAGCACCGCGGCCAGCGCGTGCCATCGCTGTTCATTACGAGCCGGTTCGCGCCCGGCCTGAGGCCGCTGATCCGGCCGCTCTACGACACGATCGAGCGCAGCGTCGACGCCTGCTTCGACGCCCACCAGGCTTGAGTCAGCGCTTCCCGACGAGGAAGACGCCACCCAGCACCAGCAGCGTGCCCAGCGCTATCCACGCGTTCATCGGCTCGCCGAGGATGAGAAAGCCCATCAGGATGGTGCTCATCGGCCCGACCATGCCGACCTGAGCCGACAGCGGCGCGCCGATGCGGGCGATGGCCAGCATCAGCATCAGCACGGGCGCCACGGTGCAGGCCGTCGCGTTCAGCAGCGACAGCCACAGCACCGGTTCGGCCACCCAGGCCGCCGACAGCGGCCGCAGCAGCGCGAACTGCGCGATGCACAGCCCGCAGGCCACGCTGCTCGCCAGGCCGGTCAGGCGCAGCGCGCCCAGGCGCTGCACGACCCGCCCGCTCAGCGCCAGGTAGACGGCATAGCTGACCGCGCTGCCGAACACCAGGGCCGCACCGATGGCCGTGCCCATGCCCTCGAAGTGCAGCTCGTGCGCGAACACGGCGACGACGCCGGCATAGCTGACGACCAGGGCCAGCAGCTGGCGGCGCTCGATGCGGTGGTGAAAGAACGCCGCCGAGATCAGCAGCACCAGCGTCGGGTTGAGGTAGAGGATGAGCCGCTCGAGGCTGGCCGTGATGTAGGCCAGGCCGGCGAAGTCCAGGAAGCTGGCGAGGTAGTAGCCCGAGAAGCCCAGCACGGCGATGTCGCGCCAGTCGCGCGCGCCCAGCCGCGGCTGGTTGCGGCCCGCCCACCAGGCCAGCGCCAGGAAGAAGGGCAGGGCCAGCAGCATGCGCCACATCAGCAGCGTCACCGCGTCCACGCCGTGGCGGTAGGCCAGCTTGACGATGATGGCCTTGCCCGAGAAGCCGATGGCGCCCAGCACCGCCAGCAGCAGGCCGGGCCACAGGCGCTGGCCGCCTTTCACGGCACCCGTCACAGCAGGCCGTAGGCCGAGCGCAGCCGCGCCGCCGTGCCGTTGAGCTCGAGGGCGCGCATCGCCGCGGTGATGCGCGCCAGCCGCTCGGGCGCCAGGCCGGGCGCATGGGCAAGCAGCTCGGCGTCGGCATGGAAGACGGCCGGCAGGATGCGCACGCGGTCCTGCAGGCCCTCGGCCTCGACGAGGTGGCGCAGCGTCGCGTCGGCCTGGTAGAAGAAGCGGCCCCGGCCACCGAGCAGCTTGCGCAGGTTCTGCAGATTGTCGGCCGCGCCGGCATCGACGATGAGGCCGGGCTGCTCGGCCAGGAAGCTCAGGCAGCCGGAAGCCCGCGTGGCCAGCACGACACCCTGGGCGCCCAGGGCGCGGATGTCGTCGAAGCCGCGCACGTCGATGCGATCATCCGCGCGCACGGCGACCTGGTGGCGCACGTTGTAAAGGGCCGGCGCCTCGACGAAGCCAAAGCGCGCGGCGCGCTCGCGGGTCTTCAGCAGCGCGAAGAACAGGTCCAGCCGCTCGGCCGCGAGGTCGGCCTCGACGCGCGCCATCGGCAGCGCCTCCTCGAGGCCGGTGAGCTGCAGGGCGGGGTCGACGCGCTGCAGGGCCCGGATGTAGTCGACGCAGAAGTCCGGCGGGCCGTCGCCGCCGACATTGCACTTCAGCACGGCGCCGGCCCGGGCCGATGCCCGCGGCGATTCAACGGCGCCGGCCCGCGCGGCGGCCAGGGCCAGCGGGGCGGCAAGCAGGGAGCGGCGGCGCATCATGGCGGCGCAGAGTCTAGGGCGGCCATCCTGCGCGCGCCGCGAAGCGAGGGCCGACGAAAACCGGGGGCTTGGAGGGCGTGCCCGGCTCAGGCATCGCCCTCCCGGGCCGGGATTTACATCCTGGCCAGCAGCCCGTCCCACTTGGCCCTGGCCGCCTTCTCATGGCGGGCCTTCACACGGCCGTAGCCGCGGATGTCCTCCGGCACGCGGGCCAGCTCGACGGCCGTCGCCAGCGACTCGGCCGTGAGGCCGGCCAGCGCCTTGTCGATGCCGGCACGGTAGTCGCCGATCCAGCGGCGCTCCATCCGGCGCTCCTCGCTGTGGCCGAAGATGTCGAAGGCCGTGCCGCGCAGGCCCTTCATCTTCGCCAGCAGGCCGAAGGCCGGACGCACCCAGGCGCCGAAGGGGCGCTTCACCAGCTCGCCCTTGTCGTTCTTCTTCGCCAGCAGCGGCGGCGCGAGATGGTGGACCAGCTTGTAGTCGCCCTCGAACTGGGCCGCGATCTTGTCCGTGAAGGCCTTGTCGGTGTGCAGGCGGGCAACCTCGTACTCGTCCTTGTAGGCCATCAGCTTGAACAGGTAGCGGGCCACCGCTTCGGTCAGCTTGGTCGTGCCGCCTAGCTTCGCTTCTGCGGCACGCACCTTGTCGACGAAGGCCTTGTACTCGGCCGCATAGGCGGCGTTCTGATAGCCGGTCAGGAAGTCGACGCGCTTGGCGACGATCTCGTCCAGGCCCTGGCGCTTGACGAGCTGGATCACCGCTTGCGCCGCATACAGGGCCTGCACGGCCTTCAGGTCGTGGGCGCAGCGGCGGCCCCATTCGAAGGCGGCCTTGTTGTTGTCGATCTGCACGCCGTTGAGCTCGATGGCGCGCATCAACGCGTCATAGCTCAGCGGGATGCGGCCCTGCTGCCACGCATAGCCCAGCATCAGCGGGTTGGTGTAGAGCGAATCGCCCAGCAGCTTGACGGCCACTTCCTCGGCATCGAAGGCGCCCAGGTGATCCTGGCCCACGGCCTTGCCCAGGGCCTGCTCGCAGGCCGCGCCGGGGAAGCTCCAGTTCGCGTCGTTGACGAGGGTCGCCGTCGGCGAGCCATGCGTGTTCAGCGCGACGAAGGTGCGACCCTCGCGCATGACGGCCAGCGTGCTCTTGTTGGCGGCCACGATGGCGTCGCAGGCGATGACGAGGTCGGCCTCGGCCGTGCCGACCTTGGTGCAGTAGATGGCCTCGGGCTGGTTGGCGATCTGGATGTGGCTCCAGGTCGCGCCGCCCTTCTGCGCCAGGCCCGCGGCGTCCTGCGTGATGACGCCCTTGCCCTCCAGGTGGGCCGCCATGCCCAGCAGCTGGCCGATGGTGATGACGCCCGTGCCGCCCACGCCGGCGACGACGATGCCCCAGGCCTCTTCCGCGTTCGGGATGACCGGCAGCGGCAGCACGCCCAGCGCCGCGTCGAAGGGGCTCTTGCGGCCTTCCTTCTTGGGCTTCTTCAGCTCGCCACCCTCGACGGTGACGAAGCTGGGGCAGAAGCCCTTCACGCAGGAGTAGTCCTTGTTGCAGGTGTTCTGGTTGATCTGGCGCTTGCGGCCGAAGTCGGTCTCCAGCGGCTCCACGGACAGGCAGTTGGACTGCACGGAGCAGTCGCCGCAGCCCTCGCAGACCAGCTCGTTGATGACGACGCGCTTGGCCGGGTCCACCATCTTGCCGCGCTTGCGGCGGCGGCGCTTCTCGGTGGCGCAGGTCTGGTCGTAGATGATGACCGTCGTGCCTTCGATCTCGCGGAACTGGCGCTGGATGCTGTCCAGCTCGTCGCGGTGGTGCACGCTCACGCCGGGCGCCAGCGCCACGCCCTGGTACTTGGCCGGCTCGTCGGTGACGATGACCAGCTTCCTCACGCCCTCCGAGATCACGCTGTTCATGATCTGGATGACGGTGTGGCCCTCGGGGCGCTCGCCGACCGTCTGGCCGCCGGTCATCGCGACGGCGTCGTTGTAGAGGATCTTGTAGGTGATGTTGACGCCCGACGCGATGCTCTGGCGGATGGCCAGGCTGCCGCTGTGGAAGTAGGTGCCGTCGCCGAGGTTGGAGAAGATGTGCTTCTCGTTCGTGAACGGCGCCTGGCCCGTCCAGGGCACGCCCTCGCCGCCCATCTGCGTGAAGGTGGCCGTGTTGCGGCCGGGCATCCAGGTCACCATGTAGTGGCAGCCGATGCCGCCGACGGCGCGGCTGCCATCCGGCACGCGCGTCGAGGTGTTGTGCGGGCAGCCGGAGCAGAACCAGGGCGTGCGGTCGGCGCCGCCGGCGGTCTTCTCCTCGGCCTTGAGGGACGCCTCCTTGGCATCGATGACCGCCAGGCGCGCGTCCAGGCGGGCGCGGATGTCGCTGTCCACGCCCAGCTTCTTCAGGCGCTTGGCGATGGCGCGGGCGATGATGGCCGGCGTCAGGTCGGCCTGCGGGCGCAGCAGCCAGTGGTCGCTGGGGTTGGGCACGCTCCACTCGCCACCGTCGGCGTCGCCGGCGTCGAACTTGCCAAGCACATTGGGGCGCACGTCGGCGCGCCAGTTGTAGAGCTCTTCCTTGACCTGGTACTCGATGATCTGGCGCTTCTCCTCGACGACCAGGATCTCCTGCAGGCCCTTGGCGAACTCGCGCGCCACTTGCGCCTCCAGCGGCCAAACGACGTTGACCTTGTGCAGGCGGATGCCGATGCGGCGGCAGGTGTCGTCGTCCAGGCCCAGGTCATGCAGCGCCTGGCGCGTGTCGTTGAAGGCCTTGCCGCTGGTGATGATGCCGAAGCGGTCGTTGGGGCCTTCCAGCACGTTGTAGTTCAGGCGGTTGGCGCGGATATAGGCCAGGGCCGCGTACCACTTGAAGTTCATCATCCGCGACTCCTGCTCGAGCGGCGGATCGGGCCAGCGGATGTGCAGGCCGCCCTCGGGCACGACGAAGTCCTCGGGCAGGATGATGTTGACGCGGTCGGGGTCGACGCTGACCGAGGCCGAGGATTCGACGATCTCCTGGATGGTCTTCATGCCGGCCCACAGGCCCGAGAAGCGGCTCATCGCGAAGGCGTGCAGGCCCATGTCGAGGATGTCCTGCACGCTGCTCGGGAAGAAGGTCGGGAAGCCGACCGCCTTGAAGACGTGGTCGCTCTGGTGGGCGGCGGTGGAACTCTTGGCGATGTGGTCGTCACCCGCGATGGCGATGACGCCGCCGTGCTTGCTGGTGCCGGCCATGTTGGCGTGCTTGAACACGTCGATGCAGCGGTCCACGCCCGGGCCCTTGCCGTACCAGAGGCCGAACACGCCGTCGAACTTGGCCTTCTCGGGAAAGAGGTCCAGCTGCTGCGTGCCCCAGACGGCGGTCGCGCCGAGCTCCTCGTTCACGCCCGGCTGGAACACGATGTTCTGCTTGGCCAGATGCTTCTTGGCCTGCCACAGCGCCTGGTCGTAGCTGCCCAGCGGCGAGCCGCGGTAGCCGCTGATGAAGCCGGCCGTGTTCAGCCCCGCCATCGCGTCGCGCGTGCGCTGCAGCATCGGCAGCCGCACCAGGGCCTGCACGCCGCTCATGAAGGCGCGGCCGTGGTCGAGCGCGTATTTGTCGTCGAGCGTGACGGTCTGAAGGGCCTTCAGGATGTGCTCGGGTAGCGGGGCGTTCATCGATGGTTGCTCCTGGGAGGTGGCGGGCGCCGCCGCCCTTGTGAGGCGAGGCGCGGGCTGATAAGCCAGTGTGGTCCAACTTGGCTCGACCGGCCAGTGTAGGAAAAGCGGGGCGCGGGGTGCTTTCTCTTTCACGCCGAATCTGGCCGCCTTCGGCAAACTCCTTGCTCAAATATGGCGTGAAAATCAGATTCGCTTCGACAACCCGCAAATCAGGGCAAACCATGAGCACCGAAGAAGCCACGCCCGACGCGCTGGACCGCTATCACATCGCCATCCTGGCCGAGCTGCAGCGCGACGCCCGCCAGTCCAATGCCGAGCTGGCCCAGCGCATCGGCCTGTCGGCGGCGCCGACCTGGCGGCGCGTGAAGTGGCTGGAGGACCAGGGCTATATCACCGGCTACCGCGCCGAGCTGGACCGCCGCAAGATCGGCCTCGGGGTGCTGGCCTTCGTGCGCGTGGACGCCGAGCGCAGCGCCGGCGCGGCCACCAAGGCGCTGGAGGACGAGATCCGCCGCCTGCCCGAGGTCATCGCCTGCCACTACATCTCGGGCACCGGCACCTTCGAGCTGCAGGTCATGGCCACCGACCTCGACGCCTTCTCGCGCTTCTCCATCAACACGCTGCTGAAGCTGCCCAATGTGAAGGACATCCACACCAGCTTCTCGCTCGGCGAGGTCAAGGCCGGCGGAGCGCTGCCGCTGGGGCATCTGAAGGATTGACGTGAACAAGCACCGCCACGCTGCCCCACCGGGCAGGCCCCGACGCCGCGCGACCGCCCGCGCCGGTTAGTCTCCGGCGCCATGGCGGCGTCACGCATGCATCGGCTGTTGGACCTGTGGCTGGGCATCGAGCCCGCCCAGCGCCTGAGGCTGCGCCAGACCTCGCTGGCGATGGCGCTGATGGGCCTGTGCGCGCCACTGCTGCACTATGCCGTCAGCGTCGCCCACGATCCACGCGGCCCGCTGCTGTGGGCCTGGACGGCCGCATCGCTGGGCGGCATGGCCCTGGTCTACGCGGCCATCCGCAGCGGCTGGTCGCGGCGCTTCGCCGACCCTTCGCTGACCAGCCTGCAGATCGCCTTCGCGATCACCAGCGGGGCTGCCGGCTATGCGCTGGCCGGGCCGATGCGCGGCGCCGTGTTCCCGGTGCTGACGCTGGTCCTGATGTTCGGCATGTTCCAGCTGCGCGCGCGCAGCGCCTACGCACTGAGCCTGTTCGCGCTGACGCTGTTCGGCCTGGCGATGGCGGCGATGGCCTGGCTGCGGCCGGCGGTCTACGTGCCCGCGGTCGAATTCGGCCACTTCCTGATGCTGGCCTGCATGCTGCCTGCCGTCGCCGTGCTGACGGCGCGACTGAGCCGCATCCGCCACCGCCTGTCGCAGCAGCGCGAGGAGCTGGCCCGGGCCCTCGCGCAGCTGCAGGCCATCGCCACGCGCGACGAGCTGACCGGCCTGCCCAACCGCCGCCAGATGCAGGCCCTGATGGACCAGGAGCTGCTGCGCTCGCGCCGCCATGGCCACGACTTCTGCATCGCGCTGCTCGACCTGGACCACTTCAAGCGCGTCAACGACCTGCACGGGCATGCGGCCGGCGACGCCGTGCTGCGCGCCTTCGCCCAGGCCGGCCAGGCCGCGCTGCGCGCCACCGACGTGCTGGCGCGCTGGGGCGGCGAAGAGTTCATCGTGCTGATGCCCGACACGGCCATGCCGCCGGCCCTGGCCGGCATGCAGAGGCTGCGCCAGCAGGTCGCCGCGCTGCGCGTCGATGTCGGCGGCGGCGAGGCGGTCGCGATCACCGTCTCCATCGGCCTGACCGGCCACCACCCCGGCGACACGCTGGCGCAGACGCTGCAGCGCGCCGACCAGCTGCTCTACCAGGCCAAGCACCAGGGGCGGGACCGCATCGGCACCGAGGCCTCCGCGGACATCGACGGGCTGGCATAGTCGGGCGCCCCGCCCTCGCCTGCCCCGCATGGCCACCACGCTGCCGCCGCGCCACTTCCTGCTCGCCCTCGCCGTCGTCGCGATCTGGGGCAGCAACTTCGTCGTCATCAAGTACGCGCTGCACACGCTGCCGCCGATGACGCTGGCCGTGCTGCGCTTCAGCTTCGCGCTGGTGCCGGCCTGCTTCTTCCTGCGCCGCCCGCAGGTGGACTGGCGCAACCTGGCCGGCTATGGCGTGCTCATCGGCGTCGGCCAGTTCGGCCTGCTCTACCTGTCGATGCGCAGCCAGATCTCGCCCGGCCTGGCCTCGCTGGTCGTGCAGACCCAGGTCTTCTTCACGCTGTTGCTGGCCGTGCGCATCCGCAAGGAGCGCGTGCTGCGCACCCAGTGGCTGGGCCTCGCGCTGGCGGCCGGCGGCATCGCCGTCATCGCCGCCCATGTCGACGGCACGACGACGGCGCTGGGCGTCGGCATGGTGCTGGCCGCCGCCTTCTGCTGGGCCTGCGCCAACCTGCTGACCCAGCGCGCCGGCCGCATCGACATGCTGGCCTATGTCGTCTGGAGCAGCGCCTTCGCGGTGCCGCCGCTGCTGGTGCTGGCCCTGCTGCTCGACGGCCCCGGGCCGATGGCCGCCGGCCTGGCCGCGGCCGACCTGGGCACCTGGGCCGCGGTGCTATGGCAGTCGGTGGCCAACTCGCTGTTCGGCTACGGCGCCTGGAGCTGGCTGCTGGCCCGCCACCCGGCCGGGCGCATCGTGCCCATGGCCCTGCTGGTGCCGGTGTTCGGCATGGGCTCGGCGGCGCTGCTGCTGGGCGAGCCGCTGCCGGCCTGGAAGCTGGTCGCCGCGGCCCTGGTGCTGGCCGGCCTGGCGATCAACCTGCTCGGGCCGCGCCTGCTGGCCGCCCGGGCCGCGCAGGGCAGCGGCCGCTGAGTCAGCGGCGGGCCAGCCGCGCCAGTTCGGCCAGCGTGCGGCCGGCCACCAGCAGCCACAGCCCCGCCAGCAGCAGCGCCAGCGCCTGGCCCAGGCCGGCCAGCAGCGGCGAGCCCGTCGTGCGCGCCAGCGCCAGCGTGGCCAGCACATAGACGCCGAGCGGGAAGGTGAAGCCCCACCAGCCCAGGTTGAAGGGCAGCAGGCCGTCGCGCAGGTAGTGGGCCGTGAACAGCAGCGCGCAGGCCAGCCACCACAGGCCCACGCCCCAGAGCAGCAGCGCGCCGAGCACGCCGAGGTCGCGTGCCGCCGCCATCACCCCTGCCAGCGGCGTGCCCGCGAAGGCCGGCACGCCGGCTTCGCCAAGCGTGATCAGGCCCAGCGCGCCGGTGCCGATGGGGCCGAGCGTCAGCCAGCTCGTCACGCCCAGCTCGCGCCCCGGCAGCTTGTGCAGGATCAACCGCACCAGCACGACGGTCAGCACCGAGAAGGCCAGCGGCACCGACACGCCCCACAGCACATAGCCGGCGTCGACGAGACGCTGGGCCGCGGCCGGCGCCAGATGCGGCGCGATGACGGCCGCGCTCGACGCCGCCACCTCGGGAGCGACGATGGGCAGCAGCAGGGCCGCCGTCAGCCGCTCCAGCCGGTGCTCCTGGCTGGTGAAGACCCAGTAGGGCACGCCCACGGCCACCAGCAGCGACAAGGCCGCGTCCAGCCACCACAGCGCCTCGGCCAGCGTGTAGGCGGCCGGTGTGCGCGGGCCGGCGAACAGCACCAGGCCATTGATCAGCGGCACCGCGCCCATCGGCAGCGCGCCGAAGAACAGCGACTGCAGCGGGTGCCTCAGCAGCTCGGCCAGCGCCTGGGGGAACAGCGTCAGCCGGGCCAGCAGCAGCGCCAGGCAGAGCGCGAAGGCGACAGCGTCGGCCCGCCATAGCGTCTCGGCCAGCGCGAGCCGGGCCGCGCCGCCCCAGGGCTGGGCCGCCAGCACCAGGGCCAGCGCGCCGGTGCCCATGGTCACGGCGAACCAGTTGGGCGTGAAGTGGCTCACCGCGCCGTGCAGCAGGCGTGCGGGCGAGGGAGCGGGCAGGACGGAGGACATCGCGGGGCTCTCGGCAAACGGGATGGCGCCACTCTAGAAACCTGCATCGGATAAGAAAAATACATATTTAAGATCGAATCCATATCAACAAGGCATCTACAGGCCATGAATTTCACGCATCTGGCCGCTTTCCAGGCCGTCGTCGAGACCGGCAGCGTGACGGCCGCGGCCGAGCGCCTGCATGTCAGCCAGCCGGCGTTGACGCGCGAGATCCGCCAGCTCGAGGAGCGCCTGGGCCTGGTGCTGTTCGACCGCCTGCCACGCGGCATGCAGCCCACCGAGGCCGGCCGGCTGCTGGCCGGCTATGCCAGCCAGATCTTCCGGCTCGCCGACGCGGCCGAGACCGCGCTGACCGAACTCGGCGGCCTGGTGCGCGGCCGGCTCGCGGTGGCCGCCAGCCGCACCACCGGCGCCTATCTGCTGCCGCCCATCGTCGCGGCCTACCGGCAGCGCCATCCCGGCGTCGAGCTCAGCCTGTCGGTCTCCAACACCGAGCAGGTGCAGGCGCGGCTGCTGGCCTTCGAGGCCCAGCTCGGCCTCGTCGAGGGGCCGACGGACGCCGCCGCCTTCGAGCGCCTGGCCCTGGGCGAGGACGAGGTCGTCGCGGTCGCCGCCACCGGCCACGCGCTGGCCGGGCGCGGCCCGCTGGATGCCGCCGCGCTGGACGCCGCCGAGCTGGTGATGCGCGAGCCCGGCTCGGGCACGCGCAGCGTCGTCGAGCAGGCCTATGCGGCCCGCGGCCTGGTGCTGCGGCCGCGGCTGACCCTGGGCAGCCCCGAGGCGATCAAGCAGCTGCTGCGCCTGGGCGGCGCCGTGTCCTGGGTGTCGCGCCGCTCGGTGGCCGACGAGCTCGCCGCCGGCCTGCTCGTCGAGCTGCCCCTGCCGGGGCTGCAGATCCGGCGCGAGCTGGCGATGATCTGGCGCCGCGGCCAGGGCCTGAGCCCGAGCGCCCAGGCCTTTCGCGCGCTGGCGGCGCCGGCCGGGCCTATGCTGGAGGCATGACGCCCCGCCGCCTGCTGCTCGCCGCCGCGCTGCTCGCGCCCCTTGCGCCCTTCCGCCCCGCCGTGGCCGCGCCGCCGGCCGTGCAGCTCCTCGTCGAGCTGCGCTGGGTGGACAGCCAGCTGCCGCCCGCCGCCCAGGCCGGCGTGCGCGACGGCGCCGTCGTCATCGGCACGGCCGGCTCGGTGTCGCCGCGCGGGCCGGGCGTGGTCACGTCCACGGCCGCCGCCGCGCCCCAGCCCGCCCAGCGCCTGCTGGTGCTGAACGGCCACCGCGCCGGCTTGCGGCTGACGACGCGCGAACCGCTGCAGTGGGTGGACGCTGTCGTCGAGATCGACCCCGCGGCCAGCGCCGCCGGCCCCGCCAGCGCGCCACGCCGCATCTACGCCAGCCCGCGCCAGGGCGAGCGCCGCCGCACGCAGAGCTTCGTCGTCACGCCGACCTGGCCGGGCGGGCGCGCACCGGTGCGTATCGAGTTCGACATCGACGACGGCGACAGCGCCTTCCAGTCCACGCTGGATCTGCCGATGGAGCGCTGGCAGACCGTCGCCCGCAGCGGCGGCGGCATGGCCCCGGCGCCGCGCGGCACGCTGAGCAGCGCCGACGCCGCCGGCCACCCGGAGCGCGAGCTGCAGCTGCGCGTCAGCGTTCAGCCCTGAGGGGCGTTGGCGGCGTTCAGCGCGCCGTTGATTTCCGGATAGGGCGCGGCGCCGTCGAACAGCGCATCGCAGGCCCCCTCGGCCAGGAAGCCGGCCGCCGCCCGCTGCGCACGCCCCCAGGCTGCCTCGGCGATGGCGCTGCCGGCGCTGATGCGGCGCACGCCCAGGCGCTGCAGCTCGGCCAGGCCGGGCAGGGCCGGCCTGGCCATCACGTTCAGCGGCAGGGGCTGGCCGGCCACCAGGGCCTGGATGTCGGCCACCGCCGTCACGCCGGCCGCGAACAGACCGTCGGCACCGGCCGCGGCGTACTGGCGGGCGCGCTGGAGCGTCTCTTCGGCCTCGCGGCCGGCTGCCAGGCGCTTGAGCCAGACGTCGCAGCGCGCATTGACGAAGACGTCGACGCCGGCACGCGCCGCCGCGGCCTTGATGGCCTCGATCTTGCGGCACAGCAGCACGGGCGCGCCGCTGCCGTCCTCCAGGTTGATGCCGGCGGCGCCCGCCTCGGCCAGGCGCAGGATGTTGTCGGCCACCACCGCCGGGTCGTCGCTGTAGCCGGCCTCGCTGTCGGCGCTGAGCGGCACCCGCGCGACGCGGGCGATGCGGCGGATGGCCGCCGCGTGCTCGTCGATGGGCATCTGGTTGCCGTCGGCATAGCCCAGGGCCCAGGCCAGGCCGGCACTGGTCGTCGCCAGCGCCGGCACGCCCAGGCCCTGCACGAGGACGGCGCTGCCGGCGTCCCAGACGTTGGCGATCTTCAGCAGGCCGGGGCCCAGGTGGAGTTGGCGAAAGTTCATGGCGGTCCGCAGGTTTGGGGAGTAAGTTCGTGATGCTGCGCGAGGCCGCTGCCAGCTCCTGGCAGCATGGGCACCGGGCGCCGCGGCGGGTACATCCGCGTAACAGCCGTGAGGCGGTGCGCCAATGTGCCAAGTCTTGCCCATTCCGGGCCCGGTCTTGCGTGTAACGTCGATCCTTTGCAGCCCCGCAATCTCTCATGAAACTCGCGCTGATCGCCCACGACGGCAAGAAGGACGCCATGATCGCCCTGGCCGGCGACTACCTGCCGCTGCTGCGCCGCTGCACGCTGATGGCCACCGGCACGACCGGCACGCGGCTGGCCGCGGCCCATGGCCTCGTCATCGAGCGCATGCTCAGCGGCCCGATGGGCGGCGACCTGCAGATCGGCGCACGCCTGGCCGCGGGCGACCTGGACGGCGTCATCTTCCTGCGCGACCCGATGACGCCCCAGCCCCACGAGCCCGACATCAATGCCCTGGTGCGCGCCTGCGACGTGCACGACGTACCCTGCGCCACCAACGTCGCCACCGCGCGGCTGCTGCTGGCGCGCTGGAGCGGCGCTTGACGCAGGCGCCACGGCGGTCCTGCGACGCATGAACGCGCCGCAGGCGCCCACCCGCGGCCTGACGCGGCGGCTGCGCATCCGCACCCGGCTGGGCCTGGCCTTCGCCGTGCTGCTGCTGCTGCTGCTGGCACTCGCGGCCCAGTCGGTCCACCGGCTCAGCGGCCTGTCCGAGGCGCTGAACCGCATCGTCGACGAGCAGGCCGTCATCCGCGACTCGGTCAACGAGATCAGCCGCAACGCCGAGGCGGTCGCGCGCAAGCTGCTCGCGCTGATGAGCCCCGACGCCGAGCTGCGCGTGGCGGCCTACCCCGAGATCGCCTCGGCCAACAGCCGGCTCGACGACGCGATGCAGCGCCTGGCCCTGGTGCTGCCGCCGGGCCCGCGCCGCGAACGCCTGGACGAGGTCAGGCAGCGGCTGACGGACTACCGCGCCAGCTATGTCGGCGTGCGCGACCTGATCGAGAGCGACGACTTCCAGGCCGCGCGCGCCCAGCTCGGTGGCGACACCGAAGCGGCGCTGAGCCTGTTCGTGGGCGCCGTCCACCAGCTCGCCGCCAGCGAGGAGCGCGCCGGCATGGCCCAGGCCCGCGAGCTGCGCGACCAGATCGACGCCGACCGCACCGGCGTGCTCGCGCTGTGCCTGGGCGGCCTCGCCGCCGGTGCGCTGCTGGCCGTGGGCGTCACGCGCTCCATCGTCAACCCGCTCAAGCGCGCCGAGGACGGCGCCGAGCTGATCGCCCGGGGCCAGTACGGCCACCGCATCACGGTCGACTCGGCCGACGAGGTGGGCCATATGGCCGGCGCGATGAACACGATGGCCGCGGCCGTGGGCGAGCGCGAGGCCGAACTGCGCCGCCTGGCCGACGTCGACCTGCTGACCGGCCTGCCGCAGCGCGCCCGCTTCATCGCCGACGGCGACCGGCTGCTGGCCAACCTGCCCGAGCGCGAGCAGCTGGCCGTGCTGATCTGCATCGACGTGGACCGGCTCAAGGCCGTCAACGGCGTGCTGGGCTTCGACGCCGGCGATGCGCTGCTGCGGGGCGCCGCGGCCAAGCTGCAGGTGCTGTTCGAGGGCGTGGCCGCCTACGGCCGCCTGGCCGGCGGCACCTTCGCGGCGCTGGCCCCGGTGCTGCGCCTGGAGCACGGCGTCGTGCTGGCCAACCAGCTGCGCGAGGAAGTCGAGCACAAGCTCAGCTGGCAGGGCCAGTCGCTGGACCTGTCGGTGTCGCTGGGCGTGGCCCACTGGCCCGAACATGCGGCCGACACCGAGACCCTGCTGCGCCGCGCCGAGCAGGCCATGTTCGAGGCCAAGCGCCTGCACCAGGCAGTGGCCGTCTACAACCCCGGCGCCGAGGCCGCGCGCGCGCTGCACCTGAGCCTGCTGTCCGACCTGGCCACCGCCATCCAGCACGACCAGCTGCGCCAGTTCCTGCAGCCCAAGCGCGACATCGGGACCGGCCGCATCGTCGGCGCCGAGGCGCTGGTGCGCTGGCAGCATCCGCAGCGCGGCTGGCTGCCGCCGGGCGACTTCATCCCCTTCGCCGAGCGCAGCGGGCGCATCCGCCAGATCACCGACTGGATGCTGGCCCGCGCCGTGCGCACGCTGGCCGCCTGGGAGGCCGCCGGCCGGGCGCCGCTGACCATCGCCGTCAACATCTCGACGCTCGACATCCAGGACCGCAGCCTGCCCGCCCGCCTGGCCAGCCTGCTGGCCGAATACCGCGTCGACCCCGGCCGGCTGCAGCTGGAGGTCACCGAGACCGGCCTGATGGCCGGCGGCGCCGATCCCATCGCCGTGCTGCACGCGCTCAAGAGCTGGGGCGTGCGCCTGGCCATCGACGACTTCGGCACCGGCCAGTCCTCGCTGGCCTATCTGCAGCATCTGCCGGTGGACGAGCTGAAGATCGACCGCAGCTTCGTGCAGGACGTCGATGCCGACCCGCGCCGCCAGGCCCTGCTGAAATCCATCGTCGGCCTGGGCCAGGGCCTGGGCCTGACGGTGACGGCCGAGGGCGTCGAGAATGCGGCCGAGCAGGCCGTCATCGAGGCCTGCGGCTGCGACCAGATCCAGGGCTATCTGCTGGCCCGGCCCATGGACCTGCCGGACTTCGAGGCCTGGCACGCCGCCACAGGCTAAAATCACGGCTTTCCGTCGTTTTGCCCCTGCTGCGGGCTAAGTTTCTACTGGAGCCAACATGGGCAACAAGATCATCACCGAAGCGGCCGCCCGCGCCACCCCCCGCCCCACCGCCCCCAAGGGCGTCACCTTCACGGCCGGCAAGGGCCAGAAGCGCAGCCTGGAGCGCGGCTCGCACACCCGCTCGAAGAAGAACCCGGGCAAGCGCCCGCATTCGGGTTGATCATCGGGCCAGGCGCCTGAAGATCCTCAGCACACAGGCCCCGCGGGGCCTGTTTGTTTTTGTTGTCGGCTAAGTCCTGACCCAACAAGATGCCCCCACGTTCGCATTCGCTCACTCCCCCCAAGGGGGCGCGTCAGCGGTTTCGGGCGGCCGGGCACCGCTGACCATGATCCGCATCACCGAACTCCGCCTGCCGCTGAACCACGCCGAGGACGCGCTGCGCCCCGCCGTGCTGGCGCGCCTCAAGCTGGCCGACACCGAACTGGCCGGCATCCACGTCTTCCGCCGCGGCTACGACGCGCGCAAGAAGAGCGACATCCAGCTCGTCTACACGCTGGACTGCACGCTGGCCGATGGCCTCGACGAAGTCGCCGTCCTCGCCCGCTTCGCCGGCGACCACCAGATCCGCCCCACGCCCGACACCGGCTACCACTTCCTGGCCCAGGTGGGCGACTACGGCGGCCCACGCCCCGTCGTCGTCGGCTTCGGGCCCTGCGGCCTGTTCGCCGCACTCATCCTGGCGCAAATGGGCCTGCGCCCCATCGTGCTGGAGCGCGGCAAGTCGGTGCGCGAGCGCACCCAGGACACCTGGGGCCTGTGGCGCGAGCACAGGCTCAACCCCGAGAGCAATGTGCAGTTCGGCGAAGGCGGCGCCGGCACCTTCTCCGACGGCAAGCTCTACAGCCAGATCTCCGACCCGCGCCACCTCACGCGCAAGGTGCTGACCGAGTTCGTCAAGGCAGGCGCGCCGGAGGAGATCCTGTTCGTCAGCAAGCCCCACATCGGCACCTTCCGCCTGGTCAGCATGATCATCAAGATGCGCGCCGACATCGAGGCGCTGGGCGGCGAGATCCGTTTCCAGCAGAAGATGACGGACCTGCTGATCGAGGACGGCGCGGTGCGCGGCGTGCAGCTGGAGTCGGGCGAGCAGATCAGCACCAGCCATGTCGTCATCGCGCTGGGCCACAGCGCCCGCGACACCTTCCAGATGCTGCATGCGCGCGGCGTGCAGATGGAGGCCAAGCCCTTTTCGATCGGCTACCGCATCGAGCACCCGCAGAGCCTCGTCGACGCGGCCCGCTTCGGCGCCAACGCCGGCAACCCCATCCTCGGCGCCGCCGACTATAAGCTGGTGCACCACGCGAAGAATGGCCGCTCGGTCTACAGCTTCTGCATGTGCCCCGGCGGCACCGTCGTCGCGGCCACCAGCGAACCCGAGCGCGTCGTCACCAACGGCATGAGCCAGTATTCGCGCAACGAACGCAACGCCAACGCCGGCATCGTCGTGGGCCTGACGCCCGAGGACTACCGCCAGGACGGCCGTCGCGACGGCAGCCCGGTGAACCCGCTGGACGGCATGGCCTTCCAGCGCATCTGGGAAAGCCGCGCCTACGAACTCGGCGGCGGCGGCTATCTCGCGCCGGGCTCGCTGGTGGGAGACTTCATCAAGCGCCAGGTCAGCCAGGAATTCGGCGACGTGCAGCCCAGCTACAAGCCCGGCGTCACGCTGACCAATCTGCAGCAGAAGGACCGCGGCTCCCTGCCCCGCTACTGCCTGGACGCGATCCGCGAGGCGCTGCCCGCCTTCGCCCGCCAGATCCGCGGCTTCGATCGCCCGGACGCGGTGCTGACCGGCGTGGAGACGCGCACTTCATCGCCATTGCGCATCAACCGCGGGCGCGATTACCAGAGCGTCAATGTGCGCGGCCTGTTCCCGGCCGGCGAGGGTGCCGGTTACGCGGGCGGGATCATGTCGGCCGGCGTCGATGGCATCGAGGTCGCCGAGGCGCTGGCGGCGGATCTGCTCGGCATGCCGGATGCGGCGGTGCTGCAGGGCAAGGGGGCGAAGGCGGGCGGGCAGGTGTAGGGCGGATTCTCCGGACCCGCCAAGCCCACCCCACTAAGCTTGCCCGTCCAATCTTCTAGCAGCCAGCGACACCATTGCGATCCGACGGCATGTGCTCACGCCAGATCCTTGGGATACGCCGTCTGGATGTGCAGCGGCGCCCAGGACTCCGCCGACCCAAGCTTGTCCACCAGCACGAAGACCGAGCTGACCAGCACCTTCTGCAGGTAGTTCTGCGGCCCTGAGGCCGGCAGCTGCTTCTTGCCGATCTTGGCCATGGGGCTCTGCACAACATTGGCCGTGATCTTGCCGAGGGCGGCGCTTAGCTGGACGGTGATGGCACAGCTGTCCACGCCCAGCCTGTTCAGCGTGGCCAGTTCCTGCTGACCCTTGACGTCGTGCAGGGCCTCTTCGACGGCCAGCACCAGATCCTTGCGGCCGCAGAAGGTGGAGTCCTGCTTGATGGCTCGGCGGTCGAAGGGGTTGTCACGCTGCTCCGTGTGGCGGCTGATGGCGTGGCCCTCATGCGCCTTGGCCGCCGGGCTGCTGGGCCGCAAGCGGCGCTCGCTGAGGTAGAGCATCTGGTGAATCTCCTCGCGCGTGTACTGGCGGTCGTAACCCATGGCCGTCTCCTGAAATGAGGCTCCGGCATGCTAGACAGAAGTCGCCCGGCGGCAATCGTTGACTAGGGGATCCCGCCTGTCCCCCGCTGCCAAGCTGGCCTGCCGCAGCGCAGTCCGGCGCTTCAAGGTCCCTCCGCGCCAGAGGCCAGCATCCCGATCAGTTCCTTGGCAAACGCCAGCGCCTCCTCCGGCGTCTCGAAATGCATCTCGTTGTTGAGGTCGACGACGTCGCCGTCCGGCCCCTTGTGCACGACGGACCAGCCGCCTGCGCCGCCGTCGATGGCGAGCACGCCGAATTGCCCGGGCTGGAGGTCCCGGGCGCTGCCGCCGGTGACGACGATGTCGCGGCCGAGGTGGGAGTGGTAGCGTCGCATCGGTGCGATTTTCATGGAGCCTGCAATGAAAGCAGTCTGGAACGGCGTGACCCTCGCCGAGAGCGACGACACGGTGGTCGTCGAAGGTAACCATTACTTCCCGGCCGAGTCGCTGAACAAGCAGTACACGAGCTTCAGCAACCACGTCAGCCGCTGCCCCTGGAAGGGCGAGGCCAAGTACCTGAGCCTGCTGATCAACGGCGAGATGAATACCGACGCGGTCTGGTACTACCCCGACCCGCTGCCCGCGGCGGCCGAGATCAAGGGCCGCTACGCGTTCTGGAAGGGGGTCAAGGTCACGGAGTGACGAACCTGAGGCCCCCAGGTCGAGGCGATGCCTCGCCCGCCCCCCGAGGGGGTTCGAGGGCTACGGAGCGGCCGGGCGCCCCTCGAGCGGCAGCAGCGCCCACAACCGCAGCGGCTGCCTGGTGCGGCTGGCGCGCTGGGCCGCCTCGTCGCCCCAGCCCCAGAACAGGTCGGCGCGCACGGCGCCCTGGATGGCGCCGCCGGTGTCCTGGGCCAGCACGAGGCGGCGCAACGGCGAGGGCGTTGCGCCCGGCGACCAGGGCTCGGTGCTTTCCAGCCACAGCGGCGTCCCCAGGCCGATGAAGGCCTTGTCCACCGCGACTGAGCGCCCCGGCATCAAGGGCACGCCCTGGGCGCCGCGCGGGCCTTGGCTCCCGTCAGCCAGCGCCTCCTCGCGGAAGTAGACGACGCGCGGGTTCACGGCCAGCGCCTCACGCACCCTGGCAGGGTTGCGGCGCGCCCAGTCGCTCAGGCTGGGCGGCGTCGCGTCGCGGATCTCGCCGCGGTCGAGCAGGGGCCGCACGGCGGATCGGAAGGGCTGGTCGTTGTGGCCGGCGAAGGCGACGCGGCTGATGCGCTCGCCGCCGTCCGCATCGTGCATGACGAGGCGGCCCGAGCCCTGCACCTGCAGCTGCAGCAGTGCGAAGGGGTCGTCCAGATAGGCCAGGGCCAGCGCGGCGAAGCGCGGGTCGGCTTCCATGTCGCGGCGCGGCGTGCGGCGCAGGGCCGGGTCGGCGGGCAGCGCCAGCAAGGGCCACTGGAAGGCGCCCTGGCGGCTGCGGCTGGCGGCCACCTGGGGCTCGAAATAGCCGGTCAGCAGGCCGGTCGTCTCGCCGCCGTCGGCGGCCAGCCGCCAGGGGCGCAGATGCTTCATCAGGAAGAGCGTGGCCTCCATCGCGTCGGCCGGCGCCTGCAGCGCGGCGCGGGCGCAGAACTCGGCCCAGCCTGGCGCTGGGCGCAGGCAGCTGGCCAGCAGCGCCGGCCAGGCGGTGAGCAGGTCGTCGCTGCCCCAGCCAGGCAGCTCCTTCCAGTCGACAGCGGCCCAGCGCGGACCCGACTGCTGCGCGACGGGCTGACCGGGCGGCTGCAACGGCGGCGCCGAACAGGCCGCCAGGCTTCCTAGAATCAGGGCCAGAACTCCACGCGCCCACCATCCCATGCTGCTCCTTGCCCTCGAAGCCCTCGGCGCGCTGCTGATCTTTGTGTTCATCGTCTGGTGGACCATGTTCTCGGGCCGCAAGCGCGGCGAACGCCGAGAGGATTAGCGCGGCGGGATCAGGAAGCTCAGCGGCTCCTGCCACAGCCGCGTGCGGATGGCCGCGTAGACGCGCCGCCGGTCCGCCAGCCTGACGCCGCGCGAGCGCAGCGCCACCTTGAAGGCGCAGAAGAAGCTGACGCCGACATTGAGCACGCCGATGCCGGCGATGCAGATCACGCAGGACCAGAAGGCCCAGGTCGTCATCACGCCGAAACCGAGGGCGCCCACGGCCGCGGCCAGCTGGCCGGTCGCCAGCGTCACGTGGCGCACCTCGGCCGGCAGGCCGAAGAAGCCGGTCAGCGCCGGCACCAGGCCCAGCATCAAGCCCAGGCTGGTGTTGGCCGCCAGGCCCGAGATATTGGCCCGCCACCACTGCGACCAGCGCTGCGCCCGCGCGCGGCCGAGGGCGGTGATGATGCGCGGGTTCCAGGCAATGGCGCTGTCCAGGCGGTGGAAGACGAACCAGTTCTCCACCCAGCCGGCAATCAGGCTGGACGAGAACAGCAGCACGCCGGTGAAGGCGGCGAACAGCAGCGAGGGCCCGGCCAGGCTCAGCGAATGCAGCACATAGTGGGCCTCCTTCTCGCCCACCGGCGGCGCGCCGAAGGCCGCGCGGCACAGCAGCTGCACGGCCAGCACCAGGGGCGCCGCGAGCGCGAGGTTGCCGAGGATGCCCGCCACCTGCGAGCGCACGAGGTGGGCTACCTCGTCGACGAAGCCCTGCAGGCCGTCGTCGCGCTCGATGTGCAGCAGCTTGTGGGCCATGGCCGGCGCCGTCATGGCCGGCTGCTTGGTGGCCACGGTCCAGTGCAGCAGATGGATGAGGACGAAGCTGAGCGCGTAGTTCAGACCGGCCCAGAAGCCGCCCCAGAAGGCCGTGAATCCCAGCAGCGCGATGAAGAACTTGACGAAGGTGGTGCCGGCGATGACGGCGCCGCCGCCGGCCGCGCGCCCGAGCATGTCGCGGTACTCGTCGCGGCTGCGGGTGATGTAGTGCTCGCCGGCCTCGGCGCTGCGCTCGGCCAGCTTGCGCGCCAGCAGCGAGTAGTGGCGCGCGAACAGCGTGCGCAGGCTGCGCCGCTCGTGCACGACGCGCACCAGGCCTGCAACGAGGCGCAGCAGGTCGCGCTGTGGTTCACTCGACGCCAGGCAGGCCAGCAGCGCCTCGATGCGGTCCAGCCTTGCGGTGAGCTGCTCGACGGAGAACATCAGGTCCACCGACACGCCGTGGGCCTCGAGGTGCTCGGGCACGCTCTGCGCGGCGGCGCGGCAGCGGTCCAGCAGCGCACGCAGATATTGCAGCGGCGGCCCGGGCGGCTCGGTGGCGCCCGGCTGCAGCGCGCGCTCGACGGCCTCCCAGGCCGCCGGCAATTGGTGGAAGGGGCGGTCCTGCAGCAGCTGCTCGTCCATGCGCACGCGCAGCGCCCCGGACAGGCCGGCCGCATGCACGCTGCTGACGAGCACCGTGACCGCGGCGTTCGCTTCGACGCGCCAGCCGTCGTCGGGCGCGGCGGCGAACAGCAGGCTCAGCCGGCCGAGCAGCTCGTCGTCGATGGCGGCGATCCAGGCCTCGTCGGCCTCGTCGCCGAACAGCAGTTCGAACAGCGCCGCGAGGTCGCGCGTGTCGGTGGTGGCGGGCAGCAGGCGGCGGCGCAGCCGGCCGAGGAACTCGTGCCACAGCGCCATGCGCGGCGCAAAGCCGACCTCGGCGAACAGGCTGACCGCATCGACGTCGTTCCAGACGCCGGCGATGACGGCCGCGAAGCGCTGGGCGTGCTCGGGGTGGCGCTCCAGCACATTGAGCAGGTGCTTGAGGCGCACGACCGGCCGCGGCGTGCCAGCGCCTTCATCGCGCGGCGCCTGGCGCAGCCATTCGAGCAGGCGCACCAGCCACAGATTGCGCTCGGCCAGCACGGCCTGCGGGTCGGCCGCGTTCAGCAGCGCGGTGAGGTCCCAGGTCTGGTTGATCAATTCTGTTGTCCTTGGCTTTAGCGGGCCGAGCGCCGGGCCGCTCCCAACCCGGCCCGCCTTGGGCGATGTGCTAGCCGGTCAATCCGGCAGGCATCGCCGTCCCCTCGGGGGACCGGCCAAGGTATGCCTTGGACGAGGGGCTTCAATGCAGGCTGGCGCTGTCGGCGAGCAGGAACTCGGCGACCTCGGCGTGGAAGATCTCGCAGCCCTCGGTCACGCACAGGAAGCGCCCGCGCATCGTGCCCTGCGGCGTGCCGATCTGGGCCCAGGAGCTGTACTGGAAGCTCTGGCCCGGCGCCAGCACCGGCTGGTGGCCGACGACGGCCAGGCCATCGACGCGCTGCACCTGGCCGCGCGCGTCGGTGATCTCCCAGTGCCGGCCGATGAGCTGGGCCAGCACGTCGCCGGTGTTCTCGATCGTGATCGTGTAGCTGTAGGCGTACAGACCTTGCTCGAGGTGGGTCTGCTCGGGCAGGGCCTGCACCGCGGCGCTGCAGCTGAAACGGGGATTCGCCATCGGTGGATTGTCGTGCTCAAACGCTATGCTGGGCGCATGTTCGTCGGGATGCGATCCTAAGTGCTGCGCTGGCTCTGCCTGCTGGGCGCACTGCTGAGCTTGGCAGTGCCGGCCCAGGAGCTTGCGCTGCGCACGGTCCAGCAGTCCAGCTCGACGGTCAAGTACGACCCCGACGCCGGCCCGCAGAAGCCGGGGCTGTGCGTGGAGATCCTGCACGCCGTCGAGAAGCAGGACCCGGGGCTGCGCTTCACCGGCCTGGAGCAGCAGGTGCCGCTCAAGCGCGTCGAGCGCCTGCTGGCCGACGGCCTCGTCGACGCCTTCTTCTGCCTGCTGAAGTCGCCCGAGCGCGAACAGCAGTGGCGCTATCTGCCGGTGCCGCTGTACCGCATACGCCATGTCGTCGTGCAGCGCACCGACGACCCGCGCGGGGTGGGCAGCCTGGCCGAGCTCGCCATGCTGAGCCGCGCCAAGCCCGTGCTGGTCGTGCGCGGCACCGTGCTGGCGCGCCGCCTGGCGGCGGCCGATGTGGCCATCGCCGAGGTCGGCTCCGAACGCGAGGCGCTGCAGATGCTGGCCCTCGGGCGCGCCGACGCCCTCTACGGCCAGGACATCAACCTGCGGCGCTACATTGCCGAGAGCCGTGTTGCCGACGGGCTCAGGATGGGCCGCAGCGCCTTCCAGGAGGAGGAGCAATACCTCGCCGTGCGCGCCGACCTGCCGGCGGCCCAGGCGGAACGCCTGACCCAGGCCCTGCGCCGGCTTGAGCGCGACGGCACGCTGCGCCAGCTGGCCGACAAATACCGATGACCGCAAAGCCCTTGTACCTGCCACCCGACGGCCGCCCGCGCTGCGCCTGGTGCGCCGCCGCGGCCGGCGACGCGCTCTATCTGCGCTACCACGACGAGGAATGGGGCCGCCCCGTGGCGGACGACTTCCGGCTGTTCGAGAAGCTCTGCCTGGAGGGCTTCCAGAGCGGCCTATCGTGGCGCACCATCCTGAACAAGCGCGAGGCCTTCCGCGCGGCCTTCGCGGGCTTCGACTACAACGAGGTGGCCCGCTTCGGCGAGAAGGACGTGAACCGCCTGCTGGGCGACGCCGGCATCGTGCGCCACCGGGGCAAGATCGAGGCCGCCATCCACAACGCCGGGCGCTGCGTGGAGCTGGTGGCGCAGGAGGGCTCGCTGGCCGCCTACCTGTGGCGCTTCGAGCCGCCGCAGAACTCGGTAGCCCACAACCTGGCGCAGTCGGCCCCCTCCGAGGCCCTGTCCAAGGACCTGAAGAAGCGCGGCTGGAAGTTCGTCGGCCCGACGACGATGCACGCGCTGATGCAGGCCATGGGCCTGATCAACGACCACCAGCCCGGCTGCCATCACTGGGCCGAGGCGCAGCGGGCGCGCGAAGCGTTCAGACGGCTGGGCTAGGAGGCTGTCGGGCTTGGGGCCGGGCCGGCCCCAAGCCCGACAGCCTCCTAGAATCCGCGCCCATGCGCGCCGCCCAACACTTCATCGCCCCCAGCCTCCTGTCCGCCGATTTCGCTCGCCTGGGCGAGGAGGTCCGCAATGTGCTGGCCGCGGGCGCCGACTGGATCCACTTCGACGTGATGGACAACCATTACGTGCCCAACCTGACCTTCGGGCCGATGGTCTGCGAGGCGCTGCGCAAGCACGCGGTCAAGCCCGACGGCAGCCCGGCCGTCATCGACGTGCACCTGATGGTGCAGCCGGTCGACAGCCTGGCCCAGGCCTTCTGCCGCGCCGGCGCCGACATGGTCACCTTCCACCCCGACGCCAGCGCTCATGTGGACCGCACGCTGCAGGTCATCAAGGGCGAGGGCAAGCAGGCCGGCCTGGTCTTCAACCCGGCCACGCCGCTGGACGTGCTGGAGTGGGTCATCGACAAGGTCGACATGGTGCTGCTGATGAGCGTCAACCCGGGCTTCGGCGGCCAGAGCTTCATCCCCAGCGCGCTGAAGAAGCTGCAGAAGGCACGCGAGCTCATCGCCAAGAGCGGCCGCGACATCCGCCTGGAGATCGACGGCGGCGTGAAGGTCGACAACATCCGCGAGATCGCCGCGGCGGGCGCCGACACCTTCGTCGCCGGCTCGGCCATCTTCGGCAAGCCCGACTACAAGGCCGTCATCGACGCAATGCGCGCGGAACTCGCCAAGGCCTGAAGACATGAAGCCCCCACGTTCGCTCCGCTCACTGCCCCCCGAGGGGGCGCGTCATAGCCTTAGTGCGGCCGGGCGGCATTGACATGGCCGCCATCCTGCTCGTCTGCACCGCCAACATCTGCCGCTCGCCGATGGCCGAGGCCATCTTCAAGGCCAGGTTGGGCGACCTGTTCAGGACCATCGCCTCGGCCGGCGTGAACGCCGACCCGCGGGGCGGCCCGGTGGATGCGCGTGCGGCCGCCGCGCTGGCGCGCCACAACTACAGCCTCGACCGCAAATGGCGCTCGCAGCGCGCGGACCCCGAACAGCTGGGCCAGTACGACCTCGTGCTGGCGATGGAGGCCGAGCATGTCGAGGCGCTGCGCAGCAAGGCCGCGGCCGAGCTGCACGCACGCATCCTGATGCTGACCGACTTCGTGCCCGAGCTGGCCGGCCAGGACATCCCCGACCCCTATTTCGGCCCGGCCGCCGGCTTTGATGCCGTCATCGCCATGATCGAACGCGCCGCCGGCAGCCTGCAGATGGCCGCCCGCGAGGGTCGCCTGAAGTTCAACTGATACTAAGTCGCGTTCAAAGATATAGACGTAATCCACTTGAACCCGGTCATTGACTGGGTTCGGACGGGGTTGGCTTCGAGAGCGTTGATGCCGCCGGTCAGTGCGGCCTCGACAGCATCGAGATCGCGCAAGACATGGTTGGCGAAGCAGTCCTCGCGGATTGCTTTCCACAGGTGTTCTGCCGGATTCAGCTCGGGGCTGTAGGGCGGCAAGAACATCAGCCGCATGTTGGACGGCACCGCGAGTTCGCCGGCGATGTGCCAGCCGGCCTGGTCCATCACCATGAAGATGAACTCATCGGCGTGACGCCTGGCCACTTCAGCCAGGAACAGTGACATCGTCTGGGCGTTAACCCACGGCCGCACGAGGCTGTCGAGCACGCCGTCGTGCGGACTCACGGCGCTGAAGGCGTAGATGTACTTGCGCTGCAGTCGCGCGCCGACCACCGGGCGCATGCCTCTTGGCGCCCAGCAGCGCCGCGGTGTGCCCAGCAGCCCGAAGCGCCCCTCGTCCTGGAACATCAGCCGCACGCGGCGGCCTTGCTCAGCCTGGCGCCAGACCTCGCGGCGTACCGCGCGGCGGAGTTTTTTTTAGAGCGGCCTGCGCCTGCACATCAGCCTTCGGGTGCCTGGGGCGCGGCACAAGCTTGCGCCAGCCATGCCGCTCCAGCAACCGGTACACCGTCGAGCGCGCCACCGTCTTGCCGGTGCGCTCCTGGTAGGCCTGCTGGATCTCGGCCACGGTGAGCAGACCGCCGGCCTGGGCGCGCGCGACGAACGGTGCCAACAGTTCCTGCTCCTGCTCTGCGCTGAGGTGCTGGTGGTGCCGGCCGCCGCGCTCCCGCACGTCGAAGAGCGCCTCGCCCTCCTTGGCCCAGCGCGAGTGCATCACGTGCACCGTGGCGGTCGACCAGCCCAGCAACTGCGCGATCTCTGCCGCCGAGCTGCCCAACGTGGCTCTGATCAGCATGCACTGGATGCGCTGGTACTCAGTGCGGCTGCTCGCGCTCTTCAGCCTCTCGGCCAACCGCTCCACGGTCGGCCTGTCGCCCACGATCAGACTCTTCATCCACGACTCCTTGAAGTCCGTGAATCAAGATGATATCTAAATTAATGAATGCAACTTGGTATGAGCCCCTCGTCCAAGGAATACTTGGCCGATCCCCCGAGGGGATGGCGATGCTTGCGGCATCGAGCCGCAAGCACATCGCCAGAGCGGACCGGCTTGGGAACTGAAGTCGGACACAAGCAGTCCCTGCGGACTGCTTGTGCCTACGCAAGGCCATTGGCCTCTGGCCAATGGCAGGCCCGGCGCTCGGCCCGCCAAAGACACGACGGCCGCATCGATCAGACAGCTTTACTGGCGAACTCCGCGACCTCGCGCACGTCCGGCCCGCTGCCGCTGAAGCGGTCCAGCGCCAGGTAGATGACCGGCGTGATGTAGAGCGTCACGGCCTGCGACAGGATCAGGCCGCCCACCACGGCCAGGCCCAGCGGCTGGCGCAGCTCGGCGCCGGCGCCCAGGCCCAGCGCGATCGGCAGCGCGCCCATCAGCGCGGCCAGCGTCGTCATCATGATGGGCCGAAAGCGCAGCACGCAGGCCTCGCGGATGGCCTCGGCCGGCGTCAGGCCCTGGTTGCGCTGCGCGTCCAGCGCGAAGTCGATCATCATGATCGCGTTCTTCTTCACGATGCCGATCAGCATGACGATGCCGATGGTGGCGATGATGGTCAGCTCCATGCCGGCGAGCTGCAGCGTGATCAGCGCACCCACCGCCGCCGAGGGCAGGCCGGCCAGGATGGTGATGGGGTGGATGTAGCTCTCATAGAGCACGCCCAGCAGCACATAGATGACGGCCAGCGCCAGGCCGATCAGCAGCAGCTGGCCGCCCTGGGAGTCGTGGAAGACGGCCGCGTCGCCGCCATAGCTGGTGATGACGCTGGCCGGCAGATGGATCTCGCGCGCATAGCCCTCCAGCGCCTTGGTCGCATCGCCCAGCGGCACTCCTGGGCCGAGGTTGAAGCTGATCGTGATCGCCTGCAGCTGGCCCTGGTGGTTGACGGCCGTGGGGCCGAGGCCGCGCTGCACGGTGGCGAAGGCGGTCAGCGGCACCTGGGCGCCGTTGCGGCCGCGCAGATAGATCTTGCCGAAGGCGTCCTCGCTGGCGCGGTCGGGGTCGCTGGCCTCCATGATGACCTGGTAGGTGTTGCTCTCGGCATAGATGCTGGACACCTGGCGCTCGCCGAAGGCGTCGTAGAGCGCATTGCGCAGGTCGCCCATCTGCACGCCGAGCACGGCCGCGCGCTCGCGGTCGATGACGAGGTTGGCCTGCAGGCCGCGCAGCTGCGAGTCGCTGGTCACGTCGCGAAAGCGCGGGTCCTCGCGCAGCCGGTCCTGCAGCTTGACCGACCAGGAGTTCAGCTCCCCCGCCGACACCGACTGCAGCGTGTACTGGTAGCGGCTCTTGCTCTGCCGGCCACCGAGCTGCAGGTTCTGCACCGGGCGCAGGTAGACGGCGATGCCGGGCACGGCGCGCAGCTTCTGGCGCAGGCCCTCCACCACGGCGGCCATGCCCGGGCGGTCCTTGCGGGGCTTGAGGTTGATGAAGAGGCGGCCGGTGTTGGTCGCATTGCCGCCGCCGCCGATGCCGGCCGACACGCTGGCCACGGCCGGGTCGGCCTGCACGATGGCGGCGACCTTCTCCTGCAGCGCCGTCATCGCGGTGAAGGAGATGTCTTCGGACGCCTCGGTGCTGCCCTGGATCTGGCCGATGTCCTCCTCGGGGAAAAAGCCCTTGGGGATGCTGACGTAGAAGCCTATGGTGGCCGCGAAGCTGAGCACGGCCACGCCCATGACCCACCAGCGGCGGCGCAGCGCAACGTCCAGCGTGCGCGTGTAGGCGCCCAGCACGGCGTTGAAGCCGCGCTCGAAGTGGCGGCCCAGCCAGCCTTCCTCGTGCGCGTCGTGATGCCTGAGCAGGCGGCTGCACAGCATGGGCACGAGGGTCAGCGACACGGCGGCCGAGACCAGGATGGACAGCGACACGACGACCGCAAACTCGTGGAAGAGCAGGCCGATGACGCCGGGCATGAAGAAGATCGGGATCAGCACCGCGCACAGCGAGATCGAGATCGACATGATCGTGAACGCCATCTCGCGCGCGCCGCGTATCGCCGCGTCGAAGGGCGCCATGCCGTCCTCGATGTGGCGGTGGATGTTCTCCAGCATGACGATGGCGTCGTCCACCACCAGGCCCACGGCCAGCGTGATGCCGAGCAGCGAGATGTTGTCCAGGCTGTAGCCGAGCGCGAACAGCAGTGTCAGCGCGCCGATCAGCGAGATCGGCAGCGACAGCGTCGGGATCAGCGTCGCGATGGCGCGGCGCAGGAAGATGAAGATGACCAGCACCACCAGCACGACGGTCAGGCCCAGCGTGAAGTAGACGTCGTGCAGGGACTCGCGGATGGACACCGAGCGGTCGTTCAGCGTGTCCATGTGGATGGAGGCCGGCATCTGCGCGGCGAAGCGCGGCAGCATGGCCTTCACGGCATCGACGACCTTGACGGTGTTGGCGTCCGGCTGGCGCTGGATGGCGAGCACGATGGAACGCTCGCCCTGGAAGCTGCCGAAGCTCTTCACGGTCTCGAAGCTGTCCTGCACGTCGGCCACGTCGCGCAGATAGACCGGCGCGCCGTTGCGCGAGGCCACCACCACGTCGCCGAACTCCTGCGCATTGCGCAGCTGCTTGTTGGCCTGGATAGTCAGCGTCTGGCGCGCGCCGTCCAGCACGCCGACCGGCGTGTTCGCATTGGCGAGGCGGATGGCGTTCTGCAGGTCCTCCAGCGTCAGATTGCGCTGGATCAGTAGCTCGTTCCTGGCCTTGATGCGCACCGCGAAACGCTTCTGGCCGAAGATCATCACCTGGGCCACGCCGTCGATGGTGGACAGGCCCGGCGACAGCAGGTTCTCCGCGTAGTCGTTCAGTTCGGACAGGTTGATGGACGGCGAGGTCAGCGCCACCAGCAGCACCGGCGCGTCGGCCGGGTTGACCTTGCGGTAGCTCGGCGGCGTCGTCATCTCCGCCGGCAGCGCGCGCAAAGACCGGAACAGCGCGGCCTGCACGTCGACGGCGGCGGCGTCGATGTCGCGCGCAGGGTCGAACTCCAGCGTCAGCGAGCTGTTGCCCAGCGTGTTGACCGACGAGATGGTCTGCAGGCCGGCGATGGTCGAGAACTGCTTTTCCAGCTGCAGCGCGACCGAGGAGGCCATGGTGTCCGGCGAGGCGCCGGGCAGCACGGCCTGCACATTGATGATGGGCGTGTTGTAGGAGGGCAGCGCCGCCACCGGAATGCGGCTCCAGGCCGCCAGGCCGCCGATGACCAGCGAGATGTTCAGCAGCACGGTCATCACCGGCCGCCGGATGAAGAGCTCCGTCAGTCTCATGTCTGCCCCTCGTCCGATGAGTACATCGGCCGGCCTTGCAGGCCGCGCGGCGGGCGGAGCTGCTGCTCTTCGGCAGGCATGGCAAGTCCACTGGACTTGCCATGTCCGGCCTCAGCCCCCGAGGGGATGCGGGCCGGCTCGGCGAGCTGGAGTCGGACACAAGCAGTCCCTGCGGACTGCTTGTGCCTACGGAAGGCCATTGGCCTCTGGCCAATGGCGGCCCAGCGCTCGGCCCGCGTCATTGACCCGCCCCGGACGCGGCCACGCCCGCCGGCTTCACGATGGGCGCCTGCAACTTCACCGGCGTGCCGGGGCGCAGGTTCTGCTTGCCGTCCACGACGACCTGCTGGCCCGCTTCCAGGCCCTCGACGACGGCCTGCTCGCCCAGACCGGCGCGCAGCTGCACCGGCAGCAGCCGGGCCGTGTTGTCGGCCGCGACGACGTAGACGAAGCGCTCGCTGCCGCGCAGGATGACGGCCACCTGCGGGATGACGGTGGCGCCCTTCAGCGTCTGCAGCGTCACGCGCACGCGCAGGTACTGGCCGGGCCACAACGCCTGGGCCCTGTTGTCGAACTCGGCCTTGACCTTGATGGTGCCGGTCGTCGTGTCGACGAGGTTGTCGACGACCGTGACATGACCCTTCACGGCCGCGGCGCCGCGCGGCGAGCCGGGCGGCGGCAGGGCCTCGACGTCCAGGCGGCCGTTGCGCGTGGCCTCCAGCAGCGCGCCCAGCTGGGTCTCGGGCAGGCTGAAGGCGATGCTGATCGGGTCCAGCTGCGCGATGTTGACGAGGGGCGCGGCCGTCGCGCTGGCCTGCACCAGGCTGCCGGGGAAGACGCCGACGATGCCGGCACGGCCGTTGATGGGCGCGCGCAGCTCGTTGTAGCCCAGCGCGACCTGGGCGGCCTGCACGACGGCCTCGTCGCTGCGCACCAGGGCCAGACCGGCGTCGAGGTTGGCCTGGGCCGTGTCGACGGCGCTCTGGGCGATGAAGTTCTGCGCCACCAGCTCGCGGGCGCGCCCGAGCTGGCGCTCCAGGTCGGCCTGGGCCGCGCGGTCGCGCGCCAGCTGGGCGCGGGCCTTGTCCAGCGCAGCGCGGTCGGCGCGGTCGTCGAAGCGGAACAGCAGCTCGCCCTTCTTCACCATCTGCCCGTCCTTCACGTGCACCTGGGCGACCGTCGAAGTCGTCTGCGCGCGCAGGTCCACGCTCTGCAGCGCGGTGACGGTACCGCTGGCCTCGACGGCGACGGGCACGTCGGCCTGCAGCACCTTGACGACGCCCACCGTCTGCACCGCGGCGCTGGCCGCCACCGCGGGCGCCGCAGCCCCGTCGCCATCGGCCTTGCGGCCACAGCCGGCCAGAACGACGGTGGCAAGCAGCAGCGCCGGAACGGGAAAGGAAGCAGGAGAAATCGCGCGCATGAGGCTGGTCTACCAAAAGTGAGGGATTGACGGCAAAAGCGGACCAGCTTAATCGCCCGGCTCCGCCCAGACTTCAGTCACCCCTTCCCTGTGCGCCCTCAGCCCTGCAGCGCCCGCGCCAGCCGGGTGCCGGCCACCGCGTTGTGCTTCACCAGCGCGATGTTGGTGGCCAGGCTGCGCCCGCCCGTCAGCGCCTTGATGCGCGCCAGCAGGAAGGGCGTGATGGCCTTGCCCTGGATGCCCTGCGCCTCGGCCTCCGCCAGCGCCTGGGCCGTGATCGCGGCCATCTCCTCGCGTGGCATGGCTGCGGCCGCCGGCACCGGGTTGCTGACGACGACGCCGCCGCCCAGGCCCAGCGCCCATTTGGCGCGGATGAAGCGGGCCTGTTCATCGGCTGTGTCCATGCGGAAGTCGGCCTTCAGGCCGCTGTCGGGCGTGAAGAAGGCGGCGAAGTTGTCCTGGCCGATGGAGAGCACCGGCACGCCGTGGGTCTCCAGGTATTCCAGCGTCAGCGCCAGGTCGAGGATGGACTTGGCGCCCGCGCAGATCACCGCCACCGGCGTGCGCGCGAGTTCCTGCAGGTCGGCCGAGATGTCGAAGCTCGTCTCGGCGCCGCGGTGCACGCCGCCGATGCCGCCGGTGACGAACACCTCGATGCCGGCCAGCTGGGCGCAGATCATCGTCGCGGCCACCGTCGTCGCGCCCAGGCGCCCGGTGGCGACGGCATAGGGCAGGTCGCGCCGGCTGAGCTTCATCGCGTCGGGCGACTGCGCCAGCTGCTGCAGCTCCGCGTCGGTCAGGCCGATGCGGATGCGCCCGCCGATGACGGCGATGGTGGCCGGCACGGCGCCCTCGGCGCGGATGACGCCCTCGACCTCGCGGGCCGTCTCCAGGTTCTGCGGCCAGGGCATGCCGTGGGCAATGATGGTGGACTCCAGCGCAACGACGGGCCAGCCCTCGGCACGGGCCGCGGCCACTTCGGGCGAGAGTTGGATCAGTTCGTTCATCGCGGGCCTATCGGTCTTTCAGGAAGCTGGGGTCGAGTTCGGGGTGGACGCTGTCCTCGGTCTGCAGCGTCAGCGCGGCCAGGTCCAGGCCCAGGCGGGCGGCGGTGGCGAAGTCGCCGCCGTCGCGCAGCAGGGCCGCACAGATGCCGGCCGCCAGCGCGTCGCCGGCGCCGGTCACGTCGACGACGTCGACCTCGGGCGCCGGCCAATGGCGCAGCGGCCGGCCGGCTTCGCTGAGCTGCAACCCCCTGGCGCCCTCGGAAACCAGCACGCGCTCGACGCCGCGCGCATGCAGGGCCGCGAAGGCCGCGGCCCGGTCGGCGGCCACGGTGCCGAGCTCGCCGACGTTCAGGATCAGCAGGTGCAGGCCGGCGAGCTGCTCGGGCAGGCGCTCCATCTTGGCCTCGGACACCGCGACGCCGACGAGGCGGCCACCGCCGGCCCGGGCCTCGGCGAGCAGCAACGGCCAGGCGTCGGGCGGCAGGTTGCCGTCGGCCACGACCAGGGCCGCCGCGGCACGCAGGGCCTTGCTGGCCTCCAGCGCCCAGGGGCTGAGGCTCTCGACCAGCGGCATGGCCGCCAGGCCCAGCACCAGGTTGCCGTCAGGCGCGAGCACGGCCGTGTAGCTGTCGCTGGCGTGGCGGCGCAGCCGGATGACGGCGCGCGTGTCGATGCCGACCTGGGCCGCCTGCTCCAGCAGCAGGCGGCCGCCGGCGTCGTCGCCGACGACGGCGATCAGCGCCACCGGCAGGCCCAGGCGGGCGAGGTTCTCGGCCACGTTGCGCACGACGCCGCCGGGCGTCTCGTGCGACTCGCAGGGGTTGGAGGAGGCCGGCAGCGCATGCGCCAGCAGGCGCAGCTTGCGATCGATATTGAGGCCGCCAATGCAGACGATGGGGGCGGCAGAAGGGTTCATCGCACGATTCTAGAAAGCCGTGCTAAGTTCCGCCCCGGCGCGGCGCCACGCCGCCCACGTCGCTCGGACGGTTCCGGGCGCTCACGTGAACACTGCAATGACCTCTTCTTCCGCTTCCGGCGGCAAGCGCCGTTTCGCGCGCATCGACCGCCTCCCGCCCTACGTCTTCAACATCACCGCAGAGCTCAAGCTCGCGGCCCGACGGCGTGGCGAGGACATCATCGACATGAGCATGGGCAACCCCGACGGGGCCACGCCGGCCCACATCGTCGCCAAGCTCAACGAAGTCTCGCAACGGCCCGACACCCACGGTTACTCGGCCAGCAAGGGCATCCCGCGGCTGCGCCGCGCGATCTCGCACTGGTACCAGCGCCGCTACGGCGTCGACATCAACCCCGACACCGAGGCCATCGTCACCATCGGCTCCAAGGAAGGCCTGGCCCACCTGATGCTGGCCACGCTGGACCGCGGCGACACCGTGCTGGTGCCCGACCCCAGCTACCCCATCCACATCTACGGCGCCGTCATCGCCGGCGCCGACATCCGCGCGATCCCGGTCAGCAGCGAGGTGGACTTCTTCGCCGAGCTGGAGCGAACCATCCGCGGCAGCTACCCCAAGCCCAAGATGATGGTCTTCGGCTTCCCGTCCAACCCGACGGCGCAGTGCGTGGATATCGGCTTCTTCGAGCGCGTCGTGGCCCTGGCCAAGAAGCACGACATCCTCGTGGTGCACGACCTGGCCTATGCCGACATCGTCTTCGATGGCTATGTCGCGCCATCCATCATGCAGGTGCCCGGCGCCAAGGACATGGCAGTCGAGTTCTTCACGCTGAGCAAGAGCTACAACATGGCCGGCTGGCGCGTCGGCTTCATGGTGGGCAATGCCGACCTCGTCGCGGCGCTGGCCCGCATCAAGAGCTATCACGACTACGGCAGCTTCACGCCGCTGCAGGTCGCGGCCATTGCCGCGCTGGAGGGCGACCAGCAATGCGTGAAGGACATCGCCGCCAGCTACCAGCGCCGCCGCGACGTGCTCCACAAGGGCCTCACCGAGGCCGGCTGGGCGGTGGACTGCCCCAAGGCCAGCATGTACATCTGGGCGCGCATCCCCGAGCCCTACCGCGAGCTGGGCTCGCTGGAGTTCGCGCGCCAGCTGCTGGAGAAGGCCAAGGTCTGCGTGTCGCCCGGCATCGGCTTCGGCGACCACGGCGACGGCCATGTGCGCTTCGCGCTGATCGAGAACGAGGCGCGCATCCGCCAGGCGGTGCGCGGCATCAAGGCCATGTTCAAGGCCGATGGACTGCTGAAACCATGACGACTCCGCAAGCGCCACAGGCCTGCATCCTCGACCTCGACGGCACCCTCGTCGACACCCTGGGCGACTTCGTCGCCGTGCTCGGCTTCGTGCTGGCCGACCTCGGCCTGCCGGGCGTCACGCGGGGCTTCGTCGAGCACACCATCGGCCGCGGCAGCGAGCACCTCGTGCGCACGACGCTGGCCGAGGTCGGCGCCGACGCAGCGCTGTTCGACCACGCCTGGCAGCTCTACCAGCAGCACTACGCGGCCGTGAACGGCGAGCACGCCGCCGTCTACCCCGGCGTCGTCGAGGGGCTGGAGGCGTTGCGCGCGCGCGGCCTGCCGCTGGCCGTGCTGACCAACAAGCCCGGCGAACCGGCGCGCGAGCTGCTCAGGCGCAAGGGGCTGGACGGCTATTTCGGCCAGGTCTTCGGCGGCGACGCGTTCGAGCGCAAAAAGCCCGACCCGCTGCCGCTGCTCAAGACCTGTGCTGCTTTAGGCACGGCGCCAGCGGCGACCTGGATGGTGGGCGACTCACGCAACGACGCCGAGGCCGCGCACGCGGCCGGCTGCCCGCTGGTACTGGTGAGCTATGGCTACAACCAAGGCGAGGACATCCGCGCCGTGGCGGCACTGCAGCATCTGGACCGGCTGGACCAGTTGCGCCTCCTCGACTGAAGCGCGCGTCAGCGGCGCGCCTTCTTCAGGCCGAGCAGGGCTTCCTTGAGGCTCTCGTCGGCGGGCTTGTCGCCCAGCCAGATGCGCAGCAGCGCCGAGAAGAACTCGGGCTCCTTGATGGGCTCGCTCAGCAGCGGCTTGCCGTTGAGCTGCAGCGTCGAGCCGACGCCGGGCACGAAGTCGACCGAGAAGTTGTCGCCGGCCACCAGGGCCTTGCGGCTGGCGAAGACCTCGCTGAGCTTGAGCACGCCGTTGATGGACTTGACGAACTCCTCGCGCGGCGCGTTGGCCTCCATGCCCTTGGTGAAGAGCTTGCCGAGCTCGTTGCCGTCGACCTCGCGCAGCATCTGGATGTGGATGCGCTTGGGGCCGTGGGCGGCCAGCACCTCCGCCGTCGTGCCGGCCTTGCTGCTCAGGTAGAGCCCCGCCGTGTAGACCTTGATGACGAACTTGTAGCGGATGCCGACGCCATTCAACTGCAGCTTCTGGCCGGCCAGGTCCAGCGCCGTCTCGTACTTCACATTGGCCACTTCGACCGTGTCCGCCCAGGCTGCAGCGCTCCCCAGGCTGCCCGCGGCCAGCAGGGCCGCGACAAAAAATGCGCGCATGTCTCGCTCCGTTGTCGTGCCGCGATGGCGGCATCTTCGTGTGCCGAAGTATGGCCCGACACGCCAAAAACCCGGCTGATACACTGGCCCGATCATGTTCATCACGCGGAAGTACATCACGGGGTCGAGCGACCGGGGAGCCTGGCCCTGGCGTCGCTGGTTCACTGCCGATTGATGCTGCTTGGCGCGCACTGACGCGCTCTTCCTCGCGTTGCCCGTTCTCCACCGGGCTGCACGCCAAGCCCTGAAGACTGCTTCTTTCAAGGTTTGACGTGATCACCGAACTCGAATTCCAGAGCCTCGCCGCCGAGGGCTACAACCGCATCCCGCTGATCAGCGAGGCCTTTGCGGACCTCGAAACCCCGCTGTCCCTCTACCTCAAGCTCTGCGCCGGCGGCGGCCAGGGCCGCAACAGCTTCCTGCTGGAGTCCGTCGTCGGCGGCGAGCGCTTCGGGCGCTACTCCTTCATCGGCCTGCCGGCGCGCACGCTGGTCCGCGCCACCGGCACGCTCTGCGAGGTCGTCACCGACGGCCGGGTCGTCGAGACGCACGAGGGCAACCCGCTGGATTTCATCGCCGCCTACCAGGAGCGCATCAAGCCCAGGATCCCGGCCGGCCTGCCGCGCTTCTGCGGTGGCCTGGCCGGCTACTTCGGCTACGAGGCCGTGCGCGCCATCGAGAAGCGCCTGGCCGACACCCGCAAGCAAGGCGGCCTGGGCACGCCCGACATCCTGCTGCTGCTGACCGAGGAGGTGGCCGTCATCGACAACCTGTCCGGGCGGCTCTACCTCATCGTCTGGGCCGACCCGCGCCAGCCCGAGGCCTATTTCCGCGCCACCAAGCGGCTGAGCGCGTTGCGCGACAAGCTGAGCTACTCGGTCAGCGTGCCGCGCGTGCCGCGCAGCGAGTCGCACGCCGTGCAGCGCGAGTTCTCCAAGGCCGGGCTGATGGCCGCCGTGGAGCGCGCCAAGGAGTACATCGCCGCAGGCGACCTGATGCAGGTCGTCATCGGCCAGCGCCTGGCCAAGCCCTACAAGGCCGAGCCCATCGCGCTCTACCGGGCCCTCAGGGCGCTGAACCCCAGCCCCTATATGTACTTCTACGACTTCGGGGATTTCCAGGTCGTCGGTGCCAGCCCCGAGATCCTGGTGCGCGAGGAGCATGCCGTGGATGCGCAGGGCAAGGACAGCCGCAAGGTCACCATCCGCCCGCTGGCCGGCACCCGCCCGCGCGGCAGCACGCCCGAGCGCGACCAGCAGCTGGAGGTCGAACTCAAGGCCGACCCCAAGGAACGCGCCGAGCACCTGATGCTGATCGACCTGGCGCGCAACGACATCGGCCGCATCGCCCGCACCGGCAGCGTGCAGGTGACGCAGGCCTTCGACGTCGAGCGCTACTCGCATGTGATGCACATCGTCTCCAACGTCGAGGGCGTGCTGCGCCCCGAAGTGGGCCAGCTCGACGTGCTGAAGGCCACCTTCCCGGCCGGCACGCTCAGCGGCGCGCCCAAGGTGCGCGCGATGGAGCTGATCGACGAGCTGGAGCCGGTCGAGCGTGGCATCTACGGCGGCGCCTGCGGCTACCTCAGCTTTGCCGGCGACATGGACCTGGCCATCGCGATCCGCACCGGCATCGTCAAGAACGGCATGCTCTATGTACAGGCCGCGGCGGGCATCGTGGCGGACTCAGTCCCCGAGTTGGAGTGGCAGGAAACCGAGGCGAAAGCACGCGCCTTGCTCCGAGCGGCCGAACTGGTGGAAGAGGGGTTCTGACATGCTGCTGATGATCGACAACTACGACAGCTTCACGTTCAACATCGTCCAGTACTTCGGTGAACTGGGCGCGGACGTGAAGGTGGTGCGCAACGACGAGATCACGGTCACCGAGATGGCGGCCCTGGACCCCGACCACATCGTCTTCTCGCCCGGCCCCTGCACGCCCACCGAGGCGGGCGTCTGCGTGGAGGCCGTCCGGCACTTCCTCGGCAAGAAGCCGCTGCTGGGCGTCTGCCTGGGCCACCAGTCCATGGGCCAGGCGCTGGGCGGCAGGATCGTCCGCGCCAAGCGCCAGATGCACGGCAAGGCCAGCACCATCACGACCGACCAGCGCGGCGTCTACACCGGCCTGCCCCAGGACTTCTCCGTCATCCGCTACCACTCCCTCGTCATCGAGGAGGCGACGTGCCCGGCGGTGCTGGAGATCACCTCGCGCAGCGACGACGGCGAGATCATGGGCGTGCGCCACCGCGAGCTGGCCGGCACGGCCACGCCGATGGAGGGCGTGCAGTTCCACCCCGAATCCATCCTCAGCGAGCATGGGCACGCGATGCTGCGCAACTTCCTGGAGCTGAAGGCATGAGCCACGCACGGCCGCCCGAAGGGGCTCATTCCCGCACGGCGGGACAGCGCGAAGCGCGAAGGGTGCGCCAATGAGCGGCTACGCGCCCGGTTCCGGCGGCAGCGGCGGCAACGCCGTCGTCGACCTGCGCAGCGACACGGTCACCAAGCCGACGCCGGCCATGCGCGAGGCCATCGCGTGCGCCCAGGTCGGCGACGACGTGTTCGGCGACGACCCCACCGTCAACGCGCTGCAGGAGCGCGTCGCCGCCCTGCTCGGCAAGGAGGCCGCCCTCTTCATGAGCAGCGGCACGCAGAGCAACCTCTGCGGCCTGCTGGCCCATTGCGGCCGCGGCGACGAATACATCGTCGGCCAGCTCGCCCACACCTACCGCTACGAGGGTGGCGGCGGCGCGGTGCTGGGCAGCATCCAGCCCCAGCCCCTGCCCAACCAGCCCGACGGCACGATCCGGCTCGAAGACATCGCCGCGGCCATCAAGCCCGACGACCCGCACTTCGCGCGCTCGCGGCTGCTGGCGCTGGAGAACACCTGGAGCGGCAATGTGCTGCCGGCCAGCTACACGACCGCCGCCTGCGAGCTGGCCCATTCGCGCGGCCTGTTCACGCATCTGGACGGCGCGCGGCTGTTCAACGCGGCGGTCGCCTCCGGCCGCACGGTGGCCGAGCTGGCGCGGCATTTCGACTCCGTCTCCATCTGCTTCAGCAAGGGCCTGGGCGCGCCGATAGGCTCCATGCTCGTCGGCTCGCGCGAGCTCATCCGCCGCGCCCACCGCGTGCGCAAGATGGTGGGCGGCGGCCTGCGCCAGGTCGGCCTGCTGGCCGCCGCGGCCGACCATGCGCTGAGCCACCATGTCGAACGCCTGGCCGACGACCACGCGCTGGCCCGGCGCCTGGCCGAGGGCCTGGCGGCGCTGCCCGGTGTCACGGTCACGCCACCGCAGACGAATATCGTCTTCGTGCAGGTCAGCGACGACCGGGGCCCGGCGCTGCTGGAGCACCTGAAGTCGCGCGGCGTGCTGGCCACGGGGATGATCGGCCTGCGCTTCGTGACCCACCTCGATGTCGATGCCGCCGGCATCGACCACGCGATCGCCGCCGCCGCCGACTTCTTCAAGAGCTGAGCCATGCCCATCACCGACAACGAAGCCCTGACCCGCGTCATCGAGCATCGCGAGATCTTCCACGACGAGATGCTGACGCTGATGCGCCGCATCATGGCCGGCGAGATGTCGCCCGTCATCGCCGCGGCGCTGATCACCGGCCTGCGCGTGAAGAAGGAGACCATCGGCGAGATCACCGCCGCGGCCCAGGTCATGCGCGAGCTGAGCAACAAGGTGCCGCTCGGCCCCCTGCCCCATCTGGTCGACGTGGTCGGCACGGGCGGCGACGGCGCGCACAGCTTCAACATCTCGACCTGCTCGATGTTCGTCGCGGCGGCGGCCGGCGCCCAGGTGGCCAAGCACGGCAACCGCAGCGTCAGCAGCAAGACCGGCAGCGCCGACGTGCTGGAGGCGCTGGGCGCCAACATCCAGCTGACGCCGCGCCAGGTGGCCGCGAGCGTCGCCGAATGCGGCATCGGCTTCATGTTCGCGCCCAACCACCACCCGGCGATGAAGAACATCGCGCCGGTGCGCCGCGAGCTCGGCGTGCGGACCATCTTCAACATCCTGGGCCCGCTGACCAACCCGGCCGGCGCGCCCAACATCCTGATGGGCGTCTTCCACCCCGACCTCGTCGGCATCCAGGTGCGCGTGCTGCAGCGCCTGGGCGCGGAGCATGCGCTGGTGGTCTACGGCAAGGACGGCATGGACGAGATTTCGCTGGGCGCGACGACGCTGGTTGGCGAACTCAAGGACGGCGCCGTGCGCGAGTACGAGGTGCATCCCGAGGACTTCGGCTTCGCGATGGCCAGCAACCGCAGCCTCAAGGTCGAAGGCCCCGAGCAGTCGCGCCAGATGCTGATCGGCGTGCTCGACGGCCAGCCTGGCCCGGCGCGCGACATCGTGCTGCTGAACGCCGGCGCGACGCTGTATGCGGCCAACGTCGCGAGCTCGATTGCCGACGGCATCCGGCGCGCCCGCGAGGTGCTGGACAACGGCGCCGCGCGCGCCAAGCTGGATGCCTTCGTGAAGACCACGCAGGGCCTGGGAGCGCAGTGATGGCCGACATCCTCAACAAGATCGTCGAGGTCAAGTGGGAAGAGGTCGCCGCGGCCAGGCTCAAGCGCTCGCTGGCCTCGCAACGCGAGGAGGCCGAGGCGCGCCGCGGTGAGCAGCTCGGCTTCGAGCGTTCGCTGCGCGCCACCATCGCTGCGGGCCATGCCGGCGTCATCGCCGAGATTAAGAAGGCCAGCCCCAGCAAGGGCGTGATCCGCGAGGACTTCAAGCCTGCGCAGATCGCCGAGAGCTATGCGCGCAACGGCGCCGCCTGCCTCTCCGTGCTGACCGACGAGCGCTTCTTCCAGGGCTCGGTGGCCTATCTGCAGCAGGCCCGCGCGGCCTGCGAGCTGCCGGTGCTGCGCAAGGACTTCATGGTCGACGACTACCAGGTCATGGAAGCCGGCGCGATGGGCGCCGACTGCATCCTGCTGATCGCCGCCTGCCTGGCCGACTCGCAGATGGCCGACCTCGAGGCCGCTGCCCATGCCATCGGGCTGGACGTGCTCGTCGAGGTGCACGACGGCGCGGAGCTGGACCGCGCGCTGCGCCTGAAGACGCCGCTGGTCGGCATCAACAACCGCAACCTGCGCACCTTCGACGTGACGCTGGACACCACCCTGGGCCTGCTGCCGCGCGTGCCGGCCGACCGGCTGCTGGTGACCGAATCCGGCATCCTCGGCGCCGCGGACGTGAAGCGCATGCGCGACGCCAACGTGCATGCCTTCCTCGTCGGCGAGGCCTTCATGCGCGCGCCGGACCCGGGCCAGGCGCTGGCAAACTTGTTCGGATGAAGCTCCCGCTCGAGATTCCCGACACCGACTGGCGCCCCGTCGTCGAGGACTGGGCCGCCAGCCCCGTGGGTCAGAAGCTGCAGGCCTATCTGGCCGAGCGCCAGGCCGCCGGCGCCACCATCTACCCGCCCGAGCCGCTGCGCGCGCTGAGGCTGACGCCGCTGGCCGGCACGCGCGTCGTCATCCTCGGCCAGGACCCCTATCACGGGCCCGGCCAGGCCGAGGGCCTGTCCTTCAGCGTGCCCGAGGGCGTGCCCTTTCCGCCCAGCCTGCGCAACATCTTCAAGGAGATCCAGCGCGACCTCGGCAAGCCCTTCCCGCCGACCGGCAGCCTGGTGCGCTGGGCCGAAGGCGGCACGCTGCTGCTGAACGCCGTGCTCACCGTGGAGGACGGCCAGGCCGCCAGCCACGCCAACCGCGGCTGGGAGGCCCTGACCGACGCCCTCATCAAGGCCGCGGCCGAAGATGCTGCCCCCAAGGTCTTCATGCTGTGGGGCGCCTACGCCCAGGCCAAGGCGCCGCTGATCGAGGCCGCGCGCCAGGGCCACCTTGTGCTGAAGGCCAACCATCCGTCGCCGCTGTCGGCGCTGAAGCCGCCGCGGCCCTTCATCGGCTGCGGGCATTTCTCGACGGCCAAGGCCTGGCTGGAGGAGCGCGGGCGCGGCGCGCCGCGCAAGGCCTGATCGCGGCGGATTGTTCCGCCCGCAGCAACTCGCCGTTCTATCCAGCCCGCTTTTTCTCGCGGGGCCGAATACCTAAAGTGGCAACCTATCGGCACACCCCATCCCCACCAAGAGGGCGCCGAGCAGGAGAGTCACATGAACACCCGATCCCTTTTCACGCTGATCACCGCCGCGACGGCCGTCACGGCGCTGGCGGCGGGCATGTTGCTGGCAATCAGCGCGCCGGCGCCCGCGGCCGAGGACTTCGGCCAGGCGATGTTCGCCAGCAGCGCGCCCGACAAGGCCTGAAGACGGCTTGCACGATGGCCTCAGGCCGTCGTGCAGCGCAGCTTCAGCCCGCCCATCGCCTCGCGGCCGATCAGCTCGACGACCCAGTCGACGAAGACCCGCAGCTTGCTGCTGAGGTGGCGGTTGGGCGGGTAGACGACGTAGACCGGCACCGGCTCGGCGTCCCAGTCCTCCAGCACCCGCACCAGCCCGCCGCTCCTGATCAGCGGCGCGGCCATGAAGCAGGTCAGCTGCACCAGGCCCAGGTGGGCCAGGCCGGCGTTCAGGTAGGCGCTCGCGTCGTTCACGGCCAGCACATGGTTGCCGACGATCTCCACAGCCTCCTCGCCGCGGCGGAAGACGTCCGGCAGCACCTTGCCGCTGCGCGCCGAGAAATAGCCCACCATGCGGTGCGGCGCCTCGCCCAGCTCGCGCGGGTGGGCCGGCGTGCCATGGCGGCGCAGGTATTCGGGCGTGGCGCAGGTGATGAAGCGGAACTCGGCGATGCGCCGCGCCACCAGGCTCTGGTCGGTCAGCTCGCCACCGCGAATCACGCAGTCGATGTTGTCGCTGATGAGGTCCACCGTGCGGTCGCTGACGCCGAGCTCGATCTGGATGTCGGGGTATTTGGCGTAGAAGTCCGGCAGGTGGGGAATGATCATCTCGCGCCCCACCACGCCGGGCACGTCGATGCGGATGCGCCCGCGCGGCGTCACGCGCGCCTGGTTCATGCTGCCTTCCAGTTCCTCCAGGTCGGACAGCAGGCGCGTCGCGCGCTCGTAGTAGGCGGCGCCGTCGGGCGTGACCGTGACGCGGCGCGTCGTGCGGTTCAGCAGCTTGGTGCGCAGATGCGTTTCCAGCGTCTGGATCAGGCGCGTGACGGTGGCCTTGGGCAGGCCCAGCGAGTCGGCGGCCTTGGTGAAGGTGCCGGCCTCGACGACCCGGACATAGGCTTGCATCGCGGTGAGACGGTCCATCGGAGCTTCGGCGGGCCCAAAGGCCCCAGGGCAGGCGGGGATGAGGTCATTGTTCCACGCGAAGGAAAAGTGAGTCGCTTTCGCGCCCGTTTATCCCTAGGCCGTCAATCTCTATGGTTCGCTCCATGGACAAGACCGTCGCCCCTGCCAGCTTGCGCCTCGGCCCCGCGCCGGGCCAGCTGGCCCATGTCTACACGGCGCGCCGGCCGCTGGACGGCGATGCGCGCGCGCTGCTGCTGTGGCTGCACGGCGGCAGCTTCACCGACGGCTCGCTGGCCTCGGCCCGCGCCCGCAGCGAGCTGCTGGCCGAGGCCGGCGCCGATGTCGTCGCGCTGGACTACCCGCTCGCCCCCGCGCACCCCTTCCCTGCCGGCCTGTCCGCCAGCTTCGAGGCGCTGCAGGCCCTGGCCGCCAAGCCGGCCAGGCTGACCGGCTCGGCCCGCACCGCGCTGTTCGTCGGCGGCGAGGAGGCCGGCGGCAACCTCGCCGCGGCGCTGGCGCTGATGGCGCGCGACCAGCACGCCCCCACGCTGGCCGGCCAGCTGCTGGTCTCGCCCATGCTGGACCCGCAGCTCGGCAGCGCCTCCATGCGCAAGGGCGAGTGCGGCGGCTGCGAATGCAGCTATGCCAAGGGCTGGCAGGCCTATCTGGGCGACGGCATCCGCGCCGACCACCCCTACGCCACGCCCGTCAACGCCAGCCGGCTCAACGGCCTCGCGCCCGCCCTGGTGCTGAGCCTGGCCGGCCACCCGCTGAACGACGAGTCGCGCCGCTATGCCGCGGCACTGCGCCAGCACGGCGGCTGCGTGCGCGACCTGAGCCTGCCCGCCATCGCGCCCGAGCAGGTGCTGAACCCCATCCACGACTTCCTGCGCGAGGCGGCCCGCCGCGCGCTGTCGCTTCCCGCCTGATTCCTGCCAGACCCTTCGGAGAGAAATAGAAATGCCATCCACCCCCCGCTTCAACCGTCGCCTCGGCCTCGTGGCCGGCGCGGCCGCCTTCGTCGCCCTCGGTGCCATGGGCCTCGGCCAGTTCGGCAGCCCTGCCGCCCACGCCAACTCCGGCCCCGCCACGCCGCCGGCCACGCCGGTGTCGGTCGCCCAGGTCGTCAGCCAGGACGTGTCGGCCTGGAACGAGTTCTCCGGCCGGCTGGAGGCCGTGGAGCGCGTCGACGTGCGGGCCCGCGTGTCGGGCGCCGTGCAGGCCCTGCACTTCCGCGAGGGCAGCCTGGTGAAGGCCGGCGACCTGCTCGTCAGCATCGACCCCGCGCCCTACCAGGCCGAGGTCGCCCGCGTCGAGGCCCAGGTGAGCGCCGCCCAGGCCCGCGTGAGCTACACGCAGAGCGAGCTGGCACGCGCCAAGGCCCTGCTGGAGGAACGCGCCGTCGCCCGCCGCGACTTCGACGAGCGTGACAACGCTGCCCGCGAGGCCGCCGCCAATCTGCGCGCCGCCCAGGCCGCGCTGCAGACGGCCCAGCTCAACCTCGGCTACACCCAGGTGCGCGCGCCGGTGGCCGGCCGCGTCGGCAAGATCGAGGTGACGACCGGCAACCTCGTCGCCGCAGGCGCCGGCGCGCCAGTGCTGACGACGCTGGTGTCGGTCAGCCCCATCTACGCGAGCTTCGATGCCGACGAGAAGGTCGTGCGCGATGCGCTGGCCTCGCTGCCGGGCGCGAATGGCCCGGCCGGGGGTGAGCGCCGCGGCATGGAGCGCATCCCGGTCGAGATGCTCGCGGGCAGCGACAAGGCCGTCACCGGCCGCCTGCAGTTGGTCGACAACCAGGTGGACGCCAAGAGCGGCACGCTGCGCGTGCGCGCCGTCTTCGACAACAAGGACGGCTCGCTGATCCCGGGCCAGTTCGCCAAGCTGCGCATGGGCCAGGCCTCGCGGGAGGCCGCGCTGCTGGTCAACGAGCGTGCCGTCGGCACCGACCAGGATAAGCGTTATGTCATCGTCGTCGGCGCGGGCAACCAGGCCGAGTGGCGGCCGGTGACGCTGGGCGCCGACGTGAACGGACTGCGCGTCGTGACTTCGGGCCTGAAAGCCGGCGAGCGGGTCGTCGTCGGTGGCGTGCAGCGGGTGCGGCCAGGTTCGGTCCTGGCGCCCAAGGACGTCGCGATGGACGCCAAGCCGGAACTGGCCGCGCAGCAATCCAGCGCCAAGAACTCCTGATCTAGCCCACCTCTCACCGCGCGCTCCGCTTTGCGGGCCGGTTCAGCCGGCCCGCGGGGCGCGTGTTGCCTGGAGCCCCCCATGAATCTCTCCAAATTCTTCATCGACCGTCCGATCTTCGCGGGCGTGCTGTCGCTGCTGATCTTCATCGGCGGCCTGCTGTCGATCCGCGCGCTGCCGATCTCGGAATACCCCGACGTCGTGCCGCCCTCGGTCGTCGTGCGCGCCCAGTATCCCGGCGCCAACCCCAAGGTCATCGCCGAGACGGTGGCCACGCCGCTCGAAGAGGCCATCAACGGTGTCGAGGACATGCTCTACATGAGCAGCCAGGCCACGACCGACGGCCTGATGACGCTGACCGTCAGTTTCAAGCTCGGCACCGACCCCGACAAGGCCCAGCAGCTGGTGCAGAACCGCGTCTCGCAGGCCGAGGCGCGCCTGCCCGAGGAGGTCAGGCGCCTGGGCGTGACGACGGTCAAGAGCAGCCCCGACCTGACCATGGTCGTGCACCTGACCTCGCCCAACAGCCGCTACGACATGACCTATCTGCGCAACTACGCGCTGCTCAACGTGAAGGACCGCCTCGCGCGCATCCCGGGCGTGGGCCAGGTGCAGCTGTTCGGCGCGGGCGACTACTCGATGCGCGTCTGGCTGGACCCGCAGAAGGTGGCCGAGCACGGCCTGTCGGCCAATGACGTGGTGCAGGCCATCCGCGAGCAGAACGTGCAGGCCGCGGCCGGCGTCGTCGGCGCATCGCCGGGCCTGCAGGGCATCGCCCTGCAGCTGTCGGTCAACGCCCAGGGCCGGCTGCAGTCGGTCGAGGAGTTCGGCGACATCATCGTGAAGACCGGCGCCAACGGCGCCGTGACGCGGCTGCGCGACCTGGGCCGGCTGGAGCTGGGTGCCAGCGAATACGCGCTGCGCTCGCTGCTGGACAACAAGCCCGCCGTCGCGGTGCCGATCTTCCAGGCCCCGGGCGGCAATGCGCTGGACATCTCCACCAACGTTCGCGCGGCGATGGCCGAGCTGAAGGCCGCGATGCCCGAGGGCGTGGACTACACCATCGTCTACGACCCGACGCAGTTCGTGCGCGCGTCCATCGAGTCCGTCATCCACACGCTGCTGGAAGCCGTCGCGCTGGTGGTGCTGGTCGTCATCCTGTTCCTGCAGACCTGGCGCGCATCCATCATCCCGCTGCTGGCCGTGCCGGTGTCCATCATCGGCACCTTCGCGGTGATGCACGGCTTCGGCTTCTCGATCAATGCGCTGAGCCTGTTCGGCCTGGTGCTGGCCATCGGCATCGTCGTGGACGACGCCATCGTGGTGGTGGAGAACGTGGAGCGCAACATCGCGTCGGGCCTCAGCCCGCGCGAGGCGACCTACCGCGCGATGCGCGAGGTCTCCGGCCCCATCATCGCGATCGCGCTGACGCTGATCTCGGTGTTCGTGCCGCTGGCCTTCATCACCGGCCTGACGGGCCAGTTCTACAAGCAGTTCGCGCTGACCATCGCGATCTCGACGGTGATCTCGGCGATCAACTCGCTGACACTCTCGCCGGCCCTGGCCGCGCTGCTGCTGAAGGACCACGCGGCTCCGAAGGACGCGCTGACCCGCGGCATGGACCGCGTGCTGGGCGGCTTCTTCGGCCGTTTCAACCGGCTGTTCGCGAGTGGCTCGACGAAGTACGGCGGCGGCGTGAAGGCGCTGATGTCGCGCAAGGCCGTGATGTTGCTCATCTATCTCGGCCTGGTCGCGGCCACGGCCGGCCTGTTCAAGGCCGTGCCCGGCGGCTTCGTGCCCGGCCAGGACAAGCAGTACCTGATCGGCTTCGCCCAGCTGCCCGACGGCGCCACGCTGGACCGCACCGAGGACGTCATCCGCCGCATGACCGACATCACGCTGAAGACGCCCGGCGTCGAGCACGCGGTGGCCTTCCCCGGCCTGTCGATCAACGGCTTCACGAACAGCTCCAGCTCCGGCATCGTGTTCGCGACGCTGAAGCCCTTCGACGAGCGCAAGACCGCGGACCTGTCCGCCGGCGCCATCGCGGGCAAGCTGAACGCGCAGTACGGCGCCATCGAAGACGCCTTCATCGTCATGTTCCCGCCGCCGCCCGTGCAGGGCCTGGGCACGACGGGCGGCTTCAAGCTGCAGCTGCAGGACCGCGGCGGCGTCGGCTACGAGGCGCTGGACCAGGCGCTCAAGGCCTTCATGGCCAAGGCCTACAAGACGCCCGAACTGGCCGGCCTGTTCTCGAGCTACCAGGTCAATGTGCCGCAGCTCTATGCCGACCTCGACCGCACCCGCGCCCGCCAGCTCGGCGTGGCCGTGACGGACGTGTTCGACACGATGCAGATCTACCTCGGCAGCCTGTATGTGAACGACTTCAACAAGTTCGGCCGCACCTACTCCGTGCGCGTGCAGGCGGACGCCGCCTACCGCGCGCGGGCCGAGGACATCGGCGCGCTGAAGGTGCGCTCGGCCTCGGGCGAGATGGTGCCGCTGTCGGCGCTGATGAAGGTCAAGCCCAGCTTCGGCCCCGAGCGCGCGATGCGCTACAACGGCTTCCTGTCCGCCGACATCAACGGCGGCGCCGCGCCCGGCTTCTCGTCGGGCCAGGCCCAGGCCGCCGTCGAGCGCATCGCCGCCGAGACCCTGCCCCCGGGCATCGGCTACGAGTGGACCGACCTGACCTACCAGGAAAAGATCGCCGGTAACTCGGCCGTGTGGGTGTTCCCGCTGGCCATCCTGCTCGTCTTCCTAGTGCTGGCCGCGCAGTACGAGAGCCTGACCCTCCCCATCGCCATCCTGCTCATCGTGCCGATGGGCCTGCTGGCGGCGATGGCGGGCGTGTATTTCAGCCACGGCGACAACAACGTGTTCACGCAGATCGGCCTCATCGTGCTGGTCGGCCTGAGCGCGAAGAACGCCATCCTCATCGTCGAGTTCGCCCGCGAGCTGGAGTTCGCCGGCCGCACACCGGTGCAGGCGGCGCTGGAGGCCGCGCGCCTCAGGCTGCGCCCCATCCTGATGACGTCGATGGCCTTCGTCATGGGCGTGCTGCCGCTGGTGCTCAGCACCGGTGCCGGCGCCGAGATGCGCAAGGCCATGGGCGTGGCGGTGTTCGCCGGAATGATCGGCGTGACGCTGTTCGGCCTGTTCCTGACGCCGCTGTTCTACGTCATCGTGCGTCGCATCACCGGCAACGCACCGCTGCGCCACCACGGCGGCCAGGTGGCCGCGCCCGCAGCGCCCGCGCAGCCCGCCACCGCCATCGTCGACGCCCTGCCGCAACGAGGAAAGTGAGCCTCATCATGAAATTGAACCTGACCCCGCTTTTTGCGGCCCTGCTGCTGGCCGGCTGCGCCTCGGTCGGCAGCGTCGGCCCGTCGCAGCTGCCGCAGGCACCCGCCGCCTACAAGGCTCAGGCCGCGAACGGCGCGTCTGCGCTGACCGCCAGCTGGTGGCAGCCTTTTGCCGACCCCGTGCTGGACGACCTCGTCGGCCGCGCGATGGCCGCCAACACCAGCGTGCAGGCGGCCGCCAGCCGGCTGGCCCAGGCCCGCGCCGCGCTGGGCACGGCGCAGGCGGCGCGCCTGCCGCAGGTCGGCGTGTCGGCCGGCGCAGGCCGCTCGTCCACGCCGGGCCAGCTCCTGCCGCAGCCCGCGACGCAATACAGCGCCGGCCTGAACCTGGCCTATGAGCTGGACCTCGGCGGCCGCCTGCTGCACGAGCGCAATGCCGCCGCGCTGGATGTGCAGGCCCGCGAGCAGCTGCTGGCCGATGCCCGCCTGCTCGTGCAGGCCAACGTGGCGCGCGGCTATCTCGCGCTGCGGGCGCTGGACACCGAGCGCGACATCGTGCGCGACACCGTGGCCGCCTACGGCGAGACGCTGACGCTGACCGAGAAGCGTGCCCGCGCCGGCGACGTGGCCGACCTGGACCTGGCCCGCGTGCGCGCCGAGCTGGCCGCCAACGAGGCCGAGGCGCTGGCGCTGGACCGCCGCCGCATCGAGCTGGAGACGGCCCTGGCCGTCCTCGTCGGCGAACCGGCGTCCAGCTTCAGCCTGGCGCCCGCCAATTGGGCGACGGCCCTGCCCGCCGTGCCTGCCGGCCTGCCCTCCGAGCTGCTGCAGCGCCGCCCCGACCTGGCCGCCGCGCGCAGCCAGGTCGAGGCCGCGCAGGCCCGCGTCGGCGAGGCCCGCGCCGCCTGGTGGCCCAGCCTGCAGCTGACGGCCCAGGGCGGTGGCGTGTCCAACGAGCTGTCCAGGCTGCTGAAGAGCGGCGCCGGCACCTGGGGCGTCGGCCTGCTCGGCGCGCTGCCGATCTTCGACGGCGGCCGCCGCGAGGCCGGCGTCAACGCGGCCCAGGCCCAGCTCGACGGCGAGACCATCGCCTTGCGCGAGCAGTTTCTGCTGGCGCTGAAGGACGTGGAGGACCAGCTCGGCGCGCTGGCGCTGCTGCAGGCCCAGGCCGAGGCCAGCGCCCGCGCCGTGTCGGCAGCGGGACAGGCGCTGAAGCTGTCGGACACGCGCTATCGCAACGGCTTCATCAGCCAGCTTGAACTGCTGGATGCGCGCCGCACCGAGCTCGCCAACAAGCGTGCCGCGCTGCAGGTGCGCTCGGCGCAATACCAGGCCACGGTCGGCCTGATCCGCGCGCTGGGCGGCGGCTGGTCTAGCCCTGGCGCTTGAGCACGGCGATGTTCATTGCCGTGCGCGTGACGAAGCCCAGACTTTCGTAGAGCGCGATCGCGGCGGTGTTCGTCGCCCAGGCGTGCAGGAAGGCCTGCGCGCCACGGCGCTGGATGTCGGCCGTCACGGCGGCCGACATCCGGCGCGCCAGGCCACGCCCGCGGAAATCGGGGTGGGTGCAGACGCCGCTGACCTCCACAAAACCGGGGAAGCGCATGCGCTCGCCGGCCATCGCGGCCAGGCGCCCATCGATGCGGATGCCGACGAAGCGCCCCATCGTGTGCGTGCGGGGCAGGAAGGGCCCGGGCTCGGTCAGCGTCGCCAGCGCCAGCATCTCGGCCGCATCGGCGTCGCCCAGCAACTGCATGCCGGCCTCGTCGCCCTCGACGGCACGCATCGCCACCATCTGCACCGCGGCCGCAGTCTTGACTGCCACCAGGCCCGGCGGCACGGCGACAGGCCGCGACTGGGCCAGGTAGACCACATCGTCGCCCGGCCGCACGAGTTCGGCCAGCGCGGCCAGGCTGGCGGCGCCATCGTCGCGCGCGGCGGCGAAGCGGTTGATGTCGGGCTTGAAGCGCCGCGCCAGCGCGCCGCCATCGGCCCAGTGCGGTTGATGCTGCAGGCTGGCCCAGACAGGCTGATCGAGATCGTGATTCATGCTTGCTGCCTCCTGACGCGCTCGGCGAGCGGCTGCTCGGCCAGCGCGTCCTCCAGCGCCGCCAGCTGGGCCAGCAGGTCTCCCCTCAATCCGATGCAGGCCTCGGCCACGGCGGCCTCGATGACGGGCCAGGCCCGGTCCTTGGAGCGCTGCACCAGGCCGCGGCCCTTGCGGCTCAGCGCGATGCGGCGCACGCGCCGGTCTTCCTCGGCGGTCCCAGATTCGACGAGGCCGTCGTCCTCCAGCCCGCGCAGCGAGCGCGTGACGACCGGCTGGCTGACGCCCACCGCCTGGCTCAGCTCGCCGACGCTCAAGGCCCCGAGCCGGTCCAGCGCCGCGAGCAGCGGAAACCAGGCCGCCGGCTGCTCGAAGCCGCGCGCGGCCAGCACCTCCTGCGTCTGTGCCTGCAGCGTCTCGCCGATGCGCTTCAGCCGCGTGCCCAGGCTTAGATGCCCCAGCTCCCTGACGACGTCTTCGATATCCATATGCATATCATGCTATGCAATAGATCGAGAGCCGTCAACGGCGGCACGGCAGCAGAGATCGTCAGATGCCGAACAGCGCCTTGGCGCGCATGAGCAGGCGGCGGCGGTCGTCGAGGCCGTTGAGGCCGCCGTTGACACGCCGGGTCAGCGTCGTCAGGTCGTCGGCGTCGGCCAGGCTGTTCAGGTTCTTCTGGGCCCAGAACCAGCCGGCCACGTCGACGCAGAGCCCGGGGTCGGTCTCGACCAGCTCGGGGTGTTCGAGCAGCTCGGCCTCGCGGCCGATGGCGCGGCCGTATTCGGCGTAGTTGGCGCGGCCGGTCAGCTGGATCAGGCCGCGACCCTTGTAGCGCTGGCCGTCGCCGGGCTGGGTGTTGCCCAGATCCAGCCGCCCCTCATAGGCCTGGCCGCTGGCGATCTCGGCGCGGAAGCGGAACTCGCCGGACTCGTGCCCCACCTGAGCCAGGAAATGGGCCTGGCGCAGCGGCGAGTCGATGTGGCGGTCCGCCATGACCTGCTGCAGGCGCGGCGAGAAGTCTTCCGCATCGCTGTCCTTGGCGCGCAGGAAGAGCAGCTCCAACCAGGGTGGCAGCATCGCGTCGGGCAGGGATTCGCACAGACTCAGCAGCGTCGCGCCGTTGGCGTCGACGCGCCCGTCGGGCTCGGCCTGGGCCAGGGCGCTGCGCTGGAAGGCCATGATGGCGGTGAGGGATTTCTGGCCGAAGGCGCCGTCGCAGGTCAGCGGGCCGTCCGGCAGAGTCATCCGGCCGGCCTCGCCGCAGAGGTTGAGCAGCTGCTGCACGGTCTCGACGTCGTCGTGCACGTTGCTGCACTGCACGCCCACGCTGCCCGTCGTCAGGCCCTTGCCGCGCACCGGGCCGGCCGCCGCAGGCGCCGCCAACGCGGCGGCGGGCGCGGGCGCGGCAGCCGGGGCATCGCGGCGCTCGAAATGCGTCAGGTCCTTGAAGCTGCCCCAGTTGCCGCCCCAGACGTTGGCCGGGTCCAGCCCCTCCCAGTACTGGCCCAGCGGCCGCAGCGCCTCGGCGTCGCTGACGAGCTGGGCGCTGCCGTCGCCCGCCTCACGGAAAAAGTTCAGGTCGATGGCCAGGCGCTTCAGGTGCTGACTGGACATCGTCGCGCTGCGGCCGTTCTGGATGTAGAGCGCCTGCTGCTCGGGCGTGCGGTAGAGCTCGCCGCCGGCGACGCCGAAGCCCTCGGCATCGGCCCGGCGCAGAAGTTCGCCGAGCTGCTGCATGAAGACCGACTGCTCGCGCACCAGGCCGTTCACGAGCGGCCTCCACGGTCGCTGCCGGGATCGCCCTGGATGGCGTGGCTCTGCGCGCGAATCGCGTCGCCGAGCTGACCTATCCTCTCGTCCTTGGCCTTGCTGCCGGCGCTGGAGCCGAAGAAGTACTGGATGATGGCCGACAGCGACACGCCGAGCAGGAAGCCCAGCACCGTGTCGATGACGCGGGAGCGCGGGTCATTGGCCTCGTAGCGCGGCCCGAAGGCGGCCACGAAGATAAAGGCGAAGGTCAGCAGCGTGATGACGCTGGCGTAGACGTAGATGAAGCGCCTCACCCAGGGGTCCTGGTTCGCCATCGCCGCCTGCTGCAGCTGGCGCGCGTTGGCACGGTCGGCGGCGGCGATGCGTTCCAGCTCGATGCGATCGCCGTCGCCCTGCTGGCGCAGCGCGAGCAGCCGGTCCTGGGTTTCGAACTCGAACTGTTTCAGCCGGGCCCACTGGGCGTCCGTCAGCTTGTTCTCGGCGGCGTCGTTGATGTCGATGCCGGTCTTGTCGTGGATGAGCTGGGCAATTTCGGCGGCGCCCTGGTCGGGCGGGCCGCGGAACACGCCGCTGAGCAGGTCCAGCCCCTTCTGGGCGAGCCGGGGCGCAATCGCCGACTGCGCCGCAGCGATCAATGGAATCGGCATTCCAGGCTCCCGGTCAGATTTGACCGGCGGAGCTTAGGCGGGCGGCCTCGGCCGCCACATCCTTCCGACTAACGAAGCCTGCGAGCTATGGAAGGGTCTTGCAGCTGGGCTTGCAGACCACCTCGTTGCGGCCGAGCAGCCGGATGGACTGCAGGCTGGTCGGCGCGCGGTGCTTGCCGCACTTGAAGCAGGAGCGGGTGTGGCCACTGCCAAGGAAGGGCGATCCGCCCACTTTGGACTGGTAGCGCAGGCCATCTTCGCGAACCGCGGTCACGGTGTCTTTGCTCATCTTCGTTCGGGTCAGGACGAAACGAACATTGACGCACAGGGAAGATGACAGCACCACCTCGCAAGCCCCAGGTTGTTGCCCCCGCCGCCCGAAATCGCGGGCTTTCCCTGCCCCGACCTGAGGGGGCGGGCCGCAGGACAATGCGCGCCTGCTCCCCCCGACCCCATGGCCAAGCTGTTTTTCCGTTATGCGGCGATGAACGCCGGCAAATCCACCGCTCTGCTGCAGGTGGCGCACAACTACGAGGAGCGCGGCCACCGCGTGCGCATCTTCACCGCCCGGCTGGACGACCGCTATGGCCGCGGCTATGTCACGTCGCGGCTGGGGCCGCAGCGCGAGGTCGAGCAGTTCGACGCCGGCACCGACTTCATCGCACTGATGGACGACAGCCCCGGCATCGCCTGCATCCTCGTCGACGAGGCGCAGTTCCTGTCCAAGCGCCAGGTGCAGCAGCTGCACGAGATGGCGCATCTGCGCAATCTGCCGGCCATCTGCTACGGGCTGCGCACGGATTTCCAGGGCGAACTCTTCCCGGGCTCGGCCACCCTGCTGGCCATGGCCGACGAGATGGACGAGATGAAGACCATCTGCGACTGCGGCCGCAAGGCGACGATGAACATGCGCGTCGACGCGAGCAACCGCAAGGTCACCGAGGGCGCCCAGGTCGAGATCGGCGGCAATGCACGCTATCGCTCGGTCTGCGGCCGTTGCTTCCGCCAGGGATAGGCGGCCGCCGGCCGCCCATGGGCACATGCAAGGCGTAGTGCCTGAATAGCGTCGCCGCCGGGCCGCCCCAAGACGGCGCTGCTCGATTCATTGAGGGGCCAAGACCCATCAATGAATCGACCCCCTCGGGGGTCAGCCCGCTTACCCGCGGGCCGGGGGCCACTATTTGGCGGCGATCTGCGCGTCCAGTTCCTTGCAGGACGGCGAGCAGACGGGCTGGGACTTGCCCAGCAGCTTCTTGGACTTGAGCATCGCGCGGGGGCGATGCTTGCCGCAGAGGAAGCATGACATCGTCGCTGCGCCGAAGGAGGAGGTCGCCGCGAACGGCGAGCCCGGGGCTTTGGAGCGGTAGCGCAGACCATCCGCTTCGATGGTGGTCTTGGTGGTTTCTTTGGCCACGCTGGTCCTGTCGAAGAGTGTTGTAGGGGAGGCGCCGGGCAGGCGCACGGGCCCCGTATTTTCCACCATGAGCGAACCATCCGCCCTAGGGCTTTCAACACCCCTTGAATTGGGCCGGTCTTTTGCCCGCCCAGGCGGCCTGTCCCTCGGCCAGATCGGCGGAGTCGCGCGCCCTCTCGATGTCGGCCTGCAGCCGCACCGCGTCGAGCCGGCCGGCGGCGATGGCGTTGAGGTGCTGCTTCATCGGCAGCAGGGCCAGCGGCGCCATGCCGAGCAGTTCGGTCGTCAGGGCGGCAAGCGCAGCGTCCAGCGTGTCGACGTCGGGCAGCAGCTGGTCCAGATAGCCACAGGAAAGCAGCGCGTGCGCATCCAGCGTGCGGCCGGCCAGCAGCACCTGCTTGGCGGTCGCCAGGCCCAGGCGATCGACGAAGCGGCGCAGGCCACCGGCGTAGAAATGCAGGCCGATGCGCGCCGCCGGCACGAACATCTCGACGGCCGGCCCGCCGAGCCGGAAGTCGCAGGCCAGCGCCAGGTCGGACGCGCCGCCGTAGACGCCGCCGTGCAGGCGCGCGATGGTGATGGGGCGCACGGCCTCCAGCGCATCGGCCAGTTCGCCGAAGCGCGCGCCGGCATCGATGGCGCCGAGCGCGCCGAGGTCGAAGCCACTGCAGAAGTGGCGCCCCTCGCCGGCCAGCACCAGCGCCCGCACGGACGGCGTTGCATCCACCTCCTCGAGCAGCTGGCGCAAGACGCCGAGGTCGCCGACCGCGAGGCGGTTGGCCTGGCGCGGGCGCCGCAGCGTGATGCGGGCAACGCCGCCATCGACCTGCAGCATGGGAGGCTGGCCGAGGCTCATGCGAAGCCTCCGAGCGGCGCGCGTCTGGGGGTAGGTTCGGTGGACTGCATCATGGGATCGGCAAGCGGGGCATTGTGACGACGTAAGCTTGCAGCCCCTTCGTCGTCATGAAACCTTCATGTTGCATACCCGCCGCCGCCTGCTGGGCCTGGCGCTCGCCCTCGCCCTTTGCGCCTGCGCCACGGCGCCGTCGCCGGCCCCCGCACCGCAACGGCCCAAGCTGCTCGTGCTGGTGGCCATCGACGGCCTGCCGATGCGCCAGGTCACCGGCTACCGCGACCAGCTGGGCACCGACGGCTTCGCCCGCTTCCTGGACCACGGCCGCTGGTTCTCCGACGCCAACTACGGCCACGGCCACACGGTCACGGCGGCCGGCCACTCGGTGATGCTGTCGGGCGCCTACCCGCAACGCAGCGGCATCATCAGCAACGAGTGGCGCGACCCGCTCACCAACGAGCCCGTCTACAACACCGGCGACACCGCCTACACCTACCTCGACAACCCGACGGCGCCGCTGGCCGGCACCAGCCCGCGCAACCTCAAGGTCGAGACGCTGGGCGATGTGCTGCGCAAGCGCTCGCCGGAGTCCAAGGTCATCGGCATCTCGGGCAAGGACCGCGGCGCCATCCTGCCTGCGGGCCACAAGGGCACGGCCTATATGTACATGGGAGAGACCGGCCAGTTCTCGTCCAGCACCTACTACATGGCCGCGCTGCCGCAATGGGTGAAGGACTTCAACGCCGCCAAGCCGGCCGATGCCTTCTTCAAGAAGACCTGGGCGCCCTTGTTGCCCGAGGCCGCCTACGCCCGTTCCGTGCCGGACGGCCAGCCCTGGCAGATCGCCAGCGGCAATGGCAACAGGCTGCCCGCCGTCATCGGCGACCAGCTGGACGCGCCCGGCCCGCGCTTCTACGGCAACCTGCTGGCCTCGCCCTTCGGCGATGAGCTGACGCTGGCCTTCGCCCGCGCCGCGGTGAAGAACGAGAAGCTGGGCCAGCGCGGCGCCCAGGACATCCTGTCGGTCAGCCTGTCCAGCCACGACTACATCAACCACGCCTTCGGCCCCGAGTCGCGCCTGTCTCACGACCATCTGCTGCAGCTGGACCGCCATCTGCAGGCCTTCTTCCAGTTCCTCGACAGGGAAGTGGGCGCCGGCAACTATGTGCTGGCGCTGACGGCCGACCACGGCTTCACCGACACGCCCGAGTGGGCCGCCACCCAGGGTCGCGATGCCGGGCGCTTCACGAGCGGCCCGTCGCTGGCCATCGTGAACGCCGGCCTGGCCGCGAAGTTCGGCGTCGACAGGCTGGCCTGGAACTTCTCCGCCTCGGGCCTGCTGCTGAACGAGAAGCTGGCGACCGAGCGCGGCCTGAAGTTCATCGATGTCGAAGCCGCCGCCCGCGACGAGCTGCTGAAGCTGCCGGGCGTGGCGGCCGTGTTCGCGCGCGAGCAGCTGCTGGGCAGCGACACGACGACGCCTTACCTGGAGGCCATGCGCAAGTCCTACGACCCGAGCCGCGCCGCCCAGCTGCAGATCGTGCTCAAGCCCAACTGGATCTTCAGCTACCGCCCGGGCGGCAGCACCCACGGCAGCCCGCACCGCTACGACACCCATGTGCCCCTGCTGTTCTGGGGTCCGGCCTATGTCGGCCAGGGCGAAATGAAGGAGCGCGTCGAGATCGCGGACCTGGCACCCACGCTGGCCGCGCTCGCCGGCCTGCCCGCGCCGGCCCAGGCCCAGGGTCACGACCTGAAACTCAAGCCCTAGCGATCAACGCCGCGGCCGGTTCGCCCCAGACGGCTTCGGTCAGCACCAGCGCACCCAGCCGCTCACCCAGGGCCGCGGCCTGGGCTGGCCCGGTGGACGGCAGCATGACGAGCAGCCGCCCGTCGTCCAGCCGCATGCAGCCGTCCTCGCCACGGATGCGCGCCAGCAGCGTAGCCGCGTCCGCATCGGCCGCCAGCGTCGCGACGGACAGTGGCCAGGCGCGCGGGTCGGCCAGCAGCGCCTGCAGCAGCTCGCGGCCGGCCTGCGCCGCCAGCAGCTGGCCCGTCAGCGGGCGCGGCCGGTCCAGCGCGCTGATGTCCACGCCGGTCAGCGCCAGGCCGCCATCGGGCAGGCGCTGCTCCACCCACCACAGCCGCCGGCCATCGCTCCAGGCCTGCTCGTAGCCACGCTGGGCGATGCGCCCTCGCCGCGGCAGCTGTTCCACCGGCCCGGCGCCGGCCCGGCGGGCCGCCTCGGCCATCCCGGCCCAGGTCGGCGCGACCGTGTCGGCCAGGCCCCAGGCCTGGCGGAAAGCGGCATTGGCTTGCAGCAGGCCGTCGCCGGCATCGAACAGGGCCAGCAGCAGCGGGCCATCGGCCTGCGTCTGCGGCCAGGGCTTGTCTTGGTTCACGGCCCGATTCTGGGCCGTCGCGTCATCGGCGGTGGATTTCGCCCGAGCCACTGACGCTCTGGCGCAACTGCGGCCGGCCGGCGTAGTTCAGGTCGCCCGAGCCGCTCAGCTGCACGTCCAGCTGCTCGGTGACGCCCAGTTCCACGTCGCCCGAGCCGTTGATGCTGACCTTGGCCGCGCGCCCCGACAGCGAGCGGGCGTCGACATCGCCGGAGCCGCTGACGCTCCAGCTCTGCTGCTCGGCACGGCCGGCCAGGCGCACATCGCCCGAACCGCTGATGCTGACGTTCAGCTCCCTGAGTTCGACGGCGCCCAGATGCACGTCGCCCGAGCCGATCACGTTCAGGCCGAGGCTGTCGCCCTTGAAATGCTCGACGCCGAGGTCGCCCGAGCCGTTCACGGCAATCGCCTGCAGCGCACGCGCATCCAGGCGCACGAGCGGCGCCGAACGCGTCGTGAAGCCGGCGTCGCGCCGCATCCGCACGATCAACGCGTCCCCCTCCACGACCGTCTCGATCAGCGGCTCGATGTTGTCGTCCGCGACGACCGTGGCCTGGTCGCTGCCGGCCTGGTTCAGCCGCACGTCGATGGGGCCGTCGATGCGCAGCTTCGTGAAGGCGGCGAGCGCCCGGCTCTTCTCGACCTTGACCCCCGAGCCGCGCACCCGGCTCCTGCCGCTGCCATAGTCCATCGGGCCGCTGAAGCTCGCCGACCAGCCGTCGACCTCCTTCCTGATGCGCAATCGCCAGTCGTTGTCGCCGGCAGAGGCGGCGCCGGCGGCAAGGGCGGTGGCAAGGGTCAGCAGGGCGAGGCGTTTCATGCGGGGCTCCGTTGGTCGGCAGGGCGGGCCGCAGTGTCCCCAGCCCGCCAGCGGGCCGCCCGCCTCAGGCGACGGACTGCACCGCGGCGGGGATGGGCCGTAGGATGGCGCGACCAACAGGAGACCGGCATGAAGTGGGAAGGCCAGCGTGAAAGCGACAACGTCGAGGACGCCCGCGGCAGCGGCGGCGGCGGCCTGCCCATAGGCGGGCGGCATATCGGCATCGGCGGCATCGTCATCGCCCTGCTGGCCTCCTGGGCCCTGGGCATCAACCCGCTGACCGTGCTGGGCCTGCTCAGCGGCGGCGGCGCACCCGTCCAGGCCCCGGCACAGGACTCCCATGCCCAGGACCCGGCCTACCGCTTCGTCAAGGTGGTGCTGGCCGACACCGAAGACGTCTGGGGCGCCTATTTCCAGCGCGCCGGCCAGCAATATCCGGCGCCCAAGCTGACGGTCTTCCGCGGCAGCATCCCCACCGCCTGCGGCACCGGCGAAGCGGCCATGGGCCCCTTCTACTGCCCGGGCGACCGCAAGGTCTATATCGACCTGGGCTTCTACGACGTGCTGCGTGATCGCCTGGGCGCCCCAGGGGAATTCGCCCAGGCCTATGTCGTCGCCCACGAGGTCGGCCACCACATCCAGAACCTGATGGGCACGACCGAGAAGGTCGACCGCGCCCGCGGCCAGGAGTCCGAGCGCGAGGCCAATGCGATGAGCGTGCGCCTGGAGCTGCAGGCCGACTGCTATGCCGGTGTCTGGGCCAATCTGTCCCAGCGCAGCAAGGGCTGGCTGGAACAGGGTGACATCGAATCGGCATTGAACGCCGCCGCCCAGATCGGCGACGACACGCTGCAGAAGCACTCCCGCGGCACCGTCGTGCCCGAGAGCTTCACCCATGGCAGCAGCGCCCAGCGGGTGCGCTGGTTCAAGCGCGGCAACGCGGCCGGCGACCTGAAGGCCTGCGACACGTTCTCGGCGTCGGCCCTCTGAGGGCCGCCTCAGCCCTCGGCGCTCCCGGCCGCCTCGGCTCGCCTTCGCATCCAGGCCTTGCGCGCCAGGTGGCGGACCAGCAGCCCCACAGGCATGCGCAGCGAGTGGGCGCGCAGATAGATCAGCTGCCGGGCCCAGGCCACGCACAGGCCGGCCGCGCCCGTGGCTGGTGCCAGCAAGGCCGCCTCGTAGGTGCCCAGCCACCGGCTCCAAGACTGGGACGGCCCCAGCGCGGCTTCGAGCGTCTCCACCAATGCCGGCGGCAAGGGCGTACCGAAGAGGCGTGAGACCAGCCGCAGCCCCAACGCGACGGGGCCGGCCAGATCGTTGCCGGTGGCCACGGCCTGCAGCCGCTCCCAGAAGCCCGCCACTTCGGCGAAGCTGCGCAGCATCTGGTCGGCATCGTGCAGGTCGCGCAGGCCGTTCTGCAACTCGCCCTCGTGCATCAGGTGGGTGAGGCAGTGCACCAGCAGGTCCTCGGGGCAGGGGATGCGAAGGGCCGGCAGGCCCGGCAGAGGCTGCGAGCGCGCAATGATGGCGGCGGGGTCGGGCGCATTGCGGGCGGTCCGCGGCAGGATGTTGTGATGGACGTCGAGCACGGTGCCGCGATGGACATGGCTCATCGGCGGCAGTTCGTGCATCCATTCGCGGTAGTAGCGCTGGTCGTAGGGGTCGCTCTTCGCGCTGACCCAGCCGTGCAGCATCAGGCGGCTCTCGACATCGCCCAGCGTGTCCTGCGGCACCAGGATGTCGACGTCGCCAAAGAGGCGCCCCCGGCCGAGCTCCGGGTAGGCCATGACGTAGGCGCTGCCCTTGAGCAGGACGACGGGGATATCGAGCTCACCGAGCGCCGACTGCAGCTGATGGGCTTCCCAGCGGATCGACAGGTGTTGCCGCTCGCCCATCCGGCGCACGCCCTCGAGGTGTAACTGGGCCTGAGGGCAGGCCTGCACACCGGCGGCGTCCAGCCGTTTGGCCAGCGCGCCGAGCAGGTTGGCGTCGCGCGCCGTGGCGACAAGCGCCGACCAGTCGGCGTCGGAGAGCGCGTTCGCGCGCTGCGGCTCGCGCAGCGTCTGCAGCAGCGCGACGCGGGATTGCGTTGACGCACTCATGGGGTGCAGATCCGCCGGATGCCCTCGAGACCACCGTCCGTCGACCCATAGACCAGCTCGTGGCAGGTGACGTGGTCGAACATCGCACACAAGGCATCGAAGCCGGGGCCGCCCATGCGCTCGCCGTTGAAGGACTGCTCGGAGATCAGCGTGAAGGCCTCGACACGGCTGATCTGCTCGATCCGCAGCGCGGCCCCCACCTCGAACCGCGGGAAGACGATCCAGGCGGCGCGTGCGCGCTGGGCTGCGTCCGCCATCGAAGCCGGTGGACAGGCCGCGTGGGTGATCGTCCCCTTGCGCGTGTCGCGGTAGATCGGGCCCAGGTGTGCGCCCGGGAAGGCCGTGACGACGCCGATGGAGTTGTTCTTCAGGCTGATGGGCCGGGGATGGGGCACAAGCAGGCCGTCCGAGGGATCCAGCACGGTGAGTTCGTCCGAGAGCAGGCGCCAGCCTTCGATGAAGGCGAGGGACGCGCACAGGGTGCTCTTGCCGGCACCGGGGAAGCCAGGCATGACGAGGGCGGCGCCGTCGCGCGCCAGCACGGCCCCGTGCATGACGAGCCAGCCCATCGGTCGCTGCGCAACGCACCAGTTCATGCCCCACTCGAACATCGGCGCGGCCTGCGCGGCCGGCAGCGGAAAGAAGGGTTCGGCACCATCCAGCAGGAAGCGCGCCTGCGGCCGCCAGACCCTGCGCAGCCCCCGGCCCGGCAGGACCTCGATGTCGAAGTCGATGAAGACGCGACTGTCCTGCGGCAGGACGGACCGAGGATAGAAGGTGTGCACATGCCGGCGCACGGCCGCAAAGGGCGAGCGGAGCCGGACGTTGAAGGGAGGGATGTGCAGGGTGGCGTCGAACACCGTCACTCAAGCAACGCAAACGCGCGCCGGTTGGATCAGCCCCGCCTCGCGCAGCCGCGCGAGCGCAGGTTCAAGCTCGGCGACGTCGCCGGCCAACCCGGGGGTCCGACCGGCGCCGGACTGCAGTTGAGCAGCCGACAGGACGCCCGTATCGAGCAGGCGCTGCACCACGTAATGCCCCAGCGCATCGAGCACCCAGTAGTCGCCCGAGCAGGCATCAAAGGTCAATCGGTCGCCTGACTCCGGCCAGGCCGGCCCGAAGCGGAGCAGGCGCCCCGAGCGGATGGACCACACTGCCGACCCGGCAGCGCAGCTATCCGCTATTTCTTGCACAGGTTGTCGACCGGCGCATTCTGGTCGTACATGCCCTCGATGTACGAGACGACTTGGGAAGCCGACCAGGGCTTGGTGCAGGTCAGCGTGCCGGGGCAATAGCCGCCCTTGGTGCTCAGCTGTACCCACATGTCGACGACCTGGGCCTTGGTGAGCGGGTATTTGGCGGAGGAGCTCTGGAAGTAGCCGGCGTTCAGCCATGCACAGCTCAGGGCCCGCAGCAATTGGCCTATGCCGCCCGGCCCACCGAACATCGTGTCGTTGGGCGAATCGATGACCCACCACATGCTCACGGGGCCTTGGTAGCTGCCCTGAGGGGTCCAGCCCGTGAAGACGCTCTGGAGCGTCGTTCCCTGGTTGGTGATGTCGGTGAACCCGACCTTGTTCAGGCTCGTCGTGCAGGTGACCACCGCGCCGTCGAACTGCGGGAAGACGCCCCCGGCGGTCACCCAGTTCGGCGAATGCTGAGGCTGGACCCAGTAGCCGGGCGACAGGCCGCCGGAGCAGGTGGTGCCGGTGCCAGGCCGCGGGCTGGTGTTGCCGCTCATCATGGCGGAGGGGCTCTGGCAGCTCCCCCCTAGCGCCGATTTCGCGCTGACGGCCATCAGCACGCCAGCGCCACCGCCGATGCCACGGAACAGGCGTCGGCGCCCGACGTTCACGGACGCCGCCAACGCGGCGTCGACAACTTCGGGCGCGCTGGGCGGCGTGTTCTGGTCACCTTCGAGCTGATTCCTGATCATGCAATTCCCCTGCGTGCCTATCGTGTGCAAGCCCAGTGCTCGCGGCCAAATTATCGGGCGGAGCCCGGATCGACGCCCCCCCCAATCAGGGTGAGGCGCAATCCACCGACCGGGGCGTGAAACACGCCGCCTTCGCGCCTGGCGATCGGAAGCCCGGGGCGGCGCGGGGCTGGGTGGAGCGCGGGCCTCCAGCAGCGCCCGTCGGCACCGGCGGTGAGCCGCATCCGTCCTCCGGGCGCCAGGACCTAGGCGGTGCGCCTGGACAACCAGCCCAGCGGCGAGTCCTGGGCCACCCGCGGCGATTGCGATTCGAGGAAATCGCTCGGCGGCTGGCTGCGGTATTCGCTGATGGCGCCGTCATCCAGGCAGGCGTCCAGGCCGAAAGCGGTACCCAGGTCGGCCGGATCGGGTTCGCTGCGCACGGCAGCGTCACGGCGGAAAAAACGCAGCGCTGGAACGAATCGCATGGCAAACCTCTCGGGGTGGAGTGCCGACAACCGCATCGGCTCCGTGCGGCCAGTGTGGGGGATACATATGACAAGAAAACCCCCCATCTGTGAGTAAATATTGCCCCATCCGCAAATACCACACACCTCGGGGGGGGCCGCGGCCCCAATAGGCATCGGGGTTTGTGGCCGATTTGCGTCAGCCGGCGGGCGTTGCGCGATTGCAAATCGAAGACATTGCTCCCCAGGTTTGTTGATCCAAATGGCCGCCGGTGGGATTAAGCTCCGCCCTCCGTCTGACCCCCGGGCTTTCCCGTATGACTTCAGCAGTACTCAAATGGCTCGCCAATGGCGTGATCGGCCTCGTCGTGGCCGGCACGCTGGGGATGGCCCTGGCGGTCCAGTCCAGCCCGCGCGACGCCGCCTCGCTGATGCTGGCCCAGGTGGCAGCATCCGCCGATGGCGCCGCCTCGGCGCCCACCACCACCCGCTGATCAGCCCAGGGCTTTTTGCGCTCCCTCGGCCAGGGCCTGGCCGATCTGGTCCAGCAGCGCGAAGCGCCCCTGCAACTGCCACTGGTGCCAGTACAGGGCCACATCGACACCGATCTCCGGTTTCAGCACGGTCAGCCGCCCCGCCTCGACAAAGGGCCTGACCTGGATTTCCGGCGCCACGCCCACGCCCCAGCCCATGACGGTCGCGTTCACATAGGCCTCGCTGGACGGCACGAAGCGCTCCCGCAGCCTCGGTGAGCGCACGCCAAAGGCCCGGGACACCCACTGCAGCTGGCTGTCGTCCCTGCGGTTGAAGACCAGGAAGGGCGTGTCGGCGAAGTTGCCGACATGCAGGCCGTCGGGCAGGTGTGCAGCCAGAAAGTCAGGGCTCGCTACCGCCATATAGCGCATGACGCCGAGCGCCTGCACCCGGCAGCCCTGCAGCGCCTCGGCCACCGTCGACACGCAGCCCAGCACCGCCCCCTGGCGCAGGCGGTCATGGGTGAAGTTCTGGTCGTCGACGACCAGCTCCAGCCCGTAGCCCTCGCGCAGGCCCTGCTGCACCAGACCGTCCAGCGCCGGCAGCACCCAGGTCGCCAGGCTGTCAGCATTGACCGCAATGGCCAGTCGCGACTGCGGCGCGACGCGCTCGCCCAGCTCGCGCGCCACGTCCACGCGCAGCGCCTGCAGCTGGCGCGCGAAACGCAGCAACACCTTGCCGGCTTCGGTCAGGCGCAGCGGGCGCGAGCGCACGACCAGCGGCTGGCCGACCTGGGCCTCCAGGCCGCGCAGCCGCTGCGAGACCGCGCTCTGCGTGATGGCCAGCCGCTGAGCGGCACGCTCGAAACCCTGTTCGTCGGCCAGTGCGGCCAGACAGTCGAGCGCGGCCGGATCGAACTCGTTCATAAGAACAACTAATGTATTGCGAATAATATGAATGCAGCTTCTTTACAAAGGCCGGGCTGAGCAGAATCCGCGGATGCACACGCCGCCCGCCACCGCCGCCGCCGTCTTCGCCCAGGGCTGGGCCATGGGCGCCGGCCTCATCCTCGCCATCGGCGCGCAGAACGCGCTGGTGCTGCGTCAGGGCCTGAGGCGCGAGCATGTCGGCGCCGTCGTCGCGGTCTGCACGCTGTCGGACTGGCTGCTGATCGCGCTCGGCGTCTTCGGCCTCGGCGCGCTGATCCAGGCCCGCCCATGGCTGCTGGACGCCTTCCGCTTCGGCGGCGCGGCCTTCCTGCTCGGCTATGCGCTGCTGGCGGCACGGCGCGCCTGGCGACCCATGGCGGGGCTGCAGGCCGCCGGCAGCGCGTCAAGCCTGGGCGCGACGCTGTCGGCCACCCTCGCCCTCACCTACCTCAACCCCCACGTCTACCTCGACACCGTCGTGCTGCTCGGCGGCCTGGGCGCGCGCCAGCCGGCCGGGCTGCGCGCGGCCTTCGCCGCCGGTGCCGGACTCGCATCGGCAATGTGGTTCGGGCTGCTCGGCTTTGGCGCTGTCGCCGCGGCGCCCTGGCTGCAAGGCGGCAACACCTGGCGCGTCATCGACGCCCTCGTCGCTTTGCTGATGGGCGGCCTGGGGTTACAACTGCTGCTCCAGCCCTAAGAACTCGAAGGACAGCCATGAAGATCGTCGTTCTCGGCGCCGGCATCATCGGCATCGCCACCGCCTGGTATCTGCTGGACGAGGGGCATGAGGTCATCGTCGTCGACCGCCAGGCCGACGCCGCGCTGGAGACCAGCTTCGCCAACGGCGCGCAGATCTCGGTCAGCTTCTGCGAGCCCTGGGCCAATGCCGGCGCGCCCTTCAAGGTGGCCAGGTGGCTGCTGCGCGACGACTCGCCGCTGCTGTTCCGCCCGCGCCTGGACCCCAACCAGTGGCGCTGGGGCCTGGCCTTCCTGACACAGTGCACGACGGCCGCCTTCGAGCGCAATGTCGAGGAGCTGGTGCAGCTCGGCCGCTATTCGCACGAGGCGCTGAAGGCCCTCGTGGCCCGCACCGGCATCGAGTACGACCGGCTGGAGCGCGGCATCCTGCACTTCTTCTCCAGCCAGGCCGATTTCGACAACGGCGCGGCCGGCGCCGAGATCATGCGCCGCCACGGCGTGGACCGCCGCGTGCTCGGCCGCGACGAGGTGCTCAAGGTCGAGCCGGCGCTGGCCGCCTTCGGCAGCCGCATCTTCGGCGGCACCTTCACACCCAGCGATGAGAGCGGCGATGCCAAGGTCTTCACGCAGAAGCTCGCGCGCCTGTGCGCCGGACGCGGTGCGACCTTCCTGTACGAGCACGACATCCTCGACCTCCGGCGTGATGACGGTGGCGGCGTCGAGGCCGCGCGGATCGCCCACACCCGCAGCGGCGAACGCCGGCTGCTTGCAGCCGACGCCTTCGTCGCCGCGATGGGCTCCTACACGCCCGCGCTGGTACGCCCGCTCGGCGAGTTCCTGAACATCTACCCGGCCAAGGGCTATTCGGCCACGCTGCGGCTGAAGAAACCCGAGGCGGCCAGCGTCGTCAGCCTGCTGGACGACACACGCAAGATCGCGATCTCGCGGCTGGGCGGGCACATCCGCATCGCCGGCACGGCCGAGCTGTCGGGCTTCGACCTGAACCTCGACTCGGCCACAGCCAAGGTGCGCTGCGCGGCGCTGGTGCGGCGCTACGAGGAACTCTTCCCCGGCGTGGCCGACCTCACCGAGCCCAACTACTGGACCGGCCTGCGGCCCAGCACGCCGAACAACATCCCCTGCATCGGCCGCAGCAAGAAGGCGCGCAACCTGTGGATCAACGCCGGCCACGGCACGCTGGGCTGGACCCATGGCGCCGGCTCGGGCCATGCATTGGCCGAGCTGATCGCCGGCCGCCGGCCGGCCATGGCCTTCGGCTTCTATGGCGTCTGATCAGAGCGTCTTCAGCAGCGCCTCGACCTGCTTCTGCTGCGGGAACTTGGCGCCCAGCTTGGCCAGGCCGTCCAGCTCGACCTTGGCGGCGGCCTTGTCGCCGGACTGGATCAGGATCTGCGCGAGGTTGAGGCGGTACATGGGCTGATCCGGCTGGTCGCTGACCAGCTGGCGCTGCACGCCGACGGCCTTGGCGAAGTCCTTGTCGTTGGCCAGCACCGTGGCATAGGTGTCGCGCAGCGCGCTGTCGTCGGGCTTGAGCTTCAGGCCGCGCTCGGCCAGTTCACGCGCGCCCGGCTTGCCGGCCTTGCTGCGCAGCCAGGCCACGTTGTTGATGAAGGGGATGGCGTCGGGGCTGCGCTTGAGCAGGGCCTCGTAGCGCGTCAGCGCGCCGTCCATGTCGCCACGCGCCAGCGTCACGTCGGCCGCGGCCACGGCGAAGCCGGCGTCCTGCGGATGGGCCGCCTGCCACTGGGTCTCGAAGGCCAGCGCCTCGTCGCGCTTCTTCGCGGCCAGCAGCATCGCGAACAGGCGCGGTGCGGCGTCGTTGGGTTCGCGCAGCGCGGCAGCCTTGCGCAGCGCGGCGATGGCCGCATCGAAATGCTGGCGGCCGGCCTCGATGTCGGCCTCGGCGATCAGCGCATAGGCCTCCTGCGGGTTCTTCTTCTGGCGCTCGTGCAGCGCGGCCAGCGCCTCGTCGACATGGCCCTGGCGCACCGCGAGCTGGATCAGCATGCGCTGGGACACGACGGAGGCGGGCTCGGCCTCCAGCGCGCGCTTGACCTCGCGCTCGGCGCCGGCGTAGTCCTGCTCGATGAAGCGCAGCTGGGCCAGGCCCAGCCAGCCGGTCGCGCGCGACGGCGCCAGCGCCGTGAGCTGGGTGTAGGTCTTGCCGGCCTGGCCCCTGTTGCCGGACGCGAGCTGGGTGCGCGCCAGGCGCTCCAGCAGGTCGGGGTTCTGCGGCAGCGCGGCCGCGGCCTCCTGCGCGGCCTGGGCCGCACCGGCGGTGTCACCCAGGCGCAGCTTCTGGTCGATCAGCGCCAGCCGCAGCCCGGCCTCGGTGGGCTCGGCGCGCACGCCGGCTGCCAGCACCTCGGTGACGCGTTCGGGCGGCGCCTTGGTCTGCAGCAGCAGTTCGGCCAGCGCCAGGCGCGCCTGCGGCGCATGCGCCTGGCTCGCGACGAAGCCCTCCAGGCGCTTGATGGCCGCATCGTTGCGGCCGGCCTGGATGTCGATGGCGACCAGGCCGAGCACGGCCGGCAGATAGCCGGCATCGGCCTTCAGCGCGGCCTCGAAGGCGGCCTGGGCGGCGGCCGTGTCCTTGCGCGCCAGGTCGATGCGGCCGCGCAGGCCGTCGGGCACCGGGCTGCCCTGCATCTTGGGTGCGAGCTTGTCGATGGCGGCCAGCGCGGCGGGCAGGTCACCGCGGCGCGTCAGCGCGTTGATCAGCATCAGGTCGTAGTTGCTGCCGGCCGTGTCCTTGGCCGCGATGTCGCGCAGCTGGTTCAGCGCCGCATCGGCCTTGGCCTTGGACGCACCACCGCCGACGGTGTCACGCGCGATGACCGACAGCGCCAGCGCAGCGCTGGTCTTGGGGTCGTCGGGGCGCAGCTTGGCGGCGGCGGCGAAGGCCTGGTCGGCCGCCTCGAAATTACCCTGCATCAGCTGGGCCTTGCCGGCCAGCAACAGGCTCTCAGCGTCGGCCTTGCCGCTGTCCAGCAGCGGGCGCAGCGCCTCCAGCGTCTTGGCCGGCGCGCGGCGCTGCAGTTGCAGGCTGGCGTACTGGCGGCGCAGCGCCAGGTCCGTGGGCGCCAGCTTGAGCGCCTGGTTCAGCAGGTTCTCCGCATCGGCCAGCTCGCCGAGCTGCTGGTGGGCACCCGAGGCCAGGCGCAGCAGCGGCAGGTAGTTGGGCATCAGCTTGAGCAGCGGCAGCGCCAGCTCGCGGGCCTTGGCGGCGTCGCCCTTGGCCAGCGCGAGCTGGGCCTGCAGGAAGCGGCCCTGCGGCTTCTTCGCCAGCCCCGGCGGCATCTCGGCGACCAGCCTGGTCGCGACGTCGAGCTTCTGGCGGCCGAAGGCCAGGCGCACGAGCAGGGAGCGGGCGTCGTAGCTGCCCGGCTCCACCTCCAGCACCCGGCTCAGCACCGGCTCGGCGGCCTCGGGCTTGCCACTCGCGAGCAGCACCTCGGCCTTCAGCAGCAGGGCCTTGGCGGCCTTGGGGTTGCGCGTCAGCAGCTCGTCCAGCGCGGCCAGGGCCTCGTCGGGCAGGTTGGCGGCCAGCTTGGTGCGCGCGTTGACGATGACGGCGCCCTCGGCATCGGGTGTCAGCTGCAGCGCGCGCGCGGCGGCGACCTTGGCATCGGGCACATTGCCCTGGCTCAGATAGGCCAGCGCCAGCTGCTGCTGCAGCCCGGACATGGCCTGCGGGTCGGCCAGGCTCTGGTCGCCGAACTCGCCGATGACTTTGTGCGACTGGCCCGAGTTCAGCAGCGTCTCGGCCAGCAACGGGATCAGCTCGTCGCGCGGCGCGCCCAGCTCCTGCGCCCGGCGCAGCTCGATCTCGGCACCGGCCATGTCGCCCCCCTCCAGCAGCGCCTTGCCCAGCCACAGCCGGCCCTGCACGCTGTCGGGGTTCTGCTGCAGCAGGTTCTTCAGCTCGATGGCGGCGCCGGCGGCATCCTTCTGCTCCAGGTGCTTGCGCGCGGCGGCGAGCAGGTCCTGCTCGGAGCGTTGGCCACAGGCAGCCAGGGCGGCAAGCAGGATGAGGGCGAGGGCGCGCGATTTCATGGGGTCTCCTTGTCGGCGCGGATTGTGTTCCTAGAATCCCGGCCCTTTCTCAGGGCTGGCCCCAGGGCCGGCAAGTTGTCATGAGCACTTCGCCCAGTTTCTGCGCCATCGATTTCGGCACGTCGAATTCGGCGGTCGCCGTGCCCGATGGCGCGGGCACGATGCGCCTAGTCGAGCTCGAGCCCGGCCAGCGCACGATGCCCACGGCCGTCTTCTATTTCACCGAGGGCCGCCACGATGCCGACGGCCCGCCGCGCGCCTTCGGCCGCGCCGCCGTGGCCGCCTATGTCGAGGGCCACGACGGCCGGCTGATGCGCTCGATGAAGAGCATCCTCGGCTCCAGCCTCATCGACCAGACCACCGACGTCGGCGGCGGGCGCGGCGCCAAGTATTCGGACATCGTCTCCGGTTACCTGAAGCGGCTGCGTCGCCTGGCCGGCGAGCCCTCGCGTGCCGTGCTGGGCCGGCCGGTGTTCTTCGTCGACGGCGAGCCCGAGCGCGACGCGGCCGCCCAGGCCCAGCTCGAGGCCTGCGCCCGCGCGGTGGGCTTCATCGACGTGCAGTTCCAGTACGAGCCCATCGCCGCGGCCTTCGACTTCGAGCAGCAGGCCATCCGCGAAGGCCGGGGCGAGCAGATCGTGCTGGTGGCCGACATCGGCGGCGGCACCAGCGACTTCTCCATCGTGCGCGTCGGCCCCGAGCGCGCGCGGCGCCTGGCACGCCGCGACGACATCTTGGCCAGCCACGGCGTGCACATCGCCGGCACCGACTTCGACCGCCACATCGAGCTGGCCGGCCTGCTGCAGGAATTCGGCTACCGCGCCACCGGTCCGAGCGGCCGCGAGCTGCCCAGCGGCATCTACTTCGACCTCGCCACCTGGCACCTCATCAACACCTGCTATGCGCCGCTGCGTGTGGCCGAATGGCGCGGCATGAAGAGCTGGTTCGGCGACGTGCGCCAGCACGCACGGCTGATGACGGTACTGGAGGAACGCCTGGGCCACGAGCTGGCCGCGCGCGCCGAGGGCGCCAAGATCGCCGTCTCCGGCGGCGCCGACACGACGGTGGACCTGAGCCATGTCGAGCCCGGCCTGGTGCTGGCGCTGAGCGAGAAGACCGCCGTGGACGCGCTGCGTGCCGACCTCGACCGCATCATCGCGACGGCCCACGAGACGGTGGCGCAGGCCGGCCTTCGCCCTCAGCAGATCGACGCCCTCTACTTCACCGGCGGCTCCACGGGCCTGCGCCTGCTGGTGGACGGCATGGCCGCGGGCTTCCCCGCCGCCGCGCGCGTCACCGGCGACCGCTTTGCTTCGGTCGCGACCGGCCTGGGCCTGCACGCCCAGCGGCTGTTTGCGGCAGCGCATTGACGCCCCCACGGCCGGGCTCGCCCGGCCTGCCCCCTGCGGGGGCGCGGTCCCCTTGGGAGCGGCCCGGCGGCGCCCTGACCGGCCGCGACACGTCGGCCAGCATCAGCACCGCGCTGACCAGGCCTTCCACGGCCTCCTCCAGGTCGGCCGGCGGCTCCAGCGACTCGATCTCCTCCAGCAGCGCGTCGGCGTCCTCGAGGTCGTCCGGGTCCAGGTGCAGATAGAGGGCCGCCAACGGCTCCAGCAGCGCCTCCTCGGGCAGGCGCAGCAGCGCCGGGTGGGCGTCCAGCGCATGCGCGAAGCCGGCCACCCAGGGCAGCAGGGTCTCGCTCGGTTCGGCATCGTCGTCGAGCTCGAAGATCCAGGGGTCGAACCACTGGCGGCCGGCGATGGCGACGTTCAACTCCTTGTGGCGGCGGCGCAGCAGGGCCAGCAGTTCGTCGTCGACGCGCGCCGGCGTCGGCCGGCCCTCGCTGTCGAGGATGGGCGGCAGCCAGGCGGCCAGCGGCACCGGCTCGGGCTGCAGCAGCACGCCGCAGAGGTAGCCGTCCAGCATGCTCACGTCCAGCGGCTCCAGCGGCGCCGGCAGCGCGTCCAGCAGGGCCTGCAGGCGCTCCAGATCGGCTTCGGACAGGGCTTCGGGGGCGCGGTGCTGGGGGCTGGGCATGGCGCGATTATCGGCAGGGTCGCCGTGAATATTGCCCCCCGCGGCGCGATGGCGCGGCCTAAAGTCTGCCCATCCCAACGACGCCCTCTCCCGAGGGCTTCATGACCCGGCAGCCTGCTGACCGGGTCTTTTTTTGCGCCCGCGCGGCAAATCCGCCATCCCGCCGTGGCCGGGACGGGGCCACGGTTCGCCGCGCTCGCATACTCCGGCCATGCCCGCCCAGTTCGTGCTGCGCTTCGACCCCATGGTCGTCGTGCTCTCCTACCTGACCGCCGCCTTCGCGTCCTACGTCGCGCTGGATCTCGCGCAGCGCGTGCGTTCGCCGGACGCCCAGGTCGCACGCGGCTGGTGGATCGCCGGCTCGCTGTCCATGGGCACCGGCATCTGGGCCATGCACTTCGTCGGCATGCTGGCGCTGCAGCTGCCCTTCCCGGTCGGCTACGACGCCGTCGTCACCGGCATCAGCAGGCTCGCGGCCGTCCTCGTGTCGGCCATCGCGCTGCGCACGGCCGCCGCCGACACGCTGACGACGGCGCGGCTGGCCAGCGGCGCCGTCAGCATGGGCGCCGGCATCTGCGCGATGCACTACACCGGCATGGCCGCCCTCGAACTGACGCCCAGCATCCGCTGGGACTGGGGCCTGGTCGCCGCCTCGGCCGCGGTCGCCACCGGCGCGGCGGCGGCGGCGCTCTGCATCTTCTTCTGGCTGCGCCGGCTGACGCGCAGCCAGGCGCGCTGGGGGCAGGTGGCCGCGGCCCTGGTGATGGGCGCGGCCGTCGCCGGCATGCACTACACCGGCATGGCCGCGGCCGGCATCGAAGCGGGCTCGGTCTGCCGCAGTGTCGACGGCCTGGGCGGCGACAACCTCGTCGCCCTGGTCGCCGGCGCCACCTTCGCGCTGTTGCTGCTCACGCTCGCCACCTCGGCGATGGACGCGCGCAACCAGCGCCGCGCCAGCCGGCTGCAGCAATCGCTGCAGGCGGCCACCACCGAGCTGGCGCAGCAGGCCCTGCGCGACGCGCTGACCGGCCTGGCCAACCGCCAGTTGCTGGAAGACCGGCTGCAGCATGCCGCCGCACGCGGCCGCCGCGAGGGCCAGCGCCTCGCGCTGCTGGCCGTCAACCTGGACGGCTTCAAGCCCATCAACGACAGCTTCGGCCATGCCGCGGGCGACGCCGTGCTGCGCGAGGCCGCACAGCGGCTGCAGTCGCTGGCGCGTAGCCACGACACGCTGGCCCGGCTGGGCGCCGACGAGTTCGTGCTGCTGCTGGAGACCGAGGTCGGCGAGGCTGCGCTGGCCCAGGTCGCGCAGCGCCTGCTGGACGCGCTGGCCGAACCCATGGCCGGCGTGCCGGGCGCGGGCCGCCAGCCGCTGCGGCTGTCGGCCTCCATCGGCATCGCGCTGCACGACGGCGGTACGCTGGATGCGAGCCTGATCACGCAGGCCGACTCCGCCGCGCAATCGGTCAAGCGCGCCGGCGGCAACGGCTTCGCCTTCTTCGAGGCCCATATGCAGGCCGACGTGCGCGACCAGCTCGACCTCGCACGCGAGCTGCGCGCAGCGCTGGACGGCGAGGCCGGCGCCGGCCGGCTGCAGCTGCACTACCAGCCCAAGGTCGACGGCAGCTCCAACGAGATCGCCGGCGTCGAGGCCCTGCTGCGCTGGCAGCACCCGCTGCGCGGCCCGGTCGGCCCGGCCGCCGTGATCCCGGTGGCCGAGCGCTTCGGCCTCATCGTCGCGCTGGGCGAATGGGTCATCGCCGAGGCCTGCCGCCAGCTCGCGGCCTGGCGCAGCGACGGGCTGACGATGCGCGTCGCGATCAACCTGTCCGTGCAGCAGCTGCGCCAGCCCGAGGCGCTGCTGCAGCGCTTCGAGGAGGCGCTGGCCCGGTACCGCATCGACGCGCGCCAGCTGACCTGCGAGATCACCGAATCCGTCGCGATGGCGGACGCCGCCGCGACCGAGGCCGTGCTGCAGCACCTGGGAGCGCTCGGCCTGGCCCTGTCCATCGACGACTTCGGCACCGGCTACTCCAGCCTGGCCTACCTGCGCCGGCTGCCGGTGTCGCAGCTGAAGATCGACCGCAGCTTCGTGCAGGACCTGGAGACCAGCGCCGACGCCCGCGCCATCGTCAAGGCCGTCGTCGAGCTGGCCCACGCGCTGAGCCTGGAGGTCGTTGCCGAAGGCGTCGAGACGACCGGCCAGGCAGCCGTGTTGCGCGGCATGCGCTGCGACAAGCTGCAAGGCTATCTGTTCGGCCGCCCGATGCCGGCCGAGGAGCTGGCACGCTGGGCCAAGGACACGCCGGCCGAAAGGCTGCGCTTCAGCGCGTCGCTGTACGGCGGACTGGACGCCGGGGCGGGGGTCTAGATTTCCATCCGCGCCGGCGCGACATAGAAGCGCCGGAACTCCTCGAAGGGCAGCGTGTCGGCCGCCTCGATGCGGGCCTGGGCGGCCAGCGATTCGGCCGCCTCGGCCGCGAAGCGTTGCTGCAGCGCGTCCGGATAGGGCAAGGCCAGCAGGGCCGTGCGCGTCGCATCGCTCTGGCGGCGGATGAAGCCGACATAGCTGTCGTCGAAGTCCTGGGCCATCACCGCCAGCATGCGCGCCGAAGGGCAGAGCTCGGGGCGGCGCAGCCGCTCGCCGATGCGCTCCAGCGCCGCGCGGTAGGCACGGCCGCCATGGGCCGCATCCAGCGCGTCGGCATGGGCGGCGCAGGCGGCCAGGATCTCGGCGGCCCAGTCGGCGAGGCTGCGCTCGCCGCCCTGCCAGTGCTCCAGCATCAGGCCCGGCTCGCGGCCACGCGCGGCGACGCGGTGCTGGTTGCGCGCATTGGCCGCGATCTCCTCGGGCGTGTCTTCGGGGCTGGCGCCCTTCAGGCAATGCAGCAGGAAGGCGTCGAGCACGCGCATCGTGTCGGCGCCGATGCCGACCGGCTCGAAGGGGTCGAGGTCCATCAGCCTCACCTCGATGTATTCGACACCCCGCTCGCGCAGTGCGTGCAACGGCCGCTCGCCGGGGCGGATCACGCGCTTGGCGCGGATGGTGCTGTAGAACTCGTTCTCGATCTGCAGCAGGCTGGTGGAGAGCTGGTTGTAGTCGCCGCCGGGCGTGCGCACGCCGATGGCCTCGTAGGCGGGATAGGGCCGGCTCAGCGCGTCCTGCAGTGAGTCGGCATAGCTCTGCAGGCAGTTGTAGCTGACGGCGATGCTGGACTGCGCGTCGCTCTGGTAGCCCAGCCGCCCCATGCGCAGCGAGGTCGCGTGCGGCAGGTAGAGGGTGCGGCCGGACAGGCGCTGCAGGCCGTGCTCGCGGCCGGCGACGAAGCTGTCGCACAGCGCCGGGCTGGCGCCGAAGAGATAGAGCAGCAGCCAGCCCTCGCGGCGGAAGTTGCGGATCGCGCCGAAATAGCCGTCCGTGCCGACGCCGGGCAGCGACCAGTTGTAGTGGATGCCCGAGATGGTCTGCATGCGCCGGCCATAGCGCTGGCCCAGGCCCATGCGGTAGATGCTCTTGGCGCGGCCGACGTTGCTGCTGCCGTAGCGGCCGATGGGGATGGTCTCGTCGATCGGCAGGCCGCAGGGCATGGAGCCCACCCACAGGCGCTCGTCGCCGAGGGCGTGGTAGACGGCCTGGTGGATCTCGGTCAGCTCGCGCAGCGCGTCGTCCACGCCCGCATGCACGCCGGTGATCAGTTCGAGCTGGGACTCGCTGTAGTCCGTCGTGATGTGGGGGTGGGTCAGCGCCGAGCCGAGCGCGACCGGGTGCGGCGTCAGCGCGAGGCCGCCGCCGGGCAGGGCACGCAGGCTTTCCTTCTCGATGCCACGGCGGATGCCGAGCAATGTCTCTTTGTCGTCCATGGCGTCCGGTTCGATGCAGGGCGCGACACGGTAGCAGAAGCAGCTTGAGCCTGTACGACAGCGGAAATGGCGCCATGGGATAGCGCAGGAAAGCAGGAGACTCAGCCCGGCGGGCCAGCGGCCATCTGCGCCGCCGCGCGGTGGATGGCCGCCCTCACCCGCCCATAGGTGCCGCAGCGGCAGATATTGGTCATCGCGGTGTCGATCTGCGCGTCGGTCGGCCGCGGGTGGGCACGCAGCAGGGCCGCGGCGCTCATCAGCATGCCGCTCTGGCAGTAGCCGCACTGCGGCACCTGCTCGGCGATCCAGGCCTGCTGCAGCGCGGCCTGGGGCGTGGCCGCCAGGGCTTCGATCGTCGTGACGCTGTGCCCTGCCGCGGCGCCGACCGGGTAGCTGCAGCTGCGTACGGCCTCGCCGTCCAGGTGCACCGTGCAAGCGCCGCAGGCCGCGATGCCGCAGCCGAACTTGGTGCCGGTGAGCCGCAGCTCCTCGCGCAGCACCCACAGCAGCGGCACGTCGGCCGGCACGGCAAGCTGGTGCGGCTGGCCATTGACCTTCAGCTTGATCACGACGCGTACTCCTGTTGTTCGAAATGCAGGCCGCTGCGGCCGATGGGCAGCGCGCGCGGGCGCGGGCCGCCGGCGGCGTGGATGGCATTGGCCAGCGCGGGCGGCACGGTCACCGGCCCGATCTCGGCGATGCCGCCCAGCGGCCGGCCGCTCTCGACGAAGTCCACGACGATGGGCGGCGTCTCGGCCAGGAAGGGCGGCATGTAGCCGCCGAAGTTGTCCTGCTGCAGCCGGCCCTGCTCGAACGTGACCTCGGCCTTCGCATAGGCCAGGCCGAAGACGGCGCCGCCCTCCAGGTTGGCGCGCGCGATGCCGGGGTCCAGCACGCGGCCGCAGTCGGCCACGCTGACGATGCGCAGCAGCCGCACCGAATCGCCCTTGACCTGCACCTCGACGACGCTGGCCAGCAGCGAGCCGAAGGCCTCGGCAAACGCCAGTCCTCGACCATGCCCGGCCGGCAGCGGCCGGCCCCAGCCCGACAGCTCGGCCGCGCGGGCCAGCACGGCCAGGCAGTCGGGCCGGTGCGCCAGCAGCCGCCGGCGCAGCGCGAGGCCGTCGCTGCCGGCCTTCAGCGCGAGTTCGTCGATGAAGCTCTCCAGCCCGAACAGATTCGGCCCGTAGCCCGTCGTGCGCATCACCGAGGTCGGCACGGCCAGCTTCGCGAGGTGGAAGTCCAGCCGCCGCGCCTCGAAGCGGTAGGGCGGCTGCTCCAGGCCCTCGAGCGCGCTCGGGTCGACGTGCTGCTCGCCCAGCACCTTCTGGATGGGCGGGAAGACCGGGGCCAGGATGGTGGGCGACACCAGGCGCGCGTGCAGGCTGCGGGGTAGGCCGTCGGCCGCCAGCGTGGCCGACAGGCGCAGCGCCGATGCGGGGCGGAAGGCGTCGCGGCGCATGTCCTCCTCGCGGCTCCAGATCAGCTGCACCGGCGCACCGACGGCCTTGGAGATCAGCGCAGCCTGCACGACGAAGTCGGGCAGCAGGCGCCGGCCGAAGCCGCCGCCCAGGTAGGGCGTGCGGTTGACCTCGACGCGCTCGGCCGGCAGGCCCAGCACGGCCTGCAGCGCCGCGGCGGCCAGGTCCTGGCCTTGCGTGGGCGCCCAGATCACGCAGCGCTGCGCCGTGACGTGGGCGACGCAGTTCATCGGTTCCATCGTCGCGTGCGCGGCAAAGCCGTTGAAGTAGTCGGCCTCGAAGACCTCGCCCTCCACCGCCCCGCCCTCGTGGACCGGTGTCGCGAACGGCCCCTCGGCCAACGCGCGCCGGTAGCCGGCCTCGATGCCGGCCGAGTCCACGCTCGCCGAGGCGGGCGTGGCCCTGGCCGTCACCGTGAGCTTCTCCAGCGCGCGGCGCGCCTGCCAGTAGCGCGTCGCGACGACGGCCACGCAGTCGGGCAGCGGCAGCACGGCCTTGACGCCGGGCTCGCGTGCCGCCCGGCGCATGTCCACGCGCTGCAGCTCGCCGGCTATCAGCGGCAGGGTCTTGATGGCCGCCACCAGCATGCCGGGCAGCGCGAAGTCGATGCCGAAGACGGCCGAGCCGTCCACCTTGGCCGGCACGTCCACGCGTGCCAGCGCACGGCCGACGAGGCGCTGGCGCGCGGCCTCGCGCAGCCGCGGTTGCGCGGGCACGGGCAGCACGGCGGCGGCTTCGGCCACGTCGGCGAAATGCAGGCGCCGGCCGCTCGTGACATGAACGACCTCGGAGTTTTCGGTGTCGCAGTCGCCCGCCGGCACGCCCCAGCGCGCGGCGGCGGCCTGCACCAACATTTCGCGCGCCGCCGCGCCCATGCGGCGCACCAGGTCGTAGAAGCCCTGGATGCTCTCGCTGTTGCCGGTGAACTGCCACTGGTACTTGGGATTCTTGAACTCCGCCCGCCGCGGCGCCGTGACGAGCTGCACCGCGGCCCAGTCCGCGCCCAGCTCGTCGGCCAGCACGGCCGGCAACGTCGTGCTGATGCCCTGGCCGATCTCGGCCTGGGACACCACCAGCGTCACGGCGCGGCTGCCGGGCGTGATGCGCACCCAGGCGGTCAGCTCGACCGTGCCGGCAGCGGGCGCGAGCGACGCGGCACCCACCAGGCGCGCGGCCTGGGCGCCGACGAGGAAGCCGCCGAACAGGCCCGCGGCCGAGGCCTGCAGCAGGCGGCGGCGCGTGGGGTCGGGGCGAAGCAGGGGGGCAGTCATGGGCGGGTTCATTCCTTGGGTGGAGCGACGGCGAGCGCGACGACGGCCGCGCAGCAATGGCTGGAGATCGACCGCTCCAGGCCGACGAGGCGCTCGCGCCAGCGCGGCAGCAGCGCGTCGACGCAGGCCTGCACCTGGGTGGCCTCGTAGTCGTCGTGCAGCAGCCAGGTCGAGCCGGGTGGGCGGGTCTTCAGGAAGGCCGGGAAGGGTTGTGCCGCCGCGTTCCGCCGCGCCGTGGCCAGCAGCTCGCGCGCAAAGCGCTGCGAGGCCAGCACGTCCTCGCGCGTGCCGAGGCGGTCCACGTGGCCGGCCACCAGCGTGTCGAAGTCATAGGCCAGGGCCTGCTCGTGGGCCTCCAGATAGCCCTGCACATCGGCCGCGATGCCCAGGCCGGGATAGGGCGCATAGCCGGGGTAGACCACGTCCACCAGCATCAGCACGCGCTGGCGCGGCAGGTGGATGAAGAGATTGCCCGCCGCATGGTTGATGCCGCGGTAGTCCAGCTCCAGGCGCTGCCCGCCGACGTCCAGGCTCAGATGGCGCTCGAAGCGCTGCGTCGGCGGCGGGCGGCGCGGGTCGGCCGCGCGGTCCAGCGCCTCGCCCACCTGCTGCTGCGCGACGATACGGGCCGTGCGCGGGAACAACCCCGCCGCACCGATGTGGTCCAGGTGGGCGTGGCTGTAGACGATGTGGGTCACCGGCAGCGGTGTGACCTCGGCAATCGCCTTCAGGTAGTTGGCGCCCAGCGTCGGCAGCGGGTCGATGGCGATGACGCCGGTCTCGCTCACGACGAAGAGGGTGTTGTAGGCGCCGTCGCAGATCCACCAGGCGCCGCCGCCGAGGTCGCGCAGCGCATAGCCCTTCGTGGTGATCTGTGCGGCATCGGCCACCACGTCCGCCGACGCGGGGCCCGGCCCCAGGCAGGCCAACAGCGCGAACCACAACTTCCATGCCGGCATCGGCGACCATCCCCTCTGCGTTTGCGATGGCCGGCATGTTGCGAGGCGGCCCTTGCAGCGGCAATGTCCGCGCGTCGCGATCTGTTGTCGGATTGTTCTGGCTTGCCAAACGGCCCCCTTGACGCCAGCATCGCGGCCGTTTTCAAGCGAGAGATGCGATGGCGAAGACAGCCCCCAAGGTCCATGCCGAGCTGGCCGGCTTCGACGTGCTCAGCGAAGTGCTGGGCACGCTGGGCCTGCGCTCGCGCGTCTACTGCCGCACCCAGCTCGCCGGGCCTTGGGTCATCGAGGTGCGCGGCTCGGAGCTGCTGCACTTCCACCTCGTCGAGCGGGGCGAGGCCTGGCTGAGCATCGAGGGCCGGCCCGAGCCCGAGCCGCTGCGCCCGGGCGAGGTGCTCGTCATCCGCAGCCCCGGCGGACACCGCCTGGCCGATCTTCCCGGCAAGCGCCCCGTGGCGCCCATCGTCTTCGCCGCCGAGGACGACGCCGGCCGCATGCAGCAGCTGCACCACGACAACGCAGCCGAGCCGGACAGCGTCATCGTCTGCGGCGCCTTCACGCTGCAGCACGCGGCCGACCACCCGCTGACCCGGCTGCTGCCGCCCGTCATGCGGCTGCGCCCCGACCGCGCCGACTGGCTGGGCGCCGTCGCCGGCCTGCTGAGCGAGGAGGCGCGCTCACTGCGGCCGGGCTCGGAGATCGTCATCTCGCGGCTGACCGACCTGCTCTTCATCCAGGTGCTGCGCGCCTGGATGCGCGAACACGCGCCGCGCCAGGGCTGGCTGGCCGCGCTGTCGCATCCGCAGATCGGCCCGGTGCTCGCGGCCGTGCACGAACGGCCCGAGCAGCCGTGGACCGTGGAGGCGCTGGCCGCGCTGGCGCATCTGTCGCGCTCGGCCTTCTCGGCACGCTTTGCCAAGGTGGTGGGCGAGCCGGCCCAGACCTATCTGATGCGGCTGCGCATGCAGGCCGCGGCACGGCTGGTCAGCGAACGCCGCGCCTCGCTGGCCGAGATCGCAGCGGCGACGGGCTATGAGTCCGAGGCAGCGTTCAACAAGGCCTTCAAGCGTTGGCACGGGCTGGCGCCGGGGCAGTTCAGGGAGTTGCAGGCGGAAGCAGCTTGAGCCCTTGCGGGCCGGCGGGCTGATGCATTCGAACAGGTGCCGCCGTCACCGGACGCGCATCGCAAATTGCTATCATTGATTGCATTCGAATGCGAAGGGGTGCAGATGGCGAACTTGCTGGTGCGCGGGATCGACGAGGCGCTTGTCAAGGCGCTCAAGGAGCGCGCGGTGACGCACGGCCGCAGCGCCGAGGCGGAACATCGCGAGATCTTGGCAGCGGCGCTACGACGTCCTCGGAAGAGGACTTTTGCAGCGGTTCTTGCGGCCATGCCAGACGTCGGTGAAGACAGCGATTTCGAGCGCGTCGAAGGCGTCGCAAAGGCTCCGGATGTATTTGGTTGACACGAACGTGATCAGCGAGGCGCGTAAAGGCGCACGCGCTGACGCGGGCGTTGTGGCCTTCTTCCGCACAGCGGCGGCTGAAGGCGCAGCCTTGTATCTGTCGGTCGTCACCATCGGCGAGTTGCGCCGAGGCATCGAGCTCATCCGACACCGCGGCGATGAGCCCCAAGCGGTTCTCCTGGAGCGCTGGATGAGAACCGTCCTTCGCGAATACAAGGATCAGGTCCTCGACTTCGATGTCGAGGCGGCCCAGGTGTGGGGCCGTTTGCGCGTGCCGCGTCCGGAGCACGAACTCGACAAGGTGATCGCCGCCACGGCTCTTGTGCACGATCTGACCGTGGTCACGCGGAATGTGCGGCACTTTCGCGCCAGCGGGCTCAAGCTGCTGAACCCATTTCGCGATCAGGCAGCGGGTTGAATGACTTCGGATGAGCGAGCGCAACGCGAGTTCACTGTGTATGTTGCTGATCAGCCAGAAGCAGTCTGTCGCGAAGGACAGCTTTGGAGCAAGCCAACACCGCGCTTGATGCCCGAATGAGAGCGGCAACGACCTGCTCAGTTGCAACCAACTCGCTCATAGTCAACGCATGACAAAGTTCCCCAATCCTCGCACTGCCCGCGCACAGGCGTTGCTGGCCGCGACCGCATCTTGGGCATTCATCTTTTGGCTCTTCTTCATCCCGCTGGGGGTCGGAAGACCCTATGCGATTGGAGGCCTGCTGGTGTGGGTCGCGCTCTGGTTTCTCACCATTGTTTTGGCATTCAGGCTGAAATGCCCGACATGTGGCAAGAGCGTGGCGATTGTGCAGAAGCGCTCTCAACTGAAACCTGATTGGTCCGCCGGACGGAAGCAATTGTTCCCAATTGAGGCGATCACAGGAATGCCTGAGGTAGAGAAATGCCCGCACTGCGGGACCGAACTGCTATTCGAATGACTTGGGGGCTCTTCCCGGCCATGAGCCGACGGCCGTGACCGGCCACTTCTGGGTATCCTGGGTCCATGAGTTCCGAGCTGATTCACCGCCTCCCTCAAAGCAAATGCGACATGTCCGCTGCTGAAGCTCTAATTGCACACGGGCATCCTGCAGTCGAGCCAGTGCTTCCGCAGATCCTTGAGTGGACGCAGGACGGCAACTGGCCAGTTGCTCTGGTATTCGCTCCGTTCCTGGCGACGATTGGTGCGGGGCTTGCGCCTCATGCTCGGCGAATCCTCCACGGCGATGACGACGTCTGGAAGTACTTCCTCCTTCAAGATGTCGTGGCGCAGTCGGTTTAAGGCTGTGCTGAACAAGTAGACGATTTCGACGCGGCTTCGTGTCGACGTTTTACTTGCTCGAACTGACGTCGTATTGCCCCGCCCATGCCGAGTTT
>NZ_SMBU01000012.1 GCF_004342485.1 Roseateles saccharophilus
CGTGCGCTACATCTGCCAGCGCATCGCGCCGTCCATTGCCCCTTCGCCGCCGCTCAACGCGCTGCCAGCGACGGGGTAACTGCCGGATCTAGGTTCAGCGGGGACTCGGTCACCTCCGGCGACCCCGGCGGCCGGCGCCGCGCCAGCGCGACGCCTTCGTCGCGGCGTCGGACAAGCCACCGGCTTGTCCTCGGTCCCCGACGACTCGCCCTTCGAGTCCTCTCCTGGGCACCAAAGCAAAAAGGCCATCGCTTTCGCGATGGCCTTTTGCTTTGTTTGGTGCCCAGGAGAGGACTCGAACCTCCACGGAGTTACCCGCTAGTACCTGAAACTAGTGCGTCTACCAATTCCGCCACCTGGGCTTTCAGGGAGGCCGGACTATAGCCCAATTTTTGGCCTCCCCCGGCGAAGTCGACTCAGATGTCGAACTTCACGCCCTGGGCCAGCGGCAGCTCGCTCGAATAGTTCACGGTGTTGGTCGTGCGGCGCATATAGGCCTTCCATGCGTCGGAGCCGCTCTCGCGGCCACCGCCGGTCTCCTTCTCGCCGCCGAAGGCGCCGCCGATCTCCGCGCCCGACGTGCCGATGTTGACGTTGGCGATGCCGCAGTCGCTACCGGCCGCGCTCATGAAGGCTTCGGCCTCGCGCAGGTCGGTCGTGAAGATGGCCGAGGACAGGCCCTGGGGCACGCCGTTCTGCAGCGCGATGGCTTCTTCCAACGTGCGGTACTTCAGCGTGTAGAGGATGGGCGCGAAGGTCTCGTGGCAGACGACCTCGGTCTGCGCCGGCATGCGCACCAGCGCCGGTGCGGCGTAGAAGGCTTCGGGATAGCGCTCGGCCAGCGCACGCTCGCCGCCACTGACCTGGCCACCCTGCTCGCGCGCCGCCTTCAGCGCGGACTGCATCGCGTCGAAGGCCTGGGCGTCGATCAGCGGGCCGATCAGCGTGCCCTGCTCCAGCGGCGAGCCGATGGGCAACTGGGCGCGGGCGCGCTCCAGGCGCTCGACGAGGGCGTCGTGAATGCTCTCGTGGGCGATGACGCGACGCGTCGTCGTGCAGCGCTGGCCAGCCGTGCCGTAGGCGCCGAACAGGATGCCGCGCACCGCCAGGTCCAGGTCGGCGCTGGGCGTCACGATGATGGCGTTGTTGCCGCCCAGCTCCAGCAGGCAACGGCCGAAGCGCGCCGCCACGCGCGGGCCGACGGCGCGGCCCATGCGGGTGGAGCCGGTGGCGCTGACCAGCGCCACGCGGGCGTCGTCAACAAGCGCTTCGCCGACGTCGGCGCGGCCGATGATCAGCTCGGACAGGCCGTCCGACGCGGCATGGCCGGCGGCGCGATAGGCCTTCAGCGCGCGCTCGAACAGGGCCTGCGTGGCGAGCGCGGTCAGCGGGGTCTTCTCGCTCGGCTTCCACACGCAGGCGTCGCCGGCCACCAGGGCCAGGGCCGAGTTCCAGGCCCAGACGGCGACGGGGAAATTGAAGGCCGAGATGATGCCGACGACGCCCAGCGGCAGCCACTGCTCCATCATGCGATGGCCGGGGCGCTCGCTGGCGATGGTCAGACCATGCAGCTGGCGGCTCAGGCCGACGGCGAACTCGCAGATGTCGATCATTTCCTGGACTTCGCCCAGGCCTTCGCTGGTGACCTTGCCGGCTTCGACCGAGACGAGCTGGGCCAATTGGGCCTTGTGCGCACGCAGCTCTTCGCCGAACAGCCGCACGAGTTCGCCGCGCTTGGGCGCCGGCACGACACGCCAGGCCTTGAAGGCCTCGTGGGCGCGGCCGACGGCCGCCTTCATGTCGGCGGCGCTGGCCGTCGGGATCTGGGCCAGCAGGCCGCCGTCGATGGGCGAGCGCACGCTCAGGTCGCCGCCGGGCGGCAGGTGGACGCCCAGGGCGTCGAGGAGGGAGAGGGTCTGTTGCTTCATGACGAACATTGTCCTCAGGAGATGGATTCCACCTGGCGGGACTGTTGATACGCCGAGCCGAAGCGGTTGGCAAGGAAGTCGGGCAGCCTGACCTCCTCCTGGCGGATGAAGCCCTTCTGCGGCAGCTTGCCCGAGCGGAACAGGTCCACCGCGGCGCAGATGCCGGCGGCCGTCGTGATCTGGATGGCGCTCAGCGGCTGGGCGCCGTCGCGCGTGGCGAAGATCTTGCGCGCGAACACCTCCTGCAGCAGCACGCCGTTCTTCATGCCGGACACCGTCACGAAGACGAGGACCACGTCCTGCATCGTCGCCGGCATGCTCTTGCGCATGATGTCCTTCAGATTGCCCTGATCGCCCTTCAGGCCCAGGTCGCCGAGCAGGAACTGCATCAGGTCGCGGTGGCCGGGGTAGCGCACGGTCTTGTAGTCGAGGTTGCGCACTTTGCCCGCCCAGGTCTCGCACAGCGTGCCCAGACCGCCGGAGGTGTTGAAGGCCTCGTACTCGGTGCCGTCCAGGCTGAAGTGCTCGAGGCCCTCCAGCGGCAGCGCGGCGATGGTCTCGCCGTCGTGGATGGACTCGCAGGGGTGGCAATACTCGTTGATGAGACCGTCGACCGACCAGGTCAGGTTGTATTTCAACGCATTGGTCGGGAAGGCCGGCAGCGCGCCGACGCGCATCTGCACGTCGCGCACCGCGTCGAAGCCGCTGGCCAGGTGGTGGGCCACGATGCCGATGAAGCCCGGCGCCAGGCCGCACTGCGGCATGAAGGCGGTCTTGGCGCCCTTGGCCATTTCCTTGATGGCCTTGGTGGCGGCCACGTCCTCGGTCAGGTCGAAGTAGTGGCAGCCGCATTCCAGCGCCAGCTCGGCGGCAGTGATGGCCAGGTGGTAGGGCAGCGCGTTGACGACGGCATCCTTGCCGCGCAGTTGGGCCGCCAGCGCGGCGCGGTTGTCGCTGTCGACCTCGGCGGTGGCGATGCCCTCGTCGGCCAGCGTCTTCAGATAGCCGGGGTTCTTGTCGAGCACGGTGACCTGGTAGTCGCCGGTGGCGTGCAGCAGGCGGGCGATGGTCTGGCCGATGTGGCCGGCGCCGAGCAGGGCGATCTTCATGGGAGGCTCCGTCGAAAGAGGGTTGTCGTTGGCGCGGACTCTAGGCAGGAGCGACGACGAAATAAAGCACTACTCCGACGAAATCAATTGATTATTAGACGTTTCGTCGCGATGATTCGCCGATATGGATGAAACACAGGTAAATCCCGCCCTCCCCGGCGCCACGCCCGACGACCTCGACCGCCGGCTGATCCTGCTGCTGCAGGCCAATGCCCGCGAGAGCACGGCCCTGCTCGCGCGCAAGCTGGGCGTGGCGCGCACCACCGTCGTCGCGCGGCTGGCCCGGCTGGAGGCCAGCGGCCGCATCGTCGGCTACACGGCGCGGCTGGGCGGGGACGAGGCCGGCCGCAGCGTGCAGGCCTTCGTCGGCATCACGGTGAGCCCCAAGGCCGGGCGCGAGGTGGTCAAGCGCCTATCAGAGCTGCCCGAATTGCGCCAGCTCGCCAGCGTCAGCGGTGAATTCGACTACATGGCGCTGCTGCGCGCCGACACTACGGCCCGGCTCGACGCGCTGCTCGACGAGATCGGCGAGATCGACGGCGTGCTGCGCACCAACAGCTCGGTCGTGCTGGCGCTGCGCGTCGACAGACAGACCTGACCCCAACGGAGACTCTCGATGACCTGGCTTGCCCTCGGCCTCGCCCTTTTCCTCGGCATCCACCTGACCCGCGCCGTCGCGCCCGCCTGGCGCGAGGGCCGCATCGCCCGCCTCGGCGACAAGGGCTGGAAGGGCCTCTACACCGCGGTGTCCCTGGCCGGCTTCGGGCTGATCCTGTGGGGCTTTTCGCAGGCGCGCCAGCAGCCCGTCCTGTTGTGGCCGCGCATCCCCGGCATCCACCACGCGACGGCGGCGCTGATGCTGGTGGCCATGGTCCTGCTGGCCGCGGCCTATGTGCCGCGCAACCACCTGAAGGCCAGGCTGCAGCACCCGATGACGCTGGCGGTCAAGGTCTGGGCCTTCGCCCACCTGATCGCCAACAACAGCCTGGCCGACGTGATGCTGTTCGGCAGCTTCCTGGTCTGGTCCATCCTCGTCTTCCGTGCCGCGCGGCGCCGCCCGGCGCCGGTGTCGCCGCCGCCGACCGTGGCAGGCACGGCGGCCACCGTCGTCGTCGGCGTCGCGCTGTGGGCCTTGTTCGCCTTCTGGGCGCACGCAGCCTGGCTGGGCATCGCGCCGCTGGGCCGGTGAAGCGGCGGCGATCCGCGCCACCGACGCAGCGGCCGCCGGCGCGACCACGAGCGCTGGGCACGGGTCAGGCCCTGACAACCTCAAACCTGGGGATCAGCCGGGCAGGCCGTCTTGTCCCGGCCCGGGCCCGCGGCCATGATGCGCCGATCAATCAGGAGGAACAGCCATGGCCAGCCCGGCAAGAAAAAGCAGGCCCGCAGCGGCAGCACCGGCGATCCACGACAACGCGCCCAAGCCCACGCTGGACGCCCGCCCCGACCGGCTCGACCTGCGCGACCTGCCCTACCGCCCGCCGCTGCGCTCCCTGCCCGGGCGCTGGCCGCTTGATTCGGACCTGAAGAAGCTGCTGCCCGCCTATGTGAAGGCCGGCCGCATCCTGAACCAGGGCAACGAGGGCGCCTGCACCGGCTTCGGCCTGGCCTGCGTGACCAACTACCTCTACTGGCTGCGCCACCTCGACACGCCGCGCAGCAAGGCGCCGCCCCTGGTCAGCCCGCGCATGTTCTACGAGCTGGCCAAGCTCTACGACGAATGGCCCGGCCAGGACTACGAGGGCTCGTCCTGCCGCGGCGCGCTCAAGGGCTGGCACAAGCATGGCGTCTGCAGCTGGGACCTCTGGCCCTACCCGATCGACAAGAACAACGCCGGCGTGTTCGTGCGCCCGTCGCCGGGCTGGGACGAGGACGCGACCGGCCGGCCGCTGGGCGTCTACTACCGCGTCGACAAGAAGAGCGTCGTCGACATACAGGCCGCCATCTACGAGATCGGCGCTGTCTATGTGTCCGGCTCCGTGCACGACGGCTGGGGCCTGGACGCCACCGTCATGCCCGCCAACCATGGCCAGCTGCCACGCATCAAGCGCATGGCGCGCAAGACCGGCGGCCACGCCTTCGCGCTGGTCGGCTTCAACGAGCATGGCTTCGTCGTGCAGAACAGCTGGGGCAGGGGCTGGGGCGCGAGCGGCTTCGCCATCCTCGGCTACGAGGACTGGGTCACCAACGGCACCGACTGCTGGGCCGTGGCCCTGGGCGTGCCGCAGGATCTCTCCGACCTGCGCGCCGCCCAGGCCGATGCCAAGCCCGCCGGCAAGACGGCTGCCAAGGCAGCGCCCGCCGCCAGCGGCTTTCGCGTCGCGGCAGGCTGCGGCCTGGCCGAGGTCGGCGCGACGCTGCGCGTCGAGGACAACCCGCGCGACGACCCCTGGCCCTTCAACCATGTCTTCGCGCACCAGCCCTACCAGCCGCTGCGCACGACCGCGGCCTACGCCCACACCCTGGTCTCCGGCAACGACGGCCAGCTGATGTCGACCGACTTCACCCGCGCGCGCGCCGACCGCGAAGGCCTGGCGCGGGAACTCGTCGTCGAGCGGCCGATGGGCTGGCTGAAAGCCGGCGGGGCCGGCAAGCAGAGCAAGACCCTGAAGCTCGCCGTCTATGCCCATGGTGGCCTGAACTCCGAGAACGACTCCATCCAGCGCATCCGCGTGCTGGCGCCCTACTTCCTCGCCAACGGCATCTACCCGCTGTTCTTCACCTGGAAGACCGGCCCCGGCGAGACGCTGGCGGACATGCTCGAGGACCTGAAGCACCGCGTCATCGGCGGCGGCAACGACGACCGCAGCGCGGGCGTGCTCGACCAGCTCCGCGAGGCCGCCGCCGAAGCCAAGGACCGCGCCGTCGAGGCCGTGGGCCACCAGTTCGCGCGCGGCGTCTGGAGCGAGATGCGCGAGAACGCCGCGGGCGGCGGCGTGGCCGGCCATGCGCTGGACCTGGCCGCGCACATGCTGCGCGAACTGCGCGACACGCTGGCCAAGGGCGGCAAAGCGCTGGAGGTCCACCTCATCGGGCATTCGGCCGGCTCCATCCTGCTCGGCCACCTGCTGGACCGCCTGGCCGGCGCCGACGTCGTCAAGGTCGCCAGCTGCGAGCTGCATGCCGCCGCCTGCTCCAGCGGCTTCGCGGTGCAGCACTACGGCGCGGCCCACAAGGCCGGCGTGCTGCCGCTGCAGGCCTTGCGCCTGAACGTGCTGACCGACGCCAACGAGCGCGCCGATGGCCTGCCCAGCGCCGAGCGCGACATCTACGGCAAGAGCCTGCTCTACCTCGTGTCGCGCGCGCTGGACGACATCCGCAAGCAGCCCCTGCTCGGCATGGAGCGTGCGCTGATGAAGCCCGACCCGGCCTGGGTCGACGACCAATGGGCCGGCCCGCCCAATGCCGACGTCGCCGCCTGGCTCAAGCTCTGGCCCGGCGGCGCGCTGCTGAACAAGGTCACGGCGCCCAAGGTCCGCACGACCAAGACCGGCGACCAGATCGACGCCAGCCATGGCAGCTTCGACAACAACATCGACGTGATGACGGCCACGCTGGAGCGCATCCGCGGCAGTGCCGTCGTCGCGCCGATGGAGTGGCTGGACTACTGACGCGCGGGCGACGGTTGGAGATGTCCGTTTCCGGCCGGCGCGCCGCCGGGCGCGCCACCAGAATGGGCCATCACTCCAGGAGATGGCCATGGCCTCCATCCACCGCGACATCCTCATCCACGCCCCCGCCACCGCCCTTTGGGACGCCTTGCTCGACATCGGCGCGCTGCACACCCGCCTCGCACCCGGCTTCGTCACGCACTGCGAGATGGACGGCGACGCCGCGCGCCAGATCCGCTTCGCCAACGGCGTCGAGGCTCGCGAACTCATCGTCACCGTCGATGGAGCCTCGCGCCGCCTCGTCTGGTCGGCCGCGGGCGGGCGGCTGACGCACCACAACGCCTCGGCCCAGGTCTTCGATGAAGGCGGGACGCATTGCCGGGTCGCCTGGATCGCCGACCTGTTGCCCGATGCGATGGCGCCGGCCATCACCCGGATGATCGAGGCCGGCCTGCTCGCCATGAAGACGCATGCCGAGCAGCAGGCCGAGACGCTCGCCGCGGCCGGTGCAAAGCCCTGACGCCCCGACAATTCGGCCATGAAATACCTGCACACCATGGTCCGCGTCCATGACCTGGACGCGTCGATGAAGTTCTACCGCGACGCCCTCGGCCTGCGCGAGGTCAGGCGCTCCGAGCACGAGGCCGGCCGCTTCACCCTCGTCTATCTCGCCGCACCCGGCGACGAGGACGCCCAGATCGAGCTGACCTACAACTGGCCCGACGCCAGCGGCCAGGTCGAGGCCTACGGCGGCGGCCGCAACTTCGGCCATGTGGCCTATGCGGTGGACGACATCTATGCCACCTGCCAGCGGCTGGCCGACCAGGGCGTGACGATCAACCGCCCGCCGCGCGACGGCCGCATGGCCTTCGTGCGCTCGCCCGATGGCATCTCCGTCGAACTGCTGCAGGCCGGCCCCGCGCTCGCCCCGGCCGAGCCCTGGGCGTCGATGCCCAACACCGGGGCCTGGTGAACCCCCGCTAAAAGACCACCTCGGCCCTGAGCCCGCCCTCGGGACGGTTGCCGAGCACCAGCACGGCGCCCTGCCGGCGCACCAGCTGCTGCGCGATGTACAGGCCCAGACCCGTGCCGCCGGTGGCGCGGTTGCGCGAGCCCTCGACGCGGCGGAAGGGCTGGCGCACGCGCTGCAGTTCGGCCTCGGGGATGCCGGGGCCGTCGTCCTCGACGACGAGGCGCGTGACGCCGGCCGACAGCGCCACGCTCACCCTCGCGCTGCCGGCATAGCGCAGCGCATTGCCGACGAGGTTGTCGATGACGCGGCGCAGCGCCAGCGGGTCGGCCGCCACGACCGCGGCCGGCCCCTCGAAGTTGACGGCGGCGCCGGTCTCGGCGAGGTCGTCCACGGCCGACTGGGCCAGGGCCGACAGGTCGACGCGCCGGGCCGGCGCCGCATCGGCCGGGCGGAAGACCTCGATGACGCTCTCCACCAGCCGGTTCATCTCGCGGATGTCGTCCACGCAGCGCTCGCGCACGCCGGCCTCGACCTCGCCCGTCTCCAGCCGCAGGCGCATGCGCGTCAGCGGCGTGCGCAGGTCGTGGGAGATGGCGGCGATCATCAGGCCGCGCTCCTCGAACTGGCCGCTCAGCTCGGCGGCCATGCGGTTGAAGACGGCCGCGGCGTCGCGCACCTCGCACGTGCCCTCGTCCTCATGCAACCGGGGCGCGGGCCGGCCCTGGGCCAGCGCGGGCGTCAGCCGCTGGGCCGCGCTGACGAGGCGGCGCACCGGCAGCGCCAGCCAGCGCGAGCCCCACCAGGCCGCCAGCGCGATGACGAGCAGGCGCACGCCGTAGTCGAGCAGGCCGGTGCGCCAGGGCAACGAGGGCGGCAGAGACGGCGCGAGCGGCAGATGCCAGGCCATGCCCGGCGGGCCGTGCGGCTCATGCTCCTCGTGCCCGCCCGGCTCATGGGGCCGCCGCGGGCCCTCGCCGAAGCCCTCCGGCGGCGGCATCGGTGGCCCGCCGTCCTCGGCATGCGGGGCCGGCCGCTCGTGCGTCCCGACCGGGCCGTGCAGGGTCTGCGAGGCCAGCATCCAGGCGCTGACATGGCTGAGCACCAGCGCCCCCCACATCAGCAGGAACAGGCGCAGGCCCAGGCGGTCCCAGTTCTTGCGCTTCAGCATGGCACCACCTCGGCGTCGAACAGATAGCCCTCGCCGCGCACGGTGCGGATCAGCGCCGGCTCGCGCGCCGTGTCGCCGAGCTTGGCGCGCAGCCTGGACACGGCCAGGTCGATGCTGCGGTCGTTCACCTTCACGCCGGGCGCGCGGGTCATCTCGATGAGCTGGTCGCGGCCGAGCACGCGGCCCGGGCGCTGCACGAAGGCCGCGAGCAAGCGGAACTCGGCGCTGGACAGCGCGATGCCCACGTCATCGGCGCTCAGCAGCTGGCGCGCCAGGCGGTCGAAGCGCCAGCGGCCGAAGCGCAGCATGCGCGTGTCGTCCTGCAGCGCGCCGCCCCGGCTGGTACGCCTGACCAGGGCCTGCAGCCGCGCCACCAGCTCGCGCGGCTCGAAGGGCTTGGCCAGATAGTCGTCGGCCCCCAGCTCCAGGCCGATGACGCGGCTCATCGTGTCGCCGCGCGCCGTCAGCATCAGCACCGGCGGCGCGTCGGGCTGGGTGGAGAGCCAGCGCAGCAGGGCCAGGCCGTCCTCGCCGGGCAGCATCAGGTCCAGCACGATGACGTCGGCCTTGACCTGGGCCAGCAGCTGGCGCATCGCCCCGCCGTCCGCCGCCGCGTCGACCTGCCAGCCGAAACCCTGCAGATAGGCCGCCAGGCTGGTGCGGATCTCGGCGTCGTCATCGACGACGAGGCAATGTCCGTTCATGCGGCAATTCCCACCTGCAGTCTGGCCACGTAGCCCGCGCCGACCGAACCGGCGATGCTGAAGATGCCGTCGCCGGCGGTGGCCTGCACGCCGCGCAGGTCGTTCTCGGCCGTCGCGCCGCTGGAGTACATGGAGTAGCGGCCCTCGGCATCGCATTGCCAGAGGTAGATGGCGTAGCCGGACAGGTCGGCGCAGGAGGCGTTGGCGTTCACGAGCTCGATGATGACCTGTGGCGGCACGCCCGTGGCGACACCGGTGGCGCCGGCGATGCTCGCGCGGATGTCGCTGCGCACGATGCCGCCCACCGTCAGCGCACCCGCGCCCAACAGCCAGCGCAGCGCGACGCGGCGCTCACGGGCCTGTTGCTGGAGGCGGCCGAGGTCGTGGGCCAGGCCCCGGTCGTGGTCGTGCAATGCGTGCTCCGTCGGCTGGGATTGGAGCGATTGCAACGCCGCGATGTATCGAGGGAATCGGCAGATTGTGTCCGGCGCGAAACATTGGCCGGCCGGCTTCTGCCGGGGGCGTTTTCCACCCGGCGCACCGAGCCGACAGCATCCCCGCAAAGGCAAGCCGGCAGCCACCCAGCGCAGCCGCTAAACCGCCTTCTGCTCCAGCACGTAGTTGGCGCCGTCGTACTGCCCCAGCCGCTCGACGAGCAGCGGCAGGCACTCGGCCAGTTCGTCGTGCAGCGTGAACGGCGGGTTCGCGATGAACATGCCGCTGCCCAGCATGCCGAAGCCGCGCTCGTCGGCCTGGGTCACGGTCAGGCGCACGTGCAGCCAGCCTTTCTTGGCGGCGGCATCGGCGCTGGCCTTCAGGCGCGCCGCGAGCTGGGTGGACTCCAGCAATTGCAGCTGCGGGTACCAGACCATGACGACCGTGTCCGGCGCCCGCTCCAGCGCCTCGCGCAGCGCCGACAGCACCTTGGCGTAGTCGGTCTTGATCTCGTAGGGGGGGTCCATCAGCAGGGCCGCGCGGCGCGTCGGCGACGGCAGCTCGGCCTTGATGGCCGCAAAGCCGTCGCGGTCGCTGACCTGGGTGTTGGGGCGGCTCTCGAGATAGCTGGCCAGGATGCGGTGGTCGGTCGGGTGCAGCTCGTAGGCACGCAGCCGGTCGGTCTCGCGCAGCACGAAGTTGGCGATGGCCGGGGAGCCGGGGTACTGGCGCAGCTGGCCGTCGGGGTTGAAGGCGCGCACCAGGCTCACATAGTCGGCCAGCGGAGCGGGCAGCTTGTCGACGTCGTCATAGAGGCGGGCGATGCCGGTCGCGTACTCGGCGTTCTTCTGCGCATAGCGGCCCTCGACCGAGTAGCCGCCGGCGCCGGCATGGGTGTCGATCAGCGTGTAGGGCTTGTCCTTTTCGCCCATATAGCGCAGCACGCGGGTCAGCACGAGGTGCTTGAGGACGTCGGCATGGTTGCCGGCATGGAAGGCGTGGCGGTAGGCGAGCATGGGGGGATTGTCGCCAAGCCCGGCCCTTGAGTTTCATCAAGGCGCCGACATCTGCGCGGATATCACACTCCCCAGCAACCGCACGCCGCGCAGGGCTGAGCCTGCCTGCGTAGCCTGCGCGCCATCGTTTCTTCCGCCCACTCTCCCATGACCACCCTCTTCGATCCCGTCCGCTTCGGCGACATCCAGCTGGCCAACCGCGTCGTCATGGCGCCTCTGACGCGCAACCGCGCGACGCAGCAGACGCCCCAGGCACTGCATGTCGAGTACTACCGCCAGCGCGCCGGCGCCGGCCTCATCATCACGGAGGCGACCCAGATCCGCCCCGACGGCCAGGGCTATTTCGACACCCCCGGCATCCACAGCCCCGAGCAGGTCGCCGCCTGGAAGCAGGTGACCGACGCCGTGCACGCCGCGGGCGGCAGGATCGTCGTGCAGCTCTGGCATGTGGGCCGCATCTCGCTGAAAAGCCTGCAGCCGGGCGGCCAGCAGCCGGTGTCGTCCACCCACCGCGCGGCCAAGACCCGCACCTACGCGGCCTATGGCGAGCTCGTGCCGACCGACGCGCCGCGCGCGCTGGAGACGCACGAGCTCCCGCAGCTGATCGCCGACTATGTGCAGGCCGCGAAGAACGCGATGGCTGCCGGCTTCGACGGCGTCGAGGTGCACGCCGCCAACGGCTATCTGCTCGACCAGTTCCTGCGCGACAGCGCCAACGACCGCAGCGACGAATACGGCGGCTCCATCGAGAACCGCGCGCGGCTGCTGATCGAGGTGATGACGGCCGTGGCCGGCGCCATCGGCGCGGGCCGCACCGCGCTGCGCCTGAGCCCGGTCACGCCCAGCAACGACATCGGCCAGGACAGCAACCCGCAGGCCCTGTTCAACTACGTGGCCGAGCAGCTCAGCCCGCTGAAGCTGGCCTTCCTGGAGGTCGTCGAGGGCGCCACCGGCGGCCCGCGCGACAACGCGCCCTTCGACTACGCGGCGCTGCGCCGCCGCTTCAGCGGCTCCTATATCGCCAACAACGGCTACGACCGCGCGCTGGCCCTGGACGCCGTGGCCAGTGGCCGGGCGGACGCCGTGGCCATCGGCCGGCCCTTCATCGCCAACCCCGACCTGGTCGAGCGCATCCGCCACGACCTGCCGTGGGCCGCGCCGCAGAAGGAGAGCTTCTACGGCGGCGGCGCCGAGGGCTATACGGACTACCCCGCCGCCGAGCTGAAGCGGGCCTGAGCCCATGGGCAGGCTGCGGCCGGCCCAGGTCCCGGGCGGCAAGGCCGCCGCCATGCACGACCTGACGGCCGGCTTCGATGACGCCAACCCCGCCGCGCGCGTCTATCTCGAACCGACCTGGGCGCGGCCCGACATGGCCGAGGCCGATGCGCCCAAGCGGCCGGCCATCGCCGGCCTCGATGGCCGCCCCACCGGTACCGGCCGCGACCCGCCGACGCTGGGCAGCGGCGAGCAGGCCGCCATCGACCCCGGCATAGACGCGACGACGGCGCGCGCGTTGCAGCGCGTGGCCAGCGAGCAACTGGGCTTCAGCCCTGGAAAGCCCCCGGGTTCCGCGCCGGCCCGCTGAGCGCCACCGTGCCGTGCGGGTGGCGGTACTCGCGCGTCGGCGCGAGCTTCAGGCCACCGCCCTCGCCGGCCTCCTGCGCCCTGCCTCGCAGCGCCGAGTCCGGCTTGAGCCGGTAGTCGTCGCGTGCCGCCTGCACGAACTCGCTCCAGTCGGCGCTGAAGTTGGCACGCCGCGTCCAGTAGCCCTCGGCCGCCAGCTTAGGTCCGCCCACGAGCAGGTTGTTGGCCAGCACCACCTCGGCCTGCGGCGGCGTCACGCGCAGCCAGATGCCGCCGCTGGGCAGCTGGTCCACCAGCGTGTTGTTGACGAGGTAGAGGGCCTGCCTGGCCCAGGTCGCGCCCTCGACGCCGAAGGAGATCACGTGCGGGTTCTCCGTCGTCGAGCTCTGCACGATGAGGTTGCCCATGACGACGGCGACGCCACCGTTCGGGAACTCCAGCTCATAGCTGGCCCGCCCGCCGATCTCGTCGGACAGGCGGTTGTAGAGGATGTGGTTCAGCGCCGCGCGGCTCTTCAGCAGATGGCCATGCAGGCCATGGTGGAAGTAGCTGCCCGTGACGGCCAGGCGCTTGATCGCACCGACGTAGAGGTTGTGCGTCTTGCCCTCGCGCGGCAGGATGGTGCCGAAGTCGCAGTCGACGATGTCGAGCTCGATGTCGTCCTGGTTGGCCGTCAGCAGGCCGTTCTCGTTGTCGCGGAAGCCGCAGTCCAGCAGCGTCAGCGAGCCGGCCTCCAGCCGGATGCCGGCGCCGTTGCGGTCCGGCACGGTGGCGCCGCTGAAGTCCAGGCCCTCGATGCGCATGCGCCGGCCCGTCGTCACGAACAGGCCCTTGCCCTGGGCGTGGGCGCCCGCGGCGACCAGGCTCACGCGGCCGCCGACGGCTCGCAGCGTCAGGTCGCTCTGCGTCCACACGGCGGCGTCGCCGACATAGTCGCCGGCGTCGATCTCGATCAGCATGCCGTCGCGCGCCTGGCGGGCCGCCGCGGCTAGCGACCTGACGGCCCGACGCGGGCCGACCTTCAGCACCGTGCCGGCATGCGCGGCCAGCGGCAGCAGGCCCGCGGCCGCCAGCAGTTCGCGGCGCCGCAATACGGCAGCCCCCTGAACTTGCGGGCCGAGCGCCGGGCCGCTCCCAAGCCGGCCCGCGCTGGCGATGTGCTCGCGGCTCAACGCCGCGGGCATCGCCGTCCCCTCGGGGGCTGAGGCCGGACACGGTGAGTCCAGTGGACTCGCCGTGCCTGCCGAAGAGCTGCGGAGTAAGTCGCGGCGCGGTCTGCAAGACCGACCAGACTCGCTCGCGTACAGCGACGCGAGGTTGGGCGAGGGGCGCATCATTTCCTCATCTTGGCCTTGAACAGCTCGACGATGCCGACCTCGCGCGGCCCCGGCAGCAGCTCGAAGGCCTCGCCGGCCGCAATGCTGCCCTCGCGCCGCACGGCCAGGTAGAAGCCGCACCAGCCGCTCTGGGCCATCAACTTGGCCGCCTGGTTGAAACCCATGTGGGCGTTGAACTTGAAGCAGGGGAAGCGCGGCTCGGACACGACCAGCTCGCAGCCGGCAAAGCGCAGCACATCGCCGATCCAGACCTTGCTTTCCAGCAGGCCGGCGAGCGTCAGGTTCTCGCCGCAGTCGCCTGGCTGCAGCGCGCCCGCCACCTTGGCCTGGCCACGCACCGTGGTCCAGAACTCGTAATGCTCCTGCGGGTAGGCGTAGACGGCCTTGGACAGGCCGCCGTGCACGCTGGGGTCGGCCTGCTCGTCGCCGTCCAGGCCGAGCGGGCCGACATTCACCGGCCCGCTGCGGGCACGCTTGCGGATGGCCGAGGCCAGGGATTGGCCATCGGTCGCGACGAAGTGCTCGGCACGGGCGGTGTTGACGCTGACGACTTGCATGCCCGCCATTGTCCGGGAGGCCGCAAGGGTGACCGAATCCCATCGGTCTAGACTCGGCCCGACTTTCGAAGGGAGCTGCATGACTGCATTCGACAGTGGCACTAGGGTCTGGGCCAGCCTGGCTGTCGCACCGTCCAGCGATCTGATGTTCGTCGTGGGCGTGCTGCTGGCCGGCGCGCTGGCGGGCGAGTTCATCGCCGCGACGACGCGGTTGCCGCGGGTCGTCGGCTACACGCTGGCCGGCTGCGTCGCCGCGGCCCTGGGCCATGGCGTCACGATGCCGCTGGGCGGCGCGGCCCAGGTGGTCTGCGACCTCGCGCTCGGCCTGCTGCTGTTCGAGATCGGCTGCCGCGTGCGCCTGCGCTGGCTGCGCCGCAACCCCGGCCTCGCGGCCACCAGCCTCGCCGAGGCCCTGCTCAGCGCGGTGGCCGTGGCCCTGGCGCTGCGCCTCCTGAACATCGGCTGGCAGACGGCCGTGGCCTGCGCCATCCTGGCCATGCCGGCCCCGGCCGCCGTGGCGGGCCGCGTCGCGCTGGAGCTGGGTGCCGAGGGCCAGGTCACGCAGCGCGTCAACGTGCTGACGGCGCTGAACACGCTGTATGCCGTCATCGCGCTGGTGCTGATGCGCGCCTGGTGGGCGGCCGGCGACGGCGGCAGCCTGCCGCAGGCGCTGGCCGGCCTGTCCATCTCGCTGCTGACGACGCTGGGCCTGGCCACGCTGCTGGCCGTGGCCGTCTACCTCGTCGCGCGGCGGCTGGACCTGCGCAACGAGAGCGCCGTGTTGCTGCTGTTCGGCCTGGTCGCCTTCGCCATCGTCGCGGCCCGCGCCCTCGGCGTGTCGACGCTGCTGATGCCGCTGCTGGCCGGCCTGCTGCTGCGCAACACCGGCGAGCGGCCCTGGGTCTGGCCGCGCCACTTCGGCACCTCGGGCGGCGTGCTGGTGCTGATGCTCTTCGTCATCGTCGGCTCGGCGTGGACGCCGCAGACGCTGCTCGCCGGCGGCTTCGCGGCGCTGGCCCTGCTGGCGGCGCGCTGTGCCGCCAAGACGCTGGCCATCGTCGCGCTGGCGCCCGCGGCCAAGGCAAGCTGGCGCCAGGGCCTGGCGCTGTCGATCACGATGACGCCGCTGTCGGCCACCGCCCTCGTCATGCTCAGCGAGCTGCTGCGCGCCGAGCCCGGCCTGGCGGCTGGCGTGGTGCCCATCATCCTGACCAGCATCGCCGTGCTGGAGCTGGCCGGCCCGATCGCCGTGCAACTGGCGCTGCGCCTGGCCGGCGAGCTGCCGCACGTGGCACAACGCGCCCCGCGCAACAAGGAGGGCCGTTGATGAGCCTGGGCCTCTTCTCCAAATCGCAACCGCTGACGCTGGGCGTCGAGCTGGAGCTGCAGATCGTCAACAACGACGACTACGACCTCGCGCCCGTCTCGGGCGACCTGCTGCGGCTGATGAAAAAGCGCAGCATCCCCGGCGACGTGAAGCCCGAGATCACCAGCAGCATGATCGAGCTGTCCACCGGCGTCTGCACCGGCTACGGCCAGGCGTTGTCGGAGCTGGGCCAGATCCGGGACGCGCTGGTGGACTGCGCCGAGCGCCTGGACGTGAGCCTGTGCGGCGGCGGCACCCACCCCTTCCAGCACTGGACGCGCCGGCGCATCTTCGAGACGCCGCGTTTTCACGAGCTCTCTTCGCTGTACGGCTACCTGTCCAAGCAGTTCACCGTGTTCGGCCAGCATGTGCACGTGGGCTGCCCCAGTGCCGACGAAGCCCTGGTGCTGCTGCACGGCATGAGCCGCTTCATCCCCCACCTGATCGCGCTCGCGGCCTCGTCGCCCTTCGTGCAGGGCGAGGACACGGGCTTCGACTCGGCACGGCTGAACTCGGTGTTCGCCTTCCCGCTGTCGGGCCGCGCGCCCTTCGTGCAGACCTGGGACGACTTCGGCGTGTTCTTCGAGAAGATGGCGCGCACCGGCGTCGTCTCGGGCATGAAGGATTTCTACTGGGACATCCGCCCCAAGCCCGAGTTCGGCACCATCGAGGTCCGCGTGCTGGACACGCCGCTGACCATCGAGAAGGCTGCCGCCCTGGCCGGCCTCATCCAGTGCCTGGCGCGCTGGATGACGGTGGAGAAACCGTTCAAGCTCAGCGAGGACGACTACCTGCCCTACACCTTCAACCGCTTCCAGGCCTGCCGCTTCGGGCTGGACGGCACCTTCGTCGACCCCGAGACCAGCGAGCACCGCGTGCTGCGCGACGACCTCAGCGCCGTGCTGGCGCGCCTGGACCCGCACGCCGGCGACCTGCAGGCCGAGGCCGCGCTGCAATATCTGCGCCGCGAGATCAACGGCGCCGGCAACGACGCCGCCTGGCTGCGCCAGCTCGAGGACGAGCACCGCCTGCTGCCCGAGGTCGTGCGCCGCGCGGCCCGGCGCTGGCACGGCTGAGGGCACCGGGCCGGGGGATATCCCGGCGCTCATCTGCGAACAGTCTTGAAGCAGATCAAGGACGCTTCAGATCGCAGCGCCGAGCATTCAGGCTCACCATGCCTGACTCATCGCCTCATGCAAGCTGCTGCGCCAGCCTGCGCCAAACCCTGCTGCAGGGTTGGCAGCAGACTTTCCCCCTGCATGCGTCGCCCTTCCGTCAGATGGCCGCGCGCAGCGGCTCCACACCGCGCGAACTGCTGGGCGTCTGCCAGGAGCTGCACCGCAACGGCGCCCTGCAGAGCATCCAGCCCTGCTGGGGCGACGGCCTGCGCCGCGAGCGCTGGCGCTTCGCCTTCGAGCCCGTGGCCGACGGTGCGGCCCTGGCCGCGGCCCTGGCGGCGCTGCCGGGCTGCATCCGAGTCGAGCGCTGCGAGCCGCAACCCGGCATGCCCACGCTGTGGGCCGAGATCGAAGCGCTGGACGAGGCCGCGCTGGCCCGCCAGCTGCAGCGCCTGCAGCACCAGCCCTCGGCCCGGCTGCGGCTGCCGTCGCCGCCCGCCGACACCAGCCTGACCTGCGACGACCCGCGGCTCGCGGAGCGCCTCGAGGAGGGTCTGCAGCTGTGCTCCCGGCCCTTCGCCGAATGCTCGCGCCAGCTCGGCTGCAGCGAGTACAAGCTGCTGGCCAAGCTGCAGGCCTGGCGACGCGGCCACCAGCTGCTCGGCCTGGCGCTGAAGCCCGCGCCCACCCGCGTGCCGCAGCCCGGCGTGCTGGCGCTGTGGAAGCACATCGAGCCCCCGGCCGCCAGCCTCGCCCGGCTGCAGGCCCATGCCAACGTCGACCGCCTCGTCAGCGCGCCCGGCATGGCCGCCTGGCCCTGGCGGCTGAGCCTGGTGCTGCTCGCCACGCCGCAGCTGGCCATGGACCAACTGCGCGAACTCGTCGCCGACGCGGGGCTGCGCATGCCCGACCAGCACGCGCGCCTGCAGATCGACCGGCCGCGCGACCAGGCCCTGCTCTTCCGCACCCAGGTCGCGGCTCAGCCCTGCGGGTAGGCGGCCAGGCGTTCGACGGAAGCGATGTGGATGCGGCGCCCCTCGACGGCGATCAGCCCCCCCTCTTCCAGCTCGCGCAGCACGCGCGAGAAATACTCCGGCGTCAGCGACAGCCGCGACGCAAGCGTGGCCTTGCTGACGGGCAGCTCGACCGTACAGGCACCGGGGCCGGCGGCGTCGCGCAGCAGATAGCCGATAACGCGCTGCACGCCGGACTGCAGCGCATAGGCCTGCACGTCGGCCACCAGGCCGTGCAGGCGCCGGCTCAGGCCGGCCAGCATGCGCAGCGCCAGGCGCTGGTCCGCCGCCATCGCGCCGAGCACGGCCTCGCGCGGCAGCACCAGCAACTGGGTGTCTCCCAACGCCTGTGCATGCACGGGGCTGGGCCGGCCGAGGAACATCAGTGCCTCGGCGAAGCTCTGCCCCGCGGCGACCAGCTCGACGACCTTCTCGTTGCCATTGGGCGCGATCACGAAGAGCTTCACCGGCTGGCCGAGGTTGACGAAGAAGGCCCCGCAGGCATCGCCGGCGCGCAGCGCGAACGCGCCCTTCTCCAGCGTCTGCAGCCGCGCCGCTGCGGCGAGCTGCTGCAGCGAATCGGGGCCGGCCTCGCTGAACAGCGGCAATCGCTGCAGCCATCGCTGGGCAAGCTGAGCATCCATCGCTTCAATCCGCCCTGCCGTCGGCTCGCGGCAGCCCCAGCCAGAACCCATAACGCAACGTCCAGGCAGCAACGACGCCCGCCCAGGCCAGCGCGGCCAGCAGCAGCGCGACACCGCCTCCCGGGCCCAGCGCCGCGGCCAGGCGCAGCAGCACGCCGAGCTGGAGCAGGCGATGGATGCGCCAGCCGATCCGGTCGATGGCGATCGGCCGGCCGCTGTGCCCGGCAACCACCCGCGTGGCCATCGCGACCAGCATGCAGCCCAGATAGCCGAGCGTGAAGGCATGCAGGGGTGCCGCCCCGAGGCCTGGCCGCCCAACGGCCTGCAGCCCGAGCGACAGGGCCTGCAGCGCCAGGGCCAGGCCCAGCCAGGCGAAGCCGCCGCGCAGCATGGCCGGCAGCCGGCCGGCCTCGCCCAAGGCGGGCTGAGCCCGCCGCCAGCGCAGCACCAGTGCCAGTAGCGCCAGTGCGGCCAGCGCCAGCGGCAGGGCCAGCAGGCACGGCGGCAGCCAGGCCTGCTGGGCCAGGCCCATCAGCGCCGGTCCACCGAGCAGCAACAGCAGCTGCCGGCGCTCGCCCAGGGCCTCCAGCCGCGGCAGCGCGGCGGCCGCGAACAGCGGGATCATGCGGTGCCAGGCCAGCACGAAGACGGGTACGACGAAGGCCCACAGGCCGAGCTGCGTCGCGGCGCGCAGCTGCCCGGCATCACCCTGGACCAGCGCGCGGCAGGCCAGCAGCATCGCGGCCACTCCCATCGCCCAGGCCGCCAGCATGCAGCGGGCGTGCAGGCGGCCGGGCACCCGGCTGGCGCGCAGCAGCGCCGCGAAGCTCAGGTACAGCCGCAGCCAGCCGACCGCCGCGAGCGCCATGCCGAAGGCCGCCAGCGGGCTGGCCAGATGCACGCCGAACAGCACGGCCACCCAGCCGGCACCGAACTGCAGCAGCGGCGCCAGCAGGACGTGCGCCTCGACGCCGGGCAGCGCCAGCCAGCGCGGCCCCGCGGTGAACAGGAAGCCCGCCATGAAGGCCGGCATGAAGCCCAGCGTGAACAGCAGGCCATGGGCCTGCACGGGCGGCACGGCCCAGCCCGGGGCCAGGCCCAGCGCCGACGCCGCCAGCACCGCCAGCCACCACAGCGCCATCAGGCTCATCAACCCGGCACCCATGGCGAAACCCAGCCGGTGCGGCGCGCCGAGCAGGCGCCGCGGGTCCCAGTGCTGCGGCCTCATGCGGGCTCAGCCACCCAGCACATGCATGTCGGCGCGCTCGTGCTGCTCGGCCCGCAGCCGTTCACGCTGCTCAGAATAGGCATCGGCCCGCTGGGCCCAGATCGCTGCGAGCTGCTCCCGCAGCTCGGCTTCGCCGCCCTGGGCGCCGCGCAGCAGCGGGCGCAGGTCGTGGCCCCGGGCCGCGAACAGGCAGGTGTAGAGGCGGCCTTCGGCCGTCAGCCGGGCACGCGTGCAGTCGCCGCAGAAAGCGTGGCTGACGCTGCTGATGAAGCCGACCTCGCCGCCACCGTCGGCATAGCGCCAGCGCTGCGCCGTCTCGCCGCCACGCGTGGCCTGCAGCGGCAGCAACGGCCAGTGCGCGTGGATGCGCGCGCGCAGCTCGTCGCTGGGCAACACCTCGTCGAGCTTCCAGCCGTTGTGGCTGCCGGCGTCCATGAACTCGATGAAGCGCAGCACCATGCCGCTGCCCCTGAAGTGTTCGGCCAGCGGCAGCGCCTCGTCGTCGTTGACGCCGCGACGCACCACCATATTGATCTTGATGCGCTCGAAGCCGGCCTGCGCAGCCACCTCCAGCCCGCGCAGCACCTCGGCCACCGGGAAGCCGACATCGTTCATGCGCTGGAACACCGCGTCGTCGAGGGCGTCCAGGCTGACCGTGAGCCGGCCCAGGCCGGCCTCGCGCAGCTCGCGGGCCTGGCCGGCGAGCAGGCTGCCGTTGGTCGTCAGCGCGAGGTCGGGCGGCGTGCCGTCCAGCGTGCGCAGGCGGCTCAGCTGGCGCACCAGCTCGGGCAGGTCGCGGCGCAGCAGCGGCTCGCCGCCGGTCAGGCGCAGAGTGCGCACGCCCAGGGCCAGGGCCTGGCGGGCGACCTGGGCAATCTCCTCGAAGCTCAGCAGATGTGCCTGCGGCTGGAAGCGATGGCCGGGGCCGAAGCGGCTGCGCGGCATGCAGTAGCCGCAGCGGAAGTTGCAGCGGTCGGTCAGCGAGATGCGCAGGTCGCGCCAGGGGCGCAGGCGCTGGTCGCGCAGCGCGCCGTCGGCCGGCTGCGACTGGGCCGCGCCGCGCGGCATCCAAAGCAAAGGGGCGGTCCTCGCGTCCATGCGGCGATTCTGGGTGGCGCAGCCGGCCCGCCCCATCCGGCCGTGGCAGGACGCAGGCACCCCCGACCTACTCCCTTCGGCGGACCCCCGCCTCGTCCGTCGGAGGCGCACGCCGGCACGCGCCCGCGCTAATGTGGCGGCCATGAACATCGAGCATTTCGACGACCTGCTGGCCATGGCCCGCGCTCAGACCCAGCCGCAGCGGCTGCTGATGGTCTTCACCACGGCCGAATGCGAGCCCGACGCGACGCCCGCCCAGCGGGCCGCCCACGCGGCCGGCGAGGGTGGCGTGCTGCGCCCGCTGATGTGCGTGGACAAGGCGCCCGAAGAGCTCGCCGACTTCGCGGCCCTGGCCGCCGAGGCCCGTGATGCCGGCCCGCCGTGGAGCCTGTTGTTTACCGCGGCGCTGGCCGGCCGCACCAGCGCGAGCGAGATCCAGCGCATGCTGGACCTGCTGGTCAAGCGCGTCGAGGCCGGCGAGTTCGGCGGCCTGCTGCCCTTCAACCCGGCCGGCGAGGTGGTGCTGATCGGCTGAGCGCGATGAGCGAACTGCCGCTGGTCTACGCCTGCTCGGGCTGCTCCAGCGCGGCCCAGCTCGCCAACCACCTGGCCGTGCGCCTGGACCGCAGCGGCGCGGCGGAGATGTCCTGCATCGCCGGCGTCGGCGGCGGCGTGAAGGCGCTAGTGCGAACCGCACAGCGCGCGGCCGAGAGCGGCCGGCCCATCCTCGCCATCGACGGCTGCCCGCTGGCCTGCGTGCGCGCCTGCCTGGCCCGCGTCGGCGTGACGGCCAGCACCGAGCTGCGCCTGCACGAGCAGGGCGTGCGCAAGGTCCAGCATGGCGACTTCGACCCGGCCCAGGCCGAGGCGTTGCTCGCGCATTGCCGGGAGCTTCTCAGCCCCGCAGCTGCAGGCCCGGCCTGATCGCCCGCGCCTGGGCCAGCAGGGCCGGCGACGGCCAGGCCACGGGAGTTCGCAGCGCGCCCGACGCGTCGGGCAGGCGGGCCAGCTGCAACACATGGCGGGGCACATCAGCCAGCTCGCGCACGAGGCGCAGCAGGCCGACATCGTCGAACCAGTTCGGATGGACGGTGCTGCGGCACTCAAAGTCCAGGCCACTGTCCTGCAGCAGGGCCAGCGATTCGCGCACCGCGCGCAGGCCGCCGCGCCGGCCGGTGATGCGGTCGTGCAAGCCCGCGTCGCCGGGCGCGGCCTTGATGTCCAGCCCCACCCAGTCGAGCCGCGGCAGCAGCGCGGCCAGGCGGCGCGGCGCGAGGCCGGCCGTGTGCAGGCCGATGGCATAGCCGAGGCCGCGCAGTTCGTCGATGGCGGCCGGCAGGGCCGGGTCCAGCGTCGGCTCGCCGCCGCTGAAGACGACGCCGTCGAGCCGCCCCAGGCGGTCTTCCAGCCAGTCGCGCAGCGCCGGCCACCGCGGCCCGCTGCCCTCGCCCTTCGCCTGCAGCGCCGGGTTGTGGCAGTAGCCGCAGCGCCAGGGGCAGCCCTGCAGGAAGACGACGGCCGCGAGCCGGCCGGGGAGGTCGACGCTGCTGAAGGGCTGCAGGCCGGCAACGGCCAGCGCGTCGGCGCTCACGACGGCACGCATGCCTCCTCGAAGTGCACACGCTCGGCGAACTCGCCCTGCTTGCCGATGTTGAAGCTCGCGACGGGCCGGTGGTAGCCCATCACACGGGTCCAGACCTCGCAGCGCTGGCGTTCCTCGTCGCTCAGCGTGATGTCCTGTTCTTGGCGTTCGATGACAGCGTTCATGGGGATGTCCTTCAGGCGGGTTGGGGTTGGGATTCGCGCTGCTTGCGGGCGAGGCGTTCCTCGTCGCACTTGGGGCAGAACTCGTGGTGGCCGCTCAGATAGCCGTGGGTCGGGCAGATCGAGAAGGTCGGCGTGACGGTGACATAGGGCAGGCGGTGGTGGCTCAGCGCGCGCCTGACCAGTTCGCGGCAGGCGGTGGCCGAGCTGATGCGCTCGCTCATATAGAGGTGCAGCACCGTGCCGCCGGTGTATTTGCGCTGCAGCTCCTCCTGGCGCTCCAGCGCCTCGAAGGGGTCGTCGGTGAAGCCGACGGGCAGCTGCGAGCTGTTCGTGTAATAGGGATTCGCGTCGGTGCCGGCCTGCAGGATGGCGGGCCAGCGGCGGCGGTCTTCCTTCGCGAAGCGGTAGGTCGTGCCCTCGGCCGGCGTGGCCTCGAGGTTGTAGAGGTGGCCGGTCTGCTCCTGGAACTCGACCATGCGCGCGCGCACATGGTCCAGCAGGCGCACGGCGAGCGCATGGCCCTCAGGCGCCGTGATGTCGCACTCACCGCGCGTGAAGTTGCGCACCATCTCGTTGATGCCGTTCACGCCCAGCGTCGAGAAGTGGTTGCGCAGCGTGCGCAGATAGCGCCGCGTGTAGGGGAAGAGGCCCTGGTCGATGAGGCGCTGGATCAGCTTGCGCTTGATCTCCAGGCTGTCGCGGCCCAGTTCCAGCAGGCGGTCCAGGCGGGTCAGCAGGCCGGCCTCGTCGCCAGCGAACAGATGCCCGAGGCGCGCGCAGTTGACGGTGACGACGCCGACCGAGCCGGTCTGCTCGGCCGAGCCGAACAGGCCGTTGCCGCGCTTGAGCAGCTCGCGCAGGTCCAGCTGCAGGCGGCAGCACATGGAGCGCACCATCTGCGGCTCCAGGTCGGAGTTCAGGAAGTTCTGGAAGTAGGGCAGGCCGTAGCGCGCCGTCATCTCGAACAAGGCCTCGGTGTTGGGATGGGCCCAGTCGAAGTCCTTCGTGATGTTGTAGGTCGGGATGGGGAAGGTGAAGACGCGGCCCTTGGCGTCGCCGGCCGTCATCACGTCGATGTAGGCGCGGTTGATGAGGTCCATCTCGGCCTGCAGCTCGCCATAGCAGAAGGACTGCTCCTCGCCGGCGATGACGGGCACCTGCTCGGCGAGGTCGGCCGGGCAGGTCCAGTCGAAGGTGAGGTTGGTGAAGGGCGTCTGCGTGCCCCAGCGCGAGGGTACGTTGAGGTTGTAGATCAGCTCCTGCAGGCACTGGCGCACCTGCTCGTAGCTCAGGCCATCCTTGCGCACATAGGGCGCCAGATAGGTGTCGAAGCTGGAGAAGGCCTGGGCGCCGGCCCATTCGTTCTGCAGCGTGCCGAGGAAGTTGACGATCTGGCCGACCGCGCTTGAAAGGTGCTTGGGCGGCCCCGCCTCCACCTTGCCCGGCACGCCGTTGAGCCCCTCGTGCAGCAGCGTGCGCAGGCTCCAGCCGGCGCAATAGCCGCTGAGCATGTCGAGGTCGTGGATGTGGATGTCGGCCTCGCGGTGGGCGCGGCCGACCTCGGGCGGGTAGACATGGTCCAGCCAGTAGTTGGCCACCACCTTGCCCGACACGTTCAGGATCAGCCCACCCAGGCTCCAGCCCTGGTTGGCGTTGGCCTGGATGCGCCAGTCGCGCTGCTGCAGGTATTCGTCCATCGTCGCCTGCACGTCGACCAGGGTCTGGCGCGCATCGCGCAGGCGGCGGTGCTGCTCGCGGTAGACGGTGTAGGCGCGCAGCGTGCGGCGCCAGCCGGCACCGAACAGCGTGGACTCGACGGCGTCCTGGATCTGCTCGATGCCGGGCAGGGTGTGGGCCATCAGCTCGGGCAGCACGCCGTTCTCGGTCAGCCAGCGCGCCTCGTCCTCGCCGAACTCCGCGCTGGCCCGGCCGGCGGCGGCCAGGGCCTGGGCGATCTTGCCGGCATCGAAGGCCTGGAGGCGGCCATCGCGTTTCAGCACCTGCTGGGGATAGAGGCTCATGCGCTACCTATGGTGTTTGCAGCTCCACAGCGGCGCTACATCTAGTGGCGCGCAGTGTGTTCAGCGCGGGCAGCGGCGTCCTTGAACCAAGTCAAGAAACGGGCGCACTCCACAGCGGCCCGATGGCGTCCAGCGTGTTCTTCAGGATCAGGCCGTATTCGGTGTCGCCCTCCATGACCAGGGCACCGTCGAAGAACAGGCGATCGGCGTCGTCCTGGCCGCGCAGCAGCCGCCACAGCGCATCGGCGCGGGCACGCAGGCGCAACCGCGCCGCGCCGCCCTCCCCGGCCGCGCGAAAGCCCCGCTCGCCGAGAAGCAGCCGCACGCGGGCGCCCAGCTCCTGCAGCTCGATCTCGACGGTCTGGCCCTGCAGGGCCTGGCGCTGCGACGCGTCCAGCCGCGGCAGCAGCAGGCGGTCCAGCAACAGCGCCAGCAGCGTGGACGGCGGGCGGCTGGGCAGGCGGGCGACACGCTCGCGCCATTGGGCGGGCAGGCTGGGCAGCGTCGTGTTCATGCGGCTTCCTTCAAACCCGCCTCACGGCGCGCAAAGCCGTCCACCAGGCGGCCGGACAGAGGCAGCGCGCGCAGCTCGGCCAGCGCATCTGCGGCATCGGTACCCCGCGCGAACACCGCGTCGAAGAGCTCGACGACGCGGCCGAAATGCGCGCCACAAGGCGACAGCCGCAGCAGGCCCACGCCGGCCTCGCGCAGCGCCGCGCCGTGGCCGAGCAGGCATTGCAGCGCCGCGCTCTGCGTCTGGATGCCGTTGAGCGCGAGGAAGTCCTCGCCCTCCCCGGTCTTCAGCAGCAGGCCGTCGGCATCGTCGCGGCAGCGGAACTGGCAGTCGTCCTTCTGCAGCCGGTGGTGGCGGGCCGTGAAGCAGCGCGCCGAGAAGGCCAGCGGCAGGCGGCCAAAGCCCCAGACCTCAGTCTGGATGGCCGACGGCGCCGGGTTGATGCGGCCCACCGCGTCCAGCGACAGCTCGACCGGCGCGACCCAGCGATCAGCGCCCAGCACCGCATGCTCGGCCAGCGCGGCGGCGTTGTAGATGTTGATGTGCGGGCCCAGCGTCAGCGGCCGGCGGCCCAGGCGCGACAGCACCTGCAGCGCGGCCGCGTCGCCGGCCTCGACCGGGAACTCGTCCTGCTCGCAGACGCGGCGCAGCGTGCGCAGCTCGGCCTCGCTCATGACCAGGGCCATCGTCGCCAGGCGCACCTCCTTGCCGGCCGCACGAAGCTCGCGGGCGATGGCCAGCCAGTCGTCGAACCTGATCTCGTTGCGCCGCGAGCAGACCAGCTCGCCGAGCACGATGCTGTGCACCGGCGCGTCGGCCAGGTCGGCATAGAAGTTCAGCAGCGCCTCGCGCGGCCACCAGTACAGCAGCGGCCCTACCGAAAGCTCGATCATCAAATACTCCATCAATACATGCACGGCGCCCGGCGCGAGCCGGGCACCCCATCAAGCAGCCGCCGTGGAACCGGCTTTGCCGGGCCACTGGCGGCGCCCCTGGGGGGAGGCGCGCAGCGCCTACGGGGGGGTCTATTCACCTCCAGGGCTTGTCGTAGGCGCCCAGCGTGTGCTGCTGGCCCTCGGCCCAGCGGGCGAGCTGGCCGTCCCAGGCCGGCTGCACGCTGTAGCGGCCGCGGCCCACATGGGCGGCCCAGGCGGTGTCGATGGCGCTGCGCCAGACCTTGGTGACCTCGGCCACATAGGCCGGGCTGCGCTGACGGCCCTCGATCTTGATCGCGCTGACGCCGGAGGCGATCAGCTGCGGCAGCAGGGCCAGGGTGTTGAGGCTGGTGGGCTCTTCCAGCGCGTAGTCGCGCGCCAATGCGCCGACCTCGAAGCGGCCCTTGCACAGCGTCGGGTAGCCGCGCGGCTCGCCGGGGCGGTAGTGGTCGATCAGCACGCCACCCAGGCGGGCACGCACGCCGTCCGCGGCCTCGTCCCAGCGCACCGCCGCGGGCGGCGAGCAGACGCCGGCCGTGTTGGGCGACTGGCCCGTCGCGTAGCTGGACAGCGCGCAGCGCCCCTCCACCATCACGCACAGGCTGCCGAAGCCGAAGACCTCGACCGGCACCTCGCAGTGCCGGATCAGCTGCTGCACCTGCTGCAGCGTCAGCACGCGCGGCAGCACGGCGCGCTCGATGCCGTAACGCTCGCGGTAGAAGGCGATAGCCTCGTGATTGGTGGCCGAGGCCTGCACCGACAGATGCAGGCGCACCTGCGGATGGCGGCGGCGCGCGTCGACCAGCACGGCGCTGTCGGCCACGATGAGGGCATCGGCGCCGAGCTCGGCGGCCTGGTCGACGGCACGCTGCCAGGGCGCCGTGTCGCGCGCATCGGCAAAGGTGTTCAGCGCCATCAGCACCTGGCGGCCCTGGCGGTGCGCGAGCGCCACGCCTTCGCGCACCTGGGCGGCGTCGAAGTTCAGGCCGGCGAAGTTGCGCGCATTGGTGGCGTCCTTCAGGCCCAGGTAGACGGCATCGGCACCGGCCTCGAGGGCCAGTTGCAGCGCGCGCAGAGAGCCGGCCGGGCAGACCAGTTCGGGCTTGCGTGACGGCGGGGAGTAATCAGCGGACATCAGAGTCATACGATCTTTTGGCTTGCGGGCCGAGCGCCGGGCCGCTCCCAAGCCGGCCCGGTTGGCGATGTGCTCGCGGCTCGATGCCGCGAGCATCGCCGTCCCCTCGGGGGACCGGCTGGGCACGCCCGCGTCCAGCGAGGCGCGACCGGCCGAGGGGTTTCAGGAACAACCGCCGCCGCCGCCGCAGCCGCAACCGCCGCCTTGCGGCATCGGGGCGGTGGCCTCGCCGGGCGCGGCGCGGCTGATGCGGATGCGCCAGTAGCCCGGATCGGCCTGCACCACCTGCCAGCCGAAGGTCTGCGGGCGGTAGGCGTGGAACTGCATCAGCAGGCCGCGCGGCTCGTGGTCGTTGACCAGTTCGAAGGCCTCGCCTTCGGCCAGCGCGTCGAAGCACTGGAAGGCGAGCTGGTGGCGCTGCGCGGGGGCGAGCGGGCGGAGGTCGTGGAGGGCGTTGTTCATGGGTCGTCAGCCTAGGGCTGGCGACCTCGGCCCGCCTTGAACCAGTTCAAGACAGCGGCACGCCGCTGGCGCCCAGGCCGCTGTCGTCGTCGCCGAGAACATAGGGGCCGGTGCCGGCATGCTCGGCGCGCGAGGCCGGCACGAAGGCGCCGACGCCGACGTCGAAGACATGGACCTCGCCATCCTCGATGACGTAGTGCCAGCCGTGCAGCGTCAGCGCGCGCGCCTCAACGCGCTCGCGCACCATGGGGTAGTCCATCAGCCGCTCGAGCTGCAGCACGACGGCGCGCTGCTCGGTGCGGCGCATGACCTCGGGGCCGGGCTCGGCCACCGGCAACATGGCCTCGCGGCCGAGATCCAGCCAGCAGGCCAGGTTCTGCGCAGCGGCCGGCACCTCGCCGTAGAGGGCGCGGATGGCGCCGCAGTGGCTGTGGCCGCAGACGATGATGCGGCGCACCTGCAGGTTGAGCACGGCGAACTCGATGGCCGCCGCGGTGCCGTGGAAGCCCTGGCTCTGGTCGTGGGGCGGCACGAAGGCGCCGACGTTGCGCACCAGGAAGAGCTCGCCCGGCCCGGCGCCGGTGAGCAGATAGGGGACGAGGCGCGAGTCCGAACAGCCGATAAAGAGTGTGAGCGGATGCTGGCCCTCGTCGACGAGATGGCGGAACAGCGAGCGCTGCTGGGGGAAGGCGTCTTCCTGGAAGCGGCGCAGGCGTTCGAGCAGCTCGTCGGGCATGGAGCTTACTGAACGAGCGGGGACGTCGCCTGTTGCAACTCCACGCCCTGCAGCCGCGCGTCGGCCGCCAGCGTCTGCAGGTATTGACGCACCGCGCTGATCTGGTGGCGCTGGCGCATCTGCTGGGCCACGGCCTCGCGCACCTGCTCGAAGGCGGGCAGGCGGCCGGGCTCGCGCGCATCGACGGCGACGATGTGCAGGCCGAAGCGGCTGTGCAGCAGCTGCGGCAGCACCCCGATCTCGCTGCGGCCGAACAGCTCGCGGGCGAACTCGGGCGCACAGTCGTCGGCGGTCAGCCAGCCCAGGCGGCCGCCGTCGGCGCCGCTCGGGCAGTTGGACAGGGTCTTGGCGGCCTCGGTGAAGGCAGCCGCGTCACTGGCGCGCAGCGCGATCAAGTGCCCCTCGGCATGCTGACGGAGCCTGTCCACGTCCACGCCGGGCGTGACGGCGAACAGCAGATGGCGCACCTGCACGCGCTCGCCCTGCGCGAAGTGGCGCGCATTGGCCTCGAAGTGGCGTCGGCAGGCGACCTCGTCGGGCTCGGGGCCGGCAAGCTCCTGCATCAGCAGGGCCTCGATGGCCGCGCTGGCGGCCTCGCTGACGGCGCCCTCGCGCGGTGCCGGGTCGTCCTCGGCCAGCAGGCCCAGTTCGATGGCACGCTGGCGCAACAGCTCGGTGCAGGCACGCTGGCGCAGCGCTTCCTCGTCCAGCGCCTCGTCGGCGGTGGCGATCGCGATGTCGTTGACGGTGACCATGGCTCAGCCTTGCTTGGGCAGGTTGAGGCGGCGCGAGCGCACCACCTGGTAGGGACGGAACACGTAGAACACCGAGGCCAGACCGCTCCAGACGTGCACGAGGCGGCTGAAGGGGAAGAGCAGGAAGATGGTCATGCCCAGCACCATGTGGACCTTGTAGGGCCAGGCCAGGGGCACGAGGCCGCTCGCGTCGGGGTTGAGCGTGACGATGCGCTGGGCCCAGTCCGACAGCACCAGCATGACCGAGCCATCGGCATGGTGCAGCGAGAAGGGCAGCGTGATGAGGCCCAGGCTGAGCTGCAGCCACAGGATCCACAGGATGGCCAGGTCGGTGCGGTGGCTGGTCAGGCGGATGCGCGGGTCGGTCATACGGCGCCAGATCAGCATGGAGAGGCCGATGAAGCAGAACGTGCCGGCCACGCCGCCGGCGACGATGGCCAGCATCTGCTTGTTGGCCGGGCTGATGAAGTGCTCGTAGAGGGCGTGCGGCGTCAGCATGCCGGCCGTGTGGCCCACCATCAGGAACAGGATGCCGGCATGGAAGAGGTTGCTGGCCCAGCGCATGCCGCGCCCGCGCAGCAGCTGGGAGCTGTCGCTTTTCCAGGTGTACTGGTCGCGGTCGAAGCGCGCCAGGCTGCCCATCAGGAAGACGGCCAGGCAGATGTAGGGGTAGACGACGAACAGGAAGTTATGCAGGGCGTTCATGCCTGGGCTCCCGGCTGGTGGGCGCTTTGCTTGCGCACGATGTGGATGGGTTGCGGCTGCTCGGGGCGGGACTGGCCGGCGCTGGAGCAGCCGCCGAAGGCCTCGGGCTCGGCCCAGGCCTCGTCGAGCTCGGGCTCGGGCGGGATGTCGACCCGCTCGGCGGCCTCGCCGGCCAGTTCGAGCACCGCGGCCAGCACGCTGGCGTAGGGGCTCTGGCGGCGCTGCAGCGCGCTGAAGATGGCGCGGTTGATGTGGGCGATCTCGGCCAGGAAATCGCGCGCCTCGCGGGAAGGCTGGGTGCTGGCGAACTCGAGCACGACGGCGAGATGGTCGGGAAGCTCGCCGGGCGCGAGGTAGAGGCCGGCGCGCTCATAGGTCTGCTGCAGGTCGACCATGGCCGGGCCGCGCTCGCGCGAGTCGCCGTGCACATGCTCGAACAGGTGCAGGGCGGTGCCGCGGCCGCGGTCGAAGAGGTCGACGAACTCGGCCTCGACCGTGAAGGGGTCGGCCTGCTGCAGGCGCTGCAGCAGCGCGCAGAGCTCGTCGATGCGGGCCCCGGGCAGCGCGGCCTCAGCACGAAGGGCCTGCTGCAGCTCGGGCACGGCGGCACGGAACTCGGCGTCGGGGTAGCGCAGCAGCGCGGCGAGCACGCGCAGGCTCAAGGGGGAGTGGGTGGGCTTGTTGAACATCGTCGTCGCCCTCTTCAGATCGTCGCCTTGATGGGAATCGTCCGCTTCTTCTCCGAGCCGAACAGGCTGGTCTCGGTGACGCCCTCGGAGCAGCCGTTGCCAAAGCTGAAGCCGCAGCCGCCGCGCACATTGAAGGCGTTCTCGGCGTATTCGCGGTGCGTCGTCGGGATGACGAAGCGGTCCTCGTAGTTGGCGATGGCCATCACGCGGTACATGGCCTCGACGTCGGCGGGCAGCAGGCCCACCTGGTCCAGCACCGCGCGGTTCTCGATGCGGTCCACATGCTTGCCGCGCTGGTAGGCGCGCATGGCCAGCATGCGCTCCAGCGCCCGCTCGACGGGCCAGACGTCGCCGGCCGTCAGCAGGTTGGCCAGGTATTGCACCGGGATGCGCAGCTGGCGCACGTCGGGGATCTCGCCGTTGACGCCGAGCTGGCCGGCGTTGGCCGCCGCGCTGATGGGCGACAGCGGCGGCACATACCAGACCATGGGCAGGGTGCGGTACTCGGGGTGCAGCGGCAGGGCCACCTTCCAGTCCACGGCCATCTTGTAGACGGGGCTGTTCTTCGCCGCCTCCAGCCAGTTGTCGGGGATGCCGTCGCGGCGCGCCTGGGCGATGACCTCGGGGTCGTGCGGGTCCAGGAAGATGTCGAGCTGGGCCTGGTAGAGGTCCTTGTCGTGGGGCGTGGCGGCGGCCTCGGCGATGCGGTCGGCGTCATAGAGCAGCACGCCCAGGTAGCGGATGCGGCCGACGCAGGTCTCGGAGCAGACCGTGGGCTGGCCGGCCTCGATGCGCGGGTAGCAGAAGATGCACTTCTCGGCCTTGCCGCTCTTCCAGTTGTAGTAGATCTTCTTGTAGGGGCAGCCCGACACGCACATGCGCCAGCCGCGGCACTTGTCCTGGTCGATCAGCACGATGCCGTCTTCCTCGCGCTTGTAGATCGAGCCCGAGGGGCAGCTCGCGACGCAGGCCGGGTTCAGGCAGTGCTCGCACAGCCTGGGCAGGTACATCATGAAGGTGTTCTCGAACTTGCCGTACATCTCCTTCTGCACGTCGTCGAAGTTCTTGTCGCGGCTGCGCTTGCTGAACTCGCCGCCGAGGATCTCCTCCCAGTTCGGGCCCCACTCGATCTTCTCCATGCGCTGGCCGGTGATGAGGCTGCGCGGGCGGGCCGTCGGCGCATGCTTCATCTCGGGCGCCGACTGCAGGTGGTCGTAGTCGAAGGTGAAGGGCTCGTAGTAGTCGTCGATCTCCGGCAGGTTGGGGTTGGCGAAGATCTTCATCAGGAGCTTCCATTTGCCCCCCTGGCGCGGCTCCAGCTTGCCGTCCGCCTTGCGGACCCAGCCGCCGTTCCACTTGTCCTGGTTCTCCCATTCCTTGGGATAGCCGATGCCGGGCTTGGTCTCGACGTTGTTGAACCAGGCGTACTCGACGCCGGGGCGGCTGGTCCAGACGTTCTTGCAGGTCACCGAGCAGGTGTGGCAGCCTATGCACTTGTCCAGGTTCAGGACCATGCCGATCTGTGCGCGAATCTTCATTGCGTACTCCTCGCGTTTCAGGGGTTTTCGCCTTGCGACTGGTAGGCCGCGGCGAGGTGGTCGTCACGCGGGGTGTCGAGCCAGTCCACCTTGTTCATCTTGCGCACCACGACGAACTCGTCGCGGTTGGTGCCGATGGTTCCGTAGTAGTTGAAGCCGTAGCTGTACTGGGCGTAGCCGCCGATCATGTGGGTCGGCTTGGTGACGATGCGGGTCACCGAGTTGTGGATGCCGCCGCGCACGCCGGTGATCTCGCTGCCGGGCGTGTTGATGATCTTTTCCTGCGCGTGATACATCAGCGTCATGCCGGGGTTCACGCGCTGGCTGACCACCGCACGCGCCGCGATGGCGCCGTTGACGTTGAACAGCTCCACCCAGTCGTTGTCGGCGATGCCGGCCTTTTTCGCGTCGTCCTCGCTGAGCCAGATGACGGGGCCGCCGCGGTTCAGCGTCAGCATCAGCAGGTTGTCGCTGTAGGTGCTGTGGATGCCCCATTTCTGGTGCGGCGTGATGAAGTTCAGCACGATCTCCGGGTTGCCGTTGGACTTGATGCCCTGGATCTCGCCGGTCGTCTTCAGGTCCACCGGCGGGCGGTAGCTGGTGAAGCCCTCGCCGAAGGCGCGCATCCACGGATGGTCCTGGTAGAACTGCTGGCGGCCGGTCAGCGTGCGCCATGGGATCAGTTCGTGCACATTGGTGTAGCCGGCGTTGTAGGAGACCTTCTCGCTCTCCAGGCCGCTCCAGGTCGGCGAGCTGATGATCTTGCGCGGCTGGGCCTGCACGTCGCGGTAGCGGATCTTCTCGTCCTCACGGTGCAGGGCCAGGTGCTCGTGCTCGCGGCCGGTGAACTTGGACAGCGCATCCCAGGCCTTCACGGCGACATGGCCGTTGGTCTCGGGCGCCAGCTGCAGGATGACCTCGCAGGCATCGATATCGCTGACGATGCGGGCGCGCCCGGCGGCGTCAACGCCATTCAGCTCGGCGAGCTGGGCGACCTCGGTCTTGGTGTCCCAGCCTATGCCCTTGCCGCCGTTGCCCAGCTTCTCCATCAAGGGGCCGAGGGCCGTGAAGCGCTCGTAGGTGGCCGGGTAGTCGCGCTCGACGACGGCGATATTGGGCGCCGTCTTGCCGGGGATGAGCTCGCACTCGCCCTTCTTCCAGTCCTGCACACCGAAGGGCTGGGCCAGTTCGGCCGGGGTGTCGTGCATCAGCGGCGACATCACGACTTCCTTCTCCACGCCCAGATGGCCCTTGCAGACCTCGCTGAAGGCCTTGGCGAAGCCCTTGTAGATCTCCCAGTCGGAGCGCGACTGCCAGACCGGGTCCACCGCCGCGGACAGCGGGTGGATGAAGGGGTGCATGTCGCTGGTGTTGAGGTCGTTCTTCTCGTACCAGCTGGCCGTGGGCAGCACGATGTCTGAGTACAAACAGGTCGTGCTCATGCGGAAATCCAGCGTCACGAGCAGGTCCAGCTTGCCCTGCGGCGCCTGTGCATGCCAGCGCACCTCGCGCGGCTTGGCGTCATCGGCGCCCAGGTCCTTGCCCTGCACGCCGTTCTCGGTGCCCAGCAAATGCTTGCAGAAATACTCGTGGCCCTTGCCGCTGGAGCCCAGCAGGTTGGAGCGCCAGACGAACATATTGCGCGGCCAGTTCTGCGGCGCGTCCGGGTCCTCGCAGCTGAGCTGCAGCGAGCCGTCGCGCAGGCCCTGCACCACATAGTCCTTGGGCGCCAGGCCCGCGGCCGCGGCGTCCTTGACGACCTGCATCGGGTTGGTCTTGAGCTGGGGCGCGCTGGGCAGCCAGCCCATGCGCTCGGCGCGCACATTGCAGTCGATCATGCTGCCGTTGAACTCGGCGCGCTCGGCCTCGGTGGCCAGCGGCGACAGCACCTCGTCGACGCCCAGCTTCTCGTAGCGCCACTGGTCGGTGTGGGCGTAGAAGAAGCTGGTGCTGTTCATCTGGCGCGGCGGGCGGATCCAGTCCAGCGCGAAGGCCAGCGCCGTCCAGCCGGTCTGCGGGCGCAGCTTCTCCTGGCCCACGTAGTGCGCCCAGCCGCCGCCGCTCTGGCCGATGCAGCCGCACATCATCAAGAGGTTGATGACACCGCGGTAGTTCATGTCGCAGTGGTACCAGTGGTTCATCGCGGCGCCGATGATGATCATCGACTTGCCCTGGGTCTTGTGCGCGTTCTCGGCGAACTCGCGCGCGACGCGGATCACCTGGGCGCGCGGCACGCCGGTGATGGCCTCCTGCCAGGCCGGCGTGTAGGGGGCGTTGTCGTCGTAGCTCTTGGCGCCCGAGCCGAAGCCGCGGTCGATGCCGTATTGCGCGGCCTGCAGATCGAACACGGTGGCGACGATGGCTTCGCCGTCCTGCGTCTTCAGGCGCGTGGCCGGCACGCGGGCGCGGTGGCTGGCGCCGTCCTGCTGCGGGTTGGGCGTGAAGTGCTCGCTGGCGCTGCCGGCGAAATAGGGGAAGGCCACGTCGGCGAACTCATGCGCCTGCGCGCCGTCCTCGACCAGCGACAGCTTGAGCTTGACGTCGGCATTGCCCTCGGCCTCCTTGGCCTCCAGGTTCCACTTGCCGGCGTCGTCGCGGCCCTCGGCGCCCCAGCGGAAGCCGATGGAGCCGTTGGGCAGCACGAGGCGGCCGTCGGCGTCATAGGCCAGCGTCTTCCACTCGGGGTTGTTGCTCTGGCCCATCTGGCCTTGCAGGTCGCTGGCGCGCAGATAGCGCGTCGGCACGCGGGCCTTGCTTCCGTCGGCCAGGGTCTGCTCTTCCAGCAGCACCAGCAGCGGCAGGTCGGTGTAGCGGCGCGCGTAGTCGTCGAAGTAGGGGCTGCGCTGCTTGAAGTAGAACTCGTTGAGCGCGACATGGCCCATGGCCATGGCCAGCGCCGCATCCGTGCCCTGCTTGGGGTGCAGCCACAGGTCGGCCAGCTTGGCGACCTCGGAGTAGTCGGGCGTCACGGCCACCGTCTTCGCGCCCTTGTAGCGCACCTCGGTGAAGAAGTGGGCGTCCGGCGTGCGCGTCTGCGGCACGTTGCTGCCCCAGGCGATGATGTAGTTGCTGTTGTACCAGTCGGCCGATTCGGGCACGTCGGTCTGCTCGCCCCAGACCTGCGGGCTGCTCGGCGGCAGGTCGCAGTACCAGTCGTAGAAGCTCATGCAGACGCCGCCGATCAGGCTGAGATACCGGCTGCCGGCCGCATAGCTCACCATCGACATCGCCGGTATGGGCGAGAAGCCGATGATGCGGTCGGGGCCATGCTGCTTGATCGTGTAGACATTGGCCGCGGCGATCAGCTGGTTGACCTCGTCCCAGGTGGAGCGCACGAAGCCGCCCATGCCGCGCAGATGCTGGTAGTCGCGCCGCGCCGCCTCGTCGGCCTGAATCAGCGCCCAGGCGTCCACCGGGCTCTTGGCGACGGCCAGGGCCTCGCGCCAGCACTTGAGCAGGCGGCCGCGCACCATCGGGTACTTCACGCGGTTGGCGCTGTAGAGATACCAGCTGTAGCTGGCGCCACGGGCGCAGCCGCGCGGCTCGTGGTTGGGCAGGTCGGCCCGCGTGCGCGGGTAGTCGGTCTGCTGGGTTTCCCAGGTGACGATGCCGCCCTTGACGTAGATCTTCCACGAGCAGGAGCCGGTGCAGTTCACGCCGTGGGTGGAGCGCACGATCTTGTCGTGGGCCCAGCGGTTGCGGTAGGCATCCTCCCAGGTGCGGTCCTCGCCGGTGCTCACGCCGTGGCCGCCGGCGAAGACTTCCTTCGGCAGCTGGAAGGCGGTCAGTCGATCCAGAAAGTGGGACATGCGTTTCTCCGTTAACAGGACAGGGGGGCGTTGCGACGGCCGTAGAACCACCAGCAGATGGCCATGCAGCTCAGATAGAACGCCAGGAAGCAATAGAGCGCGGCCTGGGGGCCGCCGTTCAGCGCGATCGCGCTGCCGAAGCTCTTGGGGATGAAGAAGCCGCCGTAGGCACCGACGGCCGAGCACAGGCCGAGCGCCGCGGCACCCCGGGCCTGTGCCTCGAGCAGCGAGCCGCGCCCGGCCTGGGCCTCGCGCACGAAGCCCAGCGGCACCATGCGGAAGGTGCTGCCGTTGGCGACACCGGCTGCCAGGAAGAGCAGCACGAAGCTGGCGATGAAGAGCGGCGCGCCGCCCCCCGCGCCGTTCAAGCCCAGGCTCGCGACCACGCCGCCGACGCCCAGGGCCATCGCGGCGAAACAGGCCAGGCTGATGCGCGCGCCGCCGAAGTCGTCGGCCGCCCAGCCTCCCAGCGGCCGCACCATCGCGCCGAGCAGCGGGCCGATCCAGGCCAGCTGCTGGGCCGCCTCCAGACCCGGGAACTGGCTGCGCAGCAGCAGCGGGTAGGCCGCGGCGAAGCCGATGAAGCTGCCGAAGCTGCCGAGGTAGAGCCAGCTCATCAGCCAGCTGTGGCGGCGCGTGAAGAGCTGGGCCTGCTCGGCCAGGCCGACGCCGTCGCCGGGCAGGTCGTCCATGCCAAGCCAGGCCAGCAGGCTGGCCGCAGCGATCAGCGGCAACCAGACGAGGCCGGCGTTCTGCAGCCACAGGCCCGCGCCCTGCGGCGGCAGGCCGAAGAGGTCCAGCGCGATGGCTGCCGGCACCAGCCACTGCACCAGGCCCACGCCCAGGTGGGCGAAGCCCGCGCCAAGGCCGAGGGCCACGCCCTGCTCGCGCGCCGGGAAGCAGGCGCTGATATGGGCCATGCCGCTGGCGAAGTTGGCGCCGCCCAGGCCGCACAGCAGGGCCAGCACGACCATCCACTCATAGGGCGTGGACGGGTCCTGCACGGCCTGCGCGACGCCGGCGACCGGGGCCAGCAGGCTGGCCGTGGACAGCGCCGTCCAGCGCCGCCCGCCGGCCCAGGACACCGCGAAGCCGTAGAAGATGCGCAGCGTCGCGCCGCACAGGGCCGGCAGCGCGCTGAGCCAGAACAGCTGGTTGGTGCTGTAGCGGAAGCCCGCCGCCGGCAGATAGACGACCAGCACCGACCAGAGCATCCACACCGCGAACGACAGCGCCAGCGCCGGCAGCGCGCAGCCGAGGTTGCGCAGGGCCACCTCGCGGCCACGGCTGGCCCAGAAATCAGGGTCTTCCGGATTCCAGCGCAACGGTAGGGACAGGGTCTTGGACACGATGCTCATGCTCCACGCCCGGCGCCTGCGGGGCCATCCATCGCCGGTCGGGTCGGGCCGGCGCGGAAGGACGAGGCGGGCGGGTGCGCCCATCGTTCTTTCGGACGATGGGCGGCGACGGTCAGGGGTTCTTGATTTCCGCGCCGCGGCGCAGGTAGAACCACCAGTTCAGCACCAGGCAGACGGCATAGAAGGCCGCGAAGCCGTAGAAGGCCAGCTGGGGCGTGCCGGCCTTGATCTGCTCGCCGATCAGCACCGGCGCGATGAAGGCGCCGTAGGCGGCGACGGCCGAGGTCCAGCCCAGCACGGGGCCGGCCTGCTGGCGGTCGAAGATGACGCCGACCGAACGGAAGGTCGAGCCGTTGCCGATGCCGCTGGCCGCGAACAGCAGCACCATCAGGCCCATGAAGGTCGGGAAGTACTGCTCGGGCGTCGCCGAGCCATAGGCCTGCTGCATCACATAGCCGACCGCGACCGACGCGAACACCATCACGGCCGAGATGAGCTGGGTGACGATGGAGCCGCCGACCTTGTCCGAGATCCAGCCACCGACCGGCCGCACCGCGGCACCGACGAAGGGGCCGATCCAGGCATAGGCCAGCACGGTCGGGGCGTTCGGGTTGTTCAGCGTGTGCTGCATGACGCCGTTGGGGCCGGCCACATGGCTGATGCCGAAGATCACCTTCATCGCCAGCGGCAGCGCCATCGAGAAGCCGATGAAGGAGCCGAAGGTGACGATGTAGAGCGCCGTCAGGCTCCAGGTGTGCTTGTTCTTGAAGATCGCGAACTGCTTCTTCACGCCCTCCTTCATCTCGCCGAAGGCCGCCAGCCGCATGACGGTCAGCGCCATGATGATGTCCAGCGGAATCGCCACCCACATGCTCAGCAGGCCCAGGCCGGTGGGCTTGGGCAGGTAGAGCCAGAGCATGAAGATGGTCGGCACGAAGGCCAGCGTGTACAGATAGGTGATCTTGGCGAAGGCGACGAGGGGCGAGCCGGTGTCGGGCGACACGGTCTTGAGGTTGCTCATGCCGAACCAGCACAGCGCGCCCAGGGGAATGAGCGAGAACACCCAGGCGAAGCCGGCGTTCTGGATCCAGGTCGGCGTGCCGGCGGCGATCTTGCCGAAGATCCAGCCGCTGTCCTTCAGCAGCAGCTCGGGCGCGCCACCCAGGGCGCCCAGCAGCGGCAGCGTCATCACCAGCGGGATGACGATCTGCATCGTCGTCACGCCGAAATTTCCCAGGCCCGCGTTCAGGCCCAGGGCCGTGCCCTGCAGCCGCTTCGGGAAGAAGCCGCTGATGTTGGACATCGACGACGCGAAATTGCCGCCGCCCACGCCCGACCACAGTGCCATCAGCTGGAAGGCCCACAGCGGCCAGTCCTTGTGCTGCAGCACGATGCCGGTGCCGATGGCCGGGGCCAACAGCATGGAGGTGGTCAGGAAGATGGTGTTGCGCCCGCCGGCCAGCCGGATCAGGAAGGAGGCCGGGATGCGCATCGTGGCGCCGGCGATGCCGGCGATGGCGGTCAGCGTAAACAGCTCGGCCTGGCTGAACGGGAAGCCCAGGTTCAGCATCTGCACGGCAATGATGCCCCACATGCCCCAGACGGCGAAGCCGCACAACAGGGCCGGGATGGAGATCCACAGGTTGCGGTAGGCGATGGCCTTGCCGACCGTGTTCCAGAAGCCGTCGTCTTCCGGGCGCCAGTCGGCGATGTCGTTCTTGCTCATGTCTTGTCCTTTGCCGGGCTCAGCCGGCGACGTGGAACTCGGGTGCGTTGCGACCCATCACTTCAGTACGGCGCACCTCGGTCCAGTACATCCAGATCAGCGAGACCCAGACGACGCCGTACATCAGCATGAAGGCGCTGGAGCGGATGCCGGTGAGGTCCAGCAGCGCACCGAACAGGATGGGCAGCACGAAGCCGCCGAGGCCACCGGCCAGACCGACGATGCCGCTGATGGCGCCGATGTTGCCGGGGTAGTCGTCACTGATGTACTTGAAGACCGAGGCCTTGCCGAAGGCGAAGGCCACGCCCAGCACGGCCAGCAGCGCGGTGAAGGTGTAGACGTTCAGGCCGATGTGGAAGGTCCTGGCGCCGGCGATGGTCACGACGGTGAAGTCGGTCTGCGGGTAGCTGAGCAGGAAGAGGCAGATCCAGCTCACCCACATCACCCACCAGGTCACCTTGTGGGCGCCGTACTTGTCGGACAGCAGGCCGCCGATGGCGCGCAGCACGCCGCCCGGCAGGCTGAAGCAGGCCGCGAGCAGGGCCGCGACGCGGATGTCGAGGCTGAACTCGCCGACGTAGTACTGCACCATCCACAGCGCCAGCGCGACATAGCCGCCGAACACGATGCTGTAGAACTGGCAGTACTTCAGCACGCGCGGATCCTTCAGCGCCTTGAGCTGCTCGCGGAAGCTGACGTTGCTGGCCACGAGGTGGGCCGGGTTGCTGTAGCTGAACAGCCAGAACAGCACGACGGTGCCGGCCATGATGGCCGCATAGACCTGGGGCACCATGGCCCAGCCGAAGCTGACCAGCAGCACCGGGGCGACGAATTTGTTGACGGCCGAGCCCGAGTTGCCGGCGCCATAGACGCCCATGGCCATGCCCTGGCGGCTCTTCGGGAACCAGCGCGCGACATAGGGCGTGCCCACCGAGAAGGAGCCGCCGGCCAGGCCGACGAACAGGCCGATGACGAGGAAGTGCCAGTACTGCGTGGCATAGGCCATCAGCCAGATGGCGGGTACGGTGGCGGCCATCAGCAGGGCCATGACGATGCGGCCGCCATAACGGTCCGTCCAGATGCCCAGCGGCACGCGCACCAGCGAGCCGGTCAGCACCGGCATGGCGGTCAGCAGCCCGAACTCGGTCGCGTTGAGGCCGAGCTGCTTCTTGATCGGGATGCCGATGACGCCGAACATCATCCACACCATGAAGCAGACGGTGAAGGCCAGGGTGCTGACGATCAGCACCGACCAGGCCCTGCGGTCGATGGAGGCTGCGCTCATGCGGTTTGCTCCTCAGTGAACATGAGGAGACTGTCCCGCGCGGCGGGCCTGCCGCCCATTCACCGCCAGACCAGCCGGGCACCGCCCGCTGGGAGGACGGCGGCGCCGGCCGCCTCGTCCTAAAGAACTAGGCGCGTTGTTGGGTGACCAGCACCGCCGCCTGCACCCGCGAGTCCAGGTCGAGCTTGCGCAGCAGGTGCTGCACATGGATCTTCACCGTCGTCTCGGCGATGCCGAGCTCGCGGGCGATCTGCTTGTTGGAGTCGCCGCGGGCGATCAGGTCGACGATCTCGCGCTCGCGCGGCGACAGCGTGGAGAGCGGGTCGGGCGGCGGCGCGGCGGCCGTGGAGGCGGCCTCGGCGTCGTGGCGGAAGGCCGTGGCCAGCTTGCCCGCCATCTCGGCGCTGAAGCTGGACACGCCGCGCGCCGCGCGCTCGATGGCCTGAGTCAGCTCCTGGTTGTCGGCCGTCTTCAGCAGATAGCCGCAGGCCCCGGCGCGCAGCGCGGCGCCGAGGTCGGCCTCGGATTCGCTCATCGTCAGCATCAGCACCTGGGCCGAAGGCGCCGCGGCCTTCAGCGCCGGCAGGGCCTGCACGCCCGACACGCCGGGCAGGTGGTTGTCCAGCAGCACGACCTGGGGCTGCAGCTCCGCGGCCAGGCGCTCGGCGCCACCGGCATCGCCGGCCTCGCCGACGACCTGCAGCTGCGGCTGAGTCGCCAGCAGCGCGATCAGGCCGCGGCGGAACAGGGTGTGATCATCGACGACGAGCACGCGGATGGGGGCGGCATTCATGGATGCAGGGCCTCGGATTCGGGAAGCGAGATGCGCACCAGCGTGCCCCGCCCGGGTTGGGATTCGAGCGCCACGGCGGCGCCCACCTTGGCAGCACGCTCGCGCATGATGCGCAGGCCCACATGGCTGTCGTCCGGCACGTCGAGCACGGGGTCGAAGCCACGGCCGTCGTCGCGCACGTCGATCTGCCAGTGCGGCTGGTGCCTCAGGCTCACCTGCACCTGGCTGGCCTGGGCGTGCTTGCGGATGTTGGACAGGGCCTCCTGCACCACGTGCAGCAGCTGCACCTGCACGTCGGCCGCCAGCGGCGCGCCATGGCCGGCGACCTCCAGCTCGGCCGGCACGCCGCTCTGCAGCCGGAACTTCTGCAGCGTCTGCTGCAGCGCGGGCAGCAGGTCGTCGCCGTCGGTGCGGGTGCGGAAGTGCATCAGCAGCGCGCGCACGTCGGCGGTGCTCTCCTTCAGGCCCAGCTCCAGCTCCTCGACGAGGCGGGCCGCCACGGCGGCCTTGCCGCCCTGCTGGGCGTCCTTCAGCAACTGCAGCTGGATCTTCATGAAGGCCAGGCTCTGCGCGATGGAGTCGTGCAACTCGCGCGCCAGCATGCCGCGCTCCTCGGCGACGGCGGCCTCGCGCTGCATGGCCTCGTTGCGCAGTCCCTCCATCGCGCTGGCCAGGTGGCTGGCCATGCTGTCCAGCAGCTCGCGGTCGGCCCTGGCGGGCTGGGGCAGCTCGCGGAACAGCAGGTCGGCCTCGCCCATCACCCGCCCCTGCACCGTCAGCGCGACCGCCGTCACGGCGACGAAACCCGCCTTGGTGCAGTGCGAGCCGTGATCGTGCTGCGCAGTGATGGGGATGACGCGGGCCTGGGCCCCGGGGCTGCCGCAATGGCATTCGCCCGGCGCCAAGCAGCGCTCGGCCTCCAGCATGGCCGGCGGCAGGCCCTGCGCCGCCAGCAGCACCATGCGCTGCTGGCTGGCGTCCATCCAGCGCAGCATGATGGCGTCGGCGCCGGCGACGCGGCGCATGCGGTCGGCGAAACCGCTGGCCAGCTCGCGCGGCGACGCGGCCCCCGCGGCGAAGGCGGTGGCCTCGTAGAGCGCGGCCAGGCGCTGCTGCTCCTGGCGCAGGTCGGCGGTCTTAGCGCGCACTTCGTCCTCCATGCCGCGGTAGACGGCCTCCAGCCGCTGCGCCATGCGGTTGAAGCCGCGCGCCAGCTCGCCGAACTCGTCCTGCGAATCCTCGGCCACGCGCGCGCCCAGCGTGCCCTGCTCCAGCGCCTGCAGGCCGCGGCGCAGCCGGTCCACCGGCGCGAACACGACCAGATGCGAGGCGTACAGGAAGATCATCGCGGCGGCGATGGCGATGCCCACCAGCGCCAGCTGCACGGTGGACAGCAGCGAGCTCCAGCCCGCCATGCGCGCCTCGACGGCATCGACGAGGACGTCGATGTGCTTCACCAGCGCCTCGGCCTGCGCGCCGGTGAGCACATGCAGGCCGCTGCCGGCCCTGAGCTGGCGCCAGGCCTCGCTCACCTGCGCGTAGGCGCGCAGCGTGCGCTCGTCGCGCGGCAGGAACAGCGGCCGGGCCGGGTCGCCATGCACCAGCAGCTCCAGCGAGGCGTCGTAGGCCTGCATCAGGGCCGGCAGCTCATCACCGGCACCGACGGCGCCCTGGTGGGCCAGGCGCCAGGTCTGCATGCGCAGCCGCCCCGCCTCGTTGACCGCGGCGGCGCCCCCCTCCAGCTGCCAGCCTATCCACAGCGTCAACCCGATGGAGGCCAGCGCGATGAACAGCAGCCCGGCCCCCAGGATGCCGACCTTGGTGGCAAGGCGCGCGCGATTCCAGCCCTTTGACATGGCGCGCATTCTGTGCAGCCCAAACCGCCGGACCTTGATCTCGCTCAAGCTTCGGGACGATTCGCCTGCGTAGGCGTGGCCGCTGCGGAATCCTCGGCATGCGGCGCCGCCTGCGCCGGGGCCGGCGCGTTCGCGTCCAGGCCCCAGTCCATCCAGTCCTCGCCGAAAAGCTCGCTCGGATGCGGCGTGGCCAGCGAGCCGTTGCCGCACTGCATGGCGTCGGCCGGGCAGTAGCGGTCGCAGCCCCAGCAGATGCGGCCCGGGTTGGCCGGCTTGATCGGGAATTTCTTGGCCATGCTGCCCTGCCTCCTGCCGCTCGTTCAGGCCGCCAGCTCGCAGCCGTGCCGCAGCACCGGGCGCACCATGAAGACGGTGCGGTCGCGGCCATGCTCCAGCACCAGGGAGCGCACGCGCTGCTGCCACAACTGGCCCAGCTCGCCCTCCTGCGCCGGCGTCAGGCGGCCCGCGGACAGCAGGCCCACCAGCCGCTCCAGCTCGGGCGGGACCGGCAGCGACGCGGTGTCCACGCCCACGTCCACCGCGGCATGGGTGTCGAGCCGCGTGAAGCGCAGCGCCAGCATCAGGTCGGGCTTGCTGCGGATCAGGCCGGCCCGGCTGAAGCGCCCGCCCAGGCCCTTGAAGCCGGAGCCACCGGCCGCGCCCGTGAGCATCTGCACCACCGTCGCGATGACGCCGCTGCTGCCCGAGCGCACGTCATCGCGGAACTCCACCTTGATGCCGCCGCGCTGCGGCTGCTCGCCCGGGTAGAGCTGCTCCAGCGCCAGCCAGGTCAGCCAGTAGGCCGAGGCCACGCTCACGCAGGAATGCCCCGTGAGCCTGACGGCGTCGCCGAAGCCGTATTCGAGGATGCCGTCCTCGGCGCAGCCCAGCACCCGGGCCAGTGGATCCTGCACCTTGAGGCGCGGGATGTCGTCGAAATAGTCGGGCAGCTTCATGGTCTGCTGTCGTCGGGATGGAAGTTGGAGAGAAGTCGGTTCAGCCTGGGCGGCCGTCGATGCGCGGGCGTGACAGCACGGGCCAGTAGCGCAGCGCGTACAGGCCGAAGCCCGCGGACCACAGCGCCGCCGAGGCCAGCGCCGCATGCACGATCTGGCCCGGCGCCGCCAGCGGCAGCAGCACGCGCACGGCCGCCGCCCCGGCCACCAGCAGGTAGCAGGCCACCTCGTAGCGGTCGGCCTTCAGCAGCCGCCCGGTGTGGCCGCGCGCGGTGCGCGTCATCATGCCGATGATGAGACCGCCCACGGCGCCCACCGTCAGCGCATGCGTGGCCACCGACGGCAGCACCCAGCCCAACTCGGCCGCGGCGCGCAGCAGCAGGTGCACGGGCACCCAGAGATAGGCCAGGTGCAGCACCCAGACGAGGGGCACCTGCAGCGTCCGCCACGGCCGCCACAGCGCCCAGCGCCAGGCCTGGGCCGCGCAGGCGACGAGGGCGATGCCGGCCAGCACCGCGCCGTGCAGCCCGAGCGCGTCGGCGGCCAGCAGCGCCAGCGTGGCGCCGAGCGCGGCCTTCTCGACCCGCTCGTCGCGCACCGCACCGGCGCCCGGCACGCCGTTGTTCGTGAACATCGGGATGACCCGCCCGCCCATGACGGACAGGATGAAGAGCACCACGTCCAGCGCCAGCTGTATGCCCAGCCAGCCGGGTACCGAGATGACGCCCAGCTGCGCCGCGTGCACGCAGGCCGCGGCCAGCGCCAGCAGCGCGAGCAGCCCGACGAAGAAGTAATTGCGCCGGTTCCTCGACTTGAAGAAGGGCACGGCCAGCGCCACCGCCGCGGCCAGCGGGAAGGTGACGTTGGCGGCGGCGGCCGCCACGGCATGGGGCGTCAGCACCAGCACGCGGGCGGCCAGCCACAGCGCCGCCAGCGCGCCCAGCGTCCAGCCGGTGGGCGTGGGCAGGTTGGTCCAGTTGCGCCCGGCCGTGAACAGGAAGCCGACGATCACGGCGAGCGTGAAGCCGAACAGCATCTCGTGGGCATGCCAGATCGGCCCGGCCAGATAGGCATGCGGCAGCAGGCCCGAGAACTGCAGCGCCCACAGCGGGATGGACAGCGCCGCGAACACGCTGGCCAGCAGGTAGAAGGGCCTGAAGCCCAGCGCGAACAACGCGAAGCCCGCGGGTGCGGCCCGGGGCGGTTCTTCAATTCTCAGCAAGGGGTTCATGTGCAGGGTTCCGAGGGCGATGCTCGTGCCGTGCCCGCCAGACCAGGGCAGAGACGGCCAGCGTGAGCGCGAAGGCCGCGATGGCCAGCGCATTGCCGGCGGCGCCGGTGGCCTTCAGGCCCGGGTCGGCGAGGCCGCCCACGAGGCGCAAGGCCAGCGACGCATGCAGCAGCAACAGCGGCAGGTAGAAGGGCCAGCCGAACGCCACCTTCACGCGGGTGACGGCCGGCAGGATGACGGGGGCATGGCCCAGCACCATGCTGAAGACGAAGCCCAGCGCGAGCGCATGCAGGGCGGCGTCGCGCCAGGGCTGGCCCAGCGCGGTACCGGCCCAGGCCAGGCCGGCGACGGCCAGCCAGGCATAGCCCGCCAGCAGGCAGACCGCCATATAGCGGCTCAGGCCCGCGGCGCGCACGGTGCGGCGCGCGATGTCGAAGGCGATCAGCCAGGCCGCCAGCGCGAGCAGCGACAGGCCATAGAGCAGCCCCCCCCAGCCGGCGGCCAGGCCGGACAGCAGCGCACCGCAGGCCGCCGCGGCCAGGATGGCGACCAGGGCCGGGCCGGCACCGGCATGGCGGCGCATCAGCCGCGTCATCTCCAGCCGCTCGGCCGCGATGGTGAACACCAGGAAGCACAGCCACAGCGGCACGACGGCACCGGCCAGCAGGCCCAGCGCCTGCAGCAGGCTGCCGGCGGCCCAGGCCAGCGCGCCGGCCAGCAGCAGCAGGGTGTGGGTGGCGCGCTGGCGCCCCACGACGACGAGGTTCACGCCGACGAAGGCCAGCGCGGCCACGGCCGCCAACCACGCTGCAGCGGCCGGCGCACCGCCGAGCGCGATCAGGCCGGCGGCACCCGAGGCCAGCGGCCCGGCGTAGGCCGCCGGATGCTTGACCGCCACGGCCCGCTCGATGCCGATGACCGTGCCCATGAAGGCGCAGACCATCAGGAAGGCATGGCCGACGACCGCCGGGGCGCCCACGGGCACCGCGACGCCCGCGCGCACCAGGCCGCCGGCGATGCCGCTCAGCAGCGCCGTGGCAACCAGGGCGGCGAAGGCCAGTCGCGGCAGCAGCGCGGGGGTGCGTCGCATCGCCCGCCCCTACCAGCCCATGAAGGCCTTGGCCCGGGCGCTCATGCGGTCGGTCGTCCAGGGCGGCTCCCACACCAGCTCGACGTCGATGCGCAGGCCCTCGGGCACGACACGGTCCAGCTCGTTGCAGCTGTCGTCGACGATGACGTCGGTGGCCGGGCAGGCTGCCGACGTCATGGTCATCAACACCTTCACGCCGTCGGCCGTCACCGTCACGCCATAGACCAGGCCGACGTCGACGATGGACATCGCCACCTCGGGGTCCACCACGCGGCGCAGCGCCGCCAGGATGGGCTCTCGCAGTACCTCAGGGCCTTCGTAGGGATAGGGCTCGCTCATGATGCCGCCTGGGTCGGCGCGAGGGTGGGCGCCATGAAGCGCAGCACCTGCACCAGCTCCTGCCGGTTGGCCGTGATGTCGGCCAGGGTATAGCGATCCAGCACGGCGTAGAAGGCCTGCACGGCCTCGGCCAGCACACCCTTGAGCCGGCACTGGCTCAGGATGGCGCAGTGGCTGTCCTCGGCCGAGAAGCATTCGGCCGGCAGGGCTTGGCCCTCGGTGTCGCGCACGACCTGGCCGACGCAGATGCGTTCTGCAGGCTTGGCCAGCGTCAGCCCGCCGCCCTTGCCGCGCACGGTCGTCAGCCAGCCGCACCGGGCGAGGTGGTGCACGACCTTGGTCAGGTGGTTGACCTTGATGTCGAAGGCCGCGCAGATCTCGCCCACCGTGGCCCGCCTCTCGGGCTCGGCGGCCAGGTAGATCAGCACGCGCAGGCTGTAGTCGGTGAAAGCGGTGAGCCGCATGGTTTCGATACTCTCGTTTCGGTGGTCCGTGACGCGCCGGCAATGGGCTTGCGGCATCCAGCCGCAAGCCCATTGCCCCCTCGCGAGGGGGCGGCCCAGCGTAACCGCTGGGCCGGGCCTGCATTTCAACGACCGCGGGCCGGGGCGGCGTCGACCGGCAGCCTGTCGGTTGCGCGGCGGCGCAGCAGGAACAGCGCATACACGGCGAGGAGCAGGGCACCCACCGCGAACACGATATCGCCCGGCACGCGCAGCCACACCAGAGTCTCCATCAGCTTGGAGTGGATGACCTCGGGCGAGCGGGCGTACCACAGGCCGCGGGTGATGCTCTCATAGGCTTGGTAGATGCCGGCCGGCAGCAGCGACATGAAGACCATCATCGCCAGGCCGATGTTCAGGCTCCAGAAGGCGGGCTTGAGGAAGCGGTCGGCGTGCAGCGCACGGTCGTAGAGGCCGCGCAGGCAGAACAGCATCAGGCCGATGCCCAGCATGCCGTAGACGCCGAACAGCGCCGCGTGGCCGTGGGCCGCCGTCATGTTCAGGCCCTGCACGTAGTACAGCGAGGCCGGCGGGTTGATGGCAAAGCCCAGCAGGCCGGCGCCGACGGTGTTCCAGAAGCCCACGGCGACGAAGGACATGATGACCCACTTGTAGGCACCCAGCCAGGCCACGTTCTTCGAGCGGCGATAGGTCTGCAGCGCCTCCAGGCCGATCAGCGTCAGCGGCACCACTTCCAGCGCCGAGAACACGGCGCCGACGGCGATCACCGAGGTGGGCGTGCCGGTCCAGTAGAGGTGGTGCAGCGTGCCCAGGATGCCGCCGAACAGGAAGACGATGGTCTCCGCGACGATGGCACGGTTGGCCGACGGTGCGCTCACCAGGCCGAGGTTGGTGAAGATCAGCGCGACGACGGCGGTGGCGAAGACCTCGAAGAAGCCCTCCACCCACAGGTGCACCAGCCACCAGCGCCAGTACTCGACCATCGAATAGTGGGTGTGCTGTCCCCAGGCGAGCGAGGTGGCGTAGAAGCCGCCGATGCAGGTCGCCGACAGGAAGACCATCGCGATGAGGCCGCGGGTCTCGGACGGCTTCTTCAGCGCCGGCCACAGTGCACGGCCGAGCAGGAAGACCCAGAACAGCAGGCCGACGAAGAGTAGGATCTGCCAGAAGCGGCCCATGCTCGTGTACTCCAGGCCCTGGTTGCCGAACCAGAAGCTGAAGTCGACGCCGAGATGCTGCAGCGTGCCCAGCCAGCCGGTGATCGTCGAGCCCAGCACGACGACGATGAGGGCCCAGAACAGCGCGTCCACGCCGAGCTTCTGCAGCTTGGGTTCACGCCCCGACAGCAGCGGCGCGACATACAGGCCCGTGGCCAGCCAGGCGGTGGCGATCCAGAACACGCCGATCTGGGTGTGCACGGTGCGGCTGATGGTGTACGGCAGGATCTGCGCCAGCGGCAGGCCGAAGAAGGACTGGCCCTCCACCGCATAGTGGGCGGTGATGGCGCCCATGCCGATCTGCAGCAGCATCAGCGCGATGACGATGAAGAAGTATTTGCGCGTGGCCTTCATCGACGGCGTGGCCTTGGCGCCCAGCAGCGGGTCGGCCTTGGGCACGACGGCGACGGTATCGCCCTCGTCGGCCTTGTGCAGCCACAGCATCGCCGCGATGCCGGCCAGCAGCAGGATGATGCTGGCCATCGACCACATCGCGGCCGAGGTGCTCATCGTGTTGCCGACCATGGGCTCATGCGGCCAGTTGCTGGTGTAGGACAGGCCGGCTTCGCCCGGGCGGTCCGTCGTCGCGGACCATGCGGTCCAGAAGAAGAACGCCGCCAGCGCCTTGCGCTGCTCGGCCTCGGGCAGGGCGCCGGCCGTCATCGCGTACTGGTCGCGCAGCTTCTCCAGCGCCGGGTCGGTGCCGAACAGGCCCTCGTAGTGCGCGGCCACCTCGCGGATGACCTGGGCGCGCGCATCGGTGACGCGCACATCGCCGCTGGCGTCGTCATAGGTGTTGCGGCGCATCTCGTCGCGCACGGCCTGGTCGACCGCGGCGCGCTGGACGTCGCTGACCGGCAGGCCGCCCTGCTGCTGCTCGGCCAGGCGCCTGGCCTGCAGGCCGACCGCCTCGCGGTGCAGCCAGTCGGCCGACCAGTCGGGCGCGACATAGGCCCCGTGGCCCCAGACGGTGCCGAGCTGCTGGCCGCCGGCGGACAGCCAGGCCTGCTGGCCGAGCTGGATCTGGTCGTGCGTGAACAGCACGTCGCCGTCCGCGCTGACCACCCGGTTCGGGATCGGCGGCGCCGACAGATAGATCTGCCAGCCCAGGTAGCCCAGGGCACCGAACGACAGGACAAAGATCAGGCCCAGCCAACGCCAGAGCCTTTTTGTGGACTTCATGATGTTTCCTTCTCAAGTGCTCGATGTGTGCGGGTCAATGGCCGCCGCAGGAGCCGCAGCAACGGCCTTCGCCGTGCCCGCCGGCCGCGGCGCGTGCAAGCCGCGCGCGCCAGACGCCGTCGCCTGCCGGGCCGGCATCCCATGTGAAGGAGTTGGGCGACTCGCGCAGCAGCTGCATCAGCATGGGGTTGGGATCGCGGTCGTCGATCAGCTCGGCGACGTCACCGGGGCTCAGTCCCAGCAGGATGCCGTGGACGCGGTCCGGCCTGGATTCGGCGGCAAGGCCGCGCAGATCGACCGGGGTGGGTGGCTTGCTCATCGCCTGGGCTCCTAAATATGCATACAGAATGCATGAATATTAGAGCCCGCGCTTTCGCGGGTGTTTGACGCACGTCAAATCGCCGGCACCGCGAGGCGCCGCTCAGTTGGCCAGGTGGCTGCGCACGCAGGCCGCGAAGCTGCGCACGTCGATGGGCTTGACCAGATAGCCATCGCAGCCGGCGGCGCGAAAGCGCTGCTCGTCGCCCTGCATCGCATAGGCCGTGAAGGCAATGCAGGGGATGTCGGCCAGGCCGGGCGTGGCCTTGATGGCCCGTACGAGGGTCAAGCCGTCGGTGCCGGGCAGCTGGATGTCGACGAGCACGACGTCCGGCCGGCAGGCGCGCAGGCTGGCCCAGGCCGCGTCGGCATGCAGGGCCTCGTCGACGATGAATCCATCGGCCTCCAGCACATAGCGCGCCAGGTCGAGGTTGAGCTGGTGGTCGTCGACGACCAGGGCGCGTGCAAGGCTCATGCTTCGCCCTCCACCGTCTGGCGCCGGCCGCGGCGGTCCTGGCGGGCGGCGCGCAGCAGCGCGTCGCGCACCTCGGGCCGGGGCTCGCGGCGGCCATCGAGTGCGGCGGCCGAGCGGGCGAGCGCCTGGATGTCCTCGGCGCTCAGGATCAGCGAGGTCCAGACGATGACGGGCAGTTCGGCCCAGCGCGGGTCGCGGCGCAGTTCGTGCAGCACCTGGAAGCCGTCGACGCCGGGCATCATCAGGTCGAGCACGACGGCGGCGGGCCGCAGCGCCGGCAGGGCCTGCAGGGCCTCGGCGCCGCCGGCCACGGCGATGGCCTCGATGCCGTGGCCGAGCAGGGCCGCGCACATCAGCTCGCGCGCCGCGGCCTCGTCGTCGACGACGAGCACCGGCCGCCCGGGCCCGAAGCGCTGGCGCAGCGGCACCAGGGCGCGCGCCAGCGCGGCGCGGCGCAGGGGCTTGGCCAGCACGTCGGACACCGGGAAGGCGACGCCAGCGCCCGCGGGCGCGTTGAGGGCCAGCGCCTTCACGGCGGCATGCATGGACGGCCCGCCGGTGCGCAGTGCGGCCAGCGTGGCCAGGCCGGGCGAGTCGGGCAGGGCCAGGTCGATGGCCAGCTCGGTGTAGCGGCGCTCGCGCGCCAGGCGCAGCATCTCGGCGGCCGTCGCGGCCGTGTCGGCATTGACGCCGGCCTGGGCCAGCTCGCGGGCCAGGCCGTCGCGCAGCGGGTGGTCGCCGAGCGCGACGAGCTGCTGCGGGCCGGGCGCGTCGACATCGGCATCGCCGGGGCGGCGCGGCAGCACCGCGTAGAAGCAGCTGCCGCGGCCGGCCTCGCTGTAGACGCCGACGCGCCCCCCCTGGGCCTTGACGAGGCGGCGCGTCAGCGCCAGTCCCAGGCCCGTGCCCTGGTGGCGCTTGGTCAGCCCGTCGTCGAGCTGCTGGAACTCGACGAAGAGCTGGTCCAGGCGCTCGGACGCGATGCCGATGCCGCTGTCCTCGACCTCCAGCCGCCACAGCCGCGGGCCTTCGCCCAGCATGCGCAGCTCGACTCGGCCGCCGGCGGGCGTGAACTTGATCGCGTTGGACAGGTAGTTCAGCAGCACCTGCCTGAGCCGCGCGGGGTCGAGCACGAGGTCGCGCAGCTCGGGCGCGATGACCGTCGTCAGGCTCAGGCCGCGCTGCCCGGCCAGCACGGCCACGGTGGCCATCACGTCGTCGACCAGGGCCGGCAGCGCGACGGGCTCGGGATGGAAGTCCATCTTGCCGGCCTCGATCTTGGACAGGTCGAGCACGTCGTTGATCATGTTCAGCAGATGGCGGCCGCTGCTGGCGATGTGCTGCAGCCATTCGCGCTCGCGCACCGGGTCCGGCGGGTGGGCGCCGATCGTCAGCAGGTCGGCGAAGCCGATGACGGCGTTCAGCGGCGTGCGCAGCTCGTGCGACATATTGGCCAGGAACAGGCTCTTGAGCCGGCTGCTCTCCTGCACGCGGCGGTTCTCGGCGGCCAGCCAGATGGCCTGCTGGCGGGCCTGTTCGGCGGTGCGCATCGCGGTCACGTCGGCGACGATGCCCACCAGCCGCGGGCTGCCGGCGTCGTCGCCCGTGACGCGGGCGTCCAGTCGCAGCCAGTGCATGCTGTCGTCGGGCCAGGCGACGCGGAACTCGGCATGCCAGGGCAGATGGCCTTCGGTGCGGGTCTGCAGCGCGTTCAGCGCGGCCTCGACCATCGCGCGGTCGTCGGCATGCACGGCGGCGAGCAGGCGCTCGCGGTCCCAGTCGCCGCCGGCGTCGGGCAGGCCGAAGCACTGGTCGTAGCGGCGCGAGCGGTGGATGCGGCCGCCCTCCAGCTCCATCTCCCAGTCGCCGATGGCGGCGGACTCGAGGGCGAAGCGCAGCCGCGCCTCGCTCTGGCGCAGCGCGGCTTCGATCTGCCGCTGATGGGTCAGGTCGCGCGCCGACTTGACGGCGCCGATGACGCGGCCGGCCGCGTCGCGCAGCAGCGAGAACTGCACCGAGACCTCGATGCGCCGCCCATCGCTGGCGACGCGCACGGTGCGCTGCGGCGGCACCTGCTGCCCGCGGGCCAGCTCGGCGCGGATGCGGGCCTCCTCGGCCTCGCGCTCGGGCGGTACCAGCATCTGCACCGGCTGGCCGACGGCCTGCGCGGCCGTGTAGCCGAACATGCGCTCGGCGGCGGCGTTCCAGTTCGTGATCCGCCCGTCGAGGGACTTGACGATGATGGCGTCGGCCGAGGACTCGACGACGGCGGCCAGCCGGCGCACCTCGGCCTCGGCCTCGGTCAGCCGGCCGACGTCACGGAAGACGATGGCGACGCCACGCACGCGGCCGTCGGCATGCCGGGTCAGCTCGGCATGCACCTCGATGGGCCGTGCCGTGCCATCGCGGCCGATGCAGACGGCCTGGCGGCGGAAGGCACCGTCGCGCTCGCGTTCGCGCAGCAGCTCGATGGGGCTGCCGGGGTCGGCCGGCGCGCCGTCGCGCACGAAAACCTCCCAGACCGAGCGGCCCAGGGCCTCGGCGGCCGGCCAGCCGGTGATGTGCTCCGCGACGGGGTTCAGTCGCTTGACGCGGCCTGCCTCGTCGGTCGAGAGGAAGCCGGCATCGATGCTCGCCAGCGTCGCGGCCAGGTTCTGCTCGGCTTCGAGCAGATGGTCCTCGGCGCTGTGGCGGCGGTCCATCTCGCGGCGCAGAGCCTCGTTGGCGACACGCATCTCCTCCGCCGAGGGCAGGGCCAGCAGCTTGGGCATCAGCCGCCAGGCGACGCCGGCCGTCAGCACCGAGGCCAGCGCGGTGAAGACCTTGGCCGAGGTCTGCAGCCCGTAGTCGGGGCGCCAGATCGTCCAGACGTCCAGCACATGGGTGATGCCGCAGGCGAAGATGAAAATGGCGAACAGCGTCGCCAGGCTGCCGAGATTGACCTGCGGGCGCTGGCGCGCATAGCTCGCGATGACGAGGGGGATGGAGAAATAGGCCAGGGCGGTAGCCAGGTCGGCCCCCACCATGCTCCACAGCAGGCCCGGCGACCACTGGAAGCAGTAGCCGTGCGGCAGAAAGCCCGCCCGCGCGACGACTCCGGTCAGCTCGTCCATTGCACGCTCCCCAACCCCACGACAGCAGAGTTAGCCGGGCGATTGTGATCCCGCTGCGTGGGATGACCCGGCCGTCAATGGGGCTTATTGCCGGCGCTCAGCACGTCGAAGCCGACGTAGCGGGCACTGAAGCGTGCATGGCCTTCGCGTGCGAAGGCGTCGGGTCCCAGTCGCCGGGCAGCAGTCGGGCGGCGAACTCCGGGCGGAAGCGGTAGACCCAGGCGGCCACGGCGCCGCCACCGTCCAGCATCACCTCGACGCGCACACGCTCGTACTCCCGGCCCTCGAAGGCATCCAGGCGCGCCAGAGCGTCGGCGTCGACATCACGGTAGAGGCACCCGCTCACCATGCCGCCCGGCGCCACCACCAGGCCAGGGTAATCCTGGCCGCGCACCGGATGGCGCGCGTGGCCCGCCAGCGAGGCGGGCTCGCTGACGAACGCGGCCGCAGACGCGGGCCATGATGTCGGCCCACATCAGCGAGCCGTAGGTGAAGCAGTGACGGGTCACTGAACCTTTTGCGCCAGCTCGCCGCGCGCGTAGGCGCCGGCGATGTCGACCAGCGTGCGCGCCTTGATCTTGGCGGCCTGGCCTTCGCAGCCGAACTCCATATAGCGCTGCTTGCAGATGGCCTTGGCGGCCTCGCGGGCGGGCTTGAGCCATTCGCGGGCGTCGAACTTGTCGGGGTTCTCGGCCAGGAACTTGCGCACCGCGCCCGTCATCGCGAGGCGGATGTCGGTGTCGATGTTGATCTTGCGCACGCCATGCTTGATGGCTTCCTGGATCTCCTCGACCGGCACGCCGAAGGTCTCCTTCATCTTGCCGCCGTACTGATTGATGATGGCCAGCAGGTCCTGCGGCACGCTGGACGAGCCGTGCATGACGAGGTGGGTGTTGGGGATGCGCGCGTGGATTTCCTTCACGCGGCCGATGGCCAGGATGTCGCCCGTGGGCTTGCGGCTGAACTTGTAGGCGCCGTGGCTGGTGCCGATGGCGATGGCCAGCGCGTCGAGCTGGGTGGCTTTCACGAAGACGGCGGCCTCCTCGGGGTCGGTCAGCATCTGGCTGTGGTCCAGCTTGCCCTCGGCGCCGATGCCGTCTTCCTCGCCGGCGTCGCCGGTCTCGAGGTTGCCCAGGCAGCCCAGCTCGCCCTCGACGGTGACGCCGACCTTGTGCGCCATCTCGACAACGCGGCGGGTCACGTCCATGTTGTAGTCGAAGGAGGACGGCGTCTTGCCGTCTTCCATCAGCGAGCCGTCCATCATGACCGAGCCGAAGCCCAGGTCGATGGCGCCGGCGCAGACCTTGGGGCTGGTGCCGTGGTCCTGGTGCATGACCAGGGGGATGTGCGGGTACATCTCGGCCGCGGCCTGGATCAGGTGCTTGATGAAGGGCTCGCCGGCATATTTGCGGGCGCCGGCCGAGGCCTGCAGGATGACGGGTGCACCGACCTCGTCGGCCGCGGCCATGACGGCCTGCACCTGCTCCAGGTTGTTGACGTTGAAGGCTGGGATGCCGTAGCCGTTTTCGGCGGCGTGGTCCAGCAACTGGCGCATGGAGACGAGAGGCATGGGAATTCCCCGGTGGAGTTGAGAAATCTGGGCCGACTGCGACGCCAACCGTAGTTGGTAACCGCGTCGTAACTGAGTGGGGATTCTATGGAGTCGCGGGCATGCCCCACCCCCATGGATGAGAGTAGCCACCACAATGCCCGGCCATGACGCGCCTCGTCTTCGACCACCTCATCAACTGGATCACCGCCGCGGCCAGCGAGCATTCGCACGACCTGGTGGCCCATGTCGAGGAGCGCACCGGCGCCAGCCACCGCGCCGTGCTGTCGGCGCTGAAACGCCTGGTCGACGCCGGCTGGCTGGCCCGCAGCGGCACCGGCCGCCGCCCGGTATTCGCCCCCGGCAGCCTGCGCCAGGTGGCGCGCAGCTACACCCTCTACGGGCTGCAGGAAGACCTGCCCTGGCAGCGCGACTTCGCACCCCATTTCGCGCTGCCCAAACACGTCGAACGCATGGTGCAGCACGGCTTCACCGAGCTGGTCAACAACGCGGCCGACCACTCCGGCGGCAGCAGCGTCACCGTGTCGCTGCGCCAGACGCCCACGCATGTGCAGTTGCTGGTCAGCGACGACGGCTGTGGCGTGTTCGACAAGATCTGCACCGCCTTCCAGCTCGAGGACAGCCAGCACGCGATGCTGGAGCTCAGCAAGGGCCGCCTGACCAGCGCGCCCGACGCCCACACCGGCCGCGGCCTGTTCTTCAGCAGCCAGCTGGCCGACGTGTTCGACATCCACGCCAACAACACCGCCTACCAGCGCCGCGCCTGGGAGAGCAGCGGCTGGAAGAAGGGCCGCGCACTGCCGCGCCAGGGCAGCAGCATCTATATGGCCATCGCGCTGAACACGACGCGCACGCTGGACGGCGTCATGGCGGCCTGGAGCATCGCCGGTGACGGCATAGCCTTCGACCAGACGCGCGTGCAGCTGCGCCTGCTGGCCGGCGAAGGCCAGGCCCTGGACTCGCGCGCCGCCGCCCGCCGCGTCGGCTCGCGGCTGACGACCTTCAAGCGCGCGGAGATCGACTTCGACGGCGTGACCGACGTGGGCCACGGCTTCACGGACGAGCTGTTCCGCGTGTTCGCCAGGGCCCATCCGCAGATCGAACTGGTGGCGGTGAACGCAACGCCGCGGATAGCGGCGCTGGTGCAGAGCGCGCGGGCGGGCTAAGGCTTTCTGAGCGCCGGCACCGGCGGCACCGGGATGCGCGGGCCGACATAGCCCTTGACGACGCCGAAGCGGCCGCCATCCTCGCGCGCCCAGTCGGCCGCCCAGGCCTGCATCTCGGCCGGCTCGCGGCCGACGAAGTTCCACCACAGCAACGGCGGCTGGGCCCAGGGCTCGCCGCCGAGCAGCAGCAGGCGCGTGGCCGCCGCGCAGCGCAGCTCGACCGCCTCGCAACCCGCGCCGACGTAGAGCAGCGTGCCCGGCCTGACGGTCTCGACCGCATCGTGGCCGGCCGGGCTCACATCCACCTCGCCCTCGAGCAGCATGAAGCCGTGCTCGAAGCGGGCATCCAGCGCCAGCGTCGCGCAGGCCGGCCCGGTGGCCGCCAGGTCCACGCCCAGCAGCGGCGTGAAGCTGGGCACCGGCGAGCGCCGGCCGGCGAGTTCGCCGACCAGCACGGTCGCGTCCCAGCCCTCGCCCAGCGCGGCCCGCGGCAGGTCGGGGAAATGCTGGAAGCTCGGAGCCCTCTCGCGTTCGGCATCGGGCAGCGCGATCCACAGCTGCGCGAGGTGGATGCGGTCGGACAGCGACTCCTCGCTGTGCGAGATGCCGTGGCCGGCCGTCATCAGGTTGACCTCGCCGGCACGCAGCACCTGCTCCGAGCCCAGGCTGTCGCGGTGCCGGATCTCGCCTTCGATCATCCAGCTGAAGGTGGCCAGCCCCGTGTGCGGATGCGGGCCGACGTTCATGCGCTTGTCGCGCGGCAGCGTGGCCGGGCCGGCATGGTCGGCGAAGCACCAGGCGCCAACCGTGCGGCGCCCCTTGTTCGGCAGCGAGCGCTGGATGGGCAGGCCGCCGACATCGCTGACGTGGCTCTCGATGCGCTCGACGAAGACGCTCATGACGACCTCCTGCCGACAAAGCCGACAAAGCCCTGCACGAACTGGCCAAGTTGCTCGCGCACTCTGTCGTCGACGAGATGGCCGTCGGCATCGAAGACCGTGCCGGCCCGCGACACCATCAGCCGTCCGGCCATCCAGAAGTCGCAGCCGAAGGCCCGCAGCACCGACAGCAGCGCATCCTGCGACTGCACGGTGCCGAAACCGCCGGGCGTCGCGCCGACCAGGCCGGTGGGCTTGCCGCCGAACAGCTTCGTGCCCTCGCCGCTGGGGCGCGACAGCCAGTCAAGCCCGTTCTTCAGCACGCCGGGGATGCCGTTGTTGTACTCGGGCGTGCCGATCAGCAGCGCATCCGCCGCACGGATGGCCTCGCGCAGCGTGGTGACCGCCTCGGGGATGCCCTGGGCCTCGACGTCGCCGTCGTACAGCGGGATGCCATGCAGCGTGCGCAGCTCGATGCTGACTCCCGCGGGCGCCATGCCGGCGGCGGCACGCAGCAGGGCCGTGTTGTAGGAGGCGCGACGCAGCGCGCCGCTCAAGGCGATGATCTTCATGGAGCCCCTCATGGCAATGAGACGGCCATGATGCCAGGACGCATGGGCAACTTGCCCGTCATAGGATGACGGCCTGCCCGACTCGAAACAGCGATCCCACGATGCAGCACCGCTTCACCCTGCCCGACATGAGCTGCGGCCATTGCGTCGCGGCCATCACCGAGGCCCTGAAGACCGCCGACGCCCAGGCTGAGATCCAGGTCGACCGCGAGGCCAGGACGGCCGAGGTGGGCAGCGCCCTGCCCCGCGAGGCCCTGGCTGCGGCGCTGACCGAGGCCGGCTACCCGCCGGCCCCGGCAACGCCGGCCTGAAGCTCAGGCGAAGCGGAAGGGCAGCTCGCGCTGGCGCTGGCCTGTCAGCCGGGCCACCGCATTGGCGAGTGCCGGCGCCAGCGCCGGCAGGCCCGGCTCGCCCATGCCCTTGGGCGGGTCGTTGCTGGGCACGATGCTGACGGTCATCACCTTGGGCGCGTCCGGCATGCGCGGCATGGCCACGTCCTGGAAGTTGCCCTGCTCCACCACGCCGTCCTTGAACGTGATGCGGTGGGTCGGCATCGTCGTGCCCAGCGCCATGATGGCCGCGCCCTGCACCTGGGTCTCGACCGCGCGCGGGTTCACGCAGAGGTTGCAGTGCACGCCGGCATGCACCTCCTCCAGCACCGGCCGGCGGTCCTTGCCCTTGCCCTTCAGGCTGGCGACGACGACGTAGGCGACGACGGACTCGAAGCTCTCGTGCAGGGCCACACCCCAGGCCTGACCGGCCTTGAGCTTGCGCTTGCCATAGCCACTCTTGTCGACGGCGGCCTGCAGGGCCTGGCGGTGGCGCTCGGCCTTGGCGTTGCCCTCCATCAGCTTCATGCGATAGGCGACCGGGTCCTGCTGCGTCGCGAACGCGATCTCGTCCACCAGCGTCTCCATGACATAGGCCGTGTGCGTCGAGCCCACCGAGCGCCACCACAGCACCGGCACGTTGACGTCGGGATGGTGGACGCTGAGGTTCATCGGCAGCTCGTAGGGCTCGCGCATGCCCTCGATGCTGGTGCCGTCCACGCCCTTCTGGTAGCCGAAGCCTTCCAGCGGCGAGCCCTTCAGGATGCTCTGGCTGACGATGCGGTGCTGCCAGCCGACGACCTTGCCGGCGGCGTCGAAGCCGATCTCGGCACGGTGCACGGTCATGGGCCGGTAGTAGCCGGCCTTCATGTCGTCCTCGCGGCTCCAGATCACCTTGACCGGCATGGGCTGGCCCGCCTGGGCGAGGGCCACGGCCACAGCCGCCGCCTCGCGCGGCCATTCGGTCGCGGGCGTCGCGCGGCGGCCGAAGCCGCCGCCGGCCATCAGCACGTGGATCTGCACCTGCTCGGGCTTCAGGCCCACGGCCTTGGCCAGGTTCATCGCGTCGATGCCGGGCATCTGGGACGCGTAGTAGAAATCGCAGCGGTCGGCCTTCAGGTCCACCGTGCAGGCCAGCGGCTCCATCTGGGCGTGGTTGAGGTAGGGGAAGACGAAGTCCGCGACGATCTTCTTCGGCGCCTTGCTCCAGGCGCTGGCGTCGGCTTGCAGCTCGGGCTTGGGTGCCGGCGTGCCGGGCGTCCTGGCCAGCGCCAGGTACTGGGCCGTCAGCGCCGCCGTGTCGGGCTTGGGCGTGCCGGCCAGGTCCCAGGCTATCTTCAGCGCATCGCGGCCCTTCTTGGCGGCCCAGTAGCCGCTGGCGACGACGGCCACGCCCTGGCCGCCGCGGTCCAGCGTCACCGGCAGCACGGCCTTGACGCCCTTGACCTTCAGCGCCTCGCTGCTGTCGAGCTTCGCGACCTTGCCGTTGAAGACCGGCGGGCGCTGGATGACGGCCACCACCATGCCGGGCAGCTGCACGTCCATGCCATAGGCCTGGGTGCCGGTGCTCTTGGCCTTGGCCACGGTCAGCGTCGTCGGCTGGCCGATGCGCCTGAAGCTCTTCGGGTCCTTCAGCGTGACGGCCTCGGGCACCGGCAGCTTCATCGCCGCGTCGAAGAACTCACCATAGCCGGCACTCCTGCCGCCGCCGCTGATGACGCCGTTCTCGGCCTTCAGCGACGAAGCCGGCATGCCCCAGCTCTGGGCCGCGGCCGCGACCAGCATGGCCTTGGCACGCGCGCCGAGCTCGCGGTACTGCTGGTAGCTGTTCTTCACCGAGTTGGAGCCGCCGGTCAGGTGGATGCCGAACAGCGGGTCGACGTACTCGCCCTTCTGGTCGCCGAAGCCGGTGCGGACCTGGGACCAATCGGCGTCCAGCTCCTCGGCGCAGATCATGGCCAAGCCGGTCTCGATGCCCTGGCCCATGTCCATGCGGTTGCACAGGATGGTGGTCGTGCCGTCTTTCGCGATGTTGACGAAGGCCAGCGGCTGCTCGGTCGGCCTGGAGCCGGGCCTGGCCTTGGCGTCCTGCGCCACGGCGATACCGGGAAGGAGCGCCAGGCCGACGGCGCCGCCGACGGTGGTGGTGACGAAGGCGCGGCGGCTCAGGCCGCGACCGCTCACTATTTGATCGATGCGTTGCGGGTTCAGCATGACAGCCTCCTCAAGCGAGCTTGGCCGCGGCCGCGTGGATGGCGGCGCGGATGCGGGTGTAGGTGCCACAGCGGCAGAGGTTGCCGGCCATGGCCGCGTCGATCTGCGCGTCGGTGGGCTTTTTGTTGCCGCGCAGCAGGGCGACGGCGCTCATGACCTGGCCGCTCTGGCAGTAGCCGCACTGCGCCACGTCATGCTCGACCCAGGCGGCCTGCACGGCCTGGCCGACCTTGTCGCCGGCAAGGCCCTCGATGGTCGTGACCTGGGCGCCGGCCACGGCGGAGACCGGCATCATGCAGCTGCGCACCGGCGTGCCGGCCACATGCATCGTGCAGGCGCCGCACTGGGCCGCGCCGCAGCCGAACTTGGCGCCGGTCAGCTGCAGCTCCTCGCGCACCGCCCACAGCAGGGGCATGTCGGGGTCGGCGTCCAGCGCGACGGCGCGACCATTGACGTTCAGGTTGATCATGAGAGCCTCCTGGGGTGGAAGCCGGCGACTCTAGCCAGAAGCTCTATCCATGCAATTCACTCAGGCTTTGGCGTACTTGGCCAGGGCCTGCAGCAGCGCGGCCAGGCTGAGCGGCTTGGTCAGATGGGCATCGCAGCCGGCCTGCAGGGACTGCTGCACGTCGGTGTCGAAGGCATTGGCCGTCAGCGCGACGATGGGCATGCGCGGCCGCCCTTCGGAGGACTCGATGGCCCGCCAGCGGCGCGTGGCCGCGAGCCCGTCCAGCACCGGCATCAGCATGTCCATCAGCACGAGGTCGAAGTCCTGGCTGCGCAGCGCGGCCAGGGCCTGCTCGCCGTCGCGCACGCGTGTAATGCGGTGGCCCAGCGGCTGCAGCATGCCCTCGATGACGAGCACGTTGACGTCGTTGTCCTCGGCCAGCAGCAGCGCCAGCGGCCGGCCCGGCGCGACGCGCTCGGCGCGCGGCGGGGCCAGGTCGGCCTGCGGCGCGGGGGTATCGGGCAGGTCCAGCGTCACCTCGAAGCGGCTGCCCTCGCCCGGGCGGCTGCGCACGCCGACCTCGCCGCCCATCAGCCGCGCGAGGCTGCGCGTGATTGACAGGCCCAGGCCGGTGCCGCCGAACTCGCGTTCGATGCTGGCGTCGGCCTGCGCAAAGGGCTGGAAGATGCGCTCCAGCCGCTCGGGCGCGATGCCGATGCCGGTGTCCTTCACGCTCAGGGCGACCAGGCCGGCGGCATCGCGCGACAGCTCCACCGTCACGCCGCCGGCCTTCGTGAACTTGATCGCGTTGCCGACGAGGTTGTTGACGATCTGCGCCACGCGCTGCGGGTCGCCCAGCACCCAGCCTGTGGCCTCGGGGCGCGCGAACAGGCGCAGCCACAGGCCCTGGCTCTGGGCGCGCTCGCGCAGCAGCTCGAGCTGCAGTTCGACCAGGTCGACGAGGTTGAAGGCGTGGGCGACCAGCTCGAGCCTACCGCTCTCGATGCGGGCGTTGTCCAGCAGGTCGTTGATCAACGCGAAGACCTGGCGGCCGGCGTGGCCCAGCACTTCGACGTAGTGGGCCTGGTCGGGCTTGAGCGGCGAGCGGGCCAGGATGTCGGAAAAGCCCAGCACGGCGTTCATCGGCGTGCGCATCTCATGGCTGACCTGGGCCAGCAGCTCGGTCTTGGCGCGGCTGCGGGCCTCGGCGAGCTCGCGCTCGCGGGTCAGCTCGCGCTCCCGCGTCAGGGCCCGGCGGCGCTGCTCCAGCGCCGAGGCCAGCAGCACCAGGCACAGCGCATACAGCGCCGGCGCGACGGTGGCCAGCCAGCCGGCCCGCGTGGCGGCCCAGGCGACCAGCAGGATCAGCGCCAGCGCGAGCACCGCCACGGGCGCCTGGCGCCTGAAGCCCAAAGGCAGCGCGGCGCAGGCCAGCAGCAGCGCGCCCAGGGCCCAGGCCGGCGCGCCGCGGTCGCGCAGCACGAGGCCGGGCTCGGCGCCCAGGGCCTCGAACACGGCGGCGTTCAGCGCCATGCCGCTGAGCCGGCCCTGGGGTGTCATGACCTCGTCCGCAAAAAAGGCGCTGCTGCCGACAAACACGCTGCGGCCGGCCAGTTGCCTGGCCAGCCCGGTATCGTCGACCTCGCCCAGGGCCGCCCGCATCAGGCGCTGCCAGGAAATGCGCGCCAGCTCGCCACCGTTCAGCGGCAGGCGCAGGCGCAGCCGGCCCTGTTCGTCCACCGGCCAGCGGCGCGCACCGGCGACCAGCTCGCCGGCCTCGACGCGCCAGCCGGTGGCGCCGTCGGCCCGCAGCCGCGCGGCCAGGGCCAGGCTGGGCAGGCCGCGGCCCCGCACCTGGTGCAGCAGGGGCAGCTGGCGCAGCAGGCCGTCGTCGTCCAGCGCGACCGAGATGAGGCCCAGGCTGCCGGGCAGGGTCAGGGCGTCCAGCAGCGGGTCGGACGGCGCCGTCAGCCCGGCCCAGGAAAGGCCGGCCGGCGCGGCGCCCACGCGCCGCAGCGCCGCCGCTTCGGGCGGCGTGGCCCCGGCCAGCTCGACGCCGGCGCGCTGCTGCGGCGCGAGGCCAGCCGCGGCCAGCACCGTCGGCAGGTTGCCGGCAAGGGCCTCGGCGAAGCGGGCGTCGCCCTCGCGCGGGCCGGCGAAGACGATGTCGATGACGACGAGGCGGGCTCCGGCCTGGCGCAGATAGTCCAGCATCAGCGCATAGACCTCGCGCGAGTACGGCCACTCGCCCAGCGGCTCGCGCAGCGCTCGCAGCGAGGCGTCGTCGATGTCGACGATGACGCTGCCGGGCTCGGCGGCCGGCGCGGGCGCCGCGGCGCGCACGAGGGCGTCGCCCAAGACCCGGTCGACCCGCGGCTGCACGCCCAGCAGGCTCAGCAGAGCCCAGAGCACGAGCGCTCCGGGCAGGGCGAGCCCGGGCCAGCGCATCAGAGCAGCGGCACCAGCACGAGCGGCAGCAGCCAGAGCCAGCGCGGGTAGGGCTGCTCGATCATCTGCGTCTGCCCCCAGGGGCTGGCCGCACCCGCGGCGTTGAAGGCCCGCGCACGCAGGAAGTACTTGCCGGGCGAAGGCTTGGGCATCACGAGCTCGGGCTTGTCGGTCGAGAAGCGCTGCACGTCGGCGCCGTCGAAGGCCTCGGTCTTCGCCCACTCCAGCTCGTAGCGCGCGACGCCCTCGTCCGCGCGCCAGCGCAGCCGGAGCTGGTCGCCGTCCACCCGCGGCTCGGCCGGCGGCGGCGCGGGCGGCGGCGGCTTGATCTCGAAGCGCTGCGGGTCGCCGAAGGGGCCGGCATGGCCGTTCGCCTCGACGGCGGCGATGCGCCAGTGGTAGAGGCCATCCGGCAATTTCGCGTCGTAGCCCGCCGCGTCGATGGGCGGCTGCAGGGCCAGGTCCTTGAAGCCGGCATCGCGCGCGATCTGGAGGCGCACGCCGGGCGCTGCCGTGTTGCGGCTCCAGGCCAGGTTGATGCCGCCGCTGTAGCTGACGGCGCCGTCGGCCGGCGCCTGGATGAAGGGCGGCTCGGGGCGGGCCTGCAGATGGATCTCGGCATCCGCCGCGGCGCCTTCCTGGCCACGGACGTCGATGCCGCGCAGGCGCAGCGTGTAGTCGCCATCGGGCAGCTCGCGTGCCTCGGGCCAGGCGGCCACGGGCTCGGTCACGCGCGCGTCCAGCAGCAGGCGTTCGAAGTCGCCCTTGGCGTAGAGCTGGGCGCGCCAGGCCACGGCGCCGGCCGGCGACGCTGTCCAGGCCAGGCGCAGCGGCAGGCGCTCGGCGGTGCGCGGCAGCGTGGTCAGGTCGGGCGCCGGCAGCAGCGGCGCGACGCTGCGCGCCGAGCCTTCGGCCAGCAGGCCCTGGCCGCTGGCGACATTGGGGCCGAGGCCGTCGGCATGCACCGCGCCACTCAGCACCTGCATGCGACTCTGCGCGCCGGCCGTCTGCACGCGGAACTCGGTGCCGCGCACGCCGAGGTTGACGTGGGGCGTGCGCAGTTCGTACAGCGGCACGCGCTGGACATTGGGCACGACATGGTTGTCCGCGCCGCCCTTGCCCAGGTTCAGCGTGACGGCGGGGATGGCGCCGCGGCCGAGCACGAGGAGCTGCTCCAGCGTGACCTCGCTCTCGGGCGGCACCAGCAGGCGCGAGCCGTCGGCGAAGCGCAGGCTGGCGCTGGCCTGGGCGCCGGTGCGGATGCGGTCGCCGCCTTGCAGCGTCGCGCCGGTGGCGAGGGCCTCGTCGGTGCCGCCGCGCTGGCGCTTCACGTCACCCTTCACGAAGACGGCCTCGGCCACGCTGGCCTCGCGCCTCAGCCAGGCCACCGGCATGCGCAGCGTCGCGCCGGGCCTGAGATGCAGCGGGTCGGCCACGTGGTTGAGCTTCTGCAGGTCGCGCCGGGTCCGGGGCGGCGCCAGCCAGGCGTCGGTCAGCGAGATCAGCGTGTCGCCGGCCGCGATGCGATAGCGCCAGTCCAGGTCCGCGCCATCGGGCTCCGCGTGCAGTGCGCCCGCCCCCAAGCACAGCATCGCCGTCAGCCAGACTCTCAGTCGGTTCATCGCCACGCCCACCTCCTCCGCAGGGAGGCTCATCCTAGCGACTGCCCGAGAATGCCGAACCGAAAGAGGAGGGCTTGATGTCAGCGATTTCTCGCTTTGTCGGCTGGCTTCGCCGCCACCCGCTCGCCTGCTTCGGCCTGATGGTGCTGGGCTTCATCGCCTTCGGGCTGCTGACGCTGGACCTGGTGCGCGTCGTCGGCGCGAACGCGGCCTTTCTGTCCGAGAACGGCTGGCAGGGCCTGATGGACGGCGGCCTGCGTCAGCTGCTGGAGCTGGCGGCCACCACCGTCGCGGCGATGGCGGCCTGGCTGCTGTTCAAGGTCTGCGAGACGGTGCTGGTGCAGTCGGTCACGCGCTAGCGGCCATGGCGTCCTGCAACTGGGAACGCAGCCGGCGCAGCCGCTGCAGTTCCTGGCCGGGCGCTTGCAGGGCCGGCCACAGCAGCGCGACGAGATCGCGGGCGCTGGCCTCCACGTCGATCTGGCGGCCGGTGATGACGACCTCCCACAGCATCTGCTCGATCGGCCCGAAAACCAGCGAGCGCAGCAGGCGCAGCGGGATGTCGCGCCGCACCTCGCCGGCCTCCTGGCCACGCGCCAGCAACTCCATCAACGGCGCGGTATAGCGGCGCTGCAGTTCGACGAGGCCTTCACCCAGGTCGAGGTCCTGGCCCTTGGCCCGGCCCTCCGACAGCACCAGCGCGCAGATCCCCGTGCCCTGGACGAGGAAGACCCGCAGGTTCATCAGCACGAGGTATTCCAGCTGCTCGCGCACCGGCGCGGCGCGCGGCAGCCCGGCTTCCATGGCCGCGATGTTCTCGTCGTACCAGTCCTGAATGACCCGCTGGCAGAGCTCGCGCTTGGCGCGGAAGTAGGTGAAGATAGTCGCTTCGGAGATGCCCAGGCGCTGGGCGATCTCGGTGGTCGTCGCGCCCTCGTAGCCGCGCTCGGCGAACACCTCGCGGCCGATGCGCAGGATGTCGCGCACGCGCTGCTCGGCCTTGGGGCCGGCGGGGGATCGGCGTTGCGGGGCGGCGGTGGCTGCAGGGCTCATCGAGCGTATTCTGCGCAATTATTGAGTCACACTCAAGTCGCCATTGCATCCGTGTTCACCCTGGATTATCCTGACGCACCTCATGCGGCTCACGAGGCCGCCCATTCATAAATTGAGTGTCGCTTAAGCGGCCCTCGCCGGGAGACTCCATGCCGGTCCTGACCACCCAGCTCAACCCCCGCTCCGCCGATTTCAAGGCCAATGCCGACGCGATGCACGGCCTCATCGACGACCTGAACGCGCGCCTGGGCCGGATCGCCCAGGGCGGCGGCGAGGCCGCGCGCGCCAAGCACACGGCGCGCGGCAAGCTGCTGCCGCGCGACCGCGTCGAGATGCTGCTGGACCCGGGCACGCCCTTCCTCGAACTGGCCCCGCTGGCCGGCCTGAACATGTATGACAACGCGGCCCCGGGCGGCGGCGTCGTGGCCGGCATCGGCCGCGTGGCGGGCGTGGAGTGCATGGTGGTGTGCAACGACGCCACCGTGAAGGGCGGCACCTACTATCCCATCACCGTCAAGAAGCATCTGCGCGCGCAGGAGATCGCCCAGCAGAACCGCTTGCCCTGCATCTACCTCGTGGACAGCGGCGGCGCCAACCTGCCCAACCAGGACGAGGTCTTCCCCGACCGCGACCACTTCGGCCGCATCTTCTTCAACCAGGCCAACCTGAGCGCCGAAGGCATCCCGCAGATCGCCGTCGTGATGGGCTCGTGCACGGCCGGCGGCGCCTATGTGCCGGCGATGAGCGACGAGACCATCATCGTGAAGAACCAGGGCACCATCTTCCTGGGCGGCCCGCCGCTCGTGAAGGCGGCCACCGGCGAAGTCGTCACGGCCGAGGACCTGGGCGGCGGCGACGTGCACACCCGCCTTTCCGGCGTTGCCGACCATCTCGCCAACAACGACACGCATGCACTGGCCATCGCCCGCAACTCGGTCGCGCGGCTGAACTGGAGCAAGGCCAACCCGCTTGCAATGCAGCAGCCGAAAGCGCCCGCCTTCGACCCCGCAGAGCTGCACGGCGTGATCCCGACCGACACCCGCAAGCCCTTTGACGTGCGCGAGGTCATCGCCCGCATCGTCGACGGCTCGGAGTTCGACGAGTTCAAGGCCCGCTACGGCACGACCCTGGTCTGCGGCTTCGCCCACATCGAGGGCATGCCGGTGGGCATCGTCGCCAACAACGGCATCCTGTTCGCGGAAAGCGCCAACAAGGGCGCCCACTTCATCGAGCTGTGCTGCCAGCGCAAGGTGCCGCTGGTCTTCCTGCAGAACATCACCGGCTTCATGGTCGGCCGCAAATACGAGAACGAGGGCATCGCCCGCGCCGGCGCCAAGATGGTGACGGCGGTGGCCTGCGCCCAGGTGCCCAAGTTCACCGTCATCATTGGCGGCTCTTTTGGCGCCGGCAACTACGGCATGTGCGGCCGCGCCTACAGCCCGCGCTTCCTGTGGATGTGGCCCAACGCGCGCATCTCCGTGATGGGTGGCGAGCAGGCGGCCAGCGTGCTGAGCACGATCCGCCGCGATGGCATCGAGGCCAAGGGCGGCAGTTGGAGCGCCGACGAGGAAGAAGCCTTCAAGGCGCCGATCCGCCAGCAGTACGAGGACCAGGGCCACCCCTATTACGCGTCAGCGCGGCTGTGGGACGACGGCGTCATCGACCCGGCCGACACGCGCCGCGTGCTGGCGCTCGGGCTGTCGGCATCGCTGAATGCGCCGATTCCCGACACCAAGTTCGGCGTGTTCCGGATGTGATGATGATTCGCCCCCTCCAACCCGGCGACTCCTTCGAGACGCTCACCGCGCTGCTGCACGCCGCCTACGCCAGCCTGGCCGCTCAGGGCTGGAACTTCACGGCCGTGGACCAGAGTGTGGACGTCACGCGCGAGCGCCTGGCCGGCGCCCAGGGCTTCGTCGCCGAGCTGGATGGCCGCATCGTCGGCACCGTGGCCGTGCGCGGCCCCAAGCCCGCCGGCGAGGCCTACATCGCCGACCCGCCACCGCCGCTGTACACGACGCCCGGTACGGCCATCCTGGCCCAGCTCGCCGTCCACCCGGACTGCCGCGGCCTGGGCCTGGGCGAGCGGCTGATGGACGCCGCCGAGGCCTGGGCGCTCGGTCAGGGATTTGCGCAGCTGGCGCTGGACACGGCCGAACCCGCCGCCGCACTGCGCCGCCGCTATGAGCGGCGCGGCTATGTCACGGTGGGCGCCGTGCAGTGGCAGGGCAAGACCTATGCGTCGGTGCTGATGAGCAAGCGGCTCGCTGCCTGAGCCGCAACGCATAAAATACACAAGAACATCACCATTCGTACACACCATGCGCACCAACATCGACATTGACGACGACTTGATGGCCGCCGCAATGGCAGCCGGCCCGTTCAAGACGAAGCGGGAAGCCGTCGAGGCCGGGCTGCGCATGCTGGAAAAGCAGGCGGCGGTGCGCGAACTCCTGAGGCTCGAAGGCAAGCTCGACTGGGGCTGGGAGGGCGAGGAGCGGCTGAACGGTGAAGCCAACTGGTCGACGACGGCCCCGCCTGCCGGCGCCGCCAAACCGGCCGCCAAACCGGCCGCCAAACCCACCGCCCGCCGGCCGGCGGCTGCCAAGCCGGCGCGCACACCAGACCGCAGGAGCGCGCGGTGATCGTCGCCGACAGCAGCGTCTGGATCGACTACTTCAAGGGCCTGCCCTCGATCGAGCGCGACACCTTGCGCGAGCTGCTGCGCAACAGCCCGTCCCAGCTCATCGTGCCCGACCTCGTGCTGTTCGAAGTGCTGCGCGGCTTTCATCACGAGCGCGCCCAGCGGCTGGCTCACGCGGCCTTTCAGGCCTTGCAGATGACAGGCGCCGTCGACCCCGCCGCGGCGGAACGGGCCGCGCAACGCTATCGCCGCCTGCGCGAAGCCGGCATCACGGTGCGCAGCAGCATCGACGTGCTGCTGGCCTCCTATTGCATCGACCACGACTTGATCCTGCTGCAACGCGACCGCGACTTCGTTCCCTTCGAGACCCACTTCGGCCTGCGCCTGCTGCGCCCGCTGCACTGACGACCATGACCGCTCCCGCCCTGAATCTCGCCATCGCCGGCCCCGTCGCCCGCGTCACGCTGAACCGCCCCGAGGTCCGCAACGCCTTCAACGAGGGCCTGATCGCCGAGCTGACCGCGGCCTTCACCGAACTCGGCGCCCGCGATGACCTGCGCGCCATCGTGCTTGCCGCCGAGGGCAAGGCCTTCTGCGCCGGTGCCGACCTGAACTGGATGAAGGCCATGGCCGCCTACTCGTGGGACGAGAACCATGCCGACGCGACCCGCCTGGCCGACATGCTGTGGGCGATCTACAGCTGCCCGGTGCCGGTCATCGTGCGCGTGCAGGGCGACGTCTACGCCGGCGGCGTGGGCCTGGTGGCCTGCGCGGACATCGTCGTGGCGGTAGACACAGCGGGCTTCTGCCTCAGCGAGGCCAAGCTGGGCCTGCTGCCGGCCACCATCGGGCCCTATGTCGTCAAGGCCCTGGGCGAGCAGGCCTCGCGGCGCTATTTCGTGACGGCGGAGCGCTTTTCGGCCGACGAGGCCAAGCGCCTGGGCCTGGTGCATGAGGTCGTCGCGGCGGATGCGCTGGACGCCAAGGTCGACGAGCTCGCTGCCGCCATCGCCGCCAACGGCCCCGCTGCCGTGCGCGCCTGCAAGAAACTCGTCAAGGACGTGGCCCCCCGCGAGATCACGCTGGCGCTGCGCGACGACACCGCGCGGCGCATCGCCGACATCCGCGCCAGCGCCGAGGGGCGCGAGGGCGTGCAGAGCTTCCTGAACAAGTCCAGGCCGTCCTGGCTGCCGGGATGAATCTCGACACCGCCCACCTGCTCGCCCTCGCCGCCGCCCTCGGCTGGGCCAGCGGCCTGCGCCTGTACCTGACGGTGCTGCTGGTCGGCATTGCCGGGCACTGGGGCTGGATCACATTGCCGCCGGGCCTGCAGGTGCTGGCCTCGCCGCTGGTCATGGGCTGCGCGGCGGTGCTCGCACTGATCGAGTTCCTGGCCGACAAGATCCCGCTGGTGGACAGCGCCTGGGACGCGCTGCACACGCTGATTCGCATCCCGGCTGGTGCGGCCCTCGTGGCCGGGCTGGTGAGCGGCTGGGCCGGCGACCATGGCGAGGCCTGGACGGCCATGGCCGCGCTGCTGGGCGGCGGCCTCGCGGCCACGGCCCATGCGGCCAAGGCCAGCACGCGCGCAGCGGCCAACACCTCGCCCGAGCCCTTCTCCAACATCGGCCTGTCGCTGATGGGCGACGTGGCCGTGCCGACCATGCTGTGGCTGGCCTGGGCGCATCCCTTCGTCTTCTTCCCGCTGCTGGCGCTGTCGCTCGCCGTCATGGCCACGCTGATCTGGTTCTGCTTCCGTTTCCTGCGCGCGCTGCTCCGCCGCGTGCGACGCTCAGCTCCTGCATGACGTCCCGCATGACTTCCCTCCAAGACCGCAGCCGCCAGGCCGTCTGGCATCCCTGCACGCAGATGGCTCGCCTGGACGCCGTGCCGCCCCTGCCCATTGCGCACGGCGAAGGCCCCTGGCTGTTCGACACCGACGGCAATCGCTATTTCGACGCCAACTCGTCCTGGTGGGTCAACCTGTTCGGCCACAGCGACAAGCCGCTGCACGACGCCATCAAGGCGCAACTGGACACCCTGCCCCATGTGATGCTGGCCGGCTGCACGCACGAGCCCGCGGTGCGCCTGGCCGAGCGCCTGTCGGCCCGCACCGGTGGCGCGCTGGGCCATGTGTTCTTCGGCAGCGATGGCGCCAGCGCCGTCGAGATCGCGTTGAAGCAGAGCTTCCATTCGTGGAAGAACCGCGGCCATGCGGACAAGCGCGAGTTCGTCTGCCTGAAGAACAGCTATCACGGCGAGACGCTGGGCGCGCTCAGCGTGACCGACGTGCAGGTCTTCCGCGACGCCTACGACCCGCTGCTGCTGCGCAGCCACATCGTGGCCTCGCCGGACGGGCGGTTGGGCAACGAGGCCGAAGCCCTGGCCGCGATGCGCGCGCTGCTGGCCGAGCGGTACGCCTCCATCGCCTGCGTCATCGTCGAACCCCTGGTGCAGGGCGCGGCCGGCATGGTCATGTATTCGCCGGGCTATCTGAAGGGCCTGCGCGAGCTGACGCGCGAGTTCGGCGTGCACCTGATCGCCGATGAGATCGCCGTGGGCTGCGGCCGCACCGGCTCTTTCTTCGCGTGGGAGCAGTCCCAAGCCGACTGGCCGGACTTCCTGCTGCTGAGCAAAGGCATCACCGGCGGCACCATGGCCCTGTCGCTGGTGCTGACGACCGATGACGTGTTCGCCGCCTTCTGGAGCGAGGACGTCACGCGCGGCTTCCTGCACTCGCACTCCTACACCGGCAACCCGCTGGCCTGCGCGGCGGCGAATGCCGTGCTGGACCGCTTCGACGCCGGCCAGCTCGACGCCAACCGCGCCCAGGCCGAACGCCTCACCCGTGCGTTCGCGCCCTTGTCCTCACGAGTCAGTCATCTGCGCCAGCGCGGCATGATCCTCGCCTTCGATGTGCCTGAAGCGCCACCGCGCTTCGCGGAAGCCTTCCACCTGAAGGCGCGCGAGCACGAACTGCTGATCCGCCCGATCGGATCGACGGTCTACCTGATGCCCCCTTATCTGATCGACGACGCGACCGCGGCCTTCCTGGCCGGGGCCGTGACGGCGACCTTGAACGATGTCCTTGCTTGAACACCTGAACGCCAAGCTCGACGCCATCTCGGCGCAGAGCCTCAAGCGCAGCCTGCGCCGCGCCGATACCGGCACCGCGCCCCGCCAGACCATCAACGGCCGCGAGCTGCTGATGTTCTGCTCCAACGACTATCTGGGCCTGGCCGCCGAGCCGGCGATTGCCGAGGCCCTGGCCGAAGGCGCACGCCGCTGGGGCGGCGGCTCGGGCGCCTCGCCCCTGGTCAGCGGCCACAGCGCCGCGCACGAGGCCGTCGCCGACACGCTGGCGGCCTGGTTTGCGCCGCACATCCCGCAGGCCCGCGCCATCGGCTTCTGCACCGGCTATATGGCCAACCTCGCCGTCGTCACGGCGCTGGGCGACGAGCACACCGAGATCTTCTCGGAGCAGCTCAACCACGCCTCGCTGATCGACGCGGCCCGTCTGGCCAGGGCCCGCATCACGCGCTATGCACACGCCGACGTGACCGGCCTGCGCACTCTGCTGGCCGCCAGCACCGCCAAGATCAAGCTGATCGTCACCGACGCCGTCTTCAGCATGGACGGCGACCTGGCTCCCCTGCCCGGCCTGCTCGCGCTGGCCGAGGAGTTCGACGCCTGGCTCATCGTCGATGACGCCCACGGCTTCGGCGTGCTGGGCGAGAAGGGCCGCGGCTCGCTGGAGCACTTAGGCCTGAGCAGCGAGCGCCTGATCCTCGTCGGCACGCTGGGCAAGGCCGCCGGCCTCGCGGGCGCCTTCGTCGCGGCCCACGCCACCATCGTGGACTATCTGCTGCAGGCGGCGCGCAACTTCATCTTCTCGACCGCCTCGCCGCCGGCCGTCGAGCATGCGCTGCTGACCAGCTTCGCGCTGATCGACGGCCCGGTCGGTGCCGCGCGCCGGGCCAACCTCGTCGCACGCCAGGCCCAGTTGCGCAACGGCCTGATGGCCCTCATCAACCGCCACCCTCATCTGGGCTGGGCGCTGACCGATGCCGCCACGCCCATCCAGCCGCTGATCGTCGGCGGCAATGCCGAAGTGATGGCCCTGGCCGCAGCGCTGGAGCATGCCGGCCTGCGCGTGCCGGGCATCCGCCCGCCCACGGTCGCCGCCGGCACGGCGCGGCTGCGCATCACGCTGTGCGGCACGCACACGGAGGCGGACGTCGATGCGCTGCTGATTGCGCTGGAGCGCGCCGCAGCTTCCCAGGAACGGGCTGCATGATGAAGGGCTTCTTCATCACCGGCACCGACACCGAGATCGGCAAGACCGCCGTCACGGCCGGCCTCGCGCATGCCTTTGCGCTGGGCGGCCGGCGCGTCGCCGCGCTCAAGCCCATCTCGGCCGGCCTGGACTTCGTCGACGGCCACTGGCTCAACGACGACGTCGAGCGCCTGCTCGCCGCCGGCAACATGGGCCTCACGTCCGCCGAGGTCGGCGCACTGCAGCTGCGCACCGCCTGCGCGCCCCACATCGCCGCCCGCATCGAGAACGAGGCCATCGCCCGCGAGCCGCTGCTGCATGCGCTGCGCTGGGTCGGCGGCCGCGCCGACGTGGCCCTCGTCGAAGGCGTCGGCGGCTTTCGCGTGCCGCTGAACGACGACTGGGACACGGCCGACCTCGCCGCCGACCTCGGCCTGCCCGTCATCCTCGTCGTCGGCCTGCGTCTGGGTTGCATCAACCACGCGCTGCTGACGGCCGAGGCCGTGCGCGCCCGCGGCCTGACGCTGGCCGCCTGGGTGGCCAACACGGTGGACGAGCACCAGCCCCACGTCACCGACAATCTGCAGGCTCTGCAATCGGGCCTGCAGGCCCCCTGCCTCGGCCATGTGCCCCGCCTGGCCCACGCCGACCACGCCACGATGGCACGCCATCTGTCGCTAGCCCCCCTGCTCGGACACCTCCTCGCATGAACCCCAACCAGATCCAATCGCTCACGCCCACCACCGACGCCGAACGCCGCCAGGCCAAGCCCTGGACCGTTGCCGAGGTCGCGGCCCTGTTCGAGCTGCCCTTCAACGACCTGCTGTTCCGCGCGCAGACCGTGCACCGCGAGCACTTCGACGCCAACGCGGTACAGCTGTCCACGCTGTTGTCCATCAAGACCGGCGGCTGCGAGGAGGACTGCGCCTACTGCCCGCAGTCGGCCCACTTCGACACCGGCCTGAAGGCCGAGAAGCTGATTCCGCTGCAAGAGGTGATGGAAGCCGCCCGCGCCGCCAAGGCCAATGGCGCGACGCGCTTCTGCATGGGCGCCGCCTGGCGCTCGCCCAAGCCGCGCCACCTGGAAGCCATCGGCGAGATGATTTCCGAGGTCAAGGCCCTGGGCCTGGAAACCTGCCTGACCGCCGGCATGCTGGAAGACGGCCAGGCCGAGCAGCTGAAAAGCGCGGGCCTGGACTACTACAACCACAACCTCGACACCTCGCCCGAGTTCTACGGCCAGATCATCACGACGCGCACCTATCAGGACCGCCTGGACACGCTGGACCGCGTGCGCCAGCAGGGCATGAAGGTCTGCTCGGGCGGCATCGTCGGCATGGGCGAGACGCGCCGCGAGCGCGCCGGCCTCATCGTGCAGCTGGCCAACCTCGCCCCCTATCCCGAGAGCGTGCCCATCAACAACCTCGTGCAGGTCGAAGGCACGCCGCTGGCCGGCACCGCGCCGCTGGACCCGCTGGAGTTCATCCGCACCGTGGCGGTGGCCCGTATCACGATGCCGCGCGCCATGGTGCGCCTGTCCGCCGGCCGCGAGGAAATGCCCGAGACCATGCAGGTCCTCTGTTTCCTGGCCGGCGCGAACTCGATGTTCTACGGCGACAAGCTGCTGACCACCAGCAACCCCCAGGCCGAGAAGGACCGCGCGCTGCTGGAGCGCCTGGGCATGCGCTGCTCGACCGAGGCCGAGCTGACGCCGTCCGATGCGGCGGCCAAGGTCGAGGTGTGCCGGGCGCACTGAGCGCCTGCAGCTCAGCGCGCCGATGGCCCACAGGCCTGCGGCGCGCGCCGATCCCGAATCCACAAGAAGACGGCTGAGGAGATAGCAAAGATGTTCAAGAAGATCCCGATCGCCAACCGCGGTGCTCGCGCCGCTGGCGCGGTCGCGCAAGCGACAAATTGCATGGTGATCGGCACAGCCGAGCACACAGGCGAGTTCACCCCAAGGAACCGCCATGTTTAAGAAGATCTTGATCGCCAATCGGGGTGAAATCGCCTGCCGTGTCGCGGCCACCGCCAAGCGCCTCGGCATCCAGACCGTCGCGGTCTATTCCGAAGCCGACGCCAATGCGCAGCATGTGCAGGCCTGCGACGAGGCGGTGCTGATCGGCGGCCCGGCGCCGCGCGACTCCTATCTGCAGTGGCAGCGCATCCTCGAAGCCGCCAAGGCCACCGGCGCGCAGGCCGTGCACCCAGGCTACGGCTTCCTGTCGGAGAACGAGGCCTTCGCCCAGGCCTGCGCGGACGCCGGCCTCGTCTTCATCGGCCCGCCGCCCAGTGCCATCCTGGCCATGGGCCTGAAGGCCGAGTCCAAGCGGCTGATGGAAGCGGCCAAGGTGCCGCTGGTGCCGGGCTATCACGGCGCCGACCAGGACCCGGCGCTGCTCAAGCGCGAGGCCGACCGCATCGGCTACCCCGTGCTGATCAAGGCCAGCGCCGGCGGCGGCGGCAAGGGCATGCGCGCGGTCTACGGCGCCGACGAGTTCGATGCCGCGCTGGCCTCGTGCAAGCGCGAGGCCATCAACAGCTTCGGCGACGACGCGGTGCTGATTGAGCGTTATGTGCAAAAGCCTCGCCACATCGAGATCCAGGTCTTCGGCGACTCGCACGGCGACTGCGTCTATCTCTTCGAGCGCGACTGCTCCGTGCAGCGCCGCCACCAGAAGGTGCTGGAGGAAGCGCCCGCGCCGGGCATGACGGCCGAGCGCCGCGCGCAGATGGGCGAGGCCGCCGTGGCCGCCGCCAAGGCGGTCGGCTACGTCGGCGCCGGCACCGTGGAGTTCATCGCGGAACAAGACGGCCGCTTCTACTTCATGGAGATGAATACGCGGCTGCAGGTCGAGCACCCGGTCACCGAGGCGATCACGGGCCAGGACCTGGTCGAGTGGCAGCTGCGCGTCGCCGCAGGAGAACCGCTGCCGCTGAAGCAATCGGAGCTGCGCATGCACGGCCATGCCATCGAGGCCCGCATCTGCGCCGAGAACCCGGACGGCGGCTTCCTGCCCGCCACCGGCAGGCTGGACGTGGCACGCTGGCCGGCGCATGTGGCCTTCGAGCGCGGCGATGTCCGCATCGACGCCGGCGTGCGCGAGGGCGATGCGATCAGCCCCTATTACGACTCGATGATCGCCAAGCTCATCGTCTGGGGCGAGGACCGCGCCCAGGCGCTGGCCCGCCTGGACGCAGCGCTGCGCGACACCCACATCGTCGGCCTGCACACCAACGTCGCCTTCCTGCGCCGCTGCGCGGCCACGGCGTCCTTCACGGGCGCCGACCTCGACACCGGCCTCATCGAGCGCGAGAAGGCCGTGCTGTTCGACCAGCCGGGCCTGCCGCTGCGCATCAGCGCTGCCGCCGTCGTCGCCCACACGCTGGCCCTCGAAGCCGCGACTCAAGGGCCCGACCCGTGGAGCGCCCGCGACGGCTGGCGCATGTTCGGCTCGGCCGCGCGCCGCTTCGACCTCGAAGCCGGCGGCACGCATCACGAGGTGCTGCTGTCGCGCCACCACCGCGGCGGCATGACGCTGACCGTCGAAGGCGAGGCCATAGCCTTCGCCGTGCAGTCGAGCGACGCGGAGACGCACGAGTTCTTCCTTGCCGGTGAACGCATCCGCGTGAAGACCTATGCCCAGGGCGAGCGCGTCGCCGTCTTCGCCGCGACCGGCTCGGCCGTGCTGACCGAGGTGGACCTGATCGCCCACGCCGGCGACGGCCCGGCCGAGGGCGGCCGTCTGACCGCGCCCATGCCCGGCAAGCTGATCGCCTTCCTGGCCAAGGCCGGCGACAGCGTCACCAAGGGCCAGCCGCTGGCCGTCATGGAGGCGATGAAGATGGAGCACACCATCTCCTCGCCGCGCGATGGCAAGGTCGCCGAGCTGCTGTTCGCCATCGGCGACCAGGTTACCGACGGCGCCGAGCTGCTGAAGCTGGAAGCCTGACAATCCAGCCATGCTGCGCACGCTGACGATCACCACCGCGAAACGCCAGACCAACGAAGACCTGGCGTATTGGCGCTCGCGCCCGGCTGCCGAGCGGCTGGCCGCGGTGGAGCAATTGCGCCTGCAGCACGAGGGCCTGTCGGAACATCCCGATGCTCAACCCCGACTTCAAAGAGTTTGCCGAGTTACTCAACGCACACCGCGTTGACTACCTGGTCGTCGGCGGCTATGCGCTGGCGGCCCACGGGCACCCGCGCTACACGGGCGACATCGACTTCTGGCTGGCCCGCAGCCCCGAGAACATCGGCCGGCTGCTCACCGTGCTGCAGGAGTTCGGCTTCGGATCGCTCAAGCTGCAGGCCGCCGACTTGGCGCCGGACTCGGTGATCCAGCTGGGTCAGCCGCCCCGCCGCATCGACCTGCTGATGGGCATCGATGGCGTCGAATTCGACGCCTGCTTCGCGCGTCGCGAGGTCGTCGCGATCGACGGCTTGCCCCTGAACTTCATCGGCCTTGACGACTTCAAGGCCAACAAGCGCGCGAGCGGTCGGCTCAAGGACCTGGCCGACCTCGAAGCGCTCGACGACAAGGATTGAACCCATGGCACTCCCCACCCACGTCAAGATCCTCGACGTCGGCCCGCGCGACGGCCTGCAGAACGAGAAGGAGAACGTCTCCACCGAGCACAAGGCCCAACTCGTCGCGATGCTGCAGGACGCCGGCCTGAAGGAGATCGAGGTCACCAGCTTCGTCAGCCCGAAGTGGGTGCCGCAGATGGGCGACAACACGGCGGTGATGGCCGCGATCGCCCGGCGTGCCGATGTGAGGTATTCGGTGCTGGTGCCCAACACCAAGGGCCTGGAGCCGGCGCTGGCTGCCAAGCCCGACGAGATCCTCGTCTTTACGGCAGCCAGCGAAGCCTTCACGCAGAAGAACATCAACTGCTCCATCGCCGAGAGCCTGGAGCGCTTCGCGCCGGTCATCGAAGGCGCGCACGCGGCCGGCCTCAAGGTGCGTGCGGCGCTGTCGTGTGCGTTGGGCTGCCCCTACGAGGGCGAGATCACGGCCGACCAGGTTGAGCGCGTCGTGAAGCCGCTGCGCGCGCTGGGCGTGGACGCCATCGACATCGCCGACACCATCGGCGTCGGCACGCCGCGCAAGGTGCAGGCGGCGATGGAGCGCGCGCTGAAGCACTTCCCGCTCGCGGAGGTGTCGGGCCATTTCCACGACACCTATGGCCAGGCGCTGACCAATATCTACGCCAGCCTGGAACTGGGCGTGCACAGCTTCCACGCCAGCGTCGCGGGCCTGGGCGGCTGCCCCTATGCGAAGGGTGCGACGGGCAATGTCGCGACCGAGGACGTGGTGTTCATGCTGAACGGCCTCGGCATCGCCACCGGCATCGACCTCGACAAGCTGGTGGATGCCGGCGCCTTCATCTCCGGCGTGCTGGGCCGCGCGCCGGTGTCGCGCGTCGCGCGCGCGATGCTGGCCAAGCGCGCGGGCTAGAGGCCTGTTCACCCTAGGCCGAACTTTGACCGACTGATCTGGCCGTAACCCAGCAGTGATGCGGGTTACGGCCTTTTTTGGGGCCGGGTTTGTACCCATGTAAATAGGCCATTGTTGGCTTGATTTGCGCAGTGCATCGCCTATACATGAAGCCATGTACATCGAGTCTGTCCCCAACCGCGACTCTCCCCCCGCGATCCTGCTGCGCGAGTCCTATCGCGAAGACGGCAAGGTCCGCAAGCGCACCCTGGCCAATCTGTCGTGCCTGCCCACCGAGGTGATCGAGGGCCTGAAGCTGCTACTGCGCGGCGGGGTCGCCGTGCCCAGCGCCGAGGCGGTCTTCAGCGTCGAGCGCAGCCTGCCTCACGGCCACGTGGCCGCGGTGCTGGGCTGCGCGCGTGGCGCCGGGGCCGCCAGCTGGTTCGCCTCGGCCCCCAAGGAGCTTCAGCCGCTGCTGCTGGCGATGCTGGTCGCGCGCGTGATCGTGCCCGCCTCCAAGCTGGCCACGCATCGCGTGCTGCACGACGACACCGCCAGCTCCTCGCTCGGGCGGGTGCTCGGGGTGGGCCAGTGCAGTGCCGATGACTTGTACCGGGCGCTGGACTGGCTGCATGAGGCCCAGCCGGCGATCGAGCGCCGCCTGGCGCGCCAGCACCTGGTGGGCTCCACGCTCGTGCTGTACGACCTGACCTCGACCTGGCTGACGGGGCGCTGCTGCGAGCTGGCCGCGCGCGGCCACTCGCGCGATGGCAAGCGCGACGATCCGCAGATCGTCTTCGGCCTGATCTGCACCGCTACGGGCTGCCCCGTCGCGGTGGAGGTGTTCCCCGGCAACACCGTCGATCCGGCCACCGTGGCCGCGCAGGTGAGCAAGCTGCGCGAGCGCTTCGGCATCGAGCACATCGTGTGGGCCGGCGACCGCGGCATGCTCACCTCGGCGCGCATCGAGCAAGTGCTCAAGCCCCAGGGCATGGATTGGGTGAGCTCTTTGCGCGCGCCGCAGATCGCGCAGCTGGCCGCCGAGCACGGGCCCTTGCAGCCCTCGCTGTTCGACGAGCGCAACCTGCTGGAGCTCACCAGCGAGCACTTCCCCGGCGAGCGCCTGGTGGTGTGCCGCAACCCGCTGCTGGCCGAAGAGCGCGCGCGCAAGCGCGGCGAGCTGCTCGCCGCCACCGAGGCCGATCTGGCCAAGATCGCCGCGGCCACGCGGCGCGAGCGCCAGCCGCTGCGCGGCGAGCAGGCGATCGCTCTGCGCGTGGGCCGCGTGATCGAGCGCTTTCACATGGCCAAGCACCTCGAGCTGTCGATCACCGACACGTCGCTGAGCTGGCAGCGCCGCCAGGAGGCCATCGCGCAGGAGGCCGCGCTCGACGGCCTGTACGTGATCCGCACCAGCGTGCCGGCCGCGCAGCTTGACGCCGCCGCGGCGGTAGCCGCCTACAAGAGCTTGTCGCATGTGGAGCGGGCGTTCCGCTCGATCAAGACGGTGGACCTGCACGTGCGCCCGGTCTTCCACTACAACGCCCAGCGCGTGCGCTCGCACGTGTTCCTGTGCATGCTGGCCTACTACGTCGAATGGCACATGCGGGCACGGCTCAAGCCCATGCTCTTCGACGACGAGCACCTCGACGAGGCCAGCGCCAGCCGCGCCTCGCCCGTGCTCAAGGCGGTCCGCTCCGAGCAGGCCAAGGCCAAGGACGCGAGCAAGACGGCCGATGACGGGCTGCCGCTGCACAGCTTCAGGACGCTGCTGCAGGACCTCGCCACGCTGGCATACAACGTCACCCACACCGCACTCAACCCCGAGGCCAAGATCGTCCTCACCACGCGGCCCACACCTGTGCAGGCCAAGGCCTTCGAGTTGCTCGGCCTGAACCCGGCCTGTACCCAGTAGCTGCACACCCCGCGAACGCAAAGTTCAAGCGGGGCGCCGACTTACGTTCGCAGAGGCGCCAAAGTTCGGACTAGGGCAGCAGGTCGCGTTGTGACCAGAAAGCCCGCGAGCAAGGCGCAAGCCGGAGCCGGGCTGGCTGCCCGGCGAGGATTTGCAACGCCGCGCGCGGGCTTTCTGGTCACAACCCGAAGGGAAGGCCATTCGCGACCTACTGCCGTAGGGGGAACAGGCCCTAGCCCAACCGGTCCAGCGCCGTCTCCAGCTGGCCACGCTCGAACTCGCCCAGGCCGCGGCCGGCGCGGCGCAGGCGCTCGGTCAGGCCGGCGCCGGCAGCCGGTAACTCGGCCAGCTTGCCGGCCACGCGCAGCAGCACCTGCAGGCGGTCGAAGCCGGCGTCCATGCCCTCGGCCGCGGCGATGACCTGCTCCAGGCCGGCCGCCGGCAGCGTCGCGCGATCCAGCAGCGCGATCAGGGCCTCGCGCTTGTCGAAGTCGCCGTGGATGCCGGCGGCGACGCGGGCGTAGGCCTGCACCAGCTCGGCCTCGTCGCCGTGCAGCTGCCGGGCCACGGCGTCCAGCGCCTCGCGCTTGTCGAAGTCGCCCTGCAGCTTGTCGGCAGCCTGCAGCGCGCCGCGCAGCAGGGCCGGCTCGGGCGTGGCGGCCACCTGGGTTTCGATGGTCGAGCGCAGGTCGAAGTCGCCGCTGATGCGGCCCAGCGCCTGCTGCCAGGCCTCGACGACGGCGGGCGCCATCGACAGCCGCGGCGCCAGTGCGCCGAGCGTCTCGCGGCGATCGAAGTCGCCGTCGATGCCGGCGGCGGCCTGCAGCCAGGCGAGCTGCTGGGCATCGGCCAACGGCAGCCGGGCGATGGCGCTCAACGCCTCGCGCCGCTCGAAGCTGCCGCCGACGCGCTGTGCCAGTGCAATGAGGCGCTCCAGCGTTGCGGCGTCCAGCGGCTCGCCGAGCTTGAGGACGGCCTCGATGCGCTGGCGGCGCGGATAGTCGTCCTGCGCGGCCTCGAGGTCGGCCAGCACGGCCGGCATGCCGCCCTTGGCGAACAGCTTGCGCGCCCGCACCAGCGGGTCGGTCAGCTGCTCGGACATGCGGCGCACGGCCTGGCCCCACCACCGGTGCGCGGCCTCGTCCATGGGCCGGCTCACGCGGCCGACGCGGTAGTCGCGCTCGATGCGCCCGTCGGCCGTGGACTTGAGCGACATCTCGCGCGTCTGCCCGCCGCCGCGCTCGCGCACGACGAGGCGGCCGCTCAGCGTCTGGACATCGTCCTCGGCCTCGTTGAAGCCGACCTGCCCATCCAGCATCACGGAGAAGCTGCCGCCCGGGTAGCGGCTGACGATGCGCGTGCCGGCCGAGAAGAAGCCCGGCTCGGCGACATCGCCCAGGTTGAAGCGCTCCAGCAGCTCGCGCGCATCGGTGCGGCTGACGACGACGGCGGGCAGCGCGACCAGCACCGCGAGCATGGCCGCGAGCAGCCCCCAGCGCAGCGCGCGGCGCTCGCGCGGCGCGGCCTCGTCCGCCTCGGGCCTGAGCAGGCGGCGCACGCGGGCCAGCAAGGGCGAGCCGCTGCCCGCCGCGCCGCAGGCCAGGGCCGGGCCGGCGCGGCCGCCCTGGGTCCGCAGGGCCTCGGCACAGCGCAGCAGGCTTTGCGCCAGGGCCAGGCGCTGGCCCGCGGGCGCGGCGGCTGCGGCGTCGCAGGCCAACTCGGCCAGCAGGGCCAGGCGCCGCAGCGCCAGCCGGTTCAGCAGCTGCGGCCACAGCAGCGCCGCGACGGCGGCGGCGAGCAGGCGCCAGGCCGGGTCGTGCCGGCGCAGGTGCGCCAGCTCGTGGCCCAGCACCGCGCGGGCCTCGTCGTCGGGCAGGTCCAGGCACCAGGCCGGCAGGCACAGCGCCCGGCCGGGCGCGAGCAACGGGCTGGCCCAGCCGGCACGGGCGTGGCGCAGAGCCGGCAGGGGCACGCGCATCGTGGCCGCCAGCCGCGCCGCGAGGCGCTGCCAGCGCGGGTCGGCCAACTCGGGCAGGCGGCCCACCGCACGGCGCAGCCAGGCCCATTGCAGCATCAGGCCGGCCAGCATCAGCAGCGCGCCGGCCAGCCACAGCGCGACGAAGCCGAGAGCGGCATCGTGGGCCTGCGGCGCGATGCGCGCCGTGATCGGCAGCCCGCCGAGCCGGGCACTGGGGCTGAGGCTGGCCGCGGCCGGTACCCCGACGACGGCAGGGCGGGCGCTGGCCACCAGCACCGGGGCCGGCGCAGCGAGGCGGGGCCGCGCGGTATCGGCCGGCGGCGCGCCCGCCGGCAGGGTGGGCAGCAGAGGCAGGCAGGCGCTGACCAGTCCACCGAGCAGGGCCAGGCGCCACAGCGCCTCCTGCGTCCGCATCCCCAGGCGGCCCAGCAGGCCGGCGCGCTCGGCCGCCCACAGGCCGGCGATCAGCAGGCTGCTGTGCAGCAGATAGCTGCACAGCCAGGTCAGCAGCGCATCAGTCATGGCGGGCCTCCAACTTGCGCTGCTTCAGCAAGGCCTGCAACGCGGCCAGCTCCTTGGCATCCACGCCGCGCGCGTCCAGCAGATGGCTGACGAGGGCGCTGGCGCGGCCGGCGAACAGGCTGTCCACCAGGCTGCCGACCATGGAGCGCTGCACGTCGGCCTCGCTGACCCGCGGCGTATAGAGCAGCGCCCGGCCCTCGCGGCGGCTGCTCAGCAGGCCGCGTTTCTCCAGCCGCGTCAGCAGCGTGGCCACCGTGGTGTGGGCCAGGTCGCGCTCGCCCCGCAGGGCCTCCGCCACTTCGGCCGTGCTGGCCTCGCCGCGCGCCCACAGCACACGCATCAGGCCAAGCTGCAGTTCGCTCAGCGACACGTCTGCACTGTCCAGATCCTGCTCCATCGCGACCTTCTACAGTTGTCGTACTACAAATGTAGAAGATCAATGCAAACGCCGCAAGCGGCTTTTGCCAGGAATCAGACAGGCGGGTTCCTGAGGCGCTGGCTGAACCACCACAGATGGCCGTCCGGATCCACGCAGCCGTAGCTGCGGTCACACCAGTACTCGGCGCCGTAGTCGTTATCGGCCGGCTCGTAGGTCACGCGGGCGCCAGCCGCGCGGGCCTGCGCGCAATGCGCGTCCACGTCGTCGACGTAGAGGAAGAGGCTCTGCGTGTTGGCGCCGCCGATGGCCCGGGGCGCACGGCCCGGCACGCCGAAGCGCGCCTCGCGCTCCGCGCTGCCCTCGGCGACCATGACGATGGCCTCGCCGTAGCGCAGCTCGCTGTGCATGACGCCGCCATCCGGCGCATCCACGACGATCTCGACCTCGAAGCCGAAGGCACGCTGGTACCAGGCGATGGCCTCGCGGGCGTTCTCGCAGTACAGGGCCGACGACAGGCGCGGCCATCCGGGCGGGGTGGGTTTCATCGCAGTCTCCGGGAAGCGGGGTTGCGGTTCAATCCTCGCACCGCCACTGCCGCGCCGCCACACCATGAAGCCCAACGCCGCCGCCCTGCTCGCCCTGTTCTGCACGCTGGCCGCCCATGCCCAGGAAGCGGCGCCCGCCTACGACGCCGCCAAGGCCCAGGCCTGGGGCGCCAACGACAACGGCATGCGCGCCTACACCTTCGTGCTGCTGAAGACCGGCCCCAAGCGCATGCCCGACGGCCCGGCGCGCGACGAGATGTTCAAGGGCCATTTCGCCAACATCCAGCGCCTGGCCAACGAGGGCCTGCTGGTGTACGCGGGCCCGCTGGACGGCGTGGACGGCTGGCGCGGCCTCTTCATCTTCGCCACCGCCGACCTGGACGTGGCCCGCAAGGCCGTGGAGACCGACCCGGTCGTCATCAACGGCGAGATGGTGCCGGAGCTGCACAAGCACTACGGCTCGGCCGCGCTGGTCGGCGTCAACGACCAGCACAACCGGCTGATCAAGCCCAAGCCCTGAGGCGGGACCAAGCGCAGTGCCTGCGCACTGCGCGACGCTCGCCGAAGGCCCGTCGGCATGCAGGCCGGCGGGCATGAACCTCAACCGCGATTGAGCACCTTGGCCACCGGATTCGGCCGCAGCCGGTACGCATCCGGCATGCCCGAGCCCAGCAGCGGCCGCAGGTAGAGGCGGAAGGCGTCGGTCACGTCGGTGCCGGCGGCGTTGATGAAATGGTCTTCCATCGTGCGCGTCCTGCCGGCGACGGCGGCCAGCGGCAGCAGTTCGTAGTCGACCGAGTAATAACCCACGCGCCTGATCGCGACGGAGCCGTCGCGGTCGCCGTGGAAGGCGTATTGAACGGCCTTCTCGCCGACCTCGCGGGCCTCGCGCTGGTCGACGTCGCTGACGCAGCCGAGGAAGCTGCGCTGCAGATAGCCGAAGGTGTCGCCGCGCACGCGCTTGATGCTCAAGCGGGACTTGATCTCCTCGCAGAGCAGGTCGGCCAAGGCACCGGTGCCGCTGAGCTGCACATTGCCGTGGGCGTCGCGCTCCAGGTCGCCGGCGAGCTTGGCCAGCATGGGCGCGCCCGAGGCGTCGTGGATGCCCTCGCTGACGGCGATGACGCAGCGGCCGTAGCGTTCATGCGTGGCCTTCACGTCATGCAGGAACTGCTCGATGTCGAAGCTGCGCTCGGGCAGGTAGATGAGATGCGGGCCGTCGTCGTCGAACTTCTTGCCCAGGGCCGCAGCGGCGGTCAGGAAGCCGGCGTGGCGGCCCATGACGACGCCGACATAGACGCCCGGCAGGGCCGCGTTGTCGAGGTTGGCACCGGCAAAGGCCTGGGCGACGAAGCGCGCGGCGGAGGCGTAGCCGGGCGTGTGGTCGTTGCCGACCAGGTCGTTGTCGATGGTCTTGGGGATGTGGATGCAGCGCAGCGGATAGCCGGCCGCGGCGGCCTCCTCGGACACGATGCGCACGGTGTCCGACGAGTCGTTGCCGCCGATGTAGAAGAAGTGCGTGATGCCATGGGCCTGCAGCACGGTGAAGATCTCGCGGCAGTAGGCGGCGTCGGGCTTGTCGCGCGTTGAGCCGAGCGCCGAGGCGGGCGTGTTGGCCACCAGTTCCAGGTTGTGGCTGGTCTCCTGCATCAGGTCGACGAAGTCCTCGTTGACGATGCCGCGCACGCCGTGGCGCGCGCCGTAGACCTTGCCGACACCGGCCTGCCGCCGCGCTTCGAGCACGACGCCGACAAGGCTCTGGTTGATGACGGCGGTGGGGCCGCCGCCCTGGGCGACGAGGATCTTGGCGAGGCTCATGGACGCTCCTGGCAGTCGTCAATCGACGGCGCAGTTTAGGAGCGCGGCGACGCCGCGCACGATTTGTATTGGGGCCGAGCGCCGGGCCGGCCCAAGCCGGCCCGCGCCGGCGATGTGCTTGCGGCTCAATGCCGCAAGCATCGTCGTCCCCTCGGGGGACCGGCCGGATGCGCCCGCGTTCAGCGGCGCAAGCGGACGAGGGGCCTCATTTCGGCATCCAGGCTTCGAGCTGCTCCGCCGGCATGGGCTTGGCGAACAGCCAGCCCTGGCCTTCGTGGCAGCCCAGTCCGATCAGGTACTGGCGCTGCTCCTCGGTCTCGATGCCTTCGGCGATGACGGTGAGGCCCAGGCCATGGCCGAGGTTGACGACCATCTGCGCGATGGTGGACCCGGCGGACGAGGCCTGTGCCTCCTGCACGAAGGCGCGGTCGATCTTGAGGCGGTCCACCTGCAACTGGCGCAGCTGGCTCAGCGACGAGAAGCCGGTGCCGAAGTCGTCGATGGCGACGCTGAAGCCGAGTTGCTTGATGTCGGCCAGCACACGCAGCACGAGATCGGCGTCCTCCATGGCCATGGACTCGGTGATCTCGAGCTCGAGGTTCTGGCCGGCAACGCCGCCGTCCTTCAGCGCGCGGGCCAGCATGTCCAGGAAGGCCGGGTGGCGGAACTGGGCCATCGAGATGTTGACCGCCATGCGGAAGTCGGCATGGCCCTGGGCCTGCAGCCTCCTGAGCTGGTGGCAGGCCGTGCGCATGACGAACTCGCCGATCGGGATGATGAGGCCGCTCTGCTCGGCCAGCGGAATGAACTGGTCCGGCGGGATGAAGCGACCATCGTCGGTGCGCCAGCGCAGCAGCGCCTCGGCGCCCAGCACGCGCCCGCTGCCCAGGTCGACCTGGGGCTGGTAGACGACGAAGAGGCGGTTCTCCTCGAAGCCGGTGCGCAGGCCCTTGAGCAGCTTGAAGCGCTCGCGCGCGTCGCTGCCCATGGCGGCGGAGAAGTACTGCGAAGCGCCGCGCTGGTGCTGCTTGGCGCGCTTGAGCGCGATCTGGGCGTCCAGCAGCAGCTCGGAGCCGACGGCCTTGGACTCGCCCAGGCGCACGAGGCCGGTCGTGGCCGACAGTTGCAGCCGCTCGCCGGCCACCATGAAGGGCTCGGCGAAGACGGCCTGCACGCTCTCCGGGCAGACCTTGGCATGCTCGCCAAGCACGCCGAAGGTGTCGGCGCCGACGCGGGCCATGGCCGTGTTCAGGCCCAGCATCTCGCTCATGCGGTGCACGACGGCCTGCAGCACCTGGTCGCCGAAGTGGTGGCCGAAGGCGTCGTTGATGTCGGAGAAGTCGTCGATGTCGATCAGCGCAAGCGTGACGCCGGACGGGTCTTTCAGGTTCTTGTCGAGCAGCTCGACGAAGCGGTTGCGGTTGGGCAGGCGCAGCAGCGGGTCGTTGTAGGCCTGGTCCAGCAACTGGCTGTACAGCACGACGTTCTCGAAGCCGACCGCGATGTTGGAGCAGAAGGCGCGCAGCAGCTGCTGGTCGAGCTCGTCGAGCTCGCGGCCCACGTCCACCAGCGCCGCCATCGCACGGCCCTGGCCCATGCCGAAGTAGAGGCAGGTGCCGTCGTCGTAGATGCTGCGCTGCTCGCGCAGGCAGCGCTCCAGGCGCTCGCGCACGGCGGCGATCTTGACCTGGGCCAGCGGACGGTCGATGAGGCCGCTGTACTGGCCGGCCGCGGCGACGATGCGCACCTCGTCGCCGCCGTCGCCATGGACCTGGGCGCAGACCAGGCCCTCTGGCAGGATGCCGAGCAGGGCGCAGAGCTGGGTGACGACGCCTTCGGCGAAGCGCGACAGGCCGCGCATGCGCGACAGCGAGGTGCTGCTCTCGACGATCATCTCCAGGCCGCGGCGGTTGGCCTCCAGCGCACAGATCTGGCGGTAGGAGCGCACGGCCGCGGTCAGCACGGTGTAGAGCCGCGTGCGGGTCAGCTCGGACTTGGTCTTGTAGTCGTTGATGTCATAGGCCTGCACCGTCTCGATCTCGGGTGCATAGCCGGGCTGACCGGTGCGCAGCACGATGCGCACGGCGTTCAGGCGCAGTTCCTCGCGGATATGGCGCACGAGCTGCAGGCCGGCGTCTTCGCTCTCCATGACGACGTCCAGCAGCACGACGGCGAGGTCGTCTTCGCTGGCGAGCAGCTGGCGGGCCTGGGCGGCGGAGGAGGCGTGCAGGAAGACCAGGGGTTGGCCTTCGACGGTCAGGCCCTGCATGGCCAGTTCGGTGGCCTTGTGGACGTCACCGTCGTCGTCGACGATCAGGATGCGCCAGGGCCGGTCGTGGGGGCGATGTTCCGCGTCGGCGTGCTCGGGCTCGTCGAGCAGTTCGAGCAAATCGTCGTCAGCGGCGGGCGTTTCTTGCATGGGGGCGAGGGCTCCGGGCACGGGCGGCAGCCACGGCGGCAGCGGCCTCGTCGGTCAAGAGCCGCAAGCGTAGTGCATCCGCAAGCGGCATGTCACGAAAAGCGCGGGCAAATGTCCCGCAGGCGCCCTCAACGTTTACCGGGTTTGCCCGGACGCGAGGCAGCGGGGCGGGCCGCACCGGTCACGCGCGGCGGCAGGCCGGTGTGCTGGGTCAGCAGTTGGCCCTTGCGCGGCATGGCCGCCTTGGCCATGGTCGAGTTCTTGCGCCGCGCGCTCTCGTAGCTGCCGTCGGTGACGGGCTGATAGCTCGGGATCAGGTGGTGCTTGCCGTTGCCGATCAGGTCGGCGCGGCCCATGGCCTTGAGGGCCTCGCGCAGCAGCGGCCAGTTGTTGGCGTCGTGATAGCGCAGGAAGGCCTTGTGCAGCCGGCGGCGGCGCTCGCCGCGCACGACGTCGACCTTCTCGCCACGCGTCTCGTCGCGGCTGATGCCCTTCAGCGGGTTGAGCCCGGAGTGGTACATCGCCGTGGCCGTGGCCATCGGGCTCGGGTAGAAGGTCTGCACCTGGTCGGCCCGGAAGCCGTTCTTCTTCAGCCAGACGGCGAGGTTCATCATGTCCTCGTCGCTGGTGCCGGGATGGGCGGCGATGAAGTAGGGGATCAGGTACTGCTTCTTGCCGGCCGCCGCGCTCGCCGCCTCGAACATCTGCTTGAAGCGGTCATAGGTGGCTATGCCCGGCTTCATCATCTTGGACAGCGGCCCGCCCTCGGTGTGCTCGGGCGCGATCTTCAGGTAGCCGCCGACGTGGTGGCTGACCAGCTCCTTCACGTACTCGGGCGACTGCACGGCCAGGTCGTAGCGCAGGCCGGAGCCAATCAGGATCTTCTTCACGCCCGGCAGCGCACGGGCGCGGCGGTACATGCTGATCAGCGGGCCGTGGTCGGTCTTCAGGTTCTGGCAGATGCCCGGATAGACGCAGCTGGGCTTGCGGCAGGCGGCCTCGATCTCGGGGCTCTTGCAGCCCAGGCGGTACATGTTGGCCGTCGGGCCGCCGAGGTCCGACACGATGCCGGTGAAGCCATTGACCTTGTCGCGCATCTCCTCGATCTCGCGGATCACGGAGTCTTCGCTGCGGCTCTGGATGATGCGGCCCTCGTGCTCGGTGATGGAGCAGAAGGTGCAGCCGCCGAAGCAGCCGCGCATGATGTTCACGCTGAAGCGGATCATTTCCCAGGCCGGGATCTTGGTCGCGCCGTCATGGCCGCCGGCCTCGTCCGCATAGCGCGGGTGCGGGCTGCGCGCGTATGGCAGGTCGAAGACGTGATCCATCTCCGGCGTCGTCAGCGGGATCGGCGGCGGATTGATCCAGAGGTCGCGCTCGACGCCGTTGAAGTCGTAGCGCTGCACCAGCGCGCGCGCGTTGCCGGGGTTGGTCTCCAGGTGCAGCACGCGGTTGGCGTGGGCATAGAGCACCGGGTCGCTCCTGACCTTCTCGTAGGCGGGCAGGCGCACCACCGTGTGCTCGCGCGGCGGCATCGTGATGCGACCGGTCTTGTGGATAGTGATCGGCTTGACCTCGTCATTGGATGCGCAGGCCTTGCCCTCGTCCACCATCTGGTAGGGGCTGATCAACTCGTCGACGCGGCCCGGGCGGTCCACCTCGGCCGAGTCCAGCACGAACCAGCCCTCGGCGGACGGATCGTCACTACGGCGCATGAAGGCCGTGCCGCGCACGTCGGTCAGACTTTCGATAGGCTCGCGGCGCGCCAGGCGGTGGGCGATCTCGACGATGGCGCGCTCGGCATTGCCATAGACCAGCAGGTCGGCCTTGCTGTCCACGAGGATGGAGCGGCGCACCTTGTCCTGCCAGTAGTCGTAGTGCGCGATGCGGCGCAGGCTGGCCTCGATGCCGCCGATGACGACGGGCACGTCCTTGAACGCCTCCTGGCAGCGCTGCGTGTAGACCAGCGTCGCGCGGTCGGGCCGCTTGCCGCCCTCGCCGCCGGGCGTGTAGGCGTCGTCGCTGCGGATCTTCCGATCAGCCGTGTAGCGGTTGATCATCGAGTCCATGTTGCCGGCCGCGACGCCGAAGAAGAGGTTGGGCCGGCCCAGCGCCTTGAAGGCGTCGGCGCTGCTCCAGTCCGGCTGGGCAATGATGCCGACGCGAAAGCCCTGGGCCTCCAGCGTGCGGCCGATGACGGCCATGCCGAAGCTGGGGTGGTCGACGTAGGCGTCGCCCGTCACGATGACGATGTCGCAGGAATCCCAGCCGAGTTGCTCCATCTCCTGCCGGCTCATGGGCAGGAAGGGTGCGGGGCCGAAGCGCTTGGCCCAGAACGGGCGGTAAGCGGTCAGCGCCTTCGGGGGCGTGGCGGGCAGTGCGGACATAGCCATCGATTGTCGTTGGGCGACCCCGGAAAGCACAAAGCCCGCGCCAGGCGCGGGCTTTGTGTCAGGGCGACGCGTGAATTACAGCGCGCGGATGTTCGCGGCCTGCAGGCCCTTGGGGCCCTGCTTCACTTCGAACTCGACCTGGGCGCCTTCGGCCAGCGTGCGGAAACCGCCGTTGTTCTTAATCTCGCTGTGGTGGGCGAACAGATCCTTGCCGCCGTCGGCGGGGGTGATGAAGCCGAAGCCCTTGCCGTCGTCAAACCACTTGACGATGCCGGTTTGCATGGTGCTCATGAAAGATTTCCTTGGTGTCGTTGAATCAGGATTCATCCGCAGCCCGAGCGGCTGCGGCAAAACACAACACTCAAGATCAGACAAAGCGGACGCCGGCGGCGGATGCCGACCGAAGTGCCGGATTGTAGGCGCTCAGGCGGTCCGCAGGGGCCGGATGGCAACGGCCATGCCGCGCGCCCGTGGCGCACCGCCCTCGACGCGGCTCTCCTCGAAGACCGCGCAGGCGCAATCACGACAGGCGCCGCAGGCCGTGGCCACGCGCAATTCGTCCTGCAGGGCCTCGAAGCTCGGGCAGCCGCTGGAGGCGGCAATCGCGATGTCGCGATCGGAGACGCGGTGGCAGACACAGACAATCATGGGACCGAAGTCTAATGCGAATCAGTCTCATTTGCAATAATGGCGACTTTGCCTGGAGGCTTCCGCTGGGGATACTGCGGACCGATTTCACGTTTCGGAGAGCCCCATGCAAGGCGACGCTCAGGTCATCGTCCATCTCAACCAGCAGCTCAAGCTGGAGCTGACGGCCATCAACCAGTACTTCCTGCATGCCCGCATGCTGAAGAACTGGGGCCTGATGAAGATGGCCAAGCACGAGTACGAGGAGTCCATCGAGGAGATGAAGCACGCCGACAAGCTCATCGAGCGCGTGCTGATGCTGGACGGCCTGCCCAATCTGCAGGACCTCGGCAAGCTGCTGATCGGCGAGAACGCCGTCGAGACGATGGAGTGCGACCTGAAGATCGAGAAGGCCGGCCACGCCCACCTGAAGGAGGCCATCGCCCACTGCGAGAGCGTGCGCGACTACGTCTCCCGGGAAATCTTCGTCGAGATCCTCGACGACACCGAGGAGCACATCGACCACCTCGAAACCCAGCTGGAGCTGGTCGACACCGTCGGCGCGCAGAACTATCTGCAATCCCAGATGGGCGAGCCGAGCTGAGTTACAGGAAGCGCTCCAGCAAGCGCTTCGAATGCCGGTCCAGCGCCCAGCGGTCCGGCACCTGCAGCTGCACGCCGTGCGTGGACGTGATCAGCAGCCGCCCTTCTTCCAGGCGGCGGATGTCTTCCTCGCTCTTCAGCACGAAGTCGACCTCGCCGCGGTCGGTCTCGATGCGCCAGGTGCTGGGCGTGCCGAAGGTGTTGACCGCGATCAGGCGCTTGAGCGTCGGATGGAATTCGCGCGCCGCAAGCTCGGCCTCCAGCAGGCGGCGCGGGCCGTCCGGCAGCGCCGACACACGTTCGACCCAGGCCAGTTCGTGGCCATGGCTGCCGACCAGGGACAGGCCCTCGTCCGGCGCGGAGATGGGGTGGGCGCGCACCGGCATCACGCCGACGTGGCTGTCGCCGTTCAGGTCGGTCAGCACGAGCCGGCCGTTGGCATCGAGATGCAGGTCGCGGAAGGGAAGCGTCGTGCTCATGCGTTCACCGTGTGCGCGTTCGGGTTGGGGGCCACGACCATCAGACCGGCGTCCTCGGCCGTCTCGGCATCGACGCGGCGGGCCTGGGCCTCCCACAGCCGCCAGTAGTGGCCCTGCTGGGCGATCAGCTCGTCGTGCGGGCCCAGCTCGACGATCTCGCCACGGTCCATCACGACGAGGCGGTCGGCCTTGCGCAGCGTGGACAGGCGGTGGGCGATGGCGATGGTGGTGCGGCCCTTCACGAGGTTGTCCAGCGCGCGCTGGATCTCCTTCTCGGTCTCGGTGTCCACCGCGCTGGTGGCCTCGTCGAGGATGAGGATGGCCGGGTCGATCAGCAGCGCGCGGGCGATGGAGATGCGCTGGCGCTCGCCGCCGGACAGGCCCTGGCCGCGCTCGCCGACCAGGCTGTCGTAGCCATGCGGCAGGCGCAGGATGAACTCGTGGGCATGGGCGGCGCGGGCGGCGGCGACGATCTCGTCGCGCGTCGCGTCGGGCTTGCCGTAGGCGATGTTCTCGGCGATGGTGCCGAAGAACAGGAAGGGCTCCTGCAGCACCAGGCCGATGTGGCGGCGGTAGTCGGCCACCTTGACGCGGCGCAGGTCCACGCCGTCGACCTTGATGGCGCCCTCGGTCACGTCGTAGAAGCGGCAGATCAGGTTCACCAGCGTGCTCTTGCCCGAGCCGCTGTGGCCCACAAGGCCCACCATCTCGCCGGGGCGGATGTCCAGGTTCAGCGTGCGGATGACCGAGCGCGAGCCGTAGCGGAAGTTGACGCCCTGCATGGAGATCGCGCCCTTCACGTTCTCGAAGGGCTGGGGGTTGACCGGGTCGGGCACGTTGGAGACGTGGTCCAGGATGTCGAAGATGCGCTTGGCGCCCGCCGCGGCCTTCTGCGTGACGGAGACGATGCGGCTCATCGAATCCAGCCGACCGTAGAAGCGGCCGATGTAGGCCAGGAAAGCGGTCAGTGTGCCGACCGTGATGCTCTGGTGGGCGATCAGCCAGATGCCCACGCCCCAGACCACCAGCAGGCCCATCTCGGTCAGCATCGCGACGCTGGGCGTGAACAGGCTCCAGGTCTTGTTCAGCCGGTCGTTGACCTGCAGGTTCTTCACATTGGCCTCGCGAAAGCGCGTGGCCTCGCGCTTCTCCTGCGCGAAGGCCTTGACGACGCGGATGCCGGGAATGGTGTCGGCCAGCACATTGGTGATCTCGCCCCAGACGCGGTCGATCTTCTCGAAGCCGGTGCGCAGCCGGTCGCGCACCAGGTGGATCAGCCAGGCGATGAAGGGCAGCGGCACCAGCGTCGCCAGGGCCAGGCCGGGGTGGATGCTGAACAGGATCAACGCCGTCATCGCCAGCATCAGCACGTCGGTGATGAAGTCCAGCGCGTGCAGGCTCAGGAACACCGAGATGCGGTCCGTCTCCGAGCCGATGCGCGACATCAGGTCGCCGGTGCGCTTGTTGCCGAAGTATTCGAGCGACAGGCCCAGCAGATGCTCGAAGGTGGCCGTGCGCAGGTCCGCGGCGATGCGCTCCGAAACGAGGGCCAGCAGATAGGTCTTGGCCCAGCCCATGGCCCAGGAGAACAGTGCCGCGCCGAGCAGGCCGCCTAGCAGCCAAGTGACGAGGTTGGGGTCGATGGCCTGGCCGTTCTGGAAGGGAATCAGCACCTTGTCCATCAGGGGCATGGTCAGATAGGGCGAAACCAGCGTCGCGCCGGTGGCGCCCATCATCAGCGCGAAGCCGAGCAGCAGCTGGCCCTGGTAGGGCCGCGCGAAGCGCCACAGGCGCAGCAGCACCCAGGTGCTAGGCGGCGTGCTGGCCTCGCCGAAGTCGAAGGCCGAGTCCTCGCCCTCTTCCTCCTCGTCATGCACGACATGGCCGGCCAGGCGCTGCACCTCGCGGTCGAAACTGTCGGCAAAGCGCACGGCGGCCGGGTTGCAGGCCAGCGTGAAGCGCCAGCGCGCCAGGCGGCGGTCGGCGCCGAACAACTCCATGAAGGCCAGGCCGCCGTGGTCGCTGAGCTTGAGGCTCTGGCCCACGGCCAGCGGGAACTCGGCCCAGCCGCCTCCGGCCGGCTCGAAGGCCAGCAGGCGTGAATTCGTCAGCGCAACCAGGCCCTGGGCGAAGCGGCCGTCGGCGCCCAGGTCAACCTCCAGCGTCGCCACCACGTTCTCGCCAGCCAGGAGGCGCCCCTGCAGGGCAGCCATTTGAGGATGAGGCGTGATGACGGGAGGATGGTCTTGCATGTTGTTCTTGCTTCCTACGGGCTGTCGCAATTCTCCCCGATGACTTCGGCGCACAATTCCACGCGCTTCCCGGCGCCCAACATCCAGACTCCATGAGCAAGAAGAACGACATCCGCCTGCTGCGCATCAACTACCTGCGCGGGCCGAATATGTGGACCTACCGGCCGGTGCTGGAGGTCTGGCTGGACCTGGGCGAGCTGGAGGACTACCCCTCCAACCTGCTGCCCGGCTTCAACGACCGCCTGACCACCGCCCTGCCCGCCCTGATCGAACACCACTGCGGCGTCGGCGAGCGCGGCGGCTTCATCGAGCGCCTGCGCGACGGCACCTGGATGGGCCATGTGCTGGAGCACATCGTCATCGAGCTGCTGAACCTGGCCGGCATGCCCACCGGCTTCGGCCAGACCCGTGCCACCAGCCAGCGCGGCGTCTACCGCATGGTCTTCCGCGCCCGCGACGAGCAGGTCGCCCGCGCGGCGCTGGCCGAGGGCCATGCGCTGCTGATGGCGACCATCAACGCCGAGGCCTTCGACGTGCCCGCTGCCGTGGCCCGCGTGCGCGACAAGCTGGACGACTGCTACCTGGGGCCCTCCACGGCCGCCATCGTGGCCGCGGCCACGGACCGCCGCATCCCCCACATCCGCCTGAACGACGGCAACCTCGTGCAGCTCGGCCACGGCCAGCGCCAGCGCCGCATCTGGACGGCCGAGACCGACATGACCAGCGCGATCGCCGAGGGCATCGCCAGTGACAAGGACCTGACCAAGTCCCTGCTGAAGGCCGTCGGCGTGCCGGTGCCCGCGGGCCGCGAGATCAAGACCGCCGCCGAGGCCTGGGAGGCCGCGCAGGACGTCGGCCTGCCGGTCGTCGTCAAGCCCAGCGACGGCAACCACGGCCGCGGCGTCACGCTGGACATCCAGACCGAGGCCGACTGCGAGGCCGCCTTCAAGCTGGCCGACGCGCACGGCTCGTCGGTGCTGGTGGAGAGCTATATCCGCGGCAACGAACACCGGCTGCTCGTCGTCGGCGGCCAGGTCGTCGCGGCCGCGCGCGGCGAGGCGGCCTGGGTCCACGGCGACGGCCGCCAGACGGTCGCCCAGCTGGTCGACAGCCAGATCAACGTCGACCCGCGCCGCGGCCTGACGGAGGACTTCCCGCTCAACCGCGTCCGCATCGCCGAAGACGGCGTCATCCTGCTGGACCTGCAGCGCCAGGGCCTGACGCCGGATTCCGTGCCCGAGGCCGGCCGCCAGGTGCTGATCCAGCGCAACGGCAACGTCGCCATCGACTGCACCTCCGAGGTCCACCCCGAGGTGGCGCACGCCGTGTCGCTGGCCGCGCGCACCGTGGGCCTGGACATCGCCGGCGTCGACCTCGTCACCGAGGACATCGGCAAGCCGCTGGCCGAGACCGGCGGCGCCATCGTCGAGGTCAACGCCGGCCCGGGCCTGCTGATGCACCTCAAGCCCGCCGGCGGCGCGCCCCAGCCCGTGGGCCAGGCCATCATCGACCACCTGTTCGCCGAGGACGAGTCCGGCCGCATCCCCATCGTCGGCGTCGCCGGCTCGCGCGGCGGCCACCAGATCACACGCCTCGTCGCCTGGCTGCTGCATCTGAACGGCCGCCATGTGGGCCTGGCCTGCAAGGACGGCCTCTTCCTCGGCACGCGCCGCGTCGAGAAGCGCAACAGCGCCCGCTGGGACGCGGCCCACCGCCTGCTGATGAACCGCGGCGTCAACGCCGTCGTCGTCGAGAACGACGCCGCCTCCATCCTGCGCGACGGCCTGGCCTATGACCGCGCGGCCGTCGGCGTCGTCACCGACCTGGACGGCATCGCCGCGCTGGCCGAGTTCGACGTGCAGGACGGCGACCAGCTCTACAAGGTGCTGCGCACCCAGATCGACGTCGTGCTCAGCGACGGCGCCAGCGTGCTGCACGCGGCCCACGCCCGCCTCGTCGACATGGCCGAGCTCAGCGACGGCGAGGTCGTCTTCTACGCCGAGGACGGCGCGCTGGAGGCCATCCTGCACCACCGCGACCGCGGCGGCCGCGCCGTCTTCCTGCGCGGCGGCGCCGCCGTGCTGGCGCAAGGCCCGGCCGAGACGCCCGGCGCCAACATCGAGGCCCTGCTGCGCCGTTTCGGCAGCGCTGCGGTGGACGCCGCCACGCTGCTCGCCGCCGTCGCCGCCGCCTGGGCCCTGGGCATCTCGCCCGAGCTGATCGCCGCCGGCCTGGACACCTTCGTCCCCGAACTCCACCTCGCGTAAACAAGAACGAACATGGACGTTTCCCGTACCCGCGCGCTGCGCGGCCCGAACATGTGGAGCCGCCACACGGCCATCGAGGCCGTCGTGCATTGCACCGACGCCGAACGCTCTCTCGAACGCCTGCCCGGCTTCGAGGCCCGCCTGCGCCAGCTCTTCCCCACCATCGGCGAGCTGCGTGCCGACGCCTCGCTGGCCCAGGTGCTGGAGCAGGCCACGCTGGCCCTGCAGGCCCAGGCCGGCTGCCCGGTCACCTTCAGCCAGACCCACATCACGCCCGAGGCCGGCACCTACCAGCTCGTCATCGAGTACAGCGAGGAAGACGTCGGCCGCATGGCCTTCGAGCAGGCCCTGAAGCTCGTGCAGGCCGCCCTCACCGGCGGCGAGTTCGACGACGATGCCGTCATCGCCCAGCTGCGTGAGCTCGACGAGGACATCCGCCTCGGCCCCTCCACCGGCTCCATCGTCAACGCGGCCATCGCCCGCGGCATTCCCTACCGCCGCCTGACCCAGGGCAGCCTGGTGCAGTTCGGCTGGGGCGCCAAGCAGCGCCGCATCTGGGCCGCCGAGGTGGACGCGACCAGCGCCGTCAGCGAATCCATCGCCCAGGACAAGGATCTCTGCAAGCGCCTGCTGCAGGCCGCCGGCGTGCCGGTGCCCACCGGCCGGCCGGTCGATTCGCCCGACGACGGCTGGGCCGTCGCCGAGGAGATCGGCCTGCCCGTCGTCGTGAAGCCCCAGGACGGCAACCAGGGCAAGGGCGTGACGGTCAACGTGGTCACGCGCGAGCACTTCGAGATCGCCTACAAGGCCGCCGACGAGATCGGCCCCGTGATGGTCGAGAAGTTCCTGCCGGGCTCGGACTACCGGCTGCTCGTCATCGGCGACAAGCTCATCGCCGCCGCGCGCCGCGACCCGCCCCATGTCATCGGCGATGGCGTGCACACGGTCAAGCAGCTGGTCGACAAGGTCAACGCCGACCCGCGCCGCGGCGACGGCCATGCGACATCCCTCACCAAGATCCGCTTCGACGACATCGCCGTCGCGCGGCTCACGCAGCAGGGCCTCAGCCCCGAATCCGTGCCCGAGAAGGGCCAGCGCGTCATCCTGCGCAACAACGCCAACCTGTCCACCGGCGGCACGGCCACCGACGTGACCGACGACGTGCACCCCGAGGTGGCCGCCCGCGCCATCGCGGCGGCCCAGGTCGTGGGCCTGCATGTCTGCGGCGTGGACGTGGTGGCCGAGAGCGTGCTGCGCCCGCTGGAGGAGATCAACGGCGGCATCGTCGAGGTCAATGCCGCGCCGGGCCTGCGCATGCACCTGAGCCCCAGCTTCGGCAAGGGCCGCAACGTCGGCGAGGCCATCGTCGGCCATCTGTTCGGCAGCACGCAGAAGTCCGGCAGCGCGGCGGAGGATGGCCGCATCCCGGTCGTCGCCGTCACCGGCACCAACGGCAAGACCACGGTCACGCGCCTGATCGCCCATCTGTTCGCCAGCTGCGGCCTGAAGGTCGGCATGACCAACACCGACGGCGTCTATGTGGACGGCCGCCAGATCGACAGCGGCGACTGCTCCGGCCCCAAGAGCGCCCGCAATGTGCTGATGCACCCGGACGTGGAAGCCGCCGTGCTGGAGACCGCCCGCGGCGGCATCCTGCGCGAGGGCCTGGGCTTCGACCGCTGCCAGGTCGCCGTCGTCACCAACGTCGGCGCGGGCGACCATCTGGGCATGAACTTCCTGCACACCGCGGAAGACCTGGTGCTGGTCAAGCGCGTCATCGTGCAGAACGTGGCGCCCAACGGCTATGCGGTGCTGAACGCGACCGACCCGCTGACCGCGCAGATGGCCGCCGTCTGCCCCGGCCAGGCCATCTATTTCGCGGCTGACCGCCACCACCCGCTGATGGCCACGCACCGCGCCCAGGGCAAGCGCTGCGTCTATGTGGACGGCGACCAGCTCGTCGCGGCCCAAGGCGTCTGGCGCGAGAGCATCCCGCTGCGCGACATCCCGCTGACGCGCGGCGGCCTGATCGGCTTCCAGGTCGAGAACGCGATGGCCGCCGTGGCCGCCGCCTGGGGCGTGGGCCTGGACTGGGACACCATCCGCCGCGGCGTGGGCAGCTTCGCCAACGACGCCGACAACGCGCCGGGCCGCTTCAACGTGATGGACTACAAGGGCGCCACCGTCATTGCCGACTACGGGCATAACGGCGATGCGATGAAGGCCCTGGTGGGCGCGGTGGCCGCGCTGCCGGCCAACAAGCGCAGCGTCGTCATCAGTGGCGCGGGCGACCGCCGCGACGAGGACATCCGCGTGCAGACCGAGATCCTCGGCGCCGCCTTCGACGAGGTCATCCTCTACGAAGACGCCTGCCAGCGCGGCCGCGCGGCCGGCGAGGTCGTCGCGCTGCTGCGCCAGGGCCTGCAGGGCGCCTCGCGCACTCGGCACATCGAGGAGATCGTCGGCGAGTTCATCGCCATCGACCGGGCGCTCGCGCGCCTGCAGCCGGGCGACCTGTGCCTGGTGCTGGTCGACCAGGTGGAGGAGGCGCTGGCGCATCTGGCCAGGCGCATCGCCGAAGGCTGAGGCCCGAGGCAGCGCAGCCCTAACGGTATCTGGCGAGGATGCGGGTCAGCTCGCCCTCGGCCACCAGGCCGTCGATCGCGCTGTTCAGCGCCGGCAGGCCGACCGGGCTGGCGGGCCCGAGCGCGCACTGGGCCAGCACCCTGGACACGACCACGGGCGGATGCAGCACGAGGCGGAAATGCCCGATGCGCTGCTGGTACTCCAGCATGCGCCGGCCGATCAGCGCATGCTGCACGCGGCCGGCCTGGAGCTTGTGCAGGTTGGTGACGGCGTTGGGCGCGTCGTCGCGCACGAAGCCACCATGCAGCACCTCATCCATCTCCGGGTAGACATGGCCCAGCACCGTGCCCACCGGCTGGCCGGCCAGATCGGCCAGGCCGCGCGGCGCGGGCGCGCTGGCCGAGGTCACGAGCAGGGACTCGTCGGGGATGAAGGCATGACTCCAGCCGAAGGGCCCGGGCAGCCAGTCGCGCTGATAGCCGCAGACCATGTCGGCCTCGCCGCGCGCCAGGGCCTGGGCCATGCGCTTGCGCGACATGGTGCGCAACTGCAGGTCGCGGCCCAGCCGGCGAGCCAGCGCCGCGCCCAGGTCGGCACGGACGCCCTCGACGACACGGCCGTTCTCGATGCGCGCATGGGGCATCAACGCCCCGGTGTCCTCGAGCATGACGAGGGGCTTGGCCGACGCGGCGGCGCAGAAGCCGGCGACCACCGATGCGAGCAGGGCCCACCAAGGTCTCGTGTCCATGGCTGGCGATGATGCCGCTGGTTGCGCCGGCCAGCGCAACCAGCGCGCACCCGCCGCCACGGATTGCGCGCCGGATTGCTCACCGGCGGGCCCTAGACTGCCGGCTCGCCTTTGCTGGAGCCGCCCGCAATGAAGCCCTGTCCGGTGCTCTCCATCGCCCTCGCGCTGGCCTTGGGCCTCCCGGTGCCGGCCCGGGCCCAGTCGGCGCCCGGCCAGGGCGGGCCGACCGTGATCCGCGCCCGCGACGATGCGCTCTACCGCGAGCTCGGCGGCCAGGAGGCCATCCGGCGCTTCACCGACGACTTCTACGACCGCATGCTGAAGGACGCGCGCATCGCGCATTTCTTCGACGGCATCAACGCCGCCTATCTGAAGGGCGCGCTGGCCGACTACTTCTGCGTGAGCGCCGGCGGCCCCTGCGACTACGACGGCGTCAGCATGCACAACGCCCACGCCGGCCTGGGCATCACCAAGGGCGATTTCGACGCACTGGTCGAGGACCTGCAGCAGGCGATGGATGCCGCCGGCCTGCCCTTCGCGACGCAGAACCGGCTGCTCGCGCGGCTCGCCTTCCACCACCGCGACATCGTCACGCGGTGAGCCGGCCGGCCCCGGCTTCATCCAGGCCCACGCCATAATCCGCGCAGACAGCGCCGGGCCGCGAGGCCAGGCCGGGGACACGCCGGACACCCACGCAGCCGGCCCAGCCCCGCACCCGCCAGCGGCACCTGCCGTCACCCCCTTTTCACCAGGCCGCCGCAATGCGTTCAATTGCCGACTTCACCCGCCGTCTGCCGCCCTGGTGGCCGCTCGCCCTGCTCGCGCTGTGGCTCGTCGCCGTGGCCGGCTGGCGCCCCGTCGCCCTGCCCGACGAGGGCCGCTACGGCGGCGTGGCCTACGAGATGCTGCGCAGCGGCGACGGGCTGACGCCCACCCTCTTAGGCCTGCCCTATTTCCACAAGCCGCCGCTGATGTACTGGATCGACATGGCGGCCCTGAGCCTGCTCGGCCCGACGGCGCTGGCGCTGCGCGTGGCGCCGCTGCTGGGCGCCTGGGTGATGGGCCTGGCGCTGTGGATCGAGGCCGGCACGCGCTATGGCCGCGACGGCGCCCGGCAGGCCCTGGCCCTGCTGGCCGTGCTGCCGCTGTTCTACCTCGGCGGCCAGTACGCCAACCACGACATGCTGGTGGCCGGCTGGATCTCGCTGGCCGTCGTCGCGGCGCGGCGCGCGCTGGCGCCCGGGCAGCGCAGCCTCGCCTGGCTGTGCACGGCCTGGGCCGCGATGGCGCTGGCCCTGCTGTCCAAGGGCCTGATCGGCGTCGTGCTGCCCGGCCTCATCGTGCTCCCCTGGCTGCTGCTGAACCGGCGCTGGGCCGACCTGCGCTTCGCGCTGCACCCACTGGCGCTCGCCGTCTTCGCGGCCATCGCGCTGCCCTGGATGCTGGTCATGCAGCAGCGCTTCCCCGGCTTCTTCGACTACTTCATCATCGAGCAGCATTTCGCCCGTTACACCCAGGCGCGCTTCAACAATGCCCAGCCCTGGTGGTTCTTCCTCGCCGTGCTGCCGCTGGGCACGCTGCCGCTGAGCCTGCGGCTGCCCGGTGCGCTGCGCCGCATGGGCTTCGATCTCTGGTGGGTCATCGTCATCCTGGCCTTCTTCTCGATGCCGCGCTCCAAGCTGGTCGGCTATGTGCTGCCGGCGCTGCTGCCGCTGGCGCTGCTGCTGTTCGAGGCCTGGCGCGAGCGGCGCGGCGCGCGAGCGGCCTGGATCGTCGGCGCGCTGATCTGCGTGCTCACGGTGCCGGCCGTCGTGTACTGGGGCAGGCCCGACCACAGCGACATCGGCGCCGCACTGCGCGAGCGCCTGGCGCCCGGCGACCGCGTGCTGCTGACCGGCGGCTCCTTCTTCGACCTGCGCTTCCAGGCCCGCCTAGATGCACCGCCCGCCGTGCTGGACGACTGGGACGCGCTGCGCACCCGGGGCGGCGACAGCTGGCGGCAGGAGCTGCTGGACGCGGCCCGCTTCGACCCCGTGCGTGGCGATCAGGTGCTGTGGACGCCGGCCCGCCTGGCCCGCGAGCGCTGCCGGCCGGGCCGCATCTGGCTCGTCGCCGCACCGACCGACGCCCTGCCCGACGCGCGGCCCGTGTTCACCGGTCGCCGCGCCACGCTGTTCGAGCTGCCGCCCGCCACCTGCCCATGAAGCGGCTGGCGCGCTACGCCAGCGTCGGCGTCGGCGCCACGGCGGCGCATTACGCGCTGCTGGTGCTGGTGGTCGAGGCCTGGCACTGGCCGGCCTGGCTGGGCTCGGGTGCCGGCGCGCTGCTCGGCGCCCAGATCGCCTTCTGGGCCAACCGGCGCTACACCTTCGACCATCGCGGCCCCTGGTGGCCGGCCTGGTGCCGCTTCCACGCCACCGCCGGCGCGGGCGCGCTGTTGGGCATGCTGCTGGTCGAGCTCGGCGTGCGCGCCGGCCTGCACTATCTGCTGGCCCAGGCGGCGGCGACCGTCATCGTCATGCTGATCAGCTTCGCCGCAAACCGGGCCTGGACTTTCAGACACCGCTGAGGGTGACGCCGAACTCGGCCAGGTCCGCCGCAAAGGCCTCGCTGGCCAGATAGGCCATCTCCCTGACCCGCGCCGCGCCTATCGCGTCGCCGGCATCGGGCCCGCCCTGCGCCGGGTGGCAGAACAGCAGGGCGCCATCGGGCGCGCTGCCCAGCCAGCCACGCATCAGCGCGCGATAGTCGGCCTGCGGGTCGAAGCCATAGACGCCCACCAGGGCCGGCGCGGCGCGCAGGCCGCGGGCGCGCATCTCGGCGACCAGCGCTCGGCCGCCGCAGGCTTCGATGACACGGCGCTTGAACGCGAAGCCCGGGCCCGGCAGCCGGCCGGTGTTGCGCAACGGCACGCCCAGCCGGGCTGCCGCCTCCAGCACGAAGGGGCGCACACCCGGCAGCGCATGCACATGCTGGCGGCCGTCGATGAAGGCCGGCGCGCGCCCCGTGACGTCGATGAAGCGCTGCAGCTGGGCCTCGAACTCGCCGGCCAGCGCGCCCGGCAGCCGGCCGAGGAAGGCCTGGGCGATGACGGCGCCGAGGGAGGGGAAGCGCGGCCAGTGGCGGCGCAGCTCGGCGCTGAGCGGCTCACCCTCGGTCAGGTTGAAGTGCAGGCCGGTGATGTCGGCGCCGACCTCGCGCAGCGCCGGCCCGGCCTGGGCCCAGCGCAGCGCCGTGACCAGGGCGCTCAGCGCCGTGATGCGGCCCTGCCCGACCAGCGCGAGGATGCCGCGGTCGACGGCCGGGCCGAGGCCGTAGTCGTCGGCGCAGACGGCCAGCCGCTTCACCGCGGCTCGCCGGTGTCGTGGGCGACGACGTAGACGGGCCGCTGCTTGACCTCGTCGAAGATGCGGCCGACGTACTCGCCGATGATGCCGATGGACAGCATCTGGATGCCGCCGAAGAACATCAGCCCGACGACCATCGTCGCCCAGCCGGGGATCTGGTCGCCGAAGATCAGGTGCTCGACAACGATCCAGGCGCCATAGCCCAGGCCGCACAGGGCCACCAGCGCGCCCAGGCCGCTCCAGATGCGCAGCGGCAGGTTGCTGAAGGCGGTGACGCCGGTCAGCGCCAGGCGGATCAGGCGGCGCATCGAGAAGCTGCTGCTGCCGGCGGTGCGGGCCCGCGGCGTGTAGGGCAGGAATTCGGTGCGGAAACCCACCCAGGCGTACAGGCCCTTCATGAAGCGGTTGCGCTCGGGCAGCGCGTTCAGGGCCGCGACGACGCGCCGGTCCAGCAGCCGGAAGTCGCCCGCGTCGGGCGGGATCTGCAGCTGCGAGGACGCGTTGACGATGCGGTAGAACAGGCTGGTGCCGAGGCGCTTGAGCGCGCCTTCCTCGTCGCGGCTGGCGCGCACCGCGCAGACCGTGTCGGCGCCGCGCTGCCAGGCCGCGTCCATCTGTGCGATCAGCTCGGGCGCATGCTGGCCGTCGGCATCCATCAGCAGCACGCGATCGGCATCGGCAACGGCCAGGCCCGCGGTCAGCGCGGCCTCCTTGCCGAAGTTGCGCGACAGGCGCAGATAGCGGATGGGCACGCCCGCGGTGATGGCCTGCTGCACGACGGCAGGCGTCGCGTCGGCGCTGCCGTCGTCCACGATGATGAGGCGCCAGCGCGCCGACAGCGGCTCCAGCATCTGGGCGAGCATGGGCAGCAGCTGCGGCAGCGAGGCCGCCTCGTTGTAGGCGGGCAGCACCACGTCGAGGCTGGCGCGGGCAGGGCGGGGTTCGGTATTCATTTCCGCATTGTCGATGCGCCTAGCCGCTTGCGGCAGGCGCTTCCTCCAGCGACTGCCGCGGAACCGGCTTTGCCGGGCCGCTGGCAGTGCCCCCTTGAGGGGACTGAGGCCGGACACAAAGGGTCCTGAGGACTCTTTGTGCCTGCCGAAGGCCAAGGCCTCTGGCCTTGGCACGGCAAAGCCCGGTAGGGGGTGGGTCAGGCCACCCGGCAGACCTTCAGCATGTTGGTGCCGCCGGGATAGCCCATGGGTTCGCCGCAGGTGATGGCATAGGTGTCGCCCGGCATCAGCACGCCGCGCTCGACGAGGATCTTCTCGGCCGCGGCCAGGGCCACGTCGCGGTCGTCGTACTTGGGCATCAGCAGCGGGCGCACATTGCGGTAGAGCGCCATCTTGCGCTGGCTGATGGGCTGGGTCGTCAGCGCGTAGATGGGCACCTGGATGCGGTGGCGGCTCATCCACAGCGCCGTCGAGCCGGACTCGGTCAGCGCCAGGATGGCCTTGCAGCCGAGGTGGTAGGCCGTGAACAGCGCGCCCATCGCGATCGACTGGTCGATGCGGCCGAACTGGCGGCCGGCGAAATCGGTGTCGAGGCTGACGAACTCGGCGCGCTCGGCCTCCAGCGCGATGGCGGCCATCTGCTCGACGGTCTCGATGGGGAACTTGCCGGCGGCCGTCTCGGCGGACAGCATCACGGCGTCGGTGCCGTCCAGCACCGCGTTGGCCACGTCGCTGACCTCGGCGCGCGTGGGCACCGGGTTCACGATCATGGACTCCATCATCTGCGTGGCCGTGATGGCGACCTTGTCCAGCTCGCGGGCCATCTTGATCATGCGCTTCTGCAGCGCCGGCACGGCCGCGTTGCCGACCTCCACGGCGAGGTCGCCGCGCGCCACCATGATGCCGTCGCTGGCCTTCAGGATGGCTTCCAGATGGGGGATGGCCTCGTAGCGCTCGATCTTGGCGATCATGGCCGGCTTGTGGCGATAGGGTTCGCCGGCCACGTTGGCCAGCTGGCGCGCCATCTCCATGTCGGTCGCGTTCTTCGGGAAGCTCACGGCCAGGTATTCGCACTGGAAGGACATCGCGGTCTTGATGTCCTCCATGTCCTTGCCGGTCAGGGCCGGCGCGGTCAGGCCGCCGCCCTGCTTGTTGATGCCCTTGTTGTTGGACAGCTCGCCGCCGAGCTTGACGACGGTGTGCACCTGGGGCCCACGCACGGCCTCGACGGTCAGCACCAGCAGGCCGTCGTTGAGCAGCAGCGTGTCGCCGGGCTTCACATCGCGCGGCAGCTCCTTGTAGTCGAGGCCGACGATGTCCTGGTTGCCGAGCTCGGTGCGGTCGGCGTCGAGGATGAAGGGCGTGCCGGGCACGAGCTCGATCTTGCCGTTCTCGAACTTGCCGACGCGGATCTTGGGCCCCTGCAGGTCGGCCATGATGGCCACGGACTTGCCGACCTTCTCGGCCACGGCGCGGACCATGGTCGCGCGGTCGATGTGGTCCTGGGCCTTGCCGTGGGAGAAGTTCAGCCGCACGACGTCGACGCCGGCGCGGATCATCTGCTCCAGCACCTCCGGCGTGTTGGAGGCGGGGCCGAGGGTGGCGACGATCTTGGTGGCGCGGGTCATGGCTGTCTCGAATGTCTTTGAGGGGCGCGGAATTATGGTCCGCCAGGCCCCGCCGAAGTTTCGCGACGTTTCAAGCCCCACCCGCCCCGCTGCGCAGGCCCGGCGGGGGCGCCACGCCTGCGGCGACAGGTCTGAACCCGCGCCGGTTAGACGCCGGTTACGCCGGCGAGCCGCGCCTCGCGCACGTCGGCCACCGCCAGCGCCGTCATGTTGACGATGCGGCGTACCGTCGCCGACGGCGTCAGGATGTGCACGGGCCTGGCCGCGCCGAGCAGGATGGGGCCCACCGTCACGCCCTGGCCGGAGCTGATCTTCAGCACATTGAACAGGATGTTGGCGGCGTCCAGCGTCGGCAGCACGAGCAAGTTGGCCGCGCCCGTGAGCCTGCTGTCGGGCAGGAAGGCGTGGCGCACGCTCTCGGACAGGGCCGCGTCGCCATGCATCTCGCCATCGGACTCGACCTCGGGGTGGGCCTGCGCGAACAGCTCGTGCGCGCGGCGCATCTTCAGCGCCGACGGCCGCGTGCTGGAGCCGAACATGGAGTGGCTGACGAAGGCCAGCTTGGGCGGCAGGCCGAAGCGGCGCACCTCCTCGGCGGCCATCGCCGCGATGTCGGCCAGGTCCTCGGCGCTCGGGTCGTCGTTGACGAAGGTGTCGGTGAGGAACAGCGTCATCTTGTCCAGCATCAGCGCGTTCATCGCGGCGAACTGGCGCGCGCCCTCGTGCAGGCCGACGAGGTCGCGCACCTGCTCCAGGTGGCGGTCGAAGCGGCCGACCAGGCCGCAGATCATCGCGTCCGCGTCGCCCAGCTCGATGGCCAGCGCGCCGATGGCCGTGTTGGAGCGGCGCACGGCCGACTTGGCCATCTCCGGCGTCACGCCGTTGCGCTTCATGCGCGCGTGGTAGGCCTCCCAGTACTGGCGGAAGCGCGGGTCGTCCTCGGGGTCGATGACGACCACGTCCTCGCCGAGCCTCAAGCGCAGGCCGGCGCGCTGGATGCGCGCCTGCAGCACGGCCGGGCGGCCGATCAGCGTGGGCTTGCACAGGCCCTCGTCCAGCGCCACCTGCACGGCGCGCAGCACGCGCTCGTCCTCGCCCTCGGCGTAGATGACGCGGGCGCACTCGGCCCTGGCCGCCGTGAACACCGGGCGCATGAACATGCCGGTCTGGTAGACGAAGCGCTCCAGCGACTGGCGATAGGCCTCGAGATCGGCGATGGGCCGCACGGCCACGCCGTCCACGGCCGCGGCCTTGGCGACGGCGGGCGCGATGCGCAGGATCAGGCGTGCGTCGAAGGGCTTGGGGATCAGGTAGTCGGGGCCGAAGGCCAGCTCCTGGCCGGCATAGGCCGCCGCCACCTCGTCACTCGTCTCGGCCTTGGCAAGCGCGGCGATCTCGCGCACGCAGGCCAGCTTCATGCCCGCGGTGATCTTGGTCGCGCCACAGTCCAGCGCGCCGCGGAAGATGTAGGGGAAGCACAGGACGTTGTTGACCTGGTTGGGGTAGTCCGAGCGGCCCGTGGCAACGATGCAGTCCGGGCGCACGGCCTTGGCCAGCTCGGGGCGGATCTCCGGCTCGGGGTTGGCCAGGGCCAGGATGATGGGCTTGTCGGCCATGGTCTTGACCATGTCGGCGGAGAGCACCCCGGCGGCCGAGCAGCCGAGGAAGACATCGGCGCCGTCGACGACGTCGGCCAGCGTGCGTGCGGCCGTGACCTGGCAGTAGCGCTGCTTGGACTCGTCCAGCTTGCCGGCCTTGGCATCCTCGCGCTCGCTCTGGATGAGGCCGCGCGAGTCGCAGACGAAGACGTTCTCGCGACGCACGCCCAGGCACACCATCACGTCCAGGCAGGCGATGGCCGCGGCGCCCGCGCCCGACACGGCGACCTTGACCTTCGCGATGTCCTTGCCCACCAGCTCCAGGCCGTTCAGCAGCGCAGCCGACGAGATGATGGCCGTGCCGTGCTGGTCGTCGTGGAAGACGGGGATGTTCATGCGCTTGGACAGTTCGCGCTCGATGTAGAAGCACTCGGGCGCCTTGATGTCCTCGAGGTTGATGCCGCCCAGCGTCGGCTCCATGGCCGCGATGATGGCGATGAGCTTGTCCGGGTCGCGCTCGGCCAGCTCGATGTCGAAGACGTCGATGCCGGCGAACTTCTTGAACAGGCAGCCCTTGCCCTCCATGACCGGCTTGGCTGCCAGCGGGCCGATGTCGCCCAGGCCCAGCACGGCCGTGCCGTTGGTGATGACGCCGACGAGGTTGCCGCGCGACGTGAAGTCGGCCGCGAGCGACGGGTCGCGCTCGATGTCGAGGCAGGGGTAGGCCACGCCGGGCGAGTAGGCCAGGGACAGGTCGCGCTGGTTGGAGAGCGCCTTGGTCGGCGTGATCGAAATCTTGCCGCGCGTCGGGCTGCGGTGGTAGTCGCGGGCGGCGTCGCGCAACGCGGTTTCGGCAGGCGACAGGGGAGTGTTGTTCTTTTCCATGGCAGCGGGTCTCCAGAGGGGAACCCATGAGGTTACGCCGGGTTTCAGCCCGCGGCCGATGCAGGTTTGCTGGCGATCTATGCCTAAGCCGATATCACGCGGTCGCGCCCCCCCTGCTTGGCGCGATACATGGCCTGGTCGGCTTCGTGCAATGCACGGTCAAGCTCGCCCAGCGCCGAAGCCTGGGCCACGCCCCAGCTCGCCGACACCTTCAGGCCGGCCGGCCACTCGGTGCGCGCGAGCACCTGCCGCAGCCGCTCGGCCACCGCCACGGCCTCCTCGACCGGTGTCTGCGGCATGACGATGACGAACTCCTCGCCGCCCCAGCGCGCCAGCAGGTCGTCGCGCGGCAGGTTGGCGCGCAGGGTCTGGGCCAGCAGGGTCAGCACCTGGTCGCCCACCTCGTGGCCATGCTCGTCGTTGATGCGCTTGAAGTGGTCGGCATCGACGAAGACGACGGACAGCGGGAAGGCCATGTCGCCCTGCACCTGCATCAGCAGGTCCAGCGCGCGGTTCAGGCCGTCGCGGTTGGCGATGCGGGTCAGCGGGTCGCGCAGCGCCATCTGCTCCAGCATGCGCGAGCGCCGCATCGAGTGCCGCAGCCGGCCACGCATGGCCCAGGCCTCCCAGGCCAGATAGGCCAGCAGGCTGAACATCCACAGCCCGACGAGGCCGAGGCGGAAGGTCTCGGGCGCCACCCAGTTGCCGACGAGCTCGGCCCGCTCCAGCCGGATCAGGTGCAGGCCCGGCGCCACCTGGCCGCCGGTGCTGAGGCTGAACACGCGCACGCGGTCCAGCTGCGGCCCCATCAGCGGCACCGGCAGCGGGTGGCTCTGCGCCCACCAGGAGCTGACCATGAACTGCGACAGCCGCAGCTCCACGGGCACCGGCTGCGCCCCGGGCGCCAGCACGACCTCGTGAGGCTTGAGGTCGATGGCGCCGCCCTTGGCCGAATAGGCCGGGTCGAAGTTGCGCAGGAAGACGCGCACCTGGGCCGGGCCACCGTCGAGCGTGGGGCCCTCGGCATGCAGCCACAGCCGGATGTGGCTGAAGGCGCCGAGGTTCAGGTCATGGCCCAGCATCTCGATCTGCAGCTCGCAGAAGGGCCACTCGAAGCCGCGGCGGATTTCGCAGCGCATCGCGATCGGCCCGCCCGCGGCGCCTTCGACCAGCTCGGCCCGGCTGGCACCGCCGCTGCCACGGTCATCGATGAGCTGCAGGCCCTGGCCCGGACCGCGCCCGTCCAGCGCCAGCCGGCGCGTCATCCAGCGCGCGTTGGCGAAAAGGCCCAGCAGCGTCGCGACGACGAGCAGGGCGAGCAGCCAGCGCAGAACCATGCCGCGATTGTGGCGGCCCCGGCCGCCACAAGGCCAGCGCGGCGCGCCGGCGGCCGGCGATCAGCCCGCGGCGCGCTTGCTGAGGATCTCGAAGGCCGGCAGGGTCTTGCCTTCCAGCACCTCCAGGAAGGCGCCGCCGCCAGTGGAGATGTAGCCGACGTCCTTCTCGATGCCGTACTTGGCGATGGCCGCCAGCGTGTCGCCGCCACCGGCGATGCTGAAGGCCACGCTCTCGGCGATGGCGCGTGCAATGGCCTCGGTGCCATGCGCGAAGGCCGGGAACTCGAACACGCCGACCGGGCCGTTCCAGACGATGGTGCCCGCAGCGCGCAGCTTCTCGGCCAGCCTGGCGGCGGTCTTGGGACCGATGTCGAGGATGAGGTCGTCGTCTTCCACGTCGGCGGCCGCCTTCACCGAGGCGGTCGCACCAGCCGCGAAGGTCTTGGCGGTGACGACGTCCTCGGGGATGGGCACTTCGGCGCCGCGCGCCTTCATCGCCTCGATGACGGCCTTGGCCTGGTCGACGAGATCGGGCTCGGCCAGCGACTTGCCGATCTTCAGGCCCGAGGCCAGCATGAAGGTGTTGGCGATGCCGCCCCCGACGATGAGGCCGTCGACCTTGCTGGCCAGGCTTTGCAGGATGGTCAGCTTGGTCGAGACCTTGGAGCCGGCGACGATGGCCACCAGCGGGCGGTGTGGGTTGGCCAGGGCCTTGGTGATGGCGTCGATCTCGGCCGCCAGCAGCGGGCCGGCGCAGGCGATCTTGGCGTACTTGGCGATGCCATAGGTCGTGGCCTCGGCGCGGTGGGCGGTGCCGAAGGCGTCGTGCACGAAGATGTCGCACAGCGATGCGAGCTTCCTGGACAGCTCCTCGCTGCACTTCTTCTCGCCCTTGTTGACGCGGCAGTTCTCCAGCAGCACCAGCTGGCCGGGTGCCACGGAGACGGCGTCGACCCAGTCGCGCTGCAGCGGCACCGGGCGGCCCAGCAGCTCGGCCATGCGCTCGGCGACCGGGGCCAGCGAATCCTCGGGCTTGAACTCACCCTCGGTCGGACGGCCCAGGTGGGAGGTGACCATGACGGCGGCGCCGGCGTCGAGCGCCATCTTGATGGCGGGCAGGGAAGCGCGGATGCGGGTGTCCTCGGTGATCTTGCCGTTGTCGTCCTGCGGCACGTTGAGGTCGGCGCGGATGAAGACGCGCTGGCCGGCCACCTTGCCGGCAGCGATCAGGTCGGAGAAGCGGATGACGTTCATGGTCGGGCGGTGCAGTTGAGAAAACTGCCGCGATTCTCGCGCGCCGCGCGCCACGCCCGGTTACCAGCCGAGTCCGAGCCTGAGCGACAGCATGACGGCCATGCCGACCAGGATGGTGCCGAGGATGCCGTGGCGCCAGAAGTAGTAGGCCGTCGCCGCCAGCGCGGCGGGCCAACGCGCGTCCTGCCAGGTCGTGATGACATGGCCCTGGGTCATGAAGACCTCGGGCGCGACGACGGCGACAAGGGCCGCCAGCGGCGCGACCTTGAGCAGTTCGCGCAGCCAGTCCGGGATGGGCAGGGGCTGGTCGCCGATCATGAAGAAGCCGCGCGTCAGCACGGTGATGCCGGCCAGGCCAAACAGCGCGATCCAGGTCATCGGCTCGCTCATGCCTTGCCCCTGCGCGCGTCCAGCCACCAGCCCACGGCGCCCGCCGCGACGATGGCGCACAGGATGTTGAGCTTGAGCGGCAGCGAATAGGTCGCGATCGACACCGCGCCGGCCGTGACGGCCACCCACCACAGCATCCTCTCGGCCAGCAGCGAGTAGGACAGGCCCAGCAGGGCCAGCACGCCGGCGAAGCCTATGCCCCAGTGCGCCGGGATGCGGTCGGCCAGCAGGATGCCGGCGAAGGAGCAGAGCTGCCAGGTCGGCCAGTTCACGGCCGCGCCGCCCCAGAAATAGCGCTGCTGGCCCGGCGCCGGCTGCGGGTCGGGATAGCGCTTCACGAAGTAGACGAAGTTCAGATCGGCCGCGAAATAGCCGTTCAGCAACCGGCGCGCGCGCGGCAGATGGCCGAAGTAGTTGCGCCACTGCGCGCTGAAGATGACGAAACGCAGGTTCACGCAGAAGGCCGTCGCCAGCAGCACCCACAATGGCGCGCCGGAGGCGATCAGCGGCAGCGCCGTCAGTTGGGCGCTGCCCGCGAACACCAGCAGCGACATGGCGAAGGCCGCGGCCAAGCTGAGCCCGCTCTTGACCATGGTCACGCCGGTCACCAGGCCCCAGGCGGCCAGGCCCAGGGAGGGCGAGGCCATGTCGCGCGCGCCGGCTCGGAAATCGGGGTCGGCCGCGAGCGCGCGCAGCCTGGAGGAAAAACTCATGCCGCCATTGTCGGCGGCTCGGCAATCACTGGCCGAGGCGGCGGACTTTGCCGCTGCCGGCGATGGAGGAGCTGATCTCCGGCGACCCGACGTACTTCACGTCGCCCGAGCCGGCGATGGTCACATTGAGCCTCTTCGTCGCCTGGACCTGGGCGTCGCCGCTGCCGGCGATGCTGACCTTGACCTCTTCGGCGGCCAGTTCGGCGGCCTTCACGTCGCCGCTGCCGGCGATGGAGACGCTGGCGCTGCCGGCGCGGCCGGCCGCGACGATGTCGCCGCTGCCGCTGACCTTCATGCCCAGGCGCTCGGCATCCAGGCCGGCGAAATGGATGTCGCCGGAGCCGGCGATGGCCGCGTCGACGCCGCCCGTCTTCATGGCCTCGACCTTGACGCTGCCCGAGCCGGCCACGGCGACGGCGCGCAGCGCGGGCATCTCGATGACCAGGCTGGGGTAGTTGGACGTGGACAGGTTGACGCCCTTCTTCGGCGCGATCTCCAGCGTGCGGCCCTTGCCGCCTTCGACGACGCGGGTCTCGATGTAGGGCAGCAGGTTGCGGTCGGCCTTGACCTCGACCTTGGTGGCCTGCCCCTGACGGATGACGACGTGGAAGCCGCCGGCCAGAGCCACGGCGTCGAAGCTGCCGGGCTCGCGGGCCTCGGTGGCGATGTCGCCGTTGCCGGTGATGCGCTCGCCGCTGCCCCAGCCCCAGGCCTGGGCGGCCGTCGTGGCGGCCAGCGCGGCGGCAAGGGTGGCGACGGTGAAGAGGCGGCGGGTGGTGTTCATGGCAGGCTCCATCTGAGGGTTGATGGACTGCATGTTGCCGAGCCGCGGGGCGCCGGCCGCGTGCGGTGCGACGATGCGCAGGATCGAGGGCGCGAAATGCGATCCGGGCGCCCGGACCGGCGCCGAATCAATGGCTCTTGGTCTTGTCCGCGGTCTTGTCCGCCGCCTTTTCGGCGGGCTTCTCGGACGCCTTCTCCGCAGGCTTGGGCGCGACCTCCTCCTCGTCGACCTTGGCCTTGACAGCCCCCGGGCGCGGCACGACGGGCGTGATGCCCTCGAGCTTGTTGTCGCGCATATAGGCGTCCATCTCGAGCCAGCCGGCGTAGACGGCGGCCCTCTGGGCCTTGGGGTTCAGGGTGTAGCAGTCCTCGATGGCGCGCATCGCGTGCCGGCAGGCACTGCCGATGGCCTTGCCGTCGGCCTCCTTGGCGGCGGCCACCTTGGCGGGGTCGTCGATGCCGAGCTGCTCGCAGGCACTCAGGGCCGCGAGCAGGGGCAGGGCGAGAAGAAGGCGCTTCATCTCCGAGGCTATCGGCCGTTGGCGGCGCAACTTGAATCAGCGCCGGCCCTGCGCCATCGCCATCAGGCGCTGGATGCGCTCCTCGGTGGGCGGGTGGGTGGCGAACAGGCCGGCAATGCCGCCACCGGACAGCGGGTTCATGATCATCATCTGCGCCGTCTCGGGGTGGGCCTCGGCGGCGCTAAGCGGGATGCCCTGGGCGACGCGGTGGATCTTGTCCAGCGCCGAGGCCAGCGCGGCCGGATCGCCGGAGATCTCGGCGCCGCCACGGTCGGCCTCGAACTCGCGCGCACGGCTGATGGCCATCTGGATCAGGCTGGCCGCCAGCGGCGCGAGCAGCGCGATGGCGAGGCCGGCGATGGGGTTGGTCGGGCGGCCGTTCTCGTCGCGGCCGCCGAAGAAGGCGGCGAAATTGGCCAGCATCGAGATCGCGCCGGCCATCGTCGCGCTGACGGTGCTGATCAGGATGTCGCGGTGGGCCACATGGGCCAGCTCGTGCCCCATCACGCCGCGCAGCTCGCGCTCGGACAGCAGGCGCAGGATGCCGGTCGTCGCGGCGACGGCCGCATGCTCGGGGTCGCGGCCGGTGGCGAAGGCATTGGGCGCGTCCTCGTCGATCAGGTAGACCTTTGGGGCTGGCAGGCCGGCGCGCTGCGCCAGCTCCTGCACCAGCCGGTAGAACTGCGGCGCGCTGCTCTCGTCGACCTGCTGCGCGTTGTACATGCGCAGCACCATGTCGGCCGAGAACCAGTAGCTGAAGAAGTTCATGCCGACGGCCACCAGCAGCGCGACCAGCATGCCGGTCTGGCCGCCGATGTAGGAGCCGATGACCATGAACAGCGCCGTGATGGCGGCCATCAGCACGGCGGTCTTCACGAGGTTGAACATCTCAGCGCACTCCCGGGTCGATGGATGACGCAGCAGATGGTGCCATGCGGCCGCGCTTCAAGCGTCGAAGCGCTCGCCCACGGCGATGGGCCGGGCCTGCAGGAAGGCCGCGGCAGGCCCGCGCTTGCCGCCGGCGCGCTGCAGTTCGGTCAGGCGCAGCGCGCCCTCGCCGCAGGCCACGACCGGACCTGGGGCGATGACCTCGCCCGGCTCGCCCCGGCCTTCGACGACCTCGGCACGCCACAGCTTGACGGCCTCGCCGGCCAGCGTCGCGACGCCGCCCGGGAAGGGGTCGAAGGCGCGCAGGCGGCGCTCGATCTCGGCGGCGGGCTGGCGCCAGTCGATGCTGCTCTCGGCCTTCTCGATCTTGTGCGCATAGCTGACGCCCTCGGCCGGCTGGGGCGTCTGCGACAGACCGCCGCAGGCCGCCATCTCCAGCGCCTCGACGACGAGGCGGCCGCCGAGCGCGGCCAGGCGGTCGTGCAGCATCGCCGTCGTGTCGTCGGGGCGGATGCGCTCGCGCTCGACGACGCACATCGCGCCCGTGTCCAGGCCGGCGTCCATCTGCATGATGGTGATGCCGGACTCGGTGTCGCCGGCCTCGATGGCGCGGTGGATGGGGGCCGCGCCGCGCCAGCGCGGCAGCAGCGACGCGTGGATGTTCAGGCAGCCAAGGCGGGGCAGGTCCAGCACCCACTGCGGCAGGATCAGCCCGTAGGCTGCGACCACCATCACGTCGGCGTCGGCGGCCAGCAGGGCCTCGCGCGCCGCGGCCGCGTCGGCGGCGTATCGGCCATCCAGCTTCAGGCTCTGGGGCTGGGCGACCGGGATGCCCGCCGCCACGGCGCGCTGCTTCACGGCCGAGGCCTGCAGCTTCAGGCCGCGGCCGGCCGGGCGGTCGGGCTGGGTCAGCACCAGGGGCACAGCGAAGCCGGCGTGCAGCAGCGCGTCCAGCGCGACGGCGGCGAACTCGGGGGTGCCGGCGAAGACGACTCTCATCGATACGCCCGCGTCAGAAGCGGTGGTCGCGCTTCTTGGCCTCGGCCTCCTCCTCGCGCGTCTTCTTGACCATCTTGGTCTTGATGCGGTCGCGCTTGAGCGGGCTGAGGTATTCGACGAAGACCTTGCCCATCAGGTGGTCCATCTCGTGCTGCACGCAGACGGCGAGCAGCCCGTCGGCATCGAACTCGTAGACCTCGCCGTCGCGGTTGGTCGCGCGCACGGTGACCTCGGCATGGCGCGGCACCTTGTCGTAGATCTGCGGCACCGACAGGCAGCCCTCCTCGCCCTCGACCATGCGCTCGCTGGTCTTGACCAGCTCGGGGTTGATCAGCACGCGCGGCGTGTCGCGGTCCTGCGAGGTGTCGATGACGAGGACGCGCTCGTGCACGTCGACCTGCGTGGCGGCCAGGCCCACGCCGTCGGCGGCATACATGGTTTCCAGCATGTCGTCGACGAGCTTGCGGATGCGCTCGTCCACGGCCGCGACGGGCTTGGCGACGGTGTGCAGGCGCGGATCGGGGTAGCGGAGGATGTGCAGTTGGGCCATGAGGTGTGGGCCGGCGGCCACGGCCGGCGCTTTGTAAGCACTCGCAAGCGCGGGCCGCCCGGGTTGAATGCGGGCAGAATCACCCGGATTTTCGCCGATCCGGCAACCCCTTCGGAGACCGCGCCTGATGCCCTCTGCCCGCCCCGCCCACATTTCAGTCCTTGTGGCCTGCCTGACCCTCGCGACAAGCTCGGCGTGGGCCCAAGCCAGCAAGCTCCCCATCACACCCGAGCAGCGCCGCGTGGCCGACCAGGTCGCCAGCGCCGGCGTGCCGCTGTCCGAGCTGGCACCCGACGCGCCCGACCAGCATGTCGTGGTGTCCGGCGACACGCTTTGGGACATCTCCAAGCTCTTCCTGAAGAGCCCCTGGCGCTGGCCCGAGCTGTGGGGCATGAACCGCGAGCAGATCCGCAACCCCCACCTGATCTACCCTGGCCAGGTGTTGCTGCTCGTGAAGACGGACGGCCGCGCCCGCCTGCAGTTCGGCCAGCGCGTCGGCGGCGACGCGGCGGGCGACACGGTCAAGCTCGGCCCGAAGATGCGCGTCTCGGCGCTGGACTCCAGTCCCATCCCCAACATCCCGCTGAACCTGATCCAACCCTTCCTGTCCGACACCGCCGTCTTCGACACCGACGTGCTGGCCACCGCCCCGCGCATCGTCGCCGCTCAGGAGGGCCATGTCGTGCTCGGCCAGGGCGACCTGGCCTATGCCCGCGGCGACTTCGGCGGCGCGACCGACTTCCGTGTCTTCCGCACCGCGCGCGCGCTGCGCGATCCGGCCACGAAGGAGATTCTCGGCTACGAGGCGCCCTACGTCGGCACGGCCGACCTGATCCGCGCCGGCGAGGACCGCACCAACGCCGACGGCAAGACCGAGATCGTGCCGGCGACGATGAAGATCAAGCGGGTCAAGCAGGAGGTCGGCATCGGCGACCGGCTTGCACCCGCGCCGCAGCGCACGCTGGAGCGCTATGTGCCGCATGCGCCCGACAAGCCGCTGGCCGGCCAGATCGTGTCCATCTACGGCGAGGCTTTGAACGCCGGCCAGAACCAGATCGTCGCGCTGAACCGCGGCGCGGCCGACGGCGTCGAGCGCGGCCATGTGTTCGCGCTGTGGCGCGGCGGCGATGCCGCCGTCGACGCCACCGGCGACCGGTCCGTGTCGATCCGGCTGCCCGACGAGCGCCACGGCGTGCTGTTCGTCTTCGAGGTCTACCAGCGCGTGTCCTATGCGCTGATCATCTCCGTGAAGGAGCCGGTCAGGTCCGGCGACCGCTTCACCCAGCCCTGATGCTTGCGCCGGCCGAACTGGCCGCCTGGCTGAGGCTGACCGAGAGCCTGGGCCCCGCCGCGGCCCGGCGCCTGCTCGCGATGGCGGGCAGCCCCGAGGCCGTCTTCGAGCTGCCTGCCGCCGCGCTGGACCAGGCCCTGCCGCCGCGCCAGCGCGAGGCCCTGGGCAAGCCGCCCGAGCATCTGCCCGGCTTGCTGGAGCAGGCCCAGGCCTGGCTGGCCGAACCCGGGCACCGGCTGCTCGCGCTCGGCGACGCCGACTACCCGCCACGCCTGCTCGCGACCGCCGATCCACCGCTGCTGCTGTGGCTGCAGGGCCGGCATGAGCTGCTGGCGGCGCCGTCCATCGCCGTGGTCGGCAGCCGCAACCCGACGGCCCAGGGTGGCGACAACGCCCGCGCCTTTGCGCGCGCGCTGGCGCAGAACGGCTATGCCATCGTCTCGGGCCTGGCCCTGGGCGTGGACGCCGCCGCGCACGAGGGCGCCCTGGACGCCGGCGGCGCCACCATCGCCGTCGTCGGCACCGGGCTGGACCAGGTCTACCCGCCGCGCAATGCCGGGCTGGCCGGCCGCATCCTGGCCGCCGGCGGCCTCATCGTCAGCGAATACTCGCTGGGCACGCCGGTCCTGCCGGCCAACTTCCCGCGCCGCAACCGCATCATTGCCGGCCTGAGCCTGGGCTGCCTGGTCGTCGAGGCGGCCGTGCAGTCGGGCTCGCTGATCACGGCGCGGCTGGCGGTGGAGGCCGGGCGCGAGGTCTTCGCCATCCCCGGCTCCATCCATTCGCCCCAGGCGCGCGGCTGCCATGCGCTGATCCGCCAGGGCGCCAAGCTGGTCGAGTCGGCCGAGGACGTGCTGGAGGAACTGCCGCCGCTGGGCGTGCCGGCCGCCGCGCCCCTCGAGGATGAGGCCGAGACGCCGCACCAGCAGCAGTCCCTGCTGGACACAATGGGCTTCGACCCGGTCAGTCTGGACGCGCTGATGGCCCGCTGCGGCTGGCCGGCAGCCGAGCTGAGCGCGGCGCTGCTGGAGCTGGAGCTCGATGGCCAGGTCGCGCGCCTGGCGGGCCAGCTGTTCCAGCGCCGAGGCCGGGGATAGCAAGCTTAACCCCGGATATCAGAGGCGGAACCGAGGGGTTATTCGTGCGCGGGGCCGTCAGGACGCTGGGCTATCATCCCCTCACCATGTTCGATGTCCTGGTTTATCTCTACGAGACCTACTGGCGCCCGGACGCCTGCCCCGACTCTGCGCAGCTGGCCCGCAAGCTGACGGCGGTGGGCTTCGAGAACGACGAGATCCAGGAGGCCCTGAACTGGCTCGAGGGCCTGGCCGCGGCCGGCGAGGCCTACCACGGCGAGCAGAGCCCGCATGCGCTGCGCGTCTACTCGGCCGCCGAGGTCGAGCACCTGGGCGAGGCCTCCATCGGCTTCATCAGCTTCCTCGAATCGGCCGGCGTGCTGCCCGGCGCGATGCGCGAGATGGTCATCGACCGCGCGATGGCCATCGGCGGCAATGCGATGGACCTGGAAGACCTGAAGATCATCGTGCTGATGGTGTTCTGGAGCCTGGGCGAGGAGCCCGACGCTTTGATCCTCGACGAACTCTTCGTCGCCCCCGAGGATCGACTGATCCACTAGCAAAACGGCGCCTTTGGTGCCGTTTTGCTTTATCCAGCGACTGCCGTGGAACTGGCTTTGCCAGGCCACTGGCAGTGCCCCCTTGAGGGGGCGCGCGTCAGCGCGTAGGGGGTGGGCTATTTCAAGAGTTGTTCGGGATCGGCGTCCAGCTTGGCCAGCGCCTTGCGCGTGGCCAACACGGTGAGGGCCTCGTCCTGGGCCGGCAGCAGCAGGCCGGCCTGCAGGAAGGCCGCCATACGGTTCAGCGAGAACAGCACGCCGCGGCCCTTGGGCGTGACGAACAGGGCCAGCTGCTTGCGCAGGCCGCGCCAGGCCAGTTGCACCTGCTCGTTGCGGCCGCGGTAGTCCAGCATGAACCAGCCGCCGACCTGCAGTTCGCGCGCCCAGGCAACCATGGCCGGCGTCGGCGCGGAACCGCCTTCGGCGACGACCTCCATGCCCTCGGACTCGTGGCCCGACAGGTCGCGCACCAGCATCTCGTCGACATGGCTCTCGCCGCCGATGTCCTCGGGCAGCATGGCCTCCAGCGTCTCGAGCTGGTCCATCAGTTCCTCGAGGCGCTCGCGCGGGATGGCCGCCGTCTTGGCCGTGAAGGCCGCCGCCAGCGCGTTGTTCAGCTGGCGCACGTGCTCGTCCTGCTTGTCGATGGGCAGGCCGGCGTGTCCCATGCCGTCGCGCAGCGTCTTCAGCAGCGGCGGCAGGCGGCGGATCACATCGGCGCGCTCCTCGCGGGAGGACTTGGCGCTGGCCGACCAGATCAGGTCGGCCGCGGCCCGCTTCATGACCTTGGTGACGTCGGACTGGGCGCCCGAGCGCACGGCCGTCACGGCCAGCACGTCGGCCCAGACATGGAACAGGAAGTCGCGCACGCCGTCCTGCACCGGCACCTCGGACAGCATCTTGCGCAGCTCGATGGTGTACTGGATGGCCAGGGTCTCGCGCTGCTCGACCTGCTGGGCCAGCGACACGCCGCGCTTGGAGGCCTGGTTCTCGTTCTCGAAGTAGTGGTCGAGGAATTTCTCGAACTCGGTCAGCACGGTGGCGAACACGCGCCGGCCGGTGTCGGGATAGGCCTCGACGACCTGCACGACACGCTTGATCTCGCGCTCCAGCGCGTCGCCGCTGGCGCGCTCGGCGCCGGGACCGGTGCTCTGAGCCGTGTTGAAGCCCATCACGCAGGCGCCCATGCGGTCGATCAGGCGGCGCGCCGGATGGTCGGCGGCGGCGAAGAAGTCGGGCTCGCCGACGGCGACGCGCAGCACCGGCATCTGCAGGCGTGCGAACCAGACCCTCACCGTGGCCGGGATGCGCTCCTCGGTCAGGATGCTCTGGAACATCATCGCGACGATCTCGATGGTCGCGCGCTCGGCCGGCGTGCCCGCGGCCTGCTTGAGGACCTGCTTGAAGGCCTGGCTGCGGGCGCTGATCTCCTCCAGCGCGCGCGGCGCGCTGTGGGCAGCCAGATCGCCCGCCTCGGCGCCGGCGGCGGCGCCGGACACGCCGGGGCGGCGCTGCAGGGATTCCTGGGCATGCCGGATCGCGCCCATCAGCCGCGGCGACGCGGCGGCGGCCGGCCCGGCGCCGGACAACGGCGCATCGGCCAGCGCGGGCCTGGCCGCCCCCATGTCGAAGCCGGCCGGCGCCGCGCCGGCCAGGCTGGGCTTGCCGGCACCGGGGCGGGCCGGCAGCTGGCGCGTCGTGACCGGGAAGCCCGGCACATGGCGGGCCAGCACGCGCTGCAGCTGGGCCATGACCTCCTCGGCCTGGGCGCTGGCCTTGCTGCGGGCGGCCACGGCGGGCGCCACGGGTGCCGCATCGGCACCCGGTGCTGCCGGCGGCGGCCCGCCCGCGGCGGAGGCCGGTGCCGATGCAGCGGCCTGGGCCGTGCGGCGGATGAAGGGCCGCAGGTCGACCTCGGGCAACACCTTCTGGGCGATCAGCCAGCGGTTGGTCTCGTGGTAGGCCTCGCTGATGAGCTGGGCGAACTCCTCGTGCAGCTCGTGGTGCAGCAACTGCCAGATGTTGGCATCCAGGCCGACGCGGGTCCAGGCGTCCAGCGCGAGCCGGGCGACGACGTGGGCGCGCAGCAGGTCCAGCGGCGCCAGGTCGTCATGGGCCTCCAGGGCCTGCATGCGGGTGCGCAGGTCGGTGAACTCCCAGGTGGCGCGGTCCATCATGACCAGGGCCAGGCGGGAGCTGGTGATCTCGCGCTCGATGGTCGAGTCGTCGACCAGGCTCATCTTCAGCGAGGAGTGCCCCGGCACGGTCGGCTCGTGCTCGCGCCCGGTGTCGGACACGCCATGCACGGCCGCGTGGCGCAGCGCGCCGACGACGGCGATCTGCCAGTTGGGGCCGAGCTTCTGCCAGGCCAGCACCGCGTCGCGCCGCGCCATCATGACGGCATGCGGCGCGCCCTGCATCAGCTGCTGGCCGGCCCCCTGGCCGACGGCGGCGACGAGAGGCGTCATGCCCCGCACCAGGGCCTCGAGGTAGACGCGCCGTGCCTGGGTGGCCAGGGCCTGGTTGCGGGCGGCGGTCATGGGCGAGTCGGGGCGGCGCGGCAGTCGTGGGGGTTGCGGATCACTCTACACGACGGCCCCGGCGTTCGGGTCGCTGGGGTCGTCGCGGTTGATGGCAGTCTTCACCAGGTCCTCGCGCTTCACGCCCAGCCACATCGCGATGGCGGCGGCGACGAACACCGAGGAGTAGATGCCGAACAGGATGCCGATGGTCAGCGCGACGGCGAAATAGTGCAGCGTCGGGCCACCGAACAGCAGCATCGAGATCACCATCAGCTGGGTGCAGCCGTGGGTGATGACGGTGCGGCTCATCGTCGAGGTGATCGCGTGGTCGATGACCTCGTGGGTGTTCATCTTGCGGAACTTGCGGAAGGCCTCGCGCACCCGGTCGAAGATGACGACGGACTCGTTGACCGAGTAACCCAGCACCGCCAGCACCGCCGCCAGCACCGCCAGCGAGAACTCCCACCGGAAGAAGGCGAAGAAGCCCAGGATGATGACCACGTCGTGCAGGTTGGCGATGATGCCGGCGACCGCGAACTTCCACTCGAAGCGGATGGCCAGGTAGATCATGATGCCGGCGATGGTCACGGCCAGGGCCTTGGCCGCGTCCTGGGCCAGTTCGGCACCGACGGCCGGGCCGACGACCTCGGAGCGCGACAGCTTGATCGGCTCGGCGCCATCGGCCTTCGTGCAGATCTGCTTGCTGACCTGCTCGCCCTGGGGCGTCACCTCCTGGTGCTCGCTGACCACGCCGGACTCGGCCTTGCACAGCTCGCCGAAGACCTTGCCGACCAGCTCGGTCTGCTTGACGTCGCCGCGCACGGGCAGGCGGATCATCACGTCGCGCGAGCTGCCGAAGTTCTGCACCTGCACCTCGCCGAAGCCCATCTTCTCGACGACGAGGCGGGTCTTCTCGATCTCGGCCGCCTGCGGGTAGGCCACTTCGATGACGGTGCCGCCGGTGAATTCGATCGAGAAATGCAGGCCGCGCGTGAACAGGAAGAACACGGCGGCGGCGAAGGTGATGAAGGAGATCGCGTTGAAGATCAACGCATGCTTCATCAGCGGCAGGTCGCGCTTGATGCGAAAGAGTTCCATGGTCTAGCTTTCTCAGGCTTTCGCGGCGACGTCGGTCGTTTCGGCTTCGGGCTTCCAGATCTGCCCGATCGACACGCTCTTGAGCTTCTTCTGGCGGCCGTACCAGAGGTTCACGAGGCCGCGCGAGAACACGACGGACGAGAACATCGAGGTCAGGATGCCCAGGCAGTGCACGACGGCGAAGCCCTTGATCGGGCCCGAGCCGAACACCAGCAGGGCCACGCCGGCGATCAGCGTCGTCACGTTGGAGTCCAGGATGGTGGCCCAGGCGCGTTCGTAGCCGAGGTGGATGGCCTGCTGGGGCGAGGCGCCGCCGCGCAGCTCCTCGCGCACGCGCTCGTTGATCAGCACGTTGGAGTCGATGGCCATGCCCAGCACCAGCGCGATGGCGGCAATGCCCGGCAGCGACAGCGTGGCCTGCATCAGCGACAGCGCCGCGATCAGCAGCAGCAGGTTGAAGCCTAGCGCCAGCGACGAGAACACGCCGAACAGCAGGTAGTAGATGCACATGAACACCGCGACGGCGGCAAAGCCCCAGGTGACGCTGGCGATGCCCTTCTCGATGTTCTCCTTGCCCAGGCTCGGGCCGATGGTGCGCTCCTCGATGATCTCCATCGGCGCGGCCAGCGAGCCGGCGCGCAGCAGCAGGGCCGTGTCGGCGGCTTCCTGGGTGCTCATTGCACCCGTGATCTGGAAGCGGTTGCCCAGCTCGGAGTTGATCTTGGGCGCCGTGACGACCTCGCCCTTGCCCTTCTCGAAGATCAGGATGGCCATGCGCTTGCCGATGTTCTCGCGCGAGGTCTCCTTCATGACGCGTGCGCCCTTGGCGTCCACGGTCAGGTGCACGGCGGGGTTGTGGTTCTCGTCGAAACCGGGCTGGGCATCGTTCAGGTTGTCGCCGGTCAGGATGAACTGGCGCTTGACGATGATGGGGCCGAAGCCGCGGTCGATGAAGCGCTCGGTGCCGAAGGGCACGGGGCCGTTGCCCTTGAGCGCCTCGATCGCCTCGGCGCTGTCGTCCACCATGCGCAGCTCCAGCGTCGCGGTGCGGCCGATGATGTCCTTGGCCTTGGCGGTGTCCTGCACGCCGGGCAGCTGCACGACGACGCGGTCCGCACCCTGCTGCTGGATGACGGGCTCGGCCACGCCGAGCTCGTTGACGCGGTTGTGCAGCGTCGTGATGTTCTGCTTGATGGCCGCGTCCTGCACGGCGACCTGGGCCTTGGGACTCAGGGCGCCGGCCAGCTGCAGCTCGCTGCCCTCGCCCTGCGGCGTCCAGACCACGTCGGGCAACTGGTTCCTCAGCAGCTCGACGGCGGCGTTGCGCTGCTCGGCATCGCGGAAGGCGACGACGACGGTGTTGCCGTCGCGTGTGATGCCGGCATGGCGGATGTTCTTCTCGCGCAGCATGGAGCGCACGTCGCCGGTCAGCGCCTCGGCCTTCTTCGTGAGGGCCGCCTTCATGTCGACCTGCATCAGGAAGTGCACGCCGCCGCGCAGGTCCAGGCCCAGGTACATCGGGTCGGCATGCAGGGCGGACAGCCAGCGCGGCGAGCGCGACAGCAGGTTCAGCGCGACGATATAGGTCGGCTCGGCCGGGTCGGCGTTCAGCGCCTTGTTGATGGCGTCCTTGGCCTTGAGCTGGGTGTCGGTGTCGCCGAAGCGGGCCTTGATGGAATTGCCGTCGAACTGCACATAGTCCGCCTGGACGCCGGCGTCCTTCAGCGCGGCCTCGATGCGGCCCTGCAGCGCAGCGTCGATCTTGACGGTGACCTTGGCCGAAGACACCTGCACCGCCGGCGCCTCGCCGAACAGGTTGGGCAGGGTGTAAAGGGTGCCGATCAGCAGCGCGACGAGCAGGATCGCGTACTTCCAGAGCGGATAGCGGTTCATGGGGAGTTCCTAGTCAGCGCCTGCACGGCGTAGTCAGCGCCGACCGAGGTGGCGCCGGGCCTGCTTACTTCAAGCTGCCCTTGGGGAGAACCTGGGTGACGGCGCTGCGCTGGACCTGCAGCTCGACGCCGTTGGCCACTTCCAGATGCACGAAGTTGTCGCCCAGCTTGGCGATCTTCCCGATGACGCCGCCGGCCGTGACGACCTCGTCGCCCTTGGCCAGCGCCTCGATCATGGCCTTCTGCTCCTTCTGGCGCTTCATCTGCGGCCGGATCATGACGAAATAGAGCACGACGAACATCAGCACCAGGGGCAGCATGCCAAGCAGGCCGGACTCGGGGCTGGCGGCGGCCGGGGCGGCCTGGGCGTAGGCGTTGGAGATGAACACGGTGATTTCCTAGGTAAGGCGCGGCTGCGGGAGGCGCAGGGCAACCTTGAATTCTAGTGCCGCGCGGCAGGCGCGTCCGGCCCGCCTGCTAACCTGCGCCTGCCCCGGAAATCCCGCGGAGCTGCCCTCGCCGACACGATGCCCACACCCGTCGACCTCTCCGCGCTGCGCCGCCATGCCGTCGCGCGCAGCCTCTTCACGCCGACGACGCTGCTGAAGGCCGTCGAGAAGCTCGGCGGCTTCGTGCAGGCCGACCCGCTGCGCGCCCCGGCCCGCGCCCAGGACCTGACGCTGCGCCACCGCGTCAAGGGCTACCAGGCCGGCGACCTGGAGCGCCGCTACCCGCGCCTGCCGCTGCAGGAAGACTTCTTCATCAACTACGGCTTCGTCACGCCCGGGCTGCGCGCGCTGATGCACCCGCGCACGACGCGCCGCGCCTGGGACAAGGCGCGCTGGAAGCTCGCCGACGCCGTGCTCGCCGAGGTCGAGCGCCTGGGCGAGGCCCACCCGGCCGATGTCGACGCGGCGCTGGACCACGGCCCCGTGAAGAACTGGTTCGGCGGCAACAGCCGGCTGTCCACCGAGCTGCTCGACGGTCTGCACTACCGCGGGCGCCTCGATGTCGTGCGGCGCGACAGCGGCACGCGGGTCTACCGCCTCGGGCCAGCCTGGCAGGCCCACCCCGACCCGCAGGCCGCGATGGACGCGATGACCGACGTGCTGGTGCAGAAATACGCACCGCTGCCGGCCGGCAGCCTGTCCCAGCTGATCAACATGCTCTTCCACGCCGCCCACCAGTGGGAGGCGCTGCGCAAGCCCACCTTCGCCCGCGCGAAGGAACGCCTGGCCCACGCCAGGGTCGACGGCAGGGACTGGTACTGGCCCGCCGACGAAGACCCGACGCGCGGCTGGCGCATCCCGAGCCAGGTGCGCCTGCTGGCCCCCTTCGACCCCGTCGTCTGGGACCGCCGCCGCTTCGAGTTGCTGTGGGGTTGGGCCTACCGCTTCGAGGCCTACACGCCGGCCCACAAGCGTGTGCGCGGCCACTACGCGCTGCCGCTGCTGTGGCGGGATCAGGTCATCGGCTGGGCCAATGCCGGCGTGAAGGAAGGGCGGCTGCGAGTGGAGTGCGGCTATGTGGCCGGCCATGCGCCGCGCGATGCCGATTTCAAGGCCGCGCTGGCTGACGAAGAACGACGGCTGGCCGACTTCCTCGGCCTCGCCTGAAGGCGCCCCTCCGGAGAAAGGGTTTGCCCGCTGGCAGCGGCTTGGGCAGCGTCGCATGGTCTGGCTGGAGACCCCTCGCGATGGGCGCGAGCCGGCCTCAACCATCCACCCAACGAGGCAGCTCCCATGACCACCACCACCGGCAGCTCGCTGGCGCGCGCAACGCGCCGCATCGCTCGTATCGCAACGGCATTGCTCGTCGCCGGCAGCTCGGCATCGGCCCTGGCCGACGACGGCAGGGGCCCCATGCTCTCGCTCGGCGACAGCGTGGTCTTCGGCTTCATCGAGCAGGACGGCTATGCCTATGTCAACCCCGAGAACTTCCTGGGCTACCCGGAGATCGCGGGACACGCACTGCACCTGGACGCCAGCAACCCCTCCTGTCCCGGCGAGACGTCGGCCTCCTTCCTGTCGGCCACCGCGCCGGACAACGGCTGCCACAGCTACCGCGCCAGCTTCCCTCTGCACGAGAGCTACGCCGGCACGCAGATGGAGTTCGCGCGCAGCTTTCTCGGCGCCCACCGCAACACGCGCCTGATCACCCTGAGCCTGGGGGCCAACGACGGCTTCCTGCTCCAGGCCGCCTGCGGGGGCGACCCGGCCTGCATACAGGCCGGCCTGCCCGCGGCCCTGGCGGCGGTGTACGGCAACCTGAACACCATCCTGAGCAACCTGCGCGCCTCGGGCTTCAAGGGCATGCTGATGGTGGTGAACTACTACTCGCTCGACTACAGCGACCCGGCCCAGACCGGCTTGACCGTCGCGCTCAACCAGGCCCTGGCCGGCGCGGCCGCCGCCAATGGCGCGGTCGTGGCCGATGCGTTCACGGCGTTCTACAAGGTGGCGGCCAGACCCTTCGCGGCCGGCAACACCTGCAAGAGCGGCCTGCTCAACGGCAGCGCGAGCAGCGCCACCGCTTGCGATGACCACCCCAGCCTGACGGGGCAACGCCTGCTGGCCAGGACGGTGCAGGCCGCCTACCTGGGCGCACGGCGCGCGGGCGACTAGGCGTTCAAAGCCCCCATCTGCGCTGCCGGGTAGCGCGTGCCGGCGACGGCGTGCGCGTGCAGCAGCGTCTCGATGGCGTCGCGCTGGGCGGCACTCAGCGTGATGCGCGCCGCCGCCGCGTTCTCGTCCAGGCGCGCGCCGCTGCGCGTGCAGGGGATGGGCACGATGTCCTCGCCCCGGGCCAGCAGCCAGGCCAGCGCGAGCTGGGCCGGCGTGTGGCCCCATTCGCGCGCCAGCGCCGAAAGCGCGTCCGCCAGCGCGAGGTTGTGGTCCATGTTGCCGCCCTGGAAGCGCGGGTGGATGCGGCGGCGGTCGTCGGGCGCGAGTTGCTCGGCCGAGCGGATCGTGCCGGTCAGGAAGCCGCGGCCCAGCGGGCTGTAGGGCACGAGCGCGATGCCCAGCTCGCGGCAGGTCGGCAGGATCTCGGCCTCGACGTCACGGCTCCACAGCGAGTACTCGGTCTGCACGGCGGCGATGGGGTGTACGGCGTGGGCTCGGCGGATGGTCGCGGCCGAGGCCTCGGACAGGCCGAGGTGCCCGATCTTGCCGGCCTTCACCAGCGCGGCCATCGCGCCGACCGTCTCCTCGATGGGCACGGCCTTGTCGACGCGGTGCTGGTAGTAGAGGTCGATGTGGTCCACGCCCAGGCGCTGCAGGCTGGCGTCGCAGGCCTCGCGCACATAGGCCGGGCTGCCGTCGATGCGCAGCACGGTGCCGTCCGCCGCGCGCACATTGCCGAACTTGGTCGCCAGCACGACCTCGCCGCGGCGCGTGGCCAGCAGCCGCGACAACAGGCGCTCGTTGGCGCCCACGCCGTACATGTCGGCCGTGTCGAGGAAGTTGATGCCGATGTCGAGGGCATGGTTCAGCACGGCCAGCGACTGGGCGTCGTCGGCCGGGCCGTAGAAGTCGGACATGCCCATGCAGCCCAGGCCGAGGGCGGAGACCGCAGGGCCGGCGCTGCCGAGGCGGCGGCGGGGGAGATTCGTTGACGTCATGGCTGCTCCTTGGGATGGATGGTCGAGGGATGGGCCGAAGCTTAGGAAACCGGCCTCGCATCGCCCAGCACAAAGCTCGGGCATGCTTGCCCGATCCTCCGAGCCCAGCGCCCGGAACCGCCCGGAGCCGGCCCGGCCTTTGCACAATCGACCGCATGCCCAACGACGACGATCTGCAGACGCTGCGCCAGCGCAGCATCGCCCAGGCCCTGGCCCGCGCGCCGGCCGACGGCGTGCACGAGACCGCCCTGCCCTGGCTTCGCGTGATCCGCGCCAGCGCGCCGGTCATGCCGCTGCCGGCCATCTACGAGCCCGGCCTGGTGCTGGTGCTGCAGGGCCGCAAGCAGGCGCGGCTGGGCGAGCGCACCCTGCGCTACGACGCGATGCAATGCCTGCTCGTGCCGGTCACGACGCTGCCGCGCAGCCATGTCGTCGAGGCCAGCGCCGACAAGCCCTATCTCTGCCTGCGCCTGTCCTGCGAGACGCAGGCCCTGGCCGAGCTGCTGATGGCCGACGGCGACGCGCCGGCCGCGCCGGCCAGCGAGGGCGACGCCGGCCTGCAGGTCGCGCCCGTCACGGCGCCGCTGCTGGACGCGGCCCTGCGCCTGCTGCGGTTGCTGGACCAGCCGCAGGACCTGCAGGCGCTGGCGCCGCTGGTACAGCGCGAGATCTTCTACCGCGTGCTGACCGGGCCGCTCGGCCCGCGACTGCGCGTGCTGGCCCAGGGCGACGGCGTCGCGCGGCGGCTCAACCGCGTCATCGAGCAGCTGACGCGCCGCTTCGCCGAGCCGCTCTCCATCGACGAGCTGGCCGGGCTGGCGCATATGAGCCCGTCGACGCTGCATCTGCGCTTCAAGCAGTTGACCACGCTGTCGCCGCTGCAGTTCCAGAAGACCCTGCGCCTGCAGCATGCGCGCCGGCTGATGTTGGGCGACGGCCTGGACGCCGCCAGTGCGGCCCACCGCGTCGGCTATGAAAGCCCGTCGCAGTTCAGCCGCGAGTACCGGCGCCTGTTCGGCACGCCGCCACGCAGCGATGCCCGGCAGCTGCGCGGCGGCCCGGCTTGACGGGGATCAACTCCCGGCGACAGGCTGACGAGCAGCATCGTCCTTTCATCCCAGCTGACCGAGGATTCCACATGCCCGCACCCCGCCCGTCCCCGACCTCCCGGCCATCGCCCCGGCGCCCGGCACCGCGCCGTGTGCTGGCCGGCGACACCGCGCCGCAGCTCGATGCCGACGGCCTGGAGCGCCACCGCGTCAGCCGCGCGCAGACCCGCCGCGACGTGGTGGAGTCCGAGACGCTGGCCGAGCTGCTGCGCCGCCACCACCAGGCCGAGGACGGCGCGGGCGCACTGGCGCAGGACCTGGCCACGCTGCTGGCCGGCAGTTCGCCCGACGAGCGCCGCCACCTGCGCCGCGCGCTGCGCCAGCACGAGCAGGCCCAGACGCCGCTCACCGAGGTCGACCCCGACAGCGAGCTCAACCCCGGCTGGCGCCAGGGCGGCTACCCCTACCGCAACCTGCTGTCGCGCAAGATCTACGAGAGCCAGAAGTACCGCCTGCAGGTGGAGTTGCTGAAGCTGCAGGCCTGGGTCAAGGAGACCGGGGCACGCGTCGTCATCCTGTTCGAAGGCCGCGACGCGGCCGGCAAGGGCGGCACCATCAAGCGCTTCATGGAGCATCTCAACCCGCGCGGCGCGCGCGTCGTCGCGCTGGAGAAGCCCAGCGACGTCGAGCGCGGCCAGTGGTATTTCCAGCGCTATGTGGAGCACCTGCCCACGCGCGGCGAGATCGTCATGTTCGACCGCAGCTGGTACAACCGCGCCGGCGTCGAGCGCGTGATGGGTTTCTGCTCCGAGAGCGAATACCAGGAGTTCCTGCGCCAGACGCCCGAGTTCGAGCGCCAGCTGGTGCGCTCGGGCATCCACCTGTTCAAGTTCTGGTTCTCGGTCAGCCGCGACGAGCAGCGCCGCCGCTTCAAGGAGCGCAAGCTGCACCCGCTCAAGCAGTGGAAGCTCAGCCCCATCGACATGGCCTCGCTGGACAAGTGGGACGACTACACCCGTGCCAAGGAGGCGATGTTCCTGCATTGCGACACCTCGGACGCGCCCTGGATGGTCATCAAGAGCGACTGCAAGAAGCGCGCGCGCCTGAACGCGATGCGCTTCGTGCTGAACCGCCTGCCCTACACCGAACGCAGGCCCGAGCGCATCGGGCCCGTGGACCCGCTCATCGTCGGCCGCCCGGCCCTCGTTTCCACGCCGGGTGACGATCTGCTCGCACCCGGGGGCATCGGCTGAGGCCCTAGAATTACGAGATTCCGAGGAGCGTTGCAACCTCAGCACCTTTTGAGGCCAGGCTCGGACAACGAAGTTGCGGTGGAGACTTACTTGTACTCAAGTGAGTCGAAACCGACACTCCCTTTGCAACCGCGCTCACCCGCTGACCTTGGGTCGGGGTGAGGCTTGAGCCCTTCCTTGATCGATCGCGTCAGCGGCTTTACTGCATGAAGGAGCCCGCATGACCGCCGCCAACCCCGCCCACATCGTCAAGGACCTGTCGCTGGCCGACTGGGGCCGCAAGGAAATCAAGATCGCCGAGCACGAGATGCCGGCGCTGATGGCCATCCGCAAGGAATACGCCGCCACCCAGCCGCTCAAGGGCGCACGCGTCACCGGCTCCCTGCACATGACCATCCAGACGGCCGTGCTGGTCGAGACGCTGCAGGCCCTGGGCGCCGAAGTGCGCTGGGCCTCCTGCAACATCTTCTCGACCCAGGACCACGCCGCCGCGGCCCTGGCCGCCGTTGGCACGCCGGTGTTCGCCTACAAGGGCGAGACGCTGGAGGACTACTGGGACTACACCCACCGCATCTTCGAGTTCGGCGCCAAGGGTGAGGCCGGCGAAGGCCCCAACATGATCCTGGACGACGGCGGCGACGCGACGCTGCTGATGCACCTGGGTCAGAAGGCCGAGAAGGACCTGTCGGTGCTGGCCAACCCGGGTAGCGAGGAGGAGCGCATCCTGTTCGCGGCCATCAAGAAGAAGGTCGCTGAGGACGGCAGCTGGTACACCCGCAAGAGCGCCCAGATCATCGGCGTGACCGAGGAGACGACGACCGGCGTGCACCGCCTGAAGGAAATGTCCGCCAGGGGCACGCTGCTGTTCCGCGCGATCAACGTGAACGACTCGGTCACCAAGAGCAAGTTCGACAACCTCTACGGCTGCCGCGAGAGCCTGGTGGACGGCATCAAGCGCGCCACCGACGTGATGGTGGCCGGCAAGATCGCCGTCGTGGCCGGCTATGGCGACGTGGGCAAGGGCTCGGCCCAGGCGCTGCGCGCGCTGTCGGCCCAGGTCTGGGTGACCGAGATCGACCCCATCTGCGCGCTGCAGGCCGCGATGGAGGGCTACCGCGTCGTGACGATGGAGTTCGCCGCCGACAAGGCCGACATCTTCGTGACGACGACCGGCAACAAGAACGTCATCCGCCACGAGCACATGGCCGCGATGAAGAACAACGCCATCGTCTGCAACATCGGCCACTTCGACAACGAGATCGAGGTCGCCTCGCTCGAGAAGTACGAGTGGGAGGAGATCAAGCCCCAGGTCGACCACGTGATCTTCCCGGACGGCAAGCGCATCATCCTGCTGGCCAAGGGCCGCCTCGTGAACCTGGGCTGCGGCACGGGCCACCCGAGCTATGTGATGAGCTCCTCGTTCGCGAACCAGACCATCGCCCAGATCGAGCTGTTCGCGCACAAGGACGCCTACGACATCGGCAAGGTCTATGTGCTGCCCAAGCACCTGGACGAGAAGGTCGCCCGCCTGCAGCTGACAACGCTGAACGCGCAGCTGACCGAGCTGACCGAGGAGCAGGCCGCCTACATCGGCGTGCCCAAGGCCGGCCCCTACAAGCCCGATACCTACCGGTACTGATGCGCGCCGACCAGCTCCTCGTCGCCCAGGGCCTGGCGCCGACGCGCTCCGTCGCGCAGCGGCTCATCGGCAACGGCGCCGCCGAATGGGCCTCGCCCATCGGCTGGGCGCTGCTGAAGAAGGCCGGCGAGGACCTGCCCGACACGGCCCAGCTGCGCGTCACCGACGACGCGGAGCTGCGCTATGTGTCGCGCGGCGGGCTCAAGCTGGAGGGTGCGCTCGCGCGCACCGGCCTGGCCGTCGCCGGCCACATCGTGCTGGACGTGGGCCAGAGCACCGGCGGCTTCACCGACTGCCTGCTGGCGCAGGGCGCCCGGCACGTCGTCGGCGTGGACGTGGGCCACGGCCAGCTGCACCCGCGGCTGCGGGCCGATGCGCGCGTGACGGCACTGGAAGGCACGCATGTGCGCGACCTGGACGCGCTGCGCCAGCACGCACCGACGGGCGGATTCACGCTGATCGTCGGCGACCTGAGCTTCATCTCCATGGTCGGCGCCCTGCCGGAGCTGCTGCCCTGGCTGGAGGTGCACGGCCACCTGCTCGTGCTCATCAAGCCGCAGTTCGAACTGGGGCCACAAGCCCTGGGCAAGGGCGGTCTCGTCAAGGACGAGGCCGACTACCCGCGACTGGAAGCCCGTGTGCGCCTGGCCTGCACGGCCCTCGGCCTCAAGGTGCTCGACTATTTCGACAGCCCCATCACCGGCGGTGATGGGAATCGCGAATTCTTCCTGTGGGCCGGGGTCTACTGACGCCAAGAGGGTCGGATGCGTTGCCACTCAAAAGCCCGCGAGCAAGGCGCGAAGACGAAGCTGGGGTCGTCCCCAGCGAGGCTTCGCAACACCGCGCGCGGGCTTTTGAGTGACAACCCTGCGGGAGAGGGTCTGCGCGGGCGCATGGCGTCGTTGCGCGCCTTGCCTGGGCATGAGCCCAGGCGGCGTCGCACGCCTAGCCCTGCGCCCGCGCAGACCCTCTCGCACCGATCCTCTTGGCGTCAGTAGGCCCCCGATGACCACCCCTGTCAGTTTCGAATTCTTCCCCCCCAACACGCCGGTCGGCGTCGAGAAGCTCAAGACCGTCGTGCGCGAGCTGGGCGCGCTGTCGCCGCAGTACTTCAGCGTCACCTACGGCGCCGGCGGCTCCACGCGCGACAAGACGCTGTCGGCCGTGATGGACATCGCCGCCGCCGGCTTCGAGGCCGCACCCCACCTCAGCTGCGTCGGCTCCACGCGCGAGAACATCGCCGAGATCCTCGCCACCTATCGCGCGCAGGACATCCACCGCGTCGTCGCGCTGCGCGGCGACCTGCCCAGCGGCACGGCCACGGCGGGCGAGTTCCGCTACGCGTCGGAGCTGGTCAGCTTCATCCGCGAGACGCAAGGGCCGGACTGGCACATCGAGGTCGCCGCCTACCCCGAGGTGCACCCGCAACAGCGCTACGCCGCCAAGGACCTGCAGCACTTCGCCGACAAGATGGGTGCCGGTGCCAACGGCGCCATCACGCAGTTCTTCTTCAACGCCGACGCCTATTTCCACTTCGTCGACGAGGCCCGCCGCCTGGGCGTCACCCAGCCCATCGTGCCGGGCATCATGCCCTTCCACAACTACGGCCGCATCGCCCAGTTCGCGCAGCGCGACGGCATCGACATGCCGCGCTGGGTGCAGATGAAGATGGAAGGCTTCATGGACGACGCCGCCGCCATCCGCGCCTTCGGCCTGGACGTGATCACCCGGCTGTGCGAACGCCTCATCGACGGTGGCGCGCCGGGCATCCACTTCTACACGCTGAACCAGAGCGCGCTGACGCTGGAACTCTGCAAGCGCCTGGGCCTGGGCGGCTGAGGCCCCAGGTTGTTGCGCGAAGGCCCCATCAATCTCGCCCGAAATTGATACAGCACAAAGCCACACCGCCTGCGCGGGCGGTGCGGCGCGTCCATGTTGCGTTGCATCAAATTCGCCGGGCAACCACAGGCGTGGAATGACTCCATCGGGGCCTCGCCCCATTCAACGGAGCCATCCATGTTCAAGAAGATCCCCGCCCTCGTCGCCGTCCTCGCCGCTTTCGCCGCCCCGCTGGCCCAGGCCGACGAAGGCCCGCTGCTGGTGCGCGTGCGCGCCCTGCATCTCGACTCGGCCAACAAGGACAGCACGGGCCTGGGCCTGAGCATCAACAACAAGACCTTCCCCGAGGTCGACTTCAGCTACTTCATCGCGCCCAATGTCGCGGCCGAGCTGATCCTGACCTACCCGCAGAAGCAGACGCTGTACTCCAACGGCAGCGAGATCGGCTCCCTCAAGCACCTGCCGCCGACGCTGACGCTGCAATACCACTTCAACCCGACCGGCACGGTGCGGCCCTATGTCGGCGCCGGCATCAACTACACCAACTTCTCCAGCGTCAGCTTCACGCCCGCCGTGCAGACCGCGCTGAACCCCAGCATCAAGAACAGCAGCTGGGGCGCTGCATGGCAGATCGGCGCGGACGTTGAAGTCACCAAGGGCACCTATCTGAACTTCGACCTGAAAAAGGTCGACATCGGCACCACGGTCTATTCCAACGGCGTGTCGGCCGGCAAGTTCAAGGTCAACCCCACGCTGGCCAGCGTCGGCCTGGGTTGGCGCTTCTAAGACAGGAGCAGCCATCCGCGCCGCAAACAGGCGCCGCGGCATAGGCCCCCGGCTCCGGAAGGAGCCGGCAGCGGACGGACAATGCGCCGCGCCAATTCAAGCGCCCCGCCATGACCGTCCGCCGCATCCTGTTCTTCTGCATGGGCAACATCTGCCGCAGCCCGACGGCGGAAGGCGTCATGCGCGCCCGGCTGACGGCCACAGGGCTGGACGTCGAGGTGGACTCGGCCGGCACGCACGGCTGGCACGCCGGCGAGCCGCCCGACGGGCGCAGCCAGGCCCATGCGCTGCGCCGCGGCTACGACCTCGGCGCCTTGCGCGCCCGCCAGCTCGAAGCGGCCGACTTCGACCACTTCGATCTCGTGCTGGCCATGGACGACGACAACCTCATCCAGGCCCGCCGCCTGTGCCCGCCAGCGCGGCGCGAGCGCCTCAAGCTGCTGATGGACTATGCGCCGGGCACCGGCTCCCGCATCGTGCCCGACCCCTACTACGGCGGCGAAGCCGACTTCGAGCGTGTGCTCGACCTGGTGGAGGCGGCCTGCGATGGGCTGCTGGCTTCGCTCAGCCCGGCGCCGCGAACGCGTCCCGCGTGAGGTTCTCCGGCGCCTCGCCGCTGCCGCGGCAGACGACGTCGTCCTCGATGCGGATGCCGCCGTAACGCGACAGGCGTTCGACACGCGCCCAGTCCACCAGTGCAGCCTGAGGCGATGCGCGCAATTGCTTCAGCAGCGTCGGTATGAAGTACAGCCCCGGCTCGATGGTCACGACCATGCCGGCCTGCAACAGGCGCGTCAGGCGCAGATAGCGGTGGCCCTCGGGCTTGTCCGCCACGCCGCCGGTCTCGCTGGCCATGAAGCCGCCGACATCGTGCACCTGCAGGCCCAGCAGATGGCCGATGCCGTGCGGGAAGAAGGGCTTGGTCACGCCCTCGGCCACCATGGCCTCCTCGCCCATCGCGACGATGCCGGCCTCGCGCAGCACGCGCGCGATGCGGTGGTGGGCGCTGAGGTGGATGCCGCGGTAGTCCACGCCCTCGCGCACCTCGTCGACGAGGCCGAGCTGCTCGCGCTCCATCGCCTCGATCAGGTCGGCGAACTCGGCATGCCCAGACGCCACCCAGGTGCGCGTGATGTCGCTGGCATAGCCGTTGACCTGGGCACCGGCATCGATCAGCAGGCTGCGCGCCTCGGCGGGCCGGGCCTCGTCCTGGTACTGGTAGTGCAGCACCGCGCAATGCTCGTTGAGGCCGACGATATTGCCGTAGGGCAGGTCGCGGTCGGTGTGGCCGCAGGCAAGGAGGTAGGCGCGGTGGATCTCGGCCTCGCTGGCGCCGGCCAGGAAGGCCTGGCGCGCGGCAGCGTGGGCCGGTGCCGCGCGGCGCGACGCTGCGCGCATCTGCTCGAGCTCGTAGGGACTCTTCACGCCGCGGGCCCAGTGCAGCAGGTTCAGCAGCGCCTCGGGGTTGTTGGGCACCAGGCCCGGCAGCGCCGCATCGGCCTCGCCGAGGATGGCGGCGCGCGGCGTGACGACATCGGCCAGCGCCCGGGCCGCGTCCTCCGGCTCGCGGATGACGACGAGCTCGACCGCATCCACCCACTCTCCGCTCGGCGCGCTCGGCGGCACATGCCAGTAGTCGTCGGGCTGGTAGTAGACGACGCGCGGCCTGCGGCCCGGTCGCACGGCCAGCCAGGAGTGCGGGTGGCTCGTCAGCGGCAGCCAGTGCTTGAAGTGCGGGTTGGGCTGGAAGAGATAGGGCCGATCGTCGAGGAAGGCGTATTTCTCGATGCCGGAGGCGATCAGCAGCGCGTCATGGCCGGCGCGCTCCAGCGCGGCCTCGGCCTGGCGCTGCAGCGTCGCGAGATGGTCGAGGTAGAGCGAACCGGGGCGCATCGCCGCCTCGCTCATTTGCGCAGATAGGTCAGCTTCTTCGTGCCGCCATCGCAGCTGCCGATGACTTTCGCGTCGCCGACCTTGTCGTTCTCGACCGCGCTGATCTCGTAGTTCTTCACACCCTTTTCGTCGAGCTTGGCGGCGATCTCGGCCTTGAGTTCGTCGCAGGGCTTGGAGGCGGCGTGGGCGGCCTGGGTCAGCAGCAGCGCGGTGGCGCTCAGGATCAGCAGCGTGGGCTTGGTCATGTGTCGTCGCTCGTGGCGTTGGAGTGGCGGAATTGTCGGGCAGGCGAGCGGCAATCGGGTGTCGAAGCCATCGCCACAGCCTTTCAACTCCCTGCCCCGCCGCAGGAGCAGGCCGGCACAGGCCTATCTGCGCTCGGGTGGCACTCCGCCCAACGCGGCGACCAGCCGTGCATGGGCGTCCAGGTCGACCGGCCTCAGCTTGGGCTCGGTCTTCGCCGGGTAGTTGCCGAGATGATTCCCGCCCTTCCAGTTGCGCGCCGGCCGCACCGGCCGCGGCACGAAGCCGCCGCCGCAGTTGGGGCAGACATTGCCCAGCAGGCCCTCGGCGCAACTCGCGCAGAAGGTGCATTCGAAGCTGCAGATGCGGGCCTGCGTGGACTCCGGCGGCAGCGCGACGGCGCAGTGCTCGCAGCAGGGGCGGAGTTCCAGCATCAGCGCTGGCTCCGGTAGGGCTCGTCTTCGGCGACGAAGTCCTGCTCGCGCATCGCGTCGGCCACCCAGTCCTCGACGGCCGGGTGGGCCAGCAGCGCGTCACGGTAGGCCGCGGCGGCGTCGGACAGCGGCAGGCCGAAGCGGCTCAGGCGCACGGCCACCGGCGCGAAATAGGCATCGGCCGCGCTGAAGGCGCCGAACAGGAAGGGGCCGCCGCCGGCCTGGAGCGCGTCGCTCCAGGCGGCGTCCAGGCGTGCCACGTCGGCGCGCAGCGCGGCGTCCTCGGCCCAGAGCTTCTCGCCGACGTCGGGGAAGAAGACCTCGATGTTCATCGGGCAGACGGTGCGCAGCCGGGTGAAGCCGGCGTGCATCTCGGCGCACAGGCTGCGCGCACGGGCGCGGGCCCGGAGGTCCCGCGGCCAGACGGCGTGCTCGGGATGGCGGTCGGCGATGTATTCGGCGATGGCCAGCGTGTCCCAGACCGTGAAGCCGTCGGCCTCGACGAGCGTCGGCACGCGCCCGGTCGGGCTGATGCCGGCGATGCGCCGGTTCCACTCGGAACCGGGACGGAAGTCGAAGCGCAGCATGACCTCCTCGAAGGGAATGCCGAAGGCCGCCAGCAGCACGCCGCTGCGCATGGACCAGGACGAGTAGTTCTTGTTGCCGATGTAGAGCTTCATGAGGCCTTCCGTGTTGGAGCCGCGCAGCTTAGGCGGCGGCACGCCGGGCAGGGATGAGCAATCCGCAACGGATTGATGCCGGAGGGCTCAGGGCGCCGACGCCGCGGCGGCCGGCGGCACATCGGCCAGGTCGGCCGTGCGGGCGCCGGCCGGGCCGATGCTCGCGCCCAGGCGCTCGCGCAGCGAGGTCGCCGGCAGCCCGAGGATCTGCGCATAGACCGCGCCGCCCAGCAGCACCTTGCGCACATAGTCGCGCGTCTCGTTGAACGGGATGTTCTCGGCCCAGACGGCCGCGTCGACGACGGGGCCGTCGCGCCAGCGCGCGGGCCGGTTGGGGCCGGCGTTGTAGGCCGCGGCGGCCAGGGCCTGGGCGCCGTCGAAGCGGTCCAGCACCAGCTTCAGATAGCTGGTGCCGATGCGCAGGTTGAAGTCGCGGTCCTGCATCAGCTCCGGGCTGTAGTTCATGCCGACCTTCCTGGCCGTCCACTTCGCCGTGGCCGGCATGACCTGCATCAGCCCGGCCGCGCCGACATGGGAGCGCGCATCCAGCACGAAGCGCGATTCCTGGCGGATCAGTCCGTAGACATAGGCCGGGTCGATGCCGCTGGCTTGTGCCTCGCGCATCAGCTCGGGGCGGTGGGGCGTGGGATAGCGCTGGGCGATGTCGATCTCGGCGCGGGTGCGCTCGCTGGTGTTGATGCAGCGGTCCCAGACCTCGCGGTCGCAGGCCTCCTGGGCGGCGGCCAGCAGCGCGCGGTCGTTCATGCCGCGCAGCGAGAAGTTCCACTCGCGCACGCCCTCGCTGCGCAGGCCCAGGGCGATGAGCTGCAGCGCGCGCGACAAGCCTGGGTGGCTGCGCGCCGCGCGGCGCTCGTCGGGCGTCAGCGGCGCGGGGGCGGGCGGCAGCGGCGTGGGCAGGGCCAGCTCCTCGGCGGCGAGGCGGCCGAAGAAATTCAACGCCCCGTAAAGCGGCGAGGCGGCCAGCGCGGCGAGCTGGGCGCGGGCGGCCGGCGCATCGCCCTGCATGCGGGTGGCGCGGGCCTTCCAGTAGACCCAGGCCGGCTCGCGCTGCTCGCTGGCGCCGAGGCGCTCGATGGCGCGCAGGGCCGCGGCGGGCTGCTTGGCGCGCAGCGCGGCGCGGGCGTTCCAGGCGAGCGCGTCGTCGCTCCAGTCGAGCTCGGGGGCCAGCTTGCCGGCACGCTCGAAGGCGGCGAGGGCGTCGTCCCGCAGGCGCAGCGCCGACTGGCGCCCGATCTGCACCCACAGCCAGGCCTGCAGGTCCTTGGGCAGCACGCTCCATTTGTCCTGCAGCACGTCGCCGGCCTGGGCCGGGTCGTTGGCGGCCACGCGGGCCAGGGCCAGAGCCGTCAGCTCGGCCTCGGGGCGGGGGCTGTTGCGGGCCTTGCGGGCCAGGTAGCGGCCGGCGTTGTCCTGCAGTTCGGCGAGCTTCTGGTCCAGCGGCTTGGCCGCCAGCAGAGCCACGGCCTGGCGCGCCGCGCGCGGGCGGCCCTGCTCAGTGGCCAGGCGTGCCTTGGCCCACAGCGTGTCGGCCTTGAAGAGGCCGGCGTCGACCATCGCGCTGGCCAGCTGCTGGCAGCCGTCGTCGCCGTCCTTCTGGGCCATCCATGCCAGGCGTGCGGCGTCGGGGCTGATCTTGTTGCCGCCGGCCTGCTCGGCCAGCAGCGCATAGCAGGCCACCTCGCGGTCGTCGCGCATCTGGTAGCCGGCGTGGTCGCGGCGGAAATTGGCCCAGTCGCGGCGCCGGCCGAGCTCCAGCAGCCAGTCGTTGCGCAGCCGGTCTTCCACATAGCTGCCGGCGTAGCGCGCGTAGAAGGCCTCCATGTCCGCCTGGCGCAGCTCGGTGAGGCGGGCGTTGAGGTCGAAATACTCGACCCAGCCGGCCAGCGGATGGTTCTGACCGCGCGCGGCGTCCACGAGGTCGGCCAGGCGCTTGCGGTCGCGCTTGGCCCAGGCCTCGCGGGCCTGCACGGCCAGGTCGGTGTCGCTGCCGGAAGGCGCGGGGGCGGCCTGGGCGCCTAACGCCACCGCCAGCAGCAGCGCCACCATGCCTCTGAAAACTCGCCTGTCCATTCGACTCATGCCTGTTACGGCCTACTGCACCCGCCAGTGGGCAATTTAACCCAGGCCGGCGCGATGAGTTCCAATGGCCCGGCCCCGACCCTCCCCGCGCCGATGACCTCCGCCCCTCCCGTCGACCGTACCGAGCTGCGCCGTGGCCTGCTGGCCGCGCGGCGCGCCTTTGCCGCCACGCCGGCCTTCCAGGCGGCCGAGCATGCGCTGCGCCAGTCCCTGCTGCCGCTGCTGGAGCAGCTGGAGCCCGAACTGCTGGGCGTCTATTGGCCGCTGGCCGGCGAGTTCGACCCCGGCCCCCAGGCTTGTCCACGCGCCCTGCCGTTCGCACGCCGCGACCCGGCCGAGATGGCGTTCCGCCGCTGGGACGGCGCCGCGCCCGCCGCGCAGGACGAATGCGGCATCGCGACGTCGACCGGCGCGGTCGCCGTGCCCGACGTGGTGCTGGTGCCCTGCGTGGGCTTCACGCGCGAGGGCTTTCGCCTCGGCTACGGCGGCGGCTATTTCGACCGCTGGCTGGCCGCCCACCCCGGCGTGACGACCATCGGCCTGGCCTGGTCGGGCGCCGAGACGCGTTTCCCTGTCGAGGCACACGACCGTGCCCTCACTTTGATCTTGACCGAGCGCGAGCTCATCGCCGCCGACTGAAAGGACGCCCCCGACGATGCACGAAGGCATGACGCTGATATCCACGCTGGCCGCTGCCTTCGGACTGGCCCTGGTGCTGGGCCTGCTGGCGCAATGGGCGCGGCTGCCGGCCCTGGTGGGCTACTTGCTGGCCGGCGTGCTGATCGGGCCGCACACGCCGGGCTTCGTCGGCGACGTGCACCTGGCCCAGCAGCTGTCGGAGGTCGGCGTCATGCTGCTGATGTTCGGCGTGGGCCTGCATTTCTCGGTGCACGACCTGGTGTCGGTGAAGGGCATCGCGCTGCCCGGCGCGCTGGTGCAGATGGCCGCAGCGACGGCCATGGGCACGGCGCTGGCGCACGGCGGGTGGGGCTGGGACCTGGCGGCCTCCCTGGTCTTCGGCCTGGCGCTGTCGGTCGCCAGCACGGTCGTGCTGCTGCGCGCGCTGGAGTCGCGCGAGCTGCTGCACACGGGCAATGGCCGCATCGCGGTGGGCTGGCTGGTCGTCGAAGACCTGGCCATGGTGCTGGCCCTGGTGCTGATGCCGGTGCTGGGCGGCAAGGGCGAGGGCAGCGGTGGCGGCAATCTGGCCGTCACCATCGTCACGACGTTATTGGCCGTCGCGGCCTTCGTCGCGGTGATGCTGATTGCCGGGCGGCGCCTGCTGCCCTGGCTGCTGTGGCAGGTCAACCGCACCGGCTCGCGCGAGCTGTTCACGCTGGCCACCGTGGCCGCGGCGGTGGGCCTGGCGGTAGGCGCGGCGGCGCTGTTCGGCGTCAGCGTCGCGCTCGGCGCATTCTTCGCCGGCCTGGTGCTGCGCGAGTCGGCTTTCAGCGAGCGCGCGGCCCACGAAAGCCTGCCGCTGCGCGATGCCTTCGCGGTGCTGTTCTTCGTCGCGGTGGGCATGCTGTTCGACCCGCGCGTGCTCGTCGACGAGCCGCTGGCGGTGCTGGCGACGGTGGCCGTCATCCTCGTCGGCAAGACGCTGGCCGCCGGCGTGCTGGTGCTGCTGCTGCGCTACCCGCTCTCCACCGCGCTGACGGTGGCGGTCAGCCTCGCGCAGATCGGCGAGTTCAGCTTCATCCTGCTCGGCCTGGGCCAGAGCCTCGGCCTCGTGCCGGCCGAGGCGACCAGCCTGGTGGTGGCCGGCGCCATCGTGTCCATCGCGCTGAACCCGCTGCTGTTCTCGGGCGTCGAACCGCTGCGACGCTGGGTGCTGGCGCGCTCTCCTCTAGCGCGCAGGCTGGAGGCGCGCGACGACCCGCTGGCCGAGCTGCCGGCGGACACACCGCAGAGCGCGCTGGCCGGCCAGGTCGTCATCGTCGGCCATGGTGCGCTGGGTGCGGCGCTGCGCGAGCAACTGGGTGGCCGGCCCGTCGTCGTCATCGACCGTGACCGCGAGGTCGTCGAGGCGCTGCGCGCCGCCGGCCAGGCGGCCGTGCTCGGCGACGCGGGCGAGGCGATGACGCTGGTGCAGGCTCACATCGCCCAGGCCGCCTGGCTGGTTGTCGCGCTGGCCGATGTGCGCGGCGTGCCGGCGCTGCTCGCGCTCGCGCGCCAGCTCAACCCGGCACTGCGCTGCGCCGTGCTCGCGCACACGGACGAGGAAATGCGGTGGCTGGGCGACGCGGGCGTCAGCCATGTGCTGCGCTCGCAGCAGGCGCTGGCCGAGGCGCTGGCGCGGGTCGTCGCAGCCCCCTAGTCTTACTGTGTCACAAGCGTAGCCTTGCGTTTGCGCGCAGGCAGCACGGACATCGGGGTAGTGTCTTGAGCAAGGCTGCGGCGATAAGCA
>NZ_SMBU01000013.1 GCF_004342485.1 Roseateles saccharophilus
CCCTGCTGGTTGTGCAGCCAGCCGGTCAGCGACACCAGCAGCCCGGAGGCGATGACGGCGCCGAGGTTCCAGCACATGCCCTGCAGGCCGGAGTAGCGCGCCTGGTCGGTCTTGGAGGCCGTGGTCATGAAGACGCCGTCGGCGCAGGTGTCCTGCGTGGCCGACGCGAAGCCGGTGATCCAGAAGAAGGCCAGCGAGAGCTTGAAGAAGCCCTCGGTGGGCAGGCACAGCGCGACGAGGCCCAGCGAGGCCATCATCGTGAACTCCATGCTGATGACCCAGAAGCGCTTGCTGCGGTAGGCCTCCAGCAGCGGCGCCCAGAGCGGCTTGAGCACCCAGGGCAGGTACATCTGCGAGGTGTAGAGGGCGATGTCCTCGTTGGCGATGCCGAGGTTCTTGTAGATGATGGCCGCGACGACGCCGACCATCACATTGGGCAGGCCCATGGCGAGGTAGAGCGAGGGCACCCAGGTCAGCAGATGGCGACGGGTCGATGGCATGGAGTCTCCGTATTGTTTTTTGGTCAGTGCGGACGCGGCGTCAGGGCCTGCAAGGCCGCCGACACATAGACCAGCGGCGCGTTCCAGTTGATCGCGACCTCGTTGCTGGCATAGCTGCAGAAGTGGTCGAGATAGGACAGCGCGGCCCGCTTCGACGCGTAGCGCACCGGGCAGCCGGCCTGGTCCTGCTGGCCGGGGTTGGGGCCGCCGACGAGGAAGCCGGGCACGGGTTCGTCAACGCCATCGGCCTCGGAGGGGCGGTGGTGGGGGTGCACGGGCGGCTGGGCACCGAAGCCCGTCACGAAGGAGCGGCCCAGCGGGTTGCGGCCCAGCACATGGTCGAACAGCGCCTGCGCGGCGGCCAGCAACTCGGGTCGGGGCTGGAGGCGGTAGGCCTGGATCAGCATCAGCGCGCGGTTCAGCGCGCCGGAGTTGCTGCCCCAGTCGAAGTCCTGCGCGCGCAGGCCGACACGCCAGGCCGAGGCCCGCCAGCTGGACAGCAGTTCGTTTGCAAACACCACGACACGAGATTCGACGACAACGCTGTCATTGTGTTCGAGTTTGTGGCGCTGCTGGGCTAGGGTTAGCCATGCCAGGCCCTTCACATCGCCCCAGGACGGCAGGCTGATGGCCAGCTTGTCGAGATCAGGCCGGTAGCCCGCCTCGCCGGTGGCGATCCAGAGCTCGGTGCCGGCCCAGGCGAATTCGTCGGACAGTTCGACGTCACCGTAGTCGCCGGTGCGGATGTCGGGCGGCTGGCGGTAGACCTCGGCAGGATGGGCCTGGGCCCAGTCCCAGGCGCACCGCGCGGCGGCCAGCATGCGCGCGGACAGGCCCGGGCGCTGCGCATCGAAGGCGGCGAACACACGGCTGGCCTGGGCCATGACGGCGGCGAAGTCCAGCGCCGCCGCGGTGCTCTTGCCGACGACGTAGCGCTCCCCCGTCGCATCGGCCGGCATGACGACGCCGTCGAAGCCCTTGTTCGTGAGCTTGGCGTAGACGCCGCCATCGGCCGGGTCCTGCATGGCCAGCATCCAGTCCAGGTTCCACAGCGCCTCGTTCAACAGGTCGGGCAGGCCGTTGCCGCTCTCCGGGATGTGGAGGTTCTGCTGCCTGAAGACTTCCGGGAAATGCTCCCAGGCGGCCAGCAGCGTGTAGACCGTGATGCCGGAGTTGACGATGTATTTGTTGTAGTCGCCGGCGTCGTACCAGCCCTTGGGCGCCGCGATGACCGTGCCCTCGGGCCGCCCCGGGCCGACGGCCGAGGCGTGCACGAGGACATGGTCGTCCGGATGGCCGGCGGGCCGCGCCCAGCGGCCGGCGTACACGCCCGGCAGCGCCGTGCTGGCGCGGTTGAAGTAATAGGCCTTGATGGCCGCCACGTTCACGGCCGCATAGACGTCGGCGGCGATGTCGAAGGCCGGCGAGTCGGGCAGGCCGTCGACATGCAGGCGGTAGCGGCCGGGCCGCCGCAGCGCGGAGAAGTCGGCCAGGCGCACGGCCCCGCCGGCCGGCTCCCAGACCGCTGACGCGCCGAGCCGGCCACGCAGCACGACGCGGCCCGTGCCGGCATCGACGACGCGGAAGCTGCCGGCCTCGCCGCCCACCACGCCCGCGACCTTGGCCGCGCCGGGCGGGTAGCCGAGCTGGTTGACGGCAATGCCGTCGGCGCCGGCAGCGCCCGCCGCCGCCATCGCCAGGGACAGCAGCAGGCGGCGCATCAGGCCGTCGTCCAGTACAGCGCGGTGCCGTCGCCCTGCACGGGGCTGCGCCGGCCGTCGACCTCCAGCGCCCAGTCGCGCAGCGCGCCTTCGCTCACCTCGGCGGCATAGCGCTGGCCCTGGCGGCTGACCGTGCCGCGCGCGGCGACCTGCCCGTCCAGCCCGACGACCGTGAAGGCCGCACAGGCGCCGTCGTCCAGCTCGAACACACGCAGCACGGTGCCGCGGGCGTAGTCGTAGTCGGGCTTCTGCATCTCGGCGCCCCAGGCGATGACGCTGTTCGGCGCGGCATAGAGCGGCATGGACAGGAAGCCATGCGTCTCACGGTGCCAGCGCCCGCCGGGCTTCTTCTCGCCGGACAGCAGATGGGTCCATCGCCCCTCGGGCAGGTAGAAGTCCACCTCGCCGCTCTCCGTGAAGACGGGCGCGACGAGCAGGGCTTCGCCGAGCTGGTACTGCCGGTCCAGCGTCGCGCAGGCGGGGTCCTGCGGATGCTCCATCAGCATGGAGCGCATCAGCGGCACGCCGGTCTGCGTGGCCTCGTGGGCCTTCGCGTAGAGGTAGGGCATCAGCTGGTGCTTGAGCCGCGTGAAGACGCGCAGCACGTCGCAGCTCTCCTCGTCCACCAGCCATGGCACCCGGTAGCTGCTGCTGCCGTGCAGGCGGCTGTGCGAGGACATCAGGCCGAACTGGATCCAGCGCTTGTAGACGGCCGGCGGCGGGTTGCCCTCGAAGCCGCCGATGTCATGGCTCCAGAAGGCGAAGCCACAGCTGGTGAGCGACAGGCCGCCGCGCAGGCTCTCGGCCATGGATTCGAAGGTGCTCCAGCAGTCGCCGCCCCAGTGCACCGGGAAGCGCTGGCCCGAGGCATAGGTGGAGCGGGCGAAGACGATGGCGTCGGGGCCCTGCACCTCCTGCAGCAGCTCGAACACGGCCTGGTTGTATTGCAGCGCGTAGAGGTTGTGCATCTCGGCGGGGTCGGAGCCGTCGAAGTAGCTGACGCCCTCGCTCGGGATGCGCTCGCCGAAGTCGGTCTTGAAGCAGTCGGCGCCCATGGCCAGCAGGCGGCGCAGATGACCCTGGTACCAGGCCTTGGCAGCAGGGCTTGTGAAGTCCACGATGGCCATGCCGGGCTGCCACTGGTCGGTCTGGAAGGTCAGGCCATTCGTCCTCTTGATGAAGTAACCGTTCGTGACCCCCTCGGCGAACAGCGGCGACTTCTGCGCCACATAGGGGTTGATCCAGAGGCTGATCTTCAGGCCCTTGGCATGCAGGCGCTTCAGCATGGCCTCGGGCTCGGGGAAGCCGCGGCGGTCCCATTCGAAGTCGCACCACTGGAACTCGCGCATCCAGAAGCAGTCGAAGTGAAAGACCGACAGCGGCAGCTCGCGCCGCGCCATCTCGTCGATGAAGTGGGTGGCCGTGGCCTCGTCGTACTGGGTCGTGAACGAGGTCGTCATCCACAGGCCGAAGCTCCAGGCGGGCGGCAGCGGTGCGCGGCCGGTCAGCGCGGTCAGGCGGCCGACAACCTCCTTGGGCGTGGGGCCGGCGATGACGCAGTAGTCCAGGCTCTCGCCTTCGCGGCTGAACTGCACGCGGGCGACCTTCTCGGAGCCGACCTCGAAGGACACCGGGCCGGCCTCGTTGACGAGCACGCCATAGCCGCGGCTGGTCATGTAGAAGGGCACGCTCTTGTAGGCCTGCTCGCAGGCCGTGCCGCCGTCCTTGTTGCTGTTCTCCACCACCTGGCCGTTCTTGACCCAGGGCGTGAAGCGCTCGCCCAGGCCGTAGACGTTCTCGCCGACGGCCAGCGTCAGCTGCTCGTGCACATGGTTGCCCTTGCCGACCCACTGGATGTAGCCCAGGCCGCGCCAGTCGCTCTTGGTCAGCACGCGCTCGCCTTCGCGGAAGGTGAGGCTCCAGCCCTCGCCCTTCTTCACGTCGACCGAGATCGCGCCGGAGGTCAGCGTGGCCGTCGTTTCGCCGTCGACGATCTGCACGACAGGCCGGCCGGCGCCCGGCATCGGCACATGCAGGCGCGGCGGCGTGGAGGCCGCGTAGTGCTCGACGCTGACGCGGATGACGCCCTCGAGCGGCGAGCTCAGCGTCACGGTCAGCGTGGGGCCTTGCAGCGTGTCGCCGCGGTGCTTGATCGGCCGCGTCGTGGCGAGCACGACGAGGCGCTCTTCGTGGGCTTCCAGCGCATAGGCCTCGGCCGCGTAGTGCGCGGCGATGCCAGGCTGCAGCAGCCACTGTCCATCGGTGAACTTCATGGTGGTTCTTGGGTCTCTTCAGGGGGTCAGGGTTGGGGTGGCGCCTTCACGTGGCGTTCGATGTAGTCACCGTGGTCGGGCACGCCGGCCGCGGTCTGCGCGATGGCCTGGCGCAGACGCGTGAAGTGCTGCAACAGGGCCTTGGCGTCGATGTGATCGACGAAGGGGTCGTGGCTCTCGGGCTGCAGGCCCAGGCCGAGGAAGAGGGACACCCAGGACGGCTCGGCAAAGCCCTCGGGGTCGAAGATGGCGACGCGTGCCGCGCCGCGGAAAAGCTCGATCTGGTGAGCCAGCGAGTCCGGGATGGGCATGGCCGCGCAGTAGCGCCACAGCTCGCTGTCGCGCCTCTCGGTCAGCTTGTAGTGCAGCACGATGAAGTCGCGGATGGACTCGTACTGCCCGGCCATGCGGCGGTTGAACTCGGCCGCCAGATGCGGCTTGAACCGCTTGTCCGGGAAGAGCTGGATGAGCCGCCCGACGCCGTCCATGATGAGCTGGATGCTGGTGGACTCCAACGGCTCCAGGAAACCGCCGGAGAGGCCGATGGCGACGACGTTCTTCACCCAGCCCTGGCGGCGCCGGCCGGTCGTGAAGCGCAGCTGGCGCGGCGTGTCCAGCGCGCGGCTGTCCAGGCCCGCGAGCAGCGTGGCGGCGGCCTCGTCGTCGCCGATGAAGCCGCTGCAGTAGACATGGCCGTTGCCGGTGCGGTGCTGCAGCGGGATGCGCCACTGCCAGCCGGCCGGCTTGGCGGTGGACATCGTGTAGGGCGTCAGCGGTGCGACACGTTCGCTCGGCACGGCCAGCGCGCTGTTGCAGGGCAGCAGCGCGCTCCAGTCCTCGAAGGGCGACTGCATCGCGCCGGCGATCAGCAGCGCCCGGAAGCCCGAGCAGTCGATGAAGAGGTCGCCGTCGACGCGGCGGCCGTCGGCCAGCCTCACGGCAGCGACGAAGCCGTCCTCGGGCCGCAGTTCCACGTCGACGATGGTGCCCTCGACGCGCTGGGCGCCGCGCGCCAGCGCGTACTCGCGCAGATAGGCGGCGTAGAGGCCGGCGTCGAAGTGGTAAGCAAAGGAATAGGCATTGGCCGCCGACGGCGCGCCGTCCACGGGCGGCGTGAAGCGGTTGCGCAGCGCCATCACCGTGGCCATGGACCAGTCCTCGTAGCCGGGCAGGCCGTCCACGATGCGCGACAGGCGCAGCCAGTGCTGCCAGGGCGAGCGGTTGTCGATGGCCGGGCCGAAGTCGCCGAAGCCATGGAAGAAGCGCCGGCCCAGGCGGCCCCAGTCGCGGAACTCGATGCCGAGCTTGAAGCTGCCCTGGGTGCGCCTGACGAAGTCGGCGTCGTCCAGGCCCAGCGTGCGGTTGTAGGCGCGGATGGGCGGCAGCGTGGCCTCGCCGACGCCGATGCTGCCGATGTCCGGCGACTCGACCAGCACGATCTCGCAGCGCCCAGCGCCCGCCTTCTCGAAGCGCTGGGCCAACGGGGCCGCCGTCATCCAGCCGGCCGTGCCGCCACCGACGATGACGATGCGACGGATGGCGCTGTTGCTCATGGCCGCCTCCCGGCGCCTGCGTGAGCGCAGGGCGCAAGGCAGCCGCCCGGTCGGGTCGGGGTCACTGCATGTCTCCTGTAATGGCTTGTACCGGCGCTGCGTTGGCACCGGGCCGCGAGTCTGCGGCCTGCCCGGCCGGGGCGGGAGGGTGTTTCCCCTTATTTAGTTGGTTCGCCGCACGAACTAATAATGTTTGCACAAGGCCGGAGCGGCATGCGCCCGGCTCACACAAGACAACGGAGACAGAACTTGCCCGTCGAGGCCACCGGCAGCCAGCAGCTGCTCAAGGACATCAACCGCATGGCCCTGGTGCGCCACCTGTGCGCCAAGCCGGGCCAGTCGCGCGCCGACCTGGCCACGGCCGTGGGCCTGACCAAGTCCACCGTCAGCGCGCTCGTGCGCGACCTCGTCGCCGAGGGCTGGCTGGAGGAGCGCGAAGTCGTCGCGACCGGCGACCTCGGCCGCCGCCCCACGCCCCTCTTCATCGACCCGGCCCGGCTGCTGCTGCTCGGCGCCGAGGTCGACATCGATTCCGCCCGCGTCGTCGCCACCTCGCTGACCGGCGAGGTCAAGGCCCACGCCGTCGCCAGCCACGGGCCGGGCAAGAGCGCCAAGGCCAGCATCGCCAGCCTGGCCACGGCCCTGCTGAAACTGCGCCGCCAGTTCGACGCCACCCAGCACCGCATCATCGGCATCGGCGTGGGCCTGCCGGGCGGCGTGGACGAGGCCGAGGGCTTCCTGCATTTCGCGCCCAACCTGGGCTGGAGCGAGGTGCCCGTGGGCGCGCTGCTGCGCGAGAAGTTCGCCGGCACCGCGCTGGCCGATGTGCCGCTGTTCGTGCAGAACGAGGCCGACGTGGCGGCCCTCGGCGAGCTGGAGTTCAACCCCTCGCCGCTGACCGACCCGCTGCTCTACGTCAGCATCAACCAGGGCGTGGGCGCCGGCGTCATCGTCGGCTGCCGGCTGCTGACCGGCCACCGCGGCTTTGCCGGCGAGGTCGGCCACATCGTGCTGCAGCTGGGCGGCCCGCAATGCTCCTGCGGCCGGAGCGGCTGCGCCGAGGCGCTGATCGGCCCGCGCGCGATGCTGCGCAGCCTGCCGGGCAGCGAAACCGAGGGGCTGAACGAGATCCGCGCCCGCCTGGCCGCCGGCCATGCCGGCCAGACCGCCGCCGTGCGCCAGGCCGGCGAATACCTCGGCGTGCTGCTGAACAACCTCGCCGCCGCCTACGACCCGGCCTGCATCGTCGTCGGCGGCGCGGCCGTCGAGCTGGGTGACGCCTTCCTGCAGCCCGCGCTGCAGACGCTGGCCGGCTATGCCGCCGCCGCGCGGCTGGCGCCGCCGACCGTGCGCGTCTCCAGCTTCGGCAGCGATGCCGTCGCCATCGGCGCCGCGGCGCTGGCCCGCTACCGGCTGACCCGCCCGCTGATCTCCACGGCGGCGATGGACGCCGTGGCCAGGGAGGCGGCCTGATGTTCCTCGGCATCGACCTCGGCACCTCGGAAGTCAAGCTGCTGCTGCTCGACAAGGGCGGCAGCGTCGTCGGCCAGGCCGGCGCCGCGCTGGATGTGCAGCACCCGCAGCCGCTGTGGTCCGAGCAGGACCCGGCAGCCTGGTGGCATGCCACCGGGGCCGCCGTCGCCACGCTGCGCGAGCGCCACGCCGAAGCCTGGGCGCAGGTGCGCGCCATCGGCCTGTCGGGCCAGATGCACGGCGCCGTGCTGCTCGGCGCGCAGGACGAGGTGCTGCGCCCCGCCATCCTGTGGAACGACGGCCGCAGCCACGCCGAATGCGCCGAGCTGGAGGCCGCCGCGCCGCGGCTGCACGCCATCGCCGGCAACCTCGCCATGCCCGGCTTCACCGCGCCGAAGCTGTTGTGGGTGAAGAAGCACGAGCCCGAGGTCTTCGCCCGGGTGAAGAGCGTGCTGCTACCCAAGGACTGGCTGCGCCTGGCACTCTGCGGCGACAAGGTCTCCGACCCCTCCGACGCGGCCGGCACGCTATGGCTGGACGTGGCGCGCCGCGACTGGTCCGACGAACTGCTGGCCGCCTGCGGCCTGAGCCGCGCGCAGATGCCGCGCCTGGTCGAAAGCAACGCAGCCAGCGGCGTGCTGAAGCCTGAGCTGGCGCGCGCCTGGGGCCTCGGCCCCGAGGTCGTCATCGCCGGCGGCGCCGGCGACAACGCGGCCAGCGCCATCGGCATCGGAGCCGTGAAGCCCGGCGACGGCTTCATCTCGCTGGGCACCTCGGGCGTGCTCTTCGTCGTCAACGACCGCTTCTCGCCCAACCCCGCGTCGGCCGTACACGCCTTCTGCCATGCGCTGCCCCAGCGCTGGCACCAGATGAGCGTGATGCTGTCGGCCGCGAGCTGCCTGCGCTGGTTCTGCCAGCTCGTCGGCGCGGACGAGGCCACGCTGCTGGCCGAACTTGCGCAAAATGACAGCGCAGTCATCGAGCGCGCACCGCTCTTCCTGCCCTATCTGGCCGGCGAGCGCACACCGCACAACGACCCCTTCGCGCCCGGCGTCTTCTTCGGCCTCACGCATGCCAGCGACCGCGCGGCCTGCACCCATGCCGTGCTGGAAGGCGTGGCCTTCGGCCTGGCCGACGGCCTCGCCGCACTGCGCGCGGCCGGCACCGAGGTGAGGCAACTCTCCCTCGTCGGCGGCGGTTCGCGCAGCCCTTGGTGGGCCCAGCTGATCGCCGATGCGCTGGACGTGGACATCCTCGTGCACGCCGGCAGCGAAGCCGGCGGCGCGCTGGGCGCGGCCCGCCTGGCCTGGCTCGCCGCCGGCGGCGATATCTCCGCGGTCTGCAGCCGCCCCGCCATCACGGCCCATCACCGCCCCGACCCCAAACGCCATGCGCGCCTGGCCCCCCGGCTGGCGCGCTTCCGTGACCTCTACCGCCGCCTGTGCGGCGCCTGACCCTTCCGCCCCATTCTCATGAGCAGCTACTTCGAACACATCGCCCCGATCCGCTACGAGGGCCCCGACAGCCAGAGCGAGCTGGCCTTCAAGCACTACGACAAGGACCGCATCGTGCTGGGCCGGCGCATGGAGGACCAGCTGCGTTTCGCCGTCTGCTACTGGCACAACTTCGTCTGGACCGGCCTGGACCCCTTCGGCGGCGCGACCTTCGAGCGCCCCTGGTTCCACGGCGGCAGCCCGATGGAGCTGGCCCGCGCCAAGGCCGACGCGGCCTTCGAGTTCTTCCAGAAGCTCGGCGCGCCCTACTACTGCTTCCACGACCGCGACGTCGCCCCCGAGGGCGCCACGCCGCGCGAGAGCCAGGACAACTTCAAGCGCATCGTCGAGCTGCTGGCCGAGAAGCAGCGGGCCACGGGCATGAAGCTGCTGTGGGGCACGGCCAATCTGTTCAGCCACCGCCGCTTCATGTCGGGCGCGGCCAGCAACCCCGACCCGGCCCTGTTCGCGATGGCCGCGCTGCAGGTGCGCGACGCGATGGACGCCACGCTCAAGCTCGGCGGCGAGAACTATGTGCTCTGGGGCGGCCGCGAGGGCTACGAGACGCTGCTGAACACGCGCCTGGGCCAGGAGCTGGACCAGCTCGGCCGCTTCCTCAGCATGGTCGTGGACTACAAGCACAAGATCGGCTTCAAGGGCGCCATCCTGATCGAGCCCAAGCCGCGCGAGCCGTCCAAGCACCAGTACGACTTCGACGTCGCCACCGTCTACGGCTTCCTCGTGCGCTACGGCCTCGAGAAGGAGGTCAAGGTCAACATCGAGGCCAACCACGCGACGCTGTCGGGCCACAGCTTCGAGCACGAGATCGCGACGGCCGGGGCCTTGGGCATCCTCGGCAGCCTGGACATGAACCGCGGCGACCCGCAGCTGGGCTGGGACACCGACCAGTTCCCCAACAACGTGCCCGAGACGGCGCTGGCCCTCTATCACGTCATCCAGGCCGGCGGCCTCGGCTCGGGCGGCCTGAACTTCGACGCCAAGGTGCGCCGCCAGTCGCTGGATGCGGCCGACCTCTTCCACGGCCACATCGGCGGCATGGACGTCTGCGCCCAGGGCCTGCTCGCGGCCGAGAAGATGATCGAGGACGGCCGCCTCAAGGCCGCCGTCGACGCCCGCTACGCCGGCTGGGACACACCCGCCGGCCAGGACATCCTGCAGGGCCGCCACACGCTCGGCCAACTGGCCGACCAGGTGCTCGAGCGCAATACCGACGTGGCACCCGTGTCGGCCCGCCAGGAAGCCCTGGAGAACCTCGTCAACCGCTTCTGCGGCTGACGCAGGCTAACCACACGAGACAGCGCATCCACTCCGCCCCGGACAGACAACGCTGCCATGAACCATCACCCACTTCCCGCCCGACATCGCCGCGCGCGATGTTGATGCCGGGCAACCTTCCCGCCGAACCAGCAGTCCGACATAGCCAGGCCCCGAGCCCGACACCACAACGAGAGGAGACACTGTGAACCACCCCCGCCGCACCGCCATTTCAATTGCCGCCGCCCAGGCCGCGCTGCTCTGCAGCAGCCTGGCCCTGGCCCAGACGGCCCCCGCGCCCGACGCACCTGCATCCGCCCCCGAGGCCAAGGCGCAGAAGATCGAGACCGTCGTCGTCAGCGGCCGCCGCGCGGCGCTGCAGTCGGCGCAGAAGATCAAGCAGGATTCCGACGAGATCGTCGACTCGGTCAATGCCGACGACATCGGCAAGCTGCCCGACCACTCCGTCACCGAGGTGCTGCAGCGCATCTTCGGCGTGACCATCGACCGCACGATGGCCAAGGGCGACCCCGAGCACTACTCGGTGGAAGGCTCGGGCGTGAACATCCGTGGCCTGTCCTATGTGCGCTCCGAGGTGAACGGCCGCGACACCTTCTCCGCCAACGGCGGCCGCGCGCTGAACTTCGAGGACGTGCCGCCCGAGCTGATGGCCGGCGTGGACGTCTACAAGAACCCGTCGGCCTCGCAGGTCGAGGGCGCCGTCGGCGGCCTCGTGAACCTGCGCACCGCCCTGCCCTTCGACTACGCCGGCTTCAAGGGCGCACTGACCGTCGGCGGCAACTACAACCAGCTGCAGGGCAAGTCCAGCCCGGCCGTCTCGGGGCTGCTGTCCAACCGCTGGAAGACCGATGCCGGCGAGTTCGGCGCGCTGCTGAGCCTGGCGCACAACAAGACGACGACGCGCACCGACCTCTGGCAGGTCGAGCCCTACTACAACATCGACGGCACGCACTGGGTTCCCAAGGGCGCACAGTGGCGCGACTCCAATTTCGACCGCAACCGCGATGGCATCTACGGCGCGCTGCAGTGGAAGAAGGACGACGTCAGCAGCTCGCTGACCTATTTCCAATCCAAGTACCGCATGCACTGGGACGAGAACGCGCTGTTTGCCCAGTCCACGCCCTTCAATCTGCAGGTCTCTCCCGGTGCCACCTACGGCGCCAATAGCCAGTTGCTCAAGGGCACGCTGACCGACACCGCCGACAGCGGCATCGCCTTCGGCGCCGATACGCGCTATATGACGCGCGACTCCAAGACCCGCGACCTGGGCTGGAACCTGAAGTGGCGTGCCAACGACCGCTGGAGCTTCAGCACCGATGTGCAGCTCGTGAAGTCCACGACCAGCGCACTGGACTCCACCGTCGCCACCGGCCTGATCATGCCCAAGGAGACGCTGGACCTGTCGGGCTCCATCCCGCGCGTCACCTTCGACGCCTCCGACCTGGCTGCACTCCAGGACAAGAGCAACTACTTCTGGGCGTTCACGATGGAACACCAGGACCAGAGCAAGGCCGACTCCAAGGTCTGGCGCGCCGACGGCAAGTTCAACTTCGACAGCGCGGTGCTGCAGGACCTGCAGTTCGGCATCCGCATGACCGACGCCAACGCGACCACCGTCAACTCCTCGCCGAGCTACCACTGGTCGCCCATCACTCAGCCCTGGGCGAGCTGGCTCTACGGCGGCAATCTCGCGCGCCTGAGCGACCCGCGCTTCAACGCGGGGGTCACGCAGCACCAGTTCAAGAACTTCTTCGGCGGCCAGAACGTGCCGAGCATCTACGTGCCCAGCGTGTCGCTGGCCCAGGGCTTCCCGGCCAGCTACGCCACGCTGCACAGCTACCCCGAGGCCCTGTGCGCCGCCGCCAACGGCGCCAACGCCTGGCAATGCACGCAGACCTGGGCGGGCGAAGCCTGGACGCCGGCCACCTTCGGCAGCGACCCCGAGGGCACCAATGCCCAGCACGAGAAAACCCAGGCCGCCTATGGCCAGCTGCGCTTCGGCTGGGAGGACCAGCCCATGCCGGTGGACGGCAATGTCGGCCTGCGCGTCGTTCGCACCGACATGAAGGCCAACGGCTACATGGTCTTCACGAACAACGCGCCGACCCTGAAAGCGGGCGAGACCCTGGGCGGCGTGGCCATCCCCGGCGTGGCCGCATTCTCCAAGGCCATCGACGCCGGCCAGGTCTACACCGACGTGCTGCCCAGCCTGAACCTGCGCCTGAAGGCCAGCGACCAGCTGCAGTTCCGCCTCGCGGCGGCCCAGGCCATGTCGCGCCCGGACTTCTCGCAGCTGCAGGCCTATACCTCGCTGTCGCTGGACACTCAGAAGCACACCGTCGGCAACACCATCGTCATCGACAGCGTCTCGCTGAGCGGCACGGCCGACGGCAACCCCATGCTCAAGCCCGTCAAGAGCAACCAGCTGGACCTGACCGGCGAGTGGTATTTCGCCAAGACCGGCTCGCTGACCCTGGCCCTGTTCGACAAGGAGCTGAAGGACATCATCGTCAACCAGTCCTCCACCGTGGCGCTCAAGGACGGCAACGGCACGCCGGTCAACTTCACGGTGACCTCGCCCGTCAACGGCGCCAAGGGCCACGCCCGCGGCTTCGAGATCGCCTTCCAGCGCTATTTCGACATGTTCCCGGGCTGGATGTCGGGCTTCGGCGTGCAGGCCAACTACACCTATGTGAACAGCGCCACCACACCCTACAACCCGGTCAAGAGCGCCTACTGCGCCGGCACCAGCACCGGCGCCGACAACCTCAACCTGAACATCAACGGCTGCGACACCGACGGCCACACCTTCGGCAACCTGCCGCTGGTGAACCTGTCGAAGAATTCCTACAACTTCGCGCTGCTCTACGACTACGCCCAGTTCTCGGCCCGCCTGGCCTACAGCTGGCGCTCCAAGTACCTGCAGGCCGTCAGCGCCAACGGCACCCACAACGGCGACGGCCGGTTGCCGGACGGCACCCAGGTGGCCTATGCCCTGCCGACCTGGAGCGACGCCTACGGCCAGCTCGATGCCGGCGTCACCTACCGCGTCAACGACCACTTCAGCCTCAGCCTGGAAGGGCAGAACCTGAACAACGCGCTGGCGCGGCAGCTGATGCAGCAGCAGATCGGCTTCATGACCCGCGGCGTGAACTACACGGGCCGCCGCTACACCGTGCAGGCCAGCTACTCTTTCTGACGCCGGCACTCGCCCGGCGGTCCTGGCGGGCCGCCGGGCCTTCTTTGCGCAAACCGAGTTCCCGATGAAGAAGCGACTCCTGCTCGCAGCCGCCCTGGCCTGCGTGTTCACCGCGCAGGCCACCACGGCCGCCGACCTGCCCCGCCTCGTCGAGCGCGACGGCCGCCACGCGCTGCTGGTGGACGGCAAGCCCTTCCTGATGCTGGGCGCCCAGGTGCACAACTCCAGCAACTACGCCGAGGCGCTCAAGTCCGTCTGGCCGGCCGTGGCCGACGTGCGCGCCAACACCGTCCTCGTACCGGTGGCCTGGGAGCAGGTCGAGCCCGAGGAGGGGCGTTTCGACTTCGGCTTCGTCGACACGCTGGTGAAGCAGGCACGCGAGCACGGCAAGCATGTCGTGCTGCTGTGGTTCGCGACCTGGAAGAACACCAGCCCCCAATACACGCCCGCCTGGGTCAAGCTCGACACGCGGCGCTTCCCGGCGATGCGCGACCGCGAGGGCCAGGCCAGCTACTGCCTCAGCCCCTTCGGCGCCGAGACGCTGAAGGCCGACAAACGCGCCTTCGTCGCGCTGATGACGCACCTGAAGCAGCTCGACGCCGACAAGCACACCGTGCTGATGGTGCAGGTGGAGAACGAGGTCGGCACCTATGGCCTGGTGCGCGACTTCGGCAAGGAGGCGCAGGCCGCCTTCGAGCAGGACGTGCCGGCCGCCGTGCTCGCCCACAAGAAGCCCGTGGCTGCCGCGACCGGCAGCTGGCGCGCCGTCTACGGCGACTATGCCGACGAATACTTCCACGCCTGGGCCATCGCCCGCTACATCGGTGACATCGCCGCGGCCGGCCGCGCCGTCTACGACCTGCCGATGTACGTCAACAACGCGCTGCGCAACCCGCTGGAGCAGCCGCCCAGGCCCTGGAACAAGGACTTCGCCAGCGGCGGCCCGACGCACGACGTCATAGCCATCTACAAGGCCGCCGCGCCCGCCCTCGACATCGTCGGGCCCGACATCTACAACGCCGAATCCGCCCAGGTGAACGCCAACCTCGGCCTCTTCCAGCGCGCCGACAACGCGCTGTGGGTGCCCGAGATCAGCAACAAGGCGATCTATGGCCGCTACCTCTACGCCATCCTCGGCAGGGGCGCCATTGGCGTGTCGCCCTTCGGCATCGACTACTTCAACTACAGCAACCACCCACTGGGCACTGCGGCCGTGGACAAGTCGCTGACCGAGCCCTTCGAGCGCGTCTACCGCATGTTCGGCCCCATCCAGCGCCAATGGGCGCAATGGGCCTTCGAGGGCCGCACGCGCGGCGCCGCCGAGGGCGACGACCGCAAGCCGCAGACGCTGGAATTCCCCGGCTGGGTGGCGAAGCTGAGCTACCGCGAGTGGCGCTTCGGCGAGAGCAGCTGGGGCGGCGAGTTCGCGTCGCCGCCACCCGGCACCGAGAAGCCCGGAGGCGGCGTCGCCATTGCGCAGATCGGCGCCGACGAGTTCCTCGTCATCGGCCAGACCACCCGAGTGCGCATGGAGGCCGCGCCCGGCAGCAGCGGCATCATGCTGCGCGCCGAGCAGGGCCACTTCGACGCCCAGGGCCGCTGGCAGATGGAGCGGGTCTGGAACGGGGACCAGGTCGACTACGGCCTGAACCTGCCGAACGAGCCCGTGATGCTGAAGCTCACGATGGGGCATCCGAAGTGATGCGCCGCCGCCACCTGCTGCAGGCCGCCGGCCTGCTGGCCACGCTGCCCGCCTGGGGCGCCGAAAGCGCCCCTGCCTACGACTGGCGCAGCCTCACGTTCGGCGCCGGCGGCTTCATCGACGGCTTCGTCTTCCACCCGCGCGAAAAGGGCCTGCTCTACTGCCGCACCGACATCGGCGGCGCCTACCGCTTCGATCCGGCCGGCAAACGCTGGCTGCCGCTGCTGGACCATCTCTCCAAGGCCGACGCCGACCTGATGGGCGTGCTCAGCCTCGCGGTGGACCCGAGCGACGCCAACCGCGTCTATGCCGCCTGCGGCCTCTACACCAGTCAATGGGCACGCACGGCGGCCCTGCTCGCATCCACCGACCGCGGCGCGACGTGGACCGTGCACGAGCTCGGCCTCAAGCTGCTGGGCAACGGCCCCGGCCGCGGCTCGGGCGAGCGCCTGCAGGTGGACCCGAACCGGCCCGAGCGCCTGCTGCTCGGCAGCTCGCAGGACGGCCTGCTGCAAAGCACCGACCGCGGCCAGCATTTCAGCGCCCTGGGCGGCTTCCCGGCCCGGCATGTGTCCCTGGTGCTGTTCGACGCCAGCAGCGGCCAGGCCGGCCAGGGCTCGCGCACCGTCTACGTGGGCAGCCACGACCAGCCCGGCCTCTTCGTCTCCCACGACGCCGGCCAGAGCTTCACGCGCATCGCCGAGCTGCCCGCCCAGGCACCGCAGCGCGCGGCCTTCGGCGCGGACGGCGCGCTCTATGTGACCCTCGCCGCCGGCGCGGCCGGCGAAGTCGTCAACCCCAGCTATGCCAAGACCGGCAGCGTCTGGCGCCGCAGGCCCGACGGCCGCTGGCAGGACATCACGCCCGCCAGGCCGACCGCCGCCCAGCCCTTCGGCTATTCCGGCCTCGACGTGGACGCGCAGCGCCCCGGCCGCCTCGTCGTGTCCACCATCGAGCGCTGGAGCGGCGGCGACGAGATCTTCATCTCCGACGACGCCGGCGCCAGCTGGGCGCCGCTGAGCCCACGCTCGCGCTTCGACGATGGCCGCCACCCCTGGCTGCAGGCCTACCAGCGCAAGCAGCCCCACGCCCTCGGCCACTGGCTGGCCGACATCAAGATCGACCCGCACGACGGCAATCACGCCCTCTACGGCACCGGCTACGGCCTGTGGATGACGCAGGACCTCGGCGCCGCCCAGGTGCACTGGGACTTCAGGGTCGAGAACATCGAGGAGACGGCCACCCTCGGCCTCGAGAGCCCCTCGGGTGGCGCCTCGCTGCTGGCCGCGATGGGCGACGTGGCGGGCGCCGCCTGGGACGACCTGACGCAAGGCCCCAAGGCCGGCCTCTTCCTGCCGGCCGGCGAGACCTGCCGCGCCGTCGCCTTCGCCGAACTCAAGCCCGCCGTCCTCGCGCGCACATCCGACATGGCGGCCAACGGCGGCTACTGGTCGCCCGACGGCGGTGCCAGCTGGCGGCCCTTCGGCCCCTCGCCGTCGCGCGCAGCCAAGACACCCGAGGGCTGGCGCGCGTCCACCGGCCAGGTCGCCGTGTCGGCCCAGGGCGGCTTCTTCCTGTGGGTGCCGGAGAAGCAGCCGGCGCTGTTCTCGCGCGACCACGGCAAGACCTGGACCCAGAGCCAGGGCTGGCCCGCCGAGCGCGACATCGTGCTCAGCCCCGTGGCCGACCGCGCCGTCGAAGGCGCCTTCTATGTGCACGACCGCGCCAACGGCCGCATCCTCGTCAGCATCGACGGCGGCGCCAGCTTCCAGCCCGGCATCACCGGCCTGCCCAGGCTGGAGACCTGGCAGGGCGCCCAGCTCGTCTGCGCGCCGGGCCAGCCGCGCGACCTGTGGCTGGCCCTGCCCGACGGGCTGATGCACTTCCCCGGCATGGACGCGCGAGCCAAGACCATGCCCGGCGTCGTCGAGCCCTGGCGCGTGGCCGTGGGCAAGGCGGCCGAAGGCGCGAGCTATCACGCGGTCTATCTGTGGGGCCGGGTGCTGGTCAACGGCGACCCGACGGAAGGCCTGTTCCGCTCCATCGACGCCGGATCGAGCTGGCAGCGCATCAACGACGACCGCCACCGCTACGGGCGGCTCAACGCGATGGCCGCCGACCCACTGGAGTTCGGTGTCGTCTACGTCGCGCCCGAGGGCCGCGGCGTCGTCATCGGCAAGCCGCGCGCATGAAGCGTTTCCTGCTCGCGCTGTGCATCGCCGTCTCGCTGCCGCTCCAGGCCGCCGAGTCGGTGCTGCACTACGACCGGCCCGCGCCCGACACGGCCCAAGGCTGGGAGCAGCAAGCATTACCCATCGGCAACGGGCGCCTGGGCGCGATGCTGTTCGGCCAGGTCGCGCGCGACCGGCTGCAGTTCAACGACATCACGCTGTGGACCGGCGACACGCAGCAGATGGGCGCCTACCAGCCCTTCGGCGATGTGCTGCTGACGCTGGACGGCGCCGACGCGCCGGTCAGCGACTACCGCCGCGAGCTGGACATCGGCCGCGCGCTGAACCGCCTGAGCTACACGCAGGCCGGCGTGCGCTTCACGCGCGAGGTCATTGCCAGCCACCCCGCGCAGGTCATCGCGTGGCGGCTGACGGCCGACCAGCCCGGCCGCTACAGCGGCCGCATCGCGCTGACCGACCGCCACGGCGCGGCGCTCGGCGTGGCCCGGCAATCGCTGGCCGCCGCGGGCACGCTGCCCAACGGCCTGGCCTACGCCAGCCAGCTGCGCGTGCTGAACGACGGCGGCAGCGTCACGGCCGACGGCAACACGCTGGTGTTCCACGGCGTCGACGCGCTGACCCTCATCCTCGGCGCCGACACCAGCTATGCCGACGGCCAGCCGCCGCTGCCGCGCGTGCAGGCCCAGGTCGCCGCGGCCAAGCCCTGGCCGCAGCTGCAGGCCGAGCACGAGCGCGACGTGCAGGCGCTGCTGGGCCGCGTGCAGCTGGACCTCGGCGCCAGCCCGGCCGAGCGCCGCGCGCTGACGACCGATGCGCGCCTGGCCGCCTACACGCAGCACGGCGGCGACCCCGAGCTGGAGGCGCTGTATTTCCAGTTCGGCCGCTACCTGCTCGTCAGCAGCTCGCGCGACTCGCTGCCCGCCAACCTGCAGGGCCTGTGGAACGACAGCCCCACGCCGCCGTGGAACAGCGACTACCACTCCAACATCAATCTGCAGATGAACTACTGGCCGGCCGAGCCGACCCACCTGGCCGAGGCCGCGCGGCCCCTGCATCGCTTCGTGCAGCGCCTGATCCCCGCATGGCGCCGCGCCGTCAGCGAACGCGCCTCGCTCGCGCTGAAAGACCCCAAGGCCCTGCCCGCTGAAACCCCGCCCTGGGACAAGTCCGTGCAGCCGCCGGCCGAGACCTTCCTCGCCGCGGCGGGCAGGCCGGTACGCGGCTGGGCGCTGCGCACCGAGACCAACCCCTTCGGTGCGCTGGGCTATCTGTGGAACATGACGGGCAATGCCTGGTATGCCCGTCACTTCTGGGAGCACTACGCCTTCACGCAGGACCGCGACTTCCTGCGCGACGAGGCCTGGCCGGTGCTGAAGGAGGTCGGCGAGTTCTGGGAAGACCGACTCAAGGAGGCGCCCGATGGCCGCCTCGTCGCACCCAACGGCTGGTCGCCCGAGCATGGCCCCATCCAGGACGGCGTGAGCTACGACCAGCAGATCCTGTGGGACCTGTTCGACAACATCGCGCAGGCGGCCGACGTCCTCGGCGACCAGGCCGCGCACGACCACGCCGCCGCGCTGCGCGACCGGCTCGCGGCCCCGCACGTTGGCAGCTGGGGCCAGCTGCTGGAGTGGCGAGACGAGCTGAAGGACCCGCTGCTCGACACGCCGCGCGACACCCACCGCCATGTGTCCCATCTGTTCGCCCTCTTTCCCGGTCGCCAGATCTCGCCGGCGCGCACGCCCGAGCTGGCTGCCGCCGCCCGCACGACATTGGCCGCGCGCGGCGACGTCAGCACCGGCTGGTCCATGGCCTGGAAGATGGCCTACTGGGCACGGCTGCGTGACGGCGACCATGCCTACGAGCTGCTACGCGGCCTGCTGGCCCAGCCCGGCTCGCGTGCCGCACGCGGCGGCGCCGAGGTGAACCAGGGCGGCACCTATCCCAACCTCTTCGACACCCACCCGCCCTTCCAGATCGACGGCAATTTCGGCGCCACCGCCGCCATCGCCGAGATGCTGCTGCAGTCGCAGGACGGCGTGATCGAGCTGCTGCCCGCGCTGCCGGCGGCCTGGCCGGCAGGCTCGGTCAGGGGCCTGCGCGCACGCGGCGGCTTCGAGGTCGACATGGCCTGGGCCGGCGGCAGGCCGACGAGCGCCACCGTGCGCTCGGTGGCCGGCGCGGGCGGCGGTGTCGTCCGCTTCGGCACGCACCTCATCGAGCTCAGGCTCCAACCCGGCCAGCAGCGTTCGCTGTCGGCCAAGGACTTCGAATGAACCGCTTCCTCGCACTCGCACTGGCGGCCCTGCTGCCGCTGTCGGCCCCGGCCCTGGACCTCGGCAAGGGCTGGCAAATCGCCGTCACCGACTTCGAGGGCGAAGCCCTGCTCGACACCGACCGCGTGACCGTGCCCAAGCCCGCCAGCCCGCGCGTGCCCGACAGCCATGTCGCCGCGCGCCGCGGCAGCGACGGCGCGCTGACGCTGCAGTTCAGCAACTCCTGGATCGCGCAACTGCGCTGGCAAGGCGGCAAGCCGCTGGACCTGCGGCCCTATCTGGCCAACGGCACCGTCGAGTTCGACTTGCGCGTCATCGACCTCGCCCACGGCGGCATGAAGTTCAAGCTCGGCTGCGGCACCGACTGCGAGCGCAAGATCCCCTTCCTGTTCGCCGGCCGCGAACTGATCGGCAAGGGCCCGCAGCACATCAGCTTCGCGCTGAAATGCTTCTGGCGCGAGGGCGACGATTTCAGCGCTGTGCCGCTGCCCTTCACGCTCGAAGGCACGGGCAGCGGCGAGATCGCGGTGAACCATCTGCGCCTGAACCGGCAGGGCAAGGCCACGACCGCCTGTCCCGACTACCGCAGCCAGTCCGTCACGCCCGAGCGGCTGCAGGAGTCCTGGGCCATGGACTGGTGGCTGCCGCGCCACGAGGCCAAGCTGGCCGAGGTCCGCGCCCACCGCGAGGCCGGCCGGCGCGTGGACCTCGTCTTCCTTGGCGACTCCATCACCCAGGGCTGGGAGAACGAGGGCAAGCAGGTCTGGGCGGAGCACTTCGCGAAGTACAACGCCGTGGCCCTGGGCTTCGGCGGCGACCGCACCGAGAACCTGCTGTGGCGGCTGCAGCATGGCGAACTGGACGGCATGGCACCCAAGGCCGTCATCATGCTGATCGGCACCAACAACACCGGCGACCGGCTGGAAGACCCGGCGCTGACCATCGCCGGCATCAAGCGCAACCTCGACGAAGTCCGTCGGCGCCAACCGCAGGCCAAGGTGCTGCTGCTGGCCCTGTTCCCACGCGGCGAGAAGCCCGACGACGTGACGCGCCGGCATAACGACAAGGTCAATGCGCTGCTGCCCGCGCTGGCCGACGGCCGCCAGGTCGTGTTCCTGGACATCGGCCGCGCCCTCATGAACCCGGACGGCACGCTGTCCAAGGACATCCTGCCCGACTGGCTGCACCTCAGCCCGCAGGGCTACGACATCTGGGCCCGCAGCCTGGACGCAACTCTCACCCCCTGGCTCTGAGAAGGTGTGAACGAACCCCACACGCCCGCTCATCCCGCCGCAACGCCGCCACTCGGCGTTGCAAATGCTCGCCGTAGACCGAGCTACGGCTGCGCTTTGCGCCTTGATTGGCGACGCCGCGACGGCCTGCTCGGCCGCGCGGGGTCCATTCACACCTTCTGACCTTCATGACTGCCCTGACTTATTCAAGCCCCTTCCCCGCCGACTTCGTGTTCGGCGTCGCCGCCGCCGCGCCCCAGATCGAGGGCGCCGCCTTCGCCGACGGCAAGGGCGAATCCATCTGGGACCGCTTCTGCCGCCAGCCCGGCAAGGTGCATGACGGCGACACGCTGGACATCGCCTGCGACCACTACCACCGCTTCGACGAAGACTTCGCGCTGATGGCCTCGCTGGGGGTCAAGAACTACCGCCTGTCCCTGGCCTGGCCGCGCATCTACCCGAGCGGCAACGGCGAGCTGAATCAGGCGGGGCTGGACTTCTACCGCCGCCTGTTCGCCAGCATGAAGAAGCACGGCATCACGCCCTGGGTCACGCTGTTCCACTGGGACCTGCCGCAGGCGCTGGAGGACCGCGGCGGCTGGACCTCGCGCGTGACGGTGGACGCCTTCGCCCGCTATGCCGACACGGTGGTGAAGGCCTTCGCGGGCGACGTGAAGCACTGGATCACGATGAACGAGATCCGCTGCTTCACGCAGCTGGCCTATGGCTACGGCACCAAGGCGCCGGGCCGCAAGGAAAGCCCGGCCATCGTCAACCAGACCTTCCACCACGCGCTGCTCTGCCACGGCCACGGCGTGCGCGCGGTGCGCGAGTTCGGCGGCGCCGGCGCCGTCGTCGGCCTGACGGACAACTGCGATGTCTGCATCCCTGTCACCGAGACGCCCGCCGACATCGCCGCCGCCCAGGCCTGGTTCCTGGAGAAGAACGCCCATGTGCTGGGCGCCATGCATGCCGGCCGCTATCCCGAGAGCTACCTGGCCCGCGTGGGTGCCGATGCGCCCGAGGTGCTGCCCGGCGACTTCGACCTCATCAGCCTGCCCACCGACCACCTGGGCCTGAACATCTACACCGGCACCTATGTGCGCGCCGGTGGGAACGGCGCGGCCTGGGAGGCCCTGCCCCTGCCCGCCCACTATCCCAAGGCCGACAGCCCCTGGCTGCACATCGCGCCCCAGTCCATCTACTGGGCCACGCGCTTTTGCGCCGAGCTCTACGGCCACCAGTCGCTCTACATCACCGAGAACGGCTGTGGCTACAACGACGAGCCCGTCGTGAACGGCGAGGTCCTGGACCTGCACCGCCGCGACTTCCTGCGCAACCACCTGCGCGAGGCCCACCGCGCCATCGCCGATGGCGTGCCGCTGCACGGCTACTTCCTGTGGAGCTTCATCGACAACTACGAGTGGGAGGACGGCTATCAGCGCCGCTTCGGCATCGTGCACTGTGACTACGACACGCTGGTGCGCACACCCAAGCTGTCGGCCCGCTACTACGCCGAAGTCATCTGCGAACACCGCATCGTATGAACGCCTCGGACCTCCCGCTGACCCAGGCCCTGCCGCCGGTGGCCGACCGCCTGCCCATGCGGCAGAAGATCGGCTTCGGCCTGGGCTCCATCCTCGACATGTGGGGCCACTGGCTCTACCCGTCGCTGGCCTACCAGGTCTTCAACATCTTCCTCGGCGTCGCCCCCGGGCTGATCTCGACGGTGCAGATGGTCAAGATCTTCATCGACGCCGGCTCGGACGCGGTCTTCGGCTGGATCTCGGACAACACGCGCACCCGCTACGGCAGGCGGCGGCCCTTCATCCTGGTCGGCGGCGTGCTGGCCGGCATCGGCCTGCCGCTGATGTTCGCCGTGGGCAGGGGCTGGAGCAATGGCGAATACTTCGTCTTCATGCTGCTCAGCATGGTGATCTACGTGCCCATCATGAGCTGCTTCAACATGCCCTGGAGCAGCCTGGGCGCGGAGATGACGCCGGACTACCACGAGCGCACCTCCGTGATGGCAGTACGCGCCATCATCCAGAAGGGGCCGGAGCTGGCGATGTTCGGCGCCGCGCAGTTCACGACGCTGGCGATCTTCAACCAGGCCAACGGCAAGCCCGACATCCTGCGCGGCGCCCAGACCTACTGCGCCATCCTCGGCGCCATCATGGTGGCGGTGTCCATCGCCATCTTCCTGCTGGTGCGCGAGCGCTACTACGAGAAGCTGGTGGCGCGCACCCAGACCCACATCCCGCTGGCCGACACGCTGTGGCGCACGCTGCGCTGCAAGCCCTTCCGGCACGTGCTGGGCATGATGCTGGCCTACGGCACCGGCACGGCCATGGTGAGCACGCTGGGCTACTACGCCACCATCTACTACGTCTGCCGCGGTGACGTCGTGCAGGGCGCGGCGTGGAACACCGCCATGGGCATCTCCGGCTTTGCTTTCGGCTTTGCCGGCATTGCGTTCTTCACCCGGATTGCACGCCACAAGGGCAAGCGCGCCGGCTTGGCCTGCGCGCTGTCGCTGGCCATCTGCGCCTTCATCGGGGACTGGTGGCTCTACGACCCGGCGCGGCCGTATCTGCAGCTCCTGGCCTGCGGCTTCGTCGCCTTCACCGGCGCGGGCTTCTGGACCCTCTACGGCTCCACGATGGGCGACGTGGTCGACTACGACGAGCTGCAGACCGGCCAGCGCCGCGAGGGTTCGTTCGCGGCCTGCCAGTCGTGGATCTCCAAGCTCGGCATCGCGCTGGGTACCGGCGCCTCGGGCTGGATCCTGCAGTTCACGGGCTTCGATTCCAAGCTGGATGTGCAAGACCCGCATGCCATCTTCATGATGCGCATCCTGCTGTCGGGCATCCCGGTCGCAGGCCTGGTGCTGGCGCTGGTCTCGCTGCTGCGCTTCCAGCTGACCGAAGCCCGCATGCTGGAGATCCGCGGCCAGCTCGAAGCGACGCGAGGCCAGGTATGACGGTGTCACGCCGCATGGCCCTGCAAGCCGCGCTGGCCGGCGCCTCGCTGCCGGCCGTGGCCGCACCGCGCTTTGGCGCCGGCATCGAGGGCCAGCGCCGCGCCGACCTGGGCGATGGCACTTATCGCAACCCCATCGTCCCCGGCGACCATGCCGACCCCACCATCCTCAAGGACGGCGCGGACTACTGGATGACGTTCTCGTCCTTCCAGTCCTACCCGGGCGCCGTGATCTGGCATTCGCAGGACCTGGTGAACTGGGCGCCCGTCACCGCCGCGCTGACGCAACCCATCGGCACGGTCTGGGCCATGGACCTGGTCAAGCACCAGGGGCGGTATTTCATCTACATCCCGGTGCTGCAAGACAACGGCACCGGCATCTACGTCATCCATGCGGACGACATCCGCGGGCCGTGGAGCCCGCCCGTCGACCTGAAGATCCCCGGCTGCATCGACCCCGGCCACGTCGTGGGCGAGGACGGTCGACGCTACCTCTTCGTCAACGGCGGCCGGCGCGTTCGCCTCACGGGCGATGGCCTCGCGACCGACGGCCCGGTCGAGGCCAACGCCTGGACGCCCTGGCAATACCCCAAGGACTGGGTGGTCGAGATGTCCGCGCCCGAGGGCCCGAAGCTGTTGCGTCGCGGCGAGTGGTTCTACCTGATCTCTGCCGTTGGTGGCACGGCCGGGCCGCCCACCAGCCATATGGTCACGGTGGCCCGCTCGCGCTCCGTCCACGGGCCCTGGGAGCACTGCCCGCACAACCCCATCGTGCGCACCCGCAGTGCCGACGAGCCCTGGTGGTCGCGCGGCCATGCCAGCCTGGTCGAAGGCCCGGCCGGGGACTGGTGGATGGTCTACCACGGCTACGAGAACGGTTTCCGCACGCTGGGGCGCCAGGCCTTGCTGGAGCCCATCGAGTGGACGGCCGACGGCTGGCCCCGCGCCAAGGGCGGCACGCTCGCGTCCCCTTTGTCCAAGCCGCGGGGCGGCAAGGCAAGCCCGGCCGGCGCGGCCCTGTCCGACGACTTCTCGCGCAACCGCATGGGCGTGCAGTGGAGTTTTCATGCGCCGGGGCCGGATGAACTCGCGCGGCTGCGCTGGCAGGACCACAGCCTCCTCATCCGCGGCAAGGGCCAGTCCCTGGCCGATTGCTCGCCGCTGACCTGCAGCGCCGGCGACCGCAGCTATGAGTGCAGCGTGGAGCTGGAGATCAGCGGCGACGGCCAGGGCGGCCTGGCGCTGTTCTACAACGAGCGCGGCCATGTCGGCATCGCCTTCAGCACGACGCAGATGCTGACCTATGGCTATGGCCAGGAGCAAACCTGGATGCGCGAGGCCCTGCCCTCGACCTCCGGCACGCGCTCGGTCCACCTCCAGCTGACCAACCGCGAGAACGTCATCACCTGGCGCTACTCGCATGACGGCGGCCGGACCTGGGTCCAGCACCCCTGGCAAATGGAGGTCTCGGGCCTGCATCACAACGTCTTCGGCGGCTTCGTCAGCCTGCGGCCCGCGCTGTTCAGCGCTGGCGCCGGCGAGGTGCGCGCCCGCAATTTCGTCTACAGAGGACTGACCGCATGACTTCACGCCGCCAGCTGCTGGCCGCCGCCGCCGCGCTGCCGCTTGCCTCCACGGCCCTCGCGGCGGCTCCCCAGCGCCGCATCGTGCTCGACCTCGCGCAGGCGCAGCAACCACTGGACCGCTTCTTCGACCACTGCGTCGGCTCCGACTATCCGGGCACGCTCTACCGCGACGACTCGCTCGGCCAGCTGAAGACGGCGGTGGACGAGCTGGGATTCCGCTACCTGCGCTTCCACGCCATCTTCCACGACGTGCTGAAGACGGTCACGCGCGACGCAAGCGGCCAGCTCGTCTTCGACTTCACCGGCATCGACAAGCTCTACGACGCGCTGCTGGCGCGGCGCATCAAGCCTTTCGTCGAGCTCGGTTTCACGCCGCTGGCGCTCAAGACCTCGGACCTGAAGATCTTCTACTGGGCCGGCAACACCTCCCACCCCGAGCCCACCGGGTGGGTCGCGCTGATCGACGCGTTTGCCCGCCACCTGCTGCAGCGCTATGGCGCGGCGGAGGTGCGCAGCTGGTATTTCGAGGTCTGGAACGAGCCCAACCTCGACGGCTTCTGGGAAAAGGCCGACCAGGCCGCCTACTTCGACCTCTACACGCGCACGGCCAGGGCGATCAAGGCGGTGGATGCGCAATTGCGTGTCGGTGGCCCCTCCACGGCCGGCGCGGCCTGGGTGCCGGAGTTCCTGGCCCACGCCAAGGCGACGGACTCGCCGGTGGACTTCGTCACCACCCACACCTATGGCGTGGAGCATGGCTTCCTGGACGAGTTCGGCGTCGAGGACCGCATGCTGTCGCCCTCGCCCGAGGCCATCGTGGGCGACGTGAAGCGCGTGCGCGCGCAGATCGAGGCCTCGCACCTGCCCGGCCTGCCGCTGTTCTTCACCGAGTGGAGCACCAGCTACAACCCGCGCGACCTCGTGCACGACAGCTATGTGAGCGCGGCCTATGTGCTGACCAAGTTGAAGCAAACGCAGGGCATCGCGCAGTCGATGAGCTACTGGACCTACTCCGACCTCTTCGAGGAGCCGGGGCCGCCGGATGCACCCTTCCACGGCGGCTTCGGCATGATGACCCGTGAGGGCATCCGCAAGCCCGTGTGGTTCGCCTATCGCTATCTGGCAGCCTTGCAGGGCCGGGAAGTGCCGACGAGCGACGCCTTCACTTGGGCCGCGACGGACGGCCAGCAGTTGCAGGCCGTCGTCTGGGACTGGCGAAACACCGGGCAGAAGCTCAGCAATCGCAGCTTCTTCGGCAAGCCGCAGCCCTCTCACGACGTGGGCACGGTCAACGTCGTGCTGCGCCACCTACCGCCCGGCCGCTACCGGCTCACGCAGCGCCGCACCGGCTTCGAAGCCAACGACGCGCACACCGCCTATCTGAAGATGGGATCGCCCAAGGATCTCGATGCGAAGCAGCTCGCCGAGCTGCAGGCGCTGACCGCCGACAAGCCTGAGCAGCAGCGTGAGCTGCTCGTCGGCGCCGCCGGCTCCGCCACCGTGACGCTGAAGCTGCGCAGCCATGACGTGCTGCTGCTGAGCCTGCAAAAAAAGGTGGCCGCATGAAGCGCCGCCATGCCCTTGCCGCCTTGCTGCCCCTCGCCGGCTGCGGGGGCGGCGGCTCCGCCGCAGCCGCCCCGGCGGCCGACGCACCCGCCCCGGCCCCTGCTGCTGCAACGCCCACCACCACCGGCATGCGCGCGCTGACCAGCCTGCAGCTCAGCCAGCTGATGGGCGCCGGCTGGAACCTCGGCAACGCCCTCGAATCCATAGGCGGCGAGACCGCCTGGGGCAACCCGGCCACGACGCAGGCGCTGCTGACGGCGGTGAAGGCCGCCGGCTTCAAGACCGTGCGCATCCCGGTGTCCTGGAAGCAGTACGCCGACGCCAACGACGTCATCAGCACCACCTGGATGAGCCGCGTCGCCGAGGTCGTGGGCTATGCGCAGGCCGCCGGCCTCTACGCCATCATCAACATCCACTGGGACGGCGGCTGGATGCAGCCCACCTTCGCGCAGCAGGCCATGGCCAATGCGCGCATCACCAAGTTCTGGACGCAGATCGCCAACCAGTTCAGGAGCCACGACGACACGCTGCTGTTCGCCGGCACCAACGAGGTCATGGTGACGGGCGACTACGGCACACCGACGGCCGAATACGTTAGCGTGCAGAACGGCTTCAACCAGCAGTTCGTCAACGCCGTGCGCGCCACTGGCGGCAACAACGCGGTGCGCCACCTCGTCGTGCAGAGCTTCAACACCAACATCGACCATGCGCTGAACTTCGCCGTCATGCCGACCGACCCTGCGAAGGACCGGCTGATGATGGAAGTGCACGACTACGACCCCTACGACTTCACGCTCAACGACAAGAGCAGCATCTGGCAATGGGGCGCTGGCGCGACGGACCCGGCGGCCACTGAGACCTGGGCCAACGAGGCCTACACCGACGCCCAGTTCCAGAAGATGAAGGCTAGGTTCGTCGACCAGGGCATCCCGGTCATCCTCGGCGAGTTCGCCGCCATCCGCCGCACTGAGTACGCGGATGCCGAGACCTACCGCCTCGCCTGGAACACCTATATCGCCCGCTCCGCCTGGACCCACGGCCTGGTGCCCGTCTACTGGGACGCCGGCGCCGCGCGCGACAATCACAGCTCAGGCCTGTTTGACCGCGCGACCGGCGATCAGGTCTACCCGGCCATCGTCGACGCGCTGGTCAACGCGGTGCGTTGAGCGCTGCGATGCACTCGATCTCGACCCGCGCGCCAAGCGCCAGGCCGTTGCAGCCCAGCGCGCTGCGCGCCGGCAGCGGCGTGCTGCCGAAGAACTCGCGGTAGACCTCGTTGAAGGCCGGCCAGTCGGCCATGTCGGCCAGCATCACCGTGCAGCGCACGAGATGCTGCAGGTCCAGCCCCTGGCCGCGCAGCACGGTGCGGATGTTCTCCAGCGTCTGCCTCGCCTCGGCCCGCAGGCCGCCATCGACGAGCTTCAGCTGCCCCGGCACATTGCCGAGCTGGCCCGACAGATACAGCATCTGCCCGACGCGCACGCCCTCCGGAAAGGGCACGCCGGCCGGCACGACCTGGCCGCTGTTGAAACGTTCTATGTCGTGGGTCATGGGGATTCCGTTTCCGTTGATCACCTGCGCCAGCGAAGGATCGGTTCACGTGTTACCGGCCTTAGGCTGAATGCGGCGGGAGGCCCAGAAACCAACTGGTCGGTCGCGACCGACCCAAACCGGAAGTAGCCAGGCCCGATTTTGCCGCCCTATACCGGCCACTCAGCGGACACGCGCCCCGGGGTTTTGGGTTGAAGCTGAGCAAGGGACCGAGGCTTGCCGAGGGACTTCGCTCGAGCGACCGATTCACCCAACTTGGAGCTAGGCAGGTGACGCGTGAAGCTTGACACCCAACGCCCTTGCAACTTTTAGTACCGTTGCGAAGCTCGGGTTTCCACCTGCGCCCAGAGCGCGATACAGACTCTCGCGGCTCAACCCTGCGTCCTTGGCGACTTGCGTCATGCCCTTCGCGCGAGCAATGTTTCCGAGTGCCTTGGCAATTCCGGCAGCGTCATCAGGTGCCTCCTCAAGCCATGCATCAAGGTAAGCTGCCATTTCTTCCGGCGTACGCAGATGCTCTGCCACGTCATACGACGATGTCTTCGTGGATTTCGTGGTCGCGGTTCTTGGCATGGGGACTACTCCTTGAAGTTCTTGGCCAGATGAATTGCTAGCGAAATGTCTTTCTGCTGTGTGGCCTTGTCGCCGCCAATCAGCAACAACAATAGCCGGCTTCCACGCTGCGTGTAGTAGACGCGATAGCCCGGACCTACGTCGATCTTGAGTTCGGAGACACCATCCGTGAGATCCCGGTGCTGTCCAGGATTTCCATCAATCAAGCGATCCACGCGCACCAGAATCCGCGCCCTACCCATGCGGTCCTTCAGCCCATCGAGCCAATCACGGTACTCGTCGGTCTTCTCAACTCGCATTGGTTGAGTGTAGCCCAAACGATACAATAATCAACCAGACCGTCTTGACCCGGCCAGAGCCGGTTCGCGGACCGCGGTCGTATCTTCACCGACCGGATTGAACGGCTTCCTACCGGTCGGACATGGATGTCTGGAGACGGCCGACAGCCGGTACAGACAGATCCGTGCGCCGCGGATTACTTGAGGGCCGCCTGGAAGAGTCAATGGAAGTCTTCCTCGCGCTGGTGGCGTTCGCCGATCACGAGCACCAACTCGGGCGAGCGGATGTCGAAGCGCAGGATGTAGCCGGTTGTGCCGAACGGGATGATGAGTTCGCGCAGCGTCGACCGGGCACCGACCTTGCGGTAGCTGTACGGCGTTGTCGACAGGTGGCTCAACGCGGCTTGGCGGATGACCTTGAGCGCCTCGTCGGCCCAGATCGAGTTCTTCGAGCGTTTCGGCGCGATCAAGCAGGAAGTCGTAGAACCGCACCAAGTCGTCCTCAACGCCTTGCGTGAATTCGACGGCGTAGCTCATCCGCCCAGTTGCTTGCGGCGCTTGGCGAATTTGGCTTCGAGCTTGGCAATGACCTGGGCGGCGGGGATGGACACGCCTGTGCGCTCGTACTCGGCCAGGGATGCGTCGCAGCGCGCAGCGAAGTCGGTCTGAACGCGCCGGTACTCAACGGCGTTGCGCACGGCGACCTCGACAAAGTCGGCCAGCGTTTCGCCCGGGCGCAGCACCGCGTCGAGGCTGGCACGCAGTTCGCGCTCGACACGGACTTGGGGGATGACTGCGTCTTTCATGATCACATCGTCGTGCAAGTGCACTACGAATTCAATGCTCTCGCCGCGACCGGCAGGTTGTGGCCGACAGCCACCTCACCGCGCACTCATCCCCATCGCCCGCTCCAGCGCCGCCGGATCGAACACCTGCCCGCCCTTGACCGTGCGCCAGACACGGCGGATTCCGCTTACGCCCCCTGAAAGACGCTTGCCTGGCGCAAAAGTCTTCCCACGCGTTCAGCGCTGCCCTAAACGCCAGACAACACCGCATCGATGGCCGATACCAGTGCGCTGGCCTGTGCCGCCACGTTGTCCACCGGGCGCCGCAGGGCCTTCGCTGGCAGGGGCGCCGCATAGTGGGCCAGCGCGCGCAGGCGCTTGCCCTTGACCGTGATGACGGGGCAAAGCGCGGTCGGCACCTTTTTCCCTTCGTCGAGCACGGCCAGCGGAATGGTCAGTCGCGTGGCCAGCGCATCGAGCAGGTCGCTCTGGATCACGACCACATAAGGTATGCCGTCGGCAGCGCTGTTGCTGGGGTTGGCGAAGACGTCGTACTGGGCCATCGGCCCCTCACCACGGCCGCAGGTCGGCGCCAGGAATGCCCTGCGTTTCGACGCGGGCGTTCTGGGCGGCGATCCAGTCGCCGAACTCGGCTTCGAAGGCCTTCTTGCGCGCAGCGCGGCTGGCCTTGTCCTGGCCGGCTTTCAGGGCCTGATATTGCTCGGCCGAGAGGATCACGGTATCGATCTGGCCGGCCTTCTCCACGAACACCGGCTCGCGCTTGGCCTGGGCGCAGAGACTTCCAAAACGGTTCTTGGCTTCGGTGGCGGTCACGCGCATGGCGGGCTCCTCGAACTGTTGGCGCAGACGCGCGAATGGCCATTTTAGCCATCCACTTGGCGCAGGGGCGACGGCACCCGCCCGAAGAAGTACCCCCACCTCACCGCGCCCCCATCCCCATCGCCCGCTCCAGCGCCGCCGGGTCGAACACCAGCCCGCCCTTGACCGTGCGCCAGACGCGGCGGATGTCGCTCATCTGCCGCAGCGGGTCGCCGTCGACGAGGACCATGTCGGCCAGCTTGCCCGGCACGATGCTGCCGCGGTCCTTCTCGACGCCGAGCACGCGGGCCGACGTCAGCGTCGCCATGCGCAGCACCTCGGCGTTGGGGATGCCGGCCTGGGCATACAGCTCCAGCTCGCGGTGCAGGCTATAGCCGGCAAAACCGTCGCTGCCCGGCATGAGGGTGACGCCGCCGTCGTGCAGCATCTTCAGCATGCGCAGCAGGCCCGGCAGGGCTTGCGCGTAGGCGACCTCCTTGCCCGGCGGCACGGCCACGGCACCCGAAAGCTGGCGGCGCCGCACGACGGCCGGAAAGCGCGCCACCACCGGCCGCAGCGCCGGCGCCGCGCGGGCCGGCTCGCCGGAGTAGAGACCTTCGAGCACGACCATCGTCGGGTCCAGCACCGTGTGGTGGCGGCGCAGGAATTCGACGAATTCGGCGAAGCGCCCGTCGCCCAGGTCGAACTGCGCGAGCTTGTCGGCCAGCACCGTGTAGCGGTCGCGGCTGCGCGTGTCCTTCACCTCGTCGGCGAAGAAGTTCAGCAGGATGAAATTCAGGTGCTGGATCTCGTCGGCGCCGGCCTCGACGAAGGCGCGCGCGAAGGTGAAGGCCGGCACATGGCCGCTGACGCGCAGGCCGCGCTCATGCGCCCGGTCGGCCACGGCGGCGACCAGGGCCGGACTGAAGGACGAGTAGATCTTGACCTGGGCATAGCCGTGGTCGGCATACCAGTCCACCGCCGCGCGGGCCTTGTCGGCGGTGTCCACGCGCACATCGGTCGGCCCGGCCAGGGGCCCGATGCCTTCGATGATGCCGGCCAGCGTCACGCGCGGGCCCAGCTCGGCGCCGCTGTCAAAGCGCTGCACGCGGGCCAGCATGGGCAGGTTGTCGTTGGCCATGTCGCGCGCGCTGGTCACGCCGGCGATCAGGTCGAACACGCCATCGACACCGCTGAAATGCTGGTGCACGTCCCACAGGCCCGGCAGCAGCAGCCGGCCCTTGGCCTCGATGATTTCCGCATCGGGCGGCACGTCGAGCTCGGCATCGGGCTCGACGCGCACGATGCGCTCCCCGCGCATGAGCACGCTGACGCCTTCGCGCACGCCGAGGTCCACGGGGTCGAACAGGCGCGCACCGCGGATCAGCAGCGCACCCTGCGGCCGGTGGGCCTGCGACCTAGCGAGCGCCGCATGCCAGGCCTGGTCGGCGGTCTGCTGCTCGCGCTGCAGCTGGGCCAGCGCCGGCAGCAGGGGCGCTGGCAGCACCTCGAACCAGTCGTCGACGACGGCGGCCGTCTCGCCCTGCTCATCCAGCCACACCGGCACCGGCGTGAACTCGATGCCGGCGATGCGATGGAGCGTCAGGCGGCGGCCGGCCGCCGCCACGCTAGTTTCACCGCCCTCCAGGCTGGCCTCGCCGGCCGGCAGCAGGGCCAGCCTGTGGCCCGGCGCCTTCAGCAGCGCGCGGGCCAGCACGCCCATGAACTCGGGCGGCGGGTTGGCGGGCAGATAGAAGCCGGCGGCGGTCGTTTCGCCCACCTCGATGCGGTTCTTCCAGCGCGCCTTGCCGGCCGCGTCGCGCTCGAAGCTCTCGGTGAAGGGCACCTTCCAATAGTCGTTGCCGCCGGCCTCGTAGCGCGTCGGCAGGCCCTGGGCGTCGAGCTGCCAGCGCGCGTCGACGACGTCGCCACGGCCACGGTCGTTGAAGCTGTAGTGCGCCGCGGTGACGCCCTTCCCGGGCTGGCTGATCGCCTGCGCGCCGGCCTCGGTGCCGTGGATCTGCACGCGGTCCTCGCGGGCCGACACGCTGCCGCCGAGCAGCAGCATCGCGAATGCGAAGGCCTTCATGCCCAGGCCTCCTGCATCAGCCGGCGGAAGTTGCCGCCGAGGATCTTGTCGACGCGAGCCGCCGTGTGGCCGCGCGCCGCGAGCAGTTCGGCCAGGCGCTGGAACTGCGTCGGCCCGCAGAGGTCAGGCAGGAAGAGGCTGATGTCGGCCGACTCGCCCGGCGCGCCTATGCCCATCGTGCGGCGCAGCTCGGTCTCGGCCGCGAGCTGGGCGCGGTAGGCGGCCATGTCGTCGATGGCCGTCGTGCCGCCGTCGGTGCCGAGACCGACATGGTCCTCTCCGCAGACGGCGATCGCATGCTCCAGGTGGGCGATCAGGTCAGCCGCCAGCGGCTGGCCTTCGAGCCGCAGATAGGGCATGAAGTACAGGCCCACCACGCCGCCCTTGTCGGCCAGCAAGCGCAGCTCGGCGTCGCTCTTGTTGCGCGGGTGGTCGGCCACCGCGCGGCAGCCGGTGTGCGTGATGGCCAGCGGCCGGCGCGCGGCGCGCAGCGCGTCCAGGCAGGTCTTCTCGCTGCTGTGGCTGAGGTCGACGAGCACGCCCTCGGCCTGCAGCCGCTCGACGACGGCGTGGCCGAAGCCGCTCAGGCCGCGGTCGTCCGCCACCGTCGCGCCGTCGCCGACGGCATTGCGGCCGTTGTAGGTCAGCTGGATGACGCGCACGCCGAGGTTGGCGAACAGCGCGACGCGGTCCAGGCTGGTGCCCAGCATCTCGGTGTTCTGGAAGCCGTAGACGACGGCGATGCGGCCCGCGTCGCGCGTGGCGTCGAGGTCGGCCGCGGTGTGGGCCTTCAGCAGCGCGTCGGGCCGCGCGCGGATGAAGGCGTCCCAGGCGGCGATGTCGGCGACCGTTGCCTCGAAGGGCTCGGCGCTGCCGGCCACATGGCCGAGCGTGATGTTGACGGCCGTGAGGCCGGCCACGCGCGCATCGGCCAGCGAGCGCGCGTCGACGTTCTGGCCGCTGCTGCTGTAGGCCATGGCCTGGCGGTCGTCGCCATGGGATTCGAGCTGGCGGTTGGGGTTGTCGAGCACGCCCAGTGCGTTGATGACATGTCGTTTCATGCTGTCCTCCGCGGCCGCCGATTCTGGCCCGCGTTTGACAGCGCAGGGCAGCGGCCCGCACAATCCGCCCCGCTCCGGGGTGCCCGGGCTGCGCAAGCGGTCCGGGGCTGAGACGATCCAGAGATCGAACCCGTGAACTTGAACCGGCTAGTACCGGCGTAAGGAGAGCGCATGCCAAGCGGCGTGCAGTGCGGCCCCACCCAGGGGCAGCGCGGCGCGCGGCCCGGCGGCCCTGGAGCAGACACAGCCACCCAGGAGACCGCCGTGAATGCCGCTGACCCCAATCTCTCGCTCGATGCCCGCCTGTCGCTGACGCGCGAGCCCTTCCCCGCCTCGCGCAAGATCCATGTCGAAGGCAGCCGGCCCGACGTGCGCGTACCGATGCGCGAGATCTCGCTGAGCAATGGCGAGACCGTCGTCGTGGCGGACACCTCGGGCCCCTACACCGACCCGGCCGACGACATCGACGTGCGCCAGGGCCTCGCGCCCGTGCGCGCCGCCTGGGTGGCCGACCGCGGCGACACCGAGTCCTACGCGGGCCGCATGCAGCACGCGCTGGACGACGGCGGCAAGGAGGGCAACGACCGCATCGCCACCCTGCGCGCCGAGGCCGCCGGCCTGCAGCGCCAGCCGCGCCGCGCGCTGGCCGGCGCCAACGTGAGCCAGATGCACTACGCGCGCCGCGGCATCGTGACGCCCGAGATGGAGTTCGTCGCGCTGCGCGAGAACGGCAAGCGCGAATGGCTGCGCGATCACCTGAATGTTGCCGAACGCGAGCAACGCCTCGCCCCCATTGCGCTGGGCACGCGCATGCCCGCCGTCATCACGCCCGAGTTCGTGCGCGACGAGGTGGCCCGCGGCCGCGCCGTCATCCCGGCCAACATCAACCACCCCGAGCTGGAACCGACCATCATCGGCCGCCACTTCGGCGTGAAGGTCAACGCCAACATCGGCAACTCGGCCGTCACGTCCAGCATCGAGGAGGAAGTGGAGAAGCTGGTCTGGTCCACGCGCTGGGGCGCGGACACGGTGATGGACCTCTCCACCGGCCGCAACATCCACACGACGCGCGACTGGATCATCCGCAACTCGCCCGTGCCCATCGGCACCGTGCCCATCTACCAGGCGCTGGAGAAGGTCGGCGGCATCGCCGAGGAGCTGAGCTGGGCCGTGTTCCGCGACACGCTGATCGAGCAGGCCGAGCAGGGCGTGGACTACTTCACCATCCACGCCGGCCTGCGCCTGCCCTTCATCCCGATGACGACGCAGCGCCGCACCGGCATCGTGTCGCGCGGCGGCTCCATCCTCGCCAAGTGGTGCATCACCCACCACCGCGAGAACTTCCTGTACACGCACTTCGAAGAGATCTGCGAAATCATGAAGGCCTACGACGTGACCTTCTCGCTCGGCGACGGCCTGCGCCCCGGCAGCCTGGCCGACGCCAACGACGAGGCCCAGTTCGCCGAGCTGCGCACACTGGGCGAGCTGACGCAGATCGCGTGGAAGCACGACGTGCAGACCATGATCGAAGGCCCCGGCCATGTGCCCATGCACATGATCCAGGCCAATATGGACGAGCAGCTGAAGCACTGCCACGAGGCGCCCTTCTACACGCTGGGGCCGCTGACCATCGACATCGCGCCCGGCTACGACCACATCGCCAGCGCCATCGGCGCGGCCATGATCGGCTGGATGGGCACGGCCATGCTCTGCTATGTGACGCCCAAGGAGCACCTCGGCCTGCCCGACCGCGACGACGTGAAGCAGGGGCTGATCGCCTACAAGATCGCCGCCCACGCGGCCGACGTGGCCAAGGGCCACCCCGGCGCCCGCGCACGCGACGACGCGATGAGCAAGGCCCGCTTCGAGTTCCGCTGGAACGACCAGTTCGCGCTCGGCCTGGACCCCGAGACCGCGCGGGACTATCACGACGAGACCCTGCCCAAGGACTCGGCCAAGGAGGCCCACTTCTGCTCGATGTGCGGCCCCAAGTTCTGCTCGATGAAGATCACGCAGGACGTGCGCGACTATGCGGCGGCCCAGGGCCTGGAGGCCGCAGACGTGGCCACCGAGGGCATGGCGAAGAAGTCCGCCGAGTTCCGCGCGGCGGGCGGCGAGCTCTACGTTCCCATCAAGCCCGTCTGATCATGCACATCGCCATTGCAGGCGCCGGCGTGATGGGCCGGCTGCTCGCCTGGCAGCTGGCGCGGGCCGGGCATCGCGTGCAGGTCGTCGACCCGGCGGCCGGCCCGACCGAGCCCGGCGCGGCCGGCTTCACGGCGGCCGGCATGCTGAGCCCGCTGGCCGAGCAGGAGCATGCCGAGCCCGAGGTCGCGGCCCTGGGCTGGCGCTCGCTGCAGCTGTGGCCGGCCATCGCCGCGGCGCTGGGCCGGCCCGAGCTGGTGCGCACCGAGGGCAGCCTGCTGCTGGCTCATGGCAGCGACGCGGGCGCCGCGCAGCGCGTGCTGGCCCGGTTGCCGGACAGCCTCGAACCGCTGGGCCGCGCCGAGCTGCAGGCACTGGAGCCGGCACTTGCGCCCGACCTCAAGGCCTGGCTGCTGCCCGGCGAGGGCCAGCTGCTGCCGCGCGAGATGCTCGCGGCGCTGGCCGAGCCGGCGGGCGGCGTGGGCTGGCGCTGGGGCCGCAGCGCCGTCGGCGTGCAGCCGCATGCGCTGCAGCTCGACGACGGCAGCCGCATCGACGCCGACCTCGTCATCGACACCCGCGGCCTGGGCGCAAAGCTCGATTGTCCCGGGCTGCGCGGCGTGCGCGGCGAGGTCGTCTGGCTGCACGCGCCGGGCGTCGAGCTGCGCCGCCCCGTGCGCCTGCTGCACCCGCGCCACCGCGTCTACATCGTGCCGCGGCCGGGCGACCTCATCGTTGTCGGCGCGTCCGAGATCGAGAGCGAGGACCGCTCGCCGGTCAGCCTGCGCAGCGCCGTCGAGCTGATGGCCGCGGCCCACAGCGTGCTCCCCGGCCTGGCCGAGGCGCGCATCGTGCATCTCGACGTCAACCTGCGCCCGGCCTTTGCGGATCACCGCCCGCGCATCGAACACCAGGCCGGCCTGCTGCGCATCAACGGCCTGTTCCGCCATGGCTGGCTGCTGGCACCGGCACTCGCCGAGGAAGCACTTCGGCATGTCTGAGTACACGCTCAACGGCCAGGCCCAGGCCTGGCGCGAAGGCCTCAGCGTGGCCGCGCTGCTGGCCGAGCTGGAGCGCGCACCCGACGCCGTCGCGACGGCCCTCAACGGCGCCTTCCTGCCGCGCGGGCGCCGCGAGGCCACGCTGATCCAGCCCGGCGACGCGCTGACGCTGATCCAACCCATCACAGGGGGATGACATGACCTGGACCCTTTACGGCAAAACGCTCACGAGCCGCTTCCTGCTCGGCACGGCCGGCTACCCCTCGCCCGAGGTGCTGCGCCAGGCCGTGCGGGCCAGCGGCGCCCAGGTGCTAACCGTCGGCCTCAAGCGCACGCTGGCCGCGGCCGGCGACAACGGCTTCGTCGCGGCCATCCGCGCGACGCTGAAGGAAACCGGCGGCCAGCTGCTGCCCAACACGGCCGGCTGCCGCACGGCGCGCGAAGCCGTCACGCTCGCGCAGATGGCGCGCGAGCTCTTCGACACGGCCTGGATCAAGCTCGAGGTCGTCGGCGACGAGTACACGCTGCAGCCTGACCCCTGGGAGCTGGTCACGGCCGCCGAACAGCTGGTGAAGGAAGGCTTCCAGGTCTTCCCCTACTGCACCGACGACCTCGTCACCTGCCGCCGCCTGCTCGACGCGGGCTGCGAGCTGCTGATGCCCTGGGGCGCGCCCATAGGCTCGGGCCAGGGACTCATCAACCCCTTCGCGCTGCGCACGCTGCGCGAGCGCCTGCCCGGCGTGCCGCTGATCGTCGACGCCGGCATCGGCGCGCCCTCGCACGCGGCCCAGGCCATGGAGCTGGGCTATGACGGCGTGCTGCTGAACTCCGCCGTGGCCCAGGCCGGCGACCCGGTGCGCATGGCCGCCGCCTTCGGCCAGGCCATCGCGGCCGGACGCCTGGGCTTCGAGGCCGGCGTGATGGCGCGCCAGGACATGGCCGTGGCCAGCACGCCGGTGGGCGGCCGGCCCTTCCTGATCGCATGACGATGATGAAGCCACCCGTCATCTGGAGTGTTGCCGGCCTGGACAGCGGCGGCGGCGCAGGCCTGTCGGCCGACCAGCGCGCGGCCGATGCTTTTGCAGTCCACCTCTGCCCCGTCGCCGCGGCGCTGACGGCGCAGAACAGCGTCGCCGTCGAGGCCGTCTTCCCCACGCCGCCCGAGCAGCTCGACGCCCAGCTCGCCGCGCTCGCCAGCGACCTGCCGCCTGTCGCAATCAAGACCGGCCTGCTCGGCGGCGTCGAGCAGCTGCGCGTCGTCACGCGCTGGGTCGACCGGCTGCGCGAGCGGGCGCCCGTGGCCCTGGTTGTCGACCCGGTGCTGCGCGCGTCCACCGGCGCCAGCCTGGCCGACGAAGCCCTGCTGCGTGCCTACCGCGAGGAGTTATTGCCGCGCGCGACGGTCATCACGCCCAACCGCCGCGAGGCCGCACGATTGGTGGGCGACGGCACCGCGCAAAGCCAGGCCAGGGCGCTGGGCGTCGAGAGCGTCTGCATCACCGGCGGCGACGAGGGCGACGCGCTGGCGCTGGACTGGCTGGCCAGCCCGCAGGCCAGCGGCTGGCTCGCGCTGCCGCGCCGCGAGGCGGCCAACAACCACGGCACCGGCTGCTGCTTCGCGACCGGCCTGGCCGCGGCGCTGGCGCGCGGCTTCGTCGCGGCCGATGCTGCCGTGCTGGCCAAGATGCTGACGACCTCGGGCCTCGCCGATGGCGCCGCGCCAGGTGCCGGTGCCGGGCCGGTGCGGCCGCGAGCCGACTTCATCCACGACGCGAGCCTGCTGCCCGCCCTCTTCGACCACGAGCCCGGCGCCTGGCCCGAGCGGCACAGCGGCGGCATCGCAGGCGTCTACGGCATCACCGACAGCGGCCACCATGCGGCCGAGCTGTTCGCGCAAGGCCTCGCGACCGTGCAGCTGCGCCTGAAGCGCGGCGATGCCGAGGCCGACTGGCCCGCGCGGCTGCACGCCGAGCTGAAACCGGCGCTCGCCGCCGCACAGCGCTGCGGCGCGACGCTGGTGCTGAACGACCACTGGCGCGAGGCGCTGGCGGCCGGCGTCGGCTTCATCCACCTCGGCCAGGAAGACCTGCTCGCGCTGGGCGAGGCCGAGCGCCACGAGCTGGCGGCCGCACGCTCACGCGGCCTGCGCCTGGGCCTGAGCTCGCACAGCCTGTGGGAGCTGGCCCGCGCCGCGGCCTGGGCACCGGACTACATCGCCTGCGGCCCGGTCTGGCCGACGCTGACCAAGGCCATGCCCTGGCGGGCCCAGGGGCTGGACAACCTCGCCTGGTGGGCCGCGATGGCGCCGGCGCCGGTCGTCGGCATCGGCGGCGTGCTGGCGCCCGAGCAGCTCGCGGCCATCGCCGCCGCGGGAGCAAGCGCGGGCTGCGTCGTGCGCGGGCTCAAAGTGATCGAGCCCGCGATCTGGCAACAGGCCTGGCGCGAAGGCCGGGCCAGCGCCAACGCTGCGGCCGCTGGCTGGCCGCACGCCAGCCTCGACTGAAGCTCAACGCGTGCGGCGCGGCCGGCGCAGCGCAAGGCTGGCAGCGGCCAGGCCGAGCAGCCACAGTGGCGATGCGGCGCCCCCCCCGCCACTCGCAGGGGCAGGCGCCGGTGCGGGCGTCGGTGCCGGCGTCGGTGCCGGCGTCGGTGCCGGCGTTGGCGCGGGCACCGGGATGGGGGTGCTGCCCTGCTTCTGGCCGCAGATGCTCAGGTTATCGCTTTGCAGGCCGAGAGAGGTGCGCGCCGGCGCCGCGTAGGTGGTCGGATTCGTCGCGTACTTGACGGCCTCCTGGGCATCGAGCAGGCCGGCGCCGCAGGTGCTGGTGGTACAGGTGCAGCGGCTGTTGTTGCTGGTCGAACAATAGCCCAGCGCGTAGGCCGTCACATGCGGGCGGGCGCTGAGCTTGAGGCCGCTTTCGACCTGGGCCAGCGTCAGGTTGGGATTGGCCGCCCACATCAGCGCCGCCGTACCGGCCACCTGGGGCGCGGCAAAGCTCGTGCCGCTGACGGCACCGTAGCTCGCCAACAACGGCGAAGTGGTGCCCGTGTTGGTCGTCGACACGATGCCAGCGTCGGCAAGTTCGGTGTCGCAGGTGCGCTTGTAGTCCGCGTCGCCGCCGGTGGCGAGCAGTTGGACCTCGGGGCCGAAGTTCGAATAGATCGCCTTGAAGCCCTGCCGGTTGGCCGCAGCCACGCCGAAAACCCCGGCGCAGTTCGCGGGCCGGCCCACGGCGCTGCGCAGATTGCCGGCCGCCGCGGCGATGAACACGCCCTTGGCGCGCAGCTCGGCAATCGCGTCGAGATACAGGCGCGCTGCCGCGGCGACGTCCGGGTTGCTGTCGTTGGTGTCGCAGGTGGTCACGCCGGCGAAGCCGATGACGACGACCTTGGCCGGCGTCGCATTGGCAGGCGCGCCGGCCACATTCAGGCCCACGGCCCAGCGCATGCCGTCCACCATGTCGCCCACCGAGGCGCCGCATTTGCCCGACACGCGCACCGGCAGGATCTGCGCGTTCCAGTTGATGGCGGCGACGCCGCTGCCGTTGTTCGTCACCGCGCCGAGCTGCCCCGCGACGAGGGTGCCATGCCAGCTGCTGGTCGCGCTGACGAGGCAGCCATCCCAGAGCGCGAGATTGGCGTCATGCTCGGCCTGGCTCAGCGCATCGCCCGGGTCGTTGGCGCCGGCGCTGCGGCCTGTGCCGCCGTTGTTCGCGTAGTCGGGATTGCTGACGAAGTTGTAGCCCTGCAGCACGTTGGCATTCAGGTCGCCATGCGAGGTGACGCCCGAGTCCAGCACCGCGATGACCGTGGCGGCCGAGCCCTTCGTCGTGTCCCAGGCCTTGGTGAAGCCGGCGGCGCCGGCATTGCTCGCGTCGTTCTGATCGTCCAGCCACCATTGGGCGCTGGCCGGGTCCGTCGCCCGGAAAAACGGATCGTTGGGAACGGCGGCGCGCTGCTCGCGCAAGTCGGGCATTGCATAAGCCACACGCGTGTCGGCGCGCAGGCGGGCCAGCCAATCGGCCTGGTACGAAGCGCTGGACTGCAGCCGCCACCAGCCCGGGCCCAGCGGGCGGCCGGCCTTCAACGGCAGTCCGGCGTCGGCAATCACCCGCCCCAGCAAGGCCTGCTGCTCGGCGGCGCTGCGGGGAGACGCGCCGTCGGCGAGCTTCACGATCAGCACCGTCGCTGCCACAGCCTCCGCGGGCGATGCCGGCACGGCAGCCGTCAGCGGCTGCAGCTGCGCGGCCAACCCGACGGACAAGGCCACGATGCCTGTCACCGTCGCCGCGGCGACGAACTGGTTGACACGAATTCCCCGCGACGCCGGTTGGGGCGCAGGGGTCAGGGGGGGCAGGGGCTGCATCTTCATCACGCGCCCACGTTAGGCCGCTGCGGTGAAGAGGCCATGACATGAGCCATGCGGACCACGGCGCCAGTCATGAATCCGTCTTTCACGGCGCGGTCATTGCGGCTTCCTAAGCTGCGCCGCCCTGACCCGTTCGGACCATGACCACCCAACACCGCCCCCACCGCCGCCGCGGCTTCACGCTGCTGGAGTTGCTCGTCGTCATGGTCATCATCGGCCTGCTGGCCGGCTATGTCGGCCCCAAGTTCTTCGGCCAGATCGGCAAGAGCGAGGTGAAGGCGGCCAAGGCCCAAATCGACGCGCTGCAGAAGTCGCTCGATCAGTACCGGCTCGATGTCGGCCACTACCCCAGCACCGAGCAGGGCCTGGCCGTGCTGGTGGCCAAGCCCGCCGACGAGCCCAAGTGGGCCGGGCCCTATCTGAGCAAGGCCCTGCCCAAGGACCCCTGGGGCCACGACTACCAGTACCGCGCGCCGGGCGAGCATGGCGAATACGACCTGCTCAGCTATGGGCGCGACGGTCGGCCCGGTGGCGAAGGCGAAGACGCCGACATCGTGTCCTGGTGACGAGGATGGTGCCCCCACGTTCGCTTCGCTCTCTGCCCCCCGAGGGGGCGCGTCAGCGCCTTCGGGCGGCCGGGCGGCACTGACATGGCCGAGTTCCACGTCCGCTACCTCGACGCCGCCCGGCAGACCGCCGAGAGGCGTGTGCAGGCGGCGGACGTGGGCAGCGTCGCGGCGGCGCTGGGCCTGTCGCCGGCCTCGCTGCTCGCGGTGGAGCCAGTCGAGACCGCACCGTTGAAGGCGCGCAGCGGCCGCTTCCCGCGCCGCCAGTTCGCGCAGCAGCTGGCCGTGCTGCTGCGCGCCGGCATTCCGCTGCTGGAGGCCCTGCAGACGCTGCAGTCGCAGGACAACCCGCCGGCTGTCGCCGTAGCGCTGACGGGTGTCATCGCGCGCATCCAGCTCGGCGAGTCCTTCTCCGCCGCGCTGGCCTCGCAGCCGCAGGCCTTCGACGCGCTGTTCGTCGCCGTCGTGGAGGCCAGCGAGCGCAGCGGCCAGGTCGAGCAGGCGCTGTTCGAGCAGGCCGGCTATCTGGCCTGGGTCGAGCAGCTGCGCGGCAAGCTCGTGGCCGCGGCCATCTACCCGGCCATGCTGATCACGGCGGGCTCGGCCGTCGTGCTCTTCCTGCTCCTCTTCGTCGTACCGCGCTTTGCCGGGCTGCTGGACGGCGTGGGCGGCGATCTGCCGCTGGCGTCCAGGGCCTTGATCGCCGTGGGCGCCTTCAGCGGCGCGCATCCGGCGCTGCTGTTGTTGATCACGGCGGGCCTGGTCGCGCTGCCCGTGCTGGCCTGGCAGCGTGGCCTGCGCGAGGCGCTGCAATCGCGGCTTTGGCAGCTGCCGCTGGTCGGCCCGAAGCTGCATCTGCTGTCCCTGGCCCAGCTCTACCGCTGCCTGGCCATGCTGCTGCTGGCGGGCGTTCCCATCGTGCCTGCGCTGGTGAATGCGCGCGGTGTCGCGGCAACCCACTTGCGCCCCGCGCTGGACCGCGCCACCGAGGCCGTGCGCCTGGGCGAGCGGCTGTCGGCCTGCCTGCAGCGCGAGGGCCTGACCACGCCGGTGTCGCTGCGCATGCTGCGCGTGGGCGAGCACAGCGGCGAGTTGGGGGCGATGCTGGCGCAGGCGGCAGGCTTCTACGACGAGGAGCTGTCGCGGCTGTCGGACCTGGTGACGCGGTTGATCAATCCGGTGTTGATGTTGCTGATGGGGCTGGTGATCGGCACGGTGGTGGTGCTGATGTATCTGCCGATTTTTCAGTTGGTGGATCAGGTGCAGTGATGGGGCGGGTACGCAGGTTGCCTCTTCGTTGCTACGGCTTGATGGCCAAGCCCAGCCGGGAGTTCGCCCCGGCGGGCGACCTACTTTCTGGCCCGCCAGAAAGTAGGCAAAGAGCGGCCCCTGCAAAACCGCCCCTGCGGGGTTCCCTGCGATGCTCGAAGCCCGGGGCCGCGCCCAACTCACTTCGCTACGCTCCGTTCAAACAATGGGGCGCGAAGTCAGAACTTGAGGCTCGCTGCGCTCGCGCCCCGGGCTCCTGCGCTTCTCGGCGGTTTAGAAGGGGAGTTCCCCAAACAGCCGAACAGCCAACAGCCAAGCCCGAAAGCCGGCTGGCGCCGGCTGTTCATCACCCCCCCTCTGAGCCCGCCGAGCAGCGCAAGGACTTGAGGGCGCGCGCGCAGCGCACTTCGAGAACTGACTTCGCGCAACTGTTTGAGCGCAGCGTAGCGAAGCGAGTTTTGCGCGAGCCCTCAAGGCCTGAGCAGCACAGGGCAGCCCGCTGCGAAGCAAAGGGCCGGGCGGTTCAGGGGCGACTTTTTGCCTACTTTTTGGTCGCCCAAAAAGTAGGTCGCCCGCCGGGGCGAACTCCCGGCATGGGCCTCGCCACAAACCCAGCGGAGCAAAAACCATGAACGCCGTCCTGCAACAGCCACAGGACGTGCTGACCAGGCTCCCCGCCTCCGACGCCCCCTGGTCCCTCAGCTTCGCCCCCTGGCCCCACGCCGACGCCCAACGCTGGCGCGCCGTCATGGCGACCTCGGCGCAAGGCCGCCTCGCCCTCCTCGCCGACCGCCCGCTCGAACCCCTGCTGCGCCTGCGCATCGAATCCAAGCTCAAGAAGCCCGTCCTCTGGTGGCCCTGCGAACCCGCCGAGATCGACGCGCTGCTCGAAGCCGCTGAAACCGACTACCGCGCCCTCGGCGAGCTGAGTGAGTCCTTCGGCAACGCCAACGAAGCCGAGGCCGCCCAGGAGCTGTCGGCCCTGCACCTCGCCGAGCAGGCCAGCCCCGTCGTGCGCCTGCTCGACGCCACGCTCTACGACGCACTGCAGGACGGCGCCAGCGACATCCACTTCGAATGCCAGCTGCGCGGCATGAAGATCCGCAGCCGCATCGACGGCGTGATGCTCGATGTCAAGCAGATCGACGGCGTGCAGGCCGCCGAGCAGCTGGTGTCGCGCCTGAAGGTGATGGCCGAGCTCGACATCGGCGAGCGCCGCCTGCCGCAGGACGGCCGCTTCAAGCTGCGCGTGCAGGGCCGCGAGGTGGACTTCCGCCTGTCCATCATGCCCAGCGTGTTCGGCGAGGACGCCGTCGTGCGCGTGCTGGACCGCGCCCAGGTCGAGGCGCAGGGCGCGCTGACGCTGGACGCGCTGGGCTTCGAGCCCGAGGCGCGCGCGCAGATCCGGGCCCTGGCGCGCCAGCCCCACGGCATGCTGCTCGTGACCGGCCCCACCGGCTCGGGCAAGACGACGACCCTCTACGCCGCGATCAGCGAGGTCAACACCGGCCGCGACAAGATCATCACCATCGAGGATCCGGTCGAGTACCAGTTGCCCGGCGTCGTGCAGATCCCGGTCAACGAGAAGAAGGGGCTCTCCTTCGCGCGCGGCCTGCGCTCGGTGCTGCGCCACGACCCGGACCGCGTCATGGTGGGCGAGATCCGCGATGCCGAGACGGCGCAGATCGCCGTGCAGGCGGCGCTGACCGGCCACCTCGTCTTCAGCACCGTGCACGCCAACAACGCCTTCGACGTGGTCGGCCGCTTCATGCACATGGGGCTGGACCTCTACAACGTCGTCTCCGCGCTGAACGGCGTGCTGGCGCAGCGGCTGATGCGCATCAACTGCCGCCACTGTGTCGAACCGCTGGCCACGGCGCCCGCGCAGCTGCGCGACCACGGCCTGCCCGAAGACGCCACCGTGCTGCACGGCCGCGGCTGCGGCCACTGCCGCGGCACCGGCTACAAGGGCCGCCGCGCCGTCAGCGAGCTGCTGTGGCTGGACGACGAGCTGCGCGACCTGATCGCCGGCCGCGCGCCACTCTCCCGCATCAAGGAGGCCGCACGCGGGCGCGGCATGCGCTCGCTGCGCGACGCGGCCGTGGCCCTGGTGCTGCGTGGCGAATCAACGCTGGAAGAACTCGAACGTGTCACGCTCGCGGACTGAACGCCTGCTGCTGGCGGGCGACCGGGTGCTGGACACCCAGGGCCAGGCCTGGCCCGACTTCGCGGCCTGGTGCGCCGCCCATGCCGGTGCGCGCGCCGAGCTGCTGGTGGGTGCCGAACAGGCCCACAGCCTGCTCGTGCCCGCCGACCTGCCGCTGGCCGACGCGGACGCCCTGCAGGGCTATGCGCGACTGCAGTTCACGCACTACTTCGGGCCGGCGGCTCAGCAATGGCCGCTGGCCAGCAGCGAGCGCGTCGCCTGCGCGCTGGCCGACGCCGACCTGGCTGCGCTGCAGGCCACGGCAGCCGCGCAGCGCGTGCGCATCGCCTCGCTGCGGCCGAGCTGGACGCTCTGCGCCGCGCAGGACGGTGACACCGCCGTCATCGACGGCGACATGCTGACCTGGCTGCGCCGCAGCGGCGGCCGCCTCGTCGACCTGCAGCAGCGCCATGTCAGCGACGAACTGCTGCGCGAACTGGAAGGCGCGCGCATCGCCCCTGCCATCGACCTTCTCACCGAGCCCGGCGCGCGCCTGGGCCCGGACTTCATCGCGCAGCCGTCGCGCATGCGGCCGCTGGCCTGGGCCTGGGCCGCCGCCGCGGCTGCGGCCTGCGTTCTCGTCGTGCTGCAGGCCCAGGGCCAGCGTGAGGAGGCCCAACGCCTGGCCGAGCAGTCCGCCGTGCTGGACCGCCTCGCCCGCCCCGCCGCGGCAGCCAAACCCAAGCCGCCCAACCCGGCCGCGCGTGCCCGCGCCTGGGCCGTGTCGAACCAGCTCGGCACCGACTGGGCCGCGCTGTGGGCCGACGTCGAGCGGGCGCTGCCGCCCGGCCTGCAGCTCGCCGCGCTGGATCTGGACCGACAGTCACTGCGCCTCGAAGGCCAGGCGGCCGATGCCGACGCGGTGACCCGCCTCGTCGACCGGCTCACGCTGCAGGCCGCGCCAGGCGACGAGGTGGTGCTGACCCGGCTGCAGAAGCCCGACACGGTGGCGGACGAAACAGGCGGCGCGCTGCGCTTCGAACTCGTGCGTCGCGCGGGAGGCGCGCGATGAAGCGCTGGCTCGACATGGCCCGCCGCCTCGGCTGGCCGGCCGCGCTGGCGCTGCTGCTGACGCTGGCCGCCGTCGTCGGCGCGGCCTGGCTGCCGCGCGAGCAGCAGCGGCTGGACGCCGAGCGCCAGCACCTCGCCAGCCGCCGCGCCGCGCTGCAGCCGCGAGCCTCTTCCAGCATTCCCACGGACGGTGGCGCCGCGCTGGCTGCCAGCCTGCCCCCCGACGCCGAGCGCCAGGCCCGCACGGCCGCGTTGCTGGCGCTGACGACCGAGCTCGGCCTTCCCTGGCCGCGCAGCGAATTCCGCTATCAGGCCGACCGCGAGCTGGGCCTTGCACAGTACCGCGTCGCCATGCAGCTCAGCGGCCGCTACAGCACGCTGCGCGGCTTCGTCGCCGAGGCGCTCAGGCGCGACCCCGCGCTGGCGCTGGAAACCCTCCGCCTGCGGCGCGATGCAGACGGCCAGCTCAAGGCCGAGCTGGCCTGGGTGCTGCACATGCAGGTCACGAAATGAAGCGGCCCTCGCCACGACAGCTCGCGCTCTTCGGCGCCCTCGGCCTCAGCCTCGCAGCCACGCTTTGGGTGTCGCGCGACGACGAGGCCGACACCGCCGCAGTCGCCAGGCCGCGCCACGCGATCTCGGCCACGCCAACGCCGGCATCGGCAATGGCCGACTGGCCCGGCCCCGCCGCCAGCGCCCGCGCGGACTGGCCGGCCCTCGACCCGCAAGCCCGCGCCGCCTGGGGCGAGACCCCGCTGGCGCCACCGCCGGCCCAGGCCGAGGCCGCGCCGCCGCCGCCCAGCGCGCCGCCGTTCCCGTACCAGTTCGTCGGCCGCATGACCGACTCGCGCCCCCGGGCCGTCCTGAACAACGCGCAGCGCAGCGCGGTGGTCGCCGCGGGCGACGTGGTGGACGGCCAATGGCGCGTCGACGCCATCGAGGCCGGTGGCTTGCGCCTGACCTATTTGCCCCTGGGCCTGGCCCAGTTCGTCTCCTTTGCCAGACCCTCCGCATGAGCCGCGTTCCCGTCATTGCCTTGGTCCTGCTGCTGGCCGCCTGCGCCAGCCACCCTGCTCTGCGTGAGGCCGAGGTGCTCGCCCGGCAGGGTGAACACGAGAGCGCCTGGCGGCTGCTGCGCGATGCCGCCGCGGCCTCGCCGCAGGACGAAGCACTGCGCAGCGCGCGCCAGCGCGAGGCCGAGCTGGGCCTGCTGAGCCTGGCTGCGCAGGCCGAGAACGCCCGCGCGGCCGGCCAGCTGGAGGCCGCCGCCGACCTGCTGCTCCGCATGGAAGCCATAGACCCGCTCGCGCCGCGCACCCGTGCGCTGCAGCTCGCGCTGGGCCGCGCGCGCCGCCACGAGGCCCTGCTCACCCAGGCCGAGCATCAGCTGCAGGCTGGCCAACGGGATGCCGCGCGCGAGGCGGTGGCCCAGGTGCTGGCGGAAGACCCCGGCCAGCCACGCGCCCAGGCACTCCAGCAGAAGCTGCGCCGGGCCTTCGCGCCGCCGCTCGCAGCGCCCACGCTCGCGGCGGCCTACCAGAAGCCCGTGAGTCTGGAGTTCCGCGATGCGCCGCTGCGCACCGTCTTCGAGGCATTGAGCCGCGGGGCCGGCGTCAACTTCGTGTTCGACAAGGACGTGAAGGCCGATGCCCGCGTCAGCGTCTACCTGAAGGACGTCAGCGTCGACGAGGCCATGCGCATCGTGCTGAGCACGCAGCAGCTGGAACGCAAGCTGCTCAACGACAACTCGGTGCTGATCTACCCCAACACGCAGCAGAAGCAGCGCGAGCACCAGGAGCTCGTCACGCGCAGCTTCTACCTGAACAACGCCGACGTGAAGCAGGCCCAGGCGCTGGTGCGCATGATGGCCAAGACGCGCGACGTCTTCATCGACGAGCGGCTGAACCTGCTGGTGGCGCGCGACACGCCCGAGGTGATCGCGATGATCGAGCAGCTCGTCGCCGGGCTGGACCTGCCCGAGCCCGAGGTGATGCTCGACGTGGAGGTGCTCGAGCTGGGCACCGACCGCAGCGCCGAGGCCGGCCTGAACTGGGCCACCGACGCGACCTACGGCAGCACGGACACCGCGACCATGGTGCCCTGGAGTTCCCGCGGCAGCTTTCGCACGCTGGTGGCCAACCCCGTCGTCGCGGCGCGGCTCAAGGGCGAATCGGGCGCGAACAACCTGCTGGCCAACCCCAAGCTGCGCGCTCGCAACAAGGAGAAGGCCAAGATCCAGATCGGCGACCGCGTGCCCGTGTTCACGAGCACGTCGACGGCCAACGTCGGCGTGTCCACGGCCGTGACCTACATCGATGTCGGCATCAAGCTGGAAGTGGAACCCACCGTGCAGCTGGACAACGACGTCGTCATGAAGGTCAACCTCGAGGTCAGCAGCCTGGGCGTGAAGGAAACCTCGGGCGGCCCGCAGCCCACCAGCGCCTACCGCATCGGCACGCGCAACGCGTCCACGTCGCTGCGGCTGCGCGACGGCGAGACCCAGGTGCTGGGCGGACTCATCAACGACGAAGACCGCAAGACCATCGCCGGCGTGCCCTATGTGTCCGAGACACCGCTGCTCGGGCGCCTGTTCGGCGTGCACACCGACAGCCGCAAGAAGACCGAGATCGTGCTGCTGATCACGCCGCATGTGCTGCGCAACCTCAGCCTGCCGGACGCCGGCCAGACCGTGCTGGCCTCCGGCTTCGACGCCAACCCGGGTGCCGAGGGCCTGAGGCTGCGCGCCTCGCGCGGCAACGCGGCGGCGCCGTCGCTGAGCGACACCACGCCGGCGGGCGCCCGACCGTTGTCTGCGGCCATCGCCAAGGCCCAGGCGGCCCGGTCGCAGGGCCAGCAGCAGGCCCTGGCTCCGGTCCAGGCCCCGGCCCAGCCCGAGGAGGCCACCGTCGAGCTGCAGCTGGTGGACAGCATCGCGGCGGGAGAGAACCTGACCGTCACGCTTGCCAACCGGTCCAGGGCCACGGTGGCCGGCAGGATGACCTATGACGCGGCCCTCTTCACGCGGGCCGACGTCGACGACGCTCAGGCCGGCAGCGGCCTCGCCGAGGTGGAGCTGGCGCCCGAAGCCCAGCAGGTGGTGGTGCTGCGCGCCCGGCCCGACGCGGCGGGGCGCTCCGGCTCGCTCCAGTTCGTGAACGCAAAGGCCACGGGGCCCAACGGCGAGGCGCTGAAAGTGCGGGTGGAGGGCGGCTCCCATGTCGAGGTTCGCTGAGCGGGGCTTCACCCTCGTCGAGATGCTGGCGGTGGTCACCATCGTCGGCATCCTGGCCGCGGCGGCGCAGCCGCTGGCCGTCTGGGTGCACAAGCGCCAGCGCGAGACCGAACTGCGCCAGGCGCTGCGCACGCTGCGCGGCGCCCTCGACGCCTACCGCCAGGCGACGAGGGACGGCCGCATCACGCTGAAGGCCGACGACAGCGGCTACCCGCCCGACCTCGACAGCCTCGTGCGCGGCGTGCCCGACGCCCGGGACGCACAGCAGAAGAAGCGCATCTACTTCCTGCGCCGCCTGCCGCGCGACCCGCTGGCCGACCCGGCCCTGGCCGCCGCCCAGACCTGGGCCCTGCGCAGCTACGACAGCCCGCCGGACGCACCCGTGCCCGGCAAGGACGTGTTCGACGTGCACTCGATGTCGGACGCCGTCGCCCTCGACGGCTCACGCTACCGGGACTGGTGATGAAACGACGGGCGCCGGGCTTCACCCTCATCGAGCTCATCGTCGTGATGGCGATCGTGGCGCTGCTCGCCGGCATCGCGGCACCGCGCTACTTCAACGCCGTGGACCGCGCCAAGGCCAACAGCCTGCGCTCGTCACTGGCCGTCATGCGCGACGCGCTGGACAAGTACGCGGCCGACAAGGGGCACTACCCGGACGCGCTCGATCAGCTCGTGCAGGACCGCTATCTGCGCCAGCTACCCGAAGACCCGCTGACCGGAAGCGCCACGAGCTGGGTCACGCAGCCACCACCGGCCGAGGCCGAGATGGGCGGCCAGGTCGGCGACGTGCACAGCGGCGCCGCCGGCCGGGCGCCCGATGGAAGCCTGTATGCGGACTGGTGACGCGCCCACGCGCCGCCGGGCCGCCCCAAGGCGCGCCGGCCCCCGTGGGGGGCAGGAGGCGTACTCGCCGACGTGGGGGCACAAAACTCGCGGTTTCACCTACCTCTGGCTGCTCTTCGCGCTGGCCCTGGGCGGCGTCGCGCTCGCGGCCCTGGGCGAACTGGAGCAGACGCGCCAGCGCCGCGAGCGCGAGGCCGAGCTGCGCTTTCGTGGCGAGGCCATCGCCGCGGCGCTGGGGCGCTACGCCGAGCGCACGCCGGTCGGCCATCTGCCGCTGCCCCAGCAGCTGGAGGAGCTGCTGGCCGACACACGCTTCCCCAAGCCGCAGCGGCACCTGCGCCAGCTCTACGCCGATCCCTTCACCGGCAGGCCCAACTGGGAGCTGGTGCTCGGCCAGGCGACCATCGCCGCCGGCGTCGACAGCCAGGGCAAGGGGACCCCGAAACCACAGGCCGGCCGCGGCATCGTCGGCGTGCGCAGCAGCTCGACACGCCACCTGCTCGCGACCGCCGACGGCCGCTCGACGGCACATGACTGGGTCTTCGTTGCGCCGCCTCCCGCGGACAAACCCATCCATTCGGAGTAGGGCCTGTGCACACCATGAGCCGAACGGCTCATGCCGACATCCGGCCTTCAACGCACGGTCATCCGCCCTTCCTAGAGTTTCGACCTCGTGTGTCCGCTGCGAAGTTTTGTTCCTTCGCGCACGACGCGCCCCCACTGCTCAAGCGCCACCCATGACACACAACGACGCCCTGGCCGTGACGCTGAACCCCAGCGATCCCGTAGAAGCCATCGTGCGCGCGGCCGAATCCGCACTCAACGTGCGCCGCCGCTACCAATTCTTCGTCTGGACGCAGAGCTATCTGGGCCGGCTGATCCCGCACCAGCTCGCCGTCTGCGGCAGCTACGACCGTGCCTCACGGGAACTGCTGTTCGACGTCTTCAACAGCTTCGGCCTCGAACCCGTGCTGATGGACGCCCTCGGCGACGCGCGCAGCCTGCTGATGCGCCATCTGCAAGGCTGCTGGCTGGAAGCACGCTGCCGCCCGACCATCGTCGCGACGGCCGAGCTGTCCTTCGCCTCACTGGGCACGGTGCGCGACGCGCTGCTGGCGGCGCAGTTCGAGAAGATCCTCGTGCACGGCATGTCGCGCCCGCAGCGCCCGCAGGAGATCGAGAGCTTCTTCGCCTTCGCGGCGCAGGACGGTGCCGCGCTCGCTGCGCATGCCGCGCGGCTGGAACTGCTGCTCCCGCATGTGCACGGCGCCTGGCAGCGCGTGCAGGCGGTCGAGCGCGATGTCGGCACGGGCGGCGCGGCCGTGCCCCCGTCGATCAAGGTCGGCGGCGTCACGCAACGCGAACGCGAGATCCTCACCTGGCTGCGCGAGGGCAAGAGCAACCAGCAGATCGCCGAGCAGCTCGGCATCAGCGCGCTGACAGTGAAGAACCACGTGCAGAAGATCCTGCGCAAGCTGGGCGCCGCCAACCGCGCCCAGGCCGTGGCGCAGGCGATGTCGCTGCAGTTGCTGGAAAGCATGCCCGGCGCGCAGGCCGCGGCCCGCCGCCGCGACGTGCCCCTGACTTGATGGCCTCAGGGTTTGCACGTAGTCCGTACGGACTGTGAACCAAATTGCGCTCCGGTGCGCATGTCATCGGCCGCCAGAAGAATGCCGGCCATCGGATCCACGGATCCCCGCTCTTTGACAAGCGGGTCTTCATGACCCAGGCGCCCAAGGCCACCGCCGATTGCGATGCAGCGATCCAGGGGAGGCAGCCAGGCGTGACGGCGTCCAGCCAAAAGCTGGGGCCCCCACCACCAACCCTCCTTGGAGTGATTCACATGAAGATCAAGTCCCTCGCCGCCGCGGCCCTCGCGGTCGTCGCCGTCTCGCAAGCCCACGCCGGCATCGCCGTTATGACCAACGGCAACTCCGAACTCTTCTTCGTTCTCGGCAACGACAAGGGCTCCTTCCTGCTGGACACCGGCGTCACCGTCAACGCGCTGAAGAGCGCCAGCTTCAGCTCCTACGTCCAGAACGTGACCAACCTGGTCGGCTTCTCGAGTTTTGTCGCCGGCAGCACCCCGCAGTGGGCGCTGGCCGTGTTCGACGGTACTGGCACCACGGGCTACTCCAACGTTGAACTGATCTCCACCCGCGCGACCACCACGCCCACGCTCGCCTCGATCAACAACACGACCTTCAAGGGTTCCGTGTTCAACAACACCGGCCTGATCGCCCAGACTGCCAGCAACCAACTCGACAGCGCCACCAGCGACCACATCGCCGTGGCCGATGGCAGCAGCTTCAACGCCGTCGGCACGGCCGGCTATTTCGGCTCCAACTTCTTTGCCATCGGCCAGGCGAGCAACCAGATCGGCAATGCGGTGGGCACCAGCTCGACGCTGCTGGACTGGAAGGGCAACGGCACCAACTCCCTCACCAAGGTGACCACCGCCACGCTGACCGGCTACAGCGCCTCGTTCGACGGCTCCACTCTGTCCATCTCGGCCCCCGTCGCTGCCATTCCCGAGCCCGGCAGCTACGCGATGCTGGCCGCCGGCCTCGCTGCCGTCGGCTTCGTCGTGCGCCGCCGCCGCGCCTAACTCACCGTCCTGTGCCCCGCCTGGTGGCGATCACCGCCAGGCAGGAGCAGTCAATCCGGCCCGCGGCGCCGCCGCGCTGGCCGTGGCCTCTTACATCCCTTCTTCCTCTGCGAGTCCACTCATGAAACTCAAGCTTATCGCCATGGCCGCCCTCGTGGCCGCCGGTTCCGCCCACGCGCTGTCGCCCGCCGCCATCGACACGGCCCGCGCCAATGGCACGCTGAAGGAAATCCGCCTGGTCGGCTCTTCCGCCTATCGCCTCGCCATCGCTGGCCACATCCAGACGATCTGCCAGGCCGGCACGATCGACGTCTTCTTCTCGGCCGCCAACCTGATCGCCAACGGCGACGGCGCCGGCTCGGGCGCCCGCGCCTACTCCTGCACGCTGGGCACCGCCCTGGGCAACTACGCCGCCGGCACGCCGATCCTGATCCACAAGCGCGACACCGGTGGCTCCATCATCGGCGTGGCCAACGTCGCCGCCAACGACGCCACGACCGTCATGATGAAGGTCAGCGCGGCTTCGTGCTCGGCCCCGGTCGCTTACACCAACATCACCACCAAGACGTCCCAGTGCTCGCTGACTGAGAACGTGGCGCCCGACGCCGGCTTCTCCGACCTCGAGCCCAACATGCTGAATCAGTCGCCCAACCTGATCGACAACACGCTGGGCGACCCGACGAGCGGCTCGAAGGCGCCGGTCAACCTCTCCGCGCTGACCATCCAGCCTTACTGGCAGGCCATCTTCGGCGTGGCCGTCAACCTGAAGGCCTACCGCGCCCTGCAGGCCGCCCAGGGCCTGGCCCAGGACGACACCGACGCCAACCGTCCCAGCCTGTCCAAGAACTGGATCCGCAGCGTGCTGACCGGCAACGTCGATACGAGCTCCGCCGGCCTGCAAGGCTGGGGTCTGGTGCTCGGCACCGGTGGCAACGGCAAGACCGTCAACATCTGCCGTCGCGACCCGGGTTCGGGCACGCAAGCCACCACGCAGGCCTATTTCCTGCAGAACCCCTGCAATCCGGCCGAGAGTCTGGCGGCTGCCCGCCAAGCCGGCGCGACCAAGCCGGCCCCCAACGGAAACACCGGCGGCGTGAACGTGATCGAGAACTCGTCGACCGGTGACGTGCTGAACTGTCTGACCGCCGCCGACAACGACGCCGCGACGGACTACGCCATCGGCTTCTTCAGCCGCGAGAACGTGGAAACCGGCAAGCAGTGGCGCTATGTCCGCGTCGACGGCGCGCTGCCGAACCGCTACATCGCTGGCACCGTGCCGAGCGGTGCCGTGAACGGCAGCTACGACTTCGTCGGCGAAGGCACGATGCAGTGGAACACCGCCAAGGTGAGCGCTAACGCCAACCTGCTGGCCGCGCTGACCAACATCGCCACCGTGTCCAACACGCCGGACGCGATCGCCGCACTGCCCGTCACGTCCTCCGCCAACTCGCCCGACGGCGTGATGGCCACCCCGTTGGTGTGGTCCAACATCCAGGCGAGCTGGACCTCGCTGACCGCCGCCCAGCAGCCCTACTCCTCGCGCCTGCTGCACGCCACGCAAGTGAACGGCGTGAGCGACAGCTGCTCGATCTACAACACGTTCTAAGCAGGGCACTGCTCGGGGCGGGTGCCTGTCACCTGCCCCGAGTCTTGCCTCGATACACCCGGGCTCAAGGCCCGGGCCTTTCAATGAGCCCGGCGTATTTTTTTTTAGGTTTTACCGTGTTGTTGCGGTCGAAACCTTCAGCACGGCCTCAACTACAGGTCGCCGGGAAGGCTATTCATTGCACATCTGAAATGGTGAGCCATCGTGTGCAGCGAATAGCTCTTTTGCGTTTGGCGCCGCCGTAAGCGGTATTTTTCAGGGAGTCAACTCGTGAAGATCAAGCTCATCGCCATCGCCACTCTGGCGGCTGCAAATTCGGCCCAAGCCCTTTCCCCTACGGCCGTTGACACGGCGCGCGCCAACAGCACGCTGAAGGAAATCCGCCTGACCGGCTCCTCCTCCTACCGCTTCGTCATCGCCGGTTATGTCCAGACGATCTGCCGAGCTGGCACCATCGACGTCTTCCACTCCGCCGCCGACCTGATCGCGAGCGGCGATGGCGAGGGCTCGGGCGCACGCGCCTACTCCTGCACGCTGGCCACGGCCCTGGGCAACTACGCCGCTGGCACGCCGGTACTGATCCACAAGCGAGACACCGGCGGTGCAATATTTGGCGTGGCAAACGTGGCCACCAACGACGCAACCACCAAGATGATGAAGGTGAGCGCGACCTCCTGCTCGCAACCCACGGCCTACACAGACATCACCACCCGTACCTCCCTCTGCTCGCAAACCGAGCAGGTCGCACCCGACGCCGGCATCTCAGACATTGAGCCACCTTTGCTGAACCAGTCGCCCAACCTGACGGACAACGTCCTGGGCGACCCGCAAAGCAATTCAAAACTGCCTGTCGATCTCTCCACGTTGACCGTGCAGCCCTACATGCAAGTCATCTTGGGTGTGGCCGTCAACCTCAAGGCCTACCGAGCCCTGCAGGCGACCCAAGGCCTCGACACCGCCAAGGATGACGACGCCAACCGTCCCAGCCTACCCCGAACCTGGATTCGCACCGCCATGACCGGTGCCGTAGACACAAGTGCGGACGGCCTCGAGGGTTGGGGCTTGGTATTGGGCACCAGCGGCAACGGCAAAACAGTCAATATCTGCCGTGAAAACCCAGGTTCAGGCACGCAGGCTGCTGCCCAAATGTACTTCCTCAACAACACCCCCTGCGACCCGGGCCACGGCCTAAGTGCTGTCCGCCAAGCAACCGCAACCAAGCCGTTGCCCAATGCCAACGGCAGCACCCCAAATACGATTGAAAACCTATCAGAGGGCGACGCACTTGCCTGCCTGACCAATGCCGACAACAACGCCTCCACGGCCTATGCGCTGGGTATCTTCAGCAAGGGAAACGTCGAGGCTGGCACCAAGTGGCGCTATGTCCGCCTCGATGGCGCGCTGCCTAACCGCTACATCTCCGGCAGCATGCCAAGCGGCGCCGTGAATGTCAGCTACGACTTCGTGGCCGAGGGCACGATGCAGTGGAACACCGCGAAGGCGAATGCCAACGCCGACCTGCTGGCTGCGCTGAACGCGATCGTCACCCAGTCCAACACGCCGGCCGCGATCGCCGCATTGCCTGTCACCTCATCGGCCAACTCGCTCGACGGCGTAATGGCCAGCCCGCTGGTGTGGTTCAACATCGCACCTTTTTGGAGCCAGCTGACCTCAGCCCAGAAGCCCTACGCCTCGCGCCTGCTGCACGCCATCCAGAGCAACGGCGTGAGCGATAGCTGTTCGGCCTACACCACGTTCTAAGCATGGCATCGCCCGGGGCGGATGCCTACCGCCTGCCTCGGGAAACTGCTTTGATAGCCCGGACTCCAAGGCCCGAGACATTCAATCAAAGAGCCGGCACTCCAGCTGATACGTTTCCGCAAGGCTGACAGATACCTACCGCTTCGCCGCGCTCACGAGGACACCGCATGAACCCGACCGCACTCCAGACAACCCGCTGCCTCGTGCGCCGCGCCTGCATGACCACCGGCCTTCTGTGCCTTGGCCTCACCTCGCAGGCTGCATTGGCTGAGATCGGCATTGGCATTGGCATGGGATTCTCGGCACAGTATCCGAACAATCCAGAGCTGTTCCTGACCCTACTGGATCAGACCACGGCACAGATGACCTACACCCTCGACCTCAACGTCAGGGCCGCAACGTTCTTCATCAATGCCCAGCAGGACAGCGGCAGCTACCTCTTCTTCACGCTTGATCCCAGTACGGACGCCGCGCTTCAGACCTTCGTGAATGCAGCCGGGACCAACCTCAGCACCACTCGCTGGGCCGTACTTGGATTCAACGATCCACTGTCCGGCGCCGCCAACAGAGTGCTCTACAGCACGATGACCAACAACGGAGACGTGGCCACTCAGGCCGCGAATTACGACGCACTGTTCAAGACCACCAATGGCACCCTTCGGCAAAACAACGCCTTGGCAAGCTACCTCGGTGCGCTGAACAACGCCACCACCGACCCTCACCTCATCACGATGACGACCTTGAAAACAGCGTCATCCTTTGGCAGCAGCCTAGCCACGGCATCCGATTCCATCTACGCCAACAAAGTGCATGGCTGGGCGAACGCTGCCAACAACGGCGATGGTGATTGCCTTTACAGCAGCGGGCTGTGCGTAGGGAATCCTGTCGGCACGTCGTCGTGGTTCTATCGAACCCAGTTGTCCTCGACGAGCAACATCGGCAAAGTCGCCGTCGACGAGTTCGACAACCTCACCAACGACGGCTACTGGGGCTTCATCAAGGACCCGAACTCGAACAAGTACGTGCTGAGCTACACCCTGCCCGGCTCCAACCCCAAGAGCCTGGTCAGCACCGACGCCGGCCGTGCGCGCCTGTCGATCACCGACTACAGCGCCAGCGCCGGGCCCACGCGTCTGCTCACGGTCGGCCAGGACGACATCGCCAACGCCGGCATCCAGGTGGCGGCCTTTGCCAATGCCGCCAGCGTCAGCCCCGTGCCCGAGCCGCAGACCTGGGGCCTGATGGCACTGGGCGGCCTGCTGGTGGCTGCACGCGCGCGCCGCGAGCGCCGCAGCGCCGGCCTCTCGCACCGCGCCTGAACAGGCGTTTCCTCGCAGGCGCGTAGTCCGTTCGGACTACGTCGCTGCGTCGCGCTTCATCGCCCCTTCGCCGCGGCTCGCGACACTGAAATCCACTTTTCGGGAGCCGGCCCCTTGCACAAGGGGCCGGATAGTTTTTGAAGCCGCCTCTTCTCTGTTTTCGTCGTTTCGCTTCATGCCGCCTGGCAGCCACCGCGCTGGCCGGACTGGCCTGGACCTGCGCTGGCCTGGCACAGGCGCAGCCGGCCGCCGATGCGCCGCGCTTCGACATCCTGGAGTTCGAGGTGGAAGGCAATACCGTGCTGAGCGCCGTCGCCGTCGAGCGCGTGGTGATGCCCTTCATGGGCCCGCAGCGCAGCGTGGGAGACGCCGAAGCGGCCCGGGCCGCGCTGGAAAAGGCCTACCAGGGCGCCAGCTACCTGAGCGTGTTCGTGGACCTGCCCGAGCAGAGCGTGGACGGCGGCGTGGTGAGGCTGAAGGTGATCGAGGGCCGCATCGAGCGGCTGGCCGTGACGGGCTCGCGCTACTTCGACCAGGGCCGCATCCGCCAGCGCGTGGCAGAGCTCGCACCGGGCACCGTGCCCAACTTCAACGAGGTGCAGAAGCAGCTGGCCACGGTCAACACCACCGAGGACCGCCAGGTGCAGCCCATCCTGCGGCCGGGCCGGCTGCCCGGCACCGTCGAGGCCGAGCTGCAGGTGAAGGACAAGCTGCCTCTGTCCGGCTCCTTCGAGGTCAGCAACGCCAACACGGCCAACACCACCATGGAGAGGGCCACCGCCAGCGTCCGCTACGACAACCTCTGGCAGCTCGGCCACAGCATCGGCCTGACGCTGACGACCGCGCCCACCGATCCGTCGCAGACGACGGTCTCGGTGCTGAACTACGGCATACCGCTGGACGGCGGCAACAACCTCAGCTTCTACGAGGCGCACTCCAACAGCAACGTCAATGCACTGGGCGGCACCCAGGTGCTGGGCAAGGGCGACACCCTGGGCCTGCGCTACGCCATCAACCTCGGCGCGACGGAACACAGCGTGCAGGGCGCGACCTTGGGCCTGGACTACCGCGACGTGCAGCAGCAGGTCAAGCTCGGTGCGTCCAGCATCAGCAAGCCGCTGCGCTACCTGCCGCTGCAGGCTGGCTACACGGCCAACTGGTTCGAACCGAGCCGGCAGGGGCAGTTCACGCTGTCGATGAGCTGGGGCCTGAAGCCACTGCTGGCCCGCCGCATCGGCGGCTGCGAGCTGGAGGACGGCAGCATCGGCGTGGACGACCAGTTCCGCTGCTCGCGCAAGGGCGCGGACGGCGGCTTCTCGACGCTGCGCGTCGACCTGCGCCACACCGAGGTCTTTGCCGACTTCAGCATCGCGGGCCGGCTGGCCGGGCAACTGGCCTCGCAGCCCCTGGTCAGCGCCGAGCAGTTCGTGCTCGGCGGCGCCGACAGCGTGCGCGGCTATCACGAGAGCGCCGCCGTGGGCGACCACGGCGTGCTCGCATCGCTGGAACTGCGCAGCGCCAATCTCGCATCCTGGCTGCAAAGGCACCACCCCAGCGACGCCTTCAACGACCTTGGCGAGCTGAGCGTGCTGGCTTTCGTTGACGCCGGCAACCTGCAGACCCTCAACCCCGGGGCCGGCCAGGTCAGCCACCAGCCGCTGCTGGGTAGCGGCGTGGGGGTGCGCTTCGCCAGCCGCAGTGGGGTCACCCTCGATTTCCAGGTTGCCGATCCCCACCGGGCCATCGCCGGTGCCCCCAAACCAGGCCGTCGCGCGCATGCGCGCATGGCCGTGAAGTTCTGACCATGGCCCGCCACGACACCCGCACGCTGCCTCCGCTGACTCCCCCGCCGCGGCCGGTGGCCGTCGGCGCGCGCGCGACGCCGCCGTGGCCGCATGCGCGGCACGCGCTGCTGCAGCCGCTGCTCGTGGCCCTGGCGGCGGCCATGCCCTGGCACGCCGATGCCCAGACAAGGCCGGCGGCCAATGCCGTGCCGCAGCCAGTGACCAGCGGCTGGCGCGTATTCGGCAACGGTGGCAACGCGCCCCTCATCACACCCAATGCGCGTGGCGGCCAGGACATGACCGTCCAGCAGGCGAGCCAGCGCGCCATCTACAACTGGGCCAGCTTCAACATCGGCGAGGCCAGCTCGGTCACCTTCGACATGGCGCAGTCGGGGTCGAGCGCGCTCAACCGCATCCACGACGCCAACCCGAGCCTGATCTTCGGCAGCCTGAAGGCCACCAACGGCGGCGAGATCGTCCTCTACAACCGCAACGGCATCCTGTTCGGCGGCGGCGCGCAGGTCAATGTGGGCAGCCTCATCGCGACGACACTGAGCCCGCGCGACGACGACTTCAAGAGCGGTTTCTCGGGCAACGTGCTGGGCGGCGACCCGGCCTTCTCCTACCGCTACGACAGCGAGAACTCGGCGGGCCTGTTCTCGAGCAGCTTCGTGCAGGTCGCGCCCGGCGCGCAACTCACGAGCGCCGAGGGCGGGCGCATCTTCCTGTTCGCCAAGCAGGTGAGCAACGCCGGCAACATCAGTTCGCCCGGCGGCCAGGTGGTGCTGGGCGCCGGCGCCGAGGCCTATCTGCGCCTGCCCACGGGCGACACGCTCTATGCCTCCGAGGTCAACCCCAATGTGCCGTCGGTGCGCGGCCTGCTGGTGGACCTGGGCCGGGCCGACCTCGCGGCGGCGGGCGACGGCAGCGTCGCCAACCAGGCGGGCGGCGTCGTCTCGTCGCCGCGCGGCAACGTCACGCTGGTGGGCATGGCCGTGAACCAGTCGGGCCGCGTCAGCGCCACCACCAGCGTGTCGCAGAACGGCTCCATCCTGCTGCTGGCCCAGGGCGGTGCCACGGCCCCCGTCGGCAACACCGGCAACCCCGGCTACAAGCGCGCCCTGCTGAACGGCAATCTCGTGCTCGGCAGCGGCAGCCGCACGGAGATCCTGGCCGACGACAACGGCGCGGACGGCAAGCCGCTGACCTCCGACGACAACTCGACCTTCGTCACATCGCGGCTGCAGCTCAACGGCGCCAACATCACGCTGGAGAGCGGGGCCCAGGTGGTGGCGCCGGGCGCACAGGCGTCGATACGCGCCACCGCCACGCCGGTCTACGTCGCCGCACCCGGCAAGATCGACCCCTTCCAGCCCGACGCCGGGCGGGTGCTGATCGGCGCGGGCGCGGGCATCGACCTCTCGGGCACCACCGACACCACGCTCAGCGCCGGCCGCTTCTTCGTCACGACCGAACTGCTGGGCAGCAACGACCTGGCGGACGCGCCGCTGCAAAAGAGCGGCCTGCTCTACCGCAACAAGGTCACGCTGGATGTGCGCGGCAGCTCGCCCATCCTCGGCAGCCTGGGGGGCTACCGCAGCGCGCTGCAGCGCAGCGCCAGCGAGCGGTTGTCGGTGGGCGGCGAGCTCAGCCTGCTGGCCGGCGAGGCCGTGCTGATGGCCAACGGCGCATCGGTGAACGTCTCGGGAGGCCGCATCAGCTACACCGATGCCGTCGTCAGCCCCACCGTGCTGACGGCCAGCACCGGCAGGACCTACAGCCTCAACGACGCGCCCAAGGACCTGCTCTACACCGGCGTCGCCAACGCCTTCAGCAACGTCAACGGCTGGGACCGCAACGGCGCCTCGGTGGGCTTCGGGCTGCGCTCGCCCGGCCGGGTCGAAGCCGGCTATGTGGCCGGCAGCGCCGGCGGTTCGCTCTTCGTGCTCGCCCCCAACGTCGTGCTGGGCGGCACGCTGCTGGGCAGCACCACGGCCGGCCTGCGGCAGGCCAACGGGGTCGACGCGCTCGCGACGCCGGCCCGGCTGGAGCTGGGCACGAGCTTCCACGGCTATGCGTTCAACGACATCGGCTACCTCGGGGCCGTGCTGGGCTCTCTCAGCATCACCGCGAAGCCGGTCTCGCTGAGCGGCTCAACGTGGGACGGCCTGTTCGCCTCCGCCAGCGCGCCGGCCCCCGCCAGCGGCTGGCAGTCGGCCGTCTCAGCGGCGCAGCTGGAGGCCAGCGGCTTCGGCAGCATCGTCATCAGCACGGTGGGCGACCTGGCGCTGCTGTCGGAGGTCGGGCAGCTCACGCTGCCGAGGCTCGGCAGCCTCGTGCTGAACTCGCAGAAGGGTCAGGTCGCGCTGGCCAGCTCGGTGCGCCTGCCCGGCGGCAGCCTCACCGCGCAGACGCTGCTGACCGGCGACGTGACGGTCGCCAGCGGCGTGACGCTGGATGCCTCCGGCGCCTGGGTCAACGCCCAGCTCGACGGTGCCGGCTCCAGCGCCGGCACGGCGGGCGGCAGCATCACGCTCAATTCGCAGCGCAGCGTGATCGCAGCGGCCGGCGCTGTCCTCGACGTCTCGGGCGGAGCACTGGTGGACACCGGCGGCACGGTGCGCGGCGGCCTCGGCGGCAGCATCATCCTGAGCGCCGGCCTGCCGAGCCTGCAGGGCGATTCCCTCGACCAGTCGCCGCTGCGCCATCTCGCGATCGCCGGGGTCGACCTGCGCGGCTACTCGAGCACCCGTGGTGGCAGCCTGAGCCTGACGGCTCCTTACGTGGACATCGGCAGTTTCTCGACGGCCCTGTCGGTCAACGCCGACGACGCGGCCCAGATGCCGGACGGCCTCAGGCTGTCGACCGACTTCTTCGGCACGGGCGGCTTCTCCAAATACACGCTGGATGGCCGGCGTGCGCTGGCGGTGGAGGCGGGCGCGACGATCGCACCCAACGCCGCGCTGTGGTTGCAGGGGCCAGCGACCCGCGGCATGCCCAGCGGCGCGCTCGCCGGCAAGGCCTTTGCCGGCGTCGGCCTAGCGGCCAACCAGCTGCCGCAGACGGTGAGCCTGGACCTGCGTTCGAGCGGTCTCGGCGTCGACCAGGCCGAAGGCAAACTCAGCGTGGCCGCAGGCAGCCGCTTCGACCTGCAGCCCACGGCCAGCCTCGCGCTGTCGGCCGCCACCAGCATCTATTTCGACGGCCAGGCCCGCGCGCCGGGCGGGCGGATCGCGCTGACCGCCGGCGTCCTCCTCAACGCCGACAGCCAGGTACCCCGATTCCTCTGGCTCGGCGCCGACAGCCGACTGGACGTTGCCGGTACCCTGCAACGCACGCCCACCAGCGACGGCTTGCTGCGCGGGCGTGTGCTCGACGGCGGCTCGGTCAACTTGTCCATCGCCAACGACTTGCGCTCCAGCTTGATTTGGCAGGCTGGCAGCGTCATCGACGCGAGCGGCAATTCCGGCCCGCTCGATGTCTCGCTGCAGAACCAGGGCGGCAACGTGACGCAGCGCCAGACGGTCAGCAGCGCGGGCGGCAGCATCAGCTTCAGCGGCAACGGCCAGATGCTGCTGGAAGGCACGCTGCGCGCCGCCAGCGGCGGCGGGTCGAGCGCGGGAGGCCAGGTGAACGTGGCACTGCTGAGCGGTAGTGCCAGCCTCGTGGGCGTCGCCACGCCGATCGAGCTTGCGCTCACGCAGGCCCCGACGCAGCTCACGGCCACGCTGGACCCGACGCAGCTCCCCAACGCGCTGAACCTGTCGCCACGCGCCTCGATCTCCGCCGCCCAGGTCGCGGCATCGGGCGCGGCCGACTTGGGTCTTTCGACGCAGGACGGCCTCTTCATCGAGAACGGTGTCAACCTCGCGATGCCGCGCCAGCTCGCCATCGATACCCCCTCGCTGCGGCTGGACGGCACGGGCTCCGCCACGCTGGCGGCGACCCAGTTGCAGTGGGGCTTCGCCCAGAAGCCTTCGTTCGGTGACAGTGGCGCGCTGCGGGTGGCCAACGCCAGCGGCGGCAGTGCGCAACTACAGCTCCAGGCGACCGACCTGGTGCTGGGCGAGCGCGTCGTCACCCAGGGCATCGCCACGCTGGGCCTGAGCGCCAGCCAGGACCTGCGCCTGCAGGCGCGGGTGCTGGACAGCCAGAACGCCCTCACCGGCGCCCTGCTCACCCAGGCGGACACGACGATCTCGGCGGCGCAGCTGTATCCCGCGTCGGACACCCGCTTCAGCATCGACGCCAGCGGCCACGCCCTGGCGCTGAACGGCCCGACCGCATCGACAACGCCCGATGCACCGCTGAGCGCCGGCGGCTCGCTCAATCTGCTCGCCAGCACCATCGATGTCTCCGGCACCGTACGCGCGCCGGCCGGCAGCATCGCGCTGACCGCCACGTCCGCCATCCGCGAACACGCCGGCGCCTCGATCTCCGTCAGCTCGGCGGGCCAGACCCTGATCTACGGGCAGTCCGCGAGCGGCCAGTGGTTCTCGCCGCAGCAGGTGGGCGGCAACGGCAGCTCGCTGACCGCGCCATTGGCCAAGAGCATCAGCCTCAGCGCACCGACGGTGGACCTGCAAACCGGCAGCAGCGTCGACCTGCGCGGCGGCGGCCAGCTGCTGGCCTGGCAGTTCATCCCCGGCCCCGGCGGTTCGACGGATGCCTTCTCCGGCAGCGACGGCGCCTTCGCGCTGCTGCCCGGCCTGCATCTGCAGGGCGCGTTCGACTTCACGCTGCAGGGCGCAACGCCGACCCTCGGCAGGCAGCTCGTGATCGGGCAGGGAGGCCCGATTCCCGCCGGCAACTACACGCTGCTGCCGGCGCGCTATGCCATCCTCGACGGTGCCTACCTGGTGCGCCCCGTGTCCGGCGGCACGCCCCTGAGCCTCGGCACCGCGCTCACACAGCCGGACGGCAGCGTCTACGTCGGCGCGCTGCTGGCCGACGCCGGCACCCAGCTGCGCAGCGCCCTGCCCAGCACCTGGTCCGTGCAGACATCGGCCCAGGCCCTCAAGCACTCGGAGATCCGCACCACCACGCTGGACGGCTTCTTCAGCGCCGCAGCACAGCGCGACGGCGCGCCCATCCCCGCGCTCAGTACGGATGCCGGCCGCCTGGTCGTCAGCAGCCAGACGCTCGACCTCGGGCTCACGCTGCAAGGCGCGCCGGGCACAACGCCCCAGCCCTCCGGCGACGCGCTGCCCGGCCGCGGATCGCAGGTCTACCTCGCCGCCTCGGCCATGCAGCTGGGCGGCAGCGCGCCGGATGCCTCGACGCTGCTGCTCGACCCGGCCCAGCTCAACAGCCTGGGCGCCAACCTGCTGGTGCTGGGCGCAACGCCCGGCCCTGCTGCGGCCGATGCGAGCGGGCTCAACGTCACGGCAGCCAGCCTCACGGTGGCGCCAGGCGCGCATCTGCAGGCCAACGATCTCGTGCTGGCCGCGACCGGCACACTGCAGCTCGGCGACGGCGCCCAACTGCAGGCCAAGCCCGACCCTTCCAGGCTCGGCGCGACGTCCATCGGCGACCTGCGCATCACCGGCGACGGCGCCGCGCTGCGCCTGTCCAGCCAGCCCGATGTCGCGTTGCTGCGCAGCCCCACGCTGACGGGCTCCGCGCAACTGGTGCTCGGGCAGAACCTCAAGCTCGATGCCGGCGCCGGCACGCTCACGCTCGACAGCTCCGGCACGGCCGCCGCGGGCAGCGGCCTCGCCGTCAATGCGGCCGCGATGACGCTGGGCGCCCAGCGGCTGGCCGTGGGCAGCGCACGCGATACCACGAGCTGGCTGGTCGACCCCGGCTGGTTCACCGGCCTCGGCGCCAGCAGCAGCCTGACGCTGCGCGGCTACGCCTCCATCGACTTCGGCACCGGCAGCACGCTGGGCAATGCGAACCTGCGCGACCTCGTGCTGGACAGCCCACTGCTTCGGGCCCCGGACAGCGGCGGCGCCAGGCTTGTCGCCAGCCGCATCAGCCTGCTCAACAGCAGCGGGCTGCAGCCGACCGCGAGCCCGACGGCATCCCTGCCCGGCGGCACCCTGTCCGTCGATGCCTCCGGCCTGCTGTCGGTCGCCTCGGGTGCCCAGCGCACGGAGGCCGCGATCACGCAATGGCGGGCCGGCTCCCTGCTTCGTTTCGACGGCGCCAGCAGCGCCAGTTTCAGCGGCGCATTGGAGGTCACGGCGCCCATCGTCGGCAGTGGCTCGGGCGCCGATGCGAACCTGGCCGTGGGTGGCCGCTTCAGCGTTTCCGGAGCCGCCGCCGCCGGCGACGCAGCCGCCGCGCTCAGCCCCTCGGGCCGGCTGCAGGTCAGCGCCAGCGACATCGTGCAGAGCGGCGTGATCGACTTCGCCGCGGGCAGCGTCCAGCTCACCGCCACCACCGGCGACCTCGTGCTGGGCACGGGCTCGCGCGTGTCGGTGCGCGGCACGAGCGTCAAGCTCGGCGACACCTCCGTCGACCTTCCCGCCGGTGCGCTCACGATGCAGAGCAACAGCGGCTCGGTCATGTTGAACAGCGGCGCGGTCCTCGACGTGTCCGGTGCCGGCCTGGGCGACGCCGGCGGGCTCTCGATCTCCGCACCGCAAGGCCGCATCACTACCGCTGGCGACCTGCACGGCACGGCGGCTGCGGGCGCGCAAAGCGCCAGCCTCACGCTAGACGGCGCCATCGCCACGGACCTCGGCCAGCTCGCCGCGCAGATCGCTGCCGGCGGCAGCAACAACTTCGGCAACTCGCTCTACATCCGCAACCGCCAGGGCGATCAGCAGGTCGCGTCCGGCACCACGCTGGCCGCGAAACAGATCACGCTGGTCAGCGACCAGGGTGGCTTGCAGGTGGCCGGCACCCTCGACACCCGCGCCGGCGCCTCGGGCCGCCTGACCCTGGCCGCCGGCGGCGACCTGACCCTGCAGCCCGGCGCCCGCCTGCTGGCCAGCGCCGACGCGAACGGCCGCGGCGGCAGCGCCGAACTGAGCAGCACCTCGGGGCTGCTGAGCCTGCTGCCGACCTCGGTGATCGACCTCGGCAGCGGGCCCGCCGGCAGCGCCGCGAGCGCTGTCCTGACCCTGCGCGCCACGCGGACCGGCCTGGCGGTCGATGGCAGCGGCGCCGGCAGCGATGTGCGCATCGCGCCCGTCGGGTCCGACCTGCTCGGCATCGGCTTCGTCGACGTGCAGGCCGTCAAGGTCTACAGCGGCGTCACCCAGATCGTGGCCGGAGCCACGCCCACACCGGCGCCAACGGCTGCACCCACACCCGCTCCCACGCCGGCGCCAACCGCAGCACCCACACCCGCTCCCACGCCGGCGCCAACCGCAGCACCCACACCTGCTCCCACGCCGGCGCCAACCGCAGCACCCACACCTGCTCCCACGCCGGCGCCAACCGCAGCACCCACACCGGCTCCCACGCCGGTACCAACCGCAGCACCCACACCGGCTCCCACGCCGGCACCAACCGCTGCGCCCACGCCCGCTCCCACGCCGGCACCAACCGCTGCGCCCACGCCCGCTCCCACGCCGGCACCAACCGCTGCGCCCACGCCCGCTCCTACGCCGGCACCAACCGCTGCGCCCACGCCCGCGCCCACACCGGCGCCAACCGCTGCGCCCACGCCGGCACCAACTGCAGCGCCCACACCCGCGCCAACCGCAGCACCCACGCCTGCTCCGACGCCGGCCCCCACGACGCCATCGGCCGGCAACGGCAATAGCAGCACCCGCACGACGCTGCCGCCCCCTCCACCCGTCTCGGCGCCTGCCGCAGCACCGGCCAGCGCCGGCGCGCTCGCGAAAACGGCCGATGCCACCGCGCCCTCCGCACCGTCCGCAGGCAACGGCAACGACACGACACGCACGACATTGCCGCCGGCACCTCCGCTCGCATCGACAGGCAACGCGCCTTCGCCCAGCCCGGCGCCAACGACAGCGCCCACGCTGGCGCCGACACTCGCACCGACGCCCGCGCCCGCGCCGACCGTGCTGGGCATCCAGTCGCTGGACGCCGAGAGCCGAAGCTTCGTCAACGCGGCCGCGGAGAACATCGCCAACCGGCTGATGCAGGGCCAGGCCGCCCTGCTGCCGCTCACGCGCGTTCGCCCGCTCGTCGAGATCCGCTCCACCGGCGACCTGACGCTGGCCACCGACTGGAACCTGCCACTGCTGCTGGCCGGTGACCGCGCTGTGACGCCCCACGCCGCGGAAACCGCCGTCACGCTGCGCGCGGCCGGCTCCCTGTTCGTCAAGTACGGCCTGAGCAGCGGCTTCGCCCCGTCCCAGGCCAGTACGGCGGGCAATCTGGACACCTGGGTCGCGAGCAGCGGCCTGGCCGGCAGCCTTCACCTCGTCGCCGGCGCCGACATCGGGTCGGCCGATGCGCTCGCCGTCCGCCCGGACGCACCGACCGCGCAGCTGAGCATCGGCCGCGCATCGACCGGCACGGCCATGCCTACCGTGACGGTGCGCAGCACCACCGGATCCCTGCAGCTCGCCTCCTCGGGTGACGTGACGCTGACCAACATCGGCGCCAAGGTCTACACGACCGGCATCCCGGTATCCGACCAGGATTCCCTGGGGCTCCTGCCGGCCGCGCCTCCGTCGCCCACGGCTGCGCCGACACCCGCCCCCACGCCGGCCCCCACGGCCGCGCCGACGCCTGCCCCCACTCCGGCTCCCACGGCCGCGCCGACACCGGCCCCCACGCCAGCCCCCACAGCCGCGCCGACGCCTGCCCCCACACCGGCTCCCACGGCCGCACCGACACCGGCCCCCACGCCAGCCCCCACAGCCGCGCCGACGCCTGCCCCCACACCGGCTCCCACGGCCGCACCGACACCGGCCCCCACGCCATCCCCCACAGCCGCGCCGACGCCTGCCCCCACACCGGCTCCCACGGCTGCGCCGACACCAGCTCCCACGCCCGCACCTACACCCGCTCCGACGCCGGCGCCCACGACGCCATCGGACGGCAACGGCAACAACACCACTCGCACGACCCTGCCGCCACCGCCCCCCGTCGCGGCACCGGCTGCAGCGCCAGCCAGCGCCGGCGCGCTCGCGAAAACGGCCGATGCCTCCGCGCCCTCCGCACCGTCCGCAGGCAACGGCAACGGCACGACGCGCACGACCCTGCCGCCAGCACCTCCGCTCGCTTCGACAGGCAACGCGCCATCGCCCAGCCCGGCACCCACGGCAGCACCGACGCCAGCTCCGACATTTGCGCCGACAGCCGCACCGACACCGGCCCCCACCCCCGCGCCAACCCCAGCACCGACGCCCGCGCCCACCAGCGACCCGCTGCCGGTGGCGCAGCTGGGCATCCCGCTGAGCGCCCTCAATGCCAACCTGCAGGTCGCCGGCCGCAGCCCCTTCCTGCAGGCGGGCGGCCGGGTCGAGGTGAACGCCGGGCGCGACCTGCGCGGTGCCACGCTGGGCACGACGCAGCGCGACGTCACGCAATGGTGGTGGCGGGCCGGGCTTTCGCCGAGCGTGCCCACCGCCTGGTGGTCGCGCGTCGATCTCTTCAGCCAGGGCATCGCCACCTTCGGCGGCGGCGACATCACGCTGCGCGCCGGTCGCGACGCGATCCAGGTGCATGCATCGGCCGCGAGCAACGGCTGGCGCGGCGTGCCCACCGATTCGTCGGGCACGGCGACCACCGCCTTCACCCGGGGCGGTGGCAGCGTGAGCCTGCAGGCCGGCCGCGACGTGCTGGCCGGGCGGCTCTTCGCCAGCCAGGGTGAGCTCGACGTCAGCTCGGGGCGCCGCATCGGCAGCGACACGACGGCCGGCGTCACGACGGAAGACGCACGGCTGCAGCTGCTGTACGGCAGCACCCGCGTGCAGGTGCAGGCCGCGACGGACATCGACATCGCCGCAGTGCGCAGCGCGGCACTGGCTGCGCCATCGGCCCTGTCCGGGGCCAACAACACGCTGGGCCGCCTGGTGCTCGGCGGCCTCGACACCAAGGCCGCGCTGAGCATGCTCAGCGCGGCCGGCGATGTGCGTGTGCGCAGCGAGATCGGCCGCCGCGACGGCACCACGGACGCACTCGACCTGCAGATGCCCGGCATGGTGCAGATCACCGCGGCGGACGGCAGCATCAATCTCGAACAACCGCTCACGCAGAACCCCAGCGGCAATGCGGGCACGGTGCTGCTGGCGCAGTCCGGCATCACGCTCTCCAACGTCGCGGTGGGCTCGCTCGGGCCTGCGCTCGAGATCGGCGCCTACGTGCGAGGGGCCTATCTGGCGGCCGTCAGCAATGCCTACCAGGGCTATGTCGCGCCGGCCCGTGTGCCCGACATGGGCGCCACGGCCGCGGCGCCGGCCACGCCGGTGCTGGACGCCAGCGACCGCAGTCCGGTGCGGGTGGCCGCCGTGCAGGGCGACGTCACGCTGACGAACACCTTCTATTCCGCGCGCCCCGTCGACATCGAGGCGGGCCGGGACATCGTCTTCAGCGGCACCACGGCCACGGTGAACGTTCAGCACCAGGACCGCAGGCTCGACAACCCGGCCGCGCCCACCCCGGTCAGCGAGCTGTCGCTGCTCAAGGCCGGCCGCGACATCACGAATCTCAGCATCGACGTGGCCGGCCCCGGCGACCTCGTGCTGATGGCGGGCCGCGACATCGTGCTCGACACCGGCACCAAGTCCGGCGTGGTCGCATCGGGAAGCGTCAACAACAGCACCCTGCTGCCCAGCCAGGGCGCCAACATCACCGTGGTGGCCGGGCTGCGGGCCGACGATGCCGACTATCGCAACGCGGAACTGCAGGGCTTCCAGCTGCTGGGCGTGAGCGGCTGGCAAGGCCGGCTCGGCACGCTCTACCGGGCCGTGGGCGGCACGGGCGACGCGGCGGGCTTCGCGGCCCTGCCCGTGGCGGGCCAGCTCGACGCGGTAAGCGCCCTGCTCGGCAGCGCGGCCTACCAGGCCGGCATCGGCAACTATGTCCGCGCCCTGCCCGCGCGCGCCGACGCCGGCGACCAGAGCCTGCGCATCGCCGCCCTGCTGGGCAAGCCGGCGGGCGACCCGGCGGTTGCGGCCTATGCCAAGGCGGTCGGCAAGCTCACGCTGCCGGCCTGGAGTGAACTCAGCGTCGCGCAGGCCGCGCAGGCTTTCGCGGGCCTGCCCGAGGGGCAACGGGCCGGCGCCGTCACGGCCTTGCTGCTGCCGCGCCTCGCCGCATTGCCCGCGGCGACCCGCCAGCAGGTGCTGCTCGACGCCGCCAGGCCGGAGCAGCTCAAGGCCCTGGGCGACTACGTCCGGCAGGTGACCTCGCAGCCGCAGCTGTCCGACGCCGATGCACTCGCGGCCTTCGATGGCCTGCCCCTCGCGCGCCAGGTGCCCTGGTTGAACCGCCAGTTGGTGAGCGAGCTGCGCAGCGCCGGCCGCGCGGCGGCCGCGCTCGACGGCGACGCACGCTGGCAGGCCTACGCCAGCGGCTACCTGGCGGTGAACACCGTCTTCCCGCTGGACGGGCTGCCGCAACGCCCGAGCGGCGACCTGCTGCTGCCGGCCAGCCAGATCAAGACCGTGCAACAGGCGGACATCACGCTGCTCGCACCAGGCGGAGGCGCCAACGCCGGCGAAGTGGTGGCAAGCGGCATCGCCAGGTCGCCCAGCCAGCTGGGCATCGTCACGGTCAATGGCGGCAACATCTCGGCGCTCGTGCGGGACGACTTCGCGGTCAACCAGTCACGGGTGTTCACGCTGGCCAAGGGCGACCTGCTGCTGTTCTCCGAAGCCGGCAGCATCGACGCCGGCCGCGGTGCCAAGACCGTCGTCGGCGCGCCGGCCCCCGTCCTGCGCCTGGACAACCAGGGACGGCTCGTCTTCGACACGTCGGGCTCGTTCAGCGGGTCGGGCATCGCGGTGCTCAACGCCACGAGTGACCTCGACCTCTATGCGCCGGCCGGCGACATCAATGCCGGCGAGGCGGGCATCCGCTCCAAGGGCAATGCCTTCCTGGCTGCCGAACGGGTGGTCAACGCCATCGACATCCAGGTCGGCGGCAAGGTGACAGGCGGAGGCAAGGTTGATGCCGCACCGACTGTCATTTCAGCGCCGCCCAATACCGCCCAGACGCAGACCAATGCAGGCCTCACCGGTGGAGACGCCGAGGACGACAACAGAAAGAAGCGCCGCCGCCGCCGCAACCTGCTGCTGGAGTTCCTGGGCTTCGGCAGCTCCTGATTTCCCGAGAGACCACACCATGCGCAAAGCACTCACCGCACTTCTCCTGGCCGCGCTGCTGCCGGCCACCGCCCACGCCTGGTGGAACGCCGACTGGAGCGAGCGCGCCAGGATCACGCTGAACACCTCGGCCCAGGGCCTGGAGACCAAGGAGGCCGCCAGCGGTGTGGCGGTGGCCGTGCGCCTGCACAGCGGCAACTTCGACTTCACGGCCGCCAAGGAGGACGGCAGCGACCTGCGCGTCGTGGCCGGCGACGACAAGACGCCGCTGAAGTTCAGCATCGAGCGCTTCGACGCGGTCAACGAGCTGGCCGTGTTGTGGGTGCAGCTGCCCAGCGTGCTGCCGGGCACGGACAAGAACGTCTTCTATGTCTACGGCGGCAATGGCAAGGCGGCGGCGGAAGGCGATGCGAACGGCTTCGATGCCGCCACGGTCATCGCGCTGCACTTCAGCGACAAGCCGGCCGGCGGCGACCAGCTCGGCGCCGTGAAGCCGCAGGGCACGCTGGTGACCGAGCCCAACGGCCTGCTGGCCGCAAGCGCCAAGCTGACGGGCGAGGCCATCGTCTATGCGCTGTCCGACAAGCCCGTGGTGGACGCCGGCAACCAGCTCACGGCCAGCCTGTGGGTCAAGCTCGACGATGTGCAGCGCGCGACGCTGCTGAACTGGGGCGGGCTGACGCTGAGTCTGAACGGCGGCAAGCTGGTGGTGCACGCCGACAAGGCCGAGGTCGGCGGCGGCGAGGTACCGGTGGCGCGCTGGACCCAGGTCGCCGTGCGCCTGGGCCTGGGCAAGGCGACGCTGTTCGTCAACGGCGCCCAGGTGGCGCAGGGCGATCTTGCGACGCCGGCGCTGGGCAGCAGCCTGCGCCTGGGCGAAGGCGCGCGCGGCCTGATGGACGAGGTGCAGGTGGCCGCCGCGCTGCGCAGTGCCGACTGGATCGCCGTGGCCGCCGGCGCCCAGGGCGCCGAGAGCAAGCTCGTGGCCTCGGCGCGCGAGGCCAAGGACAGCGCCGAGGCCGAGGGCGAGAGCCACGGCTATATGGGCATCCTGATCAAGAACCTCACGCCGGACGCCTGGGCGGTGATCCTCATCCTCGCCGTGATGTTCGCCATCGCGGCGTGGGTGATGGTCAGCAAGGGCCTGCTCGTGAACAAGGTGGCCAGGGCCAACCGCAGCTTCGTGCTGCGCTTTCGCGAGGCGAGCGACGAGCTGCTGAAGCTGGAGCAGCACGCGCCGCATCCCGCTTCGCCCATCTACCGCCTCTACCAGGCCGGCGTGCGCGAGCTGGCCAAGCGCAAGGTCGGCGAGGAAGGCGCCAAGCCGCTGTCGGGCGCGTCGCTGGATGCGGTGAAGGCCTCGGTGGATGCCGACTATGTGCGCGAGAACGCGCAGCTCAATTCCGGCATGGTGCTGCTGACCATCGCGATCTCGGGCGGCCCCTTCCTCGGGCTGCTGGGCACGGTGGTGGGCGTGATGATCACCTTCGCCGCCATCGCCGCGGCGGGCGACGTGAACGTGAACGCCATCGCGCCGGGCATTGCGGCGGCGCTGCTCGCGACCGTGGCCGGCCTGGGCGTCGCCATCCCCGCGCTGTTTGGCTACAACTACCTGGCGTCGCAGATCAAGAACGCGACGTCGGACATGCAGATCTTCATCGACGAGTTCATCACTCGGGTCGCTGAACTCTACGGCTCAAGGTGATGAAGCCCCTCGTCCAAGGAGTACCTTGGCCGGTCCCCCGCGGGGACGGCGATGCCTGCGGCGTTGAGCCGCAGGCACATCGCCATGGCGGGCCGGCTTGGGAGCGGCCCGGCGCTCGGCCCGCGGGAAGGAGCCATCGCCATGGCCGGTGACGTCAAGTCAGACAACCAGCCCTACGACGACATCAACATCACGCCGATGTTGGACCTCGCCTATGTGCTGCTGGTGACCTTCATCATCCTGACGACCGCGTCGGTACAGGGCGTGAAGGTGAAGTCGCCCGAAACGCAGGCGGCCAACAACCTCGCCAAGCCGCAGACCCGCGCCATCACGATCACGGCGGACGGCGGCGTCTACCTGGACGCCTACCCGGTGGACATGGAGCAACTGCGCACCTCTCTGGCTCAGTACAAGTCGGCGAACCCGGCACTGCCCGTCGTGCTGAAGGCTGACGCGAGCGCGCAGTACGAGAAGGTGATGCAGGTGCTGGAAGTCGCCAAGAAGCTGGACATCACCGAGATTGGGCTCGTCACCAAACGAGCCGCCGTGGAGTGAGGCCATGCAAGTCAACCAGGACGCCAAACCCTACGACACCATCAACGTGACGCCGATGCTCGATCTCGCCTACGTGCTGCTCGTCGTCTTCATCCTGATGACGACCGCCTCGGTGCAGGGCCTCGGCATCACGATGCCCAAGCCCAGCAACAAGCCCAGCACCGAGAAGCACGAGCTGAAGATCGTGCAGGTGATGCCCGACGGCGGCGTGCTGCTGAACGGCGTGGGCGTCAGCTTCCCGGAACTGGAGACCCAGCTCAACGCCGCCAAGCAGCGCGACGCGCAGATGTCCGTCGCGATCAAGGGCGATGCGCGCACGCAGTACGCCAGCGTCGTCGCCGTCATCGACCTGTGCAACAAGCTGCAGGTCAACATGGGCCTGGTGACGAGCCGGATCGGGACCTGACGATGAAGCCCCTCCATCTCAAGCTCCTCGCCGCCGTCGGTTTCGTGCTACTGGCCTTCACGGCGTGGTGGGGCGTCACCCACATGAAGGCCGAGGCGCCCAGGCGCCAGGTCGCCAAGATCTCCATCCTGCCCGACACGCCGCCGCCTCCTCCTCCGCCCAAGGAGGAGAAGAAGCCCGAGCCGCCGAAGGAAGAGCCCAAGCAGCTCATCCGCGAGGAGCAGATCAAGCAGGTCGAGGCGCCCAAGCCGGCCGAGGCGATCAAGATGGAAGGCGCGGCCGGCGACGGGCCGAGCGCCTTCGGCGCGGGTAGCGTCAACAGGGACTACGCCGGGGGCTCGCCGGGCACGGGCTCCGGTGGCCCGGCCGGCACGGCTTCGGACCGTGCGCAGGAGCGCTTCTATGCCAACACCGCCCGCCAGCTGCTGCAGGGCGAGATCGAGAAGCATCTGAAGGCCGACGCCGACCAGCTGACCGCGACCTTCGCGATCTGGCTGGACAAGGACGGCGGCATCCAGCGCTTCGAGTTGTCCCCCAGCGGCAACGACGGCAACGACAGCGCCATGCGCGCCGCGCTCGACGAGACCCGCCGTCAGTTCAAGCTGCCGCCGCCGCCCGCCTTGGCCTTGTCCCAACCCATGCGCTTTCGCCTGAACGTGCGACCGCAAGCCTGACCTCCGACCCCATGAAACCCATCCTCACGCTGCTGCTCGCCAGCCTCATCGCGACCTCCGTCCAGGCCCAGACGGCTCCGGCCTCCGACAAGGAGGAACTCGCCCGCCTGCGCGCGACAACCCAGGCCCTGATCGACGCACTCGTGGCCCAGGGCCTGCTGACGCGCGACAAGGCCGAGGCCATCCTGAAGCAGGCCCAGGCCACGGCCGCCGCGCCGGCCCCTCAACCGCAGGCCGATGCCGCGGCGCCCAAGGTGCTGCGCATCCCTTATGTGCCCGAGACGGTGCGCGCGCAGATGCGCGACGAGATCAAGGCCGAGGTGCTGGCCCAGGCCAAGAGCGAGCGCTGGGGCCAGCCCGATGCGCTGCCCGAATGGATAGACCGCATCCAGGTTGGCGGCGACCTGCGTGTGCGCGGCCAGAGCGAGTTCTTCGACAAGGGCAATGTGCCGGCCGAGGTCTACCGCGCGCAGACGGCCTCGCCGGCCTGGTCGCCCGACCTCGTGAACACGACGACCGACCGGCAGCGCCTGACGCTGCGCGGCCGCCTGGAAGTGAACGCCAGGCTCAGCGACGAGGTGCAGGCCGGCCTGCGCATCGCGACCGGCAGCACCGGCAGCAGCGCCACGTCCACGTCGCAGACCCTGGGCAATGACTTCAACCGCTACACGCTGGGCCTGGACCGCGCCTACATCCGCTGGCAGCCGGACGTGCTCGGCAAGGGCCTGTCCGCCGATTTCGGCCGCATGCCCAACCCCTTCTACGGCACCGACCTGGCCTGGCCCGAGGACCTCGCCTTCGACGGCGTGGCGGCGCGGCTCAGCCATTCGTTCAAGCCCGAGCGCTCAGTGTTCGCGACGGCCGGCGTCTTCCCGCTGGAGGAGCTGCAGCTGAGCACCAAGGACAAATGGCTGCTCGGCGCCCAGCTCGGCGGCGAGCTCGACCTCGCCCGCGGCGTGCAGTTCAAGCTGGGCCTGGCGGCCTACGACTTCCGCCATATGCAGGGCCAGCGCGAGACCGACCCGCCGCCCAGCGGGCCGCGCAGCGGCGCGACGAACTACTTCGCGTCGCAGTATTCGAGCGGCCTGCGCCTGAAGGGCAACACGCTGATCAACATCAACGACCCCAGCAGCACGGCCGCGCCGACCTGGGGCCTGGCGTCCAAGTTCCGCCCGCTCGACCTGACCCTGGGCCTGCAGCTGGACGGCGTGCTGCCCGTGCCCGTCGGCATGACGCTGGACCTGATCAAGAACACCGGCTTCGACATCAAGGACATCGAGGCCCGCGCCGGCGTGCCGCTGCCCGACCTGAAGGAGAAGACCAATGCCGCCCAGGCCCGCATCCAGGTCGGCGCCAACAAGCTCGCCCGCCGCGGCGACTGGCAGGCCTTCGCGGCCTGGCGCCTGGTGCAGCGCGATGCCTGGGTCGACGGCTTCACCGACACCACCTGGCACCTCGGCGGCACCAACTACAAGGGCTGGAGCCTGGGTGCCAGCTATGGCCTGGACCGCAACTTCTGGCTCAGCGGCCGCTGGACCAGCACCCGCAACCTCGACGACGGCGTGCGCTTCCTGGCGGTGCCGAGCGACCCGACCTCGGTCAGCGGCAACCTGAGCAGCGCACCCTTGAAGATCGACGTCTTCCAGTTCGACCTGAATGCGAGGTTCTGACGATGAAGCGCACTGCCATCGCCCTGCTCGTCGTCGCCGCGCTCACGGCCCACGCCGAGGATGCCAAGCCCTCCAGGGAGCGCGAGGCGCTGCGCCGCGCCCAGGCCGCGCTGCGTGCCGCCCAGGAGCAGCAGTCCACGCTGCAGGCCGACAAGGCCAGGGCCGAGGCCGATGCGGCCACGGCGCACAAGGACGCCACCGCCGCCCGCGCCCAGATTGCCGGCGGCGCCGCCCGCCTCAAGGCCCGCGAGGCCGAGCTGGACGCACTGCGCGCGCAGCTGCAGACCGCCAAGGACGCGCAGCAGCAGGCCGAGGCCCAGGCCGCCGAGCGCGAGCAGGCGCTGCAGAAGCAGCTGCTCGCCGCCCGGCAGGAGGGTGGCGCCCGCCAGCAGGCCAACCAGTCGCTGGTGCAGCTGCTGGAACGCAGCACCGCGGCCCTCGCCGACGCCGAGGCCAGGAACCACCAGCTCTACGCACTGGGCCAGCAGCTGGTGCAGCTCTACACCGGCCGCTCCAGGCTGGACACGGCGCTGCAGCAGGACCCGGTGCTGGGCCTGACGGCCGTGCGCTTCGAGGACCAGGCCGAGAAGCTGCGCGCCGAGCTGGCAGCGCAACGCGTCGCCGGCCGCTAGAGGACGCCCAGCATCAAGGTCTCCTTGACCTCTTCCATCACCACATAGCTGTGGGACTGGGCCGGCACGGGGATCTTCTTCAGGATCTTGCCGAGCAGCTGGCGGTAGTCGTTCATCTGCCCCAGCCGCGCCTTCACGAGGTAGTCGAAACCGCCGGACACAAGGTGGCATTCCAGCACCTCGGGCACAAGCTGCAGCTCGCGCTTGACCTGGGCAAAGATGTCCTCGGACTTGGTGGACAGCGTCAGCTCCACGAACACCAGCAGCGACCGCCCCAGCGCATGCGGGTCCACGCGTGCGTGGTAACCCGTGATGACGCCCGAGCGCTCCAGCCGGCGCACGCGCTCGGTGCAGGGCGAAGCGGACAGGCCGATGCGCTCCGACAACTCGGTGATGGGCAGACGGCCCTCGCGCTGCAGGATGTCCAGGATCTTCAGGTCGATGCGGTCGAGTTCCTGCATTTTTCACTTCCAGGCCGTGGCGACGGCCGGATTGTCTCCACACATTCACCCAACATCCTAAATATTTCAGTGATATTCACTGCAATCAAAAAAATAGACTTCATCTATTCACTGACTTGCTGGGAATGGCCATGAAGGTTCTGGTTCTGGGTGGTGGGGTCATCGGCGTGACGAGCGCCTACTACCTGGCGCGCGGCGGCGCCGAGGTCACGCTGCTGGAGAGGCAGCCGGGCGTGGCGCTGGAAACCAGCTTCGCCAACGCCGGCCAGGTCTCGCCCGGCTACTCGACGCCCTGGGCCGCACCCGGCATCCCGCTGAAGGCGATGAAGTGGCTGTTCCAGCGCCACGCGCCCCTGTCCATCCGCCCCGATGGCTCGCTGTTCCAGTTGCAGTGGATGGCGCAGATGCTGCGCAACTGCACGGCCGGGCGCTACGCGACGAACAAGGAACGCATGATGCGCGTCGCCGAGTACAGCCGCGACTGCCTGCGCGAGCTGCGCGCCGAGACCGGCATAGCCTACGAGCAGCGCACCGGCGGCACGCTGCAGGTGTTCCGCTCGCAGGCCCAGCTCGATGCGGTGGAGAAGGACATCACCGTGCTGCGCGAATGCGGCGTGCCGTTCGAGCTGCTCGACCGCGACGGCCTGGCCCGGGTCGAGCCGGGACTGGCCCATGCCCGCGACCGCCTGGTCGGCGGCCTGCGCCTGCCCAATGACGAGACCGGCGACTGCCAAATGTTCACGACGGCGCTGTCGCAGAAGCTGGTCGACCTGGGCGTGAACCTGCGCTTCGGCACCGGCATCCAGAAACTGCTGGTCGACAATGGCCGCATCAGCGGCGTGCGCCTGGCCAATGGCGAGGTGCTGAAGGCCGACCGCGTGGTGCTGGCTCTGGGCAGCTACTCGCGCGAGCTGCTCGCGCCGCTGGGCCTCAAGGTGCCGGTCTACCCGCTCAAGGGCTATTCGCTGACCATCCCGCTGGTTGACGAGTCCCGCGCGCCCGTGTCCACGGTGCTCGACGAGACCTACAAGATCGCCATCACGCGCTTCAACGACCGCATCCGCGTGGGCGGCATGGCCGAGCTCGGCGGCTTCGACCTGAGGCTGAACCCGCGCCGGCGCGAGACGCTGGAGATGGTCGTCTCCGACCTCTTCCCCGGCGGCGACCTGCCTCAGGCGCAGTTCTGGACCGGCCTGCGCCCGATGACGCCGGACGGCACGCCCATCATCGGCGCCACCTCCGTGCAAGGCCTCTACCTCAACACCGGCCACGGCACCCTCGGCTGGACCATGGCCTGCGGCTCCGGCCAATTGCTCGCCGACCTGGTCACCGGCCGCAAGCCCGGCATCCGCACCGACGGCCTTGCGATGGACCGCTATACCGGCGGCCCCACCGGCCAGAGCCGCACGGGCGTCGCCGCCGGAGCGGCGGCATGACGCGTCCGGCCGAAGCCGTCATCGACCTGCAGGCGCTGCGCGCCAACGCCAGGCTGGCGCGAGCGCGCCACGGTGGCCGGCAGCTCGGCGTGCTGAAGGCCAATGCCTACGGGCATGGCGCCGTCAGGTGCGCCCAGGCGCTGGGCGACGAATGCGACGGCTTCGCGGTGGCCTTCCTCGACGAGGCCGTCGCGCTGCGCCGCGCTGGCGTGTCGGCGCCCCTCCTCGTGCTGGAAGGCGTCTTCGACGGCAAGGAGCTCGATCTCGCGGTCGAGCATCGGCTCTGGGTCGTGGTCCACCAGCCCGAGCAGCTGCGGATGATCGAGGGCTCGAAGCTGCCGGCCGGGGCCCTGGTCGCCTGGCTGAAGATCGACACGGGCATGCATCGCGCCGGGTTTTCACCGCAGCAGGTGCATGAGGCGCATGCACGCCTGCTGGCCAGTGGCAAGGTGGCCGAGGTCGTGCTGATGAGCCACTTCGCCCGCGCCGACGAACCGGCGGCGGACGCGACGCTGGAACAGCTGCGCGTCTTCGACGCCGCCACCGAGGGCCTGGCCGGCGCGCGCAGCCTGTGCAACTCCGCGGGCATCCTCGGCTGGCCGGCCGGCCACCGCGACTGGGCCAGACCCGGCATCCTGCTCTACGGCGCCGACCCCATGCCCGCCGCCGACAACGGCCTGCAGGCCGTCATGACGCTGCGCAGCCAGGTCTTCGCCACGCGCTGGCTCGCGGCCGGCGAGGCGCTGGGCTATGGCGGCGCCTTCGTCGCCGACCGCCCGACCCGGGTCGGCATCGTGGCCATGGGCTACGCCGACGGCTATCCGCGCGCGGCGTCCACCGGCACGCCGGTCGCCGTGCAGGGGCAGATGACGCGGCTGCTGGGCCGCGTGTCGATGGACATGCTGACCGTGGACCTCACGCAGATGCCCGACGCCGGCATCGGCAGCAGCGTCGAGCTCTGGGGCCAGCAGGTCTCCGTCAACGAGGTCGCCCGGTGCGCCGGCACGATCTCGTACGAGCTGCTGTGCAACGTCAAGCGCGTGCCGCTGCGCTACGTCTGATAAGTCGCTGCACAGGCGGCCGGCCGACATTGAAGAATCTTGGTGCGGGGCCGCTGCCATCGGGAGCCTTCCGAGCGCGCATGGTGGCGTGGCTCGACAGGCCGAGCAGCTCGCCAAAACCTTCGGCCATCGCGATGGCGGTCCCTGCCGGCTCGAAAAGCGCCGCTGCGTCTCGAACAATTGCGTGACGATGGCCCCGACCAGTGTTCGTTCGCTGGTGGGATTTAGCGCCCCTGGCGCGTGCTCACCCCTTGGCCGCCTGCGCGACGTCCGCCATGACCTGCAACTCGGTCATTTGCGCCAGGATATCGAGGTGAACTTGGGCCTTCAGCTTCTGCAGCCGGTCCAGCGAAGCTTCGCCACCAAGCGCCAGCGCGGGTACGAAGCCGTACATGGTGTCGTGGTCGAGCGGTCCCAGTTTGGCCAGCGCACGCTCGAACAATGGCTGGTCGTCGACATCTTTCATGTCGTAGGCTTCACGCGAACTGCTGGAAAAGAAAAGCTGCAGTTCCTTGTCGGCCCCTCGGCGCGCGAAGGTCTCCGCGTCAAACGCGGGGAAAGCCCATCCGTATGCCGGGACGATCTTCAGCGACTGCCCCGTGTTCTTTCCCCAGAGGATCAACTCCCCGAAAGCCGTGCGGGCGATCACATGGAACGAGTCGAGTTCCATGAACTTGGTTTCGCCGATCCAGCTATCGAGTGCATCCTCCCACTCAGCGGGATCCACGGTCCAGAGCAGGCCCTGCGCATATGCGCACCAGCCATGCTCTTGCCAGTATTCAAGCAGCTTGTCCGGCAACTGGCCGCGAAATTGCTCGATCTTCTCTGACGACACATCTCTGCGCGCAGAAGCGGGCCCGAACTGCTTGTAGCCCAAGAAGTTTTCAAAAAACTGATCCATGAGACTTCCTATCTTTTCGATCACTTGCACCGCTTGAGGCTGGCATTCATCTTGGTGGCGCCACGAGCGTTTTCCGGCACGGTTTTCGCAGCGTCATCCAGCGCTTCCACGCGACTGCGCCCAAGTTCGTCAGCACCGTTCTTCCACTGCGAACCAATCGATGAATTGACGCCCTTGTCACCCATTGAGGTCACCACGTCCTTGCCTCCAGCAATCATGTCCGGATTGTGGAGTGCGGCCAGTGTCTTCATGCGCTCGGCGGTCAAGGCAGCAGCCTTCTGAGCTGCTTCATCTCCGAATATGCCGTCTTCACCCAGCTGCTTTTCATACTGCGCCTGGAGTTCTTTCGAGTATTTGTCGCGCGCCTCTTTCTGTGCGGCGCCAGTTCCCTCGCGTCCGATCTCCGAGTAGCGCTTGCGCCCGTCCAAATACTCTTTGACCGTCAAATCATTCAGCCCCTTCTCCTGGCCCGAAAGTTGGCGGTCATATTCGGCTGGATCGCCCTTCTCGTTCTTCTTGAAGCATTTCACCTTCTTTTGCTTCATACCAGGCTGGGCGACCTCTTCCGCCGCCTCAGCTTTCCCAGCCTGCTTCTGGACTTGACTCGGCGATTGCGCCTCCTGTACCGGCGCCTCGCTTTGCTTGGCCTTGGGCTTGGGCCTCAACCGAGGATTCCTGAGCAACGCATCCTGGTTCTTCGCCACCCACTCCGCGAACCCCTCACCCAACTTGCTCTTGCGCAGCAGCGCCAACGTCTCCTCGGCAGACGCCTTTCCCTGGCCCATCGTCAGCCGCGCCACGATGGCCATCAGGATGAGCTTGAACAAAAGGGCAACCGCATAGGCGTACTCGTCGCCCGCTGCATCGACCTCTGCGCGGGTGCGAGGGCTGTCGGGCGCGTTCCAGGCCCGCGTGGTGGCGTGGCTCAAGGCGCCGATCAGCTCGCCAAACCCCTGGGCGATGCCAACGACCAGGAAACCCAGGCCCAGCCAGGTGAGGATGGTGACGCCTGCGGAGACACCCAGGTCGGCACCGATCACCGCACCGGGCGCGGCACCGGCACCGCCGGCAAAGAAACCGATCACCGCACCGATCACGCCGCCGATGACCGTCGTGGCCACCAGCACCACCATCATCATGAGCAGCCCCGGAATCAGGCCCTTGACCAGTTCCTCCAGTGCGTGCCCCGTCTCGCGCAGGATGGCAGCACCTGCACGCTGCTGGCCAATGCCCACGGCGTCGTAGACCGCCTCGACGCGTTCCGCATTCTTGAGGAACGCATCCCAAGCACTGGTGTTGCCAGCGGCCGCGCCGTTGATGAATCCCGGCGTGACGCCGGCCCTGCGCTGGCCGGTGCCGTCGCGCACGTCGTGGTTACCTCGACTCGCGTCGAGTGGCCCGGGAATGCGGTAGTTGGCCAAGGCAGTCTCGCTCCGACCGGGCTCAGCGCTTCTTGCCCAGATCGTCCGCGACCTTGTCCTTGAAGGTCTTCAGCGCCTCGGGCTTCTGGGCCTTCTCGGGCTTGCCAGGCTTCTGGGGGCTGGCACTGCCGCCGCCACCGCCGCCGCCCGAGTTGATCTTCACCATCGCGCCGGTGATGCTGACCGGGCCGCTGCCCTCGATGTTGATCATGGCGCCCTTGAGCGTCAGCGTGGCGCCGGCCTCGATGACGACGTTGGCACCGGCCTTGATGTGCAGGTTGCTGGCGACCTTGATGTCGGTGCCCGCCCCGGACTCGACGGAAATGGATGCGCCGCTGGCATAGCTGGCGTCCGACGCGACGTTGACGCCATGCTTGCCGCCGATGTCGGCACTGGCGTCCTTGCCGATGGTGACCTGGACGTTCTCTGCAATGGTGTCGGCCAGGTTCTTGCCGATCGTGCGTTCCACGTTCTCGCCGAATTCCTCGGTGAGGTTCTTGGCCACCTTGCGGAACTGGTCGTTGCCGACCTCCAGGTGGGCGTCGTGCTTGACGATCTCCAGCAGGTCCTTCTCGGCGTGCAGGCGGATGTATTCGTCGCCGATCTTGTCTTCGAAGGCCAGTTCGTTGAAATTGGCGGCCACGCCCTGCTTGCTGGAGCGCGATCGGAAGGTGGAGACGGTGGCGTGGTCGGGCAGCAGATAGGGCGGGATCTGCTCGGCGTTGTAGACGCTGCCGATGATGACGGGCCGGTCCGGGTCGCCCTCGGAGAACTGCACGACGACTTCCTGGCCGATGCGCGGCAGCGAAATCATGCCCCAGGCCTTGCCGGCGATGGGCGTGGCCACGCGCAGCCAGCAGGAGCTGTTCTCGTCGCTCTTGCCCAGGCGGTCCCAGTGGAACTGCACCTTGATGCGGCCATGCTGGTCGGTGTAGATCTCCTCGCCCTTGGGGCCGACAACGACGGCCGACTGCGTGCCGCTGATGTGCGGCTTGGGCGTGATGCGCTGGCTGCGGAACAGATCTTTGGCGCGCAGCGCATTGAAGCTGCAGCTGAAGTGCGAGTCGCGCTGGCCGGCTTCGTAGCCGCTGTAGACGGCGTCGATGCGCGTGCTGACGACGAGGTACTTGGCGTTCTCGGCGTCGCGCGGGTGGTCGGTCAGGCTGAACGTGGCGCCCACGGCGACACCGCGGATGTTGGTCTTGGCACTGGCCGCCGCATAGCGCGCGTCGGACTCCTCCATGCGCAGCTTCACGTAGCGCTGGCCTTCGGCGACCGTGAGGTACTCGCCCGGCGGGTCGTAGACCTCCAGCGCGGCTGGCGCCCCCGAGTGCATGGACGTGCTGTCCTTCAGCAGCGCCGTGCTCGGCGTGAGGTAGTTGTAGTCGTTGGTCGTCGTCTTGGCCGACTGCAATTCGAAAAAGTGACGCCACTCGCTGACGACGCCAGCATGCTGGCCGTCACCCAGACCCTGCCGGAACTTGAAGCTGTCGTGCTTGGGATAGGCCTCGTGCGAGCTCATCTTGTCGACGACGACGAGGGTGTGCTTGCTGTCGGTGTGCTTGAAGAAGTAGTAGATGCCTTCCTGCTCCATCAGGCGGCTGACGAAGTTGAAGTCCGACTCGCGGTACTGCACGCAGTATTCGTAGGTGGGATAGCTGCCCTGCAGCTTGAACTCGATGTCGCCACCATAGGGCTGGAGCACCTTCTTGATGAGGGCTTCGATGCCGATGTTCTGGAAGATGCGCGTGTCGGCGCGCAGCGTGGCCAGCCACAGCCAGGGCCGCAGCGTGAGGCGATAGGCCGCGTAGCCACCACTGGCGCCGTCCAGGCCTGCGCTGGCGACGACGCCGTGCAGATGGCGCTGCGTACTGTCGTCGATCTGCAGGCTGACATAGGCCTTCTTGCCCAGCAGACCTTCGAGATCCACGTTGGCCTTGGCCTCGGCGAGCGCCAGCACGTTGAACTCGAACAACCGGCCCAATTCCTCGGTGGCGTTCAGGGACTGGAACAGCAGCTGCTGGTCGGGCTGGGTGTGGAGGGTGAAGGGAGGCGGCGAGGTCATGGGCTCTCCTGGCGAGCTCTGGGGACGCGGGTCGACGAAGGCGGCTCGGCAGTCAGCAGGCATGGTGTCGCAGCAGGGTGCCCGCGGCAATCCCCCGCGCGAAGGACGGCGCCTCTCATGCTGCGGGCCGCTGCGCGCCGACCAGCCAACCGGATACGGGCTCGCCCACTTCCTGGCGCAGCACGACGGACTCGACGGCCGACACCTGCAGCCCGGCCTCGGCCAGGCAGGCCTCGACGTAGGCGCGCTCGTGCGCATAGCGCCCGTGCAGCTGCAGGCGGTAGCCGGCCGGCTCGGGCACCTCGCCGGACAAGGCTTCGACGGTGAAGATGAGCCGGCCGCCGGGCCGCAGCGCCTGGGCCGCCGCCTTCATGGCGGCGTCGATGCGGCCGAAATAGCACAGCGTGTCGGCGCTGACGATGAGGTCGAAGCGGGCGGGGTGGTGCTGCAGATAGCCCACCAGCTCGGCTTTCACGAGCTCGTGATAGCCGCCACGCTCGCGGGCCTTGTCGAGCATGCCGCCGGACAGATCGACGCCGATCAGCTCGCGCGCATAGGGCGCCAGGAAAGGCGCGCACAGGCCCGTGCCGCAGCCAGCGTCCAGCACCGCCAGGTCGCCGCGGGCCTCGGGCGCCAGGCGCTGCAGCAGCTCGGCCACAAGGCTGGGGGCCCGGTACTCGAGGAAGGCCAGGCGCTCGTCGAAGCTCAGCGAGAAGGAGTCGAACAGCTTGCTGACGTAGTCGTCGGACGCCCGCTCGGGTGCGTTCCTGCCGGTCACGGCCGCCAGGTGGTGGCGCGGCTGGGGGTTGTCGGGCTCGGCCGCGATCCAGCGCTCGAAGGCCTGGGCGGCCTTCTCGGGCTGGCCGCTGTGCGCAAAGATCATCCCCATCATGCGGTTGGCCTTGGGGTCGTCGGGCCGCAGTTCCAGCGAGGTGCCGAAGTGATGCATGGCCTCCTGCACACGGCGGGTCTCCACCAGCAGGTTGGCGAAGTTGGTGTGCGCGTCGGCAAACGCCGGCTCGCGCGCCAGCAGCTCGCGGAACAGCGCCTCCGCGGCATCGACCTCGCCCATGGCACGCAGCAGGCAGCCGAGGTTGTTGGCCACGGCCGGGTTCGCGGGTTCGAGTTCGCGGCAGCGCTCGTAGGCGGCGCGGGCATCGTCGGCACGCTGCAGCATCAGCAGCACATTGCCACGGTTGTTGTGCCAGGAGGCGACGCCAGGGTCCATCTCCAGCGAGCGGTCGATCATCGCCAGCGCCTCTTCGCTCTTGCCGTCCTGATGCAGCAGCACGCCCAGGAAGTGCAGCGGGTTGGGGTCGTCCGGGCGCACCTCGACGAGCTTGCGGTAGAGCTTCTCGGCGGCCAGCACACGCCGGTCCTGGTGCATGGCGATGGCCAACCGCAAGGCCTCGTCGTAGCTCAGCTCGGCCCGCTGCGGCTGCGGCGGGTTGGACGGGATGGCGCGGCGATGGGATTTGGTCTTGGACATCGGCTTCACAGTCTCGGTGCGCGCTGGCGAGCCGAGGTCAGGGGTCTCCAGCGACCGGGTCGCGGGCAGCAAGGAACCGTCAATTCAGGAACGCGAGGGCACGCTCCGCGACGACACGCACTGACGAGAACAGCAGGTCGAGCACCCAGCGAAGGAAGCCGACCGTGAGGTCGGTGACGGCCATCGTCACGCGGCCGAGGAAGCGGAAGATGGCCTTCATCAACCCCGTCACCTGACCCGCCACCTCCTTGGACGCCGCGGCCCCCTTGGCGAGCAGCCAGGCCAGTTGGTCGAGCAGCGTTGCCGACACGGCGAGCGTCACGCCGACGGCGCCGACGAGCAGGTCCTTCAGGCGCGCCAGCAGCCAGCGCAGGCCCTTGCCGATCATCGTCAGCGCGCTGGCCGAACCCATCAGGATGCTGCCCTTGCCCTCGGCGGCCTGCTCCAGCCAGGACTTCACGTTCTGCTCCTCGTCGGGGTGGTTCTCGTCCGCCAGGGTCTGCCAGCTACGGTCCCTGACGCCGGGGATGTAGCTGCGCTTCATGTTGTGCGCGGCCACGCTGATCAGGCCCGTGCTCTGGATGACGTTGCCGGCACCGTCGAAGGGCATGTGGCAGAACGGGAACAGCGGGATCATCGGCACCGGGTCGGACGTGGCCGACACGCGATGGATGTGGTCGGCGCCCAGGCGTTTGGTCATCGAGCGGGAGAAGAACACGTCGCCGGTGCGCGGCGCGCCGAAGGTGTAGAGGCTCACCGGCAGTCCTTGCGCGCTCAGCGCGTCGGCGTTAAGCATGGCCAGGGCGCCACCCAGGCTGTGCCCCACGCAATGGATGCGGCTGGGGTTGCGGTTGCGCAGGAAGTCGAAGATCTCCTGTTTGAAGCTCTTCCACACCTCATGGAATCCGGCGTGCACGAGATGGCTGCTGGGCCCGAGCTGCATGCCGATGTTGAGGTTGCTGAGCCAGTCCGCTGTCTGCGCGGTGCCGCGCGTCGAGATCAGCACCTCGCCGGCAAAGGCGCCTTCACCCGCCGCGACGTAGCCGAAGCCGCTGATCTTCTTGAACGGGCCGCCCCCGCTCCTGCCGGTGAAGCGGCCGTTGTCCGCCACCGCGAACATGCCTTCGCAACCCAGCGGAGCCTGGATTTCGTGCAGCTCAGTCACGCTCGATTCGCGCAGCTGGTAGACGCCCGACGCGATCGCCGCGGCCTGGGAAGGATTCAGAACGCCCATCGTCTCGCTCCTCAGGAAAGCTCACAGATGCCGAAGACTTCGCCACGGCGCTGGGGCTCAGTGCCCAGCTTGCAGGTCATGACGATGGGCTTGCCGTCCAGCTCGCCGTTGTCGTCGTAGTCCCGCTTGAACAGCACCCAGGCCTTGTGGCTCTTGCCGGCGTGGATGATCGTGATCGTCTGCTTGACCAGCGGCTCGTGCGGCAGCAAGGAACCCAGGAAGGAGCTGCGCACGATGGCCGGCAGCGAGAACGCGCCCGCCGCGTCGGTCGTCGTGCTGTCCTTGCCCTTCTCGCTCTTCCAGGCCCAGTCGAACTCGCGCTCGATGGTGGCGCCAGCGACCGGCTTGCCATCTTGCAGAACGGTTCCGCGCACGGCGGAGAACAACACCATCTTTCCCATCGCATGTCCTTCAGTACAGGCGCTCACGCCCAGCGTGACGATGAACGCCATCAATGCCTTGCGCCAGCGGCGGCCACTTGCTGCAACTTGCACAGGACACCTCTCGATCATTGGATTCAAAGCCCTTCGATCGCATGGCCCGACTGCTGCATCAAGGTCTCGAGCATCTCGTTCCTGACGCGGTTCAGGTTGTAGATCGTCACGCACTTCTGGTAGTCGGCGAAATCGATCATCACGATGTTGGGCGTGAAGCTCGTCCACCTGTTCTTGTTGGCCACGTACAGGTGGCTGTTGCTCCTGTAGAGGTCCTTGAAGCTCAGCGCGCCCAGCTGGTTCATCATGGCCTTCTTGTAGCCCGCCTCCCAGACGTCGCGCAGCGCCTGCACGTTCACGCCCGACCACATCTTGTCGTTGCGGTCCTTGATGCTGGCCAGCATGCCGGTGGTGGTCCAGTACATCATGCCCATGGCGTCGCGGTCGCAGGTGACGCCGCTGCCCATCTGCTTCGCCTGCTTCTTGGTGTTCTTCTTGATGTCGTCGGTGCTGCTGAACTTGCCGAAGTACTGGAGCCCGTGGAAGTCCTTCTGGTATTGGCGCGACGCGCCGGTCTCCTTGTCGAAGAGCTCGCCGAAGGACAGGCAGCCGCTGTAGATCTGGCCGTTGATGACGGGCCCCAGCTTCTCCAGCTCCTTGGGGTCGAACAGCGTGATGACCTTGCCCGCCAGGCTGCCGACCGTGCGCGTGTTGAGGTTGATCTTGGCGCCGCCCGAGGTGTTGTGGTTGAACTGGGTGTCGCCCAGCACGCGCACGCAGGTGTCGACCACGTCCTTCAGGTTGTAGCACTTGGAGAACTTCAGGATCAGGAACTCCGACGGGTTCGCCGCCACATAGGTCTTGGCCTGCGTGAGCATGTCCGTCAGCGTGTCCTGGCCCCAGCCGCCGAGGTGGCCCACGTTCTGGTGCGACTGCGCCTCGCCGGGCCTGGCGCCCTTGTGCTTGTTGTCGATGACGCCCTTGGCCAGGTGGTAGGACTTCTGGTCAAAGCTGCCGTCGCTGCGCTTGACGGTGGCGATGCGCATGTCGAAGAAGCGCACCCCGGCGTTGGCCTGGCCCGCGATGTCCAGGCTCTGGGTGATGACGTTGCTCTTGCCCTGGCCGTAGATGCCGGCGTCGTGCGAGCCGGGGAAGACGATCTGATTGAGCTGCTTGTTCGCGTAGTGGCTGAGGAATGCGGTCATGGTGCTTGCTCCAGTAAAAGCCGTGATGCGAGGGCCTCGGCAAGCCCTACTGCGCAGCAGTGCCGGTTCTAGTTTCGAGATCGACGACCAAGCGCGCGCGGCGTTCGTTCTCGATCAGCAACGTGCCGTCTGCCTGCAGCGTCATGGACTTGAAGAACACGTCCTGCACGTCGCCTTCCTTGCCAGGCAGGCGCTGGTTGTCAAAGACCTTCAGCGTCCACAGCTGCTGGCCCGAGGCCTCGTCGTAGGCGGCCAGGTAACCGCCCATCTGGTCAAAGCCGGCCGTCAAGCCGTTCTTGACCTGTTCGTACCGGACACCGCCGGTGGACACGGGGGTGTCCGCGGGGGCCGGGATACGGCTGCCAGATTTCTGCATGGCGTTGCGTGCCAGATCGACATCGAGTCCGTCAGGCGAATTCGTAGCCGAACCCATCGTCCGCCACGCCGACCGTCACGCCCTTGATCTCCTCGCCGCGCATCATCCGGTTCAGGAACTCACGGCTGACATCCGGCAGCATGGTGTTGGTCAGGATGGCATCGATCATGCGGCCGCCGGACTCGCTCTCGGTGCAGCGGCTGACCACAAGCTTGACGACATCGTCGCCATACTCGAACGGAATCTTGTAGCGCGCCTCTACCCGCTTCTTGATGCGGCCCAGCTGCAGCCGGACGATCTTGCCCAGCATCTCGTCAGACAACGGGTAGTAGGGGATGCTGACCAGCCGGCCCAGCAGTGCGGGCGGGAAGATCTTCAGCAGCGGCTCGCGCAGCGCCTTGGCCATGCCCTCGGGATCGGGCATCAGATCGGGGTCCTTGCACAGGCTGGCGATGAGGTCGGTGCCGGCGTTGGTCGTCAGCAGGATCAGCGTGTTCTTGAAGTCGATGAAACGGCCCTCGCCGTCTTCCATGAAGCCCTTGTCGAAGACCTGGAAGAACATCTCGTGCACGTCCGGGTGGGCCTTCTCGACCTCGTCCAGCAGCACGACGCTGTAGGGCTTGCGGCGCACGGCCTCGGTCAGCACGCCGCCTTCGCCGTAGCCAACGTATCCCGGAGGCGCGCCCTTGAGCGTGGAGACCGTGTGGGCCTCCTGGTACTCGCTCATGTTGATGGTGATGAGGTTCTGCTCGCCGCCATACAGGGCCTCGGCCAACGCCAGCGCGGTCTCGGTCTTGCCGACGCCGGAGGTGCCGGCCAGCATGAAGACGCCGATGGGCTTGCTGGGGTTGTCCAGGCCCGCGCGCGAGGTCTGGATGCGCTTGGCGATCATCTCCATCGCGTGGTCCTGGCCGATGACGCGCTGACCCAGGTGGTCGGCGATCTTCAGGATGGTCTCGATCTCGTTGCGCGCCATGCGGCCGACGGGAATGCCGGTCCAGTCGCCGACGACGGCGGCGACGGCCTGATAGTCCACGGTCGGCAGGATCAGCGGCGACTCGCCCTGCAGTTCGGCGAGCTTGTCCTGCGCAGTCTTGAGTTGTTCGAGCCAGGCGGCGCGCTCCTCGGCGGACGGTGCATCGGCGGGGGCTGCTGCATCGGTCTTGGCTTCCGCCTCCAGCGCACTGCCCGTGCCCTCGACCGGCTGCGACGCCGCGCGCAGCTTGGCGCGCAGGCCCAGCACCTCGTCCACCAGCGTGCGCTCGGCAGCCCAACGGGCGTCCAGCGCTTCCAGGCGGGCCTTCTCGGCGGCCAGGTGTTCGCGGGCGACGGCCTCGCGCGACCCGACGTTAATGCCCACGGCCGCCTCGCGACCGATGATGCCCAGCTCGACTTCCAGCGCCTCGATGCGCTTGCGCGAGTCGTCCACTTCGGCCGGCGTCGCGTGCAGGCTCACGGCCACACGCGCACAGGCGGTGTCGAGCAGGCTGACGCTCTTGTCGGGCAGTTGGCGCGCCGGAATGTAGCGGTGGCTCAACTTGACCGCGGCTTCCAGCGCCTCGTCGAGGATCTGCACCTGGTGATGCTTCTCCATCGTGCCGGCCACGCCGCGCATCATCAGCACGGCACGCACTTCGTCGGGCTCGTCGACCTGCACGGTCTGGAAGCGGCGGGTCAGCGCCGGATCCTTCTCGATGTGCTTCTTGTACTCGGCGAAGGTGGTCGCGCCGACGGTGCGCAGCGTGCCGCGCGCCAGCGCCGGCTTCAGCAGGTTGGCCGCGTCGCCCGTGCCGGCCGCGCCGCCGGCACCGACCAGCGTATGGGTCTCGTCGATGAACAGGATGATGGGCTTGGCGCTGGCCTGCACCTCGTCGATGACGCTGCGCAGGCGCTGCTCGAACTCGCCCTTCATGCTGGCGCCGGCCTGCAACAGGCCCACGTCCAGCGCGCGCAGCTCCACATCCTTCAGGCTGGGCGGCACGTCGCCGCGCGCGATGCGCTGGGCGAAGCCTTCGACGACGGCCGTCTTGCCCACGCCGGCCTCGCCGACCAGGATGGGGTTGTTCTGGCGGCGCCGCATCAGGATGTCGACGACCTGGCGGATCTCGTCGTCGCGGCCGACGATGGGGTCCATCTTGCCGCTGCGGGCCTGCTCGGTCAGGTCCACCGTGAACTTCTTCAGCGCCTCCTGCTTGCCCATCGCGGCCGGCGCGATGGCGCCGCTGGCCTCGCCGGGAGCGCCGGCACCGGAGCCGTCGCTGGCGGTCTGGCCGTCCTCGGGCGAGCCGGCGACGATCTTGGCCATGCCTTCGGCCAGATCGTCGGCCTTGACGCGCTCGAACTGGCGCGAGATCGCGAACAGCGCGTTGCGCAGGAAGGTCGTCTTCAGCATGCCCAGCAGCACATAGCCGCTGCGCACCGCCGTGTCGCCATACATCAGCGAGCCGTAGACCCAGCCGCGCTCGATCGCGTTGGTGATGTTCTCGGCGATGTCGGAGATGGCCGTGGCGCCGCGCGGCAGGCGGTCCAGCGCCGTCGTGATGTCCTTGGCCAGCACGGCGTCGTCGATGTCGAAATGCCGCAGGATGCGGTGCCAGTCCGAATCGGGGTTCTGGACGATCTGCGCGATCCAGTGCTCCAGCTCCACGTAGGGGTTGCCGCGCAGCTTGCAGAACACCGTTGCGCCCTCGACCGCCTTGTAGGTCAGGGCGTTGAGCTTGCCGAAGACGGCGACGCGACTGATTTCAGCCATGGTTCTCTCCTCTGAGCTAATTCGGATGAGCCGCGCCGTGCGGACGGCTGTTCTTCAACAGACGCTGAATGGCGGGTCCGGGCGTCAACACGATGTGGGCATCGTGCGAACGCTCCTTCTGGCCGAGCCAGCTGGTCCAGCCCAGCCGGCCGGCGATGCCGGGCCGCGTCGCGGGCACCTGGTCGCGGTCCAGCACGAGGCGCAGATCCCAGTGCAGTTCCTCGCCGACGTAATGCATGACCAGCGGCACGATGCGCGGCAGGCTGTCGCCATCGGGCAGCAGCGCCGCGAAGGCCTTGGCGTCGAGCGGGCCAACGTGGATGCGGAAGTTGTGCTGGCGATCCCACACGGCGCGGCCCAGCACGGCGCCGCCGCCGACGCAGTTGCCGCTGTGCGCGCGCTCGCCCAGCGTGTTGCGGCCGATGCGCGTGCGCTCGGACTCGGGCAGCGGCATCCAGTTGCCCACGAACTGCTCCACCTGCACCGGGCGCTGCAACACGCCGCTGAGCATCTTGGCCAGCCCCTCGGCGCTGCGCACCGGCGAGGACAGGATGCCGGCGAAGTGCAGGCGGGCATGGTCGTCGGCGCTGTCGCGGCCGCGCAGCGCCGGCGTGCCTATGCCCACCAGCGAGCCGATGAAGGCCGAAATGCGGTCGTCGCCCTCGCGGTCCAGGCTGACGGTGGGCTGGGCCTGCGCCCAGGCACGGTAGAACAGCAGCAGCAGCCGGTGGTGGAACAGGTCGGCGAAGCGCGTGAAGGCCGCATCGTTGGCATGCAGCAGCCGCTCGCGCGCGTACTCGGTGAGGTGCAGCGGCAGCGGACCGTTGGGACCGAACAGGCCGAAGAAGCGCACGTCGATGCGGCCCGGCGAGCTGGCGCTGGGCCCGGTGGCCGCATGCAGCGCCGCCGGCGCGAACGACAGCTCGGGCGACTGCCCCAACCGCAACGCCTCGTCCTGCGGGCGCCGCGCCGTGCCCAGCCGCGGCCGGTCGGGGTGCAGGTTCTCCAGCCGCCGCAGCGCATGGAAGAAGTCGTGGTCCCACGGCGCCTCGTGCAGCTGCCGCCAGAAATCTGCGATGGCTGCCGGCGACCTGGTCATAGCAAGGGCCTGGAACCGTCCTGCGGACGGCCCGCGAAGATGACGCCGCGCGACGGCGCGCTCATGTGCAGCTCGGTGAAGCCGTTCATCGACACATGCCGGCCGAAGAAGCGCTCCAGCACACAAGCCAGCAGGAAGGCGGAGCCGCCCTGGAAGGCCAGCTCGTCGACGGTCAGCGAGATCTGCACACCGCGCCCGAAGGCGATGGGGCCGGGCTTGCGCAGCCGGCGCACGACGGATTCGGTCTTCACCGAGCGGACGCCTTCGATCTGGCGCTGGGCCGCCTCGTCGCCCTCGCGGGCGTACAGGCGCAGCATCTCGCGCAACGCCGCGGCACCCTCGTGCTCATTGGTGTCCGACAGGCTCAGGTGGTTCAGCGACAGCTGGTTGATGAAGCGCCAGGTCAGGTTGGACTCGCGCAGCGCCGACTGGGGCCGCGACGGCCCCCTGACGACGCGGATGCCCTTGATCGGCGCGCTGCCTTCCAGGCCGAGGTCGTCGTCGGTGCCGGTACTCATCAAGAGCGGCAGGTCGCGGTTGGAGCACAGCGCCTTCACGCTGAGCTGCTGCAGGTCGGCGCTGAACGGCGCTTCCTTCGTGTCGACGATGGAGACGAAGATCTCGCTGCCGATGTAGCTGGAGCGCGGACCGGTGCCGCGCAGATCCTTCTGCCGCGGCGACAGCAGGCGCGGCTCGCGCTGCAGCGTGTAATAGGCGCCGCGTTCCTCGTCCTCCTGGTGGAAGGCGGCATACAGCGGCGAGAAGCGGCGCTCGCGCGCCAGGTCGTTGCCGTGGCCGGTCACGTCGAGCAGGTCGATGATCTCGAAGTCCATCGGCCGTGCGCGGTCCACGACGACGTGATAGTCGTGCCCCTGTGGCCCGATCTGCACGCGGTCGCAGCGCTGCTCGAACAGGTTGATGGCGGGCACGCAGTTCAGCGCCAGCGAGCTCGCGTCGACCGACTGCGACAGCGCGCCATTGGCCCGCGAGAACAGCAGCACGATCTCGACCTCCTGGCCGCCGAGGCGGCGCAGCGTGTCGCCGATGCCGGCCAGGTCGAAGAACATGAAACGGCTCGGGAAGGCGAAGTATTCCTGCAGCAGCCGGTAGCCGCCGAAGCCGCGCGGGCTGACCGGCAGCAGCGCCTGGTCTTCCTCGAAGCCGACGGCGCGCACACAGGTCGGCGCCACGGTCTCGTGTTTCGCGCCGGCGCTGACGATGACGCCCAGCGTGTGGCCGCAGACCAGCTCATGCAGGGCATAGCCCAGCTCGCCGCCGGCCGAGAAATGCAGGCGCAGGTCCTGCAGTGCCAGCTGGCTGAAGTCGGCACCGCCTGTCGTGCGCAGCCTGATGCGCAGGCCGGACGAGAACTTGCGCCAGCCGTCCTGCCCGTTCAGTGGCAGGTTGGAAGCGTGGCTGAAATACTCGGCGGCCGTCAGCTCCAGCGGCCACATGACCAGCTCGTGCGCGGTGCGGAAGCGGCAGTCCGTCAGCCCCGCACGCGTCGACTGGCCGCGCAGCATGCTGCCGCGCGGCAGCGTCACGCCGGTCAGCAGGCCGGCATCGCCGGGATCGGGCTGCACCTGCGCGATCAGCATGGACGGCAGCGGCGCGAGGAACTGCGGGTAGAGGATCTCGACGAGGTGCTGCGTGAAGCGCGGGAACTCGGCGTCCAGCTTCAGCTGCACGCGCGCCGCCAGGAAGGCGAAGCCCTCGAGCAGCCGCTCCACATACGGGTCGGCGACCTCGACGTCCTTGCCCAGCCTGAGACGCGCGGCCTGCTTGGGGAATTGCTCGGCGAACTCCCTCCCCATGTCCTGGAGATGCTGGAGTTCCTGTTCGTAATAGCCGATGAGGCGCGGGTCCATGAAGGGCGGTCTTAGCGGGCGAGTTCGCGGATCTGCACGCGCCCGGTCTCGAGGTCGAAGTCGGTGTGCAGCAGCAGCTCCAGCGGCACGGGCTGGGCCCACATCTGGCCGCTGATGCGGATGCTGATCTGGTTGCGGTGACCGATCTGCAGGTCGGACACCAGCGCCTCCACGCGCAGGCTGTCGGCCAGGATGCGCGGCTCGTGGTCGAGGATGGCGCGCTTCACCTGGGCTTCGAGCCAGGGCGGGTCGATGGACGAGGCCGTCGTGCCCGACAGCGCGGGCAGGCCAAAGCCCAGCACCGAGCGCGCGGCGCGCGGGAAGTCGCCCAGCCCCTCGACGCTGGCCGGTGCCGTCGCGTTGAACAGCCACTCCAGGTCGCGCAGCACGGCGTCGCGCAGCCGCTGGCGGCTCATGACGCGCGCGTCGGCCGGCTCCACCCGCTGCTCGGGGTGGTCGTCGCGCAGCCGGTCCAGCAGGGCCGGCTGCAGCCGATCGATGACCTTGTTGGCCGTCATGCTGGGATCAGGCCTCGGCGAAGCTGATCTCGCGCAGGTCCAGCAGCGCCAGGTCACCCGCGTCGGTAGTCAGCAGGCGCTGGCCCTGGCCGGTAAAGAAACCGGGCCGCTGCTCGCGCCATTCGGTGCGGCGCGCCAGCGCCAGCTCGGGCACGCCGAGGTCGGTATCGGCATAGCGCGTAGGCACCAGGGCCACGGTCTCGCCGCCGTTGCTGAACTGCAGCTGCGCCGGCACCCAGACCTTGTCGCGCAGGTCGGCGGGCTCCTCCAGGCGCAGCACGCTCAGGTGCCCGAACGGCACCCAGTAGTAGCGCCCGTTGATGACGGCCTCCAGCAGCGGCCCCAGGCGCATGTCGGCATCGGCCAGCCACTCGAAGGCCTGGCCGTCGGCCGTGCCCGGGCAGGCCGGCGCCTGCTCGAAGGCCTGGCTGCGCAACGTCTGGGCGGCCTCGGCCTCGCCACGCCCCTCGCGCAGCAGCGCCTCGAGCAGCAGCGCCGTCCAGGGCTCGGGCTCGCCGAACAGCATGGGCAGCTTCTGGCCGGCGAAGACCTGGGCACGCAGGCGCTCGCACTGCAGCGCCTCGCGGTAGGTCTGCACCATGGCCAGCGTGGACGCATCCAGCTCGCCGGCGACGTTGAGTTGATTCAGCGCACGGTCCCAGCGCCCCAGCACGCTCAGCAGCTGGAACAGGAAGACGCGCAGCTTGGCGTCGGCCGGATTGGCGCGGACCTGGTCTTGCAGCAGGCGCAGTGCGAGCTCGGGGTCACCGTCACGCAGGGCTTGTTCGGCTTGGCTCATCCCGGTGTCACCTCGTCCTGGAAGGTCGATGCGCCCTTCATCGCGCCGGTGGCGCTCTGGGCCTTGTATTGCACTTCGATCTTGTTGAAGGTCAGCGACAAGCGCTCGGTCAGCAGCGGATGATCGCCCTCCGAACTCACTTCCAGCGAAGTGATGCGGCCGCCCTGGATCGTGATGGAGAAGTAGTCCTCCTGCTTGCCGCCGGCCTTGCGCACGGTCAGCACCGCCTTCTTGATCTCGTCATTGGTCCTCATGACCGACATCAGGCCGGTGGAGGCGGTGTCCACGTTCTTGACGATGCGCAGCTCCAGCTGCGCCGGTTTGGTCTCCTTGCCGGAGAAGCCGGTGCTGACGACGCTGGTCATGCCCCAGCTGAAGTCCAGCACGACCATCTCGGCGGGGTGGGCGGGGTCTTCGCTCTCGCCCTTCACGGCGCCGCCGCGCTTGCTCTCGAGCTTCAGGAACATGTCCTTCTTCGACATCTCAACCTCACCGGTTTGCGACCCCGCGGCGGGATCGGCGATGGCCAGGCGTCGGCGACAGCCGGGCATGGGCATCGAAGCAACGCGGCCACCGCGAGCGGTGGCCGCCATTCAGCTGGACTGGCTCGCCGCCGGCGACCGCCGAGCCCGAAGGACCCGGCAGCCACCCAAGCGCAAGCACGGCAGCCGATGTTCGCCGGCAGCCCCCGCCACGCGCGGGAGTTGCCGCGCAGGACGCTCAGACGACCGTGTTCTTCGCGATGTTGAACTTGGAGAACACCTGGCCACCTTCCTTGCCGCCTTCCGCGTTCTGCTGCTGGTAGGCCACTTCGTAGGAAGCGAAGTTGATCGAGACGTTTTCCGTCAGGCGATCCTCGCCGCCGCTGCCACCGGTGCTGACGCTGCTGACGATCACACCCTTCAGCGTGATAACCAGGTACTCGAGCGGCGTCTTGCCTGCCTTGCGCACGGTCAGCTTGGCTTCCTTGATGTGCTGACCGGTCGCGCAATGCGTCATCAGCACGGTGGACGACTTGTCGATGTACTTGGTCACGCTCAGGTCCTGGACATTGACCTTGCCGGCGCCGCCGCCCGTCGCCATGTGCATAGTGCCGGACTGACTCATGCCCCAGCTCCAGGCCAGCACGTCGATCGACTTGGCATGCTTCGAATCGATGGACTCGCCGTCGATGCCATCGAACTTGATGAACATGTCTACAGCCATGATCCCTTCTCCTTCATTTGTGAATCACCGAACAAAAATACCGCTGCAGGTCGTGCGCCGGTTGGCGGCATGCCCAAGCGGCTACGCCGCTCAGCCGGCTTTCCCTGAGGGAAGCTTGGACACGAGACGCAGCGAAACCGTCAGCCCTTCGAGCTGATAGTGAGGCCTCAGGAAAAACTTGGACGAGTAGTAGCCGGGGTTGCCCTCGATCTCCTCCACCACGACCTCGGCCGCAGCCAGTGGCTTGCTGGCCTTGGTGGACTCGCTGGAGTGCGCCGGATCGCCATCGACGTACTGCATGATCCAGTCCTGCAGCCAACGATTCATCTCATCGCGTTCCTTGAAGGAGCCAACCTTGTCGCGCACGATGCACTTCAGGTAGTGGGCGAAGCGGCAGGTGGCGAACAGGTAGGGCAGGCGCGCCGCCAGGTTGGCGTTGGCCGTCGCATCCGGGTCGTCGTACTCGGCCGGCTGGTGCAGCGATTGGGCACCGATGAAGGCGGCGAAGTCGCTGTTCTTGCGATGCACCAGCGGCATGAAACCGGCCTTGGCCAGCTCGGCCTCGCGGCGGTCCGAGATGGCGATCTCGGTCGGGCACTTCATGTCCACGCCGCCGTCGTCGGTGGGGAAGCTGTGCGTCGGCAGGCCTTCGACGGCACCGCCTGACTCGATGCCACGGATGCGCGAGCACCAGCCGTATTCCTTGAAGGAGCGGTTGATGTTCACGGCCATCGCATAGGCCGCATTGGCCCAGGTGTACTTGCTGTGGTCCGCGGCGCCGGTGTCTTCCTCGAAGTTGAACTCCTCGACCGGGGCGCTGCGCGCGCCATAGGGCTGGCGGGCCAGGAAGCGCGGCATGGCCAGGCCGAGATAGCGCGCGTCTTCGGACTCACGCAGCGAGCGCCAGGCGGCGTACTCGGGCGTCGTGAAGATCTTGGTCAGGTCGCGCGGATTGGCCAGCTCCTGCCAGGACTCCATCTGCATGACCGTCGGGGACACGCCGGTGATGAAGGGCGAGTGGGCAGCGGCGGCCACCTTGGACATCTCGCCCAGCAGCTCCACGTCGGGCGCGCTCTGGTCGAAGTGGTAGTCCCCCACCAGGCAACCGAAGGGCTCGCCGCCGAACTGGCCGTATTCCTCTTCGTAGACCTTCTTGAACAGGGGACTCTGGTCCCAGTTCGTGCCCTTGTAGCGCTTCAGCGTCTTGCCCAGCTCCGCCTTGGAGATGTTCATGACGCGGATCTTGAGCTGCTCGTCGGTCTCGGTGTTGTTCACCAGGTGATGCAGGCCGCGCCAGGCACCTTCGAGCTTCTGGAAGTCGGCGTGGTGCAGGATCTGGTTGATCTGCTCCGACAGCTTGCGGTCGATGGCCGCGATCATGCTCTCGATGGACTTGACCGTGTCGCCGCTGATCAGCTGCGTCTGGGCCAGCGCCTGCTGGGCCAGCGTCTGGACGGCCAATTCCACGGCGCTGCGCGCCTCTTCGGTCTTGGGTTTGAATTCCTTGTTCAGCAGCGAAGCCAGGTCGCTGCCCTCGAAATTGACCGACGCCAGTGGCGATGTCGTCTGTTGCTCAGCCATTCAGGATCTCCTTGGCATTGGGGCGTCTTGCGCGCCGGTCGTTATTCGGTCGGCTTGGCGGAGTTCGCGAGCGAGCCCAGCAGCGCGGGGTCGGCCAGCACCTTGGACACCAGCTCCTCGGCGCCGGTCTTGCCGTCCATGTAGGTGACCAGGTTCTGCAGCTGGTTGCGTGCCTCGAGCAGCTTGTTGAGCGAGTCGACCTTGCGGGCGATCGCGCCCGGGGTGAAGTCCTCCATGCTGTCGAACGTGATGTCGACGCTGAGGTTGCCCTCGCCGGTCAGCGTGTTGGGCACCTGAAAGGCCACGCGCGGCTTCATTGCCTTCATGCGCGAGTCGAAGTTGTCGACGTCGACCTCCAGGAACTTGCGGTCCGCCACGGGCGCGAGCGGGTCCACGGGCTTGCCCGACAGGTCGGACAGCACGCCCATGACGAAGGGGAGCTGGACCTTTTTCTGAGCGCCGTAGAGCTCGACGTCGTACTCGATCTGGACGCGCGGGGCGCGATTGCGGGCAATGAATTTTTGGCTGCTGGTGGCCATCTTGATCTCCGTGGAGCCTAGGAGTGGAAAGGGTACAACTTGGCGGTGTCAATCACTCGAATCAGTTTCAGCCGTCAATCTCGACCGTCGACGGATCGACGCCCATGATGCGCGCGACCTCGCTCAGCGCATCCGGGGCCAGCTCCTTCATCAACTGGAGGAAGTTGTGGCCGAGCAGGCGCCCTGCGCGACGCAGCAGCAATTGCGCCGGGTTGGTCGGTTCGGCACGCTCGAGGTAGTCGCAAACCATTTCGATGGCGCGCAGCGCCTCGGCGCGTGAATTGATCCGTCCGCTCAGCGCCTGACCGCCGCTGCCAGAACCTACAGACGCCATATCACCCACCTGTGCGACATCCACCGCTTCAGCGCTGGCGCCGCCGGCCTGGGGCAGCAGGCCGGCGATGGCGGCGAGCGTCTGGCGCAGGGGCTTCAGATCCGGCGCCTGCGAGTGGTCCATGCGCTCGCCGAGCAGCGTCGTCAGCGCCGCGAGCTCGCTCTGGGCGTCGGCGATGTCGGTGGCCAGGCCCGCACCTTGTGCGATGGCGTCGGCGAAGAGTTGCTCGACCTGGGCGCGGCTCCAGGAGTTCTCGTCGTCGCGCGCGGTAATATTCCCCAACGCGATGTCGACCGCTCGCACCTTGATCTCGCCCACGCCACGCAGGCTGACGAGGTTGGCATCGCGCAGGTCGGCCAGCACCGCATCGGGGTCCACGAGCAGCGCCAGCACGTTGGCGCGGGCGTAGAGGTCGCCATCGTCCGGATCGGGCCGTGGATGCAGGCTGTCCCAGAAGTTGGCCATCAACCCGTTCAGCAGGCGAAGGCTGGGTGCCAGGCTGCCGACGCCGTCCAGCCTCAGCAGAGCACGCATCCACAACACCGCGACGCGCAGGTCGCGGCTCGCCTCGAACAGCTGCTCGCAACGGCGGCGCACGTCGCGCCAGTCCGCCGGCACGGCGGCTTCGAACTGCGACTCGGGCTTGCCCTGGGCCGCCTGCGTCAACTCCAGAAAGGCGTTGTCGTACTCCAGGTCCGGCCCGCAGGGCGCAGAGTCATCCGCCAAGGGCCGCAACCAGCTCTCGACCTGCGCGACAAGCTCCGACGAAGCGCTCAAGCTCTCACCCCTACAAGTTGACGACCAGCCGCAATCAGATCACGACCGGCAATACGATAGCTTCAAAGCATGTCCCTCCGACTGGGGTCAACGCTAGGAAACCGTCAGGTTTGAGGGCTGCCGCCGTGGCCGCCGTCATGCACTTCGGATAGCCTCTCGGCCATTACAGCGGAGGGGCGTGAATCAATGAAGACGGCTCGCAGGATCGGGAGGGCGCTGTTCGCCATCGGGCTGTCGATGTCGCTCATCTTGGCGAGGGCACAGACGACGCCGCCCCCGGGCACCGTGCCCACCCCCGGCGAGTTGGCCCCCAAACCCCAGGCGCCACGCAGCGTCGACATGCCACGCCCCCCCCCGCCGCGCGAACTCGGCAAGCCCGCCGACGACCTGCGCATCGACATCGAGTCCTTCAGCGTTGCGGATGACGCCCCCCCTGAGTTGAGGGCCTCGCTGGCCCGGCTGACGGCCCCGTTCGTCGGCAAGGCACGCAGCTTTGAAGACCTGGCCAACGCGGCGGCGGAAGTGACGCGCTTCCTGCAGAGCGAACTGGGCTACTACCTCGGCTATGCCTACATCCCGGAGCAGAAGACCGTCGGCGGCGTCGTGCGCATTGCGGTGCTGGAAGGCCGGCTGGACGAAGTGCGCCTGAACTGGAGCGAGGGCCTGCCGGTACGGCGAGAAGTCGTCCAGGCCTATCTGGACGAACTGGTGCCCGGCAGCATCCTCAAGGTGCGCGACGTGGAGCGCGCCGTCTTCCTCGTCAACGACCTGCGCGGCATCACCGCACAGGTCGAGGTGCAGGCCGGCAGCAAGCCCGGCACTGCCACCCTGGTCGTCACGCCACGGGCCGACGCCACCTGGACGGCCCGCGCCGACCTGGACACCAACGGCTCGCGCTTCCTTGGCCGCTTCCGGCTGACGGGTCTGGCCACGATGAACAGCCCCTTCGGCCGCGGCGACGGCCTGACCGGCAACGTGCTGACGTCCACCACGCGGGGCCTGTACTTCGGCCTGGTGAACTACACGACGCCCGTCGGCAGCAGGGGCTTCAAGCTCGGCGCGTCGCTCTCGGCCGTGCGCTACCAACTGGACAAGGAGGCCTTCCCGCTCAATCTCTCCGGCGATGCCGTGACCCTCACCGGCTTCGGCCTCTACCCCGTCATCCGCTCACGCAACCTGAACCTCTTCTCGCTGCTGTCCGTCGAGCACAAGCAGTTCAGCGACAAGAGCGCCGCGACCCTGCCCATCAACAAAAGTTCGGACACGCTGGCCCTGGGCGGCAACGGCGACTTCCGCGACAGCCTGCTGAGCGGGGGCGTCAACACCTACGAATTCTCGGCCGTCACGGGCCGCCTCAAATTCGCGGTGCAGCAGCCGGGCCAGGACCCCGCCAACTTCAGCAAGCTGACCGCCGGCTTCACGCGGCTGCAGAACATCATCACCAACCGCCTGCTCGCCTACCTCGCGGTGCGCGGCCAGGTCGGCCTGAAAAACCTGGACACCACCGAGCAGTTCCGCCTCGGCGGCCCGGACGGTGTGCGCGCGTTCGCCCCCGGCGAGGGCACCGGCGACAGCGGCTTCATCGGCAGCCTGGAACTGCGCTTCCTGCCCCCCGAATCCATCTTCGGGCGCATCGGCCGCGAGTCCGTCGTCAGCCTGTTCTACGACGTCGGCCGCATCAAGTACCGCAAGGATCCGTCCGCCCAGATCCAGCAGGACGAGACCTTCGTGAATAGCGCAATGCTGGGCGGTGCCGGCATTGCAGCGACCTGGGTGCGCCCGGGGGAGTTCGCGCTGCGGCTCAGCGTGGCCAGCCGCACCCAGGGTACGCCCAAGAGCGACACCAAGGGGGGCAGCACCCGCGCCTACGCCCAGCTCACCTATTTCATCAGGTAGCAGCACAGGCTCGTCGGCGGCGCGGCCGCCCAGCACAGAAATCCGGGAGATCACTATGCCTTTTGACCGCAACTCGCATCAGGGCAGCCGCCAGCGGCGTCACCGCATCCACCCGCTCAGCTGGGCCGTCGCCGCGGCACTCGCCCCCATCGCCGCCGGCGCGCTGCCGCAGGACGGTCTGGTCAAGCAGGGCGCGGCCACCATCCAGACGCCGCAGACCGGGCTGATGCTGATCAACCAGTCCACGCAGACGGCCGCCGTCGACTGGCGCAGCTTCTCGGTCGACAAGGGCGAGACCGTCAACATCGTCCAGCCCAACTCGCAGGCGCTGCTGATCAACCGCGTCATCGGCTATGACCCCACCCGCATCCTGGGCCAGATCAATGCCAACGGCCGCGTCGTGCTCAGCAACCCGCGCGGCGTCTACTTCTCGGCCGACTCGCAGGTCGATGTCGGCAGTCTCGTCGCCACGACGCTGGGCATCAGCGATGCCGACCTGCAGAGCGGCGTGCTGCGCCTGGGCGCGGCTTCCGGTGGCGCCGGCGAACTGCGCGCCGAGGGCCGCATCCGCGCCGCCGACACCGTGGCCCTCGTCGCGCCGCGGCTCACCGTCGGCGGCAACATCGACGCCCGCCGCGTGGCGCTGGCCGCGGCCAGCCAGGTCAGCGTCGACGTCGAGGGCGACGGCCTCGTGCTGTTCAAGGTCCGCAACGACGACCAGCTGCAGACGCGGCTGGACGCGCTCGGCACCATCAACGCCTCGCAAAGCGCCGAACTGCGCGCCGTGGCCCGCGCCGGATTTGCCGACACCGTGCTCAACATGGAAGGCATGGTGCGCGCCCGCTCGCTGGAAGGCGTGTCCGGCCGCGTCGTCATCGACGGCGGCAGCCAGGGCGTGACCTGGGTGAACGGCAAGATCGACGCCAGCGGCGGCACGGGGCACGCCGGCGGCGATGTGCTGGTGCAGGGCCAGCGTGTCATGCTCGACGGCCATGCGCAGCTCGACGCCTCGGGCGACACGGGCGGCGGGCGCATCCGCGTGGGCGGGGACTTCCATGGCGCCAATGCCGAAGTGCGCAATGCGGAAATGCTCGTGGCGCGACCGGGCGCGACGCTGACGGCAGACGCGGGCGTGTCCGGCAATGGCGGGCAGGTCGTGCTGTGGTCAGACAAGTCCACCCGCTTCTATGGCTCGCTCAGTGCAAAGGGCGGCTCACTCGGCGGCGACGGTGGTTCAGCCGAGGTTTCGGGCAGGGAGTCCCTCGAATTCCGGGGTGACGCGGACCTGCGGGCGACCAAGGGGGCGACCGGAAGCTTGCTGCTGGATCCGGACGACATCACGATCGCAACCGGCGGCTCTGCGGCTGGCAACCTCAGCTTCGGAACCTCAGGAGCCGTCACCGTCGAAGCTGGCACCGTGCCCGGCGGCCTGGGCAAGCTGCTGCAGTCGACCAGCGTTGTCCTGCAGGCAAAAAACACCATCACGGTTTCAAACACGGTCGACGGTTCCGGTGGCGCCGGCACAGGGGCGCTGACATTGCAGGCCGGTGGTGACATCACCATCAACGCGGCCGTCACTGCCAATGGCATCACGCTCTCAGCCAACGACCTCGGGGGCACACAAGCCAACGGCCGCGTGGTGACGACCGCGGACCTCACCAGCACTGGTGGCGCCGCGATCTCCATCACCAGCAACGGCAGCACGAACGCCCACTCCTTGGGCGGCAACATCACGACGAACGGCACGCTCACCTTCAACGGCAACGGCACGCTCACTGGTGCGGCCAGCGCAGGCACGATCACCATCGGGTCCGGCACGCTCACCGCCGGCAATGGCGGCACCACGGGCAGCATCAACAACGGCGCCACGGTGAACGGTTCTGGCACGCTGGCCTTCAACCGCAGCAACAACCAGACCGTCAGTGCCAATTTCACCGGCAGCCTGGCGGTTGCCCAGGCCGGCTCTGCCATCCTCACGCTCAGCGGTTCAAATACCTACAGCGGTGGCACGTCCGTCACGTCGGGCACTTTGAAGCTGGGGGCCAGCAACGTGCTGGGCAGCGGCGCCGTCACGATCAACGGCGGCACGCTGGACATTGCCAATCGCAATCCCACCGTGGCGGGGGTGTCGCTGCAAAGCGGCAGCATCACCGGCGGCACTGGCGCGCTCACCAGCACGTCGACCTTCGACATGCAGGCCGGCACGGTCAGTGCCCAACTGGCCGGCAGCGTGGGCTTGACCAAGACGACCAATGGCTCGGTCACGCTGTCCAACACCAACAACAACTACACCGGCACCACCACCATCAGTCAAGGCACGCTGACGCTCGGCGCGAGCGGCACGCTGCCCAACGCCGCGGTTGTCGTCAACGGCGGCACGCTGGACATCAACACGAGCACCAACACGGTTTCCGGCGTGTCGCTGCAAACTGGCTCCATCACCGGCACGACGGGCGTGCTCACCAGCACGACCGACTTTGACGTGCGGGCCGGCAGCGCCAGCGCAATCCTCGACGGCAACGTCGGCCTGACGAAGACCACCTCGGGTACCGCTACGCTATCAGGGGCCAACACCTACTCCGGCACGACCCTCATCAGCGCAGGCACGCTGCAGATCGGCGCCGCTGGCAGCACCGGCACGCTGGGCAGCGGCAGCGTCACCGACAACGCGGCGCTGGTCTTCAACCGCAGCAATGCGCTGACAGTCACCAACGACATCTCCGGCAGCGGCACGCTGGCGCAGGCCGGTACCGGCACCACCACGATCAGCGGCAACAACAGCTACGCCGGCAACACCACCATCAGTGCCGGCACGCTGGCGCTCGGCTCGGCCACCGCCCTGCCCAGTGGCAGCGGCAAGGGCGACCTGGTCGTCAATGGCAGGCTGGACCTGGCCGGCCTCAGCCAGGCCATCAACGGCCTGTCCGGCAGCGGCGTCATCGACAACTCCAACGCCAGCGCCGTCACGCTGACCGTCGGCGCCAACAACGGCACGGGCAACTTCGCAGGTGCCATCCAGAACAGCAGCGGCGCGCTTGCGCTCACCAAGTCCGGCACCGGCACCATCGTGCTGTCCGGCACCAACACCTACGCCGGCCTCACCACCATCAGCGCCGGCACGCTGCAGGTCGGCGCCGCTGGCAGCACCGGCACGCTGGGCAGCGGCAGCGTCACCGACAACGCGGCGCTGGTCTTCAATCGCAGCAATGCGCTGACGATCACCAACGACATCTCCGGCTCCGGTTCGCTGGAGCAGGCCGGTACCGGCACCACCACGATCAGCGGCAACAACAGCTACGCCGGCAACACCACCATCAGTGCCGGCACGCTGGCGCTCGGCTCGGCCACCGCCCTGCCCAGTGGCAGCGGCAAGGGCGACCTGGTCGTCAATGGCAGGCTGGACCTGGCCGGCCTCAGCCAGGCCATCAACGGCCTGTCCGGCAGCGGCGTCATCGACAACTCCAACGCCAGCGCCGTCACGCTGACCGTCGGCGCCAACAACGGCACGGGCAACTTCGCAGGTGCCATCCAGAACAGCAGCGGCGCGCTTGCGCTCACCAAGTCCGGCACCGGCACCATCGTGCTGTCCGGCACCAACACCTACGCCGGCCTCACCACCATCAGCGCCGGCACGCTGCAGATCGGCGCCGCTGGCAGCACCGGCACGCTGGGCAGCGGCAGCGTCAGCGACAACGCGGCCCTGGTCTTCAACCGCAGCGACGCACTGACGGTCGCCAACGCCATTTCCGGCTCCGGTTCGCTGGAACAGGCCGGTTCCGGCACCGCCACGATCAGCGGCAACAACAGCTACGCCGGCAACACCACCATCAGTGCCGGCACGCTGGCGCTCGGCTCGGCCACCGCCCTGCCCAGTGGCAGCGGCAAGGGCGACCTGGTCGTCAATGGCAGGCTGGACCTGGCCGGCCTCAGCCAGGCCATCAACGGCCTGTCCGGCAGCGGCGTCATCGACAACTCCAACGCCAGCGCCGTCACGCTGACCGTCGGCGCCAACAACGGCACGGGCAACTTCGCAGGTGCCATCCAGAACAGCAGCGGCGCGCTTGCGCTCACCAAGTCCGGCACCGGCACCATCGTGCTGTCCGGCACCAACACCTACGCCGGCCTCACCACCATCAGCGCCGGCACGCTGCAGATCGGCGCCGCTGGCAGCACCGGCACGCTGGGCAGCGGCAACGTCAGCGACAACGCGGCGCTCGTCTTCAACCGCAGCAACGCACTGACGGTCGCCAACGCCATTTCCGGCTCCGGTTCGCTGGAGCAGGCCGGTTCCGGCACCACCACGCTCACCGGCGCCAACAGCTACGGCGCCACCACCATCAGCGCCGGCACGCTGCAGATCGGCGCCGCTGGCAGCACCGGCACGCTGGGCAGCGGCAGCGTCAGCGACAACGCGGCCCTGGTCTTCAACCGCAGCGACGCACTGACGGTCGCCAACGCCATTTCCGGCGCCGGTTCGCTGGCGCAGGCCGGTACCGGCACCGCCACGATCAGCGGCAACAACAGCTACGCCGGCAACACCACCATCAGTGCCGGCACGCTGGCGCTCGGCTCGGCCACCGCCCTGCCCAGTGGCAGCGGCAAGGGCGACCTGGTCGTCAATGGCAGGCTGGACCTGGCCGGCCTCAGCCAGGCCATCAACGGCCTGTCCGGCAGCGGCGTCATCGACAACTCCAACACCAGCGCCGTCACGCTGACCGTCGGCGCCAACAACGGCACGGGCAACTTCGCAGGTGCCATCCAGAACAGCAGCGGCGCGCTTGCGCTCACCAAGTCCGGCACCGGCACCATCGTGCTGTCCGGCACCAACACCTACGCCGGCCTCACCACCATCAGCGCCGGCACGCTGCAGGTCGGCGCCGCTGGCAGCACCGGCACGCTGGGCAGCGGCAACGTCAGCGACAACGCGGCCCTGGTCTTCAACCGCAGCAACGCACTGACGGTCGCCAACGCCATTTCCGGCTCCGGTTCGCTGGAACAGGCCGGGTCCGGCACCACCACGCTCACCGGCGCCAACAGCTACGGCGCCACCACCATCAGCGCCGGCACGCTGCAGATCGGCGCGGGCGGCATGACAGGCAGCCTGGGTGGTGGCAATGTCAGCAACAACGCGACGCTGGTCTTGGACCGCAGCGACGCGCTGACGGTGAACAACAGCATCTCCGGCTCGGGCACGCTGGAGCAGGCCGGCTCCGGCACCACGACCCTCGGTGGCACCAACAGCTATGGCGGCGGCACCACCCTCGCGGCCGGCACGCTGGCCCTGGGCAGCGCTGCCGCCCTCGGCTCCGCCGGCAGCATTGCCTTCAACGGCGGCACGCTGCAGTTCTCCGCCGGCAACACCACCGACTACTCCGCCCGCTTCAGCAACGCCGCCAGCCAGGCCTACAACCTCGACACCAACGGCCAGGCCGTCACGCTCGCCTCGGCGCTCACCAGCAGCGGCGGCTCGCTGACCAAGTCCGGTGCCGGCACGCTGACGCTGACCGGTGCCAACAGCTACGGCGGCAGCACCACCATCAGCGCCGGTAGCCTGCAAATCGGCGCGGGCGGCATGACAGGCAGCCTGGGTGGTGGCAATGTCAGCAACAACGCGACGCTGGTCTTGGACCGCAGCGACGCGCTGACGGTGAACAACAACATCTCCGGCTCGGGCACGCTGGAGCAGGCCGGCTCCGGCACTGCGACCCTCGGTGGCACCAACAGCTATGGCGGCGGCACCACCCTCGCGGCCGGCACGCTGGCCCTGGGCAGCGCTGCCGCCCTCGGCTCCGCCGGCAGCATTGCCTTCAACGGCGGCACGCTGCAGTTCTCCGCCGGCAACACCACCGACTACTCCGCCCGCTTCAGCAACGCCGCCAGCCAGGCCTACAACCTCGACACCAACGGCCAGGCCGTCACGCTCGCCTCGGCGCTCACCAGCAGCGGCGGCTCGCTGACCAAGTCCGGTGCCGGCACGCTGACGCTGACCGGCGCCAACAGCTACGGCGGCAGCACCAGCATCGCGTCGGGCGGCAGCCTCGATGTCGGCAATGGCGGCACCACGGGCTCGCTGGGCTCCGGCGCCGTCAACAACAACGGCACGCTGATCCTCGACCGCAGCGATGCCTCGGCCGTCGCCAACAACATCGGCGGCAGCGGCAACCTCGTCAAGCAGAGCGCCGGCACGCTAACGCTGTCCGGCAGCAACAGCTTCAGCGGCGGCACCTCGATCAACGCCGGCCAGCTGACGCTGGGTGCCAACGGCGCGCTGGGCAGCGGCGCCCTCGCGGTGAACGGCGGCATTCTGGACATCGCCACGTTCACCAACACCGTCAGCAGCCTCACGGTGCAGTCCGCCATCGTCAACGGCACGACCGGTGTGCTGACCGCGCCAATACAGGCGTTGAACAACGGCGCCATCGTCAACGCCAGCCTCGGCACCGGCACGCTGAGCAGCACCGGCACGGTCGCCCTCAACGGCGCGTCCGCCGCCACCGGCGTCGCCGTCGCCGGCGGCACGCTGACGCTGGGCTCGGCCGAGCGCCTGGCCAATACCGCCGCCGTCACCATTGCCAACGGTGCCACGCTCAAGCTCAACGGCAACGACACCGTCAGCTCGCTCACCACCGCCGGCACGCTGGACAAGACCGGTGCGACCGACACGCTGACCGCCCTGACCGGCAACTACACCCTCAACACCGGTGCCATCATCAATGCCAACCTCGGCACCGGCACCTTGACCAGCCAGGGCAACGCGACACTCTTGGGCCTTTCCAGCGCCACGGCGGTCAAAGTGGACAGCGGCACGCTGAGCCTGGGCGCAGCCGACCGCTTCGCCAATGCGCCGGCCATCACGGTGGCCGGCGGCGCGACGCTGAAGCTCAACGGCGGCGAGAACATCGCGACCGGCGGCCTGAGCCTGAGCGGCACGCTGGACGTGACCACCCCCGGCGACACGCTTGTGGCCAACACCTATACGCTGCACGACAGCGCCGTCGTGAACGCGAACCTGGGCATCGGCACCGTCAACAGCGATGGCGCCACCGTCACCGTGAATGCGCCGATGGCCGCGCTCAGCGTCAATGCGTTGTCCGGCCGCCTGAGTCTTGTCGGCATGAATCTGCTGGCCAGCGGCGCGACGGTCAACGTCAGCGGCGGCGCCTCCCTCAGGCTGGGCGGCGACGCCACCATCAGCCAGCTCAACCTGTCCGGCCAGCTCAACCTGCCCGCCCAGCTCGAAGCCGCCAGCCCGTCCACACTGACCGCGACGGCGGGCTATGCGCTCAATTACGCCACCACCCTCGCCGGCGCCAACCTGGGCGGCCAGAGCGCGCTGACGGCCGCCGGCAGCAGCACGATCAACGGCAGCCTCGGCGCGCCGACGCTGACGGTCGCCAGCCATGGCACGCTGGTGCTCGCCGCGCCCGACAACCGCCTGATCGGCGCGCCTGCCATCACGGTCAATGACCACGGCACGCTGACGCTGCAGAGCAACAACACGGTGACCTCCATCAGCCTGGGCACCGGCGCCATCGTCAATGGCAGCGGCTCGCTCAACGCCAACAGCTATGTGCTGGACAACGCGACCTACAACGGCAATCTGACCGGCGGCACGCTGATCAGCCGCGACAACAGCGTGCTCAATGGCCAGTCCTCGGCCACCAGCGTGACGGTGGAGACCGGCACGCTGACGCTGGGCTCGGCCGGCCGCTTCACGCTGCTGCCCAATGTCGTCATCGACAGCGGCGCAGTGCTCAAGCTCAATGGCAGCGAACGCGTCGGCACGCTGACCAGCGCCGGCACGCTCGCCGGCACCGGCACCGGCGACACGCTGACCGCCGCCCGCTATACGCTGAACGACGGCGCCGTCGTCAACGCCAACCTCGGCGCCGGCACGCTGACCAGCAACGGCAGCGTCGCCCTCAACGGCACGGCTGCCGCCGACCTCGACATCGCGACCGGCACGTTGACGCTGGGCGCCGCCGACCGCCTGACCAACACCGTCGCCGTCACGCTGGCCAGCGGCGCGACGCTCAAGCTCAACGGCAACGACAGCGTCGGCAGGCTCAACAGTTCCGGCACGCTGGCCAAGAGCGGCGCCAACGACACGCTGACCGCCACGACCTACACGCTCGGCGATGGCACCGTCGTCAACGCCAACCTCGGCAGCGGCGTGCTGAGCAGCAACGGCAATGTCGCGCTCAATGGCACGTCCGCGGCCAGCGCCATCACCATCGCCACCGGCGTGCTGACGCTGGGGGCAGCCGATCGCTTGACCGGTGGCGCCGCCGTCACGCTGGCCAGTGGCGCCACGCTGAAACTCAACGGCAACGACGCCGTCGCCAGCTTCACGTCCGCCGGCTTGCTGGACAAGACCGGCGCCACCGACACGCTGACCGCCACCAGCTACGCACTCAACGATGGCGCCGTCGTCGTCGCCAACCTCGGCGCAGGCGCGTTGACCAGCACCGGTGCGGTGGCCCTCAACGGCACCGCGAGCGCCGACATCGCCGTCGCCAGCGGCACGCTGACCCTGGGTACCGCCGACCGACTGGCCAGCAGCGCCGCTGTGAGCGTCGCCAACGGCGCCACGCTCAAGCTGGGCGGCAACGACACGGTCGGCACGCTGACCGCCGCAGGCACGCTCGCCGGCACCAGCGCGGGCGACACCCTCAGCGCAGCCAGCTACGCGCTGAACAACGGCGCGGCCGTCAACGCCAACCTCGGCGCCGGCACGCTGACGAGCAACGGCGCCGTCGCCCTCAACGGCACGGCGGCGGCCACCACGGTCAACGTCGCCACCGGCACGCTGAGCCTCGGCGCCGCGGACCGCCTGGCCGACACCGCCGCGGTCACCGTCGCCAGCGGCGCCACGCTGAAACTCAACGGCAACGGCACGGTCGGCACGCTGGCCATCGCCGGCACGCTGGACAGGACCGGCGCGGCCGACACGCTGAGCGCCACGACGACGACGGCCGGCAACGGCGCCCGCCTGCTCGCCAGCCTGGGCGGCGGCGCCCTGGCCACCAGCGGCGCCGTCTACATCTCCGGCAACGTCGGCGCGCAGACGCTCAACGTCAACGGCGGCACGCTGCAACTGGACGGCGGCAACCAGCTCGGCGCCGCCCCGGCGACGACGCTGGCCGCGGGCGCCACGCTGGCGCTCAACGGCAGCCAGACGCTGGGCAGCCTGGCCGGCGCCGGCGCGATCACGGCCGGCGCCGGCACGCTGGCCGTCGGCAGCCGTGGCGACAGCCAGTACGACGGCGTCTACAGCGGCGCCGGCTCGCTGCGCAAGGAAGGCGCCGGCACGCTGGTCCTGACCGGCAACAACGGCTACACCGGCAGCACGCAGATCGCCGCCGGCACGCTGCAGGTCGGCGCGGACGGAAGCAGCGGCTCGCTGGGCAGCGGCGCTGTCGACAACGCCGGCCTGCTGCGCCTGCAGCGCAGCGACGCCGTCACGCTGAACCAGGCCGTCTCCGGCAGCGGCAGCGTCGAACAGGCCGGCACCGGCACGCTGACGCTGGCCACCGCGCTGCAGACCTCCGGCGTCACCAAGGTCAGCAAGGGCAGCCTCGTCACCCCCGGCGACGAACGCATCGCCAACGCCAGCAATGTCGTGGTGGACGCCGGCGCGCAGCTGCAGCTGGGCGGCAACGAGACGCTGGGCTCGCTCACCAGCGCCGGCAACGTCGAGCTCAAGGGCAACCTCACGAGCGCCGGCGACGTGAAGATCAGCGGCACACTGGGCCTGACCGGCAGCGGCCCGCAGAGCCTGAGCGTCAGCCACCTGGACGCGCAGAACACCGGCAACGCGCTGGGCGGCCAGCCACTGTCGCTGAGCGCGCAGTCCGTGCAGCTCAAGACCGCCGACAGCGCCGCGCTCAAGCTCGGCACCGTCAGCCTCGCGGCGGACTCGGCGATCGCGGCCGGCACCATCGAGCTGACCGGCAACGTCACGCTGACCGGCGGCACCACCAGCCTCGTGGCCACCGCCGCACCCGCCGCCTATGGGGCCGAAGCCGGCAAGCAGGCCGCCAACGCCCAGCAACTGGCCGTCGCCGGGGCCACCATCAGCCAGACCGGCGGCCTCATCCACGCCGCATCCGGCGCACTGGCGCTGCAGGCCAAGGGCGGCGGCTCCATCACGCTGCTGGACGGCTCCGCCAACGACCTCAGCGGCGGCATATCCGCGGTCAGCGGCACCGCCGGCGCGGCCTGGACCGCCAACTCCAGCGCCGACCAGACCGTGGCTCGGCAAAGCCGCATCAGCCTCAGCGGCGACGCGCTGCGCGTCAACGGCGCGGGCATCGACGGCGACCTCGTCGTCATCGACGCTGCCAAGCTCAGCGCCGCGACCGGCAGCAGCATCCGCGCCCGCATCCCCTACAGCTCGGCGCTGGGCTTCGCCGTGCAGCTGCCCGGCCTGACGCTCAAACTGCGCGATGCCGCGTTCACGCAGACCTACAGCTTCGGCGCGCCCGGTGACGGCAACGCGCTGGGCATCGATGTCGGCAGCAGCGCCTCGACGACCCCGGCCGGCTTCATCACCATCCTGCCCAAGAAGCCGGCGAACCTGGGCGCCACCGCCATCTACGCCAACGGGCCGGCGGTCGGCACCAACGGCTACCAGTTCTTCTACGACGGCGCCCGCCGCAGCACCGAAGTGCCGGTGGTGTACAACGGCGTCGCACCGTCGACGCCCGAAGCCCAGGGCTCCATCTCCGCCACCGTCGCGGTGTCTGAGGGCGCCCGCAAGGATCGCTTCGACGAAGCGGTGCGCACCGAGAACGTCGCCATCCGGCTGCGCTCCGGCGTCATCGCGGAAGTCGGCGCCGGCCGCCCGGCCACCATCGGCAAGGAAGGCATACGCCCGCCCGAGGGCTGCACGCCGACCGCGACGCTCGGCTGCGAGCCATGAGTCCCAACCCAGGCAATCCGATCATGACTACCGACAGCCCGGCGGACCTCCGCCGCCGCACCGTACTCGAAGCGCTGCCGGTCCTGCTCGCCGGCGCGCCGGCGCTGGGCCAGGCCCGGCCGGACGAAGCCAACGCCTCCCCCCCGACCCGCCTCGCGCTGCTCGTCGGCAATCGCGACTACCCCGAACCCGACGACCTGCCGCCCACGCACAAGAACGTGCAAGATCTGCGCGCCGCGTTGGAGCAGCGCGGCTTCAGCGTCACGGACGCGCTCGACGTCGACGCCGCCAGGACCCGCCAGGCCATCGAAGGCTTCGCGGCCAGCGTCAGGTCCGGGCCGTCGGATACCGTCGCCTTCTTCTACTTCACAGGCCACGGCCTGCAGCTGGACGCCGAGAGCCTGCTCGTCGGCGCCGGCACCAGCCCCAAGGCCAAGGCCGAGGTGCTGGGGCGCAACAGCGTCAGCGTCATCAAGGACGTCGTCGAGCGCATGCCGCAACGCCCCGACGCGCTGACCATCTGCGTCATCGACGCCTGCCGCACCAACATCCGCGCCGCCGTGCAGGCCAGCGACGGCCTGAACCAGATCGAGGTGCCGCCCGGCTTCCTGGTTGCCTTCTCCACCGGCGCCGGCAAGCCGGCAATCGCACCCGCGTCGGCCAACCTGAGCACCTTCTACACGGCCTCGCTGGTCAAGATGCTCAAGTCGGCGGACGAGGAGGCCACCTGGTCCGACTTCTTTTCCATCGTGCGGCTGGACGTGCTCAACACGATGCGCAACTACCCGGTCGAGGCCGTGCGCGCATTGGCGCAGGACTCCTTCATCGCCAAGGATGTGCGCCGCCCCGTGACGCTGGCCCGCCCTGCGCAGGCCGATGCCGCGCCACCGCCGGCGCCGCCGCGCGCGCCCGACGACCTGGAGGACTGGGCCGCCGTCGACAGGAGCATCTGGCCGCAGGAGGTCGCGCAACTGGCTGACGGCTATCTGCAGCACCACCCCCAGGGCCGCCGTGCCACCGCCGCACTGGCGGCGCGCGAAGGCGCCAAGGAGGCCAGCCAGGTGCTCAGGCGCAGCGACGTGCGTCTGTTCCGCACCGCCTTCAACGTCAGCGACGACATGCCCGAGGAGATTCGCGCCGACATCCACAAGTCGGCCCGCGGCGACAAGGATGCCGCCGCCCGCGTGGCCCGCAGCTACCGCGACAGCAACACGCCATCCGCGCCGGGCCGCTACGAAGGCTGGCTGCAGTACGCCGCCGGGCTGGGCAACGGCATCGCCGCCTACGAGCTGGCGCTGCACTACCGCCGCAGCGCCCAGCCGCTGCTGGCCGCGCAATTCGAGTCGCGGGCCAGGGAACTGGGGTATACACCGCCGCCAACGCTGGATCACTATCGCAAGTGACCCCGGGGCACGACCGCAGCGGCTCGCACGGCGCGAAAGACCTCCTGACCATGTCCGACACCCACGCAGGCTCCCTCGACCCCGCCCTGATCGCCCTCATCGAAGCCGGCTGGCCCGACATGGCGGCCCGGCTGGGCGAGCGCCGCGAGGCCTTCGTCGAGCGCGTCGGCGAGCAGGCACGTTCGCAGGGCCTGCTGGACGCCAACAGCGCCGCGCGCTACCTGAACCTGTGCTTCGCCTTCGGCCCCGCCTTCGAAACGCGGCCCGAGAACGAATGGGCGCTGGCGCTGCTCGTCGACGAGCGCCTGGGCAACTGGGTCAAGCTGCACCAGCTGGTGCATACGGGCGCCGAGGAGCTGGCCCGCCGCGGCGGCGAGGCTCAGCTGCTGCGCGTCAACGACGCGCGTCTCATCGACGCGCTGGACCGGCTCGCCCGGGTCGATGGCGACACACCGCCGCTACCGCGCCAGGCCTGCGACATCGAGGCGCTGGAGTTCCGCGCGCTGGACCTCGACTGGCGCCGCGAATACCGCCTCGAAGGTGGCGCCTGGCAGCACTTGCCCGGCCCGCCGCCGCCGCCGGCGCTGCGCGTCGGCGGCGGCGAGCCCGCGGTGGACCGCCTGTGCCTGCTGAGCCAGGCCGCCAGCGAGGGCCCGCAGACGCTGCTGCAGGTCCGCCAGGCGCTGCATGGCAGGTGCGGCCTGCCGGTGCCGCACCCGCAACTGCGCTGGCTGGGTGGCCACGGCCTGATGACGGCCCAGGGCCATGCCGCCCAATCCACCAGCTGGACCGTCGGCGCACTGCCGCCGCCCGCCGCAGCGCCAGGCTGGGGCGCGCTGCTGCTGCAGGAGCCGTCTCCCGAGCTGACGCTGCTGGAGCTCAACTGCTGCGGCCTGCGCGACCATGGCGTGCCGCTGGGCTCGCAGCATCTGAAGGTCTGGGCCTGGCCGGCCCAGCAATGGCTGCTGACCTGGCAGCGCGACCGCCTGCTCGAGCAGACCTGGCCACGCCAGGCCTCCGCGCCGCCACTGCCGCCCGCGTCCCAAGGCCTGCGCCTGCGCCTCGCGCGCGACGGCGCCCCGCGCGCGGCGCCGAAGTGGGCAGAGGGCCTCGGCCCCGGCATCGAGGCCGCGCTGATGGCCGGCGCCGAGAAGCTATTCAGCGCCTGGTCGGCCAGCGCGCAGTCGCCGCGCATGAGCCTGCGCGCCGGGCTGTTCAACGGCCACGCCGCGATGACCTGGGGCCTGCGCGAAGGCGCCGCCGGCCTGAAGAGCGAGCCGCTGCTGCGCTTCGTCGGCGACTTCAAGCTGGGCATGACACTGGACCTCGTGCTGAGCGGCGAGATCGAGCAGGCCGGCGCCCGCACGCAGCTGGCGCTGCGCATCGCGCTGTCCACCGAGCTGGCGCTGCAGCTGAACCGCGACACCGCCGAGCCGCCGCTCGCCGAGGTGCTGGAGCCGGTGCAGCAGCGCGTCCGCTGCCCGGTCACGCTGGAGTTCACGCCGCTGGCCAGCGAGACCGGCCTGCTGTGGAGCGAGTTCGGCCCGCCCACCGGTGCACTGGTCGGCGCCTTCGGGCTGCGGCAGAGCCCGCAGGGCGGCGGCGCCTGGCAGTGGTTCCTGCAGCTGGCGCTGGAGCCCGTCGTCGCGCCGATGGCCGTGCAGGACCCACTGCTGGGCCGCAGCGGCCAGCATGTCGCGCTGCTCGGCTCGGTGGCACTTCTCGATTGGAGCCTGGGGTGATGGAACGTCTCCTGATCCTCCGCCTCCAGGCCCAGGGCGTGGCCGCACAGGCGCGCCTGAACGGCTTCGCGCTGGCCGAGCTCGGCGCGGCCGGCGGCGTGCAGGCGCTGGCCGTCCACGAGTTCACGCTGGCCGGCGCCAACCGGCTGGAGCTGGTCATCGAACCCGCCGCGCCCGCCCCCGAACCCCGCCTGTCCGAGGGCCCGCGCTTCGCCCGCGCCCAGCTGCTGCTGCCGCGCGTGGGCCAGGCCGCCAGCGACGAGCAGTCGCGCTGCCTCGCGACGCTGGACTGGGCCGTGCAGGACGGCGAGGTGTACCGCGCCCACGCCGTCGTGCAGCAGGAGGTCGACATCCCGGTCAGGTTCCCGCGCTGGCGCTGGCAGGACGCACCGCCCCTGCCCGAGTTGGGCACGCTCGCCGCACCCGTGCTGGCCTTTGCGCAGGCGCAGGCCTTGGCGCTGGCCCAGGGCGACCCGGAGCCATGGATCGCCGCTGCACGGCTGCGCTTCGAGGAGCTGGCCGCGGCCTATCAGCGCAGGCCCGCCGACGACCTGGCCCGCTGGCGTGCCCGCGTGCAGCTGCTGCATGCCCAGAAGGCGCTGCGCGGCCCGCTGCCCACGGCGGCCACGCTGAGGCTGCGTCCAACGGCCGACGGCCGGCTCATCGAATGCCTTTCGACGGCGGGCGGGCCGCTGCTGCAGTTCAACCGACCCGACGGCGGCAGGGTGTCGATGCCGATGCGCATCGCCGTCGTCGAAGGCCAGCTCTACGTGCTGCGCTGACCGCGCCTCTGCGCACGGGGCTGTCGTATGCTCTTTCCGGCTCGTCCAGGCCATCAGGAACACAGGGGAACCCGCGAATGATCGTGCTGTCCGTCAGCAGCTACAACGGCGCACCGACCGAGCCGCGCGAAGCCAGCTTCGACGAACTGGGCGGCACCATCGGCCGCGCCACCACCAACCAGCTGGTCCTGCCCGACCCCGACCGCACGATCTCGCGCGTGCACGCGCAAGTGGTGCTGCGCAACGGCAGCTTCGCCGTCGTCGACCGCGGCAGCAACGCCATCAGCGTCAACGGCGCGCCGCTGGGCAATGGCCGCGAGGCCCCGCTGAAGCCGGGCGACACGATCAACATCGGCGGCTATGTGATCCAGGTGCGCGCCGGCCACCAGACCGTTGCCAAGGACCCGTTCGGCGACCTGTTTGGCAGCCCGCCCCCCCGTGCGGCCGCGCCGGCCTCGTACGCTCCTCTGCCGCCGGCCCCGGCGTTCTTCGCGCCTCCTCCCCCCGTCGCGCCCGCGGCGGCCGCCACGCCGGTGGGCGCCATACCCGCCGACTGGGATCCCTTCGCGCCCGAGATGCCCACCAGCGGCGTCACCATCGGCCGCATCATCGCGACGCCCAGCGACCCGCTCGGGCTGGGCGCGCCGGCACAGGCGCCGCTGTCGGCCGGCCCGTCGCTGGACGATCTGTTCGGCCTGGGGCCGATGGGCGCCGCACCGGCCGACCCGCTGGGCGTGCTGGCTGCCGCCCCGCCGGCCAACACCGCCGCCGACGCCGACCCGCTGCGCGCGCTGATGCAGCCCGCCCGCGCGCCCCAGCAGCTGCTGCCGGCCGACACCGTCTCCGACCTGCAGCTGCCCTGGCAGGCCGCGCTGACGCCGCCGTCCGTGAGTACGGCGCCGGCCACGCCCGCCGGCGCCGTGCTGTCCTGGGACGACTCGATGCAGGACCACAAGGTCATCACGCTGCCCGATGTCCGCCATCTGGAAGGCGACCACAACGCGCCGCCGCCCAGCCGCCCCGTGCACGCACCCGCGCCGGCCGCCGCACCCGTCGGCGACACGGCCGCGCTGCTGGACGCGCTGCTGACCGGCCTGGGCCTGTCGACGCAGCCGCTGCAGACGCTGACGCCGGCCACGATGCGACTCATCGGCGAGCTGCTGCGCGAATCGACGCGCGGCGCCGTGGAACTGCTGCGCGCCCGCGCCGCGCTGAAGCAGGAGGTGCGCGCCCAGGTGACGATGATCGTCACGCAGGACAACAACCCGCTGAAGTTCTCGCCCAATGTCGACGCGGCACTGACCCATCTGCTGGGCCCGGCAGCCGCCGGCTTCATGCCGCCTGCCCGTGCGATGCGCGACGCCTTCGACGATCTGCGCGCCCACGAGATCGGCGTCATGGCCGGCATGCGCGCCGCGCTCGACGGTGTGCTGGCCCGCTTCGACCCGCAGGCCCTCGACAGCGCCATCACCAAGCGCGGCGCGCTCGCCTCGCTGCTGCCGGGCTCGCGCAAGGCGCAGCTGTGGGAGCAGTTCCAGCAGCTGTACACGCAGTTGTCGCGCGAGGCGGCCGACGACTTCCACACCCTGTTCGGCAAGGCCTTCCTGCAGGCCTACGAGGCCCAGCTCATCGCGCTGGACGCCGAGCCGGGCCCCGGCAACCCGTCGGGCCGCTGAGGAGGCCAGCATGCTGGCCATGGAAGTCGCCATCCTTTCCGAACGCGGCGGGCGGCCGTACAACGAAGACGCCTGCGGCCACTGGCATTCCCAGCGCCATCTCGCCTGCGTGCTGGCCGACGGCGCCGGCGGGCATGGTGGCGGCGATGTCGCGTCGCGCCTCGCGGTGCAGAGCCTGCTCACCGCCGTCCAGGCCCACCCCGACGACTGCGGCGAGCAACTCGCCGACCTCGTGCGCCAGACCAACCAGGCCATCCTCGACCAGCGCCGGGCCGGCACGCGCAGCGCCGACATGCACAGCACCGTCGTCTGCCTGATCGTCGACTTCATCGAGCATCGTGCCTACTGGGCCCATGCCGGCGACTCGCGGCTGTACTGGTTCCGCAATCGCCGGCTCAACAGCCGCACGCTGGACCACAGCCTGGTGCAGGGCCTCGTCGAGGTCGGGCTGGTGCAGGCCGCCGAGTTGCGCCACCATCCGCGCCGCAGCGAACTGCGCTCCGCGCTGGGCACGCGGCCCGACGAGCTGGACGTCAGCGCCGGCCCCGGCGCGGTCGAGATCGCTGCGGGCGACTGCTTCCTGCTGTGCAGCGACGGCCTGTGGGAGAACCTCGACGACCAGGACCTCGAAACCACGCTGGCCGCCGCACTCACGCCCGGCGCCTGGCTGGACGCCCTGCGCAGCCGCGTCACGGCGGCCACCGCGGGCAAGCCCGGCTTCGACAACTTCAGCGCGATGGCGCTGTGGCTGAGCCAACCCAATTTCTGAGTGGAGGCCGCGATGCCCTTCCAATGTTGCATGGGCTCCCAGATGAAGTGCAGCATGGGCGCTTCACCGAGCGCGCTGATCCCGACGCCCAAGCCCATCATGACCAACAGCAAGGTCGCGGCGAACATCATGGATCACATCCCGATCGCCAACATCCCGCCCTTCGGCATGTGCAAAAGCCCGGCCAACCCGACCGTGGCCGCCGCCACCGCGGCCGCGATGGGCACACTGACGCCCATGCCCTGCGTCCCCGCCACGCCGGCACCCTGGGTTCCCGGCGCGCCGACGGTGCTGGTCGCCAACTTCCCGGCGCTGGACAACACCAGCAAGCTCATGTGCCTGTGGGCCGGTGTCATCGAATTCAGTGACGCGGGGCAGACGAATCATCAGATCCCCTGAGACCCCAGGCCTCGCCCGAGAGGCTTGGGGTTCGGCGCAGCCAAACGACAGCGCCGCCCGAAGGCGGCGTTGCAAGGAGCCGCAACAGGCTCAGGGCGGGGTCTGGCGACCGATCTCGACGCGACGGTTCTCGGCGGCGAACGGGTCCTTGACCTTGGGCTCCGTGGCACCGAGGCCGACGGCCGTCAGCATGCTCTCCTCGGCGCCGTGGGCGACCAGATAGCGCTTGACCTCCTCTGCGCGCTTCTGCGAAAGAGCCTGGTTGCCCTCGGCAGCGCCGGAGGCGTCGGCGTGGCCTTCGATGCGCACCGTCTTGCCGCTACCGCGCTTGGCTGCAAGGGCCTCGGCGAACACGTCGAGCTGCTTGCGCAGACCGTCGGGAATCTCGGCCGAGCCGACCTTGAAGGCCAGTGCCGGCAGCGAGAAACGCACGGCGGGCTTGAAGCCCATGCACTTAAAGCCGGCAGCGACGAGCTGCTCACAGGCGTCTTCCGGGAACAGACCTTCCTTGACTGCGCTGACGGTCGGCACACCGTTGCCGACCTCGACGGTCTCTTGCGCCTGCGCGACGCCGGCGGCCAGCAAAGCAGCCGTCAGCAAGGACAAAGGCAGAGGGCGACGAACCAACATGGCGAACTCCCGTTGAACGCGCCGACACCACAGAATCTGACCCCCGGCACCGCCGCATTCGCAATGGCTAGCGAAACGTGTCCATAAATCATAGCCTTCGGCATGCACGGGCAACACCCTTAAATGTGCGGAACCGGGTTCGGCCCCCTGTCCCGGTGACACAGGCGCCGTGTATCGTTCGCGCCGGACGCCTACCGCCCTGTTGCGCTGCAGTCCCCTGAACAACGAGTCCTTCTCTTTGCTTTCAACAACATGACCCGGCATAACAAAGTGATGTGGACGGAGGGCATGTTCCTGCAGCCCCAGCACTTCCAGCAGCAGGAACGCTACTTTTTACGTCAACTGGACGCGCGCCTGGCCAGCGCCAGCCTGCATCCGGAAGGCTTCACCACGTTGCAGATCGACCAACCGGCGTTGCTGCAGGGCCAGCTCGCGCTGACCGGCGCCACCGGCGTCATGCGCGACGGGCTGGCGTTCGCGATGCCCGACGACGAGCCCGCGCCGCCCGCGCTGGACATCCCGGCGGACACCCGTGACGAGCTGGTGCTGCTGGCCGTCGCGCGCTCGGAGCCTGGCGTCGTCGAAAGCGACGTCGAAGGCGAGCAGGCCGGCATGCCGCCGCGCTACCACGCGCTGGAGCTGTCGGTCGCCGACGGCCATGCGCGCAAGCTCAGCGAAGCACCGATCCAGATCGGCCGGCTCAACCTGCGCCTGGTGCTGGAAAGCCGCGCCGGCAACGGCTTCGTGGGCCTGGGCGTGGCGCGCATCGTCGAGCGCCGCGCCGACGGCCGCGTCGTGCTGGACCCGCGCTACATCCCGCCCACGCTGCAGGTCAGCGAGCAGGTCACGCTGGAAGGCTGGCTGCGCGAGGTGCTGGGCATGCTGCACCAGCGCGGTGAGGCGCTGGCGGCGCGGCTGGCCCAGCCGGGCCGGGCCGGCGTCGGCGAGATCGCCGACTTCCTGCTGCTGCAGACCGTCAACCGCCACGAGCCGCTGTTCGACCACGCACGCCAGCTGCGCCCGCTGCACCCCGAGCGCCTGTACGCGATGTGCCTGGCGCTGGCCGGCGAACTGGCCTGCTTCCGCGACAAGCGCCGCCCGCCCGGTTTTCCGGTCTATGCCCACCACGACCTGGCGGGTTGCTTCGAGCCGGTGCTGGCCGACATCCGCCAGTCGCTGTCCATGGTCATGGAGCAGTCGGCCATTCCCATCGAGCTGCAGGACCGCAAATACGGCGTGCGCGTGGCCGTCATTGCCGACGCCGAGCTGCGCCGCAGCGCCAGCTTCGTGCTGGCCGTCAATGCGCAGATGCCGGCCGACGCGGTGCGTGCGCGCTTCCCGACGCAGGTCAAGATCGGGCCGGCCGAGAAGATCCGCGACCTCGTCAACCTGCAGCTGCCCGGCGTCACGCTGCGACCGATGCCGGTCGCGCCGCGCCAGATCCCCTACCACGCCGGCTTCAACTACTTCGAGCTGGAGACGCGCGGCAACGAGATGTGGAAGCAGCTCGAAACCTCCGGCGGCCTGGCGATGCACATCGCCGGCGAGTTCCCCGGGCTCGAACTCGAGCTCTGGGCGATCCGATGATGGAGCCCCTCGCCCAGTCTTGCGCCGCTGAACGCGGGCAAGCCCGGTCGGTCCCCCGAGGGGACGCGGCCGCTGGCGGCATTGAGCCGCCCGCGGCCTCAGGCGGGCCGGCTTGGGGCGGCCCGGCGCTCGGCCCGAAATACTTCGCCTGGATAACTGAGAGACCTGGCAAATGAACGAGAACGACCCCTTCTCGGCGTTCGAGCAGGAGCGCACCATCATCAAGCCCGGCGCCGGGCGCACGGCGCCGGCGCCGGCGCAAGGCCCCGCGCCAGTGGCCACCGCCGCGCTGCCCGATGACCTCCCGCTGCCACAAGGCCTGAACCCGTTGCTGCAGTTGGCCGCGCCGCTGCTGTCGACGGCCAGCCAACTGCGCGCGATGCCCCAGCACCCGAACCCGTCGGCGCTGCGCGCGGCGCTGATCGAATCGGTCAAGCGCTTCGAGCGCCAGGCGCAGGCCAAGGGCCTGCCAGCGGAACACATCGTCGCGGCACGCTACATCCTGTGCAGCTTCATCGACGAATGCGCGTCGAGCACGCCCTGGGGCGGCTCGGGCGCCTGGTCCAGCCAGAGCCTGCTGGTGCACTTCCACAACGAGAGCTGGGGCGGCGAGAAGGTCTTCCAACTGCTCGGCAAGCTGGCCGAGAACGTCGCCGGCCAGCGCCCGCTGCTGGAGCTGCTGCAGGTGGTGCTGGCGCTGGGCTTCGAGGGCCGTTACCGCGTCATCGACAACGGCCGCGCGCAGCTGGACAGCGTCAGCGAGCGCCTGGCCAGCCTGCTGCGCGAGCAGGCCGGGCCGCCGCTGCGCGAGCTGTCGCCGCAGTGGCGCGGTGTCGCGCTGGGCCAGGCCAAGCTGGCCGATGGCCTGCCGCTGTGGGTGCTGGCCGCGCTGACCGCGGGCCTGCTGCTGCTGGTGTTCATCGCGCTGAGGCTGTCGCTGCACGCGCGCACGGACGCCACCTTCGACACGCTGCAGGCCATGGATGTGCGCGCCGCCACGCTGCCCCCACCTCCGCCGCCGCCCGCCGCCGCGCCGCGGCTGGCCGCGCTGCTGCAGCCGGCCATCGCTCGCGGCGCGGTGCAGGTGCAGGACCTGGCCGACAAGTCCATCGTGACCATCGCCGGCGACGGCTTCTTCGAGCCAGGCAGTGCCGAAGTCGCGAGCGCCGTGAAGCCGCTGCTGGCCGAGATCACCGCGGCGCTGGCGCAGCTGCCGGGGCAGGTCACCGTGACCGGCCACACCGACAACCAGCCGATCCGCTCGCTGCGCTTCCCGTCCAACTTCGACCTGTCGCGCGAGCGCGCCGAGGCCGTGCGCCAGCTGCTGCTGCCCACGCTGGGCGGGCAACGCCTGCGCGCCGAAGGCGTGGCCGACAGCCGCCCCGTCGCCGACAACGCCACGCCGGCCGGTCGCGCACGCAACCGCCGCGTCGAAATCACGCTGGCCGTCCAGGGCAACTGAAGCCATGAATCGAATCTTCTCGAAGCTGTTCGGCCCCGTGGTGCTGGGCACGTTGGCCGTGCTGGTGCTGTCGGCCCTCGTCTGGTGGGTGGGCCCGTTGATCGGCATCGGCGACCACCGTCCGCTGGACCCGACCTGGGTGCGCGTGCTGCTGCTGGCCCTGCTGTGGCTGGGCTGGATCGGCCGCCTCGTCTGGAGGGCCTGGCGACGCAAGCGCACCAACGCCGCGCTGATCCAGGGCATGAGCGGCGGCGTGACCGCCGGCGACCGCGAGGCCCAGGTGCTGGCCGAGCGCTTCGACGAGGCGATGACGCGGCTCAAGGGCGCGTCCGGCCGCTCGCTGCTGCAGCCGGGCGCCTACCTCTACGAGCTGCCCTGGTACATGTTCATCGGCGCGCCGGGCTCCGGCAAGACGACGGCGCTGATGAACGCCGGCCTGCAGTTCCTGCTGGGCGACGGCAAGCAGGGCGCCGAAGTGCGCGGCGTGGGCGGGACGCGCAACTGCGACTGGTGGTTCACGCGCGAGGCGGTGCTGATCGACACCGCCGGCCGCTACACGCTGCAGGAGTCCGACGACAAGGTCGACGCCCAGGCCTGGGACAGCTTCCTGGGCCTGCTGAAGAAGACCCGCCCGCGCCAACCCATCAACGGCGTGCTGCTGACGGTGAACGTGCAGGATCTGCTGCAGCAGGGCGCACCCGAGCGTGCGCAGCATGCGGCCAAGCTGCGCGAGCGCCTGCACGAGCTGCAGACCAAGCTGGGCGTGCGCGCGCCGGTCTATGTGCTGGTCACCAAGGTCGACCTGATCGCCGGCTTCAACGAGAACTTCGCCGACCTGCCCAAAGAGGAGCGCGACCAGGTCTGGGGCTTCACGCTGCCCTGGCAGGAGGGCGCATTGGTCAACGTGACGACCGACGTGACGGCCGCCTTCGATAGCGGCTATGCCGGCCTGGAGCAGCGCCTGGGCGAGCGCATGCCCGAGCGCCTGTTGGCCACGCGCGACCCGCAGCGCCGCGCCGCGGCCTTCGGCTTCCACCAGGAGTTCGCCGCGCTGCGCGGGCCGCTGCGCGAGTTCCTGGCCACCGTGTTCGCCTCCGGCGGCAGCCTGCAGGCCACGCCGCCGGTGCGCGGCGTCTACTTCACCAGCGGCACACAGGAAGGCACGCCCATCGACCGCGTCATGGGGGCCCTGGGCCGCAGCTTCGGCCTGACGCGCCGCGCGTCGGCCAGCCTGGCCGGCCAGGGGCGCAGCTACTTCCTGCTGCAGCTGCTGCACGACCTCGTCTTCGTCGAGCGCGGCCTGGGCGTCTGGAACGCCGGGGCCGAGCGCCGCCGCCGCGTGCTGTACTGGTCCGGCGTGGCAGGCCTCGCGACGCTGTCGGTCGCGCTGCTGGTCGGCTGGGCCGTCAGCTACACGCGCAACGGCAGCTACGCCGAAGAGGTCGCCGCCGGCCTGCCCAAGGTCCAGCAGGCACTGGCCGCGGTGCCGCCGGCGCCGCAGGGCGATGTGACCGTCGCGCTGGCCGCTCTGACCGAGGCCCGCAACGCCGCCGCGCCCGCGGACTTCCCCGTCGACCAGCCGCCCGCATTGGCCACCTTCGGCCTCTACCAGGGCAACAAGCTCGACGCCGGCGCCCGCCTGGGCTACGAGCGCGCGCTGCCGCATGCGCTGGCGCCGCGCATCGCCGCGCGGCTGCAGGAGCGGCTGCGCGCCGCCAGCCGCGACAACCTCGAGAACGCCTACGAGGCGCTGAAGTCCTACCTGATGCTGTACTCGCCGAACCACTTCGACGCGGACAGCCTGCGCGCCTGGATCGGCAGCGACTGGGACCAGCAATACGCCCGCAGCCTGACCGCCGAGCAGCGCCAGCAGCTGGACGCCCACCTCGATGCGCTGCTCGCGCTGGGTGCGCCGGCCGCCATCGCGCCGATGGACCAGAACCTGGTCGCCAGCGTGCGCGAGATGCTGGTGGCCTACCCGCTGGAGTACCGCGTATTCAGCCGCCTGAAGCGCCAGAGCCGCGGCAGCGACGCGCCGGAGTTCTCGGTCGCCGCGGCGGCCGGGCCGGACGCGGCCAAGGTCTTCACGCGTGCCAGCGGCGAGCCGCTGACGCGCGGCATCCCGGGCCTGTACACGCGCGACGGCTACCGCCGCAGCTTTCAGTCCTCGCTGGCCCTGGTGGCCAGCAAGCTCGCCGCCGAGGAAAGCTGGGTGCTGGGCGTGCCGGCCGACCCGCAGCGCCAGAAGGACGCGCTGCTTGGCGACCAGCTCAACAACCGCGTGCGCCGCCTGTTCCTGGAGGAGTACATCAAGGTCTGGGACAAATACCTGGCCGACGTGAAGCTCGTGCAGCTCGGCGGCTTGGCCGGCAGCATCGAGGCCTCGCGCCTGCTGGCCTCGCCCGACTCGCCGCTGACCAAGCTGACGCGCCGCATCGCCGAGGAAACGACGCTGGTGCCGCCACCGGCCGAGGCCCCCAGCGGCCTGGCAGGCGCGGCCGCGGCTTTGAGCGACAAGGTCAAGCAGGCCAAGGCCGATGCGGCCAAGCTGTCCGACGGCGGTGCTGCGCCGGCGGCCGGCGGCGGCGCGGCGGTGGAGCAGATGGTGGACGACCACTTCGCCAGCTACCGGCGCCTCGTCACCGGCAACCCCGCGCCCATCGACGACACACGCAAGCTGTTCGAGGAGCTGAACCTGCAGCTCGTGGCCATAGACGCCGCGCAGAAGAGCAAGGCCCCGCCGCCCGCCGGCGGTGGCGGCGGCGCCAAGCTGAAGGCGGCGGCCGGCCAACAGCCCGAACTGATCCGTGGCGTGCTGGAGACGCTGGCCGACGCCGGCGAGCGCCAGGGTCGCAATGCCGAGCGCGACCTGCTGACGGCCGACCTGCGGCCCATCACCGAGTTCTGCCAGCGCGCGATTGCCAACCGCTACCCCTTCGCGGCCAACTCGCGCGCCGACGTGCTGCCCGAGGACTTCGGCCAGCTGTTCGGCAACGGCGGCATGCTGGATGACTTCTTCCAGCGCCGACTGCAGCCGCTGGTGGACACCGGCACGGCGAGCTGGAGCTACAAGCCGCTGCCCGACGGCACGCGCCCGGCCGCGCCCGCCGCGCTGGCCGAGTTCCAGCGCGCAGCGCGCATCCGCGAGGTGTTCTTCCGCGGCGGCGGCAAGGCCCCGGGCTTCCGCGTCGACATCCGCGCCGGCGAGCTGGCCGATGGGCTGAAGGAGCTGAGCCTGGACATCGACGGCCAGCACCTGATTCTCACGGCGGGCAGCACGGCGCAGACCATCACCTGGCCCAGCACGCGCGTCGCGTCGCAGATCAAGCTCAACACGGCGCCCGCACTGGCCACGCCGCTGAGCTTCGACGGCCCGTGGGCGCTGTTCCGGCTGTTCGAGCGCTTCGAGGTCCAGCCCGGTGCCCAGCCCGAGAAGTTCAGCGTGCTGCTGAACCTGGAAGGCCGCCGCGCCCGCCTGGACGTGACCGCCGCCAGCGTCTTCAACCCGTTCCGGCTGCGCGAGATCTCGCAGTTCCGCTGCCCGGGGGCGATGTGAGCAACGTCGTCGCGGGTTGGCACGGCAAGCTGCCCAGCCTCGGCGACTTCGCGTCGCGCCGGCTGGAGCCCGACTTCGTCGCGCTCTGGGACGGCTGGCTGGCCGCCGGCCTCGCCCACCTGCAGCAGCAGTCCCCCGGCGACTGGCTGCAGCACTACCTCGCCTGCCCGGCCTGGCGCTTCGTGCTGATGCCGGGCCTGCTGCCCGCGCCGTTCGGCGACCGCACCTGGGCCGGCGTGCTGATGCCGTCGGTGGACCGCATCGGGCGCTACTTCCCGCTGACGCTGATCGCCCCGCTGGTCGAGCCGCCGCGCAGCAACGCAGAGCTGCGCACGCTGCTGCGCTGGCTGCACGACCTCGACGACCTCGCCGCCGACGCGCTGCAGGACGACTGGCCCATCGACCGCCTCGAAGCCGAGCTGGCCCAATGCCCCCGCCCCGGCTGGGACGTGCCAGCCCCGATGACCGAGTTGCTGCCCTCGGGCGACGCCGTAGCCGCCCACCCGGCCGCCGGCGCCGAAGCCATCGTCGCGCTGATCGCCGACGGCCAGGCCCAGGCCTGGCGACACGCGTCGGCCGGCCACGCCTTCTGGTGGGCCGATGGCCAATCCGGCGAACGACGCCTGCTGGTGACCCACGGGCTGCCCCCCACCGACGACATGCGGCTGCTGTTCGGCGCCGCGCCCGCCGCATCATGACTGCCTCCGACGACGATCTGCCGACGCAGATTCAGCCCAGCCCCGCGCCGTTCGACAAGACCCGGCAAGTCGCCGCGCCGACGCCCGTGCCCAGCAGCGCCGCTGCGATGGGCGATGGCAACTCGCTGCCCGTTGGCACGCGGCTGGCCGAGTTCGAGCTGACACGCACGCTGGGCGAAGGCGGCTTCGGCATCGTCTACCTCGCGCTGGATCACTCGCTGCATCGCAAGGTCGCGCTGAAGGAGTACATGCCTTCGCAGCTGGCCTCGCGCGGCGCGGGCACCAGCGTCAGCGTGAAGGCCGAGCGATACCGCGACACCTTCGAGGCGGGCCTGAAGAGCTTCATCAACGAGGCACGCCTGCTGGCCCAGTTCGACCACCCCGCCCTCGTCAAGGTCTACCGCTTCTGGGAAGCCAACGGCACGGCCTATATGGTCATGCCGTTCTACGAGGGCCAGACGCTGAAGGACACATTGAAGGCGTTGCCCGGCCCGCCCGACGAAGCCTGGCTGCGCGGCCTGCTGATCCCGCTGTCCGAGGCGCTGAAGGTCATCCACGGTGAGCAGTGCTTCCACCGCGACATCGCGCCGGACAACATCATCCTGCTCGGCGGCCTGCACACGCGGCCGCTGCTGCTGGACTTCGGCGCCGCCCGGCGCGTCATCAGCGACATGACGCAGGCGCTGACGGTCATCCTCAAGCCCGGTTACGCGCCGCTGGAGCAGTACGCCGAAGTGCCGCACATGAAGCAGGGGCCGTGGACCGACATCTACGCGCTCGCGGCCGTCGTCTACTTCGCCATCACGCGCCGCACGCCGCCGCCGTCGGTGGGCCGCATGATGGGCGACACCTACCAGCCGCTGAGCCAGCTGGTGGCCGGCCGGTACAGCGCCAGCTTCCTGCACGCCATCGACCGCGCGCTGTCCGTCAAGCCCGAGGACCGGCCGCAAAGCATCGCCCAGCTGATGGCCGAGCTGGACCAGCCCGCACCGGCCGCGCAGCCGGACGACTTCGGGCTGGACGACGACAAGACCGTCATCCGCCCGGCCCGCCCCGGCACAGCACCATCGCCAGCGCTGGATCCGCTGGCAGGCTTTGGCAACCCGCCCCCCGCGCCATCGAGCCCGGCGCCCGCACCTCGCGCCGCGGCAGTCACGTCGGCCACGCCGGCGGCAGCCGCACCCAAGTCGTCCCGCACGCCGCTGTACGCCGGCCTCGGCGGGCTGGGGCTGGTGGCCGTGGGCGCCGTGGCCTATCTGTCGCTGACGTCGACGCCGCCCAGGCGCGGCGCGCCCGATGTGGTGGCACCCGTCGTCGCGCAGTCGCCGGCACCGGCGCCGAGTGCGACCGAAGCCGCACGGCCTGCTTCGCCCGCACCAGCACCTGAGCCCACGCCAGCAGCGCTGGCCGGCATCGACCCGAACGCCGACTTCGAGCGCATCCTGGGCAACCAGAGCGCCGGCTTCAAGGTCGAGGTTGCGGCCAGGAAGACCAAGCTGCGCATCGGCCACGACAGGCTGTCGTTCACGCTGCGCTCCGAGCGCGACGGCTACTACCACGTGCTGGCGCTCGGCCCCGACGGCACGCTGGTCCAGCTGATGCCCAACGCCGTCCTGACCCAGCACCGCATCAAGGCCGGCGAGACGCTGACGCTGCCCGGCCCGGCCATGCCGATGGACGTCAGCCCGCCGGCGGGCCAGGAGCAGCTGTTCGTCGTCGTGTCCGCCACGCCGCGGGACCTGACGGGGCTCAAGATCGGCGTGGACAGCGGCCTGACCGAGCTGGCTGTCGGCTCCAAGGCCGCCGGCATGCTGGGCGACCAGGCCGGCCGCCAGCCCGCCTATCTGGGGCGCGCCGCCTGCCCGTCCAGCAGCGCCTGCAGCCAGGAGTACGGCGCCGCCCGGCTGATCTTCGACATCCTGCCCTGAGCAGGGGCGCATCGGGATAGGGGCCGGCCATTGACGGCCGAACCCCTCCCACACCACCCGGCATGCGGGTCCGCACCGGGCGGTTCGAGAAGTTGAGGTCATGA
>NZ_SMBU01000014.1 GCF_004342485.1 Roseateles saccharophilus
CGTCCCGCGATGACCGCGGCAGCGTTCTCACGAACGCCCCCAACGTTCCTGGGACATCAAGCCCTGGCAAGCCTCAGACAGCGACGGTCATAACAGCATCCCCGTTCTGCCCGATCCGAGTCAATCGACGCGCTAGAAAATTCCCTCTCCGCAGCGCGGCAGTTTTTCCATTCGGTGATTGAGGCAACTGCTCATGGCATCGAGTGCAAATCCCGAAGCCGCGGTGCAGATGCACGCGACCGCACGCGTCGCAACGCCACCAAGGCGCGTGCTCATCCACGAGGTGAACATGCAGGCCATCCAGCCGCACTATTCCGTCCATGTGGCCCAACTGTCCGAGTCGATCTAGCCAACCGCTCAAACGACGATCTACGTCTTCCCCGGTTGCCTCGGCAAACCGCTTCACCCTTCCCGGGAATTCGCGCGGACTTGATATCGGCGCAGGGTCGCGATATCTGTTCCCTTCCACTGCATAGCTGTCTCCAATGACTCGAAGAAGGGCATCCAGCTGATCGGAGTCGGGCTCTTGAGATGCTGTAAGCGACGGATAGCCAACGCCGGTTTCCTCCAGGGCGAAGTACGTCTTAGAAAACAAGACCTCGTAGGTCAACGGTCGCTGCTCGTCAGCCATCGCGGCGCGCGCGACCCCCGCCGTGTCATTGACATCAATCGAGCGCCAACGAGGCGTTCCACCACGGCCATCGATCCATGAGTGCCAAGGTTTTCCGCAAACTACATCGATGCCCGCAGGATCTATGGGATGAACACCGAGCTCAACGTGGCGACGCATGAGAGCTTTCAGCTCTGTATCTCGTGGACTGCGCGGCTCAAGCAGATCAGACAACGGAACCCTTGACCCGTCTCCAGCCGCCTTCAGCTGGTCAACTCGGTCCTGAAGGTCCATTGCCTGCTTTCGCTTTCCACTCGCCCAGAGTCGATCCACCTCCGCCTGCATCTCGTCAAGGCGTGCCAGTTGCTCGCCGCGCGCCAGCGACACATTGCGAATTTCGGACACCAAGAGCTGCCGTCTCATGTCTTGGTGATGCCGACGTTCTATGTCGAGCGCGGCGCGAGCTGCGTCCTGCCGGCTATCTGAGAAGACAATGGATTTCGCAGCAGAGCCCGTAACGTGGAGCAGAGAAAACAGTTCCGTTGCCAGGAGCTGCGAAGCTTTGGCAAAGCCGATCCGGAAACTTCTAAGCGGCGAGGCGACGCCCATACCTGGCTTGCGCTTCCCGTAGTCAGTTCCGCAAGACGGACAGCACTTCGGCAAAGCCGACCCCGCTTTTCGCTCATGACCAGGCGGCGCTGCAAACACCTGACCCGGTACGCTCCAGGGCCCATCCCCGGAGGCTAGAAGAACGCTGTTCCGCGTGTCGAGCACGCGCGGTCTCCACTGCTCTAGTTTCCCTACTGCCCTAGGCTCTCGCGTAGATGGCCAGAACACTGCGTAGTCAACATGCGCCATATCCTCATAAAGGGTGTCGCTAGTTCGCTCAGGCAGTTCCTCAAGGTTGGGGGCAGTTGTCAGAATTTCTGAGCTCGCCGCACCGTCCGGGCTTCTCCGACCTCCGACGAATAGCTCACCGCATGCTTCGCAATACACGAGTTCGACAAAGCGCCGCAACAACCCATCTTTGCCCTTGGCGTGGGTCATCCCTCGCTCAACCGTCGGCGACTCATAGAGGTAGTTGCCATCCTCCCGACGGACTGTGCCGAACAGTCCGTCCGTACTTCTAAAGAAGGCATGGATACGGACGCTTGGAAGCGTCGACGCTGCGACCTTTTCATACATGGCCTTGAGGCCGATTCGATCAGACAACCCTCTAAGGATGCACAGTCCCTGAAGCGCAATCCGCCGGTCGGGCGAATGCCCGAATAGGCTTTCAGCTACAACGTCCGCAGCAGTTGCCCGAGGCCGGCCAGTAGCCGAGTCCCGGCAGGCGTAGGCCAGCAACGCCGCCACTTCACCGACGACGTCCACCGCAATATCCGCCGTATCTCTGCCACTGGTTTGAATTGCCAGAGTCTCAGCAACTGCTTGGATCGCTTCATCCAACTCATTTGACCGACGATCTATAGACGCGACGAACCGATCTGGCCCATCTGCAAATTTGTGCACCACTGCGACAAACGGCGATGCAGCCAGCGGCAGGCGTGCCGACGCGACGGCTATCTCTTGATCACCCGGCACAACCGCGCCAGCCCATCTATCAGCGCTTCCAGCGTCCCCTTTGCCGCTAGACGTGCCAAACGAAGCAAAGAATTGGCGTAGGTAGGTCGCTGTGTCCTCTGCTCCCGCTTCCTCACCAATCGGCAGTGAAGCACTAGAACCGAGCACTCGCAGCTTGTGGCGCATACCATCACGGTGAAGCCCAAGCCGCGCTACAAGCGATCGCAAGAGACCTACGACCTCCGATCCAGCCGATCCACGGATGAGGTGCAATTCGTCAAGAATTAGATAGAAGTAGGCGTCGTCATCGCGCTCCAACCAATCTCGCGTAGCGTCCCAGATTGGGGACTCAACCTCTCGAACCAGCATGGTCGCCAGCATCGACATGTTCGTCACAAGGACGTCTGGCGGCGTGGACTGCATATCCCATCGGCTCACCAACTCACCGCCGTCGAGCGCAGGAAACATGTAGCGTGTTTCGTCATGATCACCCACAACTTCACCGCGCTGTCTAGCCTGCTCGACACGCTCTTGTGCTCGCTGATCATGGTCACGCGCAAGCGCCTGGCCCTTCCACATATCGGCCATGCGTGCGGCCAACTTTTCCTTTCGACGTTCAAGGCTTCGCTTCTCGCCGTCGTCGTCGTACAGACGCGGATGCTCTAGGTGCCCTGTCACGGGCGTATCGCCCGTGTAGCGGCCGAAGAAGATGCGGTTGCCATGGAATCGGCTGTCCATCACTCGATGAGCTTCTGGAGAATCGAACGTCCGACGAAGACGCGCCATCTGGTCTTCGACAAGCGCATTCATCGGATACAAGAGGATCGCTCGTACTGCTCTTGGCCGGTCAGGATGCTCGTTAGCACGACGCAAGCGAAAATCCGAACCGTCGTCGAACCAGCGCTCGGGGCTCAATGGCCGGCGAGGCTTCGGCCAATGAATGGCCTCAGCGGAGAGCGCGGCGAGCAGGGGCAGCATGAATGACTCGGTCTTACCTGAGCCGGTCCCCGATGTGACGATGCCCGGAGTGCCAGGATGCGCGCCCCTTTCCAGCATGTTCCATTGATGTGTGTAAGGGCGAACGCCGCGCCTGCTACGCCGCAGCATTTCAGGATCGTCAGTGTCCTCCCCGGGAAACAAGCCAGAGAGCGCTAACTCAGCGAATGCTCGCCGTGCCTCATATGAGAATCCGCGCAACGGGTTGCTAGCTTCAGAAAGGCTCCTGACGTCCTCAAGCAGGTATTGGCTCTGCCTGTAGCGTGGCACCACCTCAAGAAAAAGGTCCGTCGCGAGCGTACCTGGCTCTCGCAGCAGCACCTGCCTAGCCGAAGCTAGAGAGGCATCACGTATACGAAAAGCTGTGTCGAGGTAGCTCAGCCAGAACTCTCGAATGCGATTGAAGCCGCCAATTGGATCAAGCATCGTTTCCTCTCTATCGCGTAGACCTGAGACTCGCAACCGCGCGCAGACCTAGCTTGAGAGCCTCATGCAGGGATGAGGGGTCTGCTTCAGAAAGAAAATCTGCCCATCCGGCAGCGGCATCACGCGCCATGACTTCAGCGGTGTTGATGCCCACGGCTGCTACCCGCAGTGCTCGTCGAATAGCTGCGGTATCTCGACCTCGCTTGGCTACGAGTTGGAGGGTTTGTCGAGAGAGCGGCGGCGGATCTGACACCAGCCAACGAGTCGGCGCGGCCCCGGCAGAACCCATGATGTCATCGGACCTTGCCGCATCAGCAAGAGGTCGAGGAGCGAGTGCCGCCAAATACCTTGCTGGATCACTAGCTGGCGGCAGTTCCTGGGCGTCCTCCGTCCTGGCCGACGGCAGGGCGATGACAAGCAGATTTCTCGGTCGCTGAGCGCTGTCGAGTACTGCCTGGAGGGATGACAACCACAGGCGGAAAGGTGCTGCATCTAAGTCCCGGATGCAAAGAAGCACCACTTCACTGGGCACCTGGTGTGCACGGTGCCATGCGAGAGCGAAGGCAGTCGGGCGACCGGTGGGCGACGTTCGCCAAAGATCGTCCAGCCCAATCACGGAGGGATCGGCAGCATGCACGCGTATTACTCCTCCAGCAACAGCTCGCGAGTACGCACGAAGGCAACTGTCGGCCATCGGCCCCGCCAAAAGGACCATTTCGCCCGAACGCGCAAAAGCGTCCAAGAGCAGCATGTCTTCGCTCGACACTCCCGCCCATTGCGCCTCATGTATCAACCGATTCCCAATTTGGCGAGCGTCAACTATCTCGCAAGCCGCGTTGTCGATCGCGAGTGCCCATGGAGGCAAGGAATTTGGCAAGAAGGGCGGAACAGATTTTTCTCCGCCGTTCAGCAATGCCTGAAGTCTTGTCGCAAGCGCACCGACGGCTTCGTGATCTGCCCCACCTGCGACTTCGAACACACGTCGCGCACCGTCAGAAAAATTGACCAAGCTCGCGCGCAGCGCCTGAAGCTTTGAATCAGCTGCTGAGTTGCCTTCTTCGATCAAGGCACGCTCTCGAAGCAGATCGGCAATTCGCGCCTCAACCTCGTCGAGGTCTCGCTGCCTTTCGTCCAGAAGCGTCTGCGCCGCTCCGACGTCCTCCTTCACTTGCTTGATATCTGCGTTAGCTTTCTCGCGATCTCGGTGCAGCGCCTCAAGAGCACCGGTGCCGAGCTTCAAATCGCGGGATACGTCTCCAAGCTTTTCGTTCAGCTCAACCAACTCCTTCTCTCGACCGGCAAGCCGAATGGAGATTTCCGACTTAAGTTTGGACTCCATCGAGCTGATCACTTCGCGCGTTCGGTGCTCGATCGCAGTCTCTAGCAAACGTTTCCCCTCATCTGTGTCTATGAGGAGTGCAGTCATCGAACCTAGCGCTTCCAATGAGCGCGCTGTATCGCTCCATTCGACTCTCAGTCGCTCGACGAACAGCTGCAACTCCTCAGCGGAACTGGCGGTCAAATTCGCTTCGTGCAAGGCTCGATGTAGACGGCGATGAGGCGCGTCGGTGCCACGAATCATCGCCAGATACGAGGACAGCGCGCCTCGATACCGGTCAACCACGGAGGCCAAGAAGTCTCCGTCAGAGACCCAGGTAACGCGTGTGACGACTTCAGCAAGTTTTCCCGGCAAGAACGGTGGGCCACCGTCCACGCCAATTCCCAGCCAGCTCTGGTCAACAGGACGCAGTTCAACAGACCCGTCTGTTGGCAGCTTGACGTACCACTTGCCTTGGCGAAGTTCGAACTTGAGGAGCGCGCAATACCCCTCCGGCAGCAACGCCACCGCTGAATTGCCATTGCCTTCTGGCAACACCACGCCCGTCTCGCATAGGGTACGTCGCGCTTGCGCCATAGAGCCTTTTGAGAGATTGAGCATCGGCAGAGCTCGCTCTGGGTCCTTCGCGACCCATCGATCCGAACCGCTCTCGACATGACATCTGAACAGCCAGTACGTTCCAACCCGCTGATGCGACGCAGCGTTTTTCTCGCCGTACACCACGCCTTTGTTGAACGCTTTTCGGCGCTCGGGCTCAGATACGGAGTCCCAGCTTGATCCGGTGAAGCGCGCTACCGGCTTGAAATGGCTGTAGAGGTTGTTGGCTTTGTCTAGCTGACCCAGCCACACATCATTGTCACCTGCCATATTGCTCATACGTCATTTCATTGCGATGGACGCCCGTGACCAGCCGTCGAGGCGATGTCTTGCTCGGCCGAAATCGGCCACGGTTATTCCTGCACTGACTTCGGCCGGTCTATCCAACACGGCAACAAACGCCCTCCCGAGAGCCACGACTAAACCGGGCACAGCACTGGAGGAATATGCATAGCGCCAGGCGCCTTTATGCATGACCGGGCCCGGTGCGCGAAGGGCGCCTATATACGCCGTGCGTGCAAAATGCAGCGGCAAATGGCCCTCAAGGGCACAGCAAAGTAGGATGTCGCCTATCGGTTGGAATAGTGGCTTTCCAGCGCGCCTATGAGCCTCGGCGACGGCCGATGTCCGCGATGAGGTTAGAAAGGCTTGTCCTCTTCCCTCCACTGCATAGACATCATGGCGATCCGCCTCCTGACGGCGGTACCAAAGCAGACGCACACCGCTACTGCTACTGGCTTGGCTGAAGCCACCCGCACGCCAGTCCCACTCACGATGCACGTGGAAGCCTGCAGTCGTCAGCTTACGCGTCGGCCAGCAACGAGGCGCGCTCACCAGTGAAGCGATGAGTGCATCGCCGACTGGCCAACCCAGATTCGTCGAGAGCTGTGTGACATCCACATTCGTCGCGCACATTGACGCAACGGAAAATGGCCCGAGCCCTGCTCGGGCAACTACTCGGCCGCCCATCGCCGACGCTGTCAGCTGGAACCGTCTCCGTATTGCTGCGCTGGCGGAACCGGTAAGCAACGCGACATCACCACCGTCAGTCAACATACGGACAATGCGAGGGGGAACAAGGCGCCATCCCACGGCGCGCCATCCTTCATGGACGACACGCTCTAGCCAGCCTGCCTCATGGAGGGATCGAAGCACCTCCCAAGGAGATGGCCCTGGACACAGCTCGCGAACCGTCTGCACGAGTTCTCGCTCGGACCAGCCTGCACGACCGAGCGCGTATATCACCTCAAGAAGGTCATCAAACGGCTCAGGGTGTACGGCGGCCTCATCGTCAACACGCAAGTTGACCTGTCCTGCGACGATCCATGCCTCCTGCACGCACTCTGGATCGGTACACCAGGCGGAGGGAGTAGGCGGGATTGAGGCATGCGCCGGCGCATCGCCGACGAAACGAACCGGAAGCTCCACAGCAAGCGCCTCACCTCCAGTTAGCGACTCCTGTAGACGGATTCGATACAGCCCGTCAACCGGACTCTCCGCGACAAGGCGGTGCATCCCGCCCAAACTCTCTTTAGCCGTCACCAACGCCCTGGCATGCTCGCTGGCGGGGCGCAAAGTTACGGCCCCACTCCCCCTTCGTCGAACTGACGGCAGCACAGAAGGCCGACCCAGCCATCCTGCCCTCGTGCGTACGCCGAACTCAATCTGGAGCGGACGTACAACAACGGCTGATGGCGCCTCAATATTTAGTGCGCCGTGTATCAATAGAGCGTCTTTTGCCGCCACCGGGCCTAGGTGGTACCAGGCGCCACCCACAGCAGCCAGCGAAGGCCGGATCGCCGCCGGGATGCTTGACAAATGGCGGGCGTGAATCAGGTACCTATGCAGTTGGCCATCACAAGGCGGGATCGAAGACGCGGTCCAAACTCCGAAGCGTTCAGGCAGGAAAGGAACGGCACCGGCATCGAACATGCGACGCAATCGCAGCGCAGGCTCGCCGCCCCATGCATGCAAGCGACGAGCTGTCTCGTCCACACTCTCGGTAAAGGGTGGACAGGTCGCTTGGACTTCGGTGCCATCCCGATCCACCATGGCGACATACAGACGGACATCTGAGACGAGTGCTCCTGACACCAGCTCGATGCGGGCAAGGACGAGTTCCGCCTTCTTGCGCGGTTGACTATGCCGAGCGGCACGACAGACCACCGGCCAGAATCTATGAAGTTCCAGCAGCGAGGTACCGCAGTCATAGAGTTGCCGGAAAGATCTTGCAGCCATGACCATTTCTGGCCGATAGCCTCGCTCATCGATGATCAAAGGGCAGATATCTAGTGCGGTCTCTTTCGGCCCCTTTGACGCTCGAAGGAGTCGCGGGCTGGAGTCAAAGTCTGTTCTCAGCGCCTTGATGGCACGCCAGTTTGGAAACGCGATAGCGTTACTCAGGCCGATATGCTTACCTGGTCCAGGCTGCGGTAAAGAGACTTCGCGGATGGGGTGCCCTTCCGAATGGCGCAGGCCACACCATCTCACCAGTGCATTCCACATGTGCGGAATTCCTGATCGACTGCCGAATGCTCTTTCCGATTTCAGCAGGCGCCTCAGGTTGTGCCCGAAGTCCTGGCTGTCTGGGTCGTCATAGGCAGACGCAACGACCGCGCAGCTTAGAACCAAGAAACGCAGGAATCCTGGGGCTCCGCGATCAGGCCAGCTACGCAGCCAACCGACCTCTAGGGCAGCTGAAACTTGGTGCGGCCCTTCACAACCTCCGACTAGCAACGCCATCGCAGTCTCGGCATCGGGCGCTCCGAAGGCATCCTGAAGCGCATGGTCCGTCGCATCCAAGTAGGACAACGGGCCAGCACCTCCGGGGCCATCCGAATGAAGGTAGTACCGGACTAGCGCCGCCTCGATCTCGACGGGCGTCGAAGATCCCAATTTCGTTCCTACCAGCGTCAACCCTCCCGTAGAGACGCTCTTGCCGGCGCCTAGGATCCGTAACGTTCTGAAACCTACTCGATGGTACGCCGCTTAAAGGGGGCTCGGAACAGCGGTCCTACCCTGATATCTGCCTGCTCAGGCGGCCGCGCCTCACGACTGGCTACCGCCTCTGGCTCATCCGCGAATAGGCGTGGAGTCTCCATAGGGTCGAGTGAAGCTTGTGCATGGCGTGCTGGGCCGGATCAGCGAGCAGCGAGTTCCAGGTTGAGCGCAAACCGACAGCGAGTTCAGAGTTGAGCGCAAAGAGTTCAGAACTCAGCGCAAACCGACACAGACAAACAGCCCGTCCCCCCGAATCTGCAGTCCGTCGCGCCCCGCTAGGTCCCAGCCCGGCCTGGAGATATGGTGTGCTACATCAGCAACACACCTCGGAGCGCTCATGACTCCCACCTGGACAGACCAGGCGCCGATCTACCAGCAGCTGGCCGACCGCCTGGCCGTGCAGCTGCTCGACGGCAGCCCCCCGGAAGGCGAGGCCCTGCCCTCGGTGCGCCAGCTGGCCAGCCAGTACGTCATCAACCCGCTGACCGTGACGCGGGCTCTGCAGGAGCTGAGCGAGCACGGCCTGATCGAGTCGCGCCGCGGCCTGGGGATGTTCGTCATGGCCGGCGCCCGCGAGCGGCTGCTGCGCCACGAGCGCGAGCAGTTCCTGCAGAAGGACTGGCCGGCGCTGCGCGCCCGGCTCAAGCGGTTGGGCCTGAGCGCCAAGGATCTGAACTGGGAGTCGACATGATGAATCTCATCGAAGCCAAGAACCTGACGCTGCGCTATGGCAAGAAGACGGCGCTGAACGATGTCTCGGTGGCCGTGCCCAAGGGCCGTGTCGTCGGCCTGCTGGGCCACAACGGCGCGGGCAAGACCTCGCTGATGAAGGCCCTCGTGGGCCTGCTGCCGGTGCAGGGCGAGCTGACGGTGCTGGGCCTGCAGCCCACGCGGGACCGCCAGCAGTTGCTGGAGCAGCTCAGCTACATCCCCGACGTGGCCGTGCTGCCGCGCTGGGCCCGGGTGCATGAGCTGATCACGCTGATGAGCCGGCTGCAGCCCAAGTTCTCGGCCGAGCGCGCCCGGGCGCTGCTCAGGCGCACCAGCGTCGGCGAGGGCGACAAGGTCAAGAGCCTGTCCAAGGGCATGGTGGCGCAGACCCATCTGGCGCTGATCGCGGCCATCGACGCGAAGCTGATGATCCTGGACGAGCCGACGCTGGGCCTGGACGTGGTCTCGCGCAAGAGCTTCTACGAGATGCTGATCGACGAGTGGTGCGACGGCGAGCGCAGCGTGCTGATCTCGACGCACCAGGTCGAGGAGGTCGAGGCGCTGCTGAGCGATGTCGTCATGCTGGACGAGGGGCGCGTGGCGCTGTCGATCAGCCTGGAGGACATCGACCGCCGCTTCGTCGCGCTCAACCATGACCCGGCCGCCGCGGACGCGATGGCCGCCGCCCACCCGCTGCTGCGCTACCGCGAGCAGGGCCGCACGACGGCACTGTTCGACGGCGCGCCGCCCGAGCATGTCGCCAGCCTGGGCCAGCGCGTGCGGCCCAGCCTCGTCGACCTCTTCATGGCGCTGACCCGCAACCCGGCGCTCAACGGCAAGCAAGCCTGACCTGGAGGAACAAGCCATGAACAACCACATCCCGACCCTGCTGCTGCGCGAATGGATGCAGCACAAGCGCGGCTGGCTGATCGCCGCGTTTGCGCCACCTCTTCTTTTCCTGGCCGTGCTGCCCTTCAGCCACATGGATGGCCGGCCCGATGGCACGCTCGAGTTGATCGCGCTGGCGATCCTGGTCATCTGCAGCTGCGCGATCTACGGCATTGCCTTGCTCGTTGCGCTGTTCCAGCTGCCCGGCCTGGCGCGGCGCGATGCGCAGGACCGCTCCATCGAGTTCTGGCTGTCGCTGCCCGGGCGACCCAGCGAGAGCGTGGCTTCGACGGTGCTGGCGCACGCCTGGCTCGCTCCGGTGGGGGGCGCCGTCGTCGGCGCGGCCTTTGGTCTGCCGATCGCGTTGTTGATGCTGGGCCGCATGTTCGGCTGGGCCGACACGATGGCCCTGCACTGGGGCGAGGTGGTGGTGGCCGCACTCCCGCTGCTGCTGCGTGGGCTGGTCGGCACGGTGCTGCTGACGCTGTGGCTGCTGCCGCTGATCTTCGTGCTGATGGCGGCTTCGGCCTGGCTCAAGCGCCTGGGCGTGCCGGTGGCGCTGGTGGGCGGCGGCGTGGCGGTGGCGGTGATGCACAAGGTCTATGGCATCGATTGGCCGCTGGTGGCACTGCTCGACCTGAACGAGCACATCAATCACTCGTTGCTGTATGACGGCCACGGCCTGGTTAGCGCGCTGCGGTCCGGCCTGGACATCGGCGGCTACATGCTTCAGGACCTGGGCCGCTCGGCGGCGGAACTGATGTCGCTGTCCTTCGTCGGCTGGATGGCGGTGGCAGCGGCGGGCTTTGCGCTGGTGGTGGCGAAGCGCGCGCGTGGCGGCTGAGCCTGCGGCAGGCCGAAGCGACATGGGGGCCGACGAGGCCCCTTTCTTGCATCCGGTCGTTGGCGGCCGTCAGGCCGGCGCGCCGGCCAGGCCGTCGCCCGAGGGCGGCACGATGCGGGCGGCCATCTCCTTGCGGAAGCGGTTGAGCTCCTGCACGGTGGCGAAGCTGCGGTCCATCAGCAGGCTCATGTTGTGCAGGATGCGCTCGACGACCTTGCTTTCCCAGACGCTGTCGAACTGGATCTGCTTGTCCAGCCAGCGCTCCAGCCACTCGGGGTCGGGCAGGCGGCTCTGGATGGTGTCGCGCGGGAAGAGCTTGGTGTTGACGTGCAGGTTGGTCGGGTGCAGGGCCTGGGCCGTGCGGCGGGCGCTGGCCATCAGCACGCCCACCTTGGCGAAGGCGGCGCGCGCCTCGTCGCCGAACTTGGCCATCGCGCGCTTCATGTAGCGCAGGTAGGCGCCGCCGTGGCGAGCCTCGTCGCGCGACAGGGTCTCGTAGATGGCCTTGATGACCGGCTCGGTGTGCCATTCGGCGGCGCGGCGGTACCAGTGGTTCAGGCGGATCTCGCCGCAGAAGTGCAGCATCAGCGTCTCCAGCGCCGGCGCCGGGTCGAAGTCGAAGCGCACCTCGTGAAGCTCGGCCTCGGTCGGCACGAGGTCGGGGCGGAAGCGCCGCAGGTATTCCATCAGCACGAGGCTGTGCTTCTGTTCCTCGAAGAACCAGACGGACATGAAGGCCGAGAAGTCGCTGTCCTCGCGGTTGTCGCGCAGGAACATCTCGGTGGCGGGCAGGGCCGACCACTCGGTGATGGCGTTCATCTTGATGGTCTGGGCCTGCTCGTCGGAGAGCCTGGCCGGGTCGAACTTGTCCCAGGGGATGTCGCTGTCCATGTTCCAGCGCACGGCTTCGAGTTGCTTGAACAGTTCGGGGTAAAGCATGGGGAATCCTCGTTTAGAGGCGGGATTCTAAAGTTTGCGCCGTCCGGCTGCTCGGGGCCACACAGGAGCCGGGCGGCATGGAGGTGCCGGTCGCCGCTGAATTCCGATGGTTTTTTGAGTTAGCGGTACTGTTCTTGGTTGACGGTCGACATCTGGCGCGCCACGCCGAGCGCCGGCCATGCCGACAACAATCGTCGCTGGAAAGCGGGACAGTGCCTTGGAACTTCCTGCCTCGGCCCCACTCTCCAGCTACACATGCAGTGATAACCCGTATCGAGGTTCGCGAGGAGTTCCCATCCACCGAATTCAGGCCGCCCAACCTCTCTGAGCGCAGAGCAGCAATCTCGGAGCCCTTCTCCTCCTCCTCCCTCCCTCCCTCGTTGGTTCCGAGGCGTTCCGCGGCCGCTTTTACGCCCAGGCCCGTGTCATCGACACGGGCCTTTTTCGATCTGGAGTGCCTTGCGCAGCGACTGCCGTCGAACCGGCTTCGCCGGGCCACTGGCAGTGCCCCTGGAGGGGCGCGCGAAGCGCGTAGGGGTGGTCTATTTCAACCAGCCCTTGCGGCGGAAGTAGATGAAGGGGGCGGCGACGGAGGCGATCATCAGCGCAAGCGCGAACGGATAGCCCCAGGGGTGGTCCAGTTCCGGCATGTGTCTGAAGTTCATGCCGTAGATGGACGCGATCAGCGTCGGCGGCAGCAGGGCGACGCTGGCCACCGAGAAGATCTTGATGATCTTGTTCTGGTTGATGTTGATGAAGCCGACCGTGGCATCCATCAGGAAATTGATCTTGTCGAACAGGAAGGCCGTGTGCGAGTCGAGCGAATCGATGTCGCGCAGGATCTGGCGCGACTCCTCGAATTGCTCGGCGCTCAGCATGCGGCTGCGCATCATGAAGCTGACCGCGCGGCGCGTGTCCATCACATTGCGGCGGATGCGGCCGTTCAGGTCCTCCTCGCGGGCTATCGAGCCCAGCACTTCGCCGGCCTCGGCGTCGGTCACATGGTTCTTCAGCACGCGGGTGCTGACGGCCTCCAGCTTGTCGTAGATGCCCTCCAGCACGTCGGCCGAGTATTCGGCGTCGGCGTCGTAGAGCTTGAGCAGCACGTCCTTGGCATCCTCGATCAGCGCCGGGATGCGCCGCGCGCGCAGGCGCAGCAGCCGGAACACCGGCAGGTCCTCGCCATGGACCGAGAACAGCACGTTGTCGCGCAGGATGAAGGCCACGCGCACATTGCGTGCCGGCCTGGCCGCGGGGCCGTCGTCGCCCTCGATGAGGAAGTCGGAGCGGATGTGCAGCTCGCCGTTGTCCTCCTCGTAGAAGCGCGCCGACTCCTCCAGGTCCTCGTCGACGATGTCATCGGGGATGACGATGCCGAAGCGGTCGCGTATCCAGCCCTTCTCCTCGGCGCTCGGGTTCTCCAGGTCGACCCAGACCGGGCGCGACTGGGCCAGGTCCTCGGCGGTCTCGATTTCCTCCTGGAACAACCCGCCCTTGAGGCGGCCGTTGTCCAGCGTGAACACGTTCAGCATGCATCGTCTCCAGCGGCGCTGGCAGGGGGACGACGGTGGGCGCCGTCCGGGGTGGCGGGGCAGATCGACCGGCTCACTCCGGGCGGGGCGCGTGGCTCAGCGCACGTGGCGGGAGCGGACGCTCACCGAGGGTGACCGCTGTCCAAGAAGCTCTCCACGATGGGCGATAGCCGAGGATTATTGCATCGCGCCAGCGCGTGAAAGAAGCCGCGAAAACGAGTCCTGACCTGCGACAAAAGCTCACCGTCATCCCCTTGTCATGCGGCCGCTTCGCGCGCAAACTGGGCTCGTCGATTCCCCACTCCCACCCACCTCCGCTACCCGAAAGACCCCCTCCCTCCTCCTCCCCCTTTTCTCAGTTCTTTCAGTTTTCCGGTTCCGTTTTTCCCGACCCATTCCTCTGAAAGGAGGCTTTATGAATCTGACGATCAGTGGCCATCATCTCGAAGTCACGCCCGCTCTGCGTGAGTACGTGCTTACCAAGCTGGACCGTGTGACCCGCCACTTCGACCAGGTCGTTGACATCAACGTCCTGCTGACCGTGGAGAAGCAAAAGGAGAAGGAACGCCGGCAGCGAGCCGAAGTGACGCTGCACGTGAAGGGCCGAGACATCTTCGTCGAGCAATCCCACGAGGATCTCTACGCCGCCATTGATCAGCTGATGGACAAGCTGGACCGCCAGGTCTGCCGCCACAAGGACAAGGTGCAGGATCACCACCACGCCTCGGCCAAGCGCCTGGAAGTGCCGGCGCGCTGAATCGAGCCCCGGCTCATGCATCACGGCGGCCTGCGGGCCGCTTTTGCTTTTGCGATGCGCAATCGATGGCAATCGGTTGTTGCTGCAGTGCCGCAAAAAACCGGAATCGGGGGCCGGCAGCGGCGTTTTCCACGTCCCTAGGGTCTGCCGCCCACCCCAAAACCGCCCGGGGTTCCATAATCTGCGGCTCAGATTGACCCACCAGCCCGGTTCCGGCCGCGCCCGACAGGCGCCCCCGATGCCCGGCCACCGCCCATGAACCGTCTCGCCGCCATCCTGCCCGCCGACAACGTGTTGGTGAATGTGGATGCGTCCAGCAAGAAACGCGCCTTTGAACACGCCGGCCTGCTGTTCGAGAATCACCACCAGATGGCCAGGGCGCTGGTCACCGACAACCTGTTTGCACGTGAGCGCCTGGGCTCGACCGGCCTCGGCCATGGCGTCGCGATCCCGCATGGCCGCGTCAAGGGGCTGAAGAACCCGCTCGCGGCCGTGCTGCGGCTGCAGCAGCCCATCGCCTTCGACGCGCCGGACGACGAGCCCGTCGGCCTGCTGATCTTCCTGCTCGTGCCCGAGGCGGCCACGCAGCGCCACCTCGAAATCCTGTCCGAGATCGCCGAGATGCTGTCCGACCGCGAACTGCGCGAGCAGCTGAAGACCGAGCCGGACGCCGCGACGCTGCACAAGCTGATCGCGGCCTGGGAACCGCTGAAGTCGGTCGCCTGATGCGGCGCGTCGCGGGCCGAGCGGCAGCATGAAGCCGACCTCGATCAGCGCCGAGCGGCTCTTCGAAGAGCACCGCGAAGCCTTGCGCTGGGAGTGGATCGCCGGCCACGCGCACCCCGAACGCCGCTTCGACGAAGCCGCCGTGCGCGATGCGCAGAGCGCGGCCGACCTGGTCGGCTATCTGAACTACATCCATCCCTACCGGGTGCAGATCGTCGGCCGCCGCGAGGTGGCCTATCTGAGCCAGGAGAGCGTCGAGATCCAGGACCGCCGCATCTCGCGCATCGTCACGCTGGAGCCGCCGGTCATCATCGTGGCCGACGACTCGGCGCCGCCGCCGCGCCTCGTCGCGATGTGCGACCGCGCCGAGATTCCGCTGTTCCGCACCCATGAGTCCGCCGGCCACGTCATCGACCTGGTGCGGGGCTATCTGTCCCAGCTGTTCGCCAACCGCACGACGCGCCACGGCGTGTTCATGGACATCCTGGGCCTGGGCGTGCTGCTGACCGGCGAGTCCGGCCTGGGCAAGAGCGAGCTGGGCCTGGAGCTGATCTCGCGTGGCCATGGCCTCGTGGCCGACGATGCGGTCGACTTCTTCCGCATCGCCCAGACCGCCATCGAGGGCCGCTGCCCCGAGCTGCTGCTGAACCTGCTGGAAGTGCGCGGCATCGGCCTGCTCGACATCAAGGCCATCTTTGGCGAGACCGCCGTGCGCCGCAAGATGCGCCTCAAGCTCATCGTCCACCTGGTGCGCAAGGAGACGATGGAGCGCGACTTCGAGCGCCTGCCCTACGAGCCGCTGTACGAGGACGTGCTCGGCATGCCGGTGCGCAAGGTCGTCATCGCCGTGGATGCGGGCCGCAACCTGGCCGTGCTGGTGGAAGCCGCCGTGCGCAACACCATCCTGCAGTTGCGTGGCATCGACACCTACAAGGAATTCGTCGAGCGCCACCAGCGCGCCATCGACAACGGCTCCATCGATTGAACCCGTTGAATTCGTTCGGCGACATCGCCCGCCTGCTCGTCCTCAACACGGACAGCTACAAGGCCAGCCACTGGCTGCAATACCCGCCGCAGACGACGACCGTCTTCAGCTACATCGAGGCGCGCGGCGGCACGCTGCCCTACACGGTCTTCTTCGGCCTGCAGGCGCTGCTGAAGGAGTACTTCAGCAAGGCGGTCACGGCCGATGACGTTGTTTTGGCTGGCGAGATCTGCGCGGCCCACGGCGTACCGTTCAACCGCGAAGGCTGGCAGCACATCGTCGACGCGCAAGGCGGCCGGCTGCCGGTGCGCATCCGTGCGGTGCCCGAGGGCACGGTGGTGCCCGTGGGCCACGCCCTCGTCACTGTCGAGAACACCGACCCGGCCTGCTGGTGGCTCACGAGCTTCCTCGAGACGGCGCTGCTGCGCGTCTGGTACCCGACGACGGTGGCCAGCCACAGCCAGGCCACGCGCCGCCTGATCGCCGATGCCCTCGCGCGCACCGGAGACCCCGCGGGCCTGTCATTCAAGCTGCATGACTTCGGCGCGCGTGGCGTGTCGTCGCTGGAGTCGGCCATGCTGGGCGGCATGGCCCATCTCGTGAACTTCCAGGGCACCGACACGATGACGGCCCTGCTCGGTGCCCGCGCCTACTACGGCGAGCCCATGGCCGGCTTCTCCATCCCCGCGGCCGAGCACAGCACCATCACCGCCTGGGGGCGCGACGGCGAGCTGGACGCCTACCGCAACATGCTCAGGCAGTTCGCCAGGCCGGGCGCCGTGCTGGCCGTCGTGTCCGATTCCTACGACCTGGACCTCGCCGTCTCCCGGCTCTGGGGCGGGGCTTTGCGCGAGGCCGTCATCGCCAGCGGCGCCACCGTCGTCATCCGCCCCGACAGCGGCGACCCGACCAGCGTCGTGCTGCGCACCGTGCGCGCGCTGGACGCGAGTTTCGGCAGCGACATGAACGCCAAGGGCTACCGGGTGCTGAGGCATGTGCGCGTCATCCAGGGCGACGGCATCACGCGCGAGTCCATCGCCAGCATCCTCGGCGCGCTGGAGTCGGCCGGCTACTCGGCCGACAACATCGCCTTCGGCCAGGGCGGCGCACTGCTGCAGCAGGTCAACCGCGACACGCTGGGTTTCGCGATGAAGGCCTCGGCCGCCAAGGTGGGCGGGCATTGGCGCGATGTCTTCAAGGCGCCCGTCACCGACCCGGCCAAGCGCAGCAAGGCCGGGCGCCTCACGCTGATGCGCCGAGGCGAGGCCTTCGCGACGGTGCGCCTGGACGGGCCGGGCTACCAGCAGGCCCTGGCCGACGGCGCGACCGAAGTGATGCGCACCGTCTTCGAAAACGGCCGCCTGCTCGTCGACGACAGCTTTGCGGCCATCCGCGCCCGCGCGGCCGGCTGAGCGCGGCGGGCTGCTGCCGACGGCCGGGGGACAATCCGGCGATGGCAGTCCTCTCCCTCACCAACGCCCATCTCGCCTTCGGCCATGTCGCCTTGCTCGATGGCGCCAACTTCGCGCTGGAAACCGGCGAACGCGTCGGCCTTATCGGCCGCAACGGCACCGGCAAGTCCTCGCTGCTGAAGATCCTCGCCGGCCTCGAGAAGCTCGACGACGGCCTGCTGCAGCAACAGCAGGGCCTGACCAATGTCTATGTGCCGCAGGAGCCCGAGCTGCGCGGCGACGCGACCATCTTCGACGTCGTCAGCGAGGGCGTCGCCGAGGCCAAGGCCCTGCGCGAACGCTATGAGCGCCACGACGAGAACGACGACCTGGCCTGGGTGCAGGAGCGCATCGAGCACATCGGCGCCTGGAACTGGGAGCAGCGTGTCGACGAGACCCTGCACCGCCTGGGCCTGGACGGCACGCGCCTGGTGGGCAGCCTGTCCGGCGGGCTGAAGAAGCGCGTGGCCCTGGGCCGTGCGCTGGTCGCCCAGCCCGATGTGCTGCTGCTGGACGAACCCACCAACCACCTGGACCTGGACGCCATCACCTGGCTGGAAGGCCTGCTGAACGACTTCAAGGGCTCGCTGCTGCTGATCACCCACGACCGCGCCTTCCTGGACAACGTGGCCAACCGCATCGTCGAGCTGGACCGCGGCCAGCTGCGCGGCTACCCCGGCAACTTCGCCGCCTTCCAGGCCGCCAAGGCCTATGAGCTGGAGAACGAGGCGCTGTTCAACGCCCGCTTCGACAAGCTGCTGGCGCAGGAGGAGATCTGGATCCGCAAGGGCGTCGAGGCCCGCCGCACGCGCTCGGTTGCGCGCATCCAGCGCCTGGAGGCCATGCGCCTGGCCCACGCTGCGCGGCGCGACGTGCAGGGCAAGGTCAAGCTGGACATCGACACCGGTGGCGCCAGCGGCAAGATCGTCGCAGAGCTGGAGGACGTGTCCAAGAGCTTCGGCGAGCGCGCCATCGTGCGCGGCTTCACGACCACCATCCTGCGCGGCGACAAGGTCGGCCTGATCGGCCCCAACGGCGCCGGCAAGACGACGCTGCTGAAGATGATTCTCGGCGAGCTGCCGCCCGACAGCGGCACGGTGCGCCTGGGCTCGCGGCTGACGGTGGCCTATTTCGACCAGATGCGCGACACGCTGAACCTCGACGCGACGCTGGCCGACACCATCAGCCCCGGCTCGGAGTGGATCGAGATCGGCACGCAGAAGAAGCATGTGAAGAGCTATCTCGGCGACTTCCTGTTCTCGCCGGCGCGCGCCAACTCGCCGGTGCGCACGCTGTCGGGCGGCGAGCGCAACCGCCTGCTGCTGGCCCGCCTGTTCGCGCGGCCGGCCAATGTGTTGGTGCTGGACGAGCCCACCAACGACCTCGACATCGAGACGCTGGAGCTGCTGGAGGAATTGCTGGCCGACTACGACGGCACGGTCTTCCTCGTCAGCCATGACCGGCGCTTCCTGGACAACGTCGTCACCTCCACCCTCGTCTACGAGGGCGATGCGCGCTGGCGCGAGTACGAGGGCAGCGTGCAGGACTGGCTGACGCAGTCCAAGCGCGCCGCGGCGCTGCAGGCCAAGGCGGCGCCGGCTGCCGCCGCGCCCACGCCGCCGCCTGCGCCCGAGCCGGCCCCGGTCGTCGCCACCAAGCGCAAGCTCAGCTACAAGGAGCAGCGCGAGCTGGACGAGATCCCCAAGCAGATCGCCGCGCTGGAGGCCGAGCAGACCCAGCTCAACGCGTTGATCGCCGGCAGCGAGCTCTACACGCAGGGTGCCAAGCGCATCGCCGAGGTGACCGAGCGTGCCGCCGAGATCGACACCGAGCTGCTGGCGCTGATGGAGCGCTGGGAAGTGCTGGAAGCCAAGTGAACGCCTTGCATCAGGAGTGGCTGGCCCTGCAGGCCCAGCACGAACGCTACGAGGCCCTGGCCCTGGCCGTGAAGCTGGCCGCCTTCGCGGCCGTCGTGCTGGTGCCGGACAACGCGCTGGCCCTCGCGCTGCTGGCCCTGCTGTGGCTGCAGGAGGCGGTGCTCAAGACCTTCCAGGGCCGGCTGGGCGAGCGGCTGCTCGCCGTCGAGGCGGGGCTGAAGTCGGGGCAGGCCGTGGCGGCGATGCAGCTGCACAGCGACTGGCTGGCGACCCGGCCACGCGGCCTGGGGCTGGCCGGGCAATACCTCAGGAGCGCGTTGCGTCCGACGGTGGCGCTGCCCTATCCGCTGCTGATGCTGCTCGCCCTCTGGGGCTAGGCAGGCTGCAGCTTCTCGAGCGGCACGAAGGCCGTCTGCCCCTTGAGCTGGACGACCGTCTCGCCGTGGCGATGCACGACGTACTGGGCCACATGGACGGCGCCCTGGTAGCGCACCCTGTCGCCGGGCTTGACCAGGGGCTGGGGCGGCATGATGGGCAGCACCGGCCGCGGTGCCGGCCTGGCGGGGCGCCCCGGGCCGGGTGAATTCTTGGCCACCGCTTCCAGCGCGCGCGTCAGCTCGGTCTGCAACTGCTCGGCCGTGAAGGGCTTCTTCAGCAGGAAATGGGCGCCGAGGGCCAGGGCCTCGAACTCACGCTCGGGCGTGACCTCGAAGCTCAGCAGCGACAGCTGCAGGCCCGGCTGGACCTCGCGCAGCCGCCGGTAGAGCTGGATGCCGCTCAGCGGCGCCTTCGGGAACCAGTCGGTGATCAGGAAATTGGGCTTGAAGGCCAGGCCCTGGGCCAGCGCGGCGTCGGTGTCGGCGCAGCAGAGGATGCCGTCGGCGGCGAAGCCGTGGCTGTGCAGCAGTTGGCGCGCAAAGGCCTGTACGCCGTTCAGCGCATCTACAACGAGAAATTTCAAGGGGTCGCTCATGTCCGCATCGGGCATCGCTGCCGCGGCGATGCCAGGCGGTGGATTGTGCCGGCAGCCCCGGGCCGGCCTCGCGGCGGGCCCCTTGTCGAGCGAGAATTTTTCGTCAGCCCAGCGCGAGCGAGCGGACGAGGCGCGCCAAGGCGCCCGGCCGTCAGCTCTGCAGGTGGCAGAAATCGGCGCGCAGGCCGAGCGGGGTGCGGGCCAGGTAGAGGGTCTGGGCTGCGCCGCCTTGCAGCGCGAGCGTGTGCAGGGCGTCGCCCAGGCCCGGGGGCAAGGGGCCGGCAAAGCTCAGGCTGAATTGCTCGCCGGCTTGCGGGCTGGGTACGCGCCTGACCGCCTGCAGCGTGACGGGGTGCCCGTCCACCTCGAAGCGCTGGCCGACATGGGCCTGCCAGCTGGCGAGCCCGGCCTGGCTCCCCAGGCTGGGCCGCACGCGGGCCATGGCGGCCGTGGTGCCGGTGCTGGCGACGATGGCGGTTGCGCCGCCCTTCAGGAAATCGCGCTTGTTGATCACGGCAGGCACTCCTCGGTGGTGGGGCGGCGGGCGGGCCGGTGCATGGCCTGGTGCAGGCCCTGGGGCTCGCCATCGGCGACGAAGCCCAGCCGCTCGTAGAGCCGCCGGGCGGGGTTGTGGATCTCGACATGAATGCCCAGCGGCTGGCCGCGGCCATCGGCCTCGCCCGCCAGCGCCCGCAGGCAGGCCGTGCCTATGCCCCGGCCGCGCCAGGCGGGCAGCAGGGCGATGTCGAGGACGTGCATGCCGTCGGGCCGCCTGTCGACCCAGAGCCGGCCGGCGATTTCGTCCGCGGCCGCGAGGATGAGCTGGCAGCCCGCATGCGGGAAGTGCTGCAGATAGTGCTGCTGCTGGGCGCGGTGCTGCATGGCGACGAAGCGCTCGCATTGCTCGGGCGGCCAGCCGGTCTGTGCCAGTTCGTCGGCGCGCGTGCTCGCGTAGATGGCGAGCTGCCAGGCGTCGTCGGCCGGTGTCGCCACGCGCAGGCGGTAGTCCATGTGCCGGCCCTCAACTGCGTGCCGGGAAAACACCCTGCAGCGCGATGCAGAAGGTGAGCGCCAGATAGGGCTGGCGGTTCTCATGCGGCTGGCTGCCGCCGGCCGGGCTGATCGCTGTGCTCGCCATGGTCACGGTCGGCCCGGGTGCGTGGTAGACATTGCCGCCGCCGGTGGCCGTCGGGGCCATCACATTGCCGGCCGGGCTCGTCGATGCCGGCGTGAGGCCAGCCATCAGGCCGTGGGTGTGGGCAGGCATCTCGGAGGCCAGCAGTGACACCGTGGCCTCGCCGTCGATTTCGCCGAGGTCTCTCAGGCTCAGGCCCGCGCCCTGGCCCGCACCCATCGCGAAGGAGCCATCCAGGTTGGGCAGGGCGAAGTTCGACGTGCCATTGCCGCCGTAGGTGGTGCCCAGCAGCGAGAACAGCGCCGTGTTCTGGCTGATCGGCATCAGCTGACCGTCGCAGGCGGCCCAACCCTTGGGCGCAAAGTTGAACGGTAGAACGCGAATCTCGGCGACGAAGGGATTGGACATGTCACGCTCCTCAGGACTGGGACGGGAAGATGCCGAACAGCGAAATGATGTAGTTCACCGCCACCGTCGGAGCCATGTTGTCGTGGGGTTGCGAGCCGCCTGCCATGCCGATGCCGACGGCTGCCATCGGCGTCGCGGCGGGGGCCGTGTCATAGCTGGCGACGTTGGTGGTCGCGAGCAGGGCACCGGCTGGCGAGGTGCCGATGGCGGCGGTCGTGCTGGCCAGCATGGCGTGGGTGTGCTGCGGGATCTGGCTGGATGTCAGGGTGACAGACTCAGCGCCCCCCTTCTCGCCGATGACATGACCTTGGCCCGCATGCACCGGAATGCGGCCGGCCAGATCGGGCAGCGCGAAGGTGGACTGACCATCCCCGCCATAGGTCGTGCCGATCAGGTTGAACAATGTCTCGTTCTCGACGATGGGCAGCAACTGGCCCTGGCAGAGCGCCCACCCGACGGGCGCGAAGTTGCCGGCAAAGAGGCGGATTTCGCCAACATAGGGGCTGGACATCGCGGTCTCCTCGTTCAGTTCTGGCTGGGGAAGATGCCCTGCATCGCGATGATCCACATCAGCACGGTGTAGGGCTGCATGTTCTGGTGAGGCTGGCTGCCGCCGATCGGGTTCAGCGAGCTCGCGCCCATCACGGTGTCGTTGCCGTCCGGCGCGTAGCGGTTCATGCCGCCGCGCGGCTTGGCCGCCGGCAGTGCGCCGCCCGGCACGCTGGCATTGGCGATGTCGGCGCTGGCCGTCAGCGTGTGCGTGTGCGTCGGCAACTGGCTGCTGTTCAGCGTCACGGTTTCGGCGCCAGCTATCTGGCCCAGCACGACGCCGTTGCCTCGGTGCAGCGGCGCCCGGCCCTGCAGGTTGGGCAGCGCGAAGGTTTGTCGGCCGTCGCCGCCATAGGTCGTGCCCAGCAACGCGAACAGCGCCTGGTTCTGGTTGATGGGCAGCAACTGGCCGTTGCACTGCGCCCAGCCCTTGGGCGGGAAGTTGAAGCTCGCGAGCTTGAGTTCGCCGAGGAAGGGTTCAGACATGGTGATGTCTCCTAGCCGAACACGGCTTCGTAGTGCAGGCCGGCGGCCGTACGGGCCACAGGCACCAGGAAGAGGTCCATCGCGTCGAGCTGCGGGTGCTCGAGCCGGTAGATGCGTTGAGGCAGTGCCGGCTCGGCTGGGGCCTCGAAGGTCAGGCTGAAGGACTTCGCGCTGCCGCGGCCAGCACTGGCATCGATGAGCTGGGCCGGCAGTTCGGCCGCGTCGTCCAGCCGCAGCGTGAAGCGGCTGCCCACCAGCGGCTCGAAGCGCGCCAGCGTGAACATGGAAGCAGCTTCAGGCATGGCGGCGCGCCGCGCGAGCGCCCAGGGCCGCAATCGCGAGCAGCGCCAGCGTGGCTGGCTCGGGGGCACTGTTGCCGCCGCCGTTGCCCCCGCTGTCCTGGGTGATCAGGTCGATGCGGAAGTCGGCATGCGCGAAGCTCGAGCCCGTGCCGCGATCGTTGAAGAGGATGTTGTCGAGATCGAGGCTGACCGTGTGCGGGTCGATGAGGTTCACGAGGTCGGATGCCAGCGGACTGGCCAGGCCGCTGTAGCCGCTGGTCAGGAAATTGTCAAAGGCATAGACGGTGAAGCCGGTGATGGTCTTGCCGGCGATGCTGAGGTCGTCGAACTCGTAGCGCGCATGCTCGCCGCCGAGGCCGACGTAGCCGGTGGTGAAGGCGTCGGTGCCGGAGTAGCTACGCACACGGATGGAATCGCCGCTGAAGAAGACGTGCTCGTTGTCCGCCAGATAGTTGCTGACGTCCCCACTGCCGCCAAATAGCGGGGACACGATGCCGGTGGCGAGGTTGGCCGTCGTGACGACCTGGGATACGCCGATTGGCGTCGGGTCGCCCTGAACGCCTCCGGGCGCGATCAGCTTGACCGTGATGTCGCTCTGGAAGTCAGCCCGGGCCGACATCGACGACAGCGCGAGCAGCGTGCCGATGGCTGCGCCAACCAGGCTGCGGACGGGGGACGAAGCGAGTCGCATGAAACCCTCCCGGGCGTGAACCGAGCCGCAAGTTGACTCGCGGCCGGCCTCGGGCGCCAGGGGCCTGCCCCGTGAACGCGGGGGGAACAAACTAGGGGGGTGTCGCCGGGCCGCGGATGTCGTCCACTGCCGCGCGCAGCGCGCGCCAGAAGGCCGGGTCCAGCGAGGTCGCCATGTTGAGGCGCATCAGCGAGCCGGGTCGGCGCGTGGCGCTGAAGAGGGCGCCGGGCGCGGTCAGCCAGCCCGCGTCGAGCAGGGGCTGGGCCAGGCGTTCGGTGTCGACGCCGACATCGAGCCAGCCGAACAGGCCGTCGGGCGGCGCGGCCCATGTGAAGCCCTGCCGGGTGGCCAGGGCCGACACGCGCTGCCGCGCGGTGGCCAGGCGCTCGCGCAGGCGCTGCGCGTGGCGGCGCAGCCGCCCCTGCTCCAGGCACAGCGCGACGGCGCGTTCCAGCACGGGCGAGCTGGTCAGGCCGTCGAGCAGCTTGGTGTCGGTCAATGCCCGCAGGCGTTCGGGCGCGGCGGCAAGGTAGCCCACGCGCCAGGCCGGCGTCAGCACCTTGGAGAAGCCGCTCACGTAGGTCACGCGGCGCAGGCCGTCCAGTGCCGCGAGGCGCGGCAGGTGCTCGGGCGCGAGGAAGCCGTAGCTGTCGTCCTCGACGATGAAGAAGTCGTGCTCGTCGGCCAGGCGCAGCAACTTGTGTGCGCCGGCCAGGTTGAGGCTGTGGCCGGTCGGGTTGTGCAGCACCGACACGGTCAGGTAGGCGCGCGGCGCGTGCTGGGCGGCCAGCGCGGCGAGCACGTCGAGGTCGGGCCCTTGCGCGCCGCGCGGCACCGGCAGCAGGCGGATGCCGGCCTGGGTGAGCCGCGCGAACATGATGGCCCAGCCCGGGTCGTCGACGAGCACGGCATCGCCGGGCTGCAACTGGGTGCGGATGATGAGGTCAAGGGCGTGGGTGGCGCCGTGGGTCGTCAGGATCTGCGCCGGACCGGCATGGATGCCGAGGTCGGCCAGGCGCTGGCCGAGCGCCACGCGCAGGCGTTCGTCGCCGCTCGGGTCGCCGTAGCTGACCTGCACGGCATGCGCGTCGGCGTTGTGCAGGCGGCGCAGCGCGGATTGCAGCAGCGTCGGGTCCAGCCAGTCGGCCGGCAGGGTGCCCAGGCCGGGGGAGCGGGCGGCGTCGGCTTCGAACATGCCGCGGATCAGCGCGGTCGCGTCCATCGGCGCCTGGCGCGGCGCGGCCGCCGGGTGGGGCGCGCGCGAGGCGGCTGCCGCAGGCCGGGTCTCGCGCACGAAGAAGCCGCGCTGGCGGCGCGCCTCCAGCAGGCCGGCGGCCTGCAACTGGTCGTAGGCGGCCACGACGGTGTGCGGGCTGACGCCGTGCTGGCGCGCGCAGTCGCGCACCGAGGGCAGGCGGGCGCCGGGCAGCAGCAGGCGTTCGCGGATGCGCTGCGCATAGCGCTCGGCCAGCTGGCCGGCCAGTGGCTGGCTGGCGCCGCGTTGCAGCGGTGGGTGTGTACCGGTAGGCATGGCAATACAGATTCGTGGTCTGGCTGGCTAACTGTACTGGTTCTGTATCTATTGCTGTGCCTAGACTGATCCCATGCCAGGGTTTTCCACGTCTACTTCAGCGATCCCGACGACCTCTGCGTCCGACGCGACGCGCGGCCTGCTGCTCGGCGTTGCCGGCGTCGTCATGTTCGCCCTCAGCATCCCGATGACGCGTCTGGCCGGCGGCAGCGCCGCCGCGCCCCAACTGGACCCGGCCTTCGTCGCCTTCGGCCGGGCGGTCGTGGCGGGGTTGTTGTCCGTCGCCTATCTGGCCGCCACCGGTGCGCGCCGGCCGCGCGGGGCCGAGTGGCGGCTGCTGGCCATGACGGCGGGCGGCGTGGTCTTCGGCTGGCCGCTGTTGTCGGGCCTGGCCGTGCGGCATGTGGACGCGGTGCATGCGGCCGTCGTGTCCGGCGTGCTGCCGCTGGCCACGGCCGTCATCGCCGCGCTGGTGCTGCGCCAGCGGCCCAGTCGCGGTTTCTGGGCCTGCGCGCTGGCGGGCCTGGCGCTGGTGGTGGGCTTTGCAGCCTGGCGCGGCGCGGGCGGGCTGGAGGCGGCGGACGGGCTGCTGCTGGGCGCCGTGGTCTGCGCGTCGGCGGGTTATGTCAGCGGGGCACGGTTGTCTGGTGCGATGAGCGCAGAGCAGGTGATCTGCTGGGTGCTGGTCATCAGCCTGCCCGTCACGCTGCCGCTGGCGCTGTGGACGCGGCCGACCGCGCCGGTCGCGCCCTCGGCCTGGGCGGGCTTCGCCTATGTGTCGCTGTTCTCGATGTGGATCGGCTTCTTTGCCTGGTACCGGGGCCTGGCCCTGGGCGGCACGCTGCGGGTCAGCCAGGTGCAGGTGCTGCAGCCGTTTCTATCGATGCTGTTCGCCGTGCCCCTGCTGGGCGAGAGGCTGGACGCGACGACCCTCGTCTTCGCCGTCGCCGTGCTCGCGGTCGTGTGGCTGGGAAAGCGGCAGCCTGTGGGGCAACCGAAGAAGGAGGCAAGGCCATGAGCGATCGATTCACAACCCTGCTGGGCCCCGGCCAGGCGATGACGCTGGCCGCGGTGCCCGCGCCACGCCGCCTCGTCGTGACGAGCGGGCGGCTGTGGCTGACGATTTCCGGCGGTACCGTCGACCACTGGCTGGGCGCCGGCGAGGGCCTGACGGTGGCGGCCGGCCAGGAGGTCGTGGCCGAGGGCTGGCCGCAGGCCGAGTTCCAGCTGCTGCAGCCCCTGCCCACGCGGCGCGCCGTGGCCAGGCCGGCGCGGGGCTGGCGCATGAATCTGGCGGGGCAGGGGGCATGAAGACTTCGGTGATCCTGGGCGCACGGCACCGGCCGTCCCGGCCCGCCGACTTGCCGGCGGCCCTCCCTCTCTTCGACTCCACCGACTCGCAGGCCTGCGCGGCGGTCGACTGGATGCTAGGCTGAGCCCTTTGAAATCACACGTAACCCGAACATGAGCACCGTCTGGACCCAAGCCCGCCGCGCCGCGCGCATGAACCCGTCCATCATCCGGGAGATTCTCAAGGTCACCGAGAAACCCGGCATCCTGTCCATGGCCGGCGGCCTGCCCAGCGCCGATACCTTCCCGGTCGACGCGCTGAAGGCCGCCTGCGACCGCGTGCTGACGAACAACGCGCGCGAGGCGCTGCAGTACGCGGCCAGCGAGGGCTTCGCGCCGCTGCGCGAATGGGTGGCCGAGCGCGTCGCGGCGCTCGGCATGCACGTCAAGCCCGACCAGGTGCTGATCACCAGCGGCTCCCAGCAGGGCCTGGACCTGGTCGGCAAGGTGCTCTGCGACGCCGGCGCGCCGGTGGCCGTCGAGACACCGACCTACCTCGGCGCGCTGCAGGCCTTCACGCCCTATGAGCCCATCTTCGCCAGCCTCGCCAGCGACACCGAGGGGCCGCGCCCCGAGGCGATTGCGGCGCTGCCGCACGACGCGCCGGGCACGCGCTTCGCCTACCTTCTGCCCAATTACCAGAACCCGACCGGCCGCGTGATGAGCGCGGGCCGCCGCGCCGAGGTCGTCGAGGCCGCGCGCCGCGCCGGCGTGCCCATCGTCGAGGACAACCCCTATGGCGACCTCTGGTTCGACCAGCCGCCGCCCGACTCGCTGTCCAGCCTCTGGCCCGAGGGCTCGATCTACCTCGGCTCGTTCTCCAAGGTGCTGACACCGGGCTTCCGCCTGGGCTATCTGATCGCGCCGCCGGAACTCTTCCCGAAGCTGCTGCAGGCCAAGCAGGCGGCCGACCTGCACACGCCGGGCTTCAACCAGCGTGTGGTGCACGAGGTCATCCGTGACGGCTTCCTGGACCGCCACATCCCCTCCATCCGCGCCCGCTACAAGGCCAACCGCGACGCGATGGCCGCCGCGCTGAAGACCCATCTGCCGGCCGGCTGCGATTACCTGTCCCCACAGGGGGGCATGTTCTTCTGGCTGCGCCTGCCGGCGGGCCTGGATGCGATGGCCCTGCTGCCGCGTGCGGTGGACGCCGGCATCGCCTACGTGCCCGGCGCCGCTTTCTATGCGCACCAGCCCGACGCACGCACGTTGCGCCTGTCCTTCGTCACGCTGACGCCGGAGCTGATCGCCGAGGGTGTCGAGAAGCTGGGGCGGCTGCTGCACGAGGCGCTGGAAGTCGCGGCGGAGCCGGCGCCCTAATCCCCGAGCCTGACAGCGAGCTGAACCGCCCGACCCTGGCGTTCTCCCGGGTTTCCATATCCCAAACTCGTTGCCGCTCTGGCATCGTATGCAATCGGTCCCCGGCAAAGCCGCCGGGTGGATTGCATAACGGAGACGAGGCAGCGATGAAGCAGGTTTTGACAGCGGTGGCCGTGGCGGCTTTTGCAATGGGCGCGCAGGCGGCCGACCCGATCAAGATCGGCGTGGCGGGGCCCTTCACCGGCGGTTCGTCGTCGATGGGCGTCAGCATGCGCGACGGCGTACGCCTCGCGGCCGAGGAGATCAACAAGGCCGGTGGCGTGCTGGGCCGCCAGATCCAGCTCGTCGAGCGCGACGACGAGGCCAGGAACGAGCGCGGCGTGCAGATCGCCCAGGAGCTCATCAACAAGGAAAAGGTCGCCGCCACGGTCGGCTACATCAACACCGGCGTGGCCCTGGCCTCGCAACGCTTCTACCAGGACGCCAAGATCCCGGTGATGAACAACGTGGCCACCGGCTCCATCATCACCAAGCAGTTCAACGACAAGCCCGAGAACTACATCTTCCGCAACGCGGCCCATGACAGCATCCAGGCGCCGATGATCGTAGAGGAAGCCATCGCCAAGCGCGGCTTCAAGAAGGTCGCCATCCTGGCCGACTCGACGAACTACGGTCAGCTCGGCCGCGCCGACCTGGAGGCCGCCCTCAAGCTCAAGGGCATCACGCCGGTCGCCGTCGAGAAGTTCAACATCAAGGACGTCGACATGACGGCCCAGCTGCTCAAGGCCAAGGAGGCCGGTGCCGAGGCCGTGCTGACCTATGGTATCGGCCCCGAGCTGGCCCAGATCGCCAACGGCATGACCAAGCTGGGCTGGAAGGTGCCGATGATCGGCTCCTGGACCTTGTCCATGGCGAACTACATCGACAACGCCGGCCCCGGCGGCGAGGGCGCGCGCATGCCGCAGACCTTCATCCAGGAGCCCACGACGCCCAAGCGTCAGAGCTTCATCATCAACTACCTGAAGACCTTCAACCCGAAGAACTCGCGCATCGAGTCCCCGGTGTCGGCCGCCCAGGGCTATGACTCCATCTACCTGCTGGCCGCGGCCATCAAGCAGGCCGGCTCCACCGAAGGCCCCAAGATCAAGGCCGCGCTGGAAGATCTGAAGACCCCGGTGGACGGTGTTGTGACCACCTACACCAAGCCCTTCAGCGCCAAGGACCATGAGGCCATCACGGCCAACATCCCGGTCATGGGCGAGGTCAAGGGCCAGCGCGTGGTCTACGCCTACCCCGAGGATCACAAAAAGGCCTCCGAGGTGCGCGTGAAGGACCTCAACGCCAAGGGCGCCCTCGAGCAGAAGAAACGTCAATAAACGAGCCCACCCCCTACCGGCTTCGCCGTGACAAGGCCAGAGGCCTTGGTCTTCGGCAGGCACAAAGAGTTCACAGGACTCTTTGTGTCCGGCCTCAGTCCCCTCAAGGGGTGCGCGGCGGCCGCCGGGGAAGGCACTACGCACTGGATTGAGATGCAGATATTGACCCAGCTCGTGTTCAGCGGCATCGCGCTGGGCATGATCTATGCCGTCATCGCCTTCGGCTACCAGCTCACGTTCGCCACCAGCGACACGCTGAACTTCGGCCAGGGCGAGGCGTTGATGCTCGGCGCCCTCGTCGGCCTCAGCCTGGTCGGCTGGGGCGTCAACTACTGGCTGATGCTGCCCCTGGTCTGCCTGTTCGGCGCCCTCCAGGGGGCGGTGGTGGAGCGCATCGGCGTGCGTCCGGCCATCAAGATGAAGAGCGAGTTCGGCTGGATCATGTCCACCATCGCGCTGGGCATCATCTTCAAGAACGTGGCCGAGAACGTCTGGGGCCGTGACGACCTGCGCTTTCCGTCGCCGCTGCCCGAGGCGCCCATGAAGATCCTCGGCGCCAATGTGCTGCCGATGGAGTTGCTCGTCATCGTCGGCGCGGTCGGCATGATGTTGGCCGTCGAGGTCTTCAACCGCAAGAGCATCTACGGCAAGGCGGTGGTGGCCACCTTCAACGACCGCGACGCCGCCAAGCTGATGGGCATCAACACCGGCCTGGTCATCACCTTCTCCTACGCGCTGTCGTCGCTGACCGCCGCCTTCGCCGGCGTGCTGATCGCGCCGCTGACGCTGACCGGCGCCACCATGGGTGCGGTGCTCGGCCTCAAGGCCTTCGCCGTCGCCATCATCGGCGGCCTGACCTCGGGCATGGGCATCATCGTCGGCGGCATCATCCTCGGCGTGGCCGAGACGACGACGGGCTTTTATATCTCCACCGGCTACAAGGACGTGCCTGGCCTCGTGCTGCTGCTGATCGTGCTGGCCGTGAAACCCGCGGGCCTGTTCGGCAAGACCGCCATCAAGAAGGTCTGACCCCGTGAACATCAAGAATCTGGCGCTCGGCGTCGTGGCGGTCGCGGCCCTGGGCGCGTTCCCGATCCTGTCGGGCAATCCGTACTACATCCACCTGGTCGAGACCATCATGATCTACGCGATCGTGCTGTTCGGCCTGGACATCGTCGTCGGCTACACCGGCCAGGTGTCGCTGGGCCATGCCGGCCTGTTCGGCATCGGTGCCTACACGGCCGGCGTGCTCATCCTCAAGCTCGATGCGCCGGTCTATGCGACGCTGCCGGCGGCCATCGCGGTGGCCGCCGCGTTCGGCGCGATGTTGGCCCTGCCGGCGCTGCGGGTGACGGGCCCCTATCTGGCCATGGTCACGCTGGCCTTCGGCACCATCATCCAGATCCTCATCAACGAGATGAGCTTCCTGACCGAAGGCCCGATGGGCATCACGCTGACCAAGCCGACGCTGTTCGGCCATCAACTCGACGAGACCGGCTACTACTGGCTGGTCATGGCCTGCCTCGTTGCTTCCCTCGTCTTCGTGCATCGGGTGCTGCACTCCCAGCTTGGCCGCGCCTTCGAGGCGCTGCGTGGCAGCCCCGTCGCGTCGGACTGCATGGGCGTATCGGTCTACCGCTACAAGGTCTATGCCTTCGTCATCTCGGCGGCGCTGGCCGGCCTGGCGGGTTCGCTCTACGCCTACTCCGAGCAGTACATCAGCCCCAACACCTACAACTTCGAGCAGACGGTGATGTTCCTGCTGGCCATCATCATGGGTGGCCGCAAGACCCGCACCGGCGCGCTGCTGGGCGCGACCATCATCGTCATGCTGCCCAAGCTGCTGGACGACCTAGAGCAGTTCCGCGTCGGCGCCGTCGTGCTGGCCGTCGTCGTCGCGATCTCGGTCGGCGTGGCGCTCAAGCGCGGCAAGATGACGGGGCAGCTCGCGGCCATCCCGGTGGTGGGCACCCTCGGCCTGGCGCTGCTGTCCTTCAAGCTCGAGACGATGACCGACTGGCGGCTGTCCGTTTTCGGCCTCATCACCCTTTTCGTCGTCTACTACCTGCAGGACGGCATCGTCGGCTTCGTGCGCAATGCTCTGAACCTGAAGGCCAGGCATGAGCGCGATGCCACGACGGCCCAGGCCGCCGCGCTCACGCGCGCCAGTGCCCAGGGCGACGCCGAGCTGCTGAAGGCCAGCGGCGTGCTGATGCAGTTCGGCGGCCTGAAGGCGCTGAACAACGTCGACCTCGTCGTCAAGCGAGGCAGCATCCACGGCCTGATCGGCCCCAACGGCTCGGGCAAGAGCACGATGATGAACGTGCTGACCGGCATCTACCAGCCGACGCAGGGCACGGTGGCGTTCGCCGGCCGCATGGTGAATGGCCGCACCTCGTCGGACATCGCGCTGTCGGGCATCGCGCGCACCTTCCAGAACGTGCAGCTGTTCGGCGAGATGACGGCGCTGCAGAACGTGCTCGTTGGCCTGCACCACAGCTTCAGGAGCAACCTCCTCGACATCGCCCTGCACCTGCCGCGCTATCTGCGCGAGGACCGCGAGCAGCGTGCCCGCGCGCACGCGCTGCTGGATTTCGTCGGCCTGGGCGAGCTGGCCAGCGAGGAGGCCCGCAACCTGCCCTATGGCAAGCAGCGCCTGCTGGAGATCGCTCGCGCGCTGGCCCTGGACCCGCAGTTGTTGCTGCTCGACGAGCCCGCAGCCGGCCTGACCGCCCCCGACATCAAGGAGTTGCTGGAGATCATCCGCAAGATCCGCGACGCGGGCGTCACGGTCATCCTCATCGAGCATCACATGGACGTCGTCATGAGCCTGTGCGACCGCGTCTCGGTGCTGGACTTCGGCCAGAAGATCGCAGAAGGCCTGCCCGCCGAGGTGCAGGCCAACGAGAAGGTCATCGAGGCCTATCTCGGCGGACAAGCCAGCTGAGGCCAAGAACATGCTGACCATCAAGAACCTCAGCGCCGGCTATGGCAAGGTCCAGGTCCTGCACGGCATCTCGCTGGAGGTGCCCAAGGGCCAGGTCGTGACGCTGATCGGCTCCAACGGCGCCGGCAAGACGACCACCATGCGCGCCGTCAGCGGCATGATCAAGCCCGCCGGCGGCGAGATCACGCTGAACGGGCGCCGCATCGACGGCCTGGAGAGCTACCACATCGCCCGTCGCGGCCTCGCGCATTCGCCCGAGGGCCGGCGCGTCTTCGCGACGATGACCGTCACCGACAATCTGCGCCTGGGTGCCTTCCCGCGCTACACCGGCGAGCGGCCCAAGGGCGACATCGCCGGCGACCTGGAGCGCGCGCTGGAGCTGTTCCCGCGCCTGAAGGAGCGCCGTACGCAGCTGGCCGGCACGCTGTCCGGCGGCGAGCAGCAGATGCTGGCCATGGCCCGTGCCGTCATGCTGAATCCCGAGGTCGTGCTGCTGGACGAGCCCTCGATGGGCCTGGCGCCCATCCTCGTCGACGAGGTCTTCCGCATCATCGAAAGCCTGAAGGCCCGCGGCGTGACCATGCTGCTCGTCGAGCAGTTCGCCGCCGCCGCGCTGAAGGTGGCCGACTACGGCTATGTGCTGGAGAACGGCCGCATCGCCGTGCACGGCCCGGCGGCCAAGCTGCGCGACGACCCTGCCGTGCAGGCCGCCTATCTGGGCGGCGGCCACTGAGCGTGCGGCGCGCCGGCTACCGGCTGAGCTTCGACGCGGCGGACCTCGACGCCGTCGCCGCCCATGCCTTCCTGACGTGCGCCTACTGGTGCGAGGGCATCCCGCTGGCCACCGTGCAGCGCGCGATCCAGCACTCGCTGTGCATCGCGCTGCATGCCGACGGCCTCGGCCAGGTCGGCTTCGCCCGCGCCGTCACCGACCGCACGACCTTCGCCTACCTCTGCGACGTCTACGTCCTCGAAGACCACAGGGGCCAGGGGCTGGCCGATTGGATGGTTCAATCGCTGCTCGCCCACCCTGACCTGCAAGGCCTGCGCCGCTTCATGCTGTTCACGCGAGACGCCCACCCGCTCTATGCCCGCCATGGCTTCAAGCCGCTGGCGACGCCGCAGCGCGGCATGGAGGTCGTGCGGCCGGGGATCTATCTCCAGCCAGCAAGACCTCCCGATGCCTGAACTGCGCCGCTTCGTCCAAGTCGACGTCTTCACTGCCACCCCGCTGAAGGGCAATGCGCTCGCCGTCGTCGTCGACGGCGCCGGCCTGGCCGATGAGCAGATGGCCGAGTTCGCGCGCTGGACCCATCTGTCCGAGACGACCTTTCTGCTGCCGCCCACCGATCCGGCCGCCGACTACCGCGTGCGCATCTTCACGCCGGGCGGGGAGCTGCCCTTCGCCGGCCATCCGACGCTGGGCAGCGCCCATGCCTTCCTGGCCAGCGGCGGCGACGCCAAGCGGCCCGGCGAGGTCGTGCAGCAATGCGCCATCGGCCTCGTGCGCGTGAAGCGCGACGGCGCCCGCCTGGCCTTCGCCGCACCGCCGCTCCAGCGCAGCGGGCCGGTCGACGATGCGGCGCTGCGCGCCCAGGCCATCGCGTCGCTGCGCATCGCGCCCGAGGCCCTGCTCGACCTCGCCTGGGTGGACAACGGCCCCGGCTGGATGGCGGCCCGCCTGGCCGACGCGGCCAGCGTGCTGGCCCTGCGACCCGACTTCGTCGCGATGCAGGGCCTCAAGCTCGGCGTCGTCGGCGCCCACCCGGCCGGCAATGAATGCCAGTTCGAGGTGCGCGCCTTCGTGCCCGACCTCGGCATCCCCGAGGACCCGGTCACCGGCAGCCTGAACGCCGGGCTGGCGTTGTGGCTGCAGCAGCGCGGCCTGGCCGGCGACAGCTATGTGGCCGCCCAGGGCGCCGCGCTCGGTCGCGCCGGCCGCGTGCATGTGCGCCGCGATGGCGAGGCGACCTGGATAGGCGGCGACGTCACGCCGCTGATCCATGGCCAGGTGAGGTTGTGATGACCGAAGAACTCTTCCGCGAGGACGCGACGCTGCTGCACTGCGAGGCCGCCATCACGGGGCAGGGCGAGGGCGGCGTGCTGCTCGACCGCACGGTCTGCTACCCGCTGGGCGGCGGCCAGGCCGGCGATACCGGCTGGCTGGTGGCCGGCGAACGGCGCTGGCGCATCACCGACACGCGCAAGAGCAAGGAAAGCCCGGGCGCCATCGTCCACCTGATCGAGGGTGAGGCCCTGCCGGCGATCGGCAGCGCCGTGAGCGTCGAGGTCGACGCAGCGCGCCGCCAGGCCCACCGGCGCTTCCACACGGCCACCCATCTGCTGTGTGCGCTGCTGCCCTATCCGGTCGACGGCTGCTCCATCACCGAGGCCTATGCGCGGCTGGACTTCCACACCGATGAGCCCTTCGACAAGGAGGCCATCCAGGCCGGCCTGACCCGCCTCGTCGCCGAGGCGCATCCGGTTTCGCACCGCTGGATCAGCGAGGAGGAGCTGGACGCCAACCCGGGCCTGGTCCGCTCGATGAGCGTGCAGCCGCCGCGTGGCCTGGGGCGCGTGCGGGTACTGGAGATCGCGGGCGTGGACCTGCAGCCTTGCGGCGGCACGCATGTGTCGAACACCGCCGAGATCGGCGCCGTCATCGTGACGAAGATCGAGAAGAAGAGCGCCAAGACCCGTAGGGTCGTGCTCGGCTTTGCCGCCTGAGGTGACTGGCTAAACTGCGGCGCCTATGGCCGGCCCCGACATCCAGCTCATCGCGCCCGAGTCCGCCGAGGACTGGCAGGCTGTCCGCCAGGTTTTGCGCGATTACGCCAACAGCCTTGATGTGGACCTCTGCTTCCAGGGTTTCGAGGCGGAGTTGGCGGGACTGCCCGGCGTCTATGCGCCACCCGGCGGCCTGATGCTGCTGGCCACTGTCGATGGGGCCGTTGCCGGCAGCGGAGCCTTCCGGCCGCTGCCCGACGCCGACTGCCCCAATGCCTGCGAGATGAAGCGCCTGTTCGTGCGCCCGGCCTTCCGCCGCTTCGGCCTGGGCCGCATCCTGGCCCAGGCGCTGATGGACCGCGCCACCGAGGCCGGCTATTCGTACATGCTGCTCGACACGCTGGACGACATGGAGGCCGCCCGCGGGCTCTACGAGAGCCTGGGTTTCGTCGAGGTACCGCCGTTCTACTTCAACCCCATTCCCGGCGCCCACTACCTGAAGGCCGAGCTCGGCGCCTTCCGGCCGAGTTACTTCGGATAACCGCCTAGAGTGGCGGGATGGCCCCTCATGACATCCAAGCCCTCGGTTCCCATCGCTGCCTGCTCGGCGAATCGCCGCTGTGGCACCCTGCCGAACAATGCCTCTACGCGGTCGACATCCCCGGCCGCCAAGTGCTGCGGTGGCGTGAGGGTGCGGACGCACCGGACGCATGGCCGCAGGCGGCCGAGCCCGGCTGCATCGCGGCCCGTGCCGGCGGCGGCCTGCTGGTGGCGCGCCGCGATGGCCTGTGGGCGCTGGACACGGAGACCGGTGCCCAGGCGCTCGTCAGTCCGCCGCCCTACGACCCGGCGCGTCTGCGCTTCAACGACGGCAAGGTCGACCCGGCGGGGCGGTTGTGGGTCGGCAGCATCTCGGATGCGCGCGAGCCCGAGGCGGTGCTCTACCGCTTCGACGCCGGCTCATTCGCGGCCCAGGTGACGGGGCTGACGACGAGCAACGGCCTTGCCTGGAGCCCGGACGGCCGCCGCGTGCATTGGTCCGACACCAAGGCCCACCGCATCTACGTTGCCGACTTCGACGTCGCCGCCGGTGCGCTGTCTTCGCCGCGCGTCTTTGCCGAGTTCAGCCTGCGCACGCCCGGCGTGGCCTATGGCGGCCGCCCGGACGGCGCGGCGATGGATGCCGAGGGCCACTACTGGGCCGCGATGTTCGAGGGCGGCTGCCTGCTGCGCATCGCGCCGACCGGCGAGGTCGTGCGGCGCATCGAGCTGCCCGCGGCCTGCCCGACGATGCCGACCTTCGGCGGTGCGGACCTGCGCACGCTTTTCGTGACGACGGCGCGCGAGAAGCGGCCCGCCGAGGAGCTTGAGCGTCAGCCGCTGGCCGGTGCCGTGCTGCAGCTGCGCGTGGACGCGCCGGGCTTGCCCGCCATGCTGACGCACAGCTGAATCCCAAGCGCTCCCCGAGGGCGCATTTACCCCGGTGTAACTCGTCACATATAATGAGGGGCTTTGTTGGATGGCGCCCTGTGCGTCATCCCGGTGCGCGGCTCCCGGTGGTTGAGGGGGCCGAGTCGCCCACCCCAGGATCTGCGCCATGACCGAGAACGGCCCCCGCAAGACCTGGCCTCCCGCCGCATCGTCGGCAGGCGGCTGGGACGACGAAAACGAGGAGCCGCCCGTCAAGGCCCTGAGCCCGGATGAGGCGGCGGCATTGAAGTCCGCGTTGCCGATGCTGTCGCCCTGGCGTGTGCTGGGGATGCAGCTGGTGGCAGGCTTGCTGTGCGTGGCCGTGATCCGGCTGTGGACGGCATCCGGCGTGGCCATGGCCTCGGCGTTGTACGGCGTCGCGGCGGTGGTGCTGCCCAACATGCTGCTGGCGCGAGGCATGACAAAGCGAGTGAACTCGGCGGCCGCTGCGGCCGCCGGTTTCATGGGTTGGGAATTTTTGAAAATCGGTGCATCGATCGCGATGCTGGTGCTGGCGCCAAAGGTGGTGCCGGGCCTGAGCTGGCCAGCCTTGCTGGTCACCCTCGCGGTGTGCATCAAAGTGAACTGGCTGGCGCTCGCGTGGCGCGGCCGACAGAACTGACGAGGCAGAACGAAACATGGCAGCAGAAGGCCACGAAACCGCAGCCCCGAGCGCTGGTGAATACATCATTCACCATCTGCAGCACTTCCAGAGTGGCACGCAGAAGGGCATCGCCGACTTCTCGGTCGTCAACCTCGACTCGGTGTTCTTCAGCATCCTCCTCGGTCTCGTGGGTTGCTTCTTCCTGTGGCGTGCCGCGAGGTCCGCTACATCGGGCGTTCCCGGCCGTTTTCAAGCTGCCGTCGAAATCCTCGTTGAGGTCGTCGCCGACCAGGCCAAGGGTATCGTGCACAGCGCCGAGAGCCGCAAGCTCGTCGCGCCGCTGGCCCTGACCGTGTTCACCTGGATCTTCCTGATGAACGCGATGGACCTGCTGCCCGTCGACCTGCTGCCCTGGATCTGGCAGAACATTACCGGCGACCACCACGCCAAGCTGCGCGTCGTGCCGACCGCCGACCTGTCCATGACCATGGGCCTGTCCATCGGCGTGCTGGTCACCTGCCTGATCTACAACGTCAAGATGAAGGGTGCCGGCGGCTGGGCCCACGAGCTGGTGGCCGCGCCCTTCGGCGACAAGGTCTACCTCTATCCGGTCAACCTTGCGATGCAGCTCATCGAGTTCGTCGCCAAGACCGTTTCGCATGGCATGCGACTGTTCGGCAATATGTATGCCGGCGAACTGATCTTCATGCTGATTGCCCTGATGGGCGGTGCCTGGAGCCTGTCGGCGACCGGCATCGGCCTGGCGATCGGCCACATCATCGCGGGTTCGGTGTGGGCCATCTTCCACATCCTGATCATCACGCTGCAGGCCTTCGTCTTCATGATGCTGACGCTGGTCTACATCGGTCAGGCCCACGACGCGCACTGAAGCGGCGCACCAACCTCAGCAGTTCTTTTTTTCCAACCCTTTCTTTCTCTAAATCCCCTAAGGAGTCATCGTGGAAGTCATTAGCTTTGTTGCTCTCGCCGCTGGTCTGATCATTGGTCTGGGCGCCTTCGGTGCCTGTATCGGTATCGGCATCATGGGCAGCAAGTACCTTGAGTCCGCCGCCCGTCAGCCCGAGCTGATGAACGAGCTGCAGACCAAGATGTTCCTGCTGGCCGGCCTGATCGACGCGGCCTTCATCATCGGCACCGGTATCGCCCTGTGGTTCGCCACCGCCAACCCCTTCCTGGGTCAGCTGGCGCAACTCGCCGCCAAGTAATTCGACGCTGCCGCCCCGCCCTCGGACTCCTGGGGGTGGCTTCCAGCACTCGAAACTTTGTGAGGCACCACCGTGTTTATTAACGCGTCGCTCATCGTTCAGATGATCGTGTTCCTGATCCTGGTCGGGTTCACGATGAAGTATGTGTGGCCGCCGATCGTCAAGGCGCTTGACGAGCGTGCCGCGAAGATCGCCGCCGGCCTGTCCGCCGCCGACAAGGCCAAGGCCGAACTGGCCGGCGCCGAGGCGCAGATCGCCAAGGAACTGGCTCAGACCAAGGCCGAGTCCGGCAAGCTGATCTCGGATGCCGAGAAGCGCGCCGCCGCCATCGTCGACGCCGCCAAGGGCAAGGCCGAAGAAGAAGGCGCCAAGATCCTGGCCGCCGCCAAGGCCGATGCCGAGCAGCAGGTCTCCCGTGCCCGCGAAGTCCTGCGCGAGCAGGTCGCCGCGCTGGCCGTCAAGGGTGCCGAGCAGATCCTGCAGAAGGAAGTCAACGCCGGCGTCCACGCCGATCTGCTGGCTCGCCTGAAGACGGAGCTGTAAATGGCTGAACTCGCCACCATCGCCCGGCCCTACGCCGAAGCCCTGTTCCAGGTTGCCAAGTCGCAAGACCTCGCCGCCTGGGGCCGTCAACTCGACGCGCTGGCCCAGGTGGCGCAGGACGCCGATCTGCGCCAGTTCGCCGATCACCCCAAGGCCCAGCCTGCCCAAGTCGTCGCGGTCATGACCGCGGCCGCCAAGCAGACCCTGGCCGCCGGTGTGCAGAACCTGCTGCAGGCCGTCGTCGAGAACGGCCGTCTGGCCGCGCTGCCCGAGATCGTGGCCCAGTACCACGTGCTGGCCAATGCGGCCTCCGGCGTGTCCGATGCGCAGATCTACAGCGCCTTCGAGATCAACGGCGCCCAGCTCGCCGAACTCAAGGCTTCGCTTGAGAAGCGTTTCGGCCGCAAGCTCGACACGCATGTGCAGCTGGAGCCCGGCCTGATCGGCGGCGTTCGCGTCGTCGTCGGCGACGAGGTGCTGGACACCTCCGTCAAGGCCCGCCTGGAGCGCATGAAAGTCGCTCTGACCGCCTGATCACCCGCAAGACATTCCACGATTCACCCCGCGTCTGACCCCGCCCTTGATCCGGCGACGGAACGGCCAACTGGGAGACCAAGCATGCAACTGAATCCCGCTGAAATTTCCGAACTGATCAAGAGCCGCATCGAGGGTCTTGGTGGCAGCACGGACATCCGCAACCAGGGCACCGTCGTGTCCGTTTCCGACGGCATCGTCCGCGTCCACGGCCTGTCCGATGTGATGCAGGGCGAAATGCTCGAGTTCCCGCCGGCCGCCGACGGCACGCAGACCTTCGGTCTGGCCCTGAACCTCGAGCGCGACTCCGTCGGCGCCGTGATTCTGGGTGCCTACGAGCACGTCTCGGAAGGCGACACCGTGAAGTGCACGGGCCGCATCCTGGAAGTGCCCGTCGGCCCCGAGCTGATCGGCCGCGTCGTGAACGCGCTGGGCCAGCCCATCGACGGCAAGGGCCCGATCAACGCCAAGATGACCGACGTCATCGAGAAGGTCGCCCCGGGCGTGATCGCCCGCAAGTCGGTCGACCAGCCCGTGCAGACCGGCCTGAAGTCCATTGACTCCATGGTGCCGGTCGGCCGCGGCCAGCGCGAGCTGATCATCGGTGACCGCCAGACGGGCAAGACCGCCGTCGCCATCGACGCGATCATCAACCAGAAGGGTCAGAACATGACCTGCGTCTACGTCGCCATCGGCCAGAAGGCGTCGTCGATCAAGAACGTGGTGCGTTCGCTGGAGCAGGCCGGCGCGATGGACTACACCATCGTCGTCGCCGCCTCGGCTTCGGAATCCGCCGCCATGCAGTACGTGTCGGCCTACTCCGGCTGCACGATGGGCGAGTACTTCCGCGACCGCGGCCAGGACGCGCTGATCGTCTATGACGACCTGTCCAAGCAGGCCGTCGCCTACCGCCAGGTCTCGCTGCTGCTGCGCCGCCCGCCGGGCCGCGAAGCCTTCCCCGGCGACGTGTTCTATCTCCACAGCCGCCTGCTGGAGCGTGCCGCCCGCGTGAACGCCGACTACGTCGAAGCCTTCACCAAGGGTGAGGTCAAGGGCAAGACCGGTTCGCTGACGGCCCTGCCGATCATCGAGACCCAGGCCGGCGACGTGTCCGCCTTCGTGCCGACCAATGTGATCTCGATCACCGACGGCCAGATCTTCCTGGAAACCAACCTGTTCAACGCCGGTATCCGCCCCGCCATCAACGCCGGTATCTCGGTGTCGCGCGTCGGTGGTGCCGCCCAGACCAAGCTGATCAAGGCGCTGTCCGGCGGTATCCGTACCGACCTGGCCCAGTACCGTGAGCTGGCCGCGTTCGCGCAGTTCGCCTCCGACCTGGACGAAGCCACCCGCAAGCAGCTGGACCGCGGTGCCCGTGTGACGGAACTGCTGAAGCAGGCCCAGTACTCGCCGCTGCCCATCTCGCTGATGGCCGCGTCGCTGTACGCCGCCAACAAGGGCTTCATGGACAGCATCGAAGTGAAGAAGGTCCTGTCCTTCGAGCACGGCCTGCACCAGTACCTGAAGACCAGCCACGCCGCTCTCCTCGCCAAGCTGGAGAACGACAAGGCGATGGACAAGGATGCCGAGGCCGAGCTGAACGCCGCGATCACTTCCTTCAAGAAGTCCTTCGCCTAAGCCACGGAACACGCGGAGCCGCGCCTCAAAGCCCGGCCCCGCACTGACTAGGAGTTCGAATGGCTTCAAGCAAAGAAATCCGCGGCAAGATCAAGTCGGTCGAGAACACCAAGAAGATCACCAAGGCGATGGAGATGGTCGCCGCGTCCAAGATGCGCAAGGCGCAGGAACGGATGCGCTCGGCCCGCCCCTACGCCGAGAAGATCGGCAACATTGCCGCCGAACTGGCCAAGGCCAACCCGGAGTACCGCCATCCCTTCCTCGTGAAGAACGAGGACGCGAAGACGGTCGGCATGGTCGTCGTCACGACGGACAAGGGCCTGTGCGGCGGCCTGAACACCAACCTGCTGCGCGCGGCCACGGCCAAGCTCAGGGAAGTGGAAACCGCCGGCCAGACGGCCGAGGTCGTCGCCATCGGCGGCAAGGGCCTGGGCTTCATGAACCGCATCGGTGCCAAGGTCGTGGCCCATGCCACGCAGCTCGGCGACCAGCCCCACATCGAGGCCCTGATCGGCCCCGTCAAGGTGCTGCTCGACGCCTATGCCGCCGGCAAGCTCTCCGCCGTCTACCTCTGCTACACGCAGTTCATCAACACGATGAAGCAAGAGGTCAAGGTGCACCAGCTGCTGCCGTTGAAGGCTGCCGACCTGGCGACCGAGAAGCCGGCCCACTCGTGGGACTACATCTACGAGCCCGACGCCGCCACCGTCATCGACGAGCTGCTGGTGCGCTACTCGGAGGCCCTGGTCTTCCAGGCCGTCGCCGAGAACATGGCCAGCGAGCAGTCCGCCCGCATGGTGGCCATGAAGGCCGCGACCGACAACGCCGGCACGCTGATCGGCGAGCTCAAGCTGGTCTACAACAAGACCCGTCAGGCCGCGATCACGAAGGAACTCTCCGAGATCGTCAGCGGCGCCGCCGCTGTGGGTTGATCTGGTTTCGGCACGCAAAGAATTGAATTGAAGGAACGCACAAATGGCTAACACTCAAGCCCAAGGCAAGATCGTTCAGTGCATCGGCGCCGTCGTGGACGTGGAATTCCCGCGCGACCGGATGCCCAAGGTCTACGACGCCCTGAAGATGGAAGGCTCGGCGCTGACGCTGGAAGTCCAGCAGCAGCTGGGCGACGGCGTGGTCCGCACCATCGCCCTCGGCTCGTCCGACGGCCTGCGCCGCGGCACCCAGGTCTACAACACCGGCGACACCATCAAGGTGCCGGTCGGCAAGGCCACCCTCGGCCGCATCATGGACGTGCTGGGCAACCCCATCGACGAGCGCGGCCCGGTCTCCTCCGAGCTGACCGCCTCCATCCACCGCGCCGCGCCGGCCTACGACGAGCTGAGCCCGTCGCAGGACCTGCTGGAAACCGGCATCAAGGTGATCGACCTGATCTGCCCGTTCGCCAAGGGCGGCAAGGTGGGCCTGTTCGGCGGCGCCGGCGTCGGCAAGACCGTCAACATGATGGAGCTCATCAACAACATCGCGAAGGCGCACAGCGGTCTGTCCGTGTTCGCCGGCGTGGGTGAGCGCACCCGTGAGGGCAACGACTTCTATCACGAGATGTCGGACTCCAACGTCGTCGTGCAGGAGAACCTGTCCGAGTCCAAGGTCGCCATGGTCTACGGCCAGATGAACGAGCCCCCGGGCAACCGTCTGCGCGTGGCCCTGACCGGCCTGACCATCGCCGAGTCCTTCCGCGACGAAGGCAAGGACGTGCTGTTCTTCGTGGACAACATCTACCGCTACACGCTGGCCGGCACGGAAGTCTCCGCGCTGCTGGGCCGCATGCCTTCCGCTGTGGGCTACCAGCCGACGCTGGCCGAGGAAATGGGCCGCCTGCAGGAGCGCATCACGTCGACCAAGGTCGGCTCGATCACGTCCATCCAGGCCGTCTACGTCCCCGCGGACGACCTGACCGACCCGTCCCCCGCCACGACCTTCGCCCACCTGGACGCCACCGTCGTGCTGTCGCGTGACATTGCCTCGCTGGGCATCTACCCCGCCGTGGACCCGCTGGACTCGACCAGCCGCCAGATCGACCCCAACGTCGTCGGCGAAGAGCACTACAACACGACCCGCTCCGTGCAGGCCGTGCTGCAGCGCTACAAGGAACTGCGCGACATCATCGCCATCCTGGGCATGGACGAACTGTCGCCGGAAGACAAGCTGGCCGTGGCCCGCGCCCGCAAGATCCAGCGCTTCCTGTCGCAGCCCTTCCACGTCGCCGAAGTGTTCACGGGCACGCCGGGCAAGTACGTACCGCTGAAGGAAACCATCCGCGGCTTCAAGATGATCGTCAACGGCGAGTGCGACGCACTGCCGGAGCAGGCCTTCTACATGGTCGGCACCATCGACGAAGCTTTCGAGAAAGCCAAGAAGATCCAGTGAGCCTGATGGGGCGCCCGGTCGCCCCTTCTCTCGCAAGACCTTCTCAATGGTTATCTAAGGAAGAACGAACATGGCAACCCTCCACGTCGACGTGGTCTCCGCCGAAGAGCAGATCTTCTCCGGCGAGGCCAAGTTCGTCGCCCTGCCGGGCGAGAGTGGCGAGCTGGGCATCCTGCCCAAGCACACGCCGCTGATCACCCGCATCAAGCCGGGCGCCGTGCGCATCGAGCGCACCGATGGCAGCGAAGAATTCGTCTTCGTCGCCGGCGGCATTCTCGAGGTGCAGCCGCACCGCGTGACCGTGCTGGCCGACACCGCCATCCGCGGCAAGGACCTCGACGAGGCCAAGGCCACCGAGGCCAGGAAGCTGGCCGAGGAAGCGCTGAAGAACGCCAAGAGCGAGATCGACCTCGCCAAGGCGCAGAGCGAACTCGCCATCCAGGCGGCCCAGATCGCCGCGCTGCGCAAGTTCCTGAAGAAGTGAGATGTGGCGCCCGCGGCGTGAGCCGCCGTGTCCACTGACAGAAAAGCCCATCGACTCTCGGTCGATGGGCTTTCTCATTTGTGCACCCGACTAGATTTCAGGAGGTTGGCGTCGCAGCCTTCTTCCCTTCGGTCGGCACGCTATTGATCGCCGGCACTTCGGCCGGCACAGGTGCTACGGCTTCCTTGCGTTCTGCCCCGGTCGGCGGCTTGCGGGACAGAGTGGGCGCCCCAGCAACGAAGTCCTTACGATCAAAAACCGCCTCGCTGTCACCCATCACCAAGCGGATCCACTCCGGATAGTTGTAAGCCGAGCCGTTCGAATGATCCACGATCGCGCCGATGCCACCGCCGATCAAGATGTTGCCGAAGAGGCTGCCCGCGACACGCGAGGTCACGGTTCCGGCGGCACTGGGCTCGCCGACCTTCTTGCATTCAACGTGCAGATCCGAGCTGGACCGATGCACGAGGACGCTGCCCGGGGTTGTGACCGAAACGGTGCCGGAATCGTTGGTCAAATTGCAGGTTGCGCCTTCTACGGCCTGTCCGGCCGCCGAGACCGTCTCAACGCGCATGGAGCCAGTGGTTCCGTTCGACACCGAGGCGCAGCCGACGAGTTGTAGTGAAACGGCGACCAAGGCCGCGTAGATGATCAGTCGCATAGGAACTCCCTTGATTATTTGCTTTCAGTTGAAGCCGCTCGCATGCAGCGGGCGCGGCAGGATAGCAACTGGAAGTAACTGGAAGCATGCGGAAAACCTGTAAGAACCACAGCGTCCGGCTGGGTCGGCAGGGATGATGCCCGCCACGCGCATCCATAGAATCCTTTATGTCTAAATCGTCGCAATGACAGCAACCACTTCACCCGCACGCCCGCAAGGCACCGATGTCGTCGAACTCATCGCGCCCGATGGCGCCGCCGCCGCCATCTCGCTTCACGGCGGCCATCTGCTGTCCTGGAAGCCCGCCGGCGCCGCCGAGCAGCTCTACCTGTCGCCGCGCAGTGAGTTCGCGCCTGGCAAGGCCATCCGTGGCGGCGTGCCGGTGATCTTTCCGCAGTTCTCGGACCGCGGCACGTTGCCCAGGCATGGCTTTGCGCGCACGCTGCCTTGGGAGCTCGTGAGCAGCGAGCAGGGCAAGGGCGATGCGCTCGCGGTGCTGCGCCTGCGCGACAGCGACGCGACGCGGGCGATCTGGCCGCATGCCTTCGAGCTGGAGCTGAGCGTTCGCATCGGTGGGCGCGAACTGGACATCGAGCTGGCCTGCGAGAACACCGGCGAGACCCGCTTCCAGTTCACGACGGCCCTGCACACCTATCTGCGCGTGGCCGACCTGGACGCGGTCAGCGTCGAGGGCCTGTCCGGTCTGCGCTATTTCGACAGCGTCAAGCAGGCCGAGGCGCTGCAGCGCATGGACCTGCTGCTGACCGGCGAGAAGGGCGTGCTCGACCTGGACCGCATCTATTTCGGCGTGAAGGAGCGCCCCCTGCTGCTGGCCGAGGACCGCCGCCAGGTCGTCATCCGCCAACTGGGCTTCGAGGATGCGGTGCTCTGGAACCCCGGCCCCGAGCGCTGCGCCAAATTGGCGGACATGCCGCCCGAGGGCTGGAGCGAGATGCTCTGCGTGGAGGCGGCGAGCATCGGCCGCCCGATCGAGCTGCAAGCCGGCGAAAGCTGGGTGGGTCGACAAAGCCTGGCCTTGCTCTGAATCAGAGGCGGGCGTGGGGGCGGCGCCGATAATCCGGCGATGTTCGCCCCCCTGCAAAACGACAGCTTCCTGCGCGCCTGTCTGCGCCTGCCTACCGACCACACGCCCGTCTGGCTGATGCGCCAGGCCGGCCGCTATCTGCCGGAGTACCGCGCCACGCGCGCGAAGGCAGGCAGCTTCATGGGCCTGGCCACCAACACCGACTATGCGACCGAGGTGACGCTGCAGCCGCTGGAGCGCTTCCCGCTGGACGCGGCCATCCTGTTCAGCGACATCCTGACCGTGCCCGACGCGATGGGCCTGGGCCTGTCCTTCCAGCAGGGCGAGGGGCCGAAGTTCGAGAAGGTCGTGCGCGACGAGGCCGCCGTGGCGGCACTCGAGGTGCCGGACCTGGACAAGCTGCGCTACGTCTTCGACGCCGTCACCTCCATCCGCCGCGCGCTGAACGGCCGCGTGCCGCTGATCGGCTTCTCGGGCAGCCCGTGGACGCTGGCCTGCTACATGGTCGAAGGCGGCGGCTCCGACGACTACCGGCTCGTGAAGAGCCTGATGTACTCGCGGCCCGACCTGATGCATCGCATCCTGGACGTGAACGCGCGAGCCGTCGCGGCCTATCTGAATGCGCAGATCGAGGCCGGCGCCCAGGCCGTCATGCTGTTCGACTCCTGGGGCGGCGTGCTCGCCGACGGTGCCTTCCAGCAGTTCAGCCTGGCCTATTCGCGCCAGGTGCTGAAGGCCGTGAAGACCGAGCACGCGGGCCAGCGCATCCCGCGCATCCTGTTCACCAAGGGTGGCGGCCTGTGGCTGGACGAGATCGCCGATGCCGGCGCCGATGTGGTCGGCCTGGACTGGACCATGAACCTCGGTCAGGCCCGCGCCCGCGTGGGCGACCGCGTTGCGCTGCAGGGCAACCTGGACCCGAACGTGCTCTTCGCGCCGCCCGAGGCCGTGCGCGCCCAGGCGCGTGCCGTGCTGGACAGTTTCGGCAAGCCGGCGGCCGGCAGCGGGCATGTCTTCAACCTCGGCCACGGCATCAGCCAGTTCACGCCGCCCGAGAGCGTGACGGCCCTGGTGGACGAGGTGCACGGCTACTCGCGCCGGCAGCGTGCGGCGGCCTGAGCAGGCCGTCAAATCTGCACTTGCCCGATGACTTATCCCCAAAAAACAGGGTGTGTGCAGAACGCATGTTGATTGGTGCGGCGCACCTAAGAGTTTTCCCGAATTTTCGCTAAGTGCTTGATTTTCAAGGTGCGTCGCACAAGGCCGCCGGAGCGCACGAAACCTCGCCCGATGCACCGGCAGCGGGCATCGGCGGCCGGCGGGGCGATTTGCTCACAAACTTATCCACAGAAATTGTGGGCAACCCGAGAGCCCTTGCAAATCATGAGCTTGCAGCCGCTTCCTGAGTCGTCGCTTCACAAAACGCGCGGAGCTGCGCGTGCCTGAAATCCAGGCAAGGGCAGCGGTGCGCGTCGCTGTCGACGCCCCCCAACACAGTGGCCTGAATGGCCCGCTTGACTATGCGAGTGAGCAGGCGCTCGCACCCGGCTCGCTGGTGCGTGTGCCGCTGGGCAAGCGGGAATTGCTGGGCGTCGTCTGGCCAGGCGCCGTCGAGCCGGATCAGGCGCTGACGCTGCGGCCCGTCACGGCCGTCTTCGACGCGCTGGCGCCGCTGCACGCCGCCTGGTGCCGCCTGCTGGACTTCGCCGCCGGCTACTACCAGCGCAGCGTCGGCGAACTGGCCAGCGCCGTGCTGCCGCCGCAACTACGGGAACTGTCGCCGGATCAACTGGCCGCCCGGCTGCGCAAGCTGGAGCGCAAGGCGGCCAAGGCCGTGGAGGCCGCGGCGCCGGTCAAGCCGGCGCTGGCGCCCGAGCAGGCCGACGCGGTCGCGCGCATCGAGGCAGGGATCACGGGCGCTGCGGCCAACAGGCCCGTGCTGCTGTTCGGCGTGACCGGCAGCGGCAAGACCGAGGTCTATCTGCGTGCGGCCGAGGCGGCGTTGGCGGCGGGCCGGCAGGTGCTGGTGCTGGTGCCCGAGATCAACCTGACGCCCCAGCTCGAAGCCCGCTTCACGGAGCGCTTCGCGGCTCTGCTGCCCGAGCCGCTGGCCATCGTGTCCCTGCACAGCGCGCTGACGCCGGCACAGCGCCTGCAGAACTGGCTGGCCGCGCACCTCGGCCGCGCGCGTCTCGTGCTCGGCACGCGGCTGGCCGTGTTCGCATCCCTGCCCCAACTCGGCCTGATCGTCGTCGACGAGGAGCACGACCCGTCCTACAAGCAGCAGGACGGCGCCCGCTACTCGGCGCGCGACCTGGCCGTCTGGCGCGCTCACGACCTGAAGATTCCGGTCGTGCTCGGTTCGGCCACGCCGTCGCTGGAAAGCTGGCAGCACGCCGAGTCGGGGCGTTATGAGCGCCTGACCCTGTCCGCCCGCATCGGTGGCGGCGCGTTGCCCCGGGTCAGGCTGTTCGACATGAAGGCGCTGCCCGCCAGCGCTGGCGTGACCACCGCGCTGACCGCGCCGCTGCTGGCCGAGCTGAAGTCGCGTCTGGAGCGCGGCGAGCAGAGCCTGGTGTTCCTGAACCGCCGCGGCTATGCACCGGTGCTGCATTGCGGCGAATGCCAGTGGAAGAGCGACTGCCCGCACTGCAGCGCCTGGCGTGTCTTCCACAAGCGCGACCGCACGCTGCGCTGCCACCACTGCGGCTTCACCGAGCGCGTGCCGCGGGCCTGCCCCAACTGCGGCAACCACGACATCGCGCCCATCGGTCGCGGCACCGAGCGGCTGGAGGAGCAGCTTGCCGAGGCCCTGCCCGGTGCACGCGTGCTACGCATCGACGCCGACTCCACGCGCCGCAAGGGCGAGCTGGAGGCCCAGCTGAAGGCGGTGCATGACGGCGAGGTCGACATCCTCGTCGGCACCCAGATGGTCACCAAGGGCCACGACTTCCGGCGCATCCGCTTCGTCGCGGCCGTCAACCCCGATGGCGCCCTCTTCAGCAGCGACTTCCGCGCGCCGGAGCGCCTGTTCGCGCTGCTGATGCAGGCGGGCGGGCGGGCGGGGCGCGATGCCGAACGCGACGCTGGAGGCGAATCGCCCAGCGAAATGTGGGTGCAGACCTGGCATCGCGATCATCCCCTCTACCAGGCGCTGGCTCGGCATGACTACGTCCGCTTCGCCGCCGACCAGCTCGCCGAGCGCCGCTCGGCCAGCCTGCCGCCGTTCTCCCACCTTGCGCTGCTGCGGGCCGAGGCGCGCACGGCAGAGGCGGCCAAGGCCTTCCTGGATGCGGCGGCCGGGCTGCTGCAGGACGGGCAGGTGCTGGTCTATCCGCCGGTGCCGCACGCGGTCGCGCGCGTGGCCGATGTGGAGCGCATGCAGATGCTGGTGGAGGCCGGCCAGCGCGCGCGGCTGCAGGCCTTTCTGCGCGACTGGGTGCCGACGCTGATCGAGCTCAAACGCCAGCACAAGGCCGTGCTGCGCTGGGCCGTGGACGTGGACCCGTTGGCGATCTGAGCGCTGTCAGCCGTGCGGCGCGTGGCCCAATGTGCTGGCCAGCGCGGTAGCGCGGCGCTGCTGTTCCTGGCGGCGCAGTGCGCGGCTCAGCGGGCGGGACAGGCCCAGCGCCAGGGCGACCAAGGCGATCAGCAGCGTGCCACCATCGAGCTGTGTGGCGAGGGCGCCGAAATCGTTGTTGTCGGCCGTGCTTCCGGGTTGGGCGGGCGCCCAGCGGCCACTGCCGTTCAACGCCGTCAGGCTGGCCGAACCGAGGCGGCCGGCATCGGCGATCAGGGCGGCGGTTGCGGTGTCGGTCACGGCTTGCGGATGGGGCTCACGCGTGGCGCCGGCCAGCGCGGTGGCACTCAGGGCAGCGAGGGCAGCAGCAAGGACCAGGGCTTTCATGATGCGGGCTCACCGTGAAAAGAAGGGGCTGGATCGCATTGTTCGCAGCCTAGCGCGGCTGGGATGTGAAGACTTCACGCGCTTGAGGGGGACCCCCGCGAATGAGCGATTCAGCCTTGATTTGGTAGCTCGGCGCGCGCGGCGGCCTTGGCGGCCAGTTCATCGCGCATGCGCTTGAGCTTTTCCCTGGGATCTTCGCGGCTGCCCCCTTCGCCCAGCTTCATCTCGGCCAAGAAGCGGCTCGGAATGCCCACGACGGTGTCGCGGCCTTTTTTGCGCCGGCGCAACGTCGAGACGGCCAGCGTCGTGCGCGCGCGGGTGATGCCCACATACATCAGCCGGCGTTCCTCCTGCAGCGCCTCGGGCGTCAGCTCGGCCTCCTCGCGCCTGAAGGGCAGCAGCCCTTCGTTGACGCCGGCCAGCACGACATGCGGCCACTCCAGCCCCTTGGAGGCGTGCAGGGTGGTCAGCGTGACCTGGTCCTGCTCCTCGCCGCGCTCGGCCAGCGACAGGATGACGGAGATGGTCTGGGCCACGTCCAGCACACTCTGCTTGGGCTCGGTGAAGCTGACGCCACCTTCCTCGCTGTGCTGGCCGCCGCAGCGCTTGGCCACCCAGTCGACGAAGTCCAGCACATTGCCCCAGCGGGCCTGGGCCACCTTCTCGTTCTCCTCGCTGTCGATCAGGTGGGCCTCGTAGGCGATGTCCTTCAGCCACTCGGTCAGCATCGCGTGCGCGGCGGTGTGGCCCTCGGTGTGCCGGGCCTTGTACTGCAGCTCGTTCACATAGCGGCCGAACTCGTGCAGGCTGTCCAGGCCGCGCTTGGTCACCGCGGTGGCCAGGCTCTCGGAGAACAGGGCCTCGAACATGCTGCACTTCCACTGCGCCGAGAAGGTACCCAGGGCGCCCAGCGTCGTGTGGCCGATGCCGCGCTTGGGCGTCGTCACGGCACGCAGGAAGGCGGGGTCGTCGTCCTGGTTCACCAGGAGGCGCAGCCAGGCGCACAGGTCCTTGATCTCGGCCTTGTCGAAGAAGCTCTGGCCGCCCGAGACCTTGTAGGGGATCTGCGCGCGCCGCAGCGCCTGCTCGAACACGCGCGCCTGGTGGTTGGCGCGGTAGAGGATGGCGAAGTCCTTGAAGGCCGGGCCCTTGCCGTCGGCGCGCAGCTGCTGGATGCGGGCCACGGCGCGCTCGGCCTCGTGCTCCTCGCCGTCGGCCTCCAGCAGCGCGATGGGCTCGCCGTCGCCGTACTCGCTCCACAGCTTCTTCTCGAACAGCTTGGGGTTGCCGGCGATGACGTTGTTGGCCGCGCGCAGGATGGCGCCGGTGGAGCGGTAGTTCTGCTCCAGCGGGATGACCTTGAGGGCCGGATAGTCGGTCGGCAGGCGCTTCAGGTTCTCGATGGTGGCGCCGCGCCAGCCGTAGATGCTCTGGTCGTCATCGCCCACGGCCGTGAACATGCCGCGCTCGCCCACCAGCGCCTTCAGCAGCTCGTACTGCACGGCATTGGTGTCCTGGTATTCGTCCACCAGCACATAGCGCAGCTTGTTCTGCCACTTCTCGCGCGCCTCGGCGTCGGTGGTCAGCAGCTTCAGCGGCAGCGTGATGAGGTCGTCGAAGTCCACGGCCTGGTAGGCGGCCAGGCGCTCCTGGTAGCGCACCATGACGGCGGCGGCGGCGCGCTCGTCGTCGTCCGCGGCGACCTGCGCGGCCTGGGCCGGCCCCAGGCCCTGGTTCTTCCACAGCGAGATGGTCCATTGCCAGCGCCGCGCCTGGTTGATGTCGGTCGTGCTGCCGGCGTCCTTCAGCACATTGAGCACGTCGTCGCTGTCGAGGATGGAGAACTGCTCCTTCAGCCCGAGGCGCCTGCCCTCCTCGCGCAGCAGGCGCACGCCCAGGGAGTGGAAGGTCGAGATTGCCAGGTCCTTGGCCGCCTTGTTGCCCACCAGCGCCTTGGCGCGCTCACGCATCTCCTGCGCGGCCTTGTTCGTGAAGGTGATGGCCGCGATCTGGCCGGGCCGGTAGCCGGACACCAGCAGCTGGGCGATCTTGGTCGTGATGACGCGCGTCTTGCCCGAGCCCGCGCCGGCGATGACGAGGCAGGGCCCCGTCAGGTGGTAGACGGCTTCGAGCTGGGCCGGGTTGAGGCCGGCGGACGGTGAGGCGGCGGAAGACATGGACAAATGGAACTGCGCGGGCCGAGCGCCGGGCCGCTCCCAAGCCGGCCCGCACTGGCGATGTGCGAGCGGCTCAATGCCGCGAGCATCGCCGTCCCCTCGGGGGATGAGGCCGGACACGGGGCGCCCGGTGGGCGGCCCGTGCCTGCCGAAGCGCTGCGGCACGCGGCGCGGTCCCGGCCAAGGCAGGCCTTGGACGAGGGGCGCCAATCATGCCACTCGGGCCACGCCTTCCCCGGGCAGAGCCCTCAGGCCTAGGCCCAGCAGCAGCAGCGTGAAGAACATGAAGCCGATGCGCGGCGTGTCCAGCAGGCTGTCGAAGGCACCGACCACGGCGAAGCCGATCAGCGCCGCGACGAAGGCCGGCGCCAGCGGATGGTCGCGGCCATGGCCGAAGGACAGGCGCAGCAGTGCCAGCAGCCAGGCCCCGGTCAGCAGCGCGAGGCCCGCCAAGCCCTGCTCGAACAGCACATGCAGCGCCGCGTTCTTGGTGTGCCAGGGCAGGTGGTTGCGGTCACTGGAGAAGAACCAGCGGGCCATCTCGCGGTTGAAGTCGCCGTTGGCGAGCAACTGCCGGCCTTGCGCGTCCTGCATCGCGATGCGGTCGATGTCGACGCGGGCGCCGCGCGTGTCCAGGGCCATCGAGAAGGTCACGAAGCGCGGCGCCCACCAGTCGCCGCCCAGGGCCGGCACCGGGCCGAGCTTGACGTCGCGGCTCTGCCATGGGCCGGTGCCCCTGGCCGCGCCGCCCTCCGCCGCAGCCTGTGGCGGCTTCAGCGTCACCTCGGCGCTGCTGCACTGGTCCGGATAGATCAGGTTCCTCTCGCAGATCTCGAACGCGAGATTGGCATCGGCCGCAGTGCGGCTGACGAGGTGGATCGTGACCGGCCCGGGGGCCGGCGCGGCGATGCGCTGGCTGATGCGGAACTGCTCGCCGCGGCCGAGGATGTGCTTGCCCGCCGCCAGCGCCAGGTAGGACTCGTCGGCGTCGTGGCGCAGCCGGTAGTCGCCTATCTGGGCGGAGGCCGGCCCGTCGTAGAAATAGCTCGCGACGAAGCGGCCCGAGCCCTTGCCGAGCAGCCACTGCCGGCCGCCGTGCAGCAGGTGCAGGCTCTCGCGCCAGTGCGTCACGCGGGCCTGGCCGTCTTCCTTCCAGGCCGCGACGCGGTCGCGCAGATAGCTGCCGCCGCCCAGCGCGGCGACGATGGCCATCACCAGCACCAGGCCCGCCACCAGCAGCGCGCGCTTGCGCCAGCCGGCCGCGCCGTGGCTGCCGGCACCCTGCAGCGGCCACAGGCGCGGCTCCAGCAGCATCGCGGCCCACAGGCCGGCCAGCGCCAGTCCGGCGGCCAGCGCGGTCCAGCGGCCCGCGGTGCCGCCCCAGTAGTCGGCCACGATGACCACCGTCGACAGCAGCCAGAACCAGGCCGTCGTCACCAGCAGCACGTAGACCGGCCTTGCCTCGCCCGGTTCGTTGCGCCAGCGCAGCAGGCCGCAGACGGCCAGGGCGACGATGTTCAGCACATAGGCCGCCTTGGGCACGGCCATGGACAGCGCCCAGCTCGCCGCGGCCAGCAAAAGGGCCAGCAGGGCGCCCATGATCAGCGCGGTCAGGCGCTGGCCGAGGCCGGGCCGCCACAGGCTGGGCGGCATCGTCAGCAGCACGACCATCACGCCGAACAGCGCCGCCAGCCCGCGGTAGCCGCCGCCGCCGAACACGAGCGCCGCGGCCAGCGCGAAGGCGCCGGCCATGGCCAGGGCGCCCAGCTTGGCTGCGTGCGGCAGCGGCGCGTCCACGGTGCCCGTCGAGCCGTCGATGTGGCTACTGTCCGGCACCGAGCCCGCGGCGCGGCGGCGCTGCGCATCGGCCAGCAGCACCATGGGCACCAGCGCCAGCGGCAGCGCGAGGTAGACGCCGCGCGAGAAGGTCGTCAGCACCGCATAGGCCGCCAGCAGCACGATGACGAGGCCGATGCCGAAGTTAAGCGGCGAGCGCGTGCGCAGCAGGGCCAGCAGCGCGAAGGGCAGGGTCAGCACGAGGAAGCCGTCCAGTGCCGCGCCGCCGACATGCATCTCCCAGAACAGTGCCGTCGTGCGGTAGTCGGTGGAGAAGTCCAGCAGGCCGGTGTAGGCCATGCGCTCCCACAGCGCGGCCGCGGCGCCGCCGAGCAGGGCCAGCACGAGGCCCAGCAGCAGGCCGCGCGCAAAGCCGCGCGGCCGCGCCGCGGCGGCGGCCGCGCCGCGGCGGCGGCCGTCCACAGCGGCAACAGGCTCAGCACGAGGAAGATGGCCTTCGCGTTGCGCATCGAGTTCATCGGCTCGTGGTAGCCCTGGAACCAGCCGAACTCGAAGCCGCCGGCGTCGGCGAAGCCGCGCTTCATGCCCCAGGCCGCCGACAGTGCCAGTGCCGCGATCAGCATCAGCACGAGCGGCGAATAGACCAGGGCGTGGCGCCAGGCCGGCGCGCGGTCGCGCGCGTTGAGCTGCAGCGCATAGCCGAGGTAGCCGCCGCAGCCGCAGGCCGTGACGAGCAGGTCCATCTCCTCGAAGCTGATCCAGCCGGTCCATGGCGCCAGGCCGATCAGCGGCAGCGGCGCGAGCACGAGCAGGGGCGTCTTGACCCAGAACACGGCGGCCAGCAGTGCGACCATGCCCCAGGCCGCCAGCGCCAGCGGCCCCGACAGCGGGTGGTGCCGGGCCAGCTCGGCGCCGACCGCGCCCAGCCCGAGCGCGGCCAGCAGGGCCAGCCATTGCAGGCGCGTGGCGGGCAGCCTGAGCTTGAATTCACCCAGGCCGAGCAGGCCGGTCGGGGCGGGCTGGGTGCCGACGGCGGCCATCAGCGCGGGCGCCGCAGGCAGGCCCGCGGCAGGGTCGACGGGGCCGGCAGGGCGGCGAGCAGGTTCCCGGGCAGCGGACGGGCCATGGAGACTCCGAAAGTGGGGGTCGCATTGTTGCCGAGCGCCGGCCGCGGCGCATCCCCAAACAATCCCCTGATCGGAGGTCAGCCGTTGCGCTGGCTCGGCGGCGCGGCGGTCGCCGTCTGCGGCTCCGTGACGCGGGCGGCCAGCGCCAGCAGGGCCAGCCCGGCGGCGGCGCCAAGCCACAGCCAGCGCTTCCACCAGGCTGGCCTGGGGCGGGCCTCGGCGGCCGGCGCGGCCATTTCGGCAGTGCTGCGCTGCGGGCCCTGGCCCAGCCAGGCGCGCAGCTCGTCGGCCAGGCTCTCGGCGCCGCGCGTGCGCAGCTCGGGCGACTCGGCCATCGTGGCGCGCAGCAGCGCGTCGAGCTGGATCTGCTGCTCCTCGAGCATCTGCGGCCACGGGTCGGCGGCGCTGCCCCGCCTGGGGGCCAGGCCCTTGGGCGTGTCCTCCCAGCCGCAGATCAGCCCGCGGGCGAAGGCGCCCAGGCCATAGACCTCGCTGGCCAGGCTGGGCGGCTCGCCGGCGCGGCGCTCGGGCGCGACGAAGGCGGGCGAGGCGCCGAGGCTGAGGCCGCGGTCGAAGGGGTCGGTCGGGTCCGGGATGCGGGCGATGCCCAGCCCCATCAGGCGCACGCCGCCTTCGGGGCCGAGCCAGATCATGGCCGGGTCCAGCTCGGCCAGCAGCCAGCCCTGCTGGTGAGCCGAGCGCAGCGCCTCGCAGAGCTGCACCAGCAGCTCGATGCGCTTGCGCAGGCCCAGCTTGTGCAGCTGGGGCAGCAGGGGTTCGCCGTGCTCGCCGTCGACGATGAGGTAGGGATGGGCGTCGGGCGTCACGCCGCTGTCGCTGGGCACGGCGATGTTGGGGTGCTGCAGCTGGGCGAGGTCGCCGGCCTGGTCGGCATAGCGCAGCATGACGCCGGCGCCCTGGTCGCTGCGGTCCAGCACCAGCACGGCGGCCTGTTGCTCGGTGGCCAGGCCGTGGTGGGCGCTGTACCACTGGCCGGCATGCGCCTGTTCGCCGTCGGGCAGCGGCTTCTTCAGCCGCCACACGCCCAGGGCCTGGCCTTCGTCCAGAGGCGCGGCGGCGGCAGGCGGCGGCAGGGAAAGGTTGGGCATGCGCATGGCGCGGCATATTAGGGGTGACCCCAGGTCCCCGCCATCCCCCGGGCTGACAAAGCCGGTGCGGCCGCGCAATCGCTCACGGCGAGCGATCTCCCGCGCGAGGCTGCGGCAGCGTGAGCGCGACGCGCAGGCCGCCGCCCTCGCGGTTGCTCAGCGCGATGCGGCCGTCGTGGGCCTCGGCGATCTCGCGCGCCAGCGCCAGCCCGAGGCCGGTACCGCCCGGGTTGCCGGTTTTCGCGCCGGGCTCGGAGCGCTTGGTCGAGTAGAAGGGCAGCAGGGCCTGGGCCAGCACGGCCTCGCTCATGCCGGGGCCGCGGTCCAGCAACTCGATGCACAGCTCGCCGCCCTGCAGGCCCAGGCGCAGGGCCACCTGGTCGGTGGCGCTGCCGGACTCGTGCGCGTTCTTGATCAGGTTCAGCAGCACCTGCTCGATCTGCGCCGGGTCGAACCAGCCGGGCTGGGCGGGCGGTGCGCCGTCGACGCGGAACTCGCCCAGCGTCGCCAGCCGCTCCAGGAAGGCCGGCCATGCCACTGCCTCGCGGCGTGGCGCCGGCAGCTTGGCAAAGCTCGCATAGCCCGACAGGAAGCCGTGCAGATGGGCCGCACGTTCGCCGATGCTGGCCAGCACGCCGGGCAGGCGGGCGGTGTCGCCGCGGCGCGCCAGCTCGGCGCCGCTGTGGGCCAGCGACGAGATCGGCGCCAGCGAGTTGTTCAGTTCGTGGCTGAGCACGCGGATGACGCGCTTCCACGTCGCCACCTCGGCGCGCGAGAGCTCGCGCGTCATGCGCCGCAGCAGGTGCAGGCGGTGCGGCTGGCCCTGCAGCCGGAAGGCCCGCGTGCTGTGGTGGAAGGTCTCCTCGCTGCCGTCCTCCAGCGTCACGGCGAAGAGCCGGTCGGCCTCGCCGGCCAGGGCCTCGCGCAGCGCCTCGGGCTGGCCGGCGATGACGACGGCGAAGTCCAGCCCGGCCAGGCTGCGGCCATCGCCCAGCAGCTGGCGCGCGGCCAGGTTGGCGATCGCGATGCGGCCCCCCGGCCCGGTCAGCACCAGGGCGACCGGCGTGTTCTGCACGACGGTGTCCAGCAGCAGCTCGCGCTGGGCCAGGTGCTGGCGCTGCTCGCGCAGGGCCAGGCCGAGCTCGGCGTGCAGGCGGGTCAGCACGGCCAGCTCGCGCGGTCCGTCCGGGGCCAGGTTGAGGCTGAAGTCGCCGTCGCGGTAGCTCAGCACCGCGCCCTCCAGCGCGCGGCTCAGGCGCAGCAGCGGCGCCAGCCACAGCGCCGACAGCCAGGCCAGCAGCGGCAGCATCACCAGCACGGCGGCCGCCAGGGCCGTGCCGGCCTCCAGCCCCGCGCGGCGCACGCCGAGCACGACCAGCGGCGGCACGGCGGCGGCCAGCGCGAGCGCCAGCAGCGCGCGGGCGCGCAGTGACAGCGGCAGCCCCGTCACGGTGCGATCCCGTAACGCTCCAGCCGCCGGTACAGCGCCTGGCGCGACAGCCCGAGCAGGGTCGCCGCGCGGCTGACGACGCCGCCCGCCGCATCGAGGGCCGCAACGACGGCCTCGCGGCTGGGCTCGTCGAGGTTGCGCCAGCCGCCGCCGCCGGCCTCGTCCAGCCCCAGCAGGGCCGGCGTGATCTCGCCGCCCTGGCCGAGCAGGGCCGCGCGTTCGACGGCGTTCTTCAGCTCGCGCACATTGCCGGGCCAGCGGTGGGCCAGCAGCGCGTCGCGCGCGGCCTCGCCCAGGCGCGCACGGCCGGCCAGGAAATGCTCGGCCAGCGGCAGCACGTCGTCGCGGCGCTCGGCCAGCGCGGGCAGCTTCAGCTCGATCAGGTTGAGGCGGTAGAACAGGTCCTCGCGGAAGGCGCCCGACTTCACCATCGAGCGCAGGTCGGCATTCGTTGCGCTGAGCACGCGCACGCTCACCTGGCGCGTCCTGCTCGAGCCCAGGCGCTCGAACTGGCCGGTCTCCAGCACGCGCAGCAGCTTGACCTGGCCGGCCAGCGGCAGGTTGCCGATCTCGTCGAGGAACAGCGTGCCACCGTCCGCCGCCTCGAAGCGGCCCAGGCGCGCCTTGGCCGCGCCGGTGTAGGCGCCGCTGTCGCTGCCGAAGAGCTCGGCCTCGATCAGGTCGGCCGGCAGCGCGCCGCAGTTCAGCGCGACGAAGGGGCCGGTGCGGGCCGCCGAGTTGGCGTGCACGAAGGCCGCGACGCGCTCCTTGCCGGCGCCGTTGGGGCCGGTGATCAGCACCGGCACCGGCGCCGCGGCGATCTGGCCGGCCAGCTCCAGCAGCGACAGCATCGCGTCCGAGCCGAACACCAGGCCGGCGAGTTCGTGGCGCCGCGCCAGCGCCGCGCGCCGCTCGCGCCTGGCCTCGCGCAGCCGCGCGATCTCGCGGTTGGCTTCGCCCAGCTCCAGCAGGTTTTCCACGGTGGCCAGCAGCTTGGCGTCGTCCCAGGGCTTGGCAAGGTAGTCGGCCGCGCCGGCCTTGACCAGGGCCACGGCCGCGTCCAGCCGCGTCCAGGCCGTCAGCAGGATGACCGGCAGGTCGGGGCGGCGTGCGCGGATCGCGCGGAACAGCTGTTCGCCTTCCTCACCCGAGGTCGTGTCGGCCGTGAAGTTCATGTCCTGGATGACGAGGCCGAAGGCCTGCCCGTCCAGCAGGGCCAGGCCCTCGGCGGGGCTGGCCGCGACGCGGGCCCCGATGTCGTGCAAGGACAGCAGCAGCTCCAGCGCCTGGCCCACGCCGGGATGGTCGTCAATGATCAGAACTCGTCGCATGGCCGCGGAGGATAGGGCGGTTCGGGCCCGCGGTTCGCGGTGGCGGTTTAACGCCCTGTTACCTCTGACACACGACTCTAGGTGTTTACCTGGGCGGCTTTGGACGGCAGCGCCACAGGCCCACCCGTATCCTGCGCCGCCTTGCGCGCGAAGACCGAAGGCGCGCGAGCCTCCAAGCCGCGAACGCGGCCAACAACGTCGAAGGGAATCTTGCAATGTCGTCTGTGGGAATTGACGCCGTACCCGGGCCGGGCCGCGGCGCCGGCTGGCTCGACAAGGAACGCACCATCGCCGGCGTGGGCTTCAACCGCTGGCTGGTGCCACCGGCCGCGCTGGCCATCCACCTGTGCATCGGCATGGCCTATGGCTTCTCGGTGTTCTGGCTGCCGCTGTCCAAGGTGCTGCCCGGCGCCGCGGCCTGCTCCAAGGGCACGGGCTTTCTCGGCGGCCTGGCCGCCGGCATCGCCGAGTTCACGCTGAGCGACTGCAACTGGAACGTCGCGACGCTGGGCTGGATGTACACGCTGTTCTTCGTCTTCCTCGGCTGCGCCGCGGCGATCTGGGGCGGCTGGCTGGAACGCGCCGGCCCGCGCAAGGCCGGCGTCGTGTCGGCGCTGTGCTGGTGCGGCGGCATGCTGGTCTCGGCCCTGGGCATCCAGATGCACCAGTTCTGGCTGATGATCCTCGGCAGCGGCGTCATCGGCGGCATCGGCCTGGGCCTGGGCTATATCAGCCCGGTCAGCACGCTGATCAAGTGGTTCCCGGACAAGCGCGGCATGGCCACCGGCATGGCCATCATGGGCTTCGGCGGCGGCGCGATGATCGGCTCGCCGCTGGCGGCCGAGCTGATGAAGCTGTTCGCCACGCCCGAAGGCGTCGGCGTCACGCAGACCTTCGTCGTGATGGCCCTCGTCTATTTCGTCTTCATGATGGGCGGCGCCCTCGGCTACCGCGTGCCGCCCACCGGCTGGAAGCCCGCCGGCTGGACCGCGCCCGCCGCGCAGGCCGCCAACGCGATGATCACCCAGCACCATGTGCACGTGAAGAAGGTCTGGGGCATCCCGCAGTTCTGGCTGGTGTGGATCGCGCTGTGCATGAACGTGTCGGCCGGCATCGGCGTCATCGGCATGGCCAGCCCGATGCTGCAGGAGATCTTCGGCGGCTCGCTGATCGGCGTGCCCGCCCGCTTCATCGATCTGGACAAGGCTCAGCTCGCGGCGATCGCCGGCGTCGCCGCCGGCTTCGCGGCCCTGCTGAGCCTGTTCAACATCGGCGGCCGCTTCTTCTGGGCCAGCCTGTCCGACAGGCTCGGGCGCAAGGCGACCTATGTGGTCTTCTTCGTGCTCGGCGGCCTGCTCTACGCCAGCATGCCGAGCAGCGCCGCGGCGGGCTCCAAGCTGGCCTTCGTCGGCGCGGTCTGCATCATCCTGAGCATGTACGGCGGCGGCTTCTCGACGGTGCCGGCCTATCTCGCCGACCTGTTCGGCACGCAGATGGTGGGCGCCATCCACGGCCGGCTGCTGACCGCCTGGGCCACGGCCGGCATCCTCGGCCCCGTCGTCGTGAACTACATGCGCGACTACCAGCTCGGCCTGGGTCTGCCGCGCGAACAGGTCTACAACCAGACCATGTACATCCTCGTCGGCATGCTGGCCGTCGGCCTGGTCGCCAACCTGATGGTGCGGCCGGTGGACGCCAGGCACTTCATGAGCGAGGAGGAACTGGCGCACGAGAAGAGGCTGGCGCACGAGCGCGCCGCCGCGGCCGAGGTGGGCAGCGGCAGCGGCCAGGCCTCCGCCACGTCCACGCTGACCCTGGTGCTGGCCTGGGCCGCCGTCGGCCTGCCGCTGGCCTGGGGCGTCTACAAGACCCTGATCAACGTGGGCAAGTTCTTCCACTGACCCCGGCCTGCTAGGCTGACGGCCCCGTCGCCTTCATCGGGCGCGGGGTCTTTTTCCAGAGATGAAGCCCCCGGCCCACTCTGGCGGCGCGGAACGCGCGCAGGCCTGGTCCGCCCCCCGAGGGGGCGGCGATGTTCGCGGCATTGAGCCGCGAACGCATCGCCGACGCGGGCCGGCTTGGGAGCGGCCCGGCGCTCGGCCCGCAATACCCACGGTTTCATTAGCCGCGGGTGGCGCGCAGCGTTATGGATAACTGAAGTGCGAACGATGAGCGAACAGAAGATCGAGCTGTACGACGGCCCGGCCGGCGGCTGGGGCGCGTTGAAGAGCGTGGCCCACCACCTCAACGAGCAGGGCGTGGCCGTGAAGGGGGCCAAGACCCTGCTGCACGCCAACCAGCCGGACGGCTTCGACTGCCCGGGCTGCGCCTGGCCCGACCGTGACCACCGCTCCACCTTCGAGTTCTGCGAGAACGGCGCCAAGGCCGTCGCCGCCGAGGCCACTGCGCGGCGCGCGACGCCGGAGGTCATAGCCGCGAAGACGTTGGCGGAATGGGCCGAGGCCTCGGACTACGAGCTGGAAGCCACCGGCCGCCTGACCGAACCCCTGGTCTACGACCCGCAGACCGACCGCTACCAACGCACCAGCTGGGACGCCGCCTTCGCGTTGATCGCGCAGCAGCTGCGCGCGCTGCCCGACCCCAACGAGGCCATCTTCTACACCTCGGGCCGCACCAGCAACGAGGCCGCCTTCCTGTACCAGCTCTTCGTGCGCGAGTACGGCACCAACAACTTCCCCGACTGCTCGAACATGTGCCACGAGCCCAGCGGCTCGGGCCTGCGGCCGACCATCGGCGTCGGCAAGGGCACCGTCACGCTGCACGACTTCGAGCAGGCCGACTGCATCCTCGTGTTCGGCCAGAACCCCGGCACCAACCACCCGCGCATGCTGGGCGAGCTGCGCGCGGCCCGCAAGCGCGGCGCGAAGATCATCAGCTTCAACCCGCTGAAGGAACGCGGCCTGGAGCGCTTCGCCGACCCGCAGGACAAGCTGGAGATGCTGACCCTCGGCTCCGCGCCCATTAGCAGCCACTACTTCCAGCTGCAGGTCGGCGGCGACTTCGCGCTGCTCAAGGGCATGTGCAAGCGCGTCGTCGAGCTGGACGACGTGGCCTTGGCGATGGGTCTGCCGCGCGTGCTGGACGTGGACTTCATCGCCGAGCACGCCAATGGCTTCGATAGCTTCCTGGCCGAACTGCGCGAACAGTCCTGGGAGCCGCTGGTGGCCGCCTCGGGCCTGAGCCGCGAGCAGATCGAGCAGGCCGCCGACCTCTACGCCGGCAGCGAGCGTGTCATCGCTTGCTGGGGCATGGGCATCACCCAGCACCGGCATTCGGTGGCGACCATCCAGATGATCGTCAACCTGCTGCTGCTGCGCGGCAACCTGGGCCGCGAGGGTGCCGGTGCCTGCCCGGTGCGGGGCCACAGCAATGTGCAGGGCGACCGCACGATGGGCATCTACGAGAAGCCCGCGCCGGCCTTCCTCGACAAGCTGGGCGAAGTCTTCGGCTTCGCGCCGCCGCGTGCGCATGGGGTCGACACCGTCGGCGCCATCCAGGCCATGCTGGACGGTGCGGCCAAGGTCTTCATCGCGATGGGCGGCAACTTCGCCGCCGCCACGCCCGACACGGCCGCCACCTGGCGCGCGCTGCGCCAGTGCGAGCTGACCGTGCACATCACGACCAAGTTCAACCGCAGCCATGTCGTGCATGGCCGCAAGGCGCTGGTGCTGCCGGTGCTGGGCCGCACAGAGATCGACATGCAGGCCACCGGCCCGCAGGGCGTCACGGTGGAGGACTCGATGAGCATGGTCCACCTCTCGGCCGGCATGAACGCGCCGGCCTCGGAGCACCTGCTGTCCGAGCCCATGCTGGTCGCCCGCATGGCCGCCGCGACGCTGACGAACAGCTGCACGCCCTGGCTGGCCCTGGCCGGTGACTACGCCGCCATCCGCGACAAGATTGAAGCCGTGCTGCCCGACTTCGCCGGCTTCAACGAAAAGATCAAGGCGCCCGGGGGCTTCCGGCTGCGCAACACGGCCAGCGAGCGCGCCTGGGCCACGCCCTCGGGCCGCGCCGAGTTCAGCACGCATGCCATGCCCACCGACCTGGCCGTCGAGCGCGTGGCCGAGCGCCACCGCGACGTGCGTGTGTTCACGCTGACCACGCTGCGCTCCCACGACCAGTACAACACCACCATCTACGGCCACGACGACCGCTACCGCGGCGTCTACGGCCATCGCCGCGTCGTCTTCATCAACGCGGCCGACCTGAAGGACATCGGCCTGAAGGCCGGCGACTGGGTGGACATCACCAGCCTCTACGTCGGCGAGACCGGTGCCGACGTGGAGCAACGCCGCGCCGAGCGCTTCCTGCTCGTCGAGTACGACATCCCGCGCGGCTGCCTCGCCAGCTACTACCCCGAGACCAACCCTCTCGTGCCGCTGCAGAGCTTCTCCGTCACCGCGCGCACGCCGACGTCCAAGTCCATCCCCGTCACGCTGGCGCGGCATGGAGGCTGATGAAGACGCGCTGCTGCGCCTGCTGCTCGAACTCGACACGGGTGCGGGCGTTGGTGTCGCGCTGACGCGGCTGGCCAAGCGCCTGGACGAACGTGTCAGCGTGCTGCTGCGGCGCTGCACGGCGCTGAGCGACGCCGTCGTGGGCGGCACGGCCGGCCCGGGCTGGCTGGTGCTGGACGTCGACGAGGGCGGCCGCTGGACCGCGCGCCTGACCGAGGCTGGGCGGCGCCACCTGGGTGGCGGTCCGATGGGCTGAGGGCGGTCGTTGCGAGCCGGGTGGAGGCGATGCTCGCTTTGCAGCGGGATCCGTGTGCCGAGACGACAGTTCGCAGGGGCCATTCCCGGCCACTTCCGGCCGTTCGCCAATGGCCGGTTTCGGCTAGGCTACCTTAATGAGCTCACCACTAACGTCCAGTCGCTGGGCTAACTTGGCGCTTGTGCTGGTTCTCATCGGATGGTTTCTGTTGGCGTGGGGCGTCTTGCGTCAACTCGGTGACCCAAGCCCACTTGTCTCGCGAGCTGAGCTGGAAGCGGCACGTGAAGCGTCGCTACTCTTCATGTTTTCCGGTGTCACAGCGCTTGTGAGCTCGGTATGGCTGTCCGGAATTTGCTTCGAACGCATTCGTGCGAAAGCGGCTCTTGTGCTCGTCCTCCTGCCGATGTTCGGCCTGTTCATAACCGCCTTCATCTCGCACACTTGACGGTCCAGTGATTGACCGTGCCCGGCCAGGAGCGGCCGGCCGCTAGCTACCGGTACCGGGCAGGCTGTCCTCGGCGCTGCGGCTGTAGTGCAGGTAACCGGCATGACGCGGAGTTCTGCAGCACGCCGTGCCGGATAAACCAATAGGTAGGCATCAATTGCAATGCCAAGCCGTCAGTCTCGCAATTCAATCGAAGAATCATGATCGTCAGACGCCATCAAGTCCCAACGGAGGTCAACTCCAAGCCCGGTTGGGGCCGAGTAGAAACTGCGCGCGTATCGGACGCGGGAGCTCTCACGCAGTTCGGCGCTTCAGTGCAGGTCCTCCTTCCGGGCGCGAAGGCCTCGATCCGGCACTGGCACGAACATGTCGACGAGTTTCTCTTTGTTGTCAGCGGCGAAGTCACCGTGACTGAAAACGATGGCCCTCACACACTGATGCCAGGGGACTCTGCCTGCTGGCCAGCGGGCGTCGCCAACGGACATACGGTCTCCAATCGCTCGAACGCCCCTTGCTCGTACCTCATTGTCGGGACTCGTGGTAAAGATCAATCCGGCCACTATGTCTCCGATCCTGACGTACCAGGCACGAGTGACGCCTAACTAAACTGTTGAGTGGATGATTTGCGGCGCCCAGTTGTTCGGCGCCGAGGGCTGCTCCGGGTCGATAGCTGCCGGCGGTCAGGCCTGCTGCGACTGGCGGCACCCAGCCCGAAGCCGACCTAAGCCAAATCGAACCACACCCACCGTGCTTCGGTGAGTGGCGCGACGGCAATCTGCTTGACCGTCGACAACTGCAAGCCGTCGCCGCCGCGCAATTCCAGCGGCTGCGACTCGTCAGGGGTCTCGACCTGGACGACGCCTTCAAGCACCTGGAGCCAGCCGTAGCGGTCGCTGGGGATGTCGTGGCTGCAGCGTTCGCCCGGCTGTCCGGCCACGGCCCAGATGCTCACCGGCGCGCGGAGCTGCAGCGCGCCAGGCTGCTCCTGCGCGCTGGCAACCAGGCGCGGGCCATGGGTGGCGAGCAGCGCTCCCTGCAGAAGCTGGTATCGCGGCGGGAGGTCGTCCGCGTTGCCGTGCAGCCAGATCTGGAACAGATGCGTCGGCGTCTGGGCCGCCGGGTTCCGCTCCGAATGCCTGACGCCGGTGCCGGCGCTGATGAGCTGGACATCCCCCGCGCGCAGACGCCCGTGATGGCCGGCCGAGTCCTTGTGTTCGAGCTCCCCGGACAACATGAAGGTCAGGATCTCGAAGTGGTCGTGGGCATGCTCGGCAAAACCCGAGCCACCGGCAACGATGTCCTCGTTGATCACGCGCAGCGCGCGAAAACCCATGCGCGTCGGGTCGTTGAACGAGCCGAAGGAGAAGGTGTAGTGGGCCTGGAGCCACCCCGTCTTGGCCCAGCCGCGGGCCTGCCTGTCGTGAAACACGTCGCTCATCGTCTTGGGCGCCAGCAAGGGCTTTGCAAGCGGGCTTTATAGCGCGCACCGGGCTCGCCTGCCCGAGGCTGCTAGTCTTGCGCGATGGCCCACCGAGTCGCCATCGTCTATCCCGGCAGCGCCGAGCAGCGCCTGGCCGCCACGCCGCAGAACAACCGTTTCGCCGCGCTGTTCGAGGCCTTTGCGGCGCAGGGCCTGCAGGCCGAGCCCGTTGTCTACGCGGACGACTGGGCCGCCGAGCTGCGCGCGCTCCTGGCCTCGATGGACGCCGTCCTCGTCTGGGTCAACCCCATCGAGGCCGGCCGCTCGCGCGCCGTGCTGGACGCGCTGCTGCGCGAGGTCGCGGCCGCGGGCGTGTTGGTCAGTACCCACCCGGACGTGATCCTGAAGCTGGGCACCAAGGACGTCCTCGTCGACACCCGCGACCTCGGCTGGGGCAGCGACTGCCATCGCGTCGACAGCCTGGCCCAGCTCGCCGCCGGGCTGCCGGCGCGGCTGGCCGGTGGCGCCCGCGTGCTGAAGCAATGGCGCGGCCACAGCGGCATCGGCATCTGGCGCATCGAGTCGCTCGGCGGCGGGCGCGTGAGGCTGCGCCATGCCCAGCGTGGCTGTACCGAGGAGGTCGTGGGTCTGGCCGAGGCCGTCGCGCGCATGGCGCCGTATTTCGATGCCGGCGGCCATATGGTCGACCAGGCCTGGCAGGCGCGCCTGCCCGAAGGCATGCTGCGCGCCTATCTCGTGCAGGACAGCGTCGTCGGCTTCGGCGTGCAGGGCGTCGTCGCGCTGCACCCGAGCGCCGAGCCGACGCCGCGCGTCTACCACCCGGCCGACCTTGCCGAGGGCCAGCCCCTCAGGCGCCGCCTCGAGGACAAATGGCTGCCCGCGCTGCTGGGCCGCTTCGGCCTCGCGCGCCACGAACTGCCGATGCTGTGGGACTGCGACTTCCTGCGCGGTGCGGGCGCGGGTGACTGGGTGCTCTGCGAGATCAACGTCAGCAGCGTCGCCCCCTTCCCGGACTCCGCCATCGCGCCGCTCGTGCAGGCCGTCGTCGCGCGGCTGGCCGCTGCGCACCGGCCGTGATGACCCCAGGCCGGCGGGCGGGTCGGGCTACCGGCATCATCACGGCGCCTCAACCGCCCACTCTCTACCGAACGATGAAGCTCCTCGGCCGCCTCACCTCCATCAACGTCCGCAAGGTCATGTGGACCGCCGCCCAGCTTGGCCTGGACCTCGATCGCGAGGACTGGGGTGCGGGCTTTCGCTCGCCACAGGAGCCGGGCTATCTGGCGCTCAACCCCAATGGCCTGATCCCCGTGCTGATCGACGGCGACTTCGCGCTGTGGGAGAGCAACAGCATCTGCCGCTTCCTCGCCGCCAAGGCCGGCGCGACCGCGCTGCTGCCCGCCGAACCGCAGGCCCGCGCCCGGGTCGAGCAGTGGATGGACTGGCAGGCCGGCGAGCTCAACAACAGCTGGCGCGTGGCCTTCATGGCCCTGGTGCGCGGCCAGCCCGCCACGCCCGAGGCCGTTCAGGCCGGCGTCGCGAGCTGGAACCGCCACATGGGCATGCTGGACGCGCAACTTGCCCGTACCGGCGCCTTCGTCACCGGCGACGCGTTCACGCTGGCCGACATCGTGCTGGGCCTGTCCGCGCAACGCTGGAAGAACGCGCCCATCGAGCGCGCTGCGCTGCCGGCCGTGGAGGCCTGGTTGCAGCGGCTGAGTGGCAAGTCCGGCTTTGCCGAGTTCGTCGGCAACGGCATGCCCTGAAGGCGCTTCCTAAGGCTTGGTGTCCGGGCGGACGAGATCAATGATTTGCTGCCCGGCCAGCTTGGCGGCGGCGATCTGCGCCGGCGTGGGCGGTGCGGTGAACGGCACGGCCCCCTGCTTGATCAGGGCCTCCACCGTGGCGCCTGCGCCGGCGTGGCTGTCGTACAGCCGCGTGAAGGCGTAGAGATAACTCAGCCGCTCCTCGTCTGTCAGGCCCCAGGCCCGGTTCGACAGCGCCGCGTCCAGCAGGCTCGGCGCGCCGGCATTGGCCTCCTGGCGCATGGCATCCGCCACTTCGCGCCGCTGCTCCGCCGTCAGCTCGCCGGGTACCACCGCACCGGCATAGGTCGTGGCGGCGCCGGGGATGCGTGCGCGCATGGCCCGCGAGGCCAGCCCGGCCAGCATGGCCTGGTGCTGGGCGGTGACGGTCTGGCAGCGTCGCGACTCGTCGTCGGCCTCGCGCATCAGCTGCGTCATCACCTCGGGCACGACGCCCACGGCGCGCGCCTGCTCGTAGCTGCTGCGGCGTGCCTCGTTCGACGCACACAGCCGCAGCCATTTCACGGCCTCCCAGGCGTCGGCGGCATCGGTGCCGACGAAGGCGCGCTCGATGTGCGGGCCATAGCCTTCGGAGCCCACGCGCTGCACTGCGGCCGGGGCCGGAGCCGTGCTCTGGACCGCGGGCAGAGCCGCCGATGCGGCAGCAGGTTGGGCCGGAGCGGCGGGCAGCATCAGCGGCAATGCCGCGACTGCGGCAGGCGGCGCAGCGGGTTTGTCGTCTGGCGTGCGCGTCGCGTAGAAGAAAACGCCGACGACGCCGGCCAGTGCGGCGAGTGCTGCCAAGGCCCAGCGGGATGTGGTCATGAGTCGAATGCGTTGAGGTTCAGTGGGCGAAGTTGAACCGCACCACCGCCATGGCCAGCGCGAAAAGATAGCCACAGGCGAAGCGGTCGATGCGCAGCACCGGGTCGCCGCGGCGTGCGCGCCAGTGGCCCAGCAGCGTCATGGCCAGCCCCGCGGCGACCGGTGTGAAGACGAGGTTGACTAGCCGGGGCCAGCCGTCGCGCGTCAGGTGGTGGGGTAGCAGCCACAGGCTCAGCGCGCCGAACAGCGCTCCGAGCACCAGATAGCCGAGGACGGCGAACCAGACGTTGGGCTGGCGGCGAAACGGTGCAGCCAGCGCGTGCAGGCCGAGCTCCACCAGCACCTCGCCAACGACCTGGAAGACCAGTTCGAGCAGCAGTTCAAGCAGGACTTCCAGATCGGCCTCCGCCGCGGGTTCATGAAGCCCCGCAGCCTAAGCCCGAAGCCCGGCTATTTCGGCTGCTCGTTGCCGTAAGTCTTCACCAGATAGTCCACGATGACCGGCATGTCCTCGTCGGCGATGGGGGCCTTGAACACGCCCTTCATGCGCTTGACCATCGCGTCCCAGTAGGGCCGCGCGGCGGTGGGTGGCTGGTAGGCCATGTACTCGGCCGAGTGGCAGGCCACGCAGTTGGCCTGGGCCTTGGCATAGCCGGGCAGGGCGCTGGCCTTGAGCTGGATGCCGTCGGGCGGCAGCGTGATGGTCTTGGGCGCGGAGCCGGCGGGCAGGGCCGGCAGCACGAGCAGGGCGGCGAGCGCGAGATGGTGCAGCTTCATGGTCTTGCCTCCCTTCAGACGGCGCTGATGCGCACGGACTCGACGACGTTGCGCATATAGCCGGCCGGCTGCCACAGGGCCTCCATCGGCTGGCTCTGGCCCGAGCGGTTCCAGGCACGCACGCGCAGGTCGTGCTGGCCCGGCGCAGGCGTGAAGCCGAAGCGGAACTCGCGGAAGGAGTAGCGACCCAGGTCCGCGCCCAGCGTTGCCGCGCGCCAGCTGGCGCCGCCGTCGGTGGAGAAGGCCACCTCACGGATGCCCTGGCCGCCGTCGAAGGCGATGCCCTTCACGGCCAGCGGCGCGCCGGCCGGCAGGCGTGCGCCGTCGGCCACCGAGGTGATGAAGCTGCGCACGTTGAAGCGGGCTATGGGCCGTGTGGCGGCCGGCGTGGTGCCGGGCTCGATGCAGGCGCAGTCGTTGTCGGGCACGCGGTAGGCCGGCTTCATCCAGAAGCCGTCAAAGACCGAGTCGATGACCTCGATCTCGCTCAGGTGCTTGACCCAGTAGGTGCCGTAATAGCCCGGCACGATGAGCTTGACCGGGTAGCCGTTCAGGAAGGGGATGTCGGCGCCGTTCATCTGCCAGGCCAGCATGACCTCGCCGTCCATCGCGTGGGCGATGTCTAGCGCCTTGACGAAGTCGCCGCCGCCGAACAGCGCTTCGTCCAGGCCGTTGAAGGTGACCTGGCGGGCCGTGTTCTTCAGCTCGGCGCGGGCCAGCACGTCCTTCAGCGGCACGCCCAGCCAGCGCGCATTGCCCATCGCGCCGTTGGCCAGCTGGCCGCCGGTGACGCGCGGGTTGAACAGGCCCCGGCCATTGCCCGAGCACTGGTTGACGGCCGTGATCTCGACCGGCCTGAAACCGGTCTTCAGCTCGGCCATCGACAGCGCGAAGGGCTTGGCAACGGCGTTGCCGAAGATCTTGATCTGGTGCGTGTCGGCATCGATGGAAGTCGGGATGCCGGCGTTGTGATAACGCACGAAGAAGGCGTCGTTGGGCGTGATCGGCCCGTCGTTGAAGACCTCGAAGGGCGTCTCCAGCTGCGGCGGCCGCGAGCTCAGCACGATCAGCGGGCGCTTCTCGGGATAGGCGACGAGGCGGCGCTCACCGTTGGCGAAGGGGTGGGTGAAGGTTTGAGGCGCGCCGGCCTGGGCCCAGGCGGGCAGATGTGCGGCCAGGCCCGCGAGGCCGGTGGCGCCGAGGAGGCTGCGCCGGCTCAGCCGGCTGGGATCGGGGTGGTCGGGCATGGCGGTCTCCGGGGCCGAGGTGGCGGGATTCTTTCGCATTCCCGCCACCTTGCCCACCGCCGTCAGCGCGTCGCCGTGAAGCTCAGGCCACCGCCCGTCAGCTGGAGCTGCTGGACCCTGCCCTGCGCATCCCGCGTGAAACGCACGCGGGCCTCGGAGCCGGCCTGCGCGAACTCATCCGCTGCCCCGGGCTCGAAGGCCTCGGGCGGGCTGGCCCTGACCTTGGGACCGCCGAAGCCCACCAGCAGGTGGTCACCCTCGGCGATGACGTCGATCCGCGTGCCGGCAGGCAGCGCCGGCTGGTCGCTGGCCGCCGGTGCCGCGATCAGGTAGTGGCCGGCGTAGGCCTGCATCGCGGGCGCTGCTGGGGCGGCGGGTCGAGCCTCGGCCCGCGGCGCTGCGGCCTCGCCCTGCTTGCGCGCGGCATCCCAGTGCTCGGCGATGCGGCCGTTCTCGACGCGGAACATGTCGAAGGCCGTCGTGGTGTAGCTCGCACCGGGCACAGAGGGGTCGGGCAGGCGGGCCACGAAGCTCAGCGTCACGAGGTCGCCCTCGGCCGTGATGGACACCAACGGCGCGCTCACGCGCGGGGCGATGTCGTGCGGCTTGGCGAACTGCGAGAAGAAGGCGACGAAGCCGGCGCGCCCGGTCGGCACATTGGGGTTGTGCTGGATGTAGCTCTCAGCGAGGTAGCGGTCGGCCAGCTCCAGATGGCCGCCCTCCAGCACCTCGCGCCAGAAGTCGTAGACCAGGCGCTTGTTGGCGGCGAGGCGGGCATCGGGGCTGGCCAGCAGGGCCTCGTGCGAGGCGCTGGCCTGAACGTCGGCGCGGGCGGCCTGGCCGGCCAGACCGGTGAGGCCGGCCAGGGCCAGCGCGAGAAGGCGTGAAGACGGGTTCAAGGATGTCGCTCCGGTGGGGATTGGAGCGGGCATCCTCGCCAGCACCCGCCCGCGGCGCCATGCGCATGCGACGAAGCGCAGGGCCGCGGGGCTGAAGCGGCCCCGGGTCGGGCCGGACTGGCTGGCGCGCGGCGTCAGCCGAGCCGCACCGGCACGAAGATCTGCTGGCCGTCGCGGGCCACGAGCAGGGCGACCTGGGCGGGTTTGCCCTTCAGCACCTCGCGCACCTGTTCGACGTTCTGCACCGGCCGGCCGTTCAGCGCCAGCAGCACGTCGCCGGGCTGCACGCCGGCCAGCTGGGCCGGGCCGGCCACGCGCTCGATCAGCAGGCCGTGGTCCAGGCCGGCCTGGTTCAGCTCGGCGCGCTCCAGTGGCCGCATCGCCAGGCCCAGCGAGCCGCCCTGCGGCGCCGCGTTGGCCTCCTGGGCGTCGCGCTCGGCATGGCCCAGCGACACCGTCTCGCTGTGCGCGGCCTTGTCGCGCCAGATGTCGAGCTTGAGCTTGTCGCCCGGGCGGGCCAGGCCCACGCGGCTGGACACGTCGCCCGCCACATGCACGGCCTCGCCGTCCACGCCGGTGATGACGTCACCCGCCTTCAGCCCGGCCTTGGCCGCGGCGCTGTCGGGCACGACGCTGGACACCAGCGCGCCGTTGGGCGAACCCAGGCCGAAGGAGGCGGCCAGCGGCGCACTCAGGTCCTGCAGCGTCACGCCCAGGCGCGCATGCTCGACCTTGCCGTGGGCGACGATCTGGTCCTTCACCTTCAGTGCCACGTCCACCGGGATGGAGAAGGCCAAGCCCTGGAAGCCGCCGCTCTGCGAAAAGATCTGCGCGTTGACGCCCACCACGCGGCCGGCCGCGTCGAACAGCGGGCCGCCCGAGTTGCCGGGGTTCACGGCCGCATCGGTCTGGATGAAGGGCACGACGCTCTCGCCCGGCAGCGAGCGGCCCTTGGCGCTGACGATGCCCTGCGTGGCCGTCTGCTCGAAGCCATAGGGCGCGCCGATGGCCAGCACATAGTCGCCCACCTGCACCTGGCGCGAATCGCCGAGTTGCACCGTGGGCAGGCCCTTGGCATCCACTCGCAGCACGGCGATGTCGGTGGCCGGGTCGCTGCCCAGCACCTGGGCCGAGAACTCGCGCCGGTCGCTGAGCTTGACGGTGACCTGCTTGGCGTCGCGCACGACGTGGGCATTGGTCAGGATCAGGCCGTCGCTGCTGATGATGAAGCCCGAGCCCTGGCCGCGGAAGGGCTGGGCGCCCGGGTTCATCTGCTGCGGCATGCGCAGCCCCGGGATGCCGCGGAAGAAGCGGAAGAAGGGGTCCTCGTCCATGCCGCCCTGCCCGTCGGCGACGGCCGGGCCGTCCACCTTGTGCAGGCCGGCCACCGTGATGCCGACGACGGCCTGGCCCTGGGTCTGCACGATGGCGCGGTAGTTGGGCAGCTGGGCGGGTGGCAACGCGGCGGCCGGCGCCGCCACGGCGGCGGGGGCAGTGGTGGCGGTGCTGCCGGGGCTGGCGTCGCCGGCCAGCGGCGCGGCAAGGGGCGCCTTGTTCTGCAGCCAGGCCGGCAGCGTCCAGCCGGAGGCGGTGGTGGTCAGCGTCATGCCCGCGCCCAGCAGGGCCGCCGCAGTGGCGGTCAGCGCGAATTTGGTGGTCTGGGTCATCGAGTGCTCCTTGGGGCTGAGGCTGCGGTGCAGCCGATGAGGAGGACTCTAGGAAGGGTGGGTGAGGGCTGGGTGAGGGGAAGGTGAGGTGAAAGTTAGGAGGCTGAGGGTGTTTGGGGCGGCTATCGACGGCGGATTCAACCGGTCGACGCAACACACTAACCACTGCTCAGGCAGAAGGAGATGCCACGATGGGAAGTACCAACGCTCATCGGATTTGTGCAGGGTCATGGAGCATCCTTCCGAGTGAAAGGGCCCGATGCCAGGCGTTTCGCTTCGCTACCTCGCTGCCGTCTGCGGCACCGCCACGCCAGCGGCCCCGGAAATCGCCGCGGGCCGCTTGCCCTTCTGCGCGCGCACGTACTGCAGTTCGTTTGCCGCGGCCGAGTCGTTCTTGTTCAGCTCCAGGCACTTCAGGTAAGTCTTCTCAGCGTCATCGAGGCGATCCAGTTCCACGTACGCAAAACCCATGCCTCGCCACGCGCGCGCCAGATCGGCGTCCTTTTGATCCGGAGGAGAGAAGTCCTTGGCCGCCGCGGCCAGTTCGAATGTCTTGAGCGCTTGGGACCAGTCCTTTTCGGATTGATAGACGTGGGCCAGCTCGGACAGGAATCGCGAGTTCTGGGGCGACAGTTGAACCGCCTTCTGCAGGCTCGCCTTGGCTTCCTGGAGGCGCCCCAACTCGATCAGCGAATAGGCCTTGATGTAGTGCGCGCTGGCCCAGTTCATGGACACCACCACCGCCGAATTCCCGTCCTTGGCAGCCGCCGCTTCGAACAGATAGAGAAGCGTCTCTTCCTTGGTGCGGGCGCAGAAATACCGGGTCTTGTCTGCGTTGTACCGCTGCTCGTAGATGCCGATCACCTGGTCCAGAACCGCGACGGCTTCGGCGTAGCGCCGGCTGCGCACGAGCGGCACCGCGCTGTCAAAGAGGGGTTGGACGACCTTGTCCTCTTCGGAAACCTTCGGCGGCGCGCCCTCGCCGTGAGCGGCACCGGCAAACAGCGCCGCAACACCCACCATTAGCGCGATCAAATACTTCATCTCGTCCCTCCCTGGCTTGTTTGTTAATAGCCTATCCGAAGGCGGCCATTGGCGACCGGCCGTACCTGGCCGATTTGAGGCGGTCGCGCCGGCCTCGTTCAACGGTAGTCGTTCTCGTGCTGGTCCCTGGCTGCAAGCAGCAAGACCTGCAGCTCGCGAATCGCGAAGAGCACGACGCAGCCGCCGTGGCCGAAGGGAACGATCAATTCCCGGAATTCCCTGTGCGCTTCACATCGGCGACAGGTGTGGGGCGCGAACGAGAGGATGCCCATGGCGCGCGCCAGCGCGTCGTGGAACCGAAAGATGCAGGTCTCGTCCGGCGTGTCGCTGGCCAGCTCGCGCTGGATGATGTGTTCCTCGAGGCGCTCGACGTCCTGCTGGAACGTGACGGTGGGGATGAGCCGATACCCGGCGCTCAACCGGCGGCCTGCCTGTTCTTGGCCACCACCGCCGCGCGGATGCGACCCTGTGCAGCCTTGGCGCGCTGCTGCATGCCGGCCAGGAAGTCGTCGGCCGTCATCAGGCCGGCACCCTTGTCGACCTGGCGCAGGGCCTTCCTGGCTCGGGCAATCGCCGCGTTCTGCTCGGCGCGGAACTCGACCTCCCTGCAGACGGCCGCCTCGATGAACTGCGTGAGCGATTCGCCTTCGCGCAGCACGGCCTCCAGGCTGGCCTTGGTCTCGGGCTCGACACGGATGGGGGGCAAGGTCGCGGAGCGGCTCATGGCGTCATCGTATAGCAGTTGATATACATGCTCAAACAGAGGAGTGCTTCGCGGCGCCGTGGGCGTGCGCAGGCGGGCTGAGCTAGCGTCCCGCCCATGAAAACCATCCGCGACCTCAACACCCCGCCCGCGCACATCCAGGGCCGGCTCGAAGCCATCATCGTCCGCGGCGCGCCGCGCGAGCCGGCGCGTCGTGTCGAGCAGACCCAGGCCCTGGCCGGCATCGGCCTGGCGGATGACCGGCTGGGGCGGCGGGGCGAGGCGGAGCTGTCGACGCGGCAGGTCACGCTGATCCAGCAGGAGCATCTGCCGCTGATCGCGGCGTTCGCGCGTAGCGCGCCCGTCGACCCGGTCGGGCTGCGGCGCAACCTCGTCGTGTCGGGCATCAACCTGCTGTCGCTGAAGAACCAGACGCTGCGTGTGGGCGAGGCGCTATTGCAGATCGTCGGGCCCTGCGCGCCCTGCTCGCGCATGGAGGAGGTCGTCGGCCCCGGCGGCTACGCGGCGATGCGCGGCCATGGCGGCATGACGGCGCGCATCCTCGAAGGCGGCCTGCTGCGTGTGGGCGACGTGGTGCGGCCGGGCTGAGAGCTTGAAAGCCAAGGTTCTCAGCGCGGCACCAGCACCAGCAGCGTGCCGTTGCGGTCCTCGGTGATCCAGAGGCGGCCTTGCGCGTCCTGGTCCAGGTCGACCGGCGCGCCCATGGGATGGCGGCCAGGCTGAGCCGCCCAGCCGCTGATCAGCGGCTGGGCTTCGCCCGTGGGTTGGTGCCGGGCGTCGAAATGCCAGGCCATCAGCCGGTGCCCGCCGGGCTGGTAGCCATGCCAGGCCATGACCAGCGCACCGCGCCATGCGGCCGGCGCAGCTGGCCCGTAGAACAGCATGCCGAGCGGCGCTGCATGCGGCGGGATCAGCTTTGCAGGGGCTGCATAGTCCGCGCAGCTGCGTGCGCCAAAACTGGTGTCCAGCACATCGGTGCCGGTGCAGTGCGGCCAGCCGTAATGGCGCCCGGCCTCGACACGGTTGAGTTCGTCGGGGGGTGTGTCCGGCGCGTAGCTGCCGTCCGCCAGGGCGTCGCGACTGTTCTCGGCCTGCCAGAGCTGGCCGCTGTCGGGGTGGACAGCCAGCCCCATGGAGTTGCGCAGGCCCCAGGCGTAGGCGTGGCCTTCCCAGGCGTCGGCCGTGCCGGCCCTGGGGCTGTAGCGCCACACCGCGGCCCAGGGCGCAGTGCCGCCGGTCTGGCCGCAGCCCTGGGCATCGCCCGCGGCCACGCCATCGAAGGCCTCGCAATGGTCGGACGGGGCGCCCTGGTTGAGCCAAAGCGTGCCGTCGGCATCGATGACGAAGGTCTTGAGCGGGTGGCGACCCTGTTGCGGCAGGCCGGTGATGAGGGGATGCAGCCGGGCCGGCCGGCCTGCTGCGGGCAGCTCGACGCGGCTGATCTGGTGGGCCTCGGCGAGCAGGATGCGCCCCTGGGCATCGCGCCGGATGGCATGCGGGCGGTTCAGCCCCGTGAGCAGCACGTCCACCTGAAACGGCTGGCCGGGCTTGCGCGTGAGCGCCAGCAGCCGCCCGTGGCCGGCGTCCCAGCCGCCCATGTCGGTCACCAGCAGCCGCGCGCCGTCCAGGGCGAGGACGCCGCGCGGCCGGCCCAGGTCCTTGGCCGCCAGCGCCAGGCAGAAGCCCGGCGCAACGGTCAGCGAGGTGATGGCCGGCAGGTCGTCGCAGCGGCCCTGCGTCCGGTACGCGGCGCGCTCGGCATGGCCCTGGGTGGCCAGTGCGGTCATCAGGCACAGCGCGGCCGTGCGGGCGCGGGCGAGAAAACGCGTCATGGCGGCGTGGGGGGGCTTTGGGCTGCGGCAAGCTCGGGGCGGTGCCGGGCCCAGCGGATCTCCGCCCTCAGCCCGCCCAGCGGCGAGGTGTCGAGCCTCACGCTCGCCCCCTGCTGCCGCGCAGCTGCCTGCACGATGGCCAGGCCCAGGCCGCTGCCTTCGGTGCCGGCGCTCTCGCCGCGCTGGAAGCGGTCGAAGACGCGCTCGCGGGCTTCGAGCGGGATGCCAGGGCCGTCGTCGTCCACGCGCAGCAGCGGCGCGCCGGCCGCGCGCAGGGCCGCGACCTGCACGTGGCGGGCGCCGTACTTCACCGCGTTGTCGATGAGGTTGCGCAGCGCGCTGCGCAGGGCCTGCGGGTCGCCTTCCAGCGGCAGGGGCGCGGGCGCGTCGAGGGTCAGCGCGATGCCGGCCTTGTCGGCCAGCGGCTGCAGGTCGGCCACGGCCTGGCGGGCGATGTCGGCGAGGTCCAGGCCTTCGACGGGTGCGGCGGCGCCGGGCTCGGCGCGGGCCAGCGCGAGCAGTTGCTCGACGAGGCGCACCGCGCGGTCGATGCCGCCGCGCAGCCGCGCGATGGCCGCGTCCTGCTCGGGCCCGGGGGCGGAGTCGCGCAGCAGGCCGAGCTGCAGCTTCAGCGCGGTCAGCGGCGTGCGCAGTTCGTGGGCGGCGTCGGCGACGAAGCTGCGCTGCGCGTCGAAGGCCGTGGCCAGTCGGGCCAGCAGGCTGTTGAAGGCGTCCACCAGCGGCCCGACCTCGCCGGGCAGGCCGGCGGTGGGCAGGGCGTCGAGGGCATTGGCGCCGCGTGTGCCGGCCGCACTGGCCACGCGCGCCAGCGGCGCCAGCGATACGCCGATCAGCCACCACACCAGGGCCGCCACGAAGGGCAGCGCGATGGCGACGGGCACGATGCTGCGCAGCGCTGCGACGGCCGCCAGGCGCTGGCGCACGGCGATGGGCTGGGCCACCTGCACGACGCGCAGCGGCGTGGCCGCGCCGAACACGCGCCAGTCCTGGCCGGCCAGGTGCAGGTTGGAGTAGCCCAGCACCGCGCGCGCCGGCAGCGGCTCGGTCATGCCCTGGGGCCGGCTGGAATACAGCTCCAGGCCCTGCAGCGACCAGATCTGCACGACGTAGTCGAAGTTGGGGTCGGCCAGCGCGGCGGCCTCGTCGCGGGCGACGCGGCCCTGGTCGCGCAGCGATAGCGCGGTCTGGCGCAGCTGATAGTCGAACAGCTCGTCGGCCTCGGCGCGCACGCTGACGTAGGTGGCGCCGCCTACGGCCAGGGCCGTCACGGCGCCGAGGGCCGCGAGCAGCGCGAAGAGCCGGCCGCGCAGGGTGCCGAGCAATGTCATGACTTTTCAGGCCCGGCGTAGTAGCCCAGGCCGCGCACCGTGTGCAGCAGATCGGCCCCCAGCTTCTTGCGCAGCTGGTGCATGTAGACGCTGATCGCGTTGCTCTCCAGCTCCTCGCCCCAGCCGTAGAGGCGGTCCTCGAGCTGGGCGCGCGAGACGATGGCGCCGGGGCGTTCCAGCAGCGCCTCCAGCAGCGCGAACTCGCGCGCCGACAGCAGGATGGGGCGGCCGGCTCGAGTGACCTCGCGCGTGGCCGGGTCCAGGCGCAGGTCGGCCACCTGCAGCGCAGTGTCGGTGCGCCCGCCGTGGCGGCGCGTGACGGCGCGCAGCCGCGCGAGCAGTTCGTCCAGCTCGAAGGGCTTGACGAGGTAGTCGTCGGCACCGGCGTCCAGGCCGGCGACCTTGTCGGCGAGGGCGTCGCGCGCGGTCAGCACGATGACGGGCGTCGCGTCGCCGCGCGCGCGCAGCGTGCGCAGCACGTCCACGCCGCTGCGCCTGGGCAGGCCGAGGTCCAGCAGCACGGCGTCGAAGCGCTCGCCGCTGGCCAGCACGCCGTCGGCCGCCAGGCCGTCGCGCACCCAGTCGGCCGCAAAGCCCTGGCGGCGCAGCGCTTCGCGCAGGCTCTCGCCGATCATGGGGTCGTCTTCAACGAGGAGGAGGCGCATCGTCGGCGGGCAGGGGCATGGCGACGGCGATTCTGGCAGCGCCTGCGCCGGCCCATGTGAATGTGCACGTCGGCAGCGGGTGCGGGCGGCCTAGCATGCGCCGCGGCTGCGGCGACCGCCGTGCTGCCGATCAACGATCCATTCGAGGCAAGGGGAGCATCGATGAGCATGGAGAAGTCAGCCAGCAGGAAGGACCGCGCGGCATTCAAGGCCGGTGAGCGCGCCCTCGGCGAGGTCTGCGAGAAATTGCAGGAGATGGTCGAGCGATCGAGCGAATGGATCGAGACCGTCATGATGGCGGCCGGCTTCTTCCTGCTGGCGGTGGCCGCCAACGCGCCGAAGGAGATGGAAGTCCTGGGCGTCAAGATCGACATCGAAGGCGAGCACAGGATCCTGTTCCTGGGCGTCCTGGCCGCTGCGCTGTTGTTCCGGCTGGTGCAGGGCTGGGCGCTGTACAGCCTGTCCAAAGACGCGATCCAGACGAGGTTCGAGGAGGTGGTGGACGCCCTGATCCAGCTGCGCGCCATGTTGGTGGACCGCATGATGAGCCACCGGCGCCTGGTCGAAGACGCGCTGGAGACCATCGTGGAGCAGGCCCGGTTGCCCTATCTCGCCGGGCTGTTCGACGTGTCGGAACTGCTGGAGGGCGAGGACGAGCAGGGCTGTCTCAGGGTCTTTTCGGTGGAGCCGGAACAGCTGCGCGTCGAGGCCGGGCAGCTGATCCTGCGCCGCCGGCAGGCTTTGCTCAGCCGGGGCTTGGCGGCGTGGTATCCCGATCACCTCTGGACGCCCGCGGCCGGGCGGGCGGTGGACCTGGCAGTGGCCGAGCGCGAGGCCTTTGCGGCCCGGCAGGCCTGCGTGTTGGTGCACGGGACGGGTGGCGGTGTCGCTTTTGCCCAGGACGCGGCGATCGATGTGGCCGACCAGCACGTCAGGCAACTGCACGGCGAGCGGGACGCCGCCATGGCCGCGCTGGCGCAGCACGTCGAAAGGTTCAGGGAGCAGGCCGGCGAGGCCGCGAGTGACGAGGGCAAGAATCTTGGCGGCCTGGTCGTGCGGGTCGACAAGATCAACCGCACGGCCCGCCGCTACCGCCTCCTCGCCAGGCTGGGCCTCGGCTTCCATCTGCTCGTGCCGACCGCTGCGGCCCTGGTGGCGCTGGCGGCCGTCATCGCGGCGCACTGGGGCGGCCACGCCGGCTGACGGCGCGCCCGCAAGGGCTCAGGCCGTGCTGCCGGCCGCTCTGCCGCCGACGGCTTCGAGCTCGCCGCTGGCGCGCGCCCTGCGGCCGTAGACGAGCTCGAACAGCGGGCTGGCCATCATCGTCGTGATGACGGCCATCAGCACCAGCATCGAGAACAGGGCCGGGCCGATGATGCCCTTCTGCAGGCCGATGTTGATGATGATGAGCTCCATCAGGCCGCGCGAGTTCATCAGCGCGCCGATGCCCAAGGCGGTGCGCTGGTCCTCGCCCGCCATGCGCGCGGCCAGGTAGCAGGCACCGAACTTGGCCAGCACCGAGGCCGCCAGCACGCCCAGCGCGATCAGCAGCAGCTGCATGGAATTGATCATGTCCAGCCGCGTGTTCAGGCCCGAGTAGGTGAAGAACATCGGCAGCAGCAGCACGACGGCCAGCGGCTCGACCTTCTTCTTCAGCTCGGCCGCGAACAGGTCGCGCGGCATGACGGCGCCGAGGATGAAGCCGCCGAAGATGGAGTGGATGCCGACCGCGTCCATCACGAAGGCCGACAGGCAGAACAGCGCCATCGTGATGCCCAGCACCGTCGTGCTCATGCCGCCCTCGCGCTCGACGATGCGACCCAGCGGCGCCAGCAGCCGGCGGCCGAACAGCAGGATGAAGGCGGCATAGAGCACGCCGCCGCCGATGGCCAGCACGGCCACGCCGGGGCCGGCGCCGAAGGCGGCCAGCACCAGGGCCAGCACGCACCAGGACACCGCGTCGTCGAAGGCGCCCGCCGTCAGCGACAGCGTGCCCAGCGACGTGTCAGCCAGGCCGCGCTCGTTGATGATGCGGGCCAGCATCGGGAAGGCCGTCAGCGCGATGCAGGCGCCCATGAACAGCGTGGCATTGGCCGGCGAGATGCCAGGCGCGAACAGGCCCGGGACGCCGAGCAGCACCGGCGTGATCAGGAAGGCGATGAAGAAGGGCGCCGCGATGCCGGCCATGGACACGCCCAGCGCGCTCCCGGCCTTGGTCTGGAAATGGTCCAGCCGCAGCGTCGTGCCCACCAGGAACATGTACAGGCCCACGCCCAGCTGCGAGCCGGCATAGAGCACGTTCTTCATTTCCCTGGGAAAGACCGTGGCCTGCAGCCCGGGCAGCAGCAGGCCCAGCAGCGACGGGCCCAGGAGGACGCCGGCAATCATCTCGCCCACCACCTGCGGCTGACCGAGGAAGCGCCGGCCTGCCCAGCCGACGACGCGGCAGCTCAGCAGGATCAGCGCCAGCTGCAGGAAGAAGTGCACGCTGAAGTCGGCGGGCGAATAGGTCTGGGCGGCCGCCGGGGCCGCGGGGCCGTGCTTGGCGAAGACATCGCCGAGCAGCTCCAGCAGGTTGAAGTTGTCCATGGGTTCCGGGTCTTTTGCGTCGTGGCCGCTGTCGCGCCGGCGCTCCGGCCGGCGGCGATGTCAGCGTTGTCTCTCGTCGGCCGGTCCGATTGCCGACCTGCCGCCGCCCACTGTGCCAGCGGCTTTCCGGCTGTCCATACGGGTGAGCCGCGGCGGGCCTATGTACCTGCGTCGAGGTTGTGGTCTTGTAGGTACATATGTACATTCTCGACCACGATGAAGCTCCTCAGCAGCCGTGAGTTCAACCGCGATGTCAGCCTCGCCAAGCGCGCGGCCAACGTCGAGCCGGTGCTGATCACCGACCGGGGCCGGCCCACCCATGTGCTGATGAGCATCGCGGACTACCGCCGCCTGACGGGCGAGGGCGAAAGCATCCTCGAGGTGCTGGCCATGCCGCAGCTCGTCGAGCTGGATGCGGGCGACGCCTCCGACGGCGCCTGGGACCACCGCGAGAAGGTCGACTGATGTACCTGCTCGACACCGGCATCGTGCTGGAGCTGCGCAAGGCCAAGGCCGGCCAGGCCGACGCCGGCCTCGCGGCCTGGGCCGCCGGCATCGCGCGGCAGAAGCTCTTCATCTCCGCGCTGAACCTGCTGGAGATCGAGAACGCGGCCGCGCGCCTGGGCCGCAAGGACCGCACCGCGGGCCTCGTGGTGCGTGAATGGATTGACGGCCATGTGGTGCCGGCCTTCGACGGGCGCGTGCTGCCCGTGGATGCCGCCGTCGTGCGCCGCCGCGCCCAGCTGCCCTATGCCAACACGCGCGACGGCCTGCTCGCCGCCACCGCGCTGGAGCACGGGCTCACGCTGGTGACGCGCCGCGTCACCTCGTTCCGCGCCGGCCGCGTGAAGCTGCTCAACCCCTCGGGGCAGAGCGCCGTGCCGGCCGGCGACGAGGACGAGGACTGGGGCCAGGCGACCCAGGCCGGCCATGTCTGGCTGAAGAACCTCTACGTACGAATCTAGGCATGTCGACGACGCAGCGACGCATCCTCATCGTCGGCGGCGGCACGGCCGGCTGGCTGACGGCCGCCTACCTCGCCAAGGCCCTGCGCCTGGGCGAGCGCAGCCATCTCGAAGTGACGGTGCTGGAGTCGCCCGACATCGGCGTCATCGGCGTCGGCGAGGGCACCTTCCCGACGATACGCACGACGCTGCAGTTCCTCGGCATCGACGAGGCGCGCTTCATCCGCGAGACCGCGGCGACGCTGAAGCAGGGCATACGCTTCGTCGACTGGGCGCGCACGCCCGTAGGCGGCGAGTCCCGCCACTTCTTCCATCCCTTCGAGGCGCCGTTCTATGCCGAAGGGCTCAACCTCGTGCCCTACTGGCTGCTGCAGGACGAGGCCACGCGGCTGCCCTTCGCGCAGGCGCTGACCATCCAGCAGCGCGTGGCCGAGGCGCAGCGGGCGCCGCGGCGGGCCCACGAGGCGCCTTACACGGCGCCGCTGAACTACGCCTACCACTTCGACGCGCTGAAGCTGGCGCGGCTGCTGGCCGAGCATGCCCGCCAGCTCGGCGTGCGCCATCTGCAGGGCACCGTGACCCAGGCGGGCCTGGACGCCACGGGCGCCATCGCCCATGTCGACACGCCCGAGCTGGGCCGCCTGCAGGCCGACCTCTACATCGACTGCACGGGCTTCCGGGCCGAGCTGATCGGCCGCGCGCTGGGCGCCCAGCTGAAGTCCGCGCGCGGCATCCTGTTCGCCGACCGCGCGCTGGCCTGCAAGCTCCCCGTCAATGCCGACGACGCGGTGATGGAGAGCTGCACCATCGCCACCGCCCACGAGGCGGGCTGGATCTGGGACATCGGCCTGAACGGTGCGCGCGGCCTGGGCTGCGTCTATTCGAGCGACCACCTCGGCGACGACCGCGCGGCCGAGATCCTGCGCCGCCATGCCGGCGCAGGCGCGGGCGAGGTCGCGCTGCGCAGCATTCCCTTTGCGCCCGGCTACCGCGAGCGCCAGTGGGTGAAGAACTGCGTCGCCGTCGGCCTGTCGGCCGGCTTCCTGGAGCCGCTGGAGTCGACCGGCCTCGTGCTCATCGAGGCAGCCGTCGGCATGATCGCCGAGATGGTGCCGCACAGCGGCCCGATGGAGGCGCCGGCGCGGCGCTTCAACGAGCTGATGACGGCGCGCTTCGAGAACATCATCAACTTCCTGAAGCTGCACTATTGCCTGAGTGGCCGGCGGGAGCCGTTCTGGCGCGACAACGCCGCTCCGGCCACCATCCCGGAGCGCCTGGCCGAGCTGCTGGAGCAGTGGCGGCTGCGCCCGCCGGGGCGCTTCGACTTCGGGCTGGATACCGAGACCTTCGCCTTCTTCAACTACCAGTACATCTTGTACGGCATGGGCTTCTCGACCGACCTCGGCGCGGGCCGCGCGGACTTCACTCAGGTCGAGGAGGCGAACCGGCTGTTCGCCAAGATCCAGCGCTTCACCGAGCGCGCCCTCGTCGACCTGCCCAGCCACAGCGCGCTGATCCGCCAGCTCACCGGCGCGCCGCTGCGTTAGGCTGCGGACTCCCCGGCTGCGCCACTGCAGGTCACCCATGAGCAAGAGCCCCTCCGCCAACACCCCGCCGGCCTCGGCCCTGATCGACGAACGCATCGCGAGCCTGGGCGGCTGGCGCGGCCAGATGCTCGCGGCACTGCGCGCCCTCGTCCTCGAGGCTGACCCCGGCATCGTCGAGGAGTGGAAGTGGAGCAACCCGGTCTGGTCGTGCGACGGCATCGTCTGCACCGGCGAGGCCTACAAGAGCGTCGTGAAGATGACCTTCCCCAGGGGTGCTGCGCTGGCCGACCCGGCCGGGCTCTTCAATTCCAGCCTGGACGGCAATGTGCGCCGAGCCATCGACTTCCGCGAGGGCGACAGGCTGGACGAGGCCGCGCTGAAGGCGCTGTTCCGCGCCGCCGTGGCGCTGAACCAGGCGGCCGGAAAATAGGCGTCAGGGCGCCGCCATCGCGGCCTTGTAGATCGACTGCCGCGGCTGGGCCATCAGCCTTCTGAGCATGGGCTCGAAGAAGGCCAGCGGCAGGGCCTTGGCCTGCGGGTCGAAGGCCGGGTTGTCGTAGCGCTCGACGAACTCGGCGGTGCGCTCGAAATGCGGGTGGCCGCGGAACTGCTCGCGCAGGTTGCGGTCCAGGCCGATGTGGTGGAAGAAGTTGTAGCCCTGGAAGATGGCGTGCTGCTGCACCATCCAGAGGTTCTCCTCGCTGACGAAGGGCTTGAGGATGGCGGCCGCGATGTCGGCGTGGTTGTAGCTGCCCAGCGTGTCGCCGATGTCGTGCAGCAGCGCGCAGCAGACATATTCCTCGTCGCGGCCGTCGTGGTGGGCGAGGGTGGCGGTCTGCAGGCAGTGGGTCAGCCGGTCGACGGGAAAGCCGCCGAAGTCGCCGTCCAGCAGGCGCAGGTGCTCGAGCACGCGGTCGGGCAGGTGGCGGGCCATCTTCATCGCCTCGGGCACGATGCGGCGCCAGTCCTCCTGGCTACTCTCGTCCATGCGGGTGAAGCGGGCGCGTGCGGTCATGGCGGCTCCGGGGTCGATGGCTGCCGATTCTGCGCCGCGGCGTCGGCCCCATCGCCGACGCAGGGCAGCCACAGCGTCACGACCGTGCCGATGCCGGCCTCGCTGCGGATCTCGACCTCGCCGTCCTGCTGCTCCACGATCTCCTTGACGAGGCTCATGCCCAGGCCGGTGCCCGGGATGTTGCCGCTCGGGTCGGCGCGGTAGAAGCGCTCGAAGACCCGCGCCAGCTGGGCCGGCGTCATGCCGATGCCCTGGTCGCTGACGGCGATGCCGATGCGGCCGTCGCGGGTGCGGCTGGAGACGCGCACGACGCTGCCGGGCCGCGAGTACTTGATCGCGTTGGACAGCACATTGGTCAGGGCCTGCGAGGTCTTGGCGGCGTCGGCCCACAGCGCCGTGGCGGCATGGGCGGGCTCGAGCGCGATGCGCAGTTCGTGGCCGCTCAGCGCGCCGGTCATGCGCGCCGCCGTGTCGCTCACCAGCTCGCCCAGCGGCACATGCTCGCGGTGCAGGTCGCGGCCCTGGCGGGATTCGATGCGCGCCAGGTCCAGCAGGTCGTTGATCATCGTGATCAGCAGCGAGGCCTGGCGGTGGATGGTCTCCAGCACGTCGCGCCGGCGCCCTTCTGGAACGGGGCGCTGCAGCAGCAGCTCGGTGAAGCCGAACACGCTGACCATGGGCGTGCGCAGCTCGTGGGCGGCCGTGGTCAGGAACTCGCTCTTCATGCGGTCCACCTCGGTCTCGTAGGTCACGTCGCGGAAGTAGAGGATGGACTCGCTCTGGCCGCCGGCGTTGTGGCGGGTCAGCCGGGTCAGCGCGCGCGGGCGCGGCCGCAAGAGCTGCAGCAGTTGCACGCTCTCGCTGGCGTCCGCGGCGAGCAGGGTGGGCGGGTAGGGTGAGTCGGCGGCGCACAGCGCGGCCATGCGCTGGTCGAACTCGGCCAGGCTCAGGCCCTCGGCCAGGGCCTGGCCGCTCCAGCCCGTCATCGCCAGGAAGGCCTGGTTGCCGTAGACGAGCTGGCCCTCGCGGTCGAACACGACGAAGCCGTCGGGGCTGAGGTCGAACACCGCGTTGAGCCGCGCATTGCGCTCGGCGACGGCCAGGCGCGTGCGCTCGCGTTCGGTCACGTCATTGAGGATCCACACATAGTGGTGCGGCACGCCCTGGTCGTCGAACACGGGGGCGACGGAGACTTCGTCGAAGAACAGGCTGCCGTCGGCGCGGTAGTGGCGCAGCACGACGGTGATGCTGTGGCCGGCCGCGATGGCCTCGCGCAGCGCCTGGCTCTCGGCCTGGCCGCCGTCGTCGCCCTCCAGCATGTCGCAGCTGCGGCCGATGATGCGGTGGCGGTCGTAGCCGGTGATGCGGCTGAAGGCGGCATTGGCGTAGATGACGGGCCGACCGGGCAGGCCGAGGTCGGAGATGACGACGCCATTGGCGCTGCACTCCAGGGCGCGCACATAGAGGTTGAGCATCGCGTCCAGCATGCGCTGGTCGGTCAGGTCGCGCGCGGCGCAGACATAGCGCAGCCCCTCGGCCGTGTCGCCCGGCAGCGGGTCCAGCAGGGCCAGCGACACCTCGGCCGGGAAGGGCGTGCCGCCATGGCGCAGCGCGTCGCAGGAGAAGCGCGCCAGATGGGTGGCGCTGGCGCGGATGTAGAGGCCCTCGCGGGTGCTCCGCGCCATCTCCTCGCCGTCCAGGCCGGGCAGCAGCTCGGTCAACGGGCGGCCGATCAGGTCATGCGGTTCGCGGCCGAAGATGCTGGCGACGGCCGGCGAGGCGCTGAGGATGCGGCCCCGGGCGTCCACGCCCAGCAGTGCGTCGGGCACGGCGCCGAGGATGCCCTGGGTGTGGCGGTCGCCCGAGTCGAGCGCTGCATGCTGCTCCTCCAGCGTCCGCGCGGCTTCGTTGAGGGCGTGGGACAGATCGCTGACCTCGCGGCTGCCGGCGCGCTCGCTCAGCCGGGCGCCGGGCTCGCGCACCAGGCGGCGCGAGAAGGCCGCCACGCGCTGCAGTGGCGCCAGCGTCCAGCCCAGCAGCAGCGAGGCACCCATGATGTTGAGCAGGCCGCTCAGGCCGATGGCCAGCACGGTGTCGAAGCGCAACGCGTCGAGATTGAACAGCTCCTGCTGCGGCGTCACGGCGACGCCGACGCTGCCTTCCCGCCCGCCGGGGCCGATCGGCGCCCAGCTCATGTCCAGGCCGGCCTGCTCCGGCTGCGGCTGGGCGGTGGACAGCACGCGGCGGTCCGGCGTCACCGACAGGCCGACGAGCAGGCCGCCCTGGCCGTCCCGGGCCTCGATGCGCACGACGCCGGGCAGCGTGGCCAGCTCGCGCAGCCCGCTTTCCAGGCCGGCGTCGTCGTGCGCGGCCAGCCGCGCCGCCGCGCCGGCCGCCACCGTGTGCACCAGGGCTTCGGCCCAGCGCTGGGCGCTGTCGCTGGCGACGCGGGAGAGATGCAGGCTGGAGATCTGCGACTGCAGCAACATGGCCAGCGTCGTCACGCCGACGAGCAGCCACAGCACCTGGTGACGCAGCCGCCAGCGCGTCGGTGTCGGCAGCCGGGTGAGGGCGGGGCGGGACATGGCGGGCTCCTGCGGCGGGCGTCAGGCCGTCGCGGTCAGGCGTTCGATCGTGTCGATGAGCTGCAGCGGGCTGAAGGGCTTGACCAGGTATTCCTCGGCGCCGGCCTTGGCGCCGGCCTCGCGGTCACGGGCCTGGCCGCGGGCGGTCAGCAGCACGATCTTGATGTGGGCCAGCTCGGGGTCGGACTTGATGCGCTGGCAGACCTGCAGGCCGTCGAGCTCGCCGGGCATCATCACGTCCAGCAGCATCAGGTCGGGCCGCAGGGCCTGGGCCAGGCGCAGGCCGGTGGCGCCGTCGGCGGCCTCGTGGATCTCGTAGGCCTCGAACTCCAGCGTCATGTGGATGAGCTTGCGGATGTCGGCCTGGTCTTCGACGATGAGAACGCGCTTCATGGTGGGTTCCTCGGGGGGGGGGCGGTCAGTGGGAAGCCTGGCGGCGGCGCGAGCGTGCCATCAGGGCGGCCAGGTCGCTGGCATAGCGCTGTGCCTGCGCGATGTCGATCTGGGTGTCGGTGGGCCGGTGCGGGGCGCCGGTGGGCAGGTCGATGAGCAGGTGGCGCTCGCCGTCCTCGATCTCGTCGCGCAGCTGGCCGCCGTGCAGGGCCAGGATCTGCCGGCACAGGTGGAAGCCGATGCGCTCGCGCGCCGCGGCGGTGCCGGCGCGGCCGCGCGGCGCCTGCCTGAGCTCGATGCCGGCCTGGATCTGGGCGAACACGCCGCTGTTGCGGAACACGAGCAGCGCGCGCGGGCCGAACTGGCGATGCTCGATCATCAGCGTGCTGCCCGAGGGCGCGGCGCGGATGGCGGCCTCCAGGCACTCGAGGAAGACGCGGCGCATCCACGGCTCGCTGCCGTACAGCGTGGCCAGGTTGGCGATCTCGTCCCGGGCCTGGAAGCGCACCTGCACCTGGCGCGCCATGGCCTGGGGCTGCAGTTCGGCCCAGACGCTCTGCAGCAGCGGCCACAGCTCGATGCGGTCGTTGGCCAGCAGCGCCGAGCTGCTCCAAAGGCCGGCCAGGTCGACGAGCTTGTCCAGCACCTGCAACACCTCGGTGATGCCGGCGAGCAGCGGCTCGGCCTGCTGGGCGAACTCGGGCTCCAGCACGCCGAGGGCGCGTTGGGCGTCGTGCAGCGGCGCGGCCAGGTCGCTCTGGATGATCTGCATCAGGTTCTCGAAGGCGATGCCGGGGTCGACGGCCACCGCGTCGCGGATGAAGACGAAGGCGTCGTCCTTGGACAGGCCCGGCACGACGCGGCAGCTCAGCTCGGGAATGGGCTCGCCGGGCTGGGCCGGCCGGCCGGCGGCGGTCACCGCGGCGCTGGCCCGGTGCAGCACGGCCTGCATCACGGCGCGGGCGAGGTCGGGGTCGTAGAGCTTGCCGCCGGGGGCCAGGCCCGTGCGGCTGCAGGCGTCGCCATTGGCGTAACGGACCACGCCGTCCTGGCTGACCCAGAGCAGGCCCGTCTTCTGGTTCTCCAGGATTTCAGCGAGGGTGCTGTGCATGACTGTCTCCTTTGATAAAAATGATATCGATAATCAATTTTATCGGCTGTGGCAAGTGTCACACTTGGCGCCGGGAGACAGCCTGCGGAAGGCGATCAGAGCGTCGCGGGAGAGGTGTCGCCGAAGCGAGCGCCGGGCAGGCTCAGGTGCAGCACGGTGCCGCCGCCGTCGCGGTTGGCGGCCCAGATGCGGCCGTCGTGGGCCTGCATGATGCGGCGGCAGATGGCCAGGCCCAGGCCCGTGCCGCCGGCGCCGTCCTTGGTGGCGCTGGACTGCACGAAGGCCTCGAACACGCTCTCCAGCTCGGCCGGCGGGATGCCGGGGCCGCGGTCTGCGACGTCGATCAGCACCTGGTCGTCGGGCGAGCGGCGGCCCTGCACGTCGATGCGCGCGCCTTCGGGCGAGAACTTGATCGCGTTGGCCAGCACATTGCGCACGACCTGCTGGAAGCGCGGCGCGTCGACCATGGCCACCAGCGGCAGGCTGCCCAGCGTGCAGCCCAGCGCGAGGCGGCGCCCCTGCAGCAGGGGCTGCAGCTCGGCGGCAACCTCGTTCACGAGGGGGCGCAGGTCGTGGCGCTGCAGGTTCAGCGGTTCGTTGGACTGCTCGATCTTGCTCAGGTCGAGCAGGTCGTTCACCAGCGCCAGCATGCGCTGGCCGGCGCGGTGCACGTCGGCGAACATGCCGGCCAGGCGCGGGTCCTGGCGGGCGCGCATCTCGCCGAGCTCGGAGAAGCCGAGGATGGACTGCAGCGGCGTGCGCAGTTCGTGGCTGACGTTGGCGATGAATTCGGACTTGGCGTTCGACGCCTCCAGCGCGGCGTCGCGCGCGGCGCGCGTGGCCCGTTCGGCATCGCGGAACTCGCTGATGTCCATCAGGCAGACGACCAGGCCCATCGGCCGGCCGTCGGTGCCGGGAAAGGTGGACTTGCTGATGAAGAGGTCGCGGCGCCGGCCGTTGGGGTCGGTCCAGACGGTCTCGAGGCTGGTCTCGCCGCCGCGGGCGAGCAGCTCAGCGTCGCTGGCCAGCAGCTGCTGGGCCTCGCCGGGGTCCACGTCGCTCAGCGCGCGGCGGCCGAGCAGGTCGGCACGCTTGCGGCCGGTGAGCTGCTCCCAGGCGCGGTTGACGTCGAGGTAGCGGCCGTCGCGGTCCTGCACGGAGATCGGCAGCGGGCTGCTGGCCAGCAGCGAGCGCGCGAGGCCGAGCTGGGCACGCAGCTCCGACTGCGCGCGCATCAGGCCACTCACGTCGGTGGCGCTGCCGACCCATTCGAGCGCATCGGGGCCCCGGCGCAGCGGCACCAGCGTGATCTCGAAGCTGCGCGCCTCGCCGTTGGGCGCGGTCCAGTTCGCGCGCGCATGGCGCGGCAGCTGGTCGTCGAGGCTGGGCGCCTGCTCGAACGCCGCGGCCACGGCCCGTGAGCCGCCGAAGAACTCCTGCAGCGGCCGGCCGAGGGCGTGGCTGACGGCGAAGCCGCTGAGCTGGGCATAGCGCTCGTTGATGAAGGTGACGTGGCCGCCCGCGTCGGTGCGAAAGAGCAGGTCCTGCACGCTGCCGAAGATGGCGCTGAGCTCGCTTTCGCGGTCGGCGGCCTTGCGCTGGGCGCGGCTCAACGCGAGCAGCGAGCGTTCGCGCCCGCGCAGCGCCGCCGCGCCCACGTTGGACAGCACCAGCAGGGCCGCCGCCAGGGCCAGCGCGGGCAGGCTCATGTCGCGCACATTGGTCAGCCACTGGCTGCGCAGCTCGGCCTGGGGCAGCTCGACGAGGACGACGAGCGGACGCGTGCGCAGCGCACGGAAGCTGCCCAGCTGAGGCTCGGGCCGCAGGCCGGGGCCATCCCAGCGGCCGTGCTCGTCGCCGGCCTGCACGCGCGCGAGCGGCGCGCTTGCGCCGAGCAGCGCCGCGACGCGCTCGCCAGCGAGGTGCTCGGCGCGGTCCGTCGCCGCGAGCAGCTGGCCGTTCAGCGCCACCAGGGCCGCGGCGCTGTGCTCGTCGTTGAGCGTGAGTTGCTGGAAGTTGGCCAGCGCGTCGGGATTGACCAGCGCCGCGAGCAGCAGCACGCGGCCGTCGGGCAGCTGCAGCGCCCGCGTCACCGGGATGAAGCCGACGCCGGGCGGCACGACGGCGGCGCCGGCCCGGCGGCTCAGCGTGGCGAGGCTGCGCCCGGCGACGAAGCCGCCGATCGCGTCGTGCCCCGGCGCCGGCCAGGGGCCCAGCGCGGCCGGCGCGATCTGCACGCCGCGGTCGGCCGGGTCCGCCGCGGCGAGCACATGGCCGCCGGCGTCCAGCAGCGCGACGCCGCGCAGGAAGCCCAGGCTGGCCTGGGTCTGGCCGAGCAGGGCCTGCAGCACTTCGGGCGGGCTGCCCCGGCTTGCCACGTCGGCCAGGCCGGTCAGCGCGATCTGCGCCGCATCGAGGCTGCGGCTGGCGTGGTCCTCGAGCACGCGGGCGAGCAGGGCCTGGCGGTCGGCGGCTTCGGCGTTCAGGTCGCGGCGGTCGCGCCACAGGCTGTAGCCGGTGGCCGCCAGCAGCAGGGCGGCGAGCAGCACGCCGGCGCCGGCCGTGATGATGCTGGGGCGCCAGCGGCTGCTATGCGGCATGGGCAGGGCGCGCCGGCCCTCAGGGCGTACGCAGGATGGCGCTCAGGCCATGGCGCTTGGCCGCGGCGGCCAGCCGGCCATCGCGCTGGATGCGGGCGACGAAATCGTCGACGCGGGCCAGCCAGGCCGCGTCGCCGGGCTTGACGGCATAGGCATAGGGCAGCACCGAGAAGGGCTGCGGCGGCGCGACAAGGCGGGCCCAGTCGGCGTTGTCCAGCAGGCGGCGGCTGTAGGGGTAGTCGGTCATGAAGGCGTCGACGCGGCCGGCCTCCAGCTCGCGTTCGCGGGTGTCGGGCGGGCGCACGACCACCATCGTCGCCTGTTTCAACGCGGCGGCCATCACGGGCTCCATGAAGGTGCCCGCCTGCACGGCGATGCGCACGCCCGGCTTGTCCAGGTCCTCCCAGCGCTGCACGACGCGGCTGCTGCGCGTCGTCACCGCGTAGATGTCGCTCTGCAGATAGGGGCGGCTGAAGCGCAGGGCCTGCTGGCGCTGGGCCGTCATGCCGACGGCGAACATCGCCACGTCGCAGCGCTCCTGCAGCAGGTCGTCGATCAGCGTCGCGAAGGACGAGTCGACATAGCGCGGCGTGACCTTCAGGTCGGCCGCGAACGCGGCGGACAGGTCGATGTCGATGCCCGACAGCTGGCCGGTGCGCGGGTTGCGCAGCGAGATGCCGTAGTAGTCGGGCCAGATGCACACGCGCAGCTCGCCGCTGTCGCGCACGCGCTGGCCGACGGAGGGCGCGGCCAGGGCCGGGACGGCCAGCAGCAGCGCGGCCAGGCCCAGGCCCAGGCGCTTCATGCCCAGGCCTCCTCGGAGGCCAGCAGCAGGTCGGTCGAACCCGGCGATCGATCCAGCTCGGAGGTCTGCTTCACGCCCAGCCCGCCAAAGCCGGGCCGCGTGGTGTTGACCCACTCGCGCAGCTTGATCAGCTCGGGCGCGTGGGTCAGGAAGGCCGCGACGACGGCCGGGTCGAAGGCGATGCCCGACTGGTCGGTCAGCATCGCCAGTGCGCGGTCGTCCGCGAACGCCGGGCGGTAGCAGCGGTCCATGGTCAATGCGTCGAAATAGTCCACGACGGCAACGATACGCCCCGACAGCGGGATGTCGTCGCCGGCCAGCCCCCGTGGATAACCCGTGCCGTCCCAGCGCTCGTGGTGGTGCATGGCCACCTCGGCGGCCAGCGAGAACAGCGGGATGCGCGAGCTACCGAGGATCTCGGCGCCCAGGCGCGGATGGGTCTGCATCAGCGAGCGCTCCTCGCTCGTCAGCAGGCCCGGCTTCTTCAGCACATGGTCGGGGATGCCGATCTTGCCGATGTCGTGCATCGGCGCGGCCAGGCGCAGCATCTGGGCGCGCTCGGGGGCCACGCCCATCAGCCGCGCCAGCGCCTCGGCCAGATAGCCCAGGCGCACGATGTGGGCACCGGTGTCGTCGTCGCGCATCTCGGCGGCGACGGCCAGGCGGATCAGCGCCTCGTGGTGGGCGTTCTCCAGCGCCTGCAGCGCGACATTGCGCTCGCGGTACATGCGGCCGAGGTCGGAGAGCAGGCGCTCCATCTGGGCCGAGGCGCTGGATTCGAAGGCGAGATCGGCGTCCGGGGGACGGGTTGCGGTGGCGAGATGCATGGCGACTCCTGCTGCAGTACGGATGCATTATCAAATCAATATCAATTTGATCAAATGAAAGCTCTTCGCGGGGGCTGATGAATTCGGCAAAATGTCGCGTGTGAACCGCAACGCATCAATGCCGGAAACCTGCTCGACGACCGAGGCCGCCGGCCGCCTTGGCATGGCCGTCCGTTCCGTCCAGCTCATGGTCGACCGTGGCGAGCTGCAGGCCTGGAAGACTCCCGGCGGCCACCGCCGCATCCTGCTCAGCTCGCTCGAGGCCTGGTTGGCCGCGAACGCCGGCGACGCCGAGCCGCCCGCGCCGGTGCCCACCCGCCGCCCGCTGACGCTGCTGCTGATCGAGGACTCGGTGCATTTCCAGAACCTGATCAGCCTCGTCGTCAAGCGCGAGCTGCCGGGCGCCGAGCTGCACGTCGCCTCCGACGGCATCGCCGGCCTCGCGATGGCCGGCCGGCTCGAGCCCGACGTGCTGCTCATCGACATCCTGCTGCCCGGCATCGACGGCGCCGCGCTGATCACCAGCCTGCGCTCACACCCGCAGTTCGCACGCAGCCAGCTCATCGTCGTCACGGCCCTCGACGAGGCCCAGCGCGCACCCTATGCCTTCGCGCTGGAGGGCGTGCCCGTCGTGCACAAGACGGCCCTGGTCGCCGAGCTGCCGGCACTGCTGGCGCGGGCGACGGCCAACCTCGCCACTCCGGCCTGAGCCCGGCCATGGCCGCGCGGCTGCTGCTGATCGAGGACGATCCCTCGATCGCCCGCTTCGTCGAGCTCGCGCTCGAGGAACTGCCCCACCACGACGCGGCCGTGGCGGCCGTCGAGCTGCACGTCGTGCCCGACCTGGCCGCCGCCCGCGCCGCGCTGGCCGGCGGCGGCTGGCAGCTCGTCATCAGCGACCTGATGCTGCCCGACGGCTCGGCCGAGGACCTGCTGGCCGAGGGGCATGCCCGGAGCCCCGGCGCGCCGCCCTGGCTCATCTTCAGCGCCGGCCTGCAGGCCGAGCGCCGGCAGGCGCTGCTGGCGGCCGGCGTCGCGCAGACGCTGCGCAAGCCGGTGTCGCTGCTGGAACTGCTCGACACCGTGGCCGGCCTGCTGCGGCCCGGCGTGGCGCCGGCGCCGGCGCCGGTGGTCGCGACCCCGGCAGCGGCCGACCCCGTGCAGCAGCATTTCGGCGGCGACCGCCTGCTCTTCGAGAGCTTTCGCGCCGGCTGCCTGGAGCGCTTCGCCGACGACATCGCCCAGGGCCAGGCCGCGCTGGCCGCTGCCGACGTGGCCGGGCTGCGCCGCGTGGCCCATGGCCTGAAGGCGGTGCTGGAGCTGATCGGCCAGCCCGCGCTGTCGGCCCAGGCCCGCACCCTCGAGGATGCGGCCGCGGCCTGGGCCCCTGGCGCGCCGCTGCCCGAGGGCTGGCCGGCGCTCGCCGCCGGCCTCGCGGCGCTGCGCTGAGCTGCAATATTTGGCAGGTCCGGCGCGGACCCCACCCGTTCCGGGGTCGAATCGCAGGCCCATGTTTATCAATAATTTGATAATCGCCGCAACCAGCCGCCCTTCCACCGCCATGCCACGCCCACGCCGCCACCGCCAGCCCACCCAGCCCTCGGGGGCCGCGGCATGACGTTGAGGACGGTGCTCTATGTCGAGGACGACCCCGTCAACGCGATGCTGATGCAGGGCATCGTCGAGCTGCGCCCGGGCTGCCGGCTGCAGGTCGCGCGCAGCGGGGCCGAGGCCCGCGCTGCCGTCGCCGCCGGCGGCGTGGACCTGCTGCTGTGCGACCTGCACCTGCCCGACGCCGCCGGCGACGAGCTGCTGGCCCAGCTGCGTGCCACCGGCCTGCCGGCCCGCGTGCCGGCGCTGCTCGTCACGGCGGAGTCCGAGGCCGAGGCCGCCGAGTTCGCGCGGCGCGGCGGCTTCGACGGCTGCTGGACCAAGCCGCTGGACGTCGCGGCGACGCTGGACAGCCTGGAGCGCTGGCTGGCGGGGCGCTGACACAAATCTTTGCGCCTCGGCCACAAGGCCTTGCGCCGCCCGGGCGATTCTCCGGCCCAAGACACCGGAGACCGCCGATGAAGAACCGCCGCTTCGTGCTCAGCACGGGCGCCGCGCTCGCCGGGGCCATGATGCTGGCCCGCCGCGTGCCGGCCCTGCCTTCCGCATTGCCCCCGGGCGCACCGCTGAGCGCCGACGAGCGCGCGCTGCATGCGCTGAACCGCCTGGGCTATGGCCCGCGGCCGGCCGATGCCGCGGCCATTGCGGGCCAGGGCGCCGAGCGCTGGCTGGAGCGCTTCCTCGCCGAGCAGCTGGAGCCGCGCCGCCTGCCGCAGCCCGAGGCGCTGACGCAACGACTGAGCGGGATGCAGGTGCTCAGCCTGGGCCAGGCCGAATTGGTCGGCCGCTACCGCGACGCGCTCAAGGCCACCCGCGAGGCCCGGCGCGAGCAGGCCAAGGGCATGAAGCCCGAGGCCGATGCGCTGAACGCGATGCGCGAGCAGGTGCGGCCGCTGGTGGCCGAGGCCGCCACCGCGCGGCTGGCGCGCGCGCTGCAGAGCCCGGCCCAGCTCGAGGAGGTGCTCGTCGAGTTCTGGTTCAACCATTTCAATGTGTTCGCCGGCAAGGGGCCGGTCAGCGTGCTGGTGGCCGACTACGAACAGCGCGCCATCCGTCCCTTCGTGCTCGGGCGCTTCCGCGACATGCTGGGCGCCACCGCGAAGCACCCGGCGATGCTGACCTACCTCGACAACGCGCAGAGCGTCGTCGCCGGCTACCAGCCGCCGCGCCGGGCGCGCCGCTTCCTGGCCGAGCGGCCCGAGCTGAAGGCGCGCGTGCCCACCGGCCTGAACGAGAACTACGCCCGCGAGCTGATGGAGCTGCACACGCTGGGCGTGGACGGCGGCTACACGCAGCGCGACGTGACCGAGCTGGCGCGCATGCTGACCGGCTGGGGCGTCGACTCCCGCAAGGCCCTGGTCGGCGGCACGGGCGAGCTGTTCGCCTTCGACCCGCACAAGCACGACGGCGGCGACAAGACCTGGCTCGGCCAGGCCGTGCGTGGCGCCGGCCAGGCCGAGGGCGAGCATGCCCTCGACGTGCTGGCCGCCCACCCGGCCACGGCACGCCACCTGGCCACGCAGTTCGCCCAGGCCTTCGTCGCCGATGAGCCGCCGCCCGCCCTGGTGGCGCGCCTGGCCGACAGCTTCAGGGCCAGCGGCGGCGACCTGCGCGAGCTGCCCCGCAGCCTGCTCGGGTCCGACGAATTCTGGGGCCGCGAGACCTACCAGGCCAAGTTCAAGACGCCCTACCAGTACCTGCTGTCCAGCCTGCGGGCACTGGACCTGCCGCTCGGAGAGCCGCGCCCGCTGCTGGCCGCGCTGGCCCAGGCCGGCCAGCCGCTGTACGGCGCGCAGACGCCCGACGGCTACAAGAACACCGCCGCCGCCTGGCGCAACCCCGAGGCCCTGACCCAGCGCGTGCAGCTGGCGACGACGCTGGGCCAGCGCAGCGGCGTCAGCGCCGGCCAGCTCAGCACGACGCTGGGCGCATCGCTCAGCGAGCCGACGCGCCGCACGCTGGCCACCGAACCTGCCGGCCAGCAGGTCGCGCTGCTGCTGGCCAGCCCCGACTTCATGAAACGCTGAACACCATGCTCCGTCGTCAACTCCTGCATTTCGGCGCGTTCACGCTGGGCGGCCTGCCTGTGTCCCTTGTCCACGCCCAGGGTGGCGCACAGAAAAAGCTCGTCGTCGTCCTGCTGCGCGGCGCGGTGGACGGGCTCTCGGTCGTCGCGCCCTATGGCGAGCGCGAGTACGCCGCCAGCCGCCCGCAGATCGCGCTGGCGCCGCCGGGCGCGGACGACGGCCTCATCAGGCTTGACAGCCTGTTCGGCCTGCATCCCTCGCTCACGCCGCTGAAGCGCCACTGGGACGGCGGCCAGCTTGCCTTCGTGCACGCCAGCGGCTCGCCGGACCCGACCCGCTCCCACTTCGACGCCCAGGACTATTTCGAGTCCGGCACGCCGGGCCGCAAGTCCACGCCCGATGGCTGGATGAACCGGCTGCTGACGGCCCTGCCCGGCGAGCCCAGCCCGACGCGCGCGATCAGCCAGGGCAGCACGCCGCCGCGCATCTTTGCCGGCGCGGCCAGCGTGGCCAGCCTGGGCCTGGGGCCGGGCGCGATGCAGCGCCGCGCCATCGACAACCCGCAGCTGCAGGCCGGCCTGGCCAGGCTCTATGCCAACGATCCTCAGCTCAGCAGCACGCTGCGCGACACCGCGCAGGGCCGCGGCGAAATGGCGCGCAGCATGGCCGCCGACGCGGGCCACGCGATGGACCCGAGCGCCGATGCCGGGGCGCCATCGGCGCGCAGCTTCGCCGCCGACGCGCGCCGGCTGGGCACGCTGATCCGCAAGGACCCTCACACCCAGCTCGCCTTCACCGCCGTGGGCGGCTGGGACACCCACGTCAACCAGGGCGCCGCGCGGGGCCAGCTCGCCAACCGCCTGGCCAGCCTGGGCGAGGGCCTGGATGCGCTGGCCACGGGCCTGGGCGATGCGCTGAAGGACACCGTCGTCGTCGTCGCCAGCGAGTTCGGCCGCACGCTGCGCCAGAACGGCAATGGCGGCACCGACCACGGCCGCGGCAATGTGATGTGGCTGCTGGGCGGCCCCGTGGCCGGCGGCCGGGTGCTGGGCGAATGGCCGGGCCTGGACCGGGCCGCGCTGGCCGATGGCCGCGACCTGGCCGTGAGCACCGATTTCCGCCAGGTGCTGGGCAGCCTGCTGCAGCGCCATCTGGGCCTGGACGAGACCGCACTGGCCGCGGTGTTTCCGCAGGGCCCCCACGGTTGGCGCCAGGCCGGCGAGCTGCTGCGCGCCGGCTGACGCCTTCAACCATCACCCGCGAGGGAGAGCGACATGATCCGCAGCGCGTTCCCGTTGTTCGGCCTGTGCCTCGGCGCGTCGGTGCTGGCCTACTGCTTCCTCGTCGCGGCCGGCGCCTGAGAACCCTGAGCGGGTTCCCGGGCGGCCTCAGAGGCCGCGCCGGGCCTGGGTCAGCAGCGTGCTGACCTCGGTCGAGACCCGGGCGAAGTCGGAGCCCGAGCCGATCAGGCGCTCGGCCAGGTCGTACTGGCCGCCGTTGATGCGCCGGGCCACGTCGCCCGCCGTCTGGTGGAACTGGGCGTGCTTGGCCACCAGCGCGACGAAGGTCGGCCGGCCGCCCCAGCGGCGCCCGCCGTCGCCATGCAGCCAGCGGCCCAGCGGGCACTGGTCGTCGAGGCAGATCCTGTCGGCGTCGAGCTGGGCATGCTCAGCGATGGCCTGGCGCAGCTTGACCTTCCAATCGCGGTGGGCGGAGATGGCGCTGTCGAAGTCGAATTCGCCGGCCGTGACGACGGGGCTGTCCTGCTCCAGCCGCAGGTCCGCCGGCAGCCGGAAGCGCGCCACCTCGCCGGCGAGGCTGTCGGCCTGCTGCTTCATCGTGGCGGAGGCCGCGGCCGTCTCCTCGACGAGGGCGGCGTTCTGCTGCGTCGCACGGTCCAGCTCCTGCACGGCCTGGCCGATCTGCGCGATGCCCAGGCTCTGCTCGCGGGCGCCGGTGGCGACCTCGCCCAGCAGCTGGTCGACGCGCTGCGAGCCGGTGACGATCTGCCCGATGGTCTCGCCGGCGCGGTTGACGGTTGCGGTGCCGGTCTCGACCTGCTCGACGCTGCCGGAGATCAGGGTCTTGATCTCCTTGGCCGCCTCGGCGCTGCGCTGGGCCAGCATGCGCACCTCGCCGGCCACCACCGCGAAGCCGCGGCCCTGCTCGCCGGCGCGGGCCGCCTCGACGGCCGCGTTCAGCGCCAGGATATTGGTCTGGAAGGCGATGCCGTCGATGGTGCCGATGATGTCGGCGATGCGCGCCGACGAGGTGCGGATGCCTTCCATCGTCCGCGCCACTTCCTGCATCACGCGGCCGCCATCGGCCGCGGTCTGCGCGTTCTGGCGCGCCAGCTGCGAGGCCTCGGCGGTGTGCTCGGCGCTGCTGGAGACGGTGGAGGAAATCTCCTCCATCGACGCGGCGGACTCCTCCAGGTTGGCGGCGGCCTGTTCGGTGCGGGCCGACAGGTCCAGCGCGCCGCTGGCGATCTCGTCGCTGGAGTGCACGATCTGGTCGCTGGTGACGCGCACGCGCAGCACCATGTGGCGCAGCGAGTCCTGCATCTGCGCCAGGTCGCGCATCAGCGCGGCGGCCTCGTCGCGGCCCCAGGGCGAGGGCGAGCTGGTCAGGTCGCCGTCGGTGATCGCGTGCAGGTGGCGGCGCGTCTCGTTGAGGCCGCCGTCCATGACCTTGTAGAAGCACAGGAACAGATAGCCGGCGATCACCAGCACCAGCACCAGCACGGCGGCGGTGTGCTCGATGTCGGACAGCAGCATCGCGTGCAGGTCGTCGATATAGATGCCCGAGCCGATGACCCAGCCCCAGGGCTCGAAGCCCTTCACGAAGGAGATCTTGTCGACGGGCTTGTCCTGGCCGGGCTTGGGCCACTGGTAGGCGACGAAGCCCTGGCCATGCTGCCTGACCTCGTCGGCGAAGGCCTTGAACAGCGCGAAGCCGTTGGGGTCCTTGATGCCGCTGCCGTCCTTGCCGTCCAGCTCGGGCTTGATCGGGTGCATGACCACGCCGGCCTGCATGTCGCTGATGAAGAAATATTCCTTGCCCTCGTAGCGCAGCTGGGCGATGGCCCTTTTTGCCAGCGCCTGGGCCTGCTCGCGCGGCATGCCCTCGGCCTCCTGGCGCTGCGCCCAGGCCAGCATGCCGTGGGCGATCTCGACGTGCTGGCGGACCGCGGCCTTGCGCGCGCCCTGTAGATCGCCTGCCTGGCTGGTGATCAGCCAGGCCAGCAGCGCGACGAGGGGCAGCAGCAGCGCCCCGGAGATCAGCAGCGCCTTGCTCGTGAACTGCAGGTTGCGGAACAGGCGCACCCCGGGGGCCCACAGCCCGTGGTGGGCGAAGAAGCCGTTGTCAGCGTAGGCCGCTCGTACGGGCGGGGCGAGGCTGACGGTGGTGGCAGGGGGCATCGGCGATCCTGGCGAGGTCAAGGAAAAGGACCAGTCTAGGAAGTGGGGCAATCGATCTCAATGACACGCCGTCGCGAAGGCCGGGGAGCGCGAATTTGGGCACAGGAAATGGGTCGCGAGTGCTCATTGGCGTCTCATAAATGCAATAACTGAGCAATGCGCTCGGGAAATGATGGACGACCGGGCGCTGCCCGGACTGTCCGCAGACTGTCCGCGGACAGGCAGGAGCGGCGCAACCGATTGATTCCATTGATGTGCCGGCCTGGCACGCCGTTTGCGAATCACGGGGCATGGACACCCGTTTCCGCGACACCTCCGAGCAGGACCGCCTGCTGCCCCCCTCCCGGCGCCGCTGGCCGCAATGGCTGGCCGGTGGCCTGGTCGCCGCGGCGCTGCTGGCCTGGTGGGGCCTGCCGCGCCTGCACCTGTCGGCCCAGGCCGCCGTCAGCGCCGCGCGGCTGACGCTGGCCACGGTCGACGTCGCGCCGCTGACCCGCGATGTCGCCGGCGAGGGCCGCGTCGTCGCCGCGCAGAGCCCGACCCTCTACGCCCCGACGGCCGGCGCCGCGACGCTGCGCGTGCAGGCCGGCGATGCGGTCAAGAAGGGTCAGCCGCTGGCGCAGCTGGAGTCGCCCGAGCTGACCAACCGCCTGGCCCAGGAGCGCAGCAATGTCGACGCGCTGCGCGCCGAGCTGGCCCGTGCCGAGGTCGAGGCCCGGCAGCAGACGGCCGCCCTGCAGAGCGCCTACGAGAACGCACGCATCGACCAGCAGACCGCGCAGAACGACCTGGCGCGCCAGACCCAGGCCTTCGAGGCCGGCGCGACGGCGCGCATGCAGGTCGAGCGCGCCCAGGACGCGCTGGCCAAGGCCAGGCTGGCGCTGGACCAGGCGCGCGACCTGCGCGGCCTGAAGACCGATAGTCTCAAGCTCGACGTGCAGGCCAAGCAGAGCGCGCTGGCCCGCCAACAGCTGCTGGTGGCCGACCTGGAGCGCCAGGTGGCCGAACTGCAGGTGCGATCGCCGGTGGACGGCCAGGTCGGCCAGCTCTTCATCGCCGATCACAGCAACGTCGCGCGCGACGCCAAGCTGCTGTCGGTCATCGACCTGTCGGCGCTGGAGGTGCAGATGCAGGTGGCCGAGAGCTTCGCCCGCGAGCTGCAGCCCGGCATGCCCGGGGAGATCAGCGGTGGATCGGCCGAGGGCCGGCGCTGGGCCGGCCAGGTCAGCTCGGTGTCGCCCGAGGTCGTCAACGGCGAGGTGGCCGCGCGGCTGCGCTTTGCCGGCGCCCAGCCCGAGCAGCTGCGCCAGAACCAGCGCCTGTCGGTGCGCGTGCTGCTGGACCGCCGCGACAAGGTGCTGGGCCTGGCCCGCGGAAGCTTCGTCGACGAGGGCGGCGGCAGCTATGCCTATGTGGTGCGCGGCGGCTATGCCGAGAAGGTCGCCATCAAGCTCGGTGCGCGCTCGCTGGAGCGGGTCGAGGTGCTGTCGGGGCTGTCGGCCGGGGACCGGGTCGTCATCTCGGGTTCGGACAACTTCAAGGGCGCGGAGCGCGTTCTGATCGCGGATTGAAGAGGAAGGGACAAGCCATGCTCAAGATGGAAAAACTGCAGAAGGTCTACCGCACCGAGATGGTCGAAACCTATGCACTGCGCGACTTCAACCTGACGGTGAACGAGGGCGAGTTCGTCGCGGTGACCGGCCCTTCGGGCTCGGGCAAGACGACCTTCCTGACCATCGCCGGCCTGCTCGAGGCCTTCAGCGGCGGCAGCTACAGGCTCGACGGCATCGACGTCAGCCGCATGGGCGATGGCGAGCGCTCGGCGGTGCGCAACCGCAAGATCGGCTTCATCTTCCAGGCCTTCAACCTGATCCCCGACCTCAATGTGCTCGACAACATCGAGGTGCCGCTGCGCTACCGCGGCTACGGCAGCGCCGAGCGCAGGAAGCGCGCCGCCGATGCGCTGGCCCGCGTCGGCCTGTCGGCCCGCGGCCGGCACTACCCGGCCGAGCTGTCGGGCGGCCAGCAGCAGCGTGTGGCCATCGCGCGGGCCCTGGCCGGCGAGCCGCGCCTGCTGCTCGCCGACGAGCCCACCGGCAACCTCGACAGCGCGATGGCGCGCAGCGTGATGGAGCTGCTGGAGGAACTGCACCGCGACGGCGCCACCATCGTGATGGTCACGCACGACCCGCAACTGGCCGCGCGCGCACAGCGCAATGTGCACGTCATCGACGGCCAGGTCGTCGACCTTGCCGCCGAGTTGACGGCTTGAACGCGATGCGTCGACTGCCCCTCGCCCTCGTGCTGCTGGCCGCCACGGCGGCACATGCCGACGACCTGCTGCAGGTCTGGGCCCAGGCGCGCGCGGCCGACCCGCTGCTGCGCCAGGCCGCGGCCCTCAGCGGCGCGCAGGAGGCCACGGCGCGCGAGGCCCGCGCGGCACTGCTGCCGCAGTGGAAGCTGGAGCGCGACGAGCTGCGCGATAGCGGCGGCAACCGCTGGAACACGACGACGAGCAGCCTCAGCCAGCCGCTGATCGACCTCGCCGCGCTGCGCGAATGGGATGCCAGCCGCAGTCAGGCCTCGGCCCAGGCTGAGCGCCTCGTTGCCGCCGAGCAGGCCGCGCGCGCCCGCGTCGCCGACGCCTATTTCGGCCTGCTGTCGGCCCAAGCCCAGCTCGCCACCGCGCGCGCCAACGAGGAGGCCTTCGACCGCCAGGTCAACGAGGCCGAGAGCCGCTTCAAGGCCGGCCTGTCGGCCCAGGTCGAGGCCGACCAGTCGCGCGCCTACCGCGAGCTGGCGCGCTCGAACACGCTGGCCGCCGAGCTCGCGCTGGCCGATGCCCGCGAGGCCCTGGCCCAGCTGACCGGCGCTGCGCCGCCCGCGCTGCAGCCGCTGCGCGGCGACCTCGTCGCCCAGCCGCTGCCCGACGACGCCGAGGCCTGGGCGCGGCGCGCCGAAGCCGCCAACCCCGGGCTGCGCGCGCTGCAGCTGGACTTGCGGGCCAGCGAGCAGCGCATCGCGTCGGCCCGCGCCGGTCACCTGCCGACGCTCAGCCTCGGCGTCGACACGACGCGCCAGCGCGGCGACGGCGTGCCGCTGCTCGACGCGGGCCGCACGCCCACCCAGGTCGCGCTGCGCCTGACCGTGCCGCTGTTCGCCGGTGGCGCGACCGGCGCGGCGGCCGACCGCGCCGGCTTCCAGCGCGATGCCGCGCGCGAGCAGCTCGAGGCCGGCCGCCGCGCAGTGCTGCGCGAGGTGCGCGCCGAGCATCTGGCGGTGGGGCAGGGCGCGGCCCAGCTGAGTGCCGCGCAGGCCGCCGTCGAGGCCGCCGAGCGCGCGCTCGGCGCCACGCGCACCGGCCTCGCCTTGGGCACGCGCAGCACGACCGACCTGCTGCTCGCCATCCAGACCCTGACCGCGGCGCAGAACGCCCAGACCCAGGTCCGCCACCGCCATGTGCTGGCCCTGCTGGCCTTGCACCAGGCCGCCGGCTCGCTCGGCGACGCCGAGCTCGCCGCCGTCAACGCCTTGTTGGAGACACGCTGATGTTCCTGCACTACCTCGAACTCGCCGCCCGCAGCGCCCGCGCCTCCAAGGGCCTGTCGGCGCTGATGGTGCTGGCCCTGGCTCTCGGCATCGGCGCCTGCATGACGACGCTGACCGTCTACCACGTGCTGTCCGGCGACCCCATCCCGGCCAAGAGCGCGCGGCTCTTCAACGTGCAGCTGGACGCGGGCGAGATCATCGGCTGGGAGGCCGGCAAGGAGCCCACCTTCGACCTCAGCCGCTTCGACGCGACCGCGCTGCTGCGCGACGGCAAGGCCCGCCGCCAGGCCATGATGAGTGCGACCAATGTGGCCGTCGGCGTCGGCGATGGCCGCATCAAGCCGATCTTCTCCAGCACCCGCTACACGACGAGCGACTTCTTCGCGATGTTCGACGCGCCCTGGCAGTACGGCAGCGGCTGGAGCGCGGCCGACGACGCAGGCGAGGCGCGCGTGGCCGTCATCTCGGCGGCGCTGAACGACAAGCTCTTCGGCGGCGCCGACAGCGTCGGCCGCGAACTCATCGTGCGCGGCCAGACGCTGCGCGTCGTCGGCGTGCTCAAGCCCTGGAGGTTCCAGCCGCACTTCTACGACCTGACGCTGGGCGGCTTCGCCGAGTCGGAGGACTTCTTCCTGCCCTTCTCGACGGCCATGCTGCTCAAGGTCGGCCACTGGGGGAATATGGATTGCTGGGGCAAGGGCGCCAATGGCGGTTCGCCCATGGACCCGGCCGCGAGCTGTTCCTTCATCCAGTACTGGGTCGAGCTCGACAGCCCCGACGACGCCAAGGCCTACCGCGACTACCTCGTGCACTACTCCGAGGCCCAGCGCGCCGCCGGCCGCTTCCAGCGCCCGACGAACGTGAGGCTGCGCAACGTCATGGAATGGCTGGGCGCGCAGAAGGTGCTGCCCGCCGACGTGCGCCTGCAGACCTGGCTGGCCTTCGGCTTCCTGCTCGTCTGCATCGTCAACATGGTGGGCCTGCTGCTGGCCAAGACGCTGCGCCGCGCCGGCGAGATCGGCGTGCGCCGGGCGCTGGGTGCGACGCGGCGCGCGGTCTTCGCGCAGTTCGTCGTCGAGGCCGGGCTGCTCGGCGTCGTCGGTGCTCTGCTGGGCCTCGCGTTCGCGCAGGGCGGGCTCTGGCTGGTGCGCCACAGCCCCAACGACTACGCCCGCCTCGCCGAACTCGACGCCCCCATGCTCGCGCTGACGCTGGGCCTGTCCCTCGTCGCCAGCCTGTGCGCCGGCCTGCTGCCGGCCTGGCGCGCGGCCCTCGTCACCCCCGCCGTCCAACTGAAGGTGCAGTGATGTCCGCCTCCTCTTCTTCCTCGACGCTGCCCCTCGACCCCGCCGCGCCGGGGCGCTCCGCCGGCCTGGCCGCGGCCCTGCATGGGCTGCTGCTGGACCTGCGGCCCATCCTGTCGACGCTGCGCCGCCATCGCATCGCGGCCGGCCTCATCGTGCTGGAGGTGGCGCTGACCTGCACCATCGTCACGAACGCGCTGCACCTGATCCAGACCCGCGTCGACTTCCTCAACGCCGACAGCGGCCTGGCCGAGCCCGAGATGGCGGTGCTGGAGGTGCGCGGCAGCAAGCCCGTGCCGCCCGAGCGCTCGGCCGGCATCGTCGCCGAGGACGTGGCGCGGCTGCGCGCCCTGCCCGGTGTGAAGGCGGCCACGTCGGTCAACCAGATCGTCTACGGCAACAACAGCAACAACAGCGGCGTGGCGCTGGAGCCCGACAGCAAGGGGCCTCGCGTTGCCGCCGCCCAGTACGAGGGCGACGAGCAACTGCTGCCCGCCTTCGGCCTCAGGCTCGTCGAGGGCCGCAACTTCACGGCCGACGAGGTGCTGGACAGCAACAAGGTCTTCAGCGAGCCCGAGGCCCATGTCGGCCAGGTCATCATCAACAAGGCGATGGCCGACAAGCTCTTTCCCGGCCGCTCGGCACTGGGCCGCGTGATCTACGTGTTCGGCGCCTCGCCGTCCACCGTCGTCGGCGTCGTCGAGACACTGACCCACCCCTACCTGCACCGGGCCCGCGACAGTGGCGGCTACGCGATGCTCTTCCCGCTGCGTGGCGGCGGCAGCTATGTCGTGCGCACCGAGGCCGGGCGGCTGGACGCGCAGATCAAGGCCGCCGCGGCGGCGCTCGAAGCCGTCGATCCGAACCGCGTCGTCACGAAGTCGCGGGCGCTGCTCGACATGCGCGCGGAGTTCTACGCCCAGGACCGCGCGATGGCCTGGCTGATGAGCGGCGTCTGCGTCGCGCTGCTGCTCGTCACGGCCATGGGCATCGTCGGCCTGGCCAGCTTCTGGGTGCAGCAGCGCACACGCATGATCGGCACGCACCGGGCGCTGGGCGCGACGGAGGGCCAGATCCTGCGCTACTTCCAGCTCGAGAACCTGCTGCTGACGACGACCGGCATCGCCATCGGCCTGGCCGGTGCGTTGGGCCTGAGCCATCTGCTGATGCAGAGCTACGAGCTTGAGCGTTTGCCCTGGGTGTATCTGCCCACCGGTGCCCTATCGTTGTGGCTGCTGGGCCAGGTCGCCGTCTGGGTGCCGGCCCGGCGCGCCGCACGGCTGTCGCCGGTGGCGGCGCTGCGCAGCTGAAGGAGCTGCACCGGAGCGAACCGGGGCGAGCCCCCGGAAAAGGAGGGGCCATGAAATCCAAGCTGCTCAAGCGGCTGCTGATCGCGCTCGGCGCGCTGCTGCTGATCGTCGCCGCCATCCTGCTCACGGGCTGGCTGCAGGCCGGGCGCAAGCAGGAGCGCCGCATCGACGTGCGCGCCGAAGCCATTGCCCTGCCCACCGAGGCCGCGGCCCTGGAGCGCGGCCGCTACCTGTTCAGTTCGCGCGGCTGCGCCGAATGCCATGGTGCCGACGGCGCCGGCCGCAAGGTCATCGATGGCGGCGGCATGCTCGTCATCGCGCCCCACATCGGCCCGGGGCCGGGCGCGGTGACGGCCAACTACCGCGTCGAGGACTGGGTGCGCGCCATCCGCCACGGCGTCAAGCCCGACGGCCGGCCGCTGCTCATCATGCCCAGCGAGGACTACAACCGCCTCACCGATGCCGACGTCGGCGCGCTGGTCGCCTACGCGAAGCAGCTGCCCGCCATGTCGCACGGCGAGACGGCCCTCATCCGGTTCCCGCCGCCGGTGCGCGTGCTCTACGGCCTCGGCCTGATCCAGGACGCCGCCGCCAAGATCGACCACAGCCTGCCACCCGCCGCGCCCGTGCCCGAGGGGCCGACCGCCGAGCACGGCCGCTACGTCGCGCAGATGTGCATGGGCTGCCACGGCCCCGGCTATTCCGGCGGCAAGATCCCCGGCGGTCCGCCGGACTGGCCGGCCGCGGCCAACCTGACGCCCGGCAGCGACAGCGTGATGATGGAACGCTATGCCAGCGTCGACGCCTTCATGGCAATGATGAAGAGCGGCAGACGCCCGAGCGGAGAGGCCATCCCCGTGATGCCCTTCCCGTCGCTGTCGCAGCTCAACGAGGTCGACCTGCGCGGCCTGCACGCCTTCCTGAAGACGCTGCCGGCCAAGGACGCTGGCAACCGTTAGCCCAGGCTAGCGCCAGCCGCTCGCCAGCGTCCAGGCGGCGGTGGCGAGCAGCAGGGCGCCCACGGCACGCCCAGCCGTCACCTGCGTGGCCGCGCTGCCGGCCAGCCAGATGCGCACGCGGCCGGCCGCCAGCGCCATGCCGCCATAGATCAGCACCTGGGCCGCCGCGCCGATCAGGAAGAGCACGAAGCCCTGCAGCGCGACGCGGCCCAGCTCGGGGCGGATGAACTGCGGCACGACGGCCAGGCAGAACAGATAGGCCTTGGGGTTCATCAGGCAGGTCAGCACCGCGCGGCCGAAGGTGGCCGGCAGCGGCCGCGATGTGCCGGCCTGCACGGCGCCCAGCGCGCCGGCGCCGCGCCACAGCTGCCAGCCCATCCAGGCCACATAGAGGCCGCCGGCGGTCAGCAGCACATCGAACAGCGTGGGCCAGGCCTGCAGCAGCAGGCTGATGCCCAGCGCGCTCGCCAGCACATGCACGAAGCCGCCGACGACCATGCCGGCCACGGCCGCGAAGCCGGCGCGGGCGCCGTCGGCCAGCGCGCTGGCGAGCACGAAGGCCATGTCCATGCCGGGCAGCACGATGATGCCGAAGACGAGCACGGCGTAGAGCCAGAGGTGGGTGTAGGGGGTGGTGTCCATGCCGCGCAGTCTGGGCGGCGGCGATGTCAGTCCTTGTCAGCAGGGCGGGGCGGCATCACGCGATAGGGCGGCCGGGCTGCGGCGCCGATGGCGACGACGGCCAGGGCCTGCTGCACATCGGGCAGGGCGCGCGCCGCGGCCTCCAGCGCCGCGCCCTGGTCGGCGCCCGCGACGCAGCCCTCCAGGTAGACGACGCGCCCCTGCACGGTCAGCCACAGGCTGCTCGGGTGCAGCACGGGCAGGGCGGCGAGGCGCTCGCGCAGCGCGGCGGCGATGCGCGCGTCGTAGCGGTAGGCATTGGGCTCGCTGCATTCGCCGCTGAGCCAGCAGGTGGTGCCGCGCTCGGCCCGGTGGTGGGCCTGCACGCGCGCCTCGGCGGCCGAAATGCGCGGGCCGACCGGCTCCGCGCAGCCGGCGATGTCGGCCGACAGCGGCTCGAAGGGGTCGCCGAAGCGGTTCAGCAACTGCGCGTCGTCGACGCCACCGGCCAGCAGCAAGGCCATCCACAGCTTCATGGCGCCGATTCTGGGCCGCGCGGTTATCGTTGCTCACCCAGCAAACCCGGGTTGCCAACCGCCGTGTCCCAACAGGAACTGCCCCACACCTTCAAGCTGCTGACGATCTGGCTGCTCGTCGGCCTCGTCGGCCTCGTCGTCTTCCTCGGCTTCAAGGCCTGGGAGCGCGAGCGCGTCGCCAGCCGCTTCCAGCTCGCCGGCGAGACCGTCGTGCTGACGCGCGCCGACGACGGCCATTTCCACTGGCCCGGCCGCGTCGGCGACGTCGAGGTGGACTTCCTCGTCGACACCGGCGCCACGGCCACGGCCCTGCCGCAGAGTCTGGCCGAGCGCGCCGGCCTGAAGCCGCTGGGGGCCGTGCGCACGCAGACGGCGGCCGGCGCCGTGCAGGGCTTCGTCGCCCGGGCCGACGTGAGCCTGGACGGCGGCGTGCGGGCCGAGCGCCTGACGGTCACCGTGCTGCCGACGCTGGGCGCGCCCCTGCTCGGCATGGACGTTCTCGGCCGCCTGCACTTCACGCAAAAACCGGGCGAGCTCCGCATCGAACCCCAGCCATGATCCGTGCCCTTCTTCTTGCGCTGTTCGCCGTCGGCGCCCATGCCGCCTGCCCGCCGGTGCCGGTGCAGCCCACGGCCGAGCAGGCCGTGCGCTGGGCCGCCGCGGCGCCGGACCGCGGCCTGCTGTGGCGCATTAGCCGCGGCGGGCACAGCAGCTATCTCTACGGCAGCCTGCATGTCGGCAAGGCCGAATGGGCCTACCCCGGCCCGGCGCTGCGCAAGGCCTGGGATGAGACCGAGGTGCTGGCCGTGGAGCTGGACCCGGCCGATGTCGGCCCCGCGCTGGCTGCGGCGCCGCAGGCCGGGCCGCTGCCGCCGGCCCAGGCGCGGCGCGTCGAGGCGCAAGCCCGCGCGGCCTGCCTGCCGCCCACCGCGCTGGCCGCGCTGCCGGCCATGCTGCAGCTCAGCACGCTGACGCTGATGGAGGCGCGCCGCGACGGCTTCGACGCCGCCTATGGCCAAGACCTGATGCTGCTGGCCTGGGCCAAGGCCGAGCACCGGCCGGTGCAGTCGCTGGAGAGCGTGGACGAGCAACTGACGGCGCTGGAGCCCGAGGCCGCCGAGCTGCCGGAACTCATCGACGGCACGCTGCGCCAACTGCAGCGCGGCGAGCTGCGCGCACCGCTGCGCAAGCTGGCCGCGACCTGGGCGCGTGGCGACCTCAAGGCGCTGGCCGACTACCCGCGCTGGTGCGCCTGCGCCGACAGCCCGGCCGAGCGGGCCTGGCTCAAGCGCGTCAACGATGATCGCAACACGCAGCTTGCCGCGCGCATCGATGCGCTGCATGGTGCCGGTCAGCGCCTGCTGGTGGCCGTGGGCGCGCTGCACATGAGCGGACCCGAGGCCCTGCCCGGTCTGCTGGCGGCGCGGGGTTTCGAGGTGCAGGCCCTGCTGCCCAGCAAGTAGCATCACGTCCACAACAGGCCCCAAGGAGACGCTATGACCGACAACAGCTTCACCAAGTTCGTGCCCGGTTTCGAATTCCTGCAGGGCCTCGTCAAGAACGCCGGCTCGGCCCTGCCCGGCATCGGCCAGTGGGTCGCGCCCACGCTCAACCCCGAGGAGCTGGCCAAGCGCATCGAGGAGCTGCGCACCGTGCAGTTCTGGCTGGAGCAGAACGCCCGCATGCTGGCCGCCACCATCCAGGCGCTGGAGGTGCAGCGCATGACGCTGTCCACGCTGAAATCCATGAACGTGCCGCTGGCCGAGCTGCGCGACAGCCTGAAGCTGCCCGAGGCCCCGGCCTGGCCCGGCGTGCCGCCCGAGGTGCTGGCCGCTGCGGCGCCCGCGGCCCAGGCCGCCGCCAAGACCGTGGCCAAGACGGCGGCCAAGACCGCCGCCAGGACCGTGAAGACGGCCGGTGACGCCGCCAAGGCCGCCGCGGCCAACCCGGCCGCCGCCATCGACCCCACGCAGTGGTGGACGGCGCTGAGCCAGCAGTTCACGCAGCTGGCCACGTCGGCGATGAAGGACACCGCCACCGACGCCGCCAAGAACCTCGCCGGCAGCCTGGTCAAGCAGAGCTTCGACGCCGCCAGCGACACGCTGCGCAAGGCCGCGACCATGCCCGGCGCCGTCGTCGGCAGCGTGGCCAAGGGGCTTGCCGGCGTTGCGCCCGGCAGCGCCAGGCCACCGGCCCCGGCCCGCAAGCGCGCCCCCGCCGCCAAGCGCAAGGCCTGACCGCCCCGTCCGGGCCGGGTCATGAGGCGGCGCACCTTGCTCTCGCTGCTGATGGCCGAGGCCGTGGCCGGGCATGCCGGCGGGGCGCCCACAACGCTGCTCTATCCGCTGCATGATGAGAGCCGCGTCTTGCTGTGGCGCTACCACGAGGCCCTGATCCGTCAGGCGCTGCAGCGCAGCGGCGCCAGCTATCAGATCGCCGAGTCCGCGCAACCCATGACCCAGTCCCGCGTGCTGCGCGAGCTGGCCGACGCGACCGGCAGCCTGGACCTGGCCTGGACCATGACCAGCATCGAGCGCGAGGCCTTGCTGCAGCCGGTGCGCGTGCCCGTGGACCGCGGGCTGATCGGCTTCCGGCTGGCCTTCGTCAGGCCCGAGCATGTCGACCGCTGGCAGTCCGTGCGCTCGCTGGAGGACTTGCGCCCCTATGTGGCCGGCCAGGGCCTGGACTGGCCCGACACCGAGATCCTGCGCGCCAACGGCCTGACCGTGCGCGGTGCCTCCCGCTACACGGCGCTGTTCGACATGCTGCGCCTGGGCCGCGTCGACTATTTCCCGCGCGCGGCCTTCGAGATCGACGGCGAGATCGCCAGCGGCATGGCGGCGGGCCTGGTCGTCGAGCCCCACGTGCTGCTGCGCTATCCGGCGGCGTCCTATCTGTTCGTGCGGCGCGACCGCCCCGAGCTGGCCGCCGACCTGCAGCGCGGCCTCGATGCCATGGTGGCCGACGGCAGCTTCGCACGCCTGTTCCAGCAGCACTTCGGCGACCTGATCAGCCGCCATCGCCTGCTGCAGCGCACCCGTATCCTGCTGAACAACCCATTGCTGCCGCCGCAGACGCCGCTGCACAAGGCCGGCTACTGGCTGCTGGTGGACGGCTGAGGCGCATCGAGCATGGCCGCACCGCGCATCCCGCCCATTCAATGCCTGCAGGCCTTCGAGGCCGTCGCGCGGCTGCGCAGCGTCAGCGCCGCGGCCGAGGAGCTGGCGGTCACGCCCAGCGCCGTCAGCCACCGCATCCGCCAGCTGGAGTCGCAGCTGGGCTTCAAGCTGTTCGGGCGCGACTTCATGCTCGCCGAGCAGGGCCAGGCCTACCTGCCTTCGGTGCGCCAGGGCCTGGCCGCGCTGCAGAAGATCCCGGGCGCCGCCGGCGTGCGGCCGCAGGGCGTGCGCCTGCGCCTGGCCGTCACGCCGACCTTCTCGCGCCAGATCCTGCTGCCGCGGCTGGCGCTGTTCCGCCATGCCAACCCGGAGGTCGAGTTGATCATGCAGGTGGCCATCCCGCTGGCCGACATGAAGTCCGAGGACGCCGATCTGGAAATCCGCTTCGGCACCGGCGAATACGCAGGACTTGAGAGCCGGCGCGTGCTGACCGATGAGCTGACGCCCGTCTGCAGCCCCGACTACCTGCACGAGCACGGCCCCTTCGAAGGCTTCGACAACGTGGCCGACATCCGCCGCGCCCACCTGATCCGCAGCCCGCTGGCGCCCTGGAGCAGCTGGTTCGAGGCCCATGGCCTGCAGCTGGACGAGCCGCGCGTCGGCGCGCAGTTCAACGACCTGGGCCTGGTGCTGGACGCCGCGGCGGCAGGCTTCGGCGTCGCGCTGATGCGCATGAAGCTGGGCGCCTCCTGGCTGGACGCGGGGCGGCTGCTGCGCCTGTCGCCGCGCACGGTGGGTTCGAGCTTCCACCATTACCTGTGCTGGAAGCCGGGCACGCTGGAGCGCTGGGAATGTGCGGCCTTCGTCGAGTGGTTGACCCGGGCCCTCGCCTGACGTCGACCTGACGGGGACCCTCCGGGCCAACCCTGTGTCGGCCACGGCGGCTGAAATTTCTTCACGCGCCGGCGCAGCAGGATTCACGCCGTCAACCGGCCGGCGCCTCACCATCGCGCCCCACAGCCCGCCGGATTCCGGCCGAGGCCCAAGCTTTCAAAAAACCGGAGACGACGATGGTCTGGCAACAGGTCTACAACCCTTTCGACAACATGGGGCTCAGCACCCTCGTGGCCGCCGTGCCCGTGGTGGTCATGCTGCTGGGCCTGGGCGTGTTCCACCTCAAGGCCCATGTGGCGGCGGCCGCCGGCCTCGCGAGCGCCTTCCTGATCGCGGTGTTCGCCTTCGGCATGCCGGCCGGCATGGCCAGCCGCGCCGCGCTGCTGGGTGGATTGACCGGCCTGCTGCCCATCGGCTGGATCGTGCTCAACATCATCTTCCTGCACCAGCTGACCGAGAAGAACGGCAGCTTCCAGGTGCTGCAGGACTCCATCGCCGGCATCACCCAGGACCGGCGCCTGCAGTTGCTGCTGATCGCCTTCGCCTTCGGCGCCTTCTTCGAGGGCGCCGCCGGCTTCGGCACCCCGGTGGCCGTCACGGCGGCCATCCTGATCGGCCTGGGCTTCTCGCCGCTGGCCGCCTCGGGCCTGAGCTTGATCGCCAACACGGCGCCCGTGGCCTATGGCGCGCTCGGCACGCCGGTCATCACGCTGGCCAAGGTGCATGGCTACGACCTGATGGCCGTGTCCGGCATGATCGGCCGCCAGCTGCCTTTCTTCTCGCTGCTGGTGCCGTTCTGGCTGATCTGGGCCTTCGCCGGTCGCAAGGCGATGTGGGAGATCTCGCCGGCCATCGGGGTCACGGGCCTGTCCTTCGCCATCCCGCAATACCTCGTCAGCAACTTCATCGGCCCCGAGCTGGTGGACGTCATCGCCGCCATGTGCTCGATGATCGCGCTAGTGGCCTTCCTGCGCGTCTGGCAGCCGCGACGTATCTGGACCTCGGTGTCGCTGCGCGGCCATGAGCAGGACGGCGGCGAGGCCAAGCCGCCACGCCAGCCCGCGGCCCATCCGCGCGCCGCGGTCGTGAAGGCCTGGACGCCCTGGGTCATCCTGACCGTCTTCGTCTTCGCCTGGGGACTGCCGGCCACCAAGGCCGCGCTGAACGGCATCTTCGCGCCCAAGTTCACCATCGACGGCTTGCACAAGCTGGTCGAGAAGGTCGCGCCCGTCGTGCCCAAGCCCACGGCTGAGGCGGCCGAGTATGTGTTCGGCCTGCTGTCCGCCACCGGCACCGGCATCCTGCTGGCGGCCGTCGTCGGCGGCCTGGTGATGGGCTACCGCTTCGGCGGCCTCGTGCGCTGCTTCGGCCAGACGGTGTGGTTGGTGCGCACCTCGCTGCTCACCATCGTGCTGATGCTGGCCCTGGGCACGCTGACCCGCTTCAGCGGCCTGGACACGACGCTGGGACTGGCCTTCGCCAACACCGGCGTGCTCTACCCCTTCTTCGGCACGCTGATGGGCTGGCTGGGCGTGGCCATGACCGGCTCCGACACCGCCAGCAACGTGCTCTTTGGCGGCATGCAGAAGGTGGCGGCCGAGCAGCTCGGGCTGAACCCCAACCTGATGGGCGCGGCCAACAGCGCCGGCGGCGTGATGGGCAAGATGATCGATGCGCAGTCCATCGTCGTCGCGTCCACGGCCACGGGCTGGCGCAACGGCGAGGGCCCCATCCTGCGCTATGTGTTCTTCCATTCGATCGCGCTGGCCGCACTGGTGGGCTTCTTCGTCACGCTGCAGGCCTATGTGCCGCCCTTCACCTGGCTCGTTCATTGAGACCGCTACAGTCTGCCGGCGATGAATGCTTCCGCCCAAGACCCCGGCTTTGACCGAGCTGCGCGCCTGCGGCAATTGGTGGCGGCCCTGGCGCCGCTGCTGCCGCCGCATGCGCTGCTGCACCAGGCCGAGCAGACCACGCCCTACGAGTGCGACGGCCTGACCGCCTACCGCCAGCGGCCCCTCGCCGTGGCCCTGCCCGAGACCGAGGCCCAGGTGGCCGCCGTGCTGAAGGCCTGCCATGCGCTGGGCGTGCCGGTGGTCGCGCGCGGCGCCGGCACCGGCCTCTCGGGCGGCGCGATGCCGCACGAGGCCGGCCTCACGCTGGCCCTGGCCAGGTTCAACAAGATCATCGCCATCGACCCCGAGGCCCGCACGGCCCGCGTGCAATGCGGCGTGCGCAACCTCGCCATCAGCGAGGCCGCGGCCCCGCACGGCCTCTACTACGCGCCCGACCCCAGCAGCCAGATCGCCTGCACCATAGGCGGCAACATCGCCGAGAACTCGGGCGGCGTGCACTGCCTGAAGTACGGCCTCACGCTGCACAACGTGTTGCGGGTGCGCGGCTTTACTGTGGAGGGCGAAGCTGTGGAGTTCGGAGCTGAGGCGCTGGACGCCGCCGGCCTGGACCTGCTGGCGCTGGTGGTGGGCAGCGAGGGCATGCTGGCCGTCGTCACCGAGGTCACCGTCAAGCTCGTGCCCAAGCCGCAGCTGGCGCGCTGCCTGATGGCCAGCTTCGACGACGTGCGCAAGGCCGGCGACGCGGTGGCGGCGCTGATCGCGGCTGGCATCATCCCGGCCGGCCTGGAGATGATGGACAAGCCCATGACGGCCGCTGTCGAGGACTTCGTGCACGCCGGCTACGACCTGACGGCCGAGGCCATCCTGCTGTGCGAGAGCGACGGCACGCCCGAGGAGGTGGCCGAGGAGATCGCGCGCATGGACGCCGTGCTGCGCGGCAGCGGCGCGACCGACGTGCAGGCCAGCGCCGACGAGGCCCAGCGCCTGCGCTTCTGGAGCGGCCGTAAGAACGCCTTCCCGGCGTCCGGCCGCATCAGCCCCGACTACATGTGCATGGACTCGACCATCCCGCGCAAGCACCTCGCCACCATCCTGCTGGACATCCAGCAGATGGAGAAGAAATACGGCCTGCGCTGCGCCAACGTCTTCCACGCCGGCGACGGCAACCTGCATCCGCTGATCCTGTTCGATGCCAACGACCCCGACCAGCTGCACCGCTGCGAGCTCTTCGGCGCCGAGATCCTGGAGCGCAGCGTTGCCCTGGGCGGCACCGTGACCGGCGAGCACGGCGTGGGCGTCGAGAAGCTCAATTCCATGTGCGTGCAGTTCAGCCCCGAGGAGCGCGAGCAGATGCTGAAGCTCAAGGCCGCCTTCGACCCCGCCGGCACGCTGAATCCCGGCAAGCAGATCCCGACGCTGCACCGCTGCGCCGAGTACGGCCGCATGCATGTGAAGCGCGGGCTGCTGGCGTTTCCTGAGCTGGAGCGGTTTTGAACTTCGACGACCTGCAGGCGCAGATCCGCGCCGCCCGCACACCGCTGCGCATCACCGGCCACGGCAGCAAGGATTTCTACGGCGAGGCGCCGGCCGGCGAGGTGCTGTCCACGCTGGCCCTGAACGGCATCACGGCCTACGAGCCCAGTGAGCTCTACCTCAGCGCGCTGGCCGGCACACCCATCGCGGACGTCGAGACCGCTCTGGCCGCCCAGCGCCAGCGCCTCGCCTTCGAGCCGCCACGCTTCGGCGGGCGGGGCACGGTGGGCGGCATGGTGGCGGCCGGCCTGTCCGGCCCCAGTCGCGCGGCCCTGGGCTCGGTGCGCGACCATGTGCTGGGCGCCGTCCTCATCAACGGCAATGGCGAGCTGCTGAGCTTCGGCGGCACGGTGATGAAGAACGTGGCCGGCTTCGACATCAGCCGCGTGCTGGCCGGCTCCATGGGCCAGCTCGGCCTCATCACCGAGGTCACGCTCAAGGTGCTGCCCCTGCCGGCCGCGAGCGCCACGCTGCGCTTCGACCTGGACCAGCCGGCCGCGCTGAAGGCCCTCAATGCCTGGGGTGGACAGCCCCTGCCCATCGAGGCCAGCGCCTGGTGGGACGGCGCGCTGCTGCTGCGCCTGGCCGGTGCGGCGGCGGCGGTCGAGGCGGCCTGCCGCAGGCTGGGCGGCGACCTCATCCCGGCCGACCTGGCCGAGCCCTTCTGGACCGGCCTGCGCGACCAGGGCGACGAGTTCTTCGTCGGCGCCGCGCGCGCGGTGGCCGGCGGCGCGCGGCTGTGGCGCCTCTCCGTGCCCAGCACCGCGCCCGAGCTGAAGCTGCACGGCGAGCAGCTGATCGAATGGGGTGGCGCCCAGCGCTGGGTCGTCACGCCGATGGAGGCCGCCGCGGTGCGCGAAGCCGCGGCCGGCGTGGGCGGGCATGCGACGCTGTTCCGCGCGCTGGACAAGTCGCCCGGTGCCTTCGCACCGCTGGCCGCGCCGCTGGCCGCCATCCACCGCCGGCTCAAGGCCGCGTTCGACCCGCACGGCGTCTTCAACCCCGGCCGCCTCTACGCGGGGCTGTGAGCGTGCAGCTGCTGCGCGGCCTCACGCTGCTGCTGATCGCCCAGGCGCTCGGCGAGGTGCTGGTGCGCCTCAGCCATGCGCCGCTGCCGGGGCCGGTGCTGGGCCTGCTGCTGATGCTGCTCGCGCTGCGCTGGGGGCCGCTGCGCGACACGGTGCAGCCGGCGGCCGAGGGGCTGCTCGGCCACCTGTCGCTGCTCTTCGTGCCGGTGGGCGTGGGCGTGATGACCCATCTGCACCTGATCGGCGAATTCGGCCTGCGCCTGCTGCTGGCCGTCGTGCTGTCCACCGGCCTGGGCCTGGCGGTCACGGCCTGGGTGCTGCGCGCCTTGCTCGCGCGCGAGCGCAAGGTCTGACATGCAGGACTTCGTCCAGCTCTGGGTCTACCTCAGCGCGACGCCGCTGTTCGGCCTCACCGTCACGCTGGCCGTCTATGTGCTGGCCCACGCGGCCTATGTGCGCCTGGGCCATGCGGCCTGGGCCAACCCGGTGCCCTGGAGCGTGGCCGTGCTGGCCGCGCTGCTGCTGGCCAGCGGCACGCCCTACCCGACCTATTTCTCCGGCGCGCAGTTCATCCACTTCCTGCTCGGGCCGGCCGTCGTCGCGATGGCCTGGCCGCTGTGGCAGCGGCGCGAGGAGTTGCGCCGGCGCTGGGGCGCCATCCTCGTCGCGGCGCTGGCGGGCGGCGCGGCGGCCTCGCTGAGCGCGGTGGCCATCGGCTGGGCGCTGGGCCTGCCGCAGGAACTGGTCGCGTCGCTGGCCACCAAGTCGGTGACGGCGCCGGTGGCCATGGGCATTGCCGAGAAGATCGGCGGCATCCCGGCGCTGGCCGCGGTGTTCGCGGTGCTGACCGGCATGATCGGCGCGGTGGGCGGCAAATACCTGTTCGACCTGATCGGCGTGAAGCCCATGGTGGCGCGCGGCTTTGCGCTGGGCACCTGCGCCCACGGCCTGGGCGCGGCGCGCGCGCTGCAGGTGGACGCCGATGCCGGCGCCTATGCAAGCCTGGCCCTGGGCGTGCAGGTGATCCTGGCCTCGCTGCTGATGCCCCTCGTCTTCCAGCTTTTCTTCTAGCCATGCAAACGACGCTTGCTCCCGAATTCGCCGGCAGGTCCGACGGTGCCGAGGCCGAGGCCATCCTGCGCCGCTGCGTGCACTGCGGCTTCTGCACGGCCACCTGCCCGACCTACCAGCTGCTGGGCGACGAGCTCGACGGCCCGCGCGGCCGCATCTACCTGATCAAGCAGGTGCTCGAAGGCGCCGAGCCCACGCGCGAGACCCAGCTGCATCTGGACCGCTGCCTGACCTGCCGCAACTGCGAGACGACCTGCCCCTCGGGCGTCGAATACGGCCACCTGGTCGACATCGGCCGGCGCGTCGTGGACGCCAAGGTCGGGCGCCCGGGCGGCGAGCGGCGCGTGCGCTGGCTGCTGAAGGAGGGGCTGACCTCGCCGCTGTTCAAGCCGGCGATGAGGCTGGGCCAGGCCCTGCGCCCGCTGGTGCCGGCCGCGCTGAAGGACAAGGTGCCGGCCCGGCCGCCGGCCACGGCCCACGACTGGCCGACGCGCCAGCTCAACCGCAAGGTCGCGTTGCTGCTGGGCTGCGTGCAGCCGGCGATGGCGCCCAACATCAACAGCGCGACGGCCCGCGTGCTGGACGCAGCCGGCATCCAGACCGTCGTCGCCGACGGAGCCGGCTGCTGCGGCGCGATCCGCGCGCATCTGGGCGACCACGAGGCGGCGCTGGCCGACATGCGCCGCAACATCGACGCCTGGTGGCCGCTGCTGGCCGGCCCGGGCGAGCGCGTCGAGGCCCTGGTGATGAATGCCTCGGGCTGCGGCGTGACGGTGAAGGACTATGGCCATGCACTGGCCCATGACCCGGCCTATGCCGACAAGGCCCGCCGCGTCAGTGAGATGACCAAGGATCTCAGCGAGCTGCTGCCCGAGCTGGTGCCGGCGCTGAAGACCCGGCTCAAGGCCAGGGCCGGCGCGCTGGCCTACCACCCGCCGTGCACGCTGCAGCATGGCCAGAAGCTCAAGGGTGGGGTCGAGGACTCCCTGCGCGAGCTGGGTTTCCGCATCGACTGCGCGCCGACCGACAGCCACCTGTGCTGCGGCTCGGCCGGTACCTATTCCGTGCTGCAGCCGGAGCTGTCCAAGCAACTGCGCGACCGCAAGCTGCAGGCGCTGGCACCGCTGCAGGCCGAGCAGATCGTGTCGGCCAACATCGGCTGCATCCAGCACCTGCAAAGCGGCACGACCCAGCCGGTGCGGCACTGGGTGGAGGTGCTGGACGACGCGCTGCGGGGCGTGGCCGCCTAGTCTTACTGTGTTAGTAAATTCAAGGCATTATGCGCACTTCTTCAAGCAAGAGGTGAGCCTTGATGAAGGAACTGCAGGAGTTCGAGCGCT
>NZ_SMBU01000015.1 GCF_004342485.1 Roseateles saccharophilus
AGCGCCTTGACCATGGCGCGCGCACTCTGGCCATGGATGTCGTTGACCAGCACGTTCAGCCGCACCCCGGCGTCGACCAGCACCTTGTGCAGGCGGTTCTTCTCGGCACTGGCCGCACCCACGAGCTTTTGCCGCTGACGGGCCACCAGCCGAAGCTCGCGCAAGTCCCTCGGTGGGATGAACGACGCACGCAGCAAGCCCGCGCGCGCCAGCGTGGCCAGCCACTGCGCGTCAGCCATGTCGGTCTTGCGACCGGGCACGGCCTTGACGTGGCGCGCGTTGACCACCCACGCCACGATGCCCACCGCCTCCAATGCCGCGAACGGGCTCTTCCAGTACACCCCCGTGCTCTCCATCACCACCACCTCGGGCACGATCTCCAGCGTCCACTGCGCCAGGGCACGGCGGTCGCGTTTGAAGGCGCCGAAGTCTCGCTTGGTGACCTCCACGCGACCATCGTCATGTTCGACGACCGCGCACGCGGTGATCTTGGCTTGGTGAACGTCCAGCGCTATGACGCGCTTGTGCATCGGGGTCAATTCCATGGCTGAGCTCCTGGCGCTTGAACAACAATCGCAAGCGTGCGGGCCCGCGCAGGTGCCGCCGACCAACGGCCTGCCGGGCAAGCCCGGCGGCTCTGTTTAATGTGGGCTGTCAGGCGCGTCCAGTCCCTCACGGGACTGGACATCGCTCGCAGGCAATCCTGGGTACGAGTGGTCGGCAGCGGGTCAACTTAGAGATCGCGGTCCAAGGCCATCAATAAATTGATCGACCTCTACCCGCGCTGGCCCGCACACCCCAGTGTCTTCCATCATCCAGGGTGCTCGCCTGGTTCATGCCACTTAGGGCAGCATCCGGCAGGCAGGCCGCGGGTGCCTGCAGAATAGCCGGGCCATCGGGCAAGGCTGCGGTCGCGCGAAGGGGGGATGCATGGGGCTTGCTGAGAGGAGCGTCCGTCGGGAGAAGCACAGGATGCTCTTTGCTCGCGGCAAGCCGGCGGCCATCCACGGCTACCTGCTGCGCAGGATCCTGGGCATCGTCTTGCCGGCCTTTGCGATCTTTGCTGCGGCCATCTATCTCATCGTCATACACCCGGCGCAGCAAGAACTTGCCGGCACCACGATGGGCCGGGCCTCGGAGCAGGTGGAGGGCGACGTCCGCCGCCTGTTCGGCAATGCAGCCGAGCAGCTGAAAATCGTGGAGGACTGGGGCCGCAGCGGGCAGCTGCAGACCGAGTCGCCGCAGGTCTTCGCGAATCTGCTGATCCCGGTGCTGAAGGCGCAACGCAGGATTGCCGGGGCCATCTTTGCCGACGGGCTGGGCCGCTATACCGAGCTCAATCCGGAGCCCGACCAGGCGCAGGGCTGGATCGTGCGGGTCACCAACCTCCCCCGCGACGGCGCCATGCAGCGCTGGTTCCACTATGACGACGACGGGCGGCTGCTGCGCGAGGAGCGGATCGACCGCCTCTACGACGCCCGCACCCGGCCCTGGTTCAAGCAGGCGATGGCCACGCCCGAAGGACGGCTGCACTGGACGGAGCCTTACACCTTCTTCAAGCGGTCGGACATCGGCATCACGGCCACGCGGCGCTGGGCCGATGCAGCGACGGGCGATGCGCGCGTCGTCGCCTTCGACCTGCTGATGCAGGACCTGTCGCTGTTCACGTCGCGGCTCAAGGTAGGCACGAACGGCAGCGCCGCGCTGCTGACCCGCGACGGCCGGCTGCTGGCGCCGCCGCGCTTCCTGCCACGACTCGCGGAAGGCCCACCGGCCTGGCTGCTGAAGACACCCGCGCAGGCCGGCGCGGCCAAGCTGGACGCCGCGCTGCAGCCCTGGCGGGAACAGGGCAGCCCCACCGGAACCTCGGTGCTGTACGAGTTCGGCGGCGAGCCGTGGATTGCCATGTTCCGGCCGCTGGAGTTCGGCGACCTGCAGCTCCGCGTAGCGACGCTCGGCCCCAGGGGCGACTTCTCGCTGACCACCCACTGGCACGCCACGGCGATGGGCATCATGGTGCTGGCCGTGCTGGCGCTCGTCTTCACGGTGGCGCAGGGCTTCTCCCGCCGCTTCGCCCGCGTCGTGGACCACCTCGTCGCGGAGAGCGAACGCATCGGCAACCTGCAGCTCGACGGGCCGGTGCAGCTGTCGACGCGCATCCGCGAGATCGACACGCTGGTCGGCGCGCAGGAGCGCATGCGGGTGATGCTGCTGGAGGCGACGCGTGGCCTCGAGGCCAAGGTGGCGGAGCGCACCCGGGACCTCGAGCGGCTGACCCAGGAACAGCAGCAACTGCTGTCCAGCCTGGGCGTGGCCAAGCAGATGGCCGAGGAGGCCACGCGGGCCAAGTCGATGTTCCTGGCCAATATGAGCCACGAGATCCGCACGCCGATGAACGCCATCATCGGCATGGCCTACCTGGCGCAGCGGACCGAGCTGACGCCCAAGCAGCGTGACTACTTGAGCAAGATCCACAGCGCCGGCACGGCCCTGCTCGGCATCATCAACGACATCCTCGACTTCTCGAAGGTCGAGGCGGGCAAGCTCGAACTGGAACAGGTGCCGTTCCGGCTCGACGAGGTGCTGGCAAGCGCCACCGCGCTGGTGGCCCAGAAGGCCGCCGACAAGGGCCTGGAGATGCTGTGCGACATCGCCTGGGACGTGCCGCTCGCGCTGCACGGCGACCCGCTTCGCCTCGGACAGGTACTGACCAACCTTGTCAGCAATGCCGTCAAGTTCACCGAGCACGGTCAGGTCGCAATCCGCGTGCACGGCGTGGAGCGCGCGGGCGATCGCGTGCTGCTGCAGATCGAGGTCAGCGATACCGGCATCGGCATGACACGCGAGCAGACCGCCGGCGTGTTCCATGCCTTCAGCCAGGCCGACGGCTCGACCACACGCAAATACGGCGGCACGGGCCTCGGACTTGCCATCTGCAAGCGCATCGTCGATGTGATGGGCGGCACGCTGCACGTCGACTCCACGCCCGGGCAGGGCAGCAACTTCGGCTTCAGCGCCTGGTTCGGGGTGGGCGAGCGCGCGGCGCAACCGCGCCGTGCCGTGCCCGAGGCGCTCAAGGGCATGCCGGCCCTGGTGGTCGACGACAACGCGGCGGCGCGCGAACTGCTGTCGCGGGCGCTGGACGCGCTGGGCCTTGCGGCCCATGCGGTGGCGTCGGGCCCCGAGGCGCTGCGTGCCGTGGCCACCGCGGTGCAGCGCCCCTTCGGCGTGGCCTTCGTCGATGCCGCGATGCCGGCGCCGGACGGGATCGACACCGCGGGGCTCCTGGCCCGCGTGGCGCCGGCGTTGCCCGTCGTGCTGCTCAAGCCCTTCGACGGTGAAGACGCGGGAAGCGCGCGCGCGGCGGGCGCGCCGGCCAATATCCTGGCCTCCCTGACCAAGCCGGTCAGCGCGTCATCACTGGCCGACATCCTCGTCACGCTGTTCGCGTCGCGCGCGCCGGCCGCCCCGGCGGCCAGCTCGCCGCATGCGCCGGCACGTCCGCTGCAGGGGGCGCGGCTGCTGCTCGCCGAGGACAACGAGGTCAACCAGCAGATCGCCCGCGAACTGCTCGAAGGCGCCGGCGCGGCGGTGGACGTCGCCGGCAACGGCCACGAGGTGCTGAAGCTGCTCGACGGTGCCGGCCCGGCGCGCTACGACGCCGTGCTGATGGACCTGCAGATGCCGGACATGGACGGCTTCGAGGCCACGCGGCGCATCCGCGCCGACACACGCTTCGCCGGCCTGCCCATCATCGCCTTGACCGCCCACGCGCTGCCCGAGGAGCGCCTTCGTTGCCTCGAAGCGGGCATGGCGGACCATGTTTCCAAGCCGCTGGAGCCGGCGGTCGTTCTGCAGACCATCGCGCGCTGGATCGCGACGACACCGTCATCGCCCAGCCCGAGCCCGCCCGCCGCCGACAGCGGGGCGGTCCAAGCCGCGAACCAGCTTGCGACCCTGCTGCGGCGTGCCGACGGCGTGGCCGTGGACTATTTCTTCGAGCACACCCCGCTGCTGCGTACGCTGTTCGGGGCGGATGACTTCGGCGCTTTCGAGTGGGACGTCAGAAACTATGATTTCGACGCCGCGCTCGGCCGCCTGCGGCGCGCGGCCGAGGCGCTCGGCATGACATTTTCGGAGCCGATTCCATGAACAGTGGCCCCCTGCCGACGGTGCTGATCGTCGACGACACGCCGCAGAACATCGCGCTGATGACGGGGCTGCTCAAGGACAACCACCTGACGCGCGTCGCAACCAGCGGCGAGCGCGCGTTGCAGGCGGCCATGCTGGCGCCGCTGCCCGACCTGATCCTGCTCGACATCATGATGCCCGGCATGGACGGCTACGAGGTCTGCCGCCGGCTGAAGGCCGACCCCGCGTTGCAGCACATCCCGGTCATCTTCCTGACCGCCAGGACGGACGCCGGGGATGAGCAGAGGGGCCTTGACTGCGGCGCGGCGGACTACATCACCAAGCCGATCTCGCCGCCCATCGCGCTGGCCCGCATCCGCAACCATCTGGCGCTCAAGACCGCCTCCGACCGGCTCAGGCATCAGAACGCACGCCTCGAAGCCGAGGTGGCCCGGCGCACGCACCAGATCCAGCAGACCCAGGACGCGACCATCACGGCCCTGGCCTCGCTGGCCGAGGCGCGCGACGACGAAACCGGCAACCACATCCAGCGCACCCAGCACTACGTGAAGCTGTTGGCGCAGGCGCTGCGGGCGCATCCGCGCTTCGCGGACTTCCTGACCGGCGAAGTCCCCGACCTGCTGTTCAAGTCGGCGCCATTGCACGACATCGGCAAGGTCGGAATTCCCGACGCCATCCTGCTCAAGCCGGGCCGGCTGACGCCGCAGGAGTTCGAGATCATGAAGACCCACACGACGCTGGGCCGCAACGCCATCGCCAAGGCCGAGCAGATGATGGACGAGCCCAGCTCCTTTCTGCGCTTCGCCCGCGAGATCGCCGAATCCCACCAGGAGAAATGGGACGGCTCGGGCTACCCGCGGGGACTGGCGGGCGACACGATCCCGATCTCGGCGCGGCTGATGGCCCTGGCCGACGTCTACGACGCGCTGATCTCGCGCCGGGTCTACAAGCCGGCCTTCACGCACGAGGAGGCGGTACGCATCGTCGGCGAGGGCAGCGGCACCCACTTTGATCCCGACATCGTTGCGGCCTTCCTCGCCATCCATGAGGACTTCCGTCAGGTTGCGATGCGCTTCGCCGACGATGGCGGCCTGCCGACCGACAAGCACTGAGTCGAGAACCGGAGGCGGCCGATCTCGCTCGGGCGGGCGCACAGCTGAGGCCCACATCGACCATCGGGCCGCCCCAGGTGCGGCATCCCATCCAGTCGCCCGGCGGTCAGGTTCCGGGGGCACGGTCATTCGGTCGTTGAAGGGCTCCAGAAGGCCTGCGTGACGCAATCCTGAGCCGACAGCTCGGCCACGACGGCGTCGAGCTGATGCCCGTCGAGCGCGCTGGCGGTGAGCACGGCCTCGATCTCGACGGCGTCGGAGCCGAGGGCGTGGATGATCAGGTCCTGTGTCGGGTAGGCGACGGCCTCCAGCGCCGCCTCCAGCCGGGTCAGGGCCTCCCGCTGCCTCACCTTGGGCGCAATGACATAGAAGGTGTAGGTCGCCTCGACTGCCTCGGTGTCCAGCGGCTGCCGGTTGATGCGGTTCACCACCGGCCGCAGCAGGGTGTTGGCGGACAGCACGAAGGCGGTGGCCAGCAACGCTTCGACCAGCAGGTCAGCGCCCGCGCAGGCGCCGACGGCGGCAGACCCCCAGAGCGTGGCGGCTGTATTGAGCCCGCGCACATTGCCCTCCCTCGCGCATGATCACGCCCGCGCCGAGAAAGCCGATGCCGGAGACGACATAGGCGACGACGTGCACGGCCGCTTCATGGCCGCCCAGGCGATTCGCCATGTCCACGAAGATGGCCGCGCCGACCGCCACCAGGACATTGGTTCTCAGCCCCGCGGTTCGTTGGCGGTACTGCCTCTCCAGCCCGATGAGCGCGCCCCGTGCGAAGGCTGCCACCAGGCTGACCGTGGTGCCCAAGGCCGAAGCCAGGTTGATGTTGTCGATGGCCTGCATGCCGCCCCCGGTCACTGCCAGCCGTAGCGGCGCGTGTAGAAGGCCTTCATGGCCTGGGTCAGCACCATGTAGCCGAGCAGGATGGCGGCGAGCATCGGGAAGTAGGACGCCGGCAGCGCCTGCAGCTTGAAGTAGTGCGACAGCGGCCCCATGGGCAGGAAGATGCCGACGGCCATGATGGCCGTCGTGCCCGCCAGCAACGCGGCACCCGGCCGGCTCTGCAGGAAGGGGATCTTCCGCGTGCGAATCATGTGGACCACCAGGGTCTGGGTCATCAGACCTTCGATGAACCAGCCGGATTGGAACAAGGTCTGGTGCTCGGTCGAATTGGCCCCGAAGACGAACCACATGACGACGAATGTCACGATGTCGAAGATCGAGCTCACCGGGCCGAAGAACAGCATGAAGCGGCCGATGTCGGCCGGGTTCCACTTCTGCGGGTCCTTCACGAGCTCGTCGTCGACGTTGTCGAAGGGAATGGCGATCTGCGAGAAGTCGTACAGCAGGTTCTGGACCAGCAGGTGCATGGGCAGCATCGGCAGGAAGGGGATGAAGGCACTTGCCACCAGCACCGAGAACACGTTGCCGAAGTTGGAACTGGCCGTCATCTTGATGTACTTGAGCATGTTGGCGAAGGTCTTGCGCCCCTCGACAACCCCCTCCTCCAGCACCATCAGGCTCTTCTCCAGCAGGATGATGTCGGCGGCCTCCTTGGCGATGTCGACCGCCGAGTCCACGGAGATGCCGATGTCCGCCGCCCGCAGCGCCGCCGCATCGTTGATGCCGTCGCCCATGAAGCCCACGACATGGCCGTTGGCCTTGAGCGCACGCACGATGCGCTCCTTGTGAGCGGGCGTGAGCTTGGCGAAGATGGCATGCGCCTCGACGGCCGCAGCCAGCTCCTCCTCGCTCATGCGCTCGACATCGGAGCCCAGCACTGCGGCCTGGTCCAGCAGCCCCACCTCGCGGCAGATCTTCGAGGTCACCAACTCGTTGTCGCCGGTGAGAACCTTGACCTTCACGCCATGGGCGGCGAGCGCCTCGAGGGCAGGCCGCGTGGACTCCTTCGGCGGGTCGAGGAAGGAGACATAGCCGATCAGCGTCAGATCCGACTCGTCGGCAATGCCATAGGCTTCCTGCGTGGGCGGCAGCTCCTTGGAGGCCACCGCGACCACCCGCAGGCCGTCCTCGTTGAGCCCGGCCGTCACGGAGCGCACACGCTGCAGCAGGGCAGGCGTCAATGCTTCCACCGCGTCGCCATGCCGCACGCTGCTGCACGCGGCCAGGATCTCCTCGACGGCGCCCTTGCAGATCAGGACATGGTGGTCCTCGTGCTCGGCCACCACCACGGACATGCGCCGGCGCTGGAAGTCGAAGGGGATCTCGTCGACCTTGCGGAAGTTCGAGGCGGGATTGAGCTCCTTGTGGATCTCGCTGTGCTCCAGAACGGCGACGTCCAGCAGATTCTTCAGGCCGGTCTGGTAGTAGCTGTTCAGATAGGCGGCCTCCAGAACATCGTCGGAGTCCTCGCCCCAGACGTCGGTATGGCGCGAGAGGAAGATCTTGTCCTGCGTCAGCGTGCCGGTCTTGTCCGTGCACAGCACGTCCATCGCGCCAAAGTTCTGGATCGCATCCAGGCGCTTCACGATCACCTTGCGGCGCGACAAGGCCACGGCGCCCTTGGCCAGCGTGGACGTGACGATCATGGGCAGCATTTCCGGCGTGAGGCCGACGGCGATCGACATCGCGAACAGGAAAGCCTCGGTCCAGTCGCCCTTGGTGAAGCCGTTCAGGAAGAGCACCAGCGGCGACATGACGAACATGAAGCGGATCAGCAGCCAGGCCACCTTGTTGACGCCGGCCTGGAACTGCGTTGGCGCCCGATCCGTGGCCGTCACCCGCTGAGCCAGCGCCCCGAAATACGTCGCCGGCCCGGTGCCCACCACGACGGCGGTCGCGGAGCCCGAGACCACGTTGGTCCCCATGAAGACGATGTTCTCCAGGTCGAGTGCATTGGTGGCGCGGGCCTCCCGCTGCCGTGCGAACTTCTCGACGGGCAGGGACTCGCCGGTCATGGCCGCCTGGGCAACGAACAAGTCCTTGGCTGCCAGCACGCGGCAGTCGGCCGGGATCATGTCCCCGGCGGACAGCAGGACGATGTCGCCGGGCACCAGTGAGGCCATGGGCACCTCGGCCTTGCGCGAGGGCTTGGGGTGCAGCTGCACCTCGAAATAGACCAGCGCCTCCTGCTCGATGTCCTTGGCCGGGTCGCGACGCAGTACTGTCGCCGTGTTGCTGACCATGGCCTTGAGCTTGTCGGCGGCGATGTGGGACTTGCGCTCCTGGACGAAGCGGATCGCCACCGAGATCACCACCATGGAGCCGATGACGACCGTCGCCTTCATGTCCTCCGTCAGATAGGAGATCGCCGCGAGCAGCGTGAGCAGCACGTCGAAGGGCGTCTTGTAGCAGTGCCAGAGGTGGGCCCACCAGGACAGCGGCTTGTCCTGCTCGACCACATTGGCGCCTGTCCGCTCCCGGATGGCGTCGGCCTGCAGGCCGCTCAGCCCGTCCGAATGGGAGCCCAGCCGGGCCAGCAAGGCATCGGGTTCCTCGGTGGCGGCCTGGATCAGGCCCTGTGCCAACGACGGCGGCACCTCCTTGCTGATGGCTGCCTCGCGCAAGCCCTCGAGCATCAGCAGGCGCCGGAAGTGGCGGCCTATGCCCCGGGTCCGGACGAAGCCCGCAAAAAGTTCATTCACAAAGGTCAGTGCCATCTCATTTTTCTCGGTAGGTGCTTTTGGCCCGGATCGGGATGGGCGTCGCGAGCAGCGTCGCAGGTTTGCGTGTCACGCCTCTGTCAAACAGCTCAAAGCAAGCTGACGAGCAGCCCCTGGAACGGACGATGGGGCTGGAGACGCGGCTCGTGGCGGCCAACGGCCTGCCTGGACAGCCTCTCGCGCACCCAGCTCAAGATGAACGGGCCGGTGCAACGGCGGGAAAAACGAGAAATCAGCGAACGGAACAGCATGGGGTTCTCCTGCGGACGGCACGCCACAGGCCCCTCACATGTCAGTCGCGAAGAGCCCGGCAGCGTCCGGCCTGATGAACGGGGACGATGGAAGAAGAAAGGCGGGGGACGTGGCGCGCGCAGGGGCGCCAACTAGGGGCGGGGTCCATGGGAACTCCTCGGCTTGGCGGGTTGAGAGTCAGCCCGGGCGACGAAGGGCGCAACGCAGCCGCAGCGTGGGCCAGACCGTGAGGCGGTCCAGGGCCGCCACGCGCTCGGCGAGCTTGGGCTCGCGAGCCGGGCGCACCGGGGCCGCGCACGGCGCGGTGCGGGAGGGATCGACGGGAGCGATTTGACGCATCGCAGCTCTCCTGGGCGAGGGAGGCGCGCGGTGGACGGTTGGCGCGACCACGGCGAACCGTGGCCGGCATGCCGATGACCGAGGGGGTCGCCGTCGAGGGAACTCGGCGCGTCGGGATGAAAGGAGCTGCGGCCTGCGAGGGCCTGCAACCCGGAGCGGGCGTCAGAAGGCCTGGCAGGCGGCGGCCATCACGGCACGCATCGAATCGCTGCGACTACTGGCACTGTCCACGCACGGGGCTCCGAAGTTGATATTCGTTCATTGTTGCACCGCAACACTGCTCCGGTCAACGCGCTTCCCCTCCACCCGGAGGGATCCCCTGGAGGAAACCTGCGTGCTGTGGCCTGGCATCGCGAGAAGATGCACAGGCTTGCCGTCGGTCGGAGCAGGCAAGGCGAAGACTGGCCGTTCAGCCGAGTTCGACGCGGCAGGTCGGCAGCCCTCGGAAACAACCGTTACGCCGGGCGGTTCGAGCGCCGCGAGGAAGAAGGCCTGGCTGGCGGCATGGTCACCGCCTCCGATTCTCAAGTGATCGAACATGACCAGCCCGAGGCTGAGGGCCTGCTCGATCCGCGGATCGATGCCTTCCCCGTGCGACCCGCCCGCAAGCACACGACCCTCATGATTCGCCGCCTGCGCTGCGTTGCCGCTCCCCGCTCGCCGCGGCGGCCCTGTCGTCCTGTGGATACATGGGCAGCATCGCCCTCGGCCACCTCGACAACGAGCAGGGCGGGCGAGGGGCGCATCGGCCGGTCCGGCCGGCCGCGCTATGTGCAGGACGGTGGCCAGCTCTTGCTGGGCGACCTGCAGATCGGCACGCTGGAGCTGGCCGGCTTCCCGGCCGAATGCGCCGAACGCATGGCTAAGCCGCCGCCGAGCGATCGCCCGAACGATGGCTGGAGTTGTTCGCCGCAGCAGCGCCGGAACGGGCCATGTGCGGGCGATCCGCGCACGGGCAGACCGTCAATGTCAGACGCACGCCCACCGGCCATCAGGCGAACCGGCGCGATTCGTTACTTCGCGGCCTGCGGCATCAGACGCCCAGCAGCGCCGCCAGAGCAGGGTTGCCGGCCACCTCGTCGGCGCTGCCCTGCAGCATGACCTGGCCCTTCTGCAGCACGATGGCCCGGTCGCTGCGGTTCAGCACCTGGCGGTAGTCGCGGTCGACGATCAGCGTCGCGATGCCGCTGGCCTTGATGTCGTCGATGACGCGCCAGATCTCGGCCACGATGAGGGGCGCCAGGCCCTCGGTGGCCTCGTCGAGGATGATGAGATCGGGGTGCGTCATCAGCGCCCGGCCTATGGACAGCATCTGCTGCTCGCCGCCGGAGAGCTGGCCGCCGAGATTCGTGAGCCTCTCGGCCAGGCGCGGGAAGGTCGCCAGCACCCGCTCGAAGGACCAGTCCTGCCGCCCGTCCCGGCCGCGCCGCGCCGCCATCACCAGGTTCTCGCGCACCGAGAGGTTGCCGAACACGCCGCGGCCCTCGGGCACATAGGCGACGCCCAGCCTGGCGACCTCGTGCGGCCGGGCCCGCGACATATTGCAGCCGTGCACCGAGATCTGGCCGCGCCGCTGGCCGACATGGCCGAGCAGCGTGCGGATCAGGGTGCTCTTGCCCATGCCGTTGCGCCCCATCAGGCCCACGGTCTCGCCCTTGCGGATGCTCAGGCCCACACCATGCAGCACATGGCTGCTGCCGTACCAGGCGTGGATGTCCCGCGCCTCGAGCAATGTCGACATCAATGGCCTCCGAGGTAAGCGCTCTGCACGCCTGCGTTGCTGCGGATCTGCTCCGGCGAGCCGCTCGCGATGACGCTGCCGTTGACCATCACGGTGATGCGGTCCGCGACGCGGAACACCGCGTCCATGTCGTGCTCGACGAGCAGGATGGCGTGATCCGCCTTCAGGTCGCCCAGCAGCACCAGCATGCGCTCCGTCTCCTCGGCGCCCATGCCCGCCAGCGGCTCGTCCAGCAGCAGCACCTTGGGGCGGGTGGCCAGGCACATCGCGATCTCGAGCTGGCGCTTCTGGCCGTGGCTCAGCAGGCCCGCCGGGCGATCCATGCGGTCGCCCAGGCCGGTGCGCTGCGCCACGCTGCGCGCCGCCTCCATCAGCGCGGGCTGCGCCTGCACCGGCTGCCACCAGCGCCACGGCCGCTGCGCCGCGGCCTGGGCGGACAGGCGGCAGTTCTCGATGACGCTGAACTCGCCGAAGACGGTGTTGCGCTGGTAGCTGCGGCCCAGCCCCGCACGGGCCCGCCGCGGCTGGGACCAGAGCGAGACATCCTGGCCCAGCAGCTCGACCCGCCCGCTGGACGGCGGGAACTGCCCCGACAGCAGATTGATCAGCGTGCTCTTGCCGGCGCCGTTGGTGCCGATGACCGCATGGACCTCGCCGCGGCGCAGTTCGAGGTCGACCGCGTTCACGGCCGTCAGGCCGCCCCATCGGCGCGTGAGTTGATGACCGCGCAGCAGAACCGTGTTCGCCAATGTGCTCACGCGTTCTCCTGCAGGATGGCCGCCTTGCCGGCCAGACGCTCGCGCAGTTGCCCCGGCAGGCCGGCCAGGCCCTTGGGCAGCAGGGCCACGCTGAGGATGATGAACAGGCCCAGCCCCAGATGCCAGTGCCTGGCCAGGCTGCCGAAGACGGCCTCGCTGCGGAACAGCTCCTGCAGCAGCGTGAACGCGAAGGCCCCCATCACGGCGCCACGCAGATGGCCGAGGCCGCCAAGGATGATCATGATGAGCACCGCGCCGCTGAGGTGCCAGCTCAGCAGCTCCGGGTTGACGAAGCCGTCCTTGACGGCGAACAGGAAGCCGGCCCAGCCGGCAATGGCGCCCGACAGCGTGAAGGCCGCCAGCTTGTAGGGATAGGTCGAGAAGCCCGTGGCCCGCATGCGCGGCTCGTTGACCCGGATGCCGTCCAGCGCACGGCCGAACTGGCCACGCCGCATCACCGCCAGCAGCGCGAAGACCAGGGCCACGCTGGCCAGCGTCAGGCCGTAGATCGCCAGCGGCTTGTCGAGGTCAAGCCAGGCCCCGAGCGTCGGCTTGGCATACATGTAGATGCCGTCGGTGCCGCCGCCCAGCGGCGTGTCGTGCACGACGTAATAGGCCATCTGCGCGAACGCGAGCGTGACCATGATGAAGTAGACGCCCTGGGTGCGCAGGGACAGCGCGCCGACGACCAGCGCATAGAGCCCGGCCAGGCCGACGCTGAGCGGCAGCGCGAGCAGCAGGGAGGCCACCTCGGACTTGACCGCGGCATAGGCGCCGATGCCGAAGAAGGCCGCTTGGCCGAAGCACACCAGGCCGGTGCCGCCGACGATGAGCTCCAGGCTCAGCGCGAGCAGGGCGTAGATCAGGATCTTGTTGACCAGGTCGATGCCATAGGCACTGCCCAGCCAGGGCCAGGCCGCCAGCAGCAGGAAGGCGCCGAGCAGGACGGCAACGCGGGTTTTCATCGGCGCGCTTTCAGAGGGTGTGGGGTGTTTTGGCGAAGCCAGGCGGGCATGCAGGATTCCCTCACACCCTCTCAGGACTTGAACAGGCCCATCGGGCGCCACAGCAGGATGCCGGCCATCAGCACATAGACGAGCACGCCCGAGGCCTGCGGCAGCAGCACCTTGCCGAAGGTGTCGACGAAGCCGATCAGCAAGGCGGCCAGCAGCGCGCCGCGCACGGAGCCGATGCCGCCGATGACGACGACGACGAAGCAGATGATCAGCACCGCGCTGCCCATGCCCGGGTAGACGCTGGACACCGGGGCCGCCACCATGCCTGCGAATGCGGCCAGCGCCACGCCGGCCGCGAACACGATGCGGAACAGCAGCTGGATGTCGATGCCCAGGCTCTGCACCATCTCGCGGTCGTGGCTGCCGGCGCGGATCATCATGCCCAGCCGGGTACGCGTGAACACCCACCACATGCCGCCGGCGAGCAGCAGGCACACGCCGCTGACGAACAGCCGGTAGACCGGGTAGGTCATCAGTTCGCCCAGCGCGATGGAGCCCGACAGCAGCGGCGGCGGCGCGACGCTGTAGACGTCGTCGCCGACGATGATGCTGCGCAGCTCTTCGAAGACGAGGATGAGGCCGTAGGTCATCAGTACCTGCTGCAGGTGGTCGCGCTCGTAGAGGTAGCTGAAGAAGGCCCACTCCAGCACATAGCCCAGCACCGCCGACAGCAGCACACCCACCCCCAGCGTGCTGAAGAAGCCGCCGCCGAAGGTCGCGGCAACCGGCGCGGCAAGCGCATAGGCCATGTAGGCGCCGATCATGTAGAAGCTGCCGTGGGCCAGGTTGATGATGCCCATGATCCCGAAGATCAGGGTCAGCCCCGCGGCCACGAGGAAGAGCAGCAGGCCGTACTGCAGCGAGTTCAGGCACTGGATGAGGAAGGTCGCGAGGTCCATTGATCGGCCCTGTCGAGAGTGCGCTGCGCCGCGACGAACCGAGCGATGCGGTCCGTCGGCGGCGCCCCTGATGAACCTGTTTACATCCGGCAGCCGCGGGCGGGGTCGGCCAGGGCCTTGGCCGCCACGCTGACGAGCTTGTTCTCGTGGCCCGTCACCTGGCGCAGATAGATGTCCTGGACCGGGTTGTGCGCCCGGGACACCGTGAAGGCGCCGCGCGGGCTGTCGATCCTGGCTTTCTCGACGGCGGCCGCGAACTCGGCCTTCCTGCTCACGTCGCCCTTCACCGCGGCGAGGCCCACGCCCAGCATCTGCGCGGCGTCATAGCCCTGCACGGCGTAGACGTCGGGCTGCAGCTTGTAGGTCTTGGCATAGGCCAGGCGGAAGGCGTTGTCCTTAGGCGAGCCCAGCGAGTCGGCGTAGTGCAGCGTGGTCAGGATGCCTTCGGCATCGGCGCCCTGGGCCTCCAGCGTGCCGTCGGTGACGAAGCCGGCGGCGTACAGCGGGATGGACTTCTTCAGGCCGGCCGCCGCGTAGTCCTTGACGAACTTGACCGCGCCCGCGCCGGCGAAGAAGGTGTAGACCGCGTCGGGCCTGGTGGCGGCGATCTCGGTCAGCAGCGCCTGGAACTCGACGTTGGGGAAAGGCAGGGTCAGCTCCTTGACGACCTGGCCGCCGCCCTTCTCGAAGGACTCCTTGAAGCCCTTCACCGACTCGTCGCCGGCCGCGTATTTCCAGGTGATGGTCACGACCTTCCTGTGGCCCTTCTTCGCGACGACATCGCCCATCGCATAGCCCGGCTGCCAGTTGCTGAAGCTGCTGCGGAAGATGTTGGGAGCGCACATCGGCCCGGTCACCGCGTCGGCGCCGGCATTGGGCACGATCAGCAGCGTGTTGCTCTCCTTCGCCGCCTTGGCCATGGCCATCGCGACGCCGCTGTGCACGGTGCCGACCAGCACGTCCACGTTGTCGCGCTTGATGAGCTTGTTGACGTTGTCGGTCGCCTTGGCGGGGTCCGACTCGTCGTCCACCTTCACATACTCGACCTCGCGGCCGCCCAGCTTGCCGCCCTGCTCCGCCACATGGAGCCTGAAGCCGTTCTCGATGGCCGCGCCCAGCTGGGCGTAGGTGCCGCTGGCGGGCAGCATCAGGCCCACCTTGAGCTTGCCTTGCGCCTGGACGCTCGTGGCGGCCAGCGTGGCGGCGATCAGAAGGGATGCGCGTCGGATCATGCTTGTCTCCTGTGCCCTGTCAGGCAGGGTCGTGCTGGTGTTGTCGGTAGAACATGTCGCAGGCTTCCAGCAAAGCCTGGGGCTGATCCTTGTGGGGCGAATGGCGGCAATTCGCAAGTTCCAGCAGCCGGGTCCGCGGCAACTCGCGCGCGATGCCGCGGATCTGCTCCAGCGTGCCGTATTCGTCGTCCAGGCCTTGCACCGCGAGGACCGGGCAGGTGATGGCGCGGATGTCCTCGCGGATGTCCCAGGCGCGGAAGGCCGGGTCCAGCCAGATGTCGTTCCAGCCCCAGAAGGCCGAATCGGGGTCGGCGTGATGGCGGGCCAGGCGCTCGCGCAGGTCGGTCCTCAGATAGGCCTCCCGCGCCGCCGCGATCGACGTGACGGAGATGCCCTCGACGAGGATGTGCGGCGCAAGCACGATGACTCCGGCGCATTCGTGCCCCGCGGCGTGGAGCAGCGCGATCGAGCCGCCATCGCTATGGCCGAACAGCCAGGGGCGCGCGATGCCCAAGGCCTTCAGCAGCGCCGGCAGCACCTCGTCGGCCTGCCTGTGCATGAAGTCGGGCAGCCAGCGCTCATGGCCGGGGCGCGGTGTGGAGCGGCCGTAGCCGGGGCGCGAATAGACCAGGCCCCGCACGCCCAAGCGCTCGCAGAGCTGGCGCGGGAAGTCCCTCCACATCGACACGGAGCCCAGCCCTTCGTGCAGGAACACCATCGTCGGGCCATCGACCGGCCCGCCGGCTATCCAGCTGTATTCGATGTCGACCTGACGGCCATCGAAGGGGATGGATACGAAGCCACTGCTCATGCCACGCTCTCCGCCGCTTCGAGCTGGCGCAGGCGAAAGCGCTGGATCTTGCCCGTGGCCGTCTTGGGCAGTTCGTTGACGAAGACGATCTGGCGCGGGTATTTGTAGGCCGCGAGCCGGCCCTTCACGAAGGCCTTGAGCTCGTCCGCCGTGGCCTGGCCGGTGGGCGTCAGCACGACGAAGGCCTTGGTCTTGGTCAGCCCTTCGGCATCGGGCACGCCGATCACCGCGGCCTCCAGCACGGCCGGGTGCTGCACCAGCGTGGCCTCCACCTCGAAGGGGCTGACATAGATGCCGCTGACCTTCAGCATGTCGTCGCTGCGGCCGCTGTAGGTATAGGTGCCGTCGGCGTTGCGCACATATTTGTCGCCGCTCTTGGTCCAGCCGCCCTGGAAAGTCTCGCGGCTCTTCTCGCGGTTGCCCCAGTACATCAGCGCGCTGGAAGGCCCGCCGATGTAGAGGTCGCCGGGCTCGCCATCGGGGACCGCGCCGCCGTCGTCGCCACGCAGCTCGATGCGGTAGCCCGGCACGGGCCAGCCCGTCGTGCCATAGCGCACCGCGTCGGGCCGGTTGGACAGGAAGATGTGCAGCATCTCGGTGGAACCGATGCCGTCCACGATGGGCACCCCGAAATGGCGCTCGAAGCGTTCGCCGATCTCCGGCGGCAGCGCCTCGCCGGCGCTGGACACCAGCCGGATGGACGTGGCCTCACGCCCGGGCAGTGCGGGCGACGCGAGCATGCCGGCGAAGCCGGTCGGCGCGCCGAAGAACACGGTCGGCCGCAGGCCGCCCACGCCGCCGGTCAGGCGCTTGAAGGTGGCGTCCGGCGTCGGCCTTTCGGCCATCAGCACGGTGGTCGCGCCGACGCTGAGCGGGAAGGTCAAGGCATTGCCGAGGCCATAGGCGAAGAACAGCTTGGCGGCCGAGAAGCAGACGTCGTCCTCGCGCAGCTTCAGGATCTGCTTGCCATAGAGCTCGGCGGTCCAGTAGGGGTTGCCGTGGGAGTGCACCGTGCCCTTGGGGCGGCCAGTCGAGCCCGACGAATAGAGCCAGAAGCCGGGGTCGTCGGCATGCGTGGCGGCGGCACGTGGCAGCGGAGGATGCCTGTCGACGAAGGCGGCGAAGTCCAGCTCGCCGAAGTCCAGCGGCGCGATGGGGCGGGACACGATCACCTTCTCGACCTCGTGATCGCTCTTGACCAGCGCGGCCTTGAGCATCGGCAGCACGGCGCCCGACACCAGCACGACCTGGGCCCGCGAATGCTCCAGCATGTAGGCATAGTCGTCGGGCGACAGCAGCGTGTTGACCGCCACCGGCACCGCGCCCGCGAACATCGCGCCCAGGAAGGCGACGGGCCAGTCGTTGATGTCCTGCATCAGCAACAGCACGCGCTCCTCGCGCTTGACGCCCAGCGCGCGCAGGCCCGCGGCACAGCGCCGCACGCTGTCGTCGAGCTGGGCATAGGTCAGCGTGCCGAGGTCGTCGACATAGGCCGCCTTGTCGGGGCGGCCGGCATTCTGGCTGAGCAGGTGGGCGGCCCAGTTGAAGACCTCGGGCAGTGCGGGAACGTCGGGCGGGCTGGCGATGGCGGTGGGGCTCATGAGCTTGTCTCCTGGAGGTTCGTTTTTCAGTTCAGAGCGCCGAGATCACCGCCGGCGCGCCCTGGACGGCCACCCTGCGGTGGTAGAAGTTCAGCGCCCGCAGCCCGCCGAGCTCCTCGCCGCCGCCCGCGCGGCCCGGGCCGCCATGCAGGGACTGCGGCATCACATTGCCATGCCCCGTCTGGCTGGCGCCCGCCTCCGGGCTCACGACGTGGACACGGCCGTGGAAGGGCGCGAGTACCTTGGCCGTGCCGGCCAGCGCGCCGGCATCGTCGCCATAGAGGCTGACGACCAGCGAGCCGAGGCCGCGCTGCACCTGCCGGGCGGCCTGCGGCAGGTCGCGATAGGGCAGCAGCGTGGCGACCGGCCCGAAGACCTCGGTGTCGTGCACGACGGCGCTGGCCTCGACGGCCGCGGCGCCGGGCAGCGCGAACAGCGTCGGGCCGACGCAGCAGGCGACGGCGGCATCGGCGTCGACCAGCGTCGGGCGGCGGCCGTCCAGCAGCATCTCGGCGCCCTGGGCCAGCCTGGCAATGCCTTCCTGCACGCTGTCGTACTGGGCGCGGCTCACCAGCGAGCCCATGCGCACGGCCTCGTTGCGCGGGTTGCCGACCGTCGTGCGCGCCAGGCGCGCCAGCAGGGCCTCGCTGACCGCAGGCAGCAGCGCTTCGGGCACGAAGGCGCGGCGGATGGCGGTGCACTTCTGGCCGGACTTCACCGTCATCTCGCGGCTGAGCTCCTTCACGAAGAGCTCGAAGGCTGCGGAGCCGGCGGCCTGGCCGGGCATCAGCAGGGCGCTGTTGATGCTGTCGGCCTCGATGTTGGCGCGCACGGACAGCCGGGTGATGGCGTCGTGGCGGCGCAGCGTCGCGGCCGTGTCGGCGGAGCCGGTGAAGCTCAGCACGTCGAAGGGCTGCAGCGCGTCCAGCAGGCCGGCCGAGCCGCCGCAGACCACGCTCAGCGCGCCTGCGGGCAGCACGCCGGCGTCGACAACGTCCTTGACCATGCGCTGGGTGAGCCAGGCAGTGGAGGTCGCCGGCTTGATGACGACGGGAACGCCCGACAGCAGCGCGGGCGCCGCCTTCTCCCACAGGCCCCAGGCCGGGAAGTTGAACGCATTGATGAACAGCGCGAGGCCGGCCACGGGCGTCAACAGGTGCTGGCTCTGGAAGCTGCCGTCCTTGGCGAGGCTGAGCGCATCGCCGTCGCGGAGCACGTCGCCATCCGGCAGCTGGGCCGCCAGCTTGGCGTAGGTGGTCAGCGTGTAGATGGCGCCGTCGATGTCCACGGCCGAATCGTTCCTGACGGTGCCGCTGTTGGCCGTCGCGATCTCGTAGTAGGCGTCCCGGTTCTTCTGCAGCACCTGGACGACGGCGGCCAGCAGCTCGCCGCGCTGGCGGTAGCTCAGCCCCTTCAGCGCCGCGCCGCCGCGGCTGCGGGCGAACTCGAAGCCGCCGGGCAGATCCAGGCCGCCGGCGTCGACGCGGACGAGCTCGGTGCCGATCACCGGGTCGAACAGCGCCGTGCCGGCGCCCTGGCCGGCGACCCAGCGCCCGCCGATGTAGTTGGAGAGGAGTTCGGTGGACATATCAGGCCTTCGTGAATTCGATGGCGCCCTGGGGGAGCAGATACAGGACCAGGGCCCGGCCGCCGCTGACGGTGGGCGAATGGGCGCTGCCCGGGCCGTACACGACCCAGCCGGCGCCCTGACCGTCGAAGCGGGCGCCCGGGTCCAGGGGCATGACGAGGTCGATCTCGCCGTTGGGATGGGCGTGGTGGGGGCCGGCGATGGAATCCATGTCGACCACGTCCACCGAGAAGCCGTGCAGGTCATCCGCCGGCTTGAAGATGCGGCCGTAGCGGATGCCGCCGCCCTCGCGCTGGCAGAGCCAGCCCTCGCGCACGCCGGCCTCGCAGGCCTGGCGCAGCGCGTCGAAGGTCGGGGAGCCCGGGCCATGGCTGCTGTTCAGCCAATCCCGCAGCCCGGCGTCCAGCGCGCGGGCCTGCAGCGCGGCGGTCAGCACCGAGAGATCGCGGCGAAACTGTTCGGGGCTCATTGATTTTCCTCAAGGATGCTTGACGTGGCAGACTTGAGGCCGGCGCCGTCATGCAGTATTGTGCGTGTAGGCAATTTAAGACCACAAGATCACCATGTCAAGCACAATAATGCATGTTGACGGGTTGACCCCTAGCGAAGAGGGGCAGGCCGCCGACGCGCCCGAGAGGCATCCCTTCCTCAGCCAGCTGGGCGAGCGGGTGCGGGCCCTGCGCTCACGCCGCGGCGTGACCCGCAAGACGCTGGCCAGCCTGGCCGACGTCAGCGAGCGGCATCTGGCCAATCTCGAATACGGCACCGGCAACGCGTCCATCCTGATCCTGCTGCAGGTGGCACAGGCGCTGCAGTGCCCGATGGCCGAGCTGATCGGCGACATCACGACGTCGACGCCCGAGTGGCTGCTGATCCGCGAACTGCTCGAGCGCCGGGACGAGGCGACGCTGCGGCGCGTGCGCATCGCGATCGGCGACCTGCTGGAACGCGGCGGCGGCCCGGCGGCGAGCGAACCCAAGCCGCGCAGCCTGCGCATCGCGCTGGTCGGCCTGCGCGGCGCGGGCAAGAGCACGCTGGGCGCCATGCTGGCGGAGGCGCTGGACTTCCCCTTCGTCGAGCTGAGCCGCGAGATCGAGAAGTTCGCCGGCTGCAGCGTCGGCGAGATCCAGGGCCTGTACGGCCAGGCCGCCTACCGACGCTACGAAAGGCGCGCCCTCGAGGAGGCGATCCAGATCTATCCCGAGGCGGTGATCGCCACGCCGGGCGGGATCGTGTCCGACCCCGCCACCTTCAATGTGCTGCTGGGCCATTGCACGACCGTGTGGCTGCAGGCACAGGCCGAGGACCACATGCAGCGCGTTGCCGCCCAGGGCGACATGCGCCCCATGGCCGCCAGCAAGGAGGCGATGGACGACCTGAGGGCCATCCTGGCCGGCCGCACCGCCTTCTACGCCAAGGCCGAGCTGCACGTGGACACCAGCGCCCAGCCGCTGGCGGAAACCTTCGAGCTGCTGCACGCCCGCGTGAAGGCATTGATCTCAGGGTAATCGCCAGGAAGAAAATTGCACTTTACTGCTTGATCTTCACGGAAACACGCACGATACTGCATTTCATCGCGCAGCCAATGGCTGCACTTTGATGCCGATCCAAGGAGCGTGTCGTGAGCGATCTTTCCCCCGTCCAGTCCATCGCGCCGCGAGTGGACTACCAGACCCACCCGAGCCGGTACCGGCACTGGAAGCTGACGTTCGACGGCCCGGTGGCCCGTCTGGCGGCGGACTTCGACGAGAACGGCGGCCTGCGCCCCGGCTACAAGCTCAAGCTCAACAGCTATGACCTGGGCGTCGACATCGAGCTGAACGACGCGCTGCAGCGCGTCCGCTTCGAGCACCCCGAGGTGCGCACGGTGGTCGTCACGAGCAACAAGGACAAGATCTTCTGCTCGGGCGCCAACATCTACATGCTGGGCGTCTCCAGCCACGCCTGGAAGGTGAACTTCTGCAAGTTCACCAACGAGACCCGCAACGGCATCGAGGACTCCAGCGCGCACAGCGGCCTGAAGTTCCTGGCGGCCGTGAACGGCGCCTGCGCCGGCGGCGGCTACGAGCTGGCGCTGGCCTGCGACGAGATCCTGCTCGTCGACGACCGTTCCAGCGCCGTCAGCCTGCCCGAGGTGCCGCTGCTGGGCGTGCTGCCCGGCACCGGCGGACTGACCCGCGTCACCGACAAGCGCAAGGTCCGCCACGATCTGGCCGACATCTTCTGCACGACGACCGAAGGCGTGCGCGGCCAGCGCGCCAAGGACTGGCGCCTGGTCGACGACATCGCCAAGCCGGCCCAGTTCGCCACCAGGGTGCAGGCGCGGGCGCTGGAACTCGCCGAGGGCAGCAATCGCCCGGCCGGCGAAGCCGGCGTCGCGTTCCCGCCGCTGCAGCGCACGGTCGAGACCGACGCCCTGGCCTACACCCATGTGCGCGTCGACATCGACCGCGCCAAGCGCGTCGCCAGCTTCCTGATCCGTGGCCCGCAGGCCGCCGTGCCGACCGATGTGGCCGGCATCGTCGCCCAGGGCGCCGCCTGGTACCCGCTGGCGTTGGCGCGCGACCTCGAGGACGCCATCCTGTCCATGCGCACCAACGAGCTGGACATCGGCACCTGGCTGATCAAGACCGAGGGCGATGCGGAAGGCCTGCTGGCCAGCGACGCCGTGCTGCTGGCCCACCAGGACCACTGGCTGGTGCGCGAAACCATCGGCTATCTGCGCCGCACCTTCAGCCGCCTGGACGTGTCCTCGCGCAGCCTGTTCGCGCTCGTGGAGCCGGGCTCCTGCTTCGCCGGCTCGCTGCTGGAAACCGCCCTGGCCTGCGACCGCATCTACCACCTGGCCCTGCCCGACGACGCGGCCCGCGCGCCGAAGATCACCGTGGGCGAGGCCAACTTCGGCCTGTTCCCGATGGCGACCGGCCAGAGCCGCCTGGGCCGCCGCTTCTACGACGAGGCGGCCGCGCTCGACGCCGTGCGGGCCCAGGCCGGCAAGCCGCTGGACGCAGACGCTGCCTTCGCGCTGGGCCTGGTCACCAGCAACCCCGACGACATCGACTGGGCCGACGAGACGCGCATCGCCATCGAGGAGCGCGTCGCGATGAGCCCCGACGCGCTGACCGGCATGGAAGCCAACCTGCGCTTCAACGGCCCCGAAAACATGGTCACCCGCGTCTTCGGCCGGCTCACCGCATGGCAGAACTGGATCTTCCAGCGCCCCAACGCCGTCGGCGAGAAGGGTGCGCTGAAGGTTTTCGGCAAGGGCGACAAGGCCGTTTTTGACTTCAACCGGGTTTGAGGAGCACACACATGAGCAGCATCGACTACAGCCAGAAGATCCCCAACAACGTCAACCTGAACGATGACCGCACGCTGCAGCGCGCGCTCGAAGGCTGGCAGCCCAACTTCCTGTCCTGGTGGGACGACATGGGCCCGGACGGCTCGCAGAACTTCGACGTCTACCTGCGTACCGCCACCAGCGTCGACCCGCAGGGCTGGGCCACCTTCGGCCACGTCAAGATGCCCGACTACCGCTGGGGCATCTTCCTGAACCCGGGCGAGGCCGACCGCAAGATCCACTTCGGCGATCACAAGGGCGAGGCGGCTTGGGCAGACGTGCCCGGCGAATACCGCGCCAACCTGCGCCGCATCATCGTCACGCAGGGCGACACCGAGCCCGCCTCGGTCGAGCAGCAGCGCCACCTGGGCCTGACCTGCCCGAGCCAGTACGACCTGCGCAACCTGTTCCAGGTCAACGTCGAGGAAGGCCGCCACCTGTGGGCCATGGTCTATCTGCTGCACAAATACTTCGGCCGCGACGGCCGTGAGGAAGGCGAGGCGCTGCTGGAGCGGCGCAGCGGCCAGGAGAACAACCCGCGCATCCTGCAGGCCTTCAACGAGCCGACGCCGGACTGGCTGAGCTTCTTCATGTTCACCTACTTCACCGACCGCGACGGCAAGTTCCAGCTCTGCGCGTTGGCCGAGAGCAGCTTCGACCCGCTGGCCCGCACGACCAAGTTCATGCTGACGGAAGAAGCCCACCACATGTTCGTCGGCGAATCCGGCGTCAGCCGCGTCATCCAGCGCACCTGCCAGATGATGAACGAGCTCAAGACCGACGACCCGAAGAAGCTGCGCGAGGCCGGCGTCATCGACCTGCCGACCATCCAGCGCTACCTGAACTTCCACTTCAGCGTCACCATCGACCTGTTCGGCGCCGACGAGTCCAGCAACGCCGCCACCTTTTACTCCACCGGCCTCAAGGGCCGCTTCGAGGAGGGCAAGCGCATGGACGACCATGTGCTGAAGGGCCAGACCTACCCGGTGCTGCACGTCGAGAACGGCCGCCTGGTCGAGAAGCAGGTGCCGATGCTCAACGCGCTGAACGAGGTGCTGCGCGACGACTACATCAAGGACAGCATCGCCGGCGTCGAGCGCTGGAACAAGGTCATCGAGAAGGCCGGCATCCCGTTCCGGCTCAAGGTGCCGCACAAGGCCTTCCACCGCAACATCGGCTCGCTGTCGGGCGCCAAGATCTCTCCCGATGGCCAGGTCATCAGCGAGGCCGAATGGTCGGCGCGCTCGCCCGAGTGGCTGCCCACGGCCGGTGATCGCCAGTTCGTGGCCAGCCTGATGGGCCGCGTCGTCGCACCGGGCCAGTTCGCGAACTGGATCGCGCCGCCGGTCATGGGCATCAACCGCCAGCCCGTGGATTTCGAGTACGTTCGTTTCGCCTGACCCACCCTGGACACCGGAGCCTCGCGAAGGCCCCGGTGCATAGGAGATACCGACATGGACGCCTCCGACGTGATCGTCATCAAGCAGCATCTGATCGACCCCGAGATCTGCATCCGCTGCAACACCTGCGAAGCGACCTGCCCGGTCGGCGCCATCACGCACGACAGCCGCAACTACGTCGTCGATGCGCAGAAGTGCAACTTCTGCATGGCCTGCGTGCCGCCCTGCCCCACCGGCTCCATCGACAACTGGCGCACCGTGCCGAAGGCGCTGGCCTACAGCGTCGAGGCGCAGCTGGGCTGGGACGAACTGCCGGCGGAGCTGCCGGCCGAACAGCTGGGCAGCGGCGCGCCGGTGGAGGAGCCGCTGGCCCCGCAACTGCCGGCACGCGCCGACCTCGACGCCGCGTTCAACAGCGCCGCCTATGGCGCCACGCAGCCGCCGTGGAGCGCCGCCCATGCCTACACCAACCTCTACGGCCCGAAAGCGGCCGAGAGGTATGTGACTGCCACCGTGGCCGGCAATGTGCGCGTCACCGAGGTCGGCACCGACTACGACACCCACCACATCGTCCTGGACTTCGGCGCCATGCCCTTCCCGGTGCTGGAGGGCCAGAGCATCGGCATCCTGCCGCCTGGCGCCGACGACAAGGGCCGCGCCCACCACGCCCGCCAGTACTCCATCGCCAGCCCGCGCAACGGCGAGCGCAAGGGCTACAACAACCTGTCGCTGACGATCAAGCGGGTGCTGCAGGATCACGACGGCAGGCCGGTCCGCGGCGTCGCGAGCAACTACATGTGCGACCTCAAGGTCGGCGACACGGTTCAGGTCATCGGCCCCTTCGGCAGCAGCTTCCTGATGCCCAACCATCCCGGCAGCCACATCGTCATGATCTGCACGGGCACCGGCTCCGCGCCCATGCGTGCGATGACGGAATGGCGCCGCCGGCTGCGCGCCAGCGGCAAGTTCGAGGGCGGGAAGCTGATGCTGTTCTTCGGCGCCCGCACGCAGCAGGAGCTGCCCTACTTCGGCCCGCTGCAGAACCTGCCGCGTGACTTCATCGACATCAACTTCGCCTTCTCGCGCACGCCGGGCCAGCCGCGCAAATACGTGCAGGACGCGATGCGTGAACGCAGCGCCGACCTTGCGGCCCTGCTGGCCGACCCGAACGCGCACTTCTATGTCTGCGGCCTGAAGGCGATGGAGGAAGGCGTCGTGCTGGCCCTGCGCGAAGTGGCCCGCCAGGCCGGCCTCGACTGGGGGCAGCTCGGCGCTGCGCTGAAGCGCGAAGGCCGCCTGCAGCTCGAAACCTACTGAACGCACGGGCGCCCGCCGCCCGCATTCCCAATGAAAACCCTGGACGATGTGCTGGTCATCGGCGCGGGCGTCATGGGCATCGGCATCGCGCAGGTCGCGGCCGAGGCCGGGCACCGCGTCTTCCTCTTCGATGCCCGCGAGGGCGCTGCAGCCCAGGCGCGCGACACCCTCGCCGCGCAGCTGGACCAACTTGTGGCGAAAGGCCGGCGCAGCCGCGCGGCCGCCGATGCCACCCTCGGCCTGCTGACGCCGGTCGCGCAGCTGCGCGACGCCGCCTGCGCCGGCCTCGCGATCGAAGCCATCGTGGAGAAGCTGGAGGCCAAGCGCGGCCTGCTGGCGGAGCTGGAGGGCCTGCTGGGCGACGACGCCATCCTCGCGTCCAACACCTCCTCGATCAGCATCACCAAGATCGCCGCCGGCCTGCGCCGCCCTGAGCGCGTGGTGGGCATGCATTTCTTCAACCCGGTGCCGCTGATGCGCCTCGTGGAGGTCGTGCGTGGCCTGCAGACGTCCGACGAGGTCGTCCGGCGCGTGACCGAGATGGCCGTGGCCTGGGGCAAGACGCCGGTGACGGCGCTGAGCACGCCCGGCTTCATCGTCAACCGCATCGCCCGGCCCTACTACGCCGAGGCCCTGATGCTGCTGCAGGAGCGCGCCGCCGCCCCCGAGGCCCTGGACGCCTGCCTGCGCGCGGCGGGCTTCCGCATGGGGCCCTGCGAGCTGATGGACCTGATCGGGCACGACACCAATTTCTCGGTCACGACCTCGGTGTTCGAGGCCAACTTCTTCGACCGCCGCTTCACGCCCTCGCTGGTGCAGCGCGAGCTTGTCGACGGTGGCCTGCTCGGGCGCAAGAGCGGCCGCGGCTTCTACCGCTACCCGGAGGGCGCCCCGGCGCCGACCGCGGCCGAGATGAGCGCGCCGGACCCGGCCAAGCCCGTGACCATCCATGGCAGCGACCCGCTGGCCGCGCAGTTCTTGGCCACGCTGAAGGCCCGCGGCTGCAGCGTCGTGCACCGCCCGGACAGCGCCTGGACCGGCCTGGAGGTCGGCGGCGCCCGCCTCGTGCGCACCGACGGCCGCACGGCCCGGGAGCTGCAGCGCACGGCCGGTGCCGGCGACGTGGCCGTCTTCGACGAGGTCCTCGGCCCGCCCGGCGCGCTGGCCTTCGCGACGGCGGGCGACCCGGCCTGGCGGCAGCGGGCCGCCGGCTGGCTGCATCTGCTCGGCTTCCAGCCCATCGCCGTCGAGGACGCACCGGGCCTGGTCGTCGCGCGCACGCTGGCCATGCTGGTCAACGAAGCGGCGGACGCCGTGCAGCAGGGCGTCTGCTCGCCAGCGGGTGCCGACGCGGCGATGCGCCTGGGCGTCAACTACCCCCAGGGCCCCTTCGAATGGCTGGACCGGATGGGCGCCGCACGCGTGGTGGCCCTCGTCGAGTCGCTGGATAACCACTATCGGGGCGAGCGCTACCGCGTCAGCCCCGGACTGAGGAGGCAAGCATGAGTTTTCGCATCGAGCGCCGGGCTGACGGCGTGGTCGAGCTGGTGCTGGGCCCGGAGGGCACATTGCCCAGCTGTGACCGCGACGAGCACGCCGAGCTCGGCAGGATCTGGGGCCGGCTCGCGGCCGACCCTGAGGCGCGCTGCATCCTGGTCCGCAGCGAAGGCAAGGGCTTCAGCGCCGGTGGCCAGATCGCGCTGGTCGAGGAGATGCTGGCCAGCGAGGCTGCGCGCCTACGCGTGATGCGCGAGGCCCGCGAGCTGGTGCAGGGCATGATGGATTGCGACCTGCCCATCGTCTCGGCGATCAACGGCGCGGCCGTTGGCGCCGGTGCCGCTCTGGCCCTGCTGGCGGATGTCTCCATCGCCGCCGAGAACGCGAAGATCATCGACGGCCACACCAAGCTCGGCGTGGCGGCCGGCGACCACGCCGCCGTCATCTGGCCGCTGCTGTGCGGCATGGCCAAGGCCAAGTACCACCTGCTGACCTGCGCCCCGCTGAGCGGCGCCGAGGCCGAGCGCATCGGCCTCGTCAGCCTTTGCGTGCCGGCCGACGAGCTGCTGGCCCGCGCCCGGGAAGTCGCCGGACAACTGGCCGGCGGCAGCCGCACAGCCATCGCCTTCACGAAGCGCAGCCTGAACCACTGGCTGCGAGCGGCCTGGCCGAGCTTCGAGCATTCGCTGGCACTGGAGATCCTCGGCTTCGCGGGCGCCGACGCGCGCGAAGGCCTGCAGGCGCTGCAGGACAAGCGCGCACCGCGCTTCGCGCCGTGAAGTTCGCCGAATTCCAGGCCGGCCAGGTCATCACGGCCGGCCCGTACGCGGTCGGCGAGGCGGACATCCTGGCCTTCGCCCGGCAGTGGGACCCGCAGTGGTTCCATACCGATCCCGTCGCCGCCGCGAACGGCCCCTTCGAGGGGCTGATCGCCAGCGGCTGGCACACCTGCTGCATCGCGATGCGCCTGATTGCCGATGGCCCGCTGCAGGGCTCGGAAAGCTATGCCTCACCCGGCCTCGCCAGCCTCCGATGGCCGCACCCCGTGCGCCCCGGCGACCAGCTGCGGCTGACGGCCAGCGTCATCGAAGCACGGCGCTCCAGCCGCGGCCTCGGCATCGTCCGCTGGCGCTGGCAGCTCCACAACCAGCACGGCCAGGAGGTGCTCGACCTCGACGCCACCAGCCTCTTCAAGCCATGACCGACGTCTACGTCTGCGACGCCCTTCGCACCCCCTTCGGCCGCTACGGCGGCGCCCTGTCCGGCGTCCGCGCCGACGATCTCGGCGCCGTGCCGCTGCGGGCACTGGCGGCGCGCCACCCACGGCTGGACTGGGAGCGCGTCGGCGACGTCATCCTGGGCTGCGCCAACCAGGCCGGCGAGGACAACCGCAATGTCGCCCGCATGAGCTCGCTGCTCGCTGAGCTGCCCGTCACCCTGCCCGGCAGCACGCTGAACCGGCTCTGCGGCTCCGGCCTGGACGCCGTGGGCACGGCGGCGCGGGCGATCCGTGCGGGCGAAACCGAGATCATGCTGGCCGGCGGCGTCGAGAGCATGAGCCGCGCCCCCTTCGTCATGGGCAAGGCGGACAGCGCCTTCAGTCGCAACGCCAGGGTCGAGGACACGACGATAGGCTGGCGCTTCGTGAACCCGCTGATGCAGGCCGCCCACGGCGTCGACTCCATGCCCGAGACCGCCGAGAACGTCGCGGCCCGCTTCGGCATTGAGCGCGAGGCCCAGGACCGCATGGCCCTCGCCAGCCAGGCCAAGGCCCTGGCCGCGCAGCAGGCGGGCGTCTTCGACGCCGAGATCGTCGGCGTCAGCGTCCCGCAGAAAAAGGGCGACCCGCTGCTCGTGGCCAGGGACGAGCATCCGCGCGCGACCAGCCTCGAGGCGCTGGCCCGGCTGAAGGGCGTGGTGCGCTCCGAGGGCTCGGTGACGGCGGGCAATTCCAGCGGCGTGAACGACGGCGCCTGCGCCCTGCTGCTGGCCAGTGAGCCGGCCGCCCTCGCCAGCGGGCTGACGCCGCGGGCGCGGGTGCTGGGCATGGCGACGTGCGGCGTCGAGCCGCGCATCATGGGCATGGGGCCTCTGCCCGCCAGCCTCAAGCTGCTGGCCCGGCTCGGCATCCGCCTCGACGAGCTGGACGTCATCGAGCTGAACGAAGCCTTCGCCGCCCAGGGCCTGGCCGTGCTGCGTGGGCTGGGGCTGAGGGACGACGACCCGCGCGTGAACCCCAACGGCGGCGCCATCGCCCTCGGCCACCCGCTGGGCGCGAGCGGCGCCCGCCTGGTCACCACCGCGGTGAACCAGCTGCACCGCATGCAGGGGCGCTATGCGCTGTGCACGATGTGCATCGGCGTCGGCCAGGGCATCGCGCTGCTGCTGGAACGGGTATAGCTCGGCAACACGAGTCGAGTGCGAGAGCGCGCTGCCGGCATGCCGCTCACCGCGCTGCCCACGGATTGGCTTCGATCTACCGCTGCTCCCGCCAGCGGCTCGGCGACTGCCCCGTCAGGCGCTGGAAGAAGCGCGTGAAATAAGCCGGGTCCGCGAAGCCGAGGCCGTCGGAGATCTGGCGCACCTGCAGCGTCGTATAGCCCAGCTCGCGCTTGGCCTCCAGCAGCAGGCGCTGGTGCAGCACGTCCAGCGCCGAGCAGCGCAGATGCTGTCGGCACAGGCGGTTCAGCTGCGTCGTCGTGATGCCCAGCGGCGCCGCCAGCTGGTCCAGGTTGGGGTGGCTGCGGAAGTGGCGCTCGACCTGCTCGCGGTAGCGCGCCAGATGCTGGATGACCCGCCCGGCGGGCTCCAGCTCGGGCGGCGCCTCGGCCTGGGCCAGCAGCGGCGGCAGCCGGGCCACCAGGGCCGCGGCCATCAGCACGGCACCGTCCAGCACCTGGGCGCGCCAGGCCGCCGTGCCCGCATAGTCATGCTGCAGGGCCTGAGCGATGGCGGGCAGGGCCTGGCCCTGCGGCGAGCCCCTCTCCAGCGCCGCTGCGCGGGGGGCCGACAAGGCCCCCCATAACGCGGGCGACGCCCCCGGCAGGTGGCGCAGCCGCGCCTGGTCCAGCGTGACGACATGGCCCACCGTGTCCGGCGCGAACTCGAAGCCATGCACCACCAGCATGGGCACCCAGACGACGGCCGGCCCCTGCAGCACCAGCGGCTGGCCGTCGATCTGCACCCGCGCCGTGCCGGACTCGATGAGCAGCAGTTGCACCAGCGATGCATGCCGGTGCGGCTTGATTTCCCAATTGTGCAATCGGCTGCGGTCGGCGATGGACTCCAGATGCAGGCCGTCCAGCGCCGCATCCTTTCCCAATTCGCCATAAAGCTCGAACAGGGGTGGCGAGGAAGGCGGCCGGCTTTTCTTCATAGGTTCGAATTGTGCAATTCATTGTTCTGCACAGCCATTGGCCTCCGGCCCTTGCAGACCTAAGCTCGACGCCATCGAACGACATGGAGCGAGACATGAAGACATTGCGCACCCAGGTGCTGATCGTCGGCGCGGGCCCCTCGGGGCTGCTGCTGGGCCAGCTGCTGCACAAGGCCGGCGTGGCCAACCTGATCCTCGAGCGCCAGACCGGCGACTATGTGCTGGGCCGCATCCGCGCCGGCGTGCTGGAGCAGACCTGCGTGGACCTGCTGGACGAGGCCGGCGTGGGCGTGCGCATGCACGCCGAAGGCCTGGTGCACGACGGCTTCGAGCTGATGTTCGACGGCCAGCGCCACCGCATCGACCTGAAGCAGCTGACCGGCGGCAAGACGGTCACCGTCTATGGCCAGACCGAGGTCACGCACGACCTGATGGATGCACGCGCCGCGTCCGGCCAGCAGACGCTGTACTCGGCCGCCGACGTGGAGCTGTTCGGCTTCGACGGCGACCGGCCCGGCGCGCGCTGCACGGTGGATGGCGAGCGCCTCGAGATCCACTGCGACTTCATTGCCGGCTGCGACGGCTATCACGGCGTCAGCCGCGCCAGCGTGCCGGCCGATGCCATCCAGAGCTACGAGAAGGTCTACCCCTTCGGCTGGCTGGGCCTGCTCAGCGACACGCCGCCGGTGTCGCACGAGCTGATCTACGGCCGCCACGAGCGGGGCTTCACGCTGTGCAGCATGCGTTCGCACACGCGCAGCCGCTACTACCTGCAGGTGCCACTGACCGAGCAGGTCGGCGACTGGAGCGACGAGCGCTTCTGGGACGAGCTGCGCCTGCGCGTCGACGCCAGGGCCGCAGCCGCCCTCGTCACCGGCCCCTCGCTGGAGAAAAGCATCGCGCCGCTGCGCAGCTTCGTCGCCGAGCCCATGCGCTTCGGCCGCCTCTTCCTGGCCGGCGACGCGGCCCATATCGTGCCGCCCACCGGCGCCAAGGGGCTGAACCTCGCGGCCTCCGATGTCTACTACCTGTGGCAGGCCCTGAGCGAGCACTACCGCGAGCGCAGCGAGGCCGGCATCGAGCACTACTCGGCGCGCTGCCTGTCGCGCATCTGGAAGGCCGAGCGCTTCTCGTGGTGGTTCACCACGCTGATGCACAACCTCAGTAACGAGCCGGCGATCGACGCCAAGCTGCACCGCTCCGAACTGGACTACCTCGTCAGCTCCGACAGCGCCAAGGCCACGATGGCCGAGAACTACGTCGGCCTGCCCTGGTAGGCGCTCAGCGCGGCCGCGGCTCGCGCACCAGCTTCATCAGCAGCGCCGCGGTGCGCTGCGTCAGCGGCGTGGAGCGCTTCAGCGCCGGCGTCACCAGGCAGAGCGTCGTGTGCACCCGGGCATCCGCGAAGGGCGTGACGGCCAGGCGCTCCGGATGCTCGAAGGCGCGCAGCGCGTCCTCCCCCAACGCCGCGTGGCCGAGGCCGGCGGCCACCAGGTCCAGGATGGCCGGCACGCTCGACACCTCCCAGTCGACGCGCAGCTGCACACCGGCCATCGCGGCGGCGTCCTCCATGCGCTTGCGGAACACCTGGCCGCGCTGCGGCATAACCAGGGGATAGCGCGACAGCCCGGCCAGCGTCAGCGGCCCCGGTGGCGCGGCACCGGCCGGGCTCAGCAGCACCAGGCGCTCTTCGCGCAGCGGCAGGATCTCCAGCGCCGCCAGCGGCTCGGGGTTGTAGACCAGGGCCAGGTCGGCCCGCCCCGACACCAGCCACTCGGTGAGATGGGTGGAGAAGCCCTCCATGACGACGAGGCGGGCGCGCGGGCAGCTGGCCCGGAAGGCCTCGATCAGCGGCAGGGTCAGCAGCCGCGCCTGCGTCGGCGGCATGGCGACGACGATCTGGCCGACCGGCTCGTTGCGGTGGGCGGAGAGGTCGTCGCGCGCCTGGGCCACCAGGTGCAGGATGCCCTGGCCATGCTCCAGCAACCGGCGCCCGGCCTCGGTCAGCTCCACGCCGCGGCCGTTGCGCAGGAACAGGGTCTCGTGCAGCTCCGTCTCCAGCGCCCGCACCTGCCGGCTCAGCGCCGGCTGGGCCACGCCCAGCACCAGCGCCGCCTTGCTGAAGCTGCCGTGCTCGGCCACCTGGATGAAGTACTCGATCTGGTTCAGCGTCATGCCGTCATCTTGTCAGAGGCCATGCCGAATCGCTATAGCAGATAGCGCCAGCCAGACCTAGCGCGACAGGGCTGCACTGAGAAGAATCGCGCCCCATGAGCACCGCCCTCACCCTGATCTCGTCCATGGCCACCCGCCATCTGCTGACGGCGCTGGCCGAGGCCCATGCGGGCGGCGGTGCGCCGGCCACGCGCATCGAGTCCGTCGGCGGCGTGGACGCGGCGCGGCGCGTGCAGGAGGGCGAGGCCTTCGACCTCGTCGTGCTGGCCGCCGACGCCATCGCCAGACTGGACGCCGCGGGCCGCCTGAAGCCCGGCAGCATCCGCCCCATCGCCGACTCCAGCGTCGCCATCGCCGTGCGCGCCGGCGCCGCTCGGCCCGACGTGGCCACCGAGGCGGCGCTGCGCGCCGCCGTGCTGCAGGCGCGCGCCATCGGCTACTCGACCGGCCCCAGCGGCACGGCGCTGATGCAGCTCTTCGAGCGCTGGGGCCTGGCCGACACGCTGAAGGAGCGCCTCGTGCAGGCCCGCCCCGGCGTGCCGGTGGGCAGCCTGGTGGCCAGCGGCGAGGTCGAGCTGGGCTTCCAGCAGCTCAGCGAGCTGCAGGGGCTGGACGGCATCACGCTGCTGAGCGGCATGCCGCCCGAGGTGGACATCGTCAGCCGCTTCAGCGGCGCGGTCACGGCCAATGCCGCCCAGCCAGACGCCGCCCAGGCGCTGCTGGACTTCATGGCCGGCCCCGCGGCGGACGCCCTCAAGCGCCGGCACGGCATGCACGCCGTTCAAGCCTCGCGCTGACCACGACAGACAACGACAGGAGACAAGAGACATGCAAGCCCGACAGACCGCCTCACCCGGCACGCGCGCCATGGATGTGCAACGCCTCATCGACGACCATCCGCTGTCCGCCTGGCAGTGGGTGGTCTTCGCACTGTGCTTCTTCGTCGTGCTGCTGGACGGCTTCGACACCGCCGCCATCGGCTACATCGCGCCCTCGCTGATCAAGGACTGGGGCGTCACCAAGCCCATGCTCGGCCCGGTGCTGAGCGCGGCCCTGTTCGGCCTGGCGGCGGGCGCGCTGTGCGCCGGCCCGGTGGCCGACCGCCTGGGCCGCAAGCGTGTGCTGACCGCAGCCGTGCTGGTCTTCGGCCTGGCATCGCTGGCCTCGTCCTTCGCCACCGACCTGTCCCAGCTCAGCACGCTGCGCTTCATCACCGGACTGGGCCTGGGCGCGGCCATGCCCAATGCGGTGACGCTGATGAGCGAGTACTGCCCCAGCGCGCGCCGCTCGACGCTGACCAATCTGATGTTCTGCGGCTTCCCGCTCGGCGCGGCCTTCGGCGGCTTCCTGGCCGCCTGGATGATTCCGCAGTGGGGCTGGCAGAGCGTGCTGCAGCTCGGCGGCGCGGTGCCCCTGCTGCTGACCGTGGCCCTGCTGGCCCTGCTGCCGGAGTCGGTGCGCTTCATGGTCACGCGGCACCAGCCCGTCGAGCGCATCCGCGCCGCGCTGGCGCGCATCGCCGGCCCGCGCGTGAACGACGTCGACCGCTTCACGCTCAGCGAGACCCGCGTCGTCACCAACGAGCGCGGCGGCCTGGCTCAGGTGCTGGCGCGGCCCTACCGCCTCGGCACGCTGATGCTGTGGCTGGCCTATTTCATGGGCCTGGTCATCTTCTATGCGCTGATCAACTGGATGCCCCTGCTGTTCAAGGAGGCCGGCATCGAGCCCAAGACGGCGACGCTGATCGCCGCCCTCTTCCCTCTCGGCGGCGTCGGCGCCGTGGCCTTCGGCTGGCTGATGGACCGCATCGAACCCAACCGGCTGCTGGCCATCGGCTTCGCGCTGACCGCCGTGGCCGTCTGGTCCATCGGCCAGTTGGTCGGCCAGGTGGGCGGTCTCGTCGTCGGTGTCTTCGTGGCCGGCGCGTTGATGAACACGGCCCAGTCCTCGCTGCCGGCCCTGGCCGCGTCCTTCTACCCCACCAACGGCCGCGCTACCGGCGTGGCCTGGATGCTGGGCATCGGCCGCTTCGGCGGCATTGCCGGCTCTTTCCTCGTCGCCCAGCTGAGCGCGATGCATGCCGGCATCGCCACCGTGTTCGCGGTCGTCGCCATCCCCGGCCTGATCGCGGCCGCCGCACTGTGGATCAAGCGCGATGCCGACAGGTTCACCGACCGCAGCGAGGCCCGCGGCGTGCCGGCCCACTGAAATCCTCCCGGAGCTGCTCCCATGATCATCGACATCCACGGCCACTACACCACCGCCCCGAAGGCGCTGGAAGCCTGGCGCAACCAGCAGATCGCCGGCATCAAGGATCCGTCGGCCAAGCCGCGCGTCGCCGACCTGAAGATCAGCGACGACGAGCTGCGCGAGACCATCGAAAGCAACCAGCTCAGGCTGATGAAGCAGCGCGGCTCGGACCTGACCCTCTTCAGCCCGCGCGCCAGCTTCATGGCCCACCACATCGGCGACTTCGAGGTCAGCGCCACCTGGGCCGCGATCTGCAACGAGCTCTGCTACCGCGTCAGCCAGCTCTTCCCCGACCACTTCATCCCCGCGGCCATGCTGCCGCAGAGCCCCGGCGTCGCGCCCGAGACCTGCATCCCCGAACTCGTGAAGTGCGTGGAGCAGTACGGCAACGTGGCCATCAACCTGAACCCCGATCCGTCGGGCGGCCACTGGACCAGCCCGCCGCTGACCGACCGCCACTGGTACCCCATCTACGAAAAGATGGTGGAGTACGACATCCCGGCCATGGTGCACGTGTCGACGAGCTGCAATGCCTGCTTCCACACCACCGGCGCCCACTACATCAACGCCGACACGACGGCCTTCATGCAGTTGCTGCAGGGCGATCTGTTCAAGGACTTCCCCGAGCTGAAGTTCGTCATCCCGCATGGCGGCGGCGCCGCGCCCTACCACTGGGGCCGCTACCGCGGCCTGGCGCAGGAGCTGAAGAAGCCGCTGCTGAGCGAGCACCTGCTGAACAACGTCTTCTTCGACACCTGCGTCTACCACCAGCCCGGCATCGACGTGCTGACCAAAGTGATCCCGGTGAAGAACATCCTGTTCGCCAGCGAGATGATCGGCGCGGTGCGCGGCATCGACCCCGAGACCGGCTTCAACTACGACGACACCAAGCGCTACATCGAGGCCAGCACGCAGCTGACGGCCGACGAGAAGCACGCGATCTATGAAGGCAACGCGCGCCGTGTCTACCCGCGCCTGGACGCGCAACTGAAAGCCAAGGGGCTCTGAGATGTACGAACTCGGTGTGGTCTATCGCAACATCCGTCGTGCCGACCGCGAGGCGGCCGACGGCCTCGCCGCCCTCGGCTCGGCCACCGTGCACGAGGCCATGGGCCGCGTCGGCCTGCTCAAGCCCTATATGCGCCCCATCTACGCGGGCCAGCAGGTCAGCGGCACGGCCGTCACCGTGCTGCTGCAGCCGGGCGACAACTGGATGATGCATGTCGCCGCGGAGCAGATCCAGCCGGGCGACATCGTCGTGGCCGCCGTCACCAGCGAATGCAGCGACGGCTATTTCGGCGACCTGCTCGCCACCTCCTTCCAGGCCCGCGGTGCACGCGCCCTCGTCATCGACGCCGGCGTGCGCGACGTGAAGACGCTGCAGGAGATGGGCTTCCCGGTCTGGAGCAAGGCCATCAGCAGCAAGGGCACCATCAAGGCGACGCTGGGCTCGGTCAACGTGCCGGTAGTCTGCGCCGGCATGTGGGTCACGCCGGGCGACGTCATCGTCGCCGACGACGACGGCGTGGTCTGCGTGCCCGCCGCGCGCGCCGCCGAGACCCTGGCCGCCGCCCGCAAGCGCGAGAGCTTCGAGGGCGAGAAGCGCGCCAGGCTCGCCAGCGGCGTGCTCGGCCTGGACATGTACAAGATGCGCGAACCGCTGGCAGCAGCGGGCCTGCGCTACATCGACTGAGGCTGACGTGGAATTCACCAAGACCCCCGGCTGGCTGGACTGGTACGCCGGCCCCAGCCAACCCCGCTTCAAGCTGCCGGCCGGCAGCGTCGACGCCCACTGCCATGTGTTCGGCCCCGGCGCCGAGTTCCCCTTCGCACCCGAGCGCAAGTACACGCCCTGCGACGCGAGCAAGTCCCAGCTGTTCGCGCTGCGCGACCAGCTCGGCTTCGCCCGCAACGTCATCGTGCAGGCCACCTGCCACGGCGCCGACAACCGCGCGATGGTCGATGCCTGCCTGGCCTCTTCCGGCCGGGCGCGTGGCGTGGCCACCGTGAAGCGCAGCATCGGCGACGACGAGCTGCAGCAGCTGCACGCGGCCGGCGTGCGCGGCGTGCGCTTCAACTTCGTCAAGCGCCTGGTGGATTTCACGCCCAAGGACGAGCTGATGGAGATCGCCGGCCGCATCGCGAAACTGGGCTGGCATGTCGTCATCTACTTCGAGGCGGTGGACCTGCCCGAGCTGTGGGACTTCTTCACCGCCCTGCCCACGACCGTCGTCGTCGACCACATGGGCCGGCCCGACGTCAGCAAGCCCGTCGACGGCCCCGAGTTCGAGCTCTTCCTGAAGTTCATGCGCGAGCACCCCAATGTCTGGAGCAAGGTCAGCTGCCCCGAGCGGCTGTCGCTCACAGGCCCGCGCGCGCTCGACGGCGAGCAGGCGGCCTACCGCGATGTCGTGCCCTTCGCGCGCCGCGTCGTCGAGGCCTTCCCCGACCGCGTGCTCTGGGGCACCGACTGGCCCCACCCCAACCTGAAGGACCACATGCCCGACGACGGCCTGCTGGTGGACTTCATCCCGCACATCGCGTCCACCGCCGAGCTGCAACGCAAACTGCTGGTGGACAACCCGATGCGCCTGTACTGGCCTGAAGAGGTTTGACTCATGCCACTCGATAAACCGTACAAGGACATCCCCGGCACCACCATCTTCGACGCCGAGCAGTCCCGCAAGGGCTACTGGCTGAACCAGTTCTGCATGTCGCTGATGAAGGCCGACAACCGCGCCCGATTCAAGGCCGACGAGGGCACCTACCTGGACGAGTGGCCCATGACCGAGGCTCAGAAGGCGGCCGTGCGGGCGCGCGACCTGAACGAATGCATCCGCCTGGGCGGCAACATCTATTTCCTGGCCAAGATCGGCGCGACCGACGGCAGGAGCTTCCAGCAGATGGCCGGCAGCATGACGGGCATGACCGAGGCCGAATACCGAGACATGATGGTCGGCGGCGGCCGCTCCATCGAGGGCAACCGCCGCATCGGCGAGGACGGCGACGCCCAGCCTCAGCATCAGCCTCAGGGCAAGAAGAAGGGCTCCTGACCGTGGCACGCATCACCGCATCCGTCTACACCTCGCATGTGCCGGCCATCGGCGCAGCGCTGGACCAGGGCAAGGCCGGCGACGACTACTGGCAGCCGCTGTTCCGCGGCTACGACTATTCCAAGCACTGGCTGGCCGAGCAGAAGCCCGACGTCGTCTTCCTCGTCTACAACGACCACGCCACCGCTTTCAGCCTGGACCTGATCCCGACCTTCGCGCTGGGCACGGCGGCCCGCTACGCACCCGCCGACGAAGGCTATGGCGCCCGACCGGTGCCCGAGGTGCTGGGCCACCCCGAGCTGGCCGCCCACATCGCGCAGAGCGTCATCCAGGACGACTTCGACCTCACCCTCGTCAACAAGATGGACGTGGACCACGGCCTGACCGTGCCGCTGTCGCTGATGTGCGGCCAGCAAGACCCCAAGCAGGGTGCCTGGCCCTTCAAGGTCATCCCCTTCGCGGTCAACGTCGTGCAATACCCCGCGCCTTCGGGCCGGCGCTGCTTCCAGCTCGGCCAGGCCATCCGCCGCGCGGTCGAGAGCTTCGACGAGGACCTTAACGTGCAGATCTGGGGCACCGGCGGCATGAGCCACCAGCTGCAGGGCCCGCGCGCCGGCCTCATCAACCGCGAGTGGGACAACGCCTGGCTGGACCAGCTCATCGCCGACCCCGTCGCCTGCAGCCAGGTTCCGCACATCGACTACGTTCGCGAAGCCGGCAGCGAGGGCATCGAGCTGGTCATGTGGCTGATCGCGCGTGGCGCGATGGCCGATGTGGCCGGCGGCCCCAAACCGGTGGTCAAGCACCGCTTCTACCATGTGCCGGCGTCCAACACGGCCGTGGGCCACCTCATTCTCGAGAACTTGCGGGACTGACCGTCCGAGCGAAGCGAGTAGCTCTGCCCCAACACTTTAGGAACACGCAATGAGCAGCAAGATCAAGGTCGCCCTGGCCGGCGCCGGTGCCTTTGGCATCAAGCATCTGGACGGCATCCGGAACATCGCCGACGTCGAAGTCGTCTCGCTGATCAGCCGCGACCTGGACAAGACCCAGGAGGTCGCCAGCAAGTACGGCATCGGGCATGTCACCACCGAGCTGGCCGACAGCCTGGCAAGGCCTGAGGTGGACGCCGTCATCCTCTGCACGCCGACGCAGATGCACGCCAGCCAGACGCTGGCCTGTCTGAAGGCCGGCAAGCATGTGCAGGTGGAGATCCCGCTGTGCGATGTGCTGCAGGACGGTGAAGAGGTCGTCGAGCTGGCGGCCCGCAGCGGCAAGGTGGCCATGTGCGGCCACACGCGGCGCTTCAACCCCAGCCACCAGTGGGTGCACAGGAAAATCGCAGCCGGCGAACTCAATGTCCAGCAGATGGACGTGCAGACCTATTTCTTCCGCCGCAGCAACATGAACGCGCTGGGCCAGCCGCGCAGCTGGACCGACCACCTGCTGTGGCACCACGCGGCCCATACGGTGGACCTGTTCGCCTGGCAGGCCCAAAGTCCCATCGTGCAGGCCCATGCGCTGCAGGGCCCCATCCATCCTCAGCTCGGCATCGCGATGGACATGAGCATCCAGCTCAAGGCCGCCAACGGCGCCATCTGCACGCTGAGCCTGTCCTTCAACAACGACGGCCCGCTGGGCACCTTCTTCCGCTACATCGGCGACAGCGGCACCTATATCGCCCGCTACGACGACCTCTTCAACGGCAAGGAGGAGAAGATCGACGTCAACCAGGTGGACGTGTCGATGAACGGCATCGAGCTGCAGGACCGCGAATTCTTCGCCGCCATCCGCGAGGGCCGCGAGCCCAATGCCAGCGTGGCCCAGGTGCTGCCCTGCTACCAGGTGCTGCACCAGTTGGAGCAGCAACTCAAGAACGGCTGAGCATGCAGACGCGTCGCATCGGCCCCTTCGAGGTCTCGGCCCTGGGCCTGGGCTGTATGAACCTCAGCCATGCCTACGGCACGCCGCCGGCCCGCAAGGATGCGGCGGCGGTGCTGAACGGGGCCTTGGACGCTGGCATCACGCTCTTCGACACCGCGGCGCTCTATGGTTTCGGCGCCAACGAGGAACTCGTCGGCGAGCTGCTGGCCATGCACCGCGAGCGCATCGTGCTGGCCAGCAAATGCGGCATGCACGGCGTCGACGGCCAGCGCGTCATCGACGGCCGGCCCGAAACCCTGCGCGCCAGCTGCGAGGCCAGCCTGAAGCGGCTGCGCACCGACGTCATCGACCTGCTCTACCTGCACCGGCTGGACGCCCGGGTGCCGGTGGAGGACAGCGTCGGCGCGATGGCCGAGCTGGTGCGGGCTGGCAAGGTGCGGGCGCTGGGCCTGTCCGAGGTGTCGGCCGCGACCCTGCGGCGCGCGCATGCGGTACACCCCATCGCCGCGCTGCAGACCGAGTATTCGCTGTGGACGCGCAACCCCGAGATCGCCGTGCTGCAGGCCTGCCGCGAGCTGGGCGTGGCCTTCGTCGCCTTCAGCCCGCTGGCGCGCGGCTTCCTGGGCGGCCGGCTGCGCGACGTAGCCACGCTCGAGCCCAAGGACATCCGCCGTGCAATGCCGCGCTTCGCGCCCGACAACTACGCGGCCAACCTGAAGCTGCTGGATGGTTTCGAGGCCGAGGCCCGCGCGATGCACTGCGCGCCGGCCGCGCTGGCCCTGGCCTGGCTGCTGCACCAGGGCGAGGACATCATCCCCATCCCCGGCACGACGCGGCTCGCCCATCTGCACGAATGGCTGGCCGCGCCGCAACTCACGCTCGATGCCGGCACCTTGTCGCGGCTGGACGCGCTGATCAACCGCCACACCGTCAGCGGCCCTCGCTACAACTCAGCCACCCAGGCCGAGATCGACACCGAAGAGTTCGCCAACTGATCAGCCTGCGCGCAGCGCCGGCGGCACGACCGCCTCCAGCTCGCGGCGCAGCCACTGGTGCAGCGGGTCGGTCTGGTGGCGCAGATGCCAGACGGCATACATCGGCAGCGTCGGGCAGGCCAGCGGCGGCGGCGCGCTGGCCAGGCCGCGCAGCGTGTGCGCCCCCAGCCAGCTCGGCAGCGTCGCCAGCCAGGGCCCGCCGCTGACGAAGGCGGCCACCGCCGCGAAGCTGGGCACCTGGGCGGCGAAGCGGCGGCGGTGGCCTTGCGCCGCCAGCCATTGGTCCAGGTCCAGCGGCCGGCGCGGTTGCTCGTAGAGCACGGTCACGTGCTCGGCCGCGAGATAGGCGGCCAGATCGGCCGGCGGCTGGCCGTACACCGGGTCGTGGAAGACGGCATAGCGGTCTTCGAAGATGCGCTTGTGCACGAGGTCGCTGGCATCGGGTGGGCGGGGCGTCAGCAGCAGCTGGCAATGACCGTCGCGCAGCAGGGCCGGCTCGGGCACGCCCGAGGCGATGACGCGCAGCGACACCCCTGGCGCCTGCGCGCGCAGCCGGCGCAGCAGCGGCGGCAGCAGCAGGTCGCGCTGCAGGTCGTTGGCGGCGATGCTCAGTTCCATCTGCAGGCCTGCAGGCTCGAAGCCCGCCGGGCTGCCGAAGGTGCGCAGTTCCTCCAGCAGCAGCCGCGCACGCACCACGAGCGCATCGGCCCGCGCCGTCGCCACGATGCCGCGGCCGGACTTGACGAACAGCGGATCGCCCACGACGCGGCGCAGCTTCTCGAGCAAGTGGCTGACCGCCGATTGCGAAACCCCGAGGCGCTGCGCGGCGCCGGTGATCGAGCCCTCCTCGTGCACGGCGAGCAGCAGCCGCAGCAGATGCCCGTCGAGGTCCAAATGATCGAAATCGCTCATGAGTCTGATGAGTGGGGCGGCGTTGATCGGGAGTGTCCGCGTCCGCACACTGGGGCCCTCTGATCCAGGTCAGAGCCATCGCACCCGAACGACCGGAGACCCCCATGTGCAGCCCCGCCATTCCCGGCACCACGCTCTTCGACGGCCGACAGGCCCGCAAGGGCTATGCCCTCAACAAGATGTGCTTCTCCTTCAACGAGGCCGCCAACCGCGCCGCCTTCGTGCAGGACGAGGACGCCTACTGCGCCCGCTACGGCCTGACGGCCCAGCAGCGCGAGGCCATCCGCTCGCGAAACGTGCTGCAGCTGATCGCGGCTGGCGGCAACGCCTACTACCTCGCCAAGTTCGCCGGCATCTTCGGCCTGGACATGCAGGACATAGGCGCCCAGCAGACCGGCCTGACCAAGGCCGAGTTCCAGGCCAGGCTCGACGCCTACGCGCGCTGAGCCCTTCCTCTCTTCACCGGACCTCCACCATGGCCAAGCTCATCGGCGGCATCACCACTTCCCACGTCCCGGCCATCGGCCGCGCGCTCGCGCGCAACAGCCAGGACCAGCCCTACTGGAAGCCCTTCTTCGACGCCTACCTGCCGGTGCACGCCTGGCTCGAGGCGAACAGGCCCGACGTGCTCGTCGTGTTCTACAACGACCACGGCCTGAACTTCTTCCTCGACAAGATGCCCACCTTCGCGGTCGGTGCCGCGCCGCGCTACGAGACCGGCGACGAGGGCTGGGACCTGCCGCCGCTGCCCGGCTTCGACGGCGACCTGGACCTGTCCTGGCATCTGATCGACCAGCTCGTCGCCCGCGACTTCGACGTCACGAGCTGCCAGGAGATGCGCGTCGACCACGCCGTGTCCCTGCCCATGGCCGTGCTCTGGCCCGGCCAGGTCTGGCCGGTGCGCATCGTGCCGGTCTGCATCAACACCGTGCAGTTCCCGCTGCCGTCGGCGCGCCGCTGCCTGGCGCTGGGCGCGGCCGTGGGCGATGCGATCCGCGGCTGGAAGTCCGACCAGCGCGTGGCCGTGCTCGGCACCGGCGGCCTGTCCCACCAGCTCGACGGCGAGCGCGCCGGCCACATCAACCCCGAGTTCGACCTGCGCTTCATGGACAGCCTCGTCGACGACCCGGCCTGGGCCGCGCAGTTCAGCATCCCCGAACTCGTGGAGAAGGCCGGCACGCAAGGCGTCGAGCTGCTGATGTGGCTGGCCACGCGGGCAGCGCTGGGCGGCCCCGTGCGCTGCCTGCACCGCAACTACCACATCCCGATCTCGAACACGGCCTCGGGCCTGATGTTGCTGGAGCCCGTCTGAGCCGGCGGCTCAGATCACGTCACGCAGGATCTCCACGACGTCGTTGAGCTTGGGCAGCAGGCGTTCGATGGACTCATCGCGGCTCAGCGGCTGCATCGGCACCGTCGTGCCGATCGCGCCGACGCAGGCGCCCTTGCGGTCCTTCACCGGCACGGCGATGCCGCGCAGGCCCGGCGTGTACTGCTGCTCGGTGACCCAGTAGCCCAGCTCGCGCGCGCGGCGCACGATGCGCAGGAATTCGCCGGGGTCGGTCACGGTGTAGGGCGTGAACGCGCCGAACTCGTGCTCGGCGGTCCAGGCGTCAAGCCAGGCGTCGGTCTTGGTTGACAGGATGGCGATGCCCAGCGTCAGGACATGGGCCGGCACCCTTGCGCCGACCGGGAAGCCGATCGTGATCAACCTCGGGTTGTTGCTGCGCACGACATAGACCACCTCGTGCCCGTCGAGCACGCCGAAGCTGAAGTTCTCCTGGCACTCGGTCGCCAGGCGCTGCAGGAAGGGCTGGATCACGCGCGGCAGCCGCGCCGCCTGCAGATAGCTCTGCCCCAGGCGCAGCACGCGCGGCAGCAGCCAGAAGCGCTTGCCGTCGGTCTGCGCATAGCCGAAATGCACGAGGCTGAGCAGATAGCGCCGCGCCGCCGTGCGCGTGATGCCGACCTGCTCGGCCGTCTCCGAGGCGGTCAGCCGCGGATGGTCCTGGTCGAAAGCCTCAATGACCTGCAGGCCCTTGCCCAGGCCGTCGATCACGTCCTTGCGCTGGATCTCCATCGCCGCCCCTCGCTGTTGCCGCGCACCCCAGTGCAAACCCGAGCTTCGAATCCGCTGCGCGCATAGTGCGCGATTATCGCGCACATCGCTCGTTTGCGCCTTGTTGGTCGGGGGTGGTCAACCTATCGTTGCATCCAAGCAGGCAGCTTCAGGCCGCCCGCCAGAACCCGCGATCGCGGCATGACGCCGCACCGGGCCACCCCGCCGCCAGGACCGTATCCACAACCCGGCGCCACCACCACGTGGCCCGGGTCGGGGCGAAGCCTTGGCCGGAGTTTCACGAGACCCAGGGGCTCCGCGGTGGGGCCCGATAACGACAAGGAGACAAGCAATGCCCAGCATCTTTCGCACCCTGGCTGCCGCCAGCGCCCTCGCCGCCTTCGGTGCGGCCCAGGCCCAGTCGAGCGGCGTCACGCTCTACGGCGTGATCGACCAGTACGCCAACTACATGCGCAGCAGCTCGGGCGCCACCGTCAAGAGCCTGGAGGACGGCGCCTGGCTGCGCAGCCGCTTCGGCGTGCGCGGGACCGAGGACCTCGGCGGCGGCCTGGCCGCCAAGTTCCAGATGGAGGGCGGCTTCAGTGCCGACACCGGCACCCAGGCCGACAGCACCCGCTTCTGGGACCGCCAGGCCTGGGTGGGCCTGGCCAGCAAGGACTACGGCGAAGTGCGCCTGGGCCGCCAGAACGGCCCCATCCAGACGCGCGGCGGCTACATCGACTACACGGCCCGCACGCTGGGCTCGGTCATCAACAACTTCGGCGTGCCCTCGCGCTACGACAACGACTTCGGCTACATCTCGCCGCGCATGGGCGGCCTGCAGGTGGAGGCGCATGTCGCGCTGCCCGAGCTGCCGAGCGGCGACCGCGCCCTGGTCTACCAGCTGGCACTGGACTACGCGAGCGACAGCTACCGCCTGGGCTATCTGGGCCTGCGCGGCCGCCCGCAAGCGGGCGCCAGCGTCAACAAGGACGTGGTCTACGACAACCTCTACGCCAACTGGATGTACGGCAAGGGCACGGTCTACCTCGCCTATCTGCGAAGCAACAACAACACCGCCACCGCCGTCAGCAACAACGCCGGCACCATCCTCGGCAACGTCGGTGGCTACAACGCCGGCAGCAATGCCGACCTGAACAACTTCTACGGCATCCTGCAGCTGTCGGTGGACTACCAGCTCAGCCAGCAGCTGCGCGTCGGCGCGCTGTGGGGCAAGATCGACGACAAGTCGGGCCGCGGCCGGGGCGGCAGCGGCGGCTCCATCGGAGCCTATTACGACCTGTCCAAGCGCACCATGCTGCTGGCCCTGCTGGACACGCAGCGCAACGACAGCAACGGCGGCTGGCGCCCGGCCGGCTCCGCGGGCCTGAAGACCACCTTCACGACGCCCGGCGACATCAACGGCCGCACGATCAACGGCCTGCAGCTCGGCATCGTCCACCGCTTCTGACGCGACCACCCGCGCGGCAGCCGTCGCGCGGGCCCCGGAGACCTCCCATGACCGCGACCCACGTCGACCCGCGCGAGGCGCTGGCCCACCCCGACAACCCGCTGGCCCTGCAGGGCATCGAGTTCGTCGAATACGCGACCGCCAAGCCGCAGACCTTCGGCCAGAGCCTGGAGCGGCTGGGCTTCCGGCCCGTCGCCCGGCACCGCTCGCGCGAGGTGCTGCTCTACCGCCAGGGCGACATGAACATCATCGTCAACGCCCATCGCGACCCCGAACAGCCGCCGCTGCCCGACACGGCCGCGCTGGCTGCGGTGGCGCTGCGGGTTCGCGACGCCGGCCGGGCCTACCGGCGCGTGCTGGAGCTCGGTGCCTGGGGCCTGCCCACGCGGGTCGAGGTGATGGAGCTGAACATCCCGGCCATCCATGGCGTCGGCGACAGCCGCATCTACTTCGTCGACCGCTGTGGCGACTTCTCGATCTACGACGTCGACTTCATCCCCATCCCGACCGTGGACCCGCGGCCCGCGGCCCTGGGCGGCCTGCGCTTCTTCGGCCTGGTGCAGTACATCGGCCCCGACCGCATGGCCGACTGGATCGCCTTCTACCGCGAGCTGTTCGGCTTCGCCGAGCTGCCGGCCGACCACCATTTCGGCGTGCTGCCGCGCGGCTGCATCCTGGCCAGCCCCTGCGGGCGGCTGTACTGGCAGCTCATCGAGCCGGCGCCGGACGCCTGGCCCGACCCGGCCGGCGACGAATACCTGGAGCGCCTGGCCTTCGCCTGCGCAGACGTGCCCGCCACCGTGGCCGAGCTGGGCCGGCGCGGCGTGGACTTCGCCCGGCCCGCAGCGGCCGCACAGGATGCCCGCCTCGGCGCACTGACGACGCCCAGCGACCTGGGCCCGGCCTTCGAACTCGTGCGCGAGCCGCGCTGAACCACACCGGGAGCCGCCATGCAGCCCTACACCTCGCCGGTGCGCGCCTCGGCCCACATCGCCGACTTCGGCATCGACACCATCACGCTGGCCGGCCCGCTGGAGGCCAAGCTCGCGGCCGCACGCGCCGGCGGCTTCAGCCAGATCATGCTGGCCGCGCGCGACATCGTCGGCCATCCGCAGGGCATGGAGGCCGCCGTCGCCGCCGTGCGCGCCAGCGGCCTGCGCGTCACCGGCTTCCAGGTGCTGCGCGACTTCGAGGGCCTGTCCGGCCATCTGCACGACTACAAGGTCGACATCGCCAAGCAGATGATCGCCATGGCCAGCGCGCTGGGCGCCCGCGTGCTGCTGGCCTGCAGCTCCACGTCGCCGCATGCCAGCGGCGAGCGCGCGACGCTGGTGCGCGACCTGCGCAAGCTGGCCCTGCTGGCCCTGCCCCACGGCATCCGCGTGGCCTACGAGGCGCTGTCCTGGGGCCGACATGTCAACGAGGTCGATGCGGCCTGGTCCATCGTCGAGGAGGCCGACTTTCCCAACCTGGGCCTCGGCGTCGACTCGTATCACATCTTCGCCACCGACACGCCGCTGGCCGTGCTGGAGGACATCGACCCCGCCAAGATCTTTCTTGTGCAGCTGGCCGATTTCATGTGGCAGCAGACGCGCACGCCCGAGGAGCGCATCGAGACCGCGCGGCACTTCCGCGTCTTCCCCGGCGAGGGCGTGCACAGCCAGGCACTGGCCACCCTCGTGCGCCGCCTCGACGCGCTGGGCTATCGCGGCGACTACAGCTTCGAGGTCTTCAACGACGACTACCAGCAGCTGCCCCTGCCCTATGTAGCCGCGCGCGCCCATGCCAGCGCGCTGTGGCTGGCCGAGGAGGTGCTGCGCCGCGGCGTGCCCCTGCCCGGCGCGCCGCGCCTGCGGGCCGCGGCCTGAACCCTTCCATTTCCACAACGACACACGTCGAATACACATCAGGAGACAGACACCATGACGACAGACAAGGACCACGAGCCTGGCGGGATTCCCCAGGTCAAGAAGGCCACGGCCAGCGGCTGGATAGGCTCGGTGCTGGAGTACTACGACTTCTTCATCTACGCCACCGCCGCCTCGCTGGTCTTCCCCCAGCTGTTCTTCCCGTCGGGCAACCCGCAGATCGCCATCGTGGCGTCGCTGGCCACCTATGGCGTGGGCTATGTCGCGCGGCCCATCGGCGCCTTCGTGCTGGGCCACTGGGGCGACACCCACGGCCGCAAGAATGTGCTGATCCTGTGCATGGTGCTGATGGGTCTGTCGACGATGGCCGTGGGCCTGCTTCCCACCTATGGCCAGGTGGGCCTGCTCGCGCCGGCCCTGCTGGTCGTGCTGCGCCTGATCCAGGGCTTCGCCGTCGCCGGCGAGATCTCCGGCGCCAGCTCCATGATCCTGGAGCACGCGCCCTTCGGCCGGCGCGGCTTCTTCGCCAGCTTCACGCTGCAGGGCGTGCAGGCCGGCCAGATCCTGGCCGCCGCCGTGTTCCTGCCGCTGGCCGCCTTCCTGCCCAAGGAGGACTTCAACAGCTGGGGCTGGCGCGTCCCCTTCCTGCTGAGCTTCCTCGTCATCGTGGCCGGCTACTACATCCGCCGCGAGGTGCAGGAGACGCCAGCCTTCGCACGCCAGGAGTCGCGCGGCGAGCGCGAGCGCCCGCCCGTGCTGCAGGCCATCGCCGAGAGCTGGCCCGACATGCTGCGCGTCATCTGCATGGCGCTGATGAACGTGATCCCGGTCGTGACGACCATCTTCGGCGCGGCCTATGCGGTGCAGCCCGGCTACGGCATCGGCTTCGACAAGTCCGTCTACCTGTGGATCCCGGTGCTGGGCAATGTGCTGGCCGTCATCGTCATCCCCTTCGTCGGCAACTGGTCGGACAAGATCGGCCGCCGGCCCCTCATCATCGGCGGCTCGCTGCTGTCGGGCCTGTTGTCCTTCGCCTACCTCTACGCGATCAGCATCCACAGCGTGCCGCTGGCCCTCGTGCTCTCGCTGCTGATGTGGGGCGTCGTCTACCAGGGCTACAACGCGATCTTCCCGAGCTTCTACCCCGAGCTCTTCCCGACCCGCAGCCGCGTGTCGGCCATGGCCATCGCGCAGAACATCGGCACGATGATCACCGCGATGCTGCCGGCGCTGTTCGCCACCGTTGCGCCGCCTGGAGCCGAGGGCATCCCCTGGATCGTCGGCGCCATCGCCTTCGGCGTCACCGCCATCGCCGCAGCGGCGGCCTTCACGGCCCGCGAGACCTTCCGCGTGCGCATCGACGACCTGGGCCGCCGCGACGCCAAGCCGGTGCCGCAGCAGGACTATGAGCGCATGCGCCGCCAGTCCGTGATGCGTTCGCAGGGCTCGCGGATGTTCACCTGATTCCCCAGCCTTAAGCAGCAGTACGCAAGGAGATTCGCTGTGATCACCGGCACGACGGAGCTTGTCGCCCACATCGGTTTTCCGACCGGGACGTTCAAGTCACCCATGATCTACAACCCCTGGTTCGAGCAGCGCGGCATCGACGCCGTCGTGGTGCCCTTCGGCGTCAAGGCCGAGCACTTCGCGGCGACCTTCCGCGGCCTGCGCCACCTGACCAATCTGCGCGGCGCCCTCATCACGATGCCGCACAAGGTCGCCGTGATGGAGCTGGTGGACGAGCTGACGCCGGCCGCGCGGGTGGCCGGCGCCTGCAACGCCGTGCTGCGCCGCGCCGACGGCAGCCTGCTGGGCGACCAGTTCGACGGCGCCGGCTTCGTGCGCGGCGTGCAGCGCAAGGGCTTCGACCCGCGTGGCCGCCGCGTGCTCGTCAGCGGCGCCGGCGGCGTGGGCTCGGCCATCGCGGCATCGCTGGCCGCCGCCGGGGCTGCCGCCATGCAACTGCACGACAGCCGCGAGGCCGCCGCGCAAAGCCTGGCCGAGCGCCTGCGCCAGCACCACCCGGCGCTGCAGGTGGCGGTGGGCGGCAACGACCCCGCGGGATTCGACCTCATCGTCAACGCGACGCCGCTGGGCATGCGCGACGGCGACCCACTGCCTTTCGACATGGCGAGAGTCTCCCCGCAGACCATGGTGGGCGAGGTCGTCATGCGCCAGGACATCACGCCGCTGCTGGCCGCCGCGCTGGCGCGCGGCTGCGCCGTGCAGCAGGGCAAGGACATGCTGTTCGAGATGATCCCGGCCTACCTGGAGTTCTTCGGCTACGGCAGCGCCACGCCCGAGGAGCTGCGCGCTGCGGCCCGCTTCGATCTCGCCGAGGAGGCGGCATGAAGCAGATCCTGATGCTGCACGGCATCAACCACGACATGTTCGGCCGGCGCGACCCGGCCCACTACGGCAGCGCCACGCTGGCCGACATCGACGCCCGGCTGCAGGCCCTGGCTGCCGAACTGGGCGTGGCGGTGCAGAGCTTCCAGAGCAACGCCGAAGGCGCGATGGTGGAGCGCATCCACCAGGCCCTGCGCGAGGGCACGGACGCCGTGCTGATCAACGCCGGCGCCTGGACGCACTACAGCTACGGCATCCGCGACGCGCTCGCGATGCTGCCCTGCCCCATCGTCGAGCTGCACATGTCCAACATCCACGCCCGCGAGGCCTTCCGCCACCATTCGGTGTTCGCCGACATCGTGCGCGGCCAGATCTGCGGCTTCGGCGTGGACAGCTATCTGCTGGCGTTGCGTGCGGCCGCCAGCGCACTGGACTGACGCCGCCGGCTCAGCCTTGCAGCGCCCACATCCAGCCGCTGATCGTCACGAAGGCCGCGACGGTGGCGCACAGCAGCATGGCCGCGCTGCGCCCTTCCAGGCCCTGCTTCATCGCCACCAGCGGATAGATGCTCAGCATCGGCATGGCCGCGAACAGCACGGCGGCCGAGCGCAGCGGCGCCGGCAGCGGCGGCAGCAGCCACAGCGCCAGCAGCACGCAGGCCGGGTGCAGCAGCAGCTTGGCCAGCGCGACGCCGGCGATATCCTGGCGCTGCCCCTGCAGCCGCACGCCCAGCAGCGAGCCGCCGATGACGAACAGGGCCACGGGCGAGGCCGCGGCGGCGAGGATGTTCACCGCCCGCGCCAGCCAGTCCGGCGGCGCCCAGCCCGCCATCGCGCTGCCGAAGCCCAGCACGATGGCGATGATCATCGGGTGGCGGGCCCAGCCCGCCGCGGCCTGCATCAGCACGCGATGCCAGGGCAGCTTCTCGGCGCCGCGGTCGGCCAGCGCCAGGCCCAGCGGGATGACGAGCAGGTTCTCGACCAGCATGCACAGGGCCAGGCCCACGCCGGCCGTCGGCCCCAGCCATTGCGCGACGATGGGGTAGCCGATCAGCCCGCTGTTGGAGGCCGCCGCGCCCAGGCCCGACAGCGCCGCCGCCGCTGGCGACTGGCCGCGCCATCGACGGGCCCAGGTACTCACGAGGGCCAGCGACGCCAGCGAGCCGCCTGCATAGGCCAGCAGGTACAAGCCCTCGGGCCCGTCTGGCCGCGGGCTCTGGGACAGCGACTTGAACAGCAGGGCCGGCAGCGCGAGCTGGATGACGAAACGCCCCAGCACGCGCAGCTCGATCTGGGTGAAGACGCCGGCCCGCACGGCGACATAGCCGGCGGCGATCAGCAGGTAGACGGGCCCGGTCAGGGCCAGGGTGGCGAGCATGGGCAGGGGCGGCGAAGCGAGGGCCCGCCAAGATAGGGAGAGGTCGGGACCTTGGCAATGCAATGATGCCGATACACACATTGAAATCCGCAATGAACGAGACACTGCCCGAGCTGCTCGACCCCAGGCTGCTGCAGCTCTTCGATGTGCTCTACGGCTGCCGCAGCGTCACGCGCAGCGCCGAGGCCATGGGCCTTTCCCAGCCCACCATCAGCATCTGGCTGCAGCGTCTGCGCCGCCAGCTCGGTGACGCGCTGTTCGTGCGCACGCCGGCAGGCATGGCGCCGACGCCGCGCGCCGACGCACTGATCGGCCCGGCCCGCGAAGTGCTGGAAGGCCTGCGCCGCCTGGCCGCCGTGCAGCCGGCCTTCGACCCGGCCACGGCCCGGCGGCGCTACCGCATCTGCATGACCGACGCCAGCCATGTGACGCTGCTGCCCGCCCTGCTCGCGCGCGTGCGCGCCGAGGCCCCGCAGGTGCGCCTGGAGGCGGCCCGCATGGACGAGGGCGTGGCCCGGGCCCTGGCCAGCGGCGAGGCCGACCTGGCCCTGGGCTACGCGCCCTGGCTGGCCTCGGGCATCTACCAGCAGACCCTCTACGCCCAGGACTGGATCTGCCTGGCGAACGCGGCCCACCCGCGCATCCGCCGCACGCTGTCACTGGCGCGCTACCGCGCGGAGGCCCACGTCACGATTGCGGCAGGCACCGGCCAGGACCTGCTGGAGGCGGCGCTGACCGCCCAGGGCGTCGAGCGCCGCGTGCTGCTGGAGCTGCCCGGCTTCCTGGGCCTGGGTGCCATCATTTCCGGCACCGACCTGATCGCCACGCTGCCGCGCCACATCGGCGAGACCCTGGCCCAGATGAGCGGCCTCGCGGTGCTGGGCTGCCCGCTCGGCATCCAGGGCTTCGACGTCAGGCAGCACTGGCATGCGCGCTATCACGAAGAACCCGGCCACCGCTGGTTGCGCGCCCTCGTGGCCGAGCTCTTCACGGCGGGGCGACGCTAGAGAAGCGCTGCCGACCTAAGCCGCACTGCGCCGCAGCCGCGCCAGCTGGCCGGCCACCATCTCCGACATCACGTCGGCCACGGCCTCGGGCAGTTGCGTCGGGTCGTCGAACAGCAGCTCCTGGGCCGCGTAGAGCGCGTCGATGGCGAGGCGGATGCACAGGCGGGCGCGCGCCGCGTCGACCGCCGGGTGGGCCGCCAGGAAGGCGCCCAGCAGCAGCTCGGTCACCTGATCGTGCGAGCGGTTGCGCACATCCTGCAGCGAGGGCACCGCGCGCAGCGCCCGCGTGACCCAGACGCCGGCCGGCATCTGCTCGGTCAGGCGCACCGTCTCGAGGAACATCTCGGCCATGCTGCGCGCGAAGCGGGCCTCGGGCAGGGCCATCGTGGCCGGCGTGGCCCAGGGCTCCAGCAGCTCGTTCTGCCTCAGCATCAGGCGCTGCCCCAGCTCGTGGAGGATGGCGTACTTGTTGGGGAAGTACTGGTAGAGCGCCGGCGGCGTGAGGCCCAGGCGCTTGCAGATCAGGTTGGTCGACAGCCTCTCGATGCCGACCTCCCCCAGCAGCGCGGCCGCCGTGGCCAGGATGCGCTCATAGGTCTCGACCGCGCGTGACTGCGTCGGCGCCTTCTTCGGCGCCACGTCGGGCCGCACCGCGGCGGGGGCAGATCTGGCGCGTGGCTTGCTGGACGAAGGGGTGGGCATCGGTCGAGTCTAGCTTCGGGATTCACCCGATCACCGCGGGTCCCGGCATAACTATAGTCATCGCTATATTCACAAGCAAGGAGACCGCCGTGACCCGTCCTCGCAGCCCGCGCCTCAGCGCGCTCGCCCTGTCCGTGCTGGCCGCGTGCGCCCAGGCCCAGACCCAGCCGGGCGATGCGCCCCAGCAGCTGGAGGCCGTGGTCGTCACGGGCCAGGGGCGCAGCCAGCAGCTGCAGTCGGTGCCGATCGCGATCCAGGTGCTGGGGGCCGAGCAGGTGCGCAAGCTGGGCGCGGCCAACCTGGCCGACCTCGATGCCCACATCCCCGGCCTGGAGGTGGATGCCAACCAGCCGACGCAGCCGCGCATGTCGCTGCGCGGCATCGGCACCTCGGACTTCGGCATCGGCACCGACTCGCCGGTGGGCATCTATGTGGACGGGGTCTACACCGGCAAGACCGGCGGTGCCCTGCTGAACTTCAACGACGTCAAGCGCATCGAGGTGCTCAAGGGCCCGCAGGGCACGCTGTTCGGCCGCAACAGCGCCGGCGGCGCCATCGCCGTCGTGACCCAGGAGCCCGAGTTCCGCCGCAGCGGCAGCGCGCTGCTGCGCCTGGGCGAGCATGGCCTGCGCCAGGCCGAGGCCATCGTCAACCAGCCGCTGGGCGAGAGCCTGGCGCTGCGCGCCAGCGTCGTCGCGCGCCGCTCCGACGGCGAGCTGCGCGACGCCGCCACCGGCCAGCGCGCCGGCGGCGACAACGCCTGGGGCGCCCGCCTCGCGCTGCGCCTGCAGCCCGACGCCGACACCCAGGCCGTGCTGAGCTACGAGCACGAGAAGCTGAACCAGCGCGCCCGCCCGGCCGTCGGCCTCGTCAAGGCCGTCGCCGCCGGCACGGCCCCGGCCTTCCCGGCCGACCCGGCCAGCTATCTGGACCCGCTGCACGCGCCGCTGCTGAACGACGTGGCCGGCGACCGCGAGCGGCGCGACTTCGACGGCGTGACGCTGCACATCGAGCACAGCCTGCCCTGGGCCGAGTTCAGCTCGACGACGGCCTACCGCCACTTCAGCAGCCTGAACCGCCAGGACAACGACGGCAGCAACAACCCGGCCGTCTACCTGTCCACCACCAATATCGAGGGCAACCGCAGCTGGCAGCAGGAGTTCCGCCTGACCGGCAGGCAGGGCGCGGCCGAATGGCTGGCCGGCGTCAGCTTCTTCGACGAGCACGCCACCCAGACGGCCCTGGTCGATGCGACCACCACCAGCCTCGACACGCTGAGCGGCAACCTGCTCGGCCAGCCGTTGTTCAGCACGGTCAACCAGCTGGCTGCGGCGGTCGGCCTGAGCGGCGTCGACCTGCTGGGCCAGCCCTGGGAAGAGCGTATGAGCAACGTCGCCCGGAACCGCGCCCAGGCCGTCTACGGCGACGTGATCTGGCACCTCAGCCCGTCCACCCGGCTCACCACCGGCCTGCGCATCACGCGCGACGACAAGCGCTTCAGCTGGTTCAACCCGCTGCGCGAGGCCGCCGGCCTCGACGCCCGGCTGCAGGCCCTGGACGCGGCCGACCTCTTCCCGACGCTGGTCGCCGCCGGCGCCCTCGACGCCGGCCAGGCCGCCCAGCTGCAGGCCGCCCTGCACCAGAACGCGCTGATCGCTACCGACGGCGCCTCGACCGCACCGCTGCAGCTGCACAAGAGCTGGACCGACACCAGCCCGCGCCTGGTGCTGGACCACCGCTACGACCGTGACCTGATGGTCTATGCCTCGCTGACCCGCGGCTACCAGGCAGGCGGCTTCAACACCCTGCAGGTGGCCTCCAGCTACCAGCCCGAGCATGTGACCAATCTCGAACTCGGCCTCAAGGGCCAGTGGCCGGCCCAGGGCCTGAGCTGGGGCGCCGCGCTGTTCCAGTACCGCTTCGACAACCTGCAGACCCTGCAGCTCGTGCCGGCCGCCACGCCCGGCAGCATCCCGGCCTACCAGGTCACGATCAGCGACCAGCGCGCCACCGGCCTGGACCTCGAGACGCGCTGGCAGCTCAGCCCGGCGCTGCGCCTGAGCGGCGTGCTGGAGCTGCTGAACCAGACCTACCGCCATGGCCGCGCCAGCAGCGGCGAGGATCTCGCCGGCCTGCCGGTCGGCACACCGAAGGCCCGCGCCAGCGTGGGCGTGGACTGGGGCTTCGCGGCCTTAGGCGGCCGCGTCGGCACCAGCCTGCAAGCGGCCTACCAGAGCGCCCAGCGCTGCAACCCCGAGTCCGTCGTGCAGGGCGAATGCCTGACGACGGCCAGCTTCCGGGTCGGCGGCCCGCGCACCCGCCTGGACGGCCGCCTCGGCTGGGACAGCGCCGACCGCGCCTGGGGCCTGGCCCTGCTGGTGGCCAATATGCAGAACCGCCGCTATGTGCACAAGCTCTGGTACGAGGCCGCCCCGCTGGGCAGCGGCTACGCCACGCTGAGCAACGGCCGCAGCGCCGCGCTCGAACTGCGGGTCAGCTACTGATGCGCCTCACCGTTCTCACGCTGCTCGCCCCGCTCGCGCTCACGCTGCTGTGCGGCTGCGGCGCCAGGAGCGCGCCGCCGGCCGCCCTCACGGCCGCCGAGGTCGAGGCCCTACGCCCGGCCGACACCCGCCTGGCCGCCGCCTACGAACGCTCCTGCCTGCTCTGCCACGGCCGCCCCGGCAGCGGCGCACCCGCCACCGGCGACACGGCCGCCTGGGCACCGCGCCTGGCCAAGGGACTGGACGGCCTGCTCGCCAGCGCCCGCGACGGCCTGGGCGGCATGCCCGCCATGGGCCTGTGCGCCGACTGCAGCGAGGCCGAACTGCGCCAACTCATCCTCTTCATGAGCGCCGCCCCTGCGGCCAACAAGCCATGACCCAACGTCGAGACTGGCTCAAGGGCGCCGCGGCCCTCGGCCTGGCCACCCAGCTGCCCGCCCACGCCCAGCCCGGCCAAGCCGCATCGGCACCCGCGCCGGCACGCGCCTGGCAGAACTGGTCGGGCAGCGCGCGCTGCCAGCCCAGCCAGTGGCTGCTGCCGGCCGACGAGGCCGAGCTGGCCCGGCTGCTGCCCAGGAGCACGGGGCCGCTGCGCTGCGTCGGCGCCGGCCATTCCTTCACGGCCCTGGTGCCCACGCCGGGCAGCCTGGTGGCGCTGGACCGGCTCAGCGGCCTGGTGGCCGTCGACAAGGCGCGCGGCCTGGTGCGGGTGCGGGCCGGCACGCGGCTGGGCCAGCTCGCGCGACTGCTCGACGCCGAGGGCTTGGCCCTGCACAACCAGCCCGACATCGACGTGCAGAGCCTGGCCGGCGCACTGGCCACCGGCACCCACGGCACCGGCGCCGAGCTGCCCGCCCTGCATGCCCATGTGCGGGGCCTGCGCCTGGTCACGCCGGCCGGCGAGGTGCTGGAGATCACGGCCGAGCGCGACGCCGACCTGCTCGCCGCCGCCCAGGTCTCGCTCGGCGCGCTGGGCGTCGTCAGCGAGTTCACGCTGGCCGTGCGGCCGCGCTACATGCTGCGCCGCCGCGTCTGGGTCGCGCCCACCGAGGAGCTGCTCGCGCAGGCCCCCGAGCTGGCGCGCAGCCACCGCCACTTCGAGATGTTCGTGCTGCCCTTCACCGGCTATGGCGCGGCCATCACGCATGCCGAGGTGGCGCCGGGCGCCGCCGAGCCGCTGCACACGGACGACGAGGACCTGCTGGCCGACCTGCGCAAGCTGCGCGACTGGCTGGGCCGTTGGCCCGAGCTGCGCCGCTGGACGGCCGCCCAGTTGGTCCGCCGCGCCCACCCGGAGGCCGCGCAGGACTGGTCGTGGCGGCTGCTCAGCACCGTGCGCCCGACCCGCTTCAACGAGAGCGAATACCACCTGCCGCGCGAGCAGGGCGTGGCCTGCCTGCGCGAGATCGTGCAGACGCTGGAGCGCCGCAACGAGGTCTTCTTCCCGATCGAGTTCCGCTACGTCAAGGGCGACGGTGCCTGGCTCAGCCCCTTCCACGGCCGCGACAGCTGCTCGGTGGCCTGCCACGCCGCCCAGGGCGAGGCGCACGACTACCTGATCGGCGAGCTCGGCCCGGTATTCCGCCACCATGGCGGCCGCCCCCACTGGGGCAAGCTGCACGACCTGGCCGCGCCGCAGCTGGCCGCGCTGTACCCGCGCTTCGCCGACTTCCAGGCGCTGCGCCGCCGACTCGACCCGCAGGACCGCCTGCTCAACGTCCATCTCGCGCAGTTGTTCGGAGCCGCCCATGGCTAGCCGCCGTCGCATCCTGCTCGGCGCCGCCGTCGCCACGCCGCTGGCCGCCTGGCTGGCCCGCCCGGCCGTGCAGGGTGGCCCGCACCCAGCCTATTTCCAGCGCCTGAGCCAGGCCCTGCGCGAGGCCGGCGTCGCCCAGGCCCGCATGGTCATCGACCTGCCGCGGCTGCGCGCCAACCTCGCCGCCATCGGCCAGCACACCGCGCGCACCGGCATGCCGCTGCGCGGCGTGCTGAAGAGCCTGCCCAGCCTGCCGCTGATGGACGAGCTGGCGCGGGCCTGGGCCAGCCCGCGCGTGATGGCCTTCAACGCGGCCCAGCTGCAGCAGCTGCTGGGCGCGCGGCCCCAGGCCCAGGCGCTGCTCGGCAAGCCCCTGCCGGTGGCCGCCGCGGCCCAGGTGCTGGCGGCGCTGCCGGCCGACGTGGGCAGCGGCATCGAATGGCTGGTCGACACGCCCGAGCGCCTGGCCCAGTACCGCCAGCTCGCCGAGCACCGCCACCAGGACCTGCGCCTGAACCTCGAGATCGACGTGGGCCTGCACCGCGGCGGCTTCGAGGACGCCGACGCGATCGGCCAGGCGCTGGCCGCGCTGCGCGCCGCGCCGGCGCTGCACTGGTCGGGCTTCATGGGCTACGACGCCCATGTGGCCGCCCTGCCCGATCTGCCGGGCATGCGCGCCCATGCCTGGGATGACCTGCAGCGCCGCTGGCAGGCGGCCTGGGCCGCCGCCGGGGCCGCGCTCGGCCCGCAGCGGCGCGAGGGCCTGACGCTGAACACCGCCGGCTCGCCCACCTTCCGCCTGCACGACGGCCGGGGCGTCGCCAACGAGGTCTCGGTGGGCTCGGCCGCGCTGCTGCCGCTGGACTTCGACAAGCCACTGCTGGCCGACCTGCAGCCCGCCGCCTTCATCGCCACGCCGGTGCTGAAGAGCTGGCCGCGCTTCCGGTTGCCCGAGGGCGCGACGTGGCTGTCCGCTGCCGCTTCGGCCTGGGACCGCAACCAGGCGCGCGCCGTCGCCATCCACGGCGGCCATTGGCTGGCCGAGCCGGTCTCGCCGCCGGGCCTGCGGCCGAGCGGCCTTTACGGCCACTCCAGCAACCAGCAGGTGATGGTGGCCTCGGAGCGCGTCGAACTGAGGCCCGACGACCATGTCTTCTTCCGGCCGCTGCAGAGCGAGGCCGTGCTGCTGCAGTTCGGCGACCTGCTGCTGTTCGACGGCGAACGCATCAGCGGCAGCTGGCCGGTGCTGCCGGCCTCGGCATGAGGCCGCAGCCCATCCGCGCCGGCACCGTCTTCACGGCGGTGGCCGTGGGCTCGTTCGCGCTGCTGGTGCTGGGCCTGCAGCCCCTGCTGCTGGGCGAGCTGATCGAGGCCAGGCGGGTCAGCCTCGAGGGCGCCGGCCTGGTGGCGATGGCCGAGATCGTCGCGCTCGGCCTGGGCGTGCTGCTGGGCGACCTGCTGCAGCCGCTCTCGCGCCTGCGCGGCGTGACGGCCCTCGCGGCACTCTTGGCCGCAGCGCTGGACCTGGCGACGCTGCGGGCCGATGGCGACCTGGGCTTCTGCCTCGTGCGCGCCGGCGCCGGCACGGCCGAGGGCCTGATGGTGTGGGCCGCCACCGCCGTCATCGTGCGCTCGGGCCAGCCCGATCGTATGGCGGGCGTCTTCTTCGTCGTGCAGACCCTGGCCCAGGCGTCGGTGGGCCTGCTGCTGGCCCAGCTCGTGGTGCCGGCCCGGGGCTGGTCGGGCGCGTTCACGCTGATCGCCGCGCTGATGCTGCTGCCGGCCCTGCTGGCCTGGGTGCTGCCGAAGGCGCTGGCGCCGCTGCCGCCGGCATCGGCCAGCGGTTTCGCCTGGTCGTGGCGCACGGCGCTGCCGCTGGTCGTGGCCTTCCTGCAGCTGGCGGCGCTGGGCTCGTTCTGGGCCTATGTCGAACCGCTGGGCAAGAGCGCCGGCTTCACGGCGCCGGCGGTGCAGACGCTGATCTCGGCCGGCCTGCTGATGCAGGTGCTGGGCGGCAGCACCGGCTCGATGCTGGCGCGCCGGCTGCCGGGCCGCGCCACGCTGATCGCGGGTTCGGCGGTGCTGCTGGCCACGGCGCTGGCGGTGCGCCAGACGGCCGGCGGCGCCACGCTCGCGTTCGCGGCACTCTGCGCGGCCTTCACCTTCACCTGGCTGTTCATCGCGCCCTTCCAGATGGGGGCGGCCTTCGGTGTCGATGCCAGCGGCCGCGTCGGCTCGCTGATCCCGGCCGCGCAACTGTTCGGCATCGCCTGCGGGCCGCTGGCGGCCTCCTTCGTCGTCGACGGCGAGCAGGCCGCGTCGGTGCCCCTGGTCAGCGCGGCCTTCGCCGCGGCCGCCGTGCTGGCGCTGGCCCTGCCCACGCGTCGTCGGGCCACGGCACTTGCCCAGCCATAACAGCGCCATCCGCTGACATGCCTTCGCCCAGAAATATAGCTATAGATATGACAACGCAGGCTTCGGCTGACAACCGCTATGTGCTGGCGATCGACCTCGGCACCTCGGGCTGCAAATGCGCGCTGGTGACGCTGGACGGCGCGGTGCACGCCTGGGCCTTCCGCCCGGTGGCGCTGCGGGTGCAGGGCGCCCTGGCCGAGCAGGACCCGCATGAGTGGTGGGCCGCCTTCCTGGGCGCGGCGGGCGAGCTGCTGGCGGGCGACGCGGCCCGGCGCCGCCGCGTGGTGGCCGTGTGCGCGTCCACGCAGGCCGAAGTCACGGTCTGCGTGGACCGCGCCGGCGAGCCCCTGGCGCCCGCCATCAGCTGGCTGGATTCGCGCGGCGCCGCGGCGATCCGGCGCCGCGCGCGCGGCCGCCTCTTCAACATCGAGGGCTACGGCCCGCTGAAGCTGTGGCGCTGGCTGCGCCTGACGGGCGGCGCGCCCTCCGGCACCGGGCGCGACTCGGCCGGCCACATCGCCTGGGTGCGCGACGAGGCGCCCGCGGTCTACGAACGCACCCACAAATTCCTCAACGCGCTGGACTATCTCAACCTGCGCCTGTGCGGGCGCCTCTGCGCGACGCAGGACTCCATCCTGACGGCCTGGGTCACCGACAACCGCGACGCTTCCCATGTGCGCTACGACGCCGGCCTGATCCGGCAGCTGGGCGTAGCCGCCGAGAAACTGCCGGAGCTGGTCAAGTCCACCGACGTCATCGGCACCCTGCTGCCCGCGGTGGCCGACGCGCTCGGGCTGGACCCGGCCACCCGGGTCGTGGCCGGCGCGATGGACAACTCCGCCGTCGCCGTGGGCGCCGCGGTGAGCGACTACGAGACGCATCTCTACCTCGGCACCTCCTCTTGGCTGGGCGCCCATCTGCCGTTCATGAAGACGGATCTGCGCCACAAGATCGCGGCGGTGCCCTGCGCGGTGCAGGGGCGCTATCTGGCGATGGCGCTGCAGTCCACCGCCGGCGCCAACCTGTCCTTCCTGCGCGACCGCATCCTCTACCACCCCGACGAGCTCGCCAGCGACGAGGAGCACCCCGCCGTCTACGACGCGCTCAGCCGCATCGCGGCCCAGGTGCCGCCCGGCGCGCGCGGCCTGATCTACATGCCCTGGCTGCTCGGCGAGCGCACGCCGGTCGACGACCCGCGGCTGCGCGCCGGCCTGGTCAACCTGTCGCTGGAGCATTCGCGCGAGGACATCTTCCGCGCCTTCCTCGAAGGCGTGGCCCTGAACACGCGCTGGATGCTGGAGCCCTTCACGCGCCTGCTGGGCCGCGACACCGGCGCCATCGTGGCGGTGGGCGGCGGCGCGCAGAGCGAGGTGTGGTGCCAGATCATCGCGGACGTCACCGGCCGGCCCATCCGCCAGCTCGAGAGCCCCATCCAGGCCAATGCCATCGGCGCCGGCTTCCTGGCCGGCATCGGCCTGGGCGAGCTGGGCTTCGCCGATCTCCCCGCGCTGCGCCGCAGCCGCTGCGTCCACGAGCCCAGGCACGCGCTGCGTCAACTCCATGCCGACCAGTTCGAGACCTTCAAGGAAGTGCACCGGCGCCTGGCACCGCTCTACCAGCGCCTGAACACGCCCGACCACGCGCCCGAGGCCCCCACCCCATGAAATTCCAAGCCCAACGCCAGCATGTCGTCGAGCTCTGCCTGGAGCTGTCCCGCCGCGGCTATTTCGCGGGCACCGGCGGCAACATCATGCTGCGCCTGGACGCCGCGCATGTGGCCGTGACCCCCTCGGCGCTGGACTACCACGCGATGGGCGCGGCCGATGTCTGCGTGCTGCGGCTGCAGGACCTCGCGACCGTGGACGGCGAGCGCGCGCCGTCGGTGGAAAGCGGCCTGCACGCCCAGCTGCTCAGGGCCCGCCCCGACATGGGCTGCAGCATCCACACCCACCAGCCCGTCGCCAGCGCCTGCGCCCTGCTCGGGCGCGAGCTGGCCGTGCCGCCCGCGCTGCGCGCATCGCTGGGCGACGCCGTTCGGATTGCCGGTTATGCGCCATCGGGCAGCGGCCTGCTGGCCGCCAGGCTCGCGCGCACGCTGCGCCCCGGCGGCAATGCCTACCTGATGCGCAACCACGGCATCCTGTGCTGCGGCCGCGACAGCGCCGCCGCCATGCAGGCCGTCGACGACCTCGAGACGCTGGCCCGCGGCCTGCTCGCCGCGCGCATCGCCGCCCGCGCGGCGGCCGAGCCCGGCGCCGCACCGGCGCTGCAGCGCGTGAGCGAACTGCTGACCCAGCCTCCCCACCCCTGAATTCCCGTACCCCAAGACCGCCATGAGCACGCCTGCCCCCAATCCTTGCGCCGCCGACCTCGCCGGCCCGGCCATCTCCGCCTGGCCCGATGTCGACGATCTCTACCGCCGCCTGGCGGAGCTCGTGAACCAGCCGATGCGGCCGATCCGCGCCGACGCGATGCCCAAGGTGCTGCGCTGGTTCGACGAGAAATGCGCCGGCTCCAGGCGCGTGGCCGAGCAGGCTAAGGCCGTCATCCCAGGTGGCGTGCAGCACAACCTCGCCTTCAACCACCCCTTCCCGCTCGCCATCACCCAGGCCGAGGGGGCCTACCTGACCGACATCGACGGCAACCGCTACATCGACTTCCTGCAGGCCGGCGGCCCGACGCTGCTGGGCAGCAACCACCCGGTGCTGCGCGAGAAGGTGAACCAGCTGCTCGACGGCTGCGGGCCGGTGACCGGCCTGCTGCACGAGTACGAGGTCAAGCTGGCGGAGCTGGTCTGCAGGCATATGCCCGGCGTCGAGATGCTGCGCGTGCTGGGCTCGGGCACCGAGGCGGTGATGGGCGCGGTGCGGCTGGCGCGCACCTACACGCGCAAGAAGTGGATCATCAAGATCGGCGGCGCCTACCACGGCTGGAGCGACCAGCTCGTCTATGGCATGCGCCTGCCCAACACCGGCCGCATGGAGGCCATCGGCATCCCGCGCGGCGCCACCGCCCACACGCAGGAATGCCTGCCCAACGATCTGGAGGCGCTGCGCCGCAGGCTGCGCATCAACCGCCTGCGCGGGGGCACCGCGGCCGTGCTGCTGGAGCCGCTGGGGCCGGAGAGCGGCACCCGCCCCGTGCACCGGGATTACAACGCCCAGGTGCGCGCGCTGTGCGACGAGTTCGGCGCGCTGCTGATCTTCGACGAGGTGGTGACGGGTTTCCGCGTCGGCATGGGCGGCGCGCAGGCCTATTTCGGCGTCACGCCGGACATCACCGTGCTCGGCAAATGCCTGACCGGCGGCTACCCGATGGCCGGCGCGATCGGCGGCCGCAAGGACATCATGATGTCTCTGGTCGGCGGCATCGGCACCATGTCGCGGCGGGCCTTCGTCGGCGGCACGCTGTCGGCCAACCCGCTGTCCTGTGCGGCCGGCTACTACGCGCTGCAGGAGGCCGAGCGCACGGGCGCCGCGGTGCGGGCCGGCCGGGCCGGCGACCGGCTGCGCCGCGGCCTCGACGAAATCATCCGCCGCCGCGGCCTGCCCTATGTCAGCTACAACATGGGCTCCATCGTGCACCTGCAGACCTCGGGCGTGCTGCTGCTGGACACCAGCAGCCTGTGGAAGCTGCTCAAGGTGAAGGACGAGGCCAGGCGTCGCAAGCACATGATGGAGGAGATGGGCGCGGCCTATACCGCCCACGGCCTCGTCACGCTGGCCGGCAGCCGCATCTACACCAGCCTGGCCGACACCGACGACGTGATCGACGACGCGCTGAACCGCTTCGACGACGTGTTCGCGCTGGTATGACGACGGGAACGACCGATCAGGCGCTGCGCGCCGCGTGGCAGCAAGCCCGCCAACGGCTGGACGCCAGGCAGCTGCTGGGCGGCGCACGGCCGGGCCTGTCGCTGCGCATCCCCGGCACCGACACGATGTGGTTCGGCAGTGCCGCGGACGACGCCGAGCCGCGCTGCATCGCCTGGCGCGGGCCGCCCGACGGCGAGGCCGGCCTGCATGCCCTCGTCTATGCCCGCCGCGATGACGTCTGCGCGCTGGCCAGCGGCGGCGGCGACTTCGGCCTGCGCCTGGCGGACTTCGGCGGCTGCATGCCCGGCGTCTTCGACGAGCAGGTGCGCCACCTCGGCCACATGCCCGCCGCGCTGCAGTCGGCCGGGCAGCTGCCCGCCGCGCTGGCCGGCGGCACCAACGTGCTGATGCTCGACGGCCGGGCCCTCGTGCTGGGCATGACGGCCACGCGGCTGATGCTCAACGCGGAGCTGTTCGAGAAGTGCGCCAAGGCCTATGTGCTGGCCCTGGCGGCAGGCGGGCCGCTCAGGCCGCTGCCGTGGATCGTCCGCCACGTGGCCAACCGCCGGCTGTTGAAGGACGAGCAACGCGCGCGGGAGCGCACCCGCCAAGGCCTACTGCCCGAGGAGAGCCAGGGCTACTGAAGGGACACCGCTTGCAATGCGCAAAACGCACGCTCTGCCGGCCCGGCATTAGCTCATGACGGAAGTTTCGTTGGCGAATCTGTCATCCGCCTTCAGACTGGCGGCGTTGCAACCTGCATCGACAGCTTCCGCCTTAGCCCAATGTGTGAGCTCTTCGCCCTCAACAGCCGCCAGCCTGCCGCCGCCACCTTCTCGCTGAGCGGCTTCGCCGCCCGCGGCGGGCGCACGGCGGACCATGTCGATGGCTGGGGCGTGGCCTTCCACGCAGGCGAGCACTGCGACGTCGTCGTCGAGGACCGCCCGGCCGCCGAGTCGGAACTGGCCCAGCGTCTGGGCCGGGAGCCGGTGCGCGTGCGCAACATCTTGGCGCATATCCGCAAGGCCACCCAGGGCGTGCGCGCCATGGAGAACTGCCATCCCTTTCGCCGCAGCTTCGCCGGCCGCACCTGGGTCTTCGCCCACAACGGCGACCTGAAGGACTTCCACCCCGAACTGGACGGCAGCTTCCTGCCGGCCGGCCAGACCGACAGCGAGCGCGCCTTCTGCTGGCTGATGCAGCGTCTGCAGCAGCACTTCGGCAACCACCTGCCCGACTGGCCCGAACTCGCGGCGACGCTGACGCCCTGGATCCATCAGGTCGCCGAGCACGGCCGCTTCAACCTGCTGCTGACCGACGGCCGTTCGATGCTGGCCCACGCGTCCACGCGCCTGCACTGGCTGCTGCGCCGACCGCCCTTCGGCCATGTCAGCCTGCGCGACGGCGACCTCAGCGTCGACCTCGCGACCGTCAACGGCCCGGCCGACCGCATGGCCCTGGTCTCCACCGAGCCGCTGACCCACGGCGAGGCCTGGCATGCCTTCGCGCCCGGCGAGGTGCGCGTGTTCGAGGGCGGCGACTGCGTCTTTCGCAGCGAAGGCGTCGCGGTCCGCGCCGCCGCTTGAACGCGGGGCGGAGGTGTCGTTGACTCCTGCAATATTGCAGTGCAACAATCCGTCACCCAAACTTCGGAGCCCCGTGCGTGGACAGTGCCAGTTGTTGCAGTGAATCGAAGCGAGCCGTGATGGCCGCCCGCTGCCCAGCCGTCTGACGCCGACTCCCGGGCGTTCGGCCTGAGCGGCCCGAGCCCCATCCAGCCCGACTCCTGGGCTAGCTTCCCCATCGTTTCACTGAGCTTGCCGGCCCAGGGTGCGCATGAGCGCGCCGCTGGTCGGCATGCGTTCACCTGCCTCGTGCATGCACGGTGGTGCCGGCCTCGCCCCGGGAAACCGCCCATGTCGAATCAACACAACCCTCGTTCGCAGCTGTGCACGCCGGCGCATGCGCCATCGCTCAAGCCCGGTGCAACGCCCTGGAGCCGCATCGATGCCGCGAGCATCTGGCCCACGCACCGGCTTCGCGCCTTCTGGTTGACGCAGCCCAGGCGCGCGGACGCGGCAGCCCGCTGAGCGGCCTCGGCCAGCCCGTTTCCAACATCGGCAGGAGGGCTCATGGACCCAGACCCTAGTTGGCGCCGACGCGCGCCTCTGCGCATCCCGCCTTTCACTTCCCTTCAGAACCCGGCACCGCCGCGGAGGACTGTGTTCGCTTGAGCACAGCGGTCTCTCCGCCAGTGCCACAGGAGATACCGATGAACTTCAAGTGCCAATCCCTGGTTGCCGCCAGCCTCATGACCCGCCTGTTCCGGCGCGCCCTTCGACCGCCCCTCCAGCACTCCCGGCACCAGGCCTGGGGCCTGCTCGTCGACAGGCCCGGCACGCGCCGTTGAACCGGTTGCGAGGAGCTGAGCCTGCCGAAGCTGGCGCGACTCACGTTGACGACGCACCCGTGGGTGGGCGTGCTGCGCCCGAATCCGCCGGCGATGGTCGTCGCAGCTGTCCAGCAACAGGCCTTTGCCCAGGCCTGACTCAACGGGTCATCGGTGCCTGGAGCACCGGTGACGACTTGCGCAGATCCATGGGATCTGCCGCCACGAAGTTTTGGATCGAAGAAATGATGATGGTTTTGTTCAACATGGTCGCGCGCCGCAACAGCCTCGCGGAGGCACGCCATGCGAGTGCGCTGGCATGGCTGCCCGCAATGCTTCTCGGGGCCGGCCTGGGTCTGATGGCCAGGCAAGCCATGGCCGCCGACGCAGGCCAGGAAGAGTGGAATTGGCATGTCCAGGCCACCAGCACGACGCAGCGGCATGGCAGCTTCAGCTCGCCCTACGCCGGCCCGAACAGCTTGCCGCCGCACGAGAGTGCCAAGGAGACGGTGGATGCCACGCTGTTCCTCGGCCTGCGGCTTTGGAAGGGTGGCGAGCTCTACCTCAATCCCGAGCTCGACCAGGGCTATGGCCTGGCCAATACCCTGGGCGCCGCCGGCTTCACCAGCGGCGACGCCTACAAGGTCGGGCACGACAGCGTCTACGGCCGCCTGCACCGTGCCTTTCTGCGCCAGACCCTGGCGCTGGGCCCCGATGCGGGCATCGTCGAAGCCGGCGCCAACCAATTGGCGGGTGCCCGGCCGGATGAGCGGCTCACGTTGACGCTGGGCAAGATCTCGGTCGTCGATCTGTTCGACGGCAATAGCTATGCGCATGACCCGCGCGCAGACTTCCTGAACTGGGCCGTCATCGACAGCGGCGCGTTCGACTATGCCGCCGATTCCTGGGGCTTCAGTGCGGGTGCGACCGCCGAGTGGGTCCGTGGCGACTGGTCGCTGCGAGGCGGCTTCTACGCCATGTCAAAGCGGCCGAACGGCGAAACGCTGGACGGCAAGTTCGGCCAACGCCAGTGGCTGGTGGAGGCCGAGCGCCGCTTCATCTGGATGGGCCGCCCGGGCGCGGTGCGGCTGCTGGGCTTCGTCACCGAGGCACGCATGGCGAGCTATGTCGACGCGCTGAACCTGTTCCAGGCCACCGGCCAGATGCCGACGGACCTGGCACCGCTGCGCCGCTTCCAGCGCAAGCATGGCGTGGCCTTCAACGCGGAGCAGGAAGTAGCCCAGGGCGTCGGCGCATTCGTCCGTTGCAGCTGGAACGATGGCCGCACCGAAGCCTATGACTTCACCGACATCAACCGGTCGGTCGCCGCAGGCCTGCAGATCAAGGGCAGCTTCTGGCGGCAACCGGAGCACACGCTGGGCCTGGCGTTGGCATCCAATGGCCTGTCTGGGCAAGCCCGGCGGTTCTTCGCGGCCGGTGGCCTGGGCATCCTGGTCGGGGACGGCATGCTGCCGCACGCTGCGAACGAACGGATTCTCGAGGCCTATTACAAGTTCCCGTTGGGGCGTTTCCTGTCCGTGACCGGAGACTACCAACACCTGCGCAACCCGGCCTACAACGCCGACCGCGGGCCGGTTTCGGCCTTGGCGTTGCGCCTGCACGCGGAATACTGACGATGCAAGCCCTGCAAAACCTCAACCTCGACTCCCTCCTCGACACCCTGGTCAGCGTGAGCGCAGCCTTCGCGCTGGGCGGCCTGATCGGCCTGGAGCGGCAGTGGCGCCAGCGCACGGCCGGCCTGCGTACCAACGCACTGGTGGCCGTGGCCGCGGCGGTGTTCGTGGACATGGCCCAGCGGCTCGGCGGCAACGAAGGCGCCGTGCATGTGGCGGCCTACGTCGTCTCTGGCGTGGGCTTCCTGGGTGCCGGCGCCATCATGAAGGAAGGCGCCAACGTCATCGGCCTGAACACCGCGGCCACGCTATGGGGGTCGGCGGCCGTGGGCGCCTGCGCCGGCGCGGACCTGCTGGGCGAGGCCATCGTCGCGGCGCTGTTCGTGCTTGCCAGCAATACGCTGCTGCGCCCCGTGGTGAACCGCATCAACCGCCGGCCGGTGGAGGAGGAATCCAGCGAAGCGACCTATGCGGTCCATGTGGTCTGTGATCGGGAACAGCAGGCTGACGTGCAGGAGCGCCTGATCGAGCTGCTCGAAGAGGCCAGCTATCCGGTGCGGGCCGTGGACCAGCAGCCCTTCGGCCAGAACGATGCCGAGATCGAGGCCACGCTCTACGCCACGGCCGTCGTGCCCGAGCAGCTGGACGCCGTGATGGCACGCCTGGAGTCCACCCCCGGCGTCGTGCAGGCGTTCTGGAACGCCAGCGCGCAGGAGTGACGCGCCGGCTCACTTCATCGCAGCTTCAGCTTCCCCGCCTACCCTGTCGCCATGAACCCCATGCCCCCTACCCACGACGATTCCGAAGACACCGAGCACACGCCCGCGCAGCGGGCCGCCGCCGCTTCCCGCAGCACTTGGGTCAGCGTTCTCGTCAACCTGCTGCTCAGCGCGACGCAGATCGCCGCTGGCCTGCTGACCAGGTCCCAGGGCCTGGTGGCCGACGGCGTCCACTCGCTGTCCGACCTGATCGCCGACTTCGTCGTGCTGCTGGCCAACCACCACAGCCAGAAGGATGCCGACGAGGACCATCCCTACGGCCACCACCGCTACGAAACCGCTGCATCCCTGGTGCTCGGCCTGCTGCTGCTGGCCGTGGGCCTGGGCATGCTGGGGTCGGCCATCACCAAGCTGCAGCAGCCCGACGCCATCCCGCGTGTCCACATGGCGGCCCTGTGGGTGGCGCTCGGCGCGCTGACCTCCAAGGAGCTGCTGTTCCGCTACATGCTGGCCGTGGCCAAGCGGGTGAAGTCCAGCATGCTGGTGGCCAACGCCTGGCATGCGCGCTCGGACGCCGCGTCCTCGCTCGTCGTGGGCATTGGCATCATCGGCAACCTGGCGGGCTACCCCATCCTCGACCCCATCGCCGCGGCCATCGTCGGCTTCATGGTGGCCAAGATGGGCTGGGAGTTCGGCTGGGATGCCCTGCACGACCTGATGGACAGGGCCGTCGACGAGGAGGAGGTCGCGGCCATCCGCCGCACGCTGGTGGAGACGCCCGGCGTCATGGACGTGCATGACGTCCGCACCCGCAAGATGGGCGACATGGTCGTCGTGGACGCCCACATCGAGGTGGCCGCCGACCTGACGGTGGAGGCCGGCCACGAGATCGCCGTCGAAGCGCGGCGCCGCGTGCTGCAGCGGCATCGCGTGCTGAACCTGATGACCCATGTGGACCCCTGGCGCCGCCCGGACGGCGACCATTCGCCAGCGCCGTGCGGTCGGCCTTGACCTGAGCCCTGGCGCAGGGGGGTCTTTCGCCTGGGTCGTCAGCGGCGGCGAGCCTTGCCGGTCACGCCAAGGGCCGCAGACAAGGCCAATCCTGCCAGGGCCAGGGACATGGGCTCAGGCAGGCTGCCGCCCGGCGGGTTGTTGGATCCCAGGCCCGACAGCGGCGCCACATCGTCGATGTTGCTGAAACCGCCTATCGAGGTCGCGTAGTCGGGATGGGTGATGTCGCCGCTGATGCTGTAGTCGATGAAGGTGATCTGGTTGCAGCCTGCCACCAGCGCATGGCCCTTGCCGTCAACGGCGCCTTGGTCGAAGTCGCAGGTCACCTGCTGGCTCTGTTTCAGGCTGCTGACAATCCCGGCATCGCTGCCCGCCAGAGGATTGAACGTGGCGTCAAAGCCGTCGCCAAACAGCGTCATGAGCTTGGTGTAGCTGTCGAACACCATGCCGTGCGCCGGCGTGAGGCCGGTGAACAAGCGGATGGTGGCTCCCGTGGTGGGATCAATATGCCCGACATTGCCGTGCCCGTTGGGGGACCCGTTGACATAGTAGGCACTGCCGCCAGGCGTGAACGCCAGGCCGGTGACGCCCTGATCGCCGCCGTTGACGGTCACCGTGGTGGCGTTGGTCAACGGCAGGGGCATCACCTTGAGCTCGCCGCCGAAGTCACTGGTGTAGACCTTGCCGCCACTGGGATCCAGGGCGAGGTGGTAGGAGCAGCCACCCAAGGTATTGCCCGAGCCGACGACATTGCCGTTGCCCGGGTTCACCTCATAGACATTGCCCGAACACTGCCCGCCGACCAGCAAGTTGCCATTGGGCGCGAAGATGATGCCGTCCGCACCATTGGTTCCGGCCAGATTGTTGACGGCCCCCAGGCTGAAACTGTGCGTCGAGCTGTCGTAGTTGTAGGCGACGTCGTTGACGTTCGCGCCACCCGAGAAGTACGTGAAGTAAAGCGTACCGGCGACCAAGTCGGCCCGGGCCCCACCCGCCATCAACATCAGGCCGGCCGCCAGGCCAGAGAAACCCCGAACTGTCCTGCGCATGACGATGCTCCTTGTAGGTGTCGGACCATCAGCAATAGTCGCGCCACGACTCCTATCCCATTGAATTGACTAAAAATTCTTTGTTCCAGGCACGCGCCGTGGGGCCGGCTGTCAGAAAGTTCGACACCCGGACTCGCGCGCTCCCTTCCCCCGGAGCGACGAGGTTGCACCGCATCGAGCCATGCACAGAAAACATAGGGTTTTCCCTTGTTTTCCTCTTGTGCAACTAGGTACTAACCCTTACATTCCGTGACGTCAACAACGGAAGAAAGAAAGGGAAAGAACCATGGAACTGCTGATCCTCACCCTCGTGCTGTCGACCCTGGCCGCCATGGGCCTGCTGCGCGACGACCTCGGCGGCAACATCGACGCGCCCGCGGCCTGATTGGCCGCCCGATGAGACGGCGGCCCCGTCTCGCGCCTTCCCCGAGCACCCCGGTGACATGAGTTGCCGGGGTGTTCTTGTATGCGCCGGCGCAACGCAATCTCCGCTCGTCCAGCCAAACCCGCCTCACGTCGCCTGCACGGTTCGGGCTGCCAACTATTGCACCCCGTTCCAACGACCGCGGCCTTAGCATCGATTCCAGTCGTACAACAGGGATGCATGCCATGGCGAAAGTTTCCGCGTTTGCCCAAGGACGCGCCCCGTGGAGCGCCACAGGCAGATTCGGCCTGCGCGGCTTCACGCTGATCGAGTTGATGATTGCGGTCGTCGTCGTGGCCATCCTGGCCGCGGTGGCGTTCCCGGCCTATCAGTCGCAGTTGCGCAGGAGCCGCCGCTCCGATGCCATCCAGGCGATCGCCCAGGCGCAGCAGATCCAGGAGCGCTGGCGCGTCAACAACCCGACCTATGCCACCAACGACGTGCTCACGACGGCCTGGCCAAGTGGCCTGGGCCTGACGTCCACGACCACCGGCGGCTACTACACGCTTTCCATCGGCGCGAACCCGACCAGTACCGCCTACACAATGACCGCCACCGCGGTCGCCGGCACGAGCCAGGCCAGCGACACGGGCTGCAGCACCTTGACAGTCTCGGTGTCCAACGGGGCGGCCACGATGAAGCCGACCAGTTGCTGGAGCAAGTGATGCACCGCGCGCACTCAAGCGGCTTCTCGCTGATCGAGCTGATGGTGGTCGTCGCGGTGCTCGCCATCGTCGCCGCCGTGGCCAGCCCTTCGATCTCATCGATATTGGCCCGACGCCGGATGGAGGGCGTGGCGCGCGAGCTCAATGTCGACCTGCAATACGCGCGCTCCCAGGCGGCGACCGACAACGTCAGCGTCACCTTCAGCACCACCACCGATGGCACGGCCTACAGCATCACCGGCAATCAGACCTACAAGACCGTGACGCTGCCCAGCGGGATCACCGTGACCTCGGGCGTCAGCCTGGTCTTCGATTCGCTGCGCGGCTGCGTCACGACGAGTTGCACCGGCAATGACACCACCATCGGCATGTCCAGCACCGCGACTTCCGGCACCCTGCAGTCCACCGTGAATGCCCTGGGCCGCGTCTCGATGTGCTCGCCCAGCGGCAGCTTCGGAGGCTATCCCTCATGCTGAGCCCCTACCCTGCAAAGCCAGCCTGGCGGCGCCAGCGCGGCCTCTCGATGGTGGAGCTGATGATCGGCCTGATGGCCGCGCTCTTTGTCGTGGCCGGCGGGTTGCTGGTCTTCGTCGGCAGCGTCGGCAACTCGCGCCGGCTGCTGCAGGAGGCCCAGGTCAATCAGCAAATGCGGGTCGGGATGGACGTCGTCACCCGCGAGCTGCGCCGCGCCGGCTATTGGCAGAACGCCATGGCGGGCACGACCACGTCGCCGACCGGCACCACGACCACCGCCAACCCCTACAAGGACGTCAGCTACAGCAACAGCCAGCTGACCTACAGCTTCGCCCACGACGCCCCTCTGGGCCCCTGCTCCAGCACGGCGACGACCTCCTGCACCAACAACATCCTGCAGACGGACGAGCAGTTCGGCTTCAAGCTCGATGGCGGCGCGCTGAAGATGCAGCTGGGCAACGGGAACTGGCAGCCCCTGACCGATACGAACATCGTGACGGTCAGCGCCTTCTCGGTGACGCCGACGGTGACCTCGCTGGACATCAGCTCGGTTTGCGCCAACGCCTGCACCACCAACTGCCCCGCGGTCTCGGTTCGCAGCTATCTGGTCAAGATGCAGGGTGTGTCCGTCAAGGACAGCGCCGTGACGCGCGTCTTGCAGGAGAGCGTGCGCGTGCGCAACGACGCCCTCAGCGGCGCCTGCCCTTAGGCCCACACAGGACGAGAACCGGCCATGAAGCCCTCACCCACCTCCGCACGCCAGCGCGGCGCCACGGCGCTGTTCATGTCCATCGCCATGATGATCGGGATCTCCCTGGTCATGCTCTATCTGAACCGCAGCCTGATCTTCGAGCAGAAGACCTCGGTCAACCAGCTCAGGTCCACCACCGCGCAGGAGGTGGCCCAGGCCGGCCTGGAGTGGGCGGTCGGCATGCTCAATACGCCCTTCGACATCGACAACTCCTGCAACGCGCTGACCACCGCCAAGCGGCCATTCCGCAAGAAATACATGCTCGCCTACTGGGGCGCTGCAACGCCCCCGCCGGTGGCGCTCTACGCGTCGACCATGGCCGCGGTGCCGGTGCAAAAGACCTACCCCGGCTGCCAGATCAACGGCACGACGCTGAGCTGCAACTGCCCCGACGTGACCATCGCCGGAGGCGGGGCCTTCACCGTGACCGACGATGGCAGCGACGCGGGCAGCACCAACGAGCAGGTGAAGCCGGCCAGCTTCGGCAATACCAGCGTGCTGCCCAACTTCACGGTCAGCTTCGCGCCGGTGCATGCGGTCTACCCGCCCGTGGCCTATACGCGGCAGAACGACAACTTCTCCGTGCTCGTCACGGTGACCGGCTGCACCCCGACCAGCCAGGTGTGCACGCCGGGCACGAGCTCCGGCGTCCTCGGGCCCGACGGCGTGGCCACTGTTTCCGCCGTTGTCCGCCTGCAGCCGCAGCTGCGCGGCCGGCCGCCAGCCGGCCTGACCTGTGGCGGCAGTTGCAACCCCGGCGGCTCCTTCAACATCGTCAATACCGATCCGGGCACCAACGGCATCACGATCAATGCCGGGGGCAGCATCACCGTCAGCGGCGGCGCGTCGACGGCGACGATTCCCGGGTTGCCGCCTCAGAACGCCCAGATTTCCAACGACCCGTCGCTGTCCAATCTCGCAGCCAGCGATCCCAACTGCAGCAACTCGTCGATCTTCAAGGCGTATTTCGGCACCACCATTTCGAGCTATGCCACGCAGCCCCAGGTGGACAGCATCACCTGCTCCTCCGCCAACGACTGCGGCACCCAGGTCGTGAACGCCTACAACCAGGGCTGGCGCAGCTTCTATTTCCCGGCCGGCCTGACACTCAACAACAGCTCCGGCCTGCCGGGTGGGGCCCTGGGCACGGAATCCGATCCGGTGACCCTGGTCGTACCCGGTCAGTTCAAGCTGAACGGCAACATCAGCGTCTACGGCATGGTGTTCTCCAACGATGCCGTGGTGAACGAGTTCGGTACCGGCACGTCCAACATCTACGGCGCCGCGGTCGTCTGCAACAACCAGAGCAGCAACGGCAACGGCACCCTGGCCTACGACAGCACGGCGCTGCAGGGCGCCCAGATCGACACCGCCACGGCCGTGCGCGTTCCCGGCAGCTGGACTGACGCCTGCAGCCTCAGCACATCGAATCCCCCCGTCCGCACCTGCCACTGACCGAGGCCCGACATGACACGCCGCCCTGTTCGCAGAACTTCAGGCTTCACGCTGATCGACGCCGTGCTCGCCATGGTCGTCATGGGCTTCGGCATGCTGGCCCTGGTCGGCATGCAGCAGAAGCTGTCGCTCAGCTCCGACATCGCCAAGCAGCGCACGGAAGCCACCCGGCTGGCCCAGGACAAGATGGAGGCCCTGCGGGCCTACACCACCCTCACCGGAACCGGGTCGAGCTGGAACGGCCTGGCCAACGGGACGGACACGCTGAGCAGCTACAGCGTCAGCGGCGCGACGACGCAGACCAACACCACCTATACCCGCTCCTGGACCGTGGGCGGTGCTGCCACCGACTTCCAGCGGCCGGTCACCGTCGCCGTGAGCTGGTTCGATGCCAGCAGCGCCCCTCAAAGCCTGACCCTGCCGTCGGTCATCGCCAAAATGGACCCGGCCATCGCCGGCTATGTCGGCTTTCCGCTGCCCGCCAACACCAATCTGAAGAACCCCAAGAACCGCAGCCTCAACATCCCGGTGCAGTCCATTCCGCTGAACAACGGCAACAGCGCCTACCAGCTCGGCAGCTACGCGATCGTCTTCAACAACGCGGCCGGCAATGTGGTGCAACGCTGCGACACCAACAACCTCACGGCGGCCAACTACGGCAGCTCCAACTGCTACTCCCTGCCGGCCTACATCGTCACCGGCTATATCTCCGGGGCCGTCTCCACCGGCACACCCCTGCTGCCTACCGGCATCAACACATCCCAGATAGCGGTAACGGGCCCGGGCGGCCTGCACGCCATCTCGTGCACGATCGGCCAGGCCCTGGATCAGAACTCCAGCTCGCCAATCCCGGGCTATCTCTACTACCTCTGCGTCATCCCGATGCCGGCAACGGTGGATGCCACGACGGGCGTCACGACCATCACCGGCACCTGGTCCGGCACGATCCGCCTGGGTGGGGTGCCGACGACGGGCAACTACATCGTCTGCCGCTTCCAGTACGCCACCAGCTCGACGGTCAACAGCAATCTGGCCAATGTCCAGCCCTACAGCCTCGTGGACCGCTCGCTGGACGACCAGAACTATTACGTCGCCACGTCGTCTGCAGGCTCCTGTCCCACGGTGACCACGACCACGGCCCAGGGAGGCAGCGTGGCCACGACCCGGCACCAGGACTGCCGCAGCAGCACCTCGCCCTCGACGGCCACCGATGGCACTTGCCCGGCGACGAACTTCAACACGCCATCCTGACGAATCGCCCCCCGGTGCAGCCAGGGAGGCGCCTTCGTCCGGGCCTCGGCCCACTCAGCCCAGCAGCGTCGGCGCGATCTGCGTCAGCAGCATGCCGGCCAGCGCACAGGCGCCGAGCAGGGGCACGACGCCCAGCCTGAAGCGGAACAGCGCGACGCCCGCCGCGAGGCTGATGAGGGCCGACACCGCATCGAAACGCCCCGAAAAGCCCGCCGGCCACAGCACGTGGAAGGCGAAGAACAGGGCCAGGTTCAGGATGACGCCGACAACGGCGGCCGTGATGGCCGTCAGCGGCGCGGTGAACTTCAGCTTGCCATGCGTGGTCTCGATGAAGGGCCCGCCGGCCAGGATGAAGACGAAGGACGGCAGGAAGGTGAAGAAGCTCACCAGCACGCTGGCCGCCGCGCCGGCCGCGAACAGCGCGTCCGGCCCGAACACCTGCTTCGTCCAGCCGCCGACAAAGCCGACGAAGGCCACGACCATGATCAGCGGCCCCGGCGTCGTCTCGCCGAGCGCCAGGCCGTCAATCATCTGCGTGCCGCTCAGCCACTGGTGCTGCTCGACGGCGCCCTGGTAGACATAGGGCAGCACCGCGTAGGCACCGCCGAAGGTCAGCAGCGCGGCCTTCGTGAAGAACCAGGCCATCTGGGTCAGCGCGCCGTCCCAGCCGAAGCGGGCGGCCAGCAGCGCCATCGCAGCGCCCCAGAGTGCGAGGCCCATGCCCAGCACGCGGGCCAGGCCGGCCCAGGAGAACAGCGCATGCGGCGGGGTCGGCGCGTCGTCGTCGATCAGCGCCGGGCCGTAGCCCGCCAGCGTGCCGCCGCCCTGCCCGCCCGTCGCGAAGACGCCCGGCCACAGGCGCCCGCCGATCGCACCGATGCCCCCCGCGCCGAGCACGATCAGCGGAAAGGGCAAGTCGAAAGCGAAGATCGCGACGAAGGCCGCCGCCGCGATGCCCCACAGCCAGCCGTTCCTCAGCGCCCGCGTGCCGATGCGATGGGCCGCATGCACGACCAGGGCCGTCACCGCCGGCTTGAGGCCGTAGAACAGCCCCGCCACGACGGCCAGCCTGCCATGGGCGACATAGAGCCAGGACAGGCCGGTCAGGATGAACAGCGACGGCAGCACGAACAGGCTGCCGGCGACGATGCCGCCCCAGCTCCGGTGCATCAGCCAGCCGATGTAGGTGGCGAGCTGCTGTGCCTCGGGGCCGGGCAGCACCATGCAGTAGTTCAGCGCGTGCAGGAAGCGCCGCTCGCTGATCCAGCGCCTGCGCTCGACCAGCTCCGCATGCATGATCGCGATCTGGCCGGCCGGGCCGCCAAAGCTGATGAAGCCCAGCTTGAGCCAGAAGCCCAGGGCCTGCCAGAAGCTCACGGGGGCGGGAGGGGCGGCGTGCATGCCCGGCATTCTCGGGGCCGATGCCCGGCGCCCGAGAACTGCCCCTGGGTCAGGCGGCACGGCCGTAGATCCGCGGGTGTCGCTCAGTCCAGCGCCGGGCTTGGTCCAGCGTGGCGAATACGCGGTAGGGCACGCGGGTGAAGCCCCGGTCCTTGAAGTAGCGGATGTCGGCCAGGATCTCGGCCCGGTCCGTCACCGCTGCAATGATGAGTCTCGGGTTGGTGAGGAGCGGGCCGACATGCATGGCGGCGATCTCCTCCGTGCCGGCGGGCGTGCTTTCATAGGCCTGTACATCGCTGTAGTCGGTGATCGCGTAGCGCAATTCGTCGAAGCGCGGGTCGCGGCAGATCTCCAGCAGGGACGCACGGCGGTCGGCAACCTTCAGGTCGCCAAAGAATCGCCGGAACACGCCGGCAGCTTCCCAACGAATCTCGTACGGCATGACGCCCTGCCCGCGCCCTCGATGCGGGGCGTGTTGGAATCGATTGTGAACCCGGCGGGCGGCGCGCGCCCGCATGCCCGAGAAGCGGGATGGGTCTCAGGTCACCGGCGCCGGGTTGAACAGCACCAGGCTGTTGTGCAGCTTCCAGTGCTCGGCCCAGGTCTTGCGGCGGCCGCTGGCGACGTCGAGCAGAAGGCGGAACATTTCCCAGCCCGTCTCCTCGATGCTGGCCTCGCCATCGGCGATGCGGCCGGCGTTGACGTCCATCAGATCGTGCCAGCGCCGCGCCAGCTCGGAGCGCGTCGCGACCTTGACGACCGGGCACTCGGCCAGGCCGTAGGGCGTTCCGCGGCCGGTGGTGAAGATGTGCAGGTTCATGCCGGCGGCCAGTTGCAGCGTGCCGCAGATGAAGTCGCTGGCCGGCGTGGCGGCGTAGACCAGGCCGCGCTGGTCGCGCCGCAGCTTGTCGCCGGGCGCCAGCACATGGCTGATCGCCGCGCTGCCGCTCTTGACGATGGAGCCCATCGCCTTCTCGGCGATGTTGGCCAGGCCGCCGGCCTTGTTGCCGGGCGTCGTGTTGGCCGAGCGGTCGACGCGGCCGCGGTCGAGGTAGCGGTCGTACCAGCCCAGCTCGCGCACGATGGCCTCGGCCACCTCGGGCGTGGCGGCACGGCTGGTGAGCTGCTCGACCGCGTCACGCACCTCGGTGTTCTCGCTGAACATGATGGTCGCGCCGGCGCGTACCAGCAGGTCGGCGCAAAAGCCCACGGCCGGGTTGGCCGTCACGCCGGAGAAGGCGTCGCTGCCGCCGCATTGCACGCCGACGACCAGTTCGCTGGCCGGCACCGTCTCGCGGCGGCGGGCGTTCAGCCGTTCCAGGTGGGGTCTGCTGCTGCGCACGATGTCGTCCAGCATGGACATGAAGCCGACATGGGCCTCGTCCTGCAGGCAGATGGTCTCGGGGCCGGCGTCGGTATCGCGCCCGTCGGTGATCGGGAACGACCCCGGCGGCAGCAGGCGCGCCGGCTGCAGCTTCTCGCAGCCCAGGCTGACCACCATGAGCTCGCCGCCGAAGTTGGGGTTCAGCGAGATGTTCCTCAGCGTGCGGATGGGAATGACCGCATCGGGCGCGTCGATGGCGACGCCGCAGCCATAGCCATGCTCCAGGCCGACGACATCGTCGACATTGGGGTAGAGCGGCAGCAGCTCGGCCTTGATGCGCGCAACGGCCTGGGCCACCACGCCGGCCACGCATTGCACCGTCGTCGTGATCGCGAGGATATTGCGCGTGCCCACCGAGCCATCGGCATTGCGATAGCCCTCGAAGGTGTAGCCCGTGAGCGGCTCGGCGGCCGGCGGTTTCACCGTCGCCATCGGCAGGCCCTCGAGCGCCCGCGCCTCGGGCATGCGCAGCAGGCGCTCGTGCACCCAGGCGCCGGCCGGGATGGCCCGCGCCGCGTAGCCGATGGGCACGTTGTAGCGGCGCACGACGGCGCCCTCCGCGATGTCCTGCAGCGCGACCTTGTGGCCCTGCGGGACCTTCTCAAGCAGCACGAGGCCGGCACCGGGGATGCCGGCGGGCAGCAGGCTGCCCTCGGGCAGGCCGCCGTCGTTGGCGACGATGGCGACGTTGTCGGCGGCGTGCATGCGCAGCGTCAGCGGCGGGCGGTTGGAAACAGCAGACATGGCGGCGGGAGTGTTGCTACAGTGCGGTTGAGTCGTTGTACGTCGTCCAGTTGTCGTACAACTTGGCCCACTTTAGACGCCCCGCCCATCTTGCGACCCAGGGAAAACCCGCGAATGCACGCCCCCCTTGCCCGCCGCCGGCCGCGCACGCTGGCCCTCGAACTGGTCGACTCGCTCGGAAACCGCATCCGCGCCGGTCAGCTGCAGGCCGGCGACAAGCTGCCCACCGAGGCGGCCATCATGGAGGAGTTCGAGGTCAGCCGCACCGTCGTGCGCGAGGCCATCTCCAAGCTGCAGGCCGCCGGCCTGGTGGAGACGCGCCATGGCATCGGCACCTTCGTTCTCGGCCCCGGCGACGGGCCCTCGTTCAAGATCACGCCGGAGCAGTTCAGCACGCTGCAGGACGTCATCGCCGTGCTGGAGCTGCGCATCGGCCTGGAGACCGAGGCCGCCGGCCTGGCGGCACAGCGCCGCACGGCGGACAACCTGGCCGTCATGCGGCGCGCCCTCGATGCGGTCATCGCGGCGGTCGAGGCGGGCGAGGACTCGGTGGGGCCGGATTTCCAGTTTCACCTGGAGGTGGCCCGGGCGACCCAAAACAGCCACTTCACCGAACTGTTCAGCACGCTGGGCGCCCAGATCATCCCGCGCGCCCGCCTCGAGCCCGGCGCCGGCATGGACCAGGAGCGCCTGGCCTATATGCGCCGCGTCAACGCCGAGCATGAAAGCATCTTCGACGCGATCAGCGGCCAGGATGCCGATGCCGCGCGGGCCGCGATGCGCACCCATCTGAGCAACAGCCGCGAGCGGCGGCGTCGCGCGCAGGCCCAGACGGCCTGAATCGACTAGGGTTTACACCAAGTTGCCCCGGCTTGATTCAAGTTGTACGATGACATACAACATACCGAATTGCAGCCCCGCCTTTCCCCCCATCCCGGAGACCCGCCCATGTCGCCCCAAGAGCTCAAAGCCGTCCTGCAGGCCGGCCTGCTGTCCTTCCCGCTGACCGACTTCGACGCACAGCTGAACTTCGCCGCGAAACCCTATGCCGAGCGCCTGGAATGGCTGCAGCCCTATGGCGCCTCGGCGCTGTTCGCGGCCGGCGGCACGGGCGAGTTCTTCTCGCTGGAACCCGGCGAGTACAGCGAGGTCATCCGGGTCGCGCTGGACACCTGCCGCGGCCGCACGCCCATCCTGGCCGGCGCCGGCGGCGGCACCCGCGTCGCCATCCAGTACGCGCAGGAGGCCGAGCGCCTGGGCGCCCAGGGCGTGCTGCTGCTGCCCCACTACCTGACCGAGGCCAGCCAGGAGGGCCTGATCGCCCACGTCGAGGCGGTCTGCCGCAGCGTTAAGTTCGGCGTCGTCGTCTACAACCGCGGCGCCTGCCGGCTGACGCCGCAGAGCCTCTCGGTGCTGGCCGACCGTTGTCCCAACCTGATCGGCTTCAAGGACGGCTTCGGCGACATCGAGAAGTTCGTCGCCATCCGCCAGACCCTGGGCGAGCGCTTCGCCTACCTCGGCGGCCTGCCCACAGCCGAGCTGTTCGCCGGCGCCTACAAGGCCATGGGCTGCCCGGTCTATTCGTCGGCCGTCTTCAACTTCATTCCCCGCACGGCGATGGCGTTCTACAACGCCCATGCCGCCGGCGACACCGCCACCTGCGACCGCCTGGTGCGCGACTTCTTCCTGCCCTACATCGCCATCCGCAACAAGGGCGAGGGCTATGCCGTGTCCATCGTGAAAGCCGGCGCGACGCTGGTCGGCCACAGCGCGGGGCCGGTGCGCCCGCCGCTGTCCGACCTGCTGCCCGCCGAGGTGGACCAATTGGGCGCGCTGATCTCCAGGCTGGGGCCGCAATGAGCAGCGCGACGCCCGTCGTCCGCGAACTGCGCGTCGTGCCCGTCGCCGGGCGCGACAGCATGCTGCTCAACCTCAGCGGCGCCCACGCGCCGTTCTTCACGCGCAACCTGCTGATCCTGACCGACAGCGCCGGCCACACCGGCGTCGGCGAGGTGCCCGGCGGCGAGAAGATCCGCCAGACGCTGGAGGACGCGCGCAGCCTTGTCGTCGGCCAGCCCGTGGGCGCCCACCAGGGCCTGCTGCAGACCGTGCAGAAGGCCTTCGCGGACCGCGACGCCGGCGGCCGCGGCCTGCAGACCTTCGATCTGCGCACCACCATCCATGCGGTCACCGCCATCGAGTCCGCCATGCTGGACCTGCTCGGCCAGCACCTCGGCCTGCCGGTGGCGGCCTTGCTCGGCGAAGGCCAGCAGCGCGAGTCCGTCGAGATGCTGGGCTATCTGTTCTATGTCGGCGACCGCCGCAAGACCGACCTGCCCTACGACTCGGCGCCCGATGCCGACAACGACTGGTGCCGCCTGCGCCACGAGGCCGCGCTGACACCCGAGGCCATCGTCAGGCTGGCCGAGGCGGCGCATGCGCGCTACGGCTTCAACGACTTCAAGCTCAAGGGCGGCGTGCTGCGCGGCGACGCGGAGGTGGAGGCCATCCGCGCGCTGCACGAGCGTTTCCCCGCGGCGCGCGTGACGCTGGACCCCAACGGCGGCTGGCGGCTGTCGGACGCGATCCGCCTGATGCGCGACATGCACGGCGTGCTCGCCTATGCCGAGGACCCCTGCGGCGCCGAGGACGGCTTCTCCGGCCGCGAGGTGATGGCCGAGTTCCGCCGCGCCACCGGCCTGCCAACGGCCACCAACATGGTCGCGACCGACTGGCGCCAGCTCGCCCACGCGCTGGCGCTGCAGAGCGTGGACATTCCGCTGGCCGACCCGCATTTCTGGACCATGGCCGGCAGCGTGCGCGTGGCCCAGACCTGCCGCGACTGGGGCCTGACCTGGGGCTCGCACTCCAATAACCACTTCGACATTTCGCTGGCGATGTTCACGCATGTCGGCGCCGCCGCGCCCGGCAAGGTCACGGCCATCGACACGCACTGGATCTGGCAGGACGGTCAGCGCCTGACCAAGGAACCGCTGCAGATCGTCGGCGGCCATGTGCAGGTGCCGAAGAAGCCGGGCCTGGGCGTGGAGCTGGACATGGCCGAGGTCGAGAAGGCTCATGCCCTCTACAACCAGCACGGCCTCGGTGCCCGCGACGACGCGATCGCGATGCAATACCTGATCCCCGGCTGGACCTTCAACCCCAAGCGGCCTGCTCTCGACCGATAAGACCATGCACAAGAACCTCATCAATGGCGAGTGGCTGGACGGCCACGGCATCGCCCGCAACATCAACCCGTCCGACACGCGCGACCTGGTCGGCGAGTACGCCCAGGCCGACCGCGCCCAGACCGAGCTGGCCATCACGGCCGCCGCGGCGGCCTTCCCGGCCTGGAGCCTGTCCACGCCGCAGCAGCGCTTCGACATCCTCGACGCCGTCGGCACCGAGATCCTGGCCCGCCGCGCGGAACTGGGCGAGCTGCTGGCCCGCGAGGAAGGCAAGACCCTGCCCGAGGCCATCGGCGAGGTCGTGCGCGCCGGCAACATCTTCAAGTTCTTCGCCGGCGAGGCGCTGCGCCCGGGCGGCGAGGCCCTGCCCTCGGTGCGGCCCGGCGTGGGCGTGGAGATCACGCGCGAGGCCGTCGGCATCGTCGGCCTGATCACGCCCTGGAACTTCCCCATCGCCATCCCGGCCTGGAAGATCGCGCCGGCTCTGGCGCATGGCAACTGCGTCGTCTTCAAGCCGGCCGAGCTGGTGCCGGGCTCGGCCTGGGCGCTGGCCGAGATCCTGTCGCGCTCCGGCCTGCCGGCCGGCGTGTTCAACCTCGTGATGGGCCGCGGCTCCGAGGTGGGCCAGACGCTGCTGAACGACCCGCGCGTCGCCGCGGTCAGCTTCACCGGCTCGGTCGCCACCGGCCAGAAGGTGGCCGCCGCCTGCGCGGCCCGCATGGCCAGGTTCCAGCTCGAGATGGGCGGCAAGAACCCGATGGTTGTTCTCGATGACGCCGACCTCGGCGTGGCCGTCAATGCCGCCGTCAACAGCGGATTCTTCTCGACCGGCCAGCGCTGCACGGCGTCCAGCCGCCTCATCGTCACCGAAGGCATCCACGACCGCTTCGTCGGCGCGATGGCCGAGAGGATGAAGACGCTGAAGATCGACGACGCCCGCAAGGCCGGCACCGACATCGGCCCCGTCGTGGACGCCGGCCAGCTCGGCCAGGACATGGACTACATCGGCATCGCCCAGGCCGAGGGCGGCCGGCTCGCCCAGGGCGGCGCGCGCATCGAGCACAACGCCGACGGTGCGCCCGGCTTCTACCTGACCCCGGCCCTGATCACCGACACGACGCCGGCGATGCGCATCAACCGCGAGGAAGTGTTCGGCCCGGTCGTCAGCGTGATCCGTGCACGGGACTACGAGCATGCGCTGGCCCTGGCCAACGACACGCCCTTCGGCCTCGCCGCCGGCATCGCGACGACCTCGCTGAAGCACGCCACCCATTTCAAGCGCCATGCGCAGGCCGGCATGGTCATGGTCAACCTGCCGACGGCGGGCGTGGACTATCACGTGCCCTTCGGCGGCCGCAAGGCCAGCAGCTACGGCCCGCGCGAGCAGGGCCGCCATGCCGCCGAGTTCTACACGACCGTGAAGACGGCCTACACCCAGGCCTGACCCCCGTCACCGGGGCCCAACGTCCACAGAAGACGAGGCCCTTGCCTTCCCAGGAGACAGACATGAACACCACCACCGCCGGCGCTGCGGCGGGCGCCACCCGCACGAGGAAGCGCTTCGCCATCCTCGCGATGCTCTTCGTCGTGACGACGATCAACTACGCCGACCGCGCCACGCTGTCCATCGCCGGCCCGGCGCTGTCCAAGGAGCTGGGCATCGACGCCGTGACCATGGGCTACGTCTTCTCGGCCTTCGGCTGGTCCTACGTCATCGCCCAGTTGCCCGGCGGCTGGCTGCTGGACCGCTTCGGCTCCAAGGCCGTCTACGCCGCCAGCATCCTGCTGTGGTCCATCTTCACGCTGCTGCAAGGTGGCATCAGCTTCCTGACCGCCAGCGCCGGCACGGCCGTCGTCGCGCTGTTCGCGCTGCGCTTCCTGGTGGGGGCGGCCGAGGCACCGTCCTTCCCGGCCAACGGCCGCATCGTCGCGGCCTGGTTTCCGGCCGCCGAGCGCGGCACGGCCTCGGCCATCTTCAACTCGGCCCAGTATTTCGCGACCGTGCTGTTCGCGCCGCTGATGGGCTGGATCACGCACGGCTACGGCTGGCCGGCGGTCTTCGTCGTGATGGGCCTGCTGGGCATCGCGGTCAGCGCCATCTGGCTGAAGACGGTGTTCACGCCCAAGACCCATCCCAGCGTCAGCCAGGCCGAGCTGGACCACATCGCCGCCGGCGGCGCCCTCGTCAACATGGACAACGCCAACACCCAGAGCCGCAGCTTCGGCGAGCCGCCCAAGCTGCACTACATCAAGCAGCTGCTGGGCAATCGCATGCTGATGGGCGTCTATGTCGGCCAGTACTGCATCACGACGCTCACCTATTTCTTCCTGACCTGGTTCCCGGTCTACCTCGTCAAGGAGCGCGGCATGTCCATCCTGAACGCCGGCTTCGTCGCGGCCCTGCCGGCGATCTGCGGCTTCGCCGGCGGCGTGCTGGGCGGCCTGATCTCCGACGGGCTGCTGCGCCGCGGCTGGAGCCTGACCGTGGCGCGCAAGACGCCCATCGTCATCGGCATGCTGCTGTCCACGTCGATGATCGTCTGCAACTACGTCGACAGCGCGGCCGTCGTCGTCGCCATCATGTCGCTGGCCTTCTTCGGCAAGGGCCTGGGCGCACTGGGCTGGGCGGTCGTGTCCGACACCTCGCCCAAGGAGATCTCGGGCCTGTCCGGCGCCCTCTTCAACACCTTCGGCAACACCGCCGGCATCACGACGCCCATCGTCATCGGCTACCTGATCAAGGGCACCGGCTCCTTCAGCGCGGCCCTCGTCTTCGTGGCCGCCAATGCGCTGATCGCGGTGGGCTGCTACCTCTTCGTCGTCGGCGAGATCAAGCGCTTCGAGCTGCGCAAGACCGGCGCCTGAGCAGGGCTGCTCAGCCCTCGGTGCCGAACACGATGCGCCCCTTGCCGGCGCGCTTGGCGGCATACATGGCCTGGTCGGCGAGGGTCAGCAGCCCCGCCGCGTCGGCCGCGTGCTCGGGCCACAGCGCCACGCCCATGCTGGCGCTGATGCCCGCCTCGCTGCCGTCCGGCAACTTGGCGGGCAGGGACAGCGCGCCCAGCATGCGCTCGAGCACGGTCAGCACGTCGGCCCGCTCGCTCACCTCCGACAGCACGACGACGAACTCGTCTCCGCCGATGCGCGCCGCCAGGTCTTCGCCGCGAATGCCGTCGGCGATGCGCCGGGCCATCTCGCGCAGCAACGCGTCGCCAGCGTCATGCCCGTGCGTGTCGTTGACGGCCTTGAACCCGTCCAGGTCGATGAACACGACGGCCAGGGCGCGGTCGGCCAGCCGCGCCCGCCGGATGGCCGCCGGCAGGGCGGCATCGAGACCGAGACGGTTCGGCAGCCCCGTCAGAAGGTCGAGCCCGGCGCGGCGCTCGGCATTGGCCTCGTTCGCCTTGACCCGTGAAATGTCCACCATCACCCACATCGACACGCCATCGCCGAGCTGGATGCCGCTGAGGTCGATCCAGATCAGCCGGCCGTCGCGGTGGCGCATCTGCAGCTCGGTCCGGAACGGGCGGCCGGTATCGAGTTCCGCATAGGCGCGGCCGATGCGCGCGTAGCTCGCTTCGTCGGGGTAGAGCAGGCGCGACGGCTGGCCGACGAGCTCGCTCGGCCCGTAGCCGAACATCGTCGCGAGGGCCCGGTTGTGCCAGACGGTGACGCGGTCGCGCGTCTTGGCGATGCCGATCAGGTCGTTGTCGAGCATGACCGACTGCTCGGCAAGCAGGCGCGAGGTTTCCATCTGCGCCTGGCGCAGCTCGATCTGGCGGCGCCCCAGCGCCAGGGAGGTGGCGACGACGACCACGACCAGCAGGATGCTCAGCCCCAGCAACTGCGCCACCTCGGCGCGCCAGGGTGCGTAGAAGCTGTCGGTGTCCAGGCCCACCAGCATTAGCAGCCGGTAGCCCGGCACGCGCACATAGGCAGACACGCGCTCGATGCCGTCCAGCGCCGTTCGGGTGGTGAAGAAACCCTGGTCCGGATTGCGCGCGAGCCAGGCGCGAAGATCCTCCGACACCTGGCTGGTGCCGGTGCCGGCGTTGGGGTCCGCGACGGGTGGCGCATAGCGCGCGACGACGCTGAGACTCTCGGTGCGCAGCGTCGCGGCGCCATGCGTGCCGACCTCAACTTCGTTGAGCATGCGGAAGTAGTGGTGCGTCGGCATGCTGGCGTAGACGATGCCGTCGAACCGCCCTGCAGCGTCGATGCGCGCTCGCGCGAACACCAGGGTCCAGTCCTTGCTGACCCGGCCGACGACGGGATCCGACACCACCAGCCGGTTGGGCCGCTGGCGCGCGGCCTGGAAATAGGGGCGGTCTTCGACGCTCATCGCCCCCTCGGTCTCCCGGTTCAGCACCCGGCCCTGGGCATCGGTGACCCGAATCGCGAACAGTTCGGGAACCAGGTCGCGGTGGGAGTCCACCACCTCGCGCAGGCGCTCGGGTCTTTGCAACACATCGGGGCCGGCCCGGACGAGTTCCCGGTCCAGCGACGCGAGCGAATTGTCGATGAGGCGGATGTCGGCGGAGACGCTCTGCCCCAGGGTCTGGGCCAGGCTCTCGACGCTCTGCCGGGCTCGCGCCGTGTGCTCCTGGTAGCTGGCATACAGGGCCATCCCCACCATGCCCTCGACGAGAGCCAGCAGCAACGCGATCCCGACAGCCCAGTTCAGCCAGATTCGCCTTGCCAGTTTTTTGGGCATTGTTCTTGGTGTCGTATGCGGTCAGGTTTACATGCTAAGACCAGTTCGCGCCCCAAAGTGTCCGCGACGACATCTAACGCCGCAAGCCCGCGGCAAGCAGGGCGTCACAACGGTTTCATCACGGGCTTCTAGTCTGCGCGGTTTTGCCACTCGCGGCACCCAACCGCACCGATGAAAGCCGACATGCATCCGCGCCTGACGACGCCCCTCGCCCTGCTCCCCCTCTCCCGCGGCCTGGCCCTTGCGGGCCTCGCGCTCTCCCTGGGCGCACATGCCGCCGACGAGGCCAAGCCCGCGGCCGACGTCGTCACGCTGGAGCCGGTCAGCGTGTCGGCCCAGTCGGGTGCCTACCGCAAGGAGAAGAACACTGCCTCGGCCGTGGCGCCCACGCAGGCCAGCCTGACGGCCACGCAGCCGCAGTCCGTCATCACGCGCGAGTTCATCGAGCAGTCCGTCGCGCCGACGGCCGAATACAGCCGCATCGTCGCGATCGCGCCCAGCGTGTCGGGCGACTCCGCCAACGGCCCCGGCCTGTCCGAAACCAAGACCACGCTGCGCGGCTTCGGCGACGACCAGTACAACATCACCTTCGACGGCATCCCCTGGGGCGACACCAACAACCCCGCCCACCACTCCACGTCCTTCTTCCCGGGCGCCGTCATCGGCGGCGCCGTCGTCGAGCGCGGCCCGGGCAATGCGAGCAACCTCGGCTTCGCCACCTTCGGCGGTTCGCTCAACCTGTTCTCCAAGCAGGCCGGCAAGGAGGCCGGCGGCAGCCTCTTCACGTCATTCGGCCGCTGGAACACCCGGCTGCTCGGCGTCGCACTGGAGTCGGGCGAGCTGGCCCGGTTCCACAAGGCCACCGTGCAGCTCAATGTGCAGCGCCTGGAGTCCGACGGCTATCTGACGAAGAACAGCATCGCGAGCAACAACGTGACGCTGAAGGTCGACATGCCGCTGTCCTCCCAGCACACGCTGACCGGCTTCATGTCGGTCAACCGCATCCACTACGTGCAGCCCGACAACAACAAGGGCCCGACGCTGGCCCAGGTCGCGCAGTACGGCAAGAACTACAGCCTCAACGACGACCCGACGAGCTTCAATTACACGGGCTTCAACCACACCGGCAAGGCCACCGACTTCGAATACCTGCGACTGCGCTCGCGCTGGTCGGCCAGCTTCTCGACCGAGGCCCAGGTCTACACCTACAGCTACGACAACCAGACCATCTCCTCCACCGACCCCACCGGCGCCACCGCGCCCGGCACCAAGGCCGGCCCCAAGGGCAACACCGACATTCCCGGCATCGACAAGCAGAACAAGTACCGCGTGATGGGCGGCATCTTCCGCGTCGAGAACCAGTTCGAGGCCGGCACGCTGCGCGCCGGCGTCTGGACCGAGAGCTCCGACACCGACCGCCACCAGTACGACCTCGACCTGACACTGGGCGTGCGCGACCCGCGCGAGACCAAGCCCGCGCCGGTGCAATACCCCAGCGTGCTGTTCGACCAGCAGTCACGCATCTCGTCCTTCCAGCCCTATGCCGAGTTCGAGTGGGAGCCGCTGGCCGGCACCAGCATCACGCCCGGCATCAAGTACGTGGACATGACGCGCTCGGTCAGCGCCCTCGTCAACCAGACGACACGGCTGCCGCAGAACGCCAGCGTCAGCTATGGCAAGACCCTGCCCTTCCTGACGCTGAACCAGCGCTTCGGGCACGACCTCGCGGCCTATGCGCAATACGCCAAGGGCTTCCAGATTCCCGACCTGAAGTCCTTCTACATCGCCGACCCGACGAAGAACAGCGCCGACCCGCAGACCTCGACCAACTACCAGCTCGGCATCGTCGGCAAGAACCCCGCGCTGACCTGGGATGCCGACATCTACCGCATCGACTTCAAGAACAAATACGTCTCCAACGGCCTGGGCGGCACGGCGGCGGCCTATGTCAACGTCGGCGGCGCCGTCTACAAGGGCGTCGAGGGCCAGGCCACCTGGATGGTGGGCGGCGGCTTCGCGGCCTATGCCAATGCCTCGGTCAACAAGGCCATCGCCCAGGACACCGGCAAGACCATCTCCGGCGCGCCCAATATGACGGCCGCCCTCGGCGCCCTCTACAACCAAGGCCCCTGGGGCGCATCGCTGATCTGGAAGCGCACCGGCAGCAGCTACCAGCAGGACTACGATGCGAGCAACCCGGGCGCCTACGAGCGCTACCGCACCGCGGCCACGACCAATACCGACCTCAGCCTGTCCTACCGCTTCACCAACGTGGGCTTCGGCGCGCAGGCGCTGAAGCTGCAACTGAACGTCTTCAACCTGATGAACAAACAGGACGTGACCTCCATCAGCCCGGCCAAGAACCCGACGTTCGACCAGTACACCTTCCAGGCGCCGCGCAGCTACCAGGTGTCGGCCAAGGCGGAGTTCTGAGCATGCGCGCCTGGCTGCTGGCCGCGGCCCTGCTGGCGCTGGCGGGCTGCGCCAGCCTGCCTGGCCCACAGGCCAATCCCGTGGCCGGGCCCGCGGTGGCCGGCCTGCAGCAGGCCTGGGTCCAGGCCGTCGCCGGCCCGGCCTGGGCCGTGCGCGCGCTGACGGCGGACGCCAGTTGCCCCCGCCTCGCCTGGCCCGGCGGCAGCGCGGCGATGACCGAGCGCAGCGCCCCCGGGGACGAGGCGCCACCACCCGGCAACAAGGAGCCCCAACGCAAGCCCTCGCACTTCGCGCTGCGCGCCTGCGAGGCGCCCTGGCCCGCCCTGCCGGCCGGCGTGGACAGCCTGCAGGTCGACACCGTCACGCTGAAGGCCCCGGCCGCCGAAGCGCGCCGCATCGTCGTCATCGGCGACACGGGCTGCCGCCTGAAGGCCTCGGGCCATGCCTTCCAGGGCTGCAATGACCCGCTCAGCTGGCCCTTCCCGCGCGTGCTGGCCCAGGCGCTGGCGATGCAGCCCGACCTCGTCGTCCACGTCGGCGACTACCACTACCGCGAAAGCCCCTGCCCGGCGGCCCTGGCCATCTGCGCCGACAGCCCCTGGGGCTATGGCGACGACACCTGGCAGGCCGATTTCTTCCAGCCCGCCCGGGCCCTGCTGGCCGCGGCGCCCTGGGTCTTCGTGCGCGGCAACCACGAGGCCTGCAGCCGCGCCGCCCAGGGCTGGCTGCGCTACCTGGACCCCGAGGCCGGCCCGGCCCGGGCCTGCTCGCCCGCGGGCCCCGGCGTCAACGACGGCGACTTCACGGAACCCTTCGCCGTGCCGCTGTCGCCGCGCAGCCAGCTCATCGTCTTCGACTCCTCCGAGATCGGCAGCCGCACGCCGCCCCGGGACTCGCAGGCCTGGGCACGCTGGCGGGCCCAGCTCGACCGCGTCGCCGAGCTGTCGCGCAACCGCGCGCAGAGCCTCTTCGTCACCCATCACCCCAGCCTGGCCTTCAGCCCCAGCCTGCTGGGCACGCCCAGCGCGGCCCGCTCGGGCCTGACCCCGCTGCTGCAGGACGCCACGCCCGGCCGCCTCTTCCCGCCCGGCGTGCAGGCCACGCTGCACGGCCACATCCACATGCACCAGGCCCTGGGCTTCGCGGGCAACCATCCGGCGACCCTGGTCATCGGCAACAGCGGCTCCGCCGCGGCGGGCCGCGTCGACGCCACCGCCGCGCTGAACTACGAGCTGCAACCCGGCGCCCTGCTCGAGACCGTCGAAGTCCATACCGACTTCGGTTTCTCGCTGCTCACGGCCACGCCCGAAGGCTGGCAGCTCGAGGCCTTCGACGCCAGCGGCCGGCCGCTGGCCAGTTGCACCCTGGCCGGCTCCAGGCTGCGCTGCTAGCACGGCTCGCGTGACTTCCGGCATCCGAGTGCCGCGCCAACTCCGTCACCACAAGCTCGAATTGAAGGGTTGCTGGCGGGTAAATCGACGGGTCGCCCCAGGCCCCGAAGCTACACTCGACGCACCTGTCAAGCTGTTTTAGGCAGGATTCCGTTGATCACAGGACTCGCCTCATGAGCTCCAAATTGAAAGTCGCCGGCTGGGTTGCCCTCGGCGCCGTGGCAGGTGCCCTCGCCACGATGCAGCTCCAGGCCAATGCGCGCAGCAGCCTGTCGCCGCTCCCGCTCGAAGAGATGCAACAGCTCGCCGCGGTCTTCGGCATCGTCAAGAGCGACTACGTCGAGCCGGTCGACGAGAAGAAGCTGATCAACGACGCGATCGCCGGCATGGTGTCCGGGCTCGATCCGCACTCCCAGTTCTTCGACAAGAAGAGCTTCAAGGAATTCCGTGAAGGCACGACCGGCAAGTTCGTCGGCGTCGGCATCGAGATCGGCATGGAGGACGGCCTCGTCAAGATCGTCTCCCCCATCGAAGGCTCGCCCGCCTACCGCGCCGGCCTGAAGAGCGGCGACCTGATCAGCCGCATCGACGACACCGCCGTGCGCGGCCTGAGCATCGACCAGGCGGTCAAGAAGATGCGCGGCGAACCGGCCACCAAGGTCAGCCTGACGATCTACCGCAAGGCCGAGAACCGCACCTTCCCCGTGACCATCACCCGCGAGGAGATCAAGGTCCAGAGCGTGCGCGCCAAGGTCGTCGAACCCGGCTACGCCTGGATCCGCGTCAGCCAGTTCCAGGAACGCACCGTCGACGACTTCGCCAGGAAGCTCGAGGAGATCTACAAGCAGGAGCCCAAGCTCAAGGGCCTGGTGCTCGACCTGCGCAACGACCCGGGCGGCCTGCTCGAGGGCGCCGTGGCCATCTCGTCGGCCTTCCTGCCGCAGGACGTCGAGGTCGTCTCCACCAACGGCCAGGTCCCCGAGTCCAAGGCCAGCTACAAGGCCAACCCCGACGATTACCGCCGCCGCAGCGGCGACGACCCGCTCAAGCGCCTGCCCATCGCGCTGAAGACCGTGCCCCTGGTGGTGCTGGTCAACGAGGGCTCGGCCAGCGCCAGCGAGATCGTCGCCGGGGCACTGCAAGACCATCACCGCGCCACGCTGATGGGCGCCCAGACCTTCGGCAAGGGCTCGGTCCAGACCGTGCGCCAGCTCGGCCCCGAGACGGCGCTGAAGATCACGACCGCGCGCTACTACACGCCGAGCGGCCGCTCCATCCAGGCCAAGGGCATCGTGCCCGACGTGATGCTGGACGAGACCGCCGAAGGCAATGTGTTCGCCGCGCTGCGCATGCGCGAGGCCGACCTCGAGAAGCACCTGGCCAACGGCCCCGAGGAAGACGCCGCCCGCCTGAAGGCCCGCGAGGAAGCCCGCGCCAAGCTGGAGGCCGAGTTCGCCAAGCGCGCCGAGCCGCCCAAGCCCCTGCCCGAGTTCGGCTCGGCCGAGGACTTCCCGCTGGTCCAGGCCATGAACCAGCTCAAGGGCCAGCCGGTCATCGCGTCCAAGACCGCCGTCGAGCGCAAGGCCGAAGCCAAGCCGTCCGAGTGATCGCCAGCGTTACGTGTTGACGAACAGGCCTCCTTGCGAGGCCTGTTTGCTTTTCAGCGCCGCCGGGCCACCACCAACGCGCCCAAGGCCGCCGCCGCACCCAGCGCCGGCACCGCCCGCCAACCCAGCGACGCCAGCAGCACCGACCCCAGCGCCGCGCCGCTCGCCATGCCGACGAACATCGAGCTGACCAGCACCGCGTTGAGCCGGCTGCGTGAGGCCGGGTCCAGGCTGTAGATGACGCTCTGGTGCGAGACCAGCGCCGCCTGCACGCCGAGATCGAAGACGACGGCCACGCCGACCATCAGCCACAGCGAGGCCGGCGCCAGGGCCTGCACGGCGAAGGCGGCCAGCACCAGCAGCGCGCCGACGCGGATGACGGCCTGCGGGCCGCGCCGGTCCGCGATGCCGCCGGCCAGCGGCGCCGCCAGCGCACCGGCCGCGCCGGCCAGGCCGAAGGCCCCCGCCACCGCGCTGCCCTGGCCGAACTCCGGCCCCGCCAGCACCAGGGCCAGCGTCGACCAGAAGGCGCTGAAGGCCACGCTCAGCAGCCCCTGGGCCAGGGCCGCGCGCCGCAGCGGCGCGTGCTTCATCCACAGCCCCGCCATCGACGCCAGCAGCGCGCCATAGCCGCCCGACGCCGCCGGCACGAAGCGCGGCAGGCTGCGCCACAGCAGCGGGATCAGCAGCGCGACGGCCACCGCCGCACTCGCATACACCGCGCGCCAGCCCGCCAGCGCGGCCAGCGAACCGGCCGCCACCCGCGACAGCAGGATACCCAGCAGCAGCCCCGTCATGACCTGGCCGACACGCTTGCCGCGCTCGGCCTCGGGCGCCAGCGTCGCGGCGGCCGGCACCAGGTCCTGCGCCAGCGTCGCCGTCAGCCCGATGACCACGCTGGCCAGGCAGAGCGCGCCGAAGCCGGGCGCGAGCGCGGCGAAGGCCAGGGCCGCGACCAGCGCGGCAGACTTCGCCACGATGATGCGGCGCCGGTCGAAACGGTCGCCCAGCGGCGACAGCAGCAGGATGGCGGCACCATAGCCGAGCTGGGTCAGCGTGGGCAGCAGGCCGATGGTGGCGCCGCCGACGCCGAACTGTTCCGACAGCAGCCCGAGCAGGGGCTGCACGTAGTAGATGGAGGCAACGGCCAGGCCGGTCGCGGTGGCGAGCAGCAGGGTCAGCGCCGGGCTGAGGGCCGCCGGCAGGCTGCGGGTATCGGGGAGGGATTTCATGGGCCGGCAGTGTGACGGCTCGCAAAAACCCTTGCCCGGAGTCTGCCCGGCCGGGGCCCCACGATGGGCAAGCACTATCCTGACGCCATGAACGACGCCGACCTGCTGCGCTACTCCCGCCATCTGCTGCTCGACGAGATCGGCATCGAGGGCCAGCAGCGCCTGCTCGACGCCAGCGCCCTCGTCGTCGGCGCCGGCGGCCTGGGCTCGCCCGTGGCCCTCTACCTCGCCTCGGCCGGCGTGGGCCGCATCACGCTGGTCGACCACGACACCGTCTCGCTGACCAATCTGCAGCGCCAGATCGCCCACGACATGACCAGCCTGGACAAGCTCAAGGTCGAATCCGCCGCCGCCCGCATGGCCGCGCTCAACCCGGCCGTGCAGGTACGCACGCTGGCGCGCAAGGCCGACGCGGCCCTGCTCGACGAGGAGCTGCCGCGCGTCGACGTCGTCATCGACTGCAGCGACAACTTCGCCACCCGCCACCTGGTCAACGCGGCCTGCGTTCGTCACGGCAGGCCCCTGGTCTCCGGCGCGGCCATCGGCTTCGACGGCCAGATCAGCGTCTACGACAGCCGCTCGGGCGAGCAGCCCTGCTATGCCTGCCTGTTCCCGCCCGAGTCGGGCTTCGAGGACGTGGCCTGCTCGACGATGGGCGTGTTCGCGCCGCTGGTGGGCATCGTCGGCAGCGTGCAGGCGGCCGAGGCGCTGAAGCTGCTGGCCGGCATCGGCGAGCCGCTGGCTGGCCGGCTGCTGATGCTCGACGGGCGGCGCATGCAATGGAGCGAGATCGCCGTGCAGCGCGACCCCGACTGCGCGGTCTGCGCCGGCCGGCGCCACTGATGCGCGGCCGATAATGGCCGCGAGAGACCGCCCGCATGCCCGCCCCCAGCCCCTCAACCTCCGACGCCGCCGCCTCGCTGTGCATCCTGGTGGTGGACGATGACGAGGCGGTGCGCGGCAGCATCGCCTGCCACCTGGACCGGCTGGGCCATCGCGTCATCGAGGCCCGCGACGCCGTCTGGGCGCTGGAGCTCTTCGAGCGCCATCGGCCCGACCTCGTCCTCAGCGACGTCGAGATGGCCGAGTACGACGGCTGCTGGCTGGCGCGCCAGGTGCGCGAGCGCGACCAGGGCGGCTGGACGCCCATCATCTTCCTGTCCGCGCTGACCGAGGCGACCGACGTCGCCGCCGGTATCGCCGCGGGCGCCGACGACTACCTGCTCAAGCCCGTCCACCCCATCGTACTGGAGGCCAAGCTGCACGCGATGCGCCGGCTGTGCCGGATGCGCGCGCAGCTGCAGGCACTGTCGGACGAACTGCAGCGTGCCAATGTCGAGCTGCAGCGCCTGGCCTGGCACGACGGCCTGACCGGGCTGCTGAACCGGCGCGGCCTCGACGAGCACCTCGACGCGGCCATCGGCCTCGCGCAGCGCAGCGGCACGCCGCTGACCATCATGCTTTGCGACGTGGACCACTTCAAGCGCTACAACGACGCGCTCGGCCACCATGCCGGTGACGACTGCCTGCGCCGCGTCGCCGCGCTGCTGAAGCAGCTGGCGCGGCGCCCGATGGACTCGGTCGCCCGCTACGGCGGCGAGGAGTTCGCCCTCGTGCTGCCCGACACGCCGCGTGCCGGCGCGCGCACGCTGGCCCACGCCATCACGCGCGTCTTCGGGAGCGCGGCCCTGCCCCACCCCGACTCTTCCGTCGCCGCCCACGTCACGCTGTCGGGCGGCATCACCACCTGCGACCCCGGCACCGCCACCCCCGCCGCCACGCTGCTGCAGCGCGCCGACGAGGCCCTCTATCTCGCCAAATCGCAGGGCCGCAACCGCTTCGCCAGCCTGTGAAGGCGGTGCCCGCCCTGCGTCCCGCAACCCGCCCCCCATGAACCGCCGACTCGACCTGACCGCCCGCAACTTCCCGTCCGCCAAGGACGAGTGCGAGGCCCTGACCCCGCATCCCAACTACGACGGCCCCGGCAGCGCCTACGAGCTGGCCTTCAAGGACGAGGCCTTCCTGCTGCGCGACGACATGCGCCCGGTGCGCATGCAGCTGGAGCTGCTCAAGCCCGAGCTGCAGCTGACCGAGCAAGGCGTGCGCAGCACCGTCGTCATCTTCGGCAGCGCCCGCATCCCGCCGCGCGACGCCGCCGAGCAGCGCGTGGCCGCGGCCGAGGCCGGCGGCGAGCCCGACGCCATCCGCCGCGCCCGCATGCAGCTGGACATGAGCCGCTACTACGAGGAGGCGCGCAACCTGGCCAAGCTGATCACCGAGGGCTCGGCGGCGCGCGGCGAGCCCATCTATGTCGTCACCGGCGGCGGCCCCGGCATCATGGAAGCCGGCAACCGCGGCGCCTTCGACGCCGGCGGCAAGAGCGTGGGCCTGAACATCGTGCTGCCCCACGAGCAGCGGCCCAACCCCTACATCACGCCGGAGTTGTGCTTCCGCTTCCACTACTTCGCGCTGCGCAAGATGCACTTCCTGATGCGCTCGGTCGCACTGGTCTGCTTCCCAGGCGGCTTCGGCACGCTGGACGAGCTGTTCGAGAGCATGACGCTGATGCAGACGGGCAAGAGCCGCCGCCGTCCCATCCTCCTGTTCGGCCGCGAGTTCTGGAGCCGGCTGATCAACTTCGACCTGCTGCTCGAGACCGGCATGATCAGCCCCGGCGACGAGCGCATGTTCCACTACGTCGAGACCGCCGAGGAAGCCTGGGCGCTGCTCGAAACCGAATACGAACTCGCCACCACGCCCACGCTATGACCAAGCTCAGAAACGTCTCCCTGATCGGCGCACCCACCGACATCGGCGCCGGCGCGCGCGGTGCCAGCATGGGCCCCGAGGCGATGCGCGTCGCCGGCCTCGCCGAGGCGCTGCGCGCCCGCGGCGTCGACGTCGTCGACCGCGGCAACCTCAGCGGCCCGGCCAACCCCTGGCTGCCGCCGGTCGACGGCTACCGCCACCTCAATGAGGTCGTCGCCTGGAACCAGGCCGTGCACGAGGCCGTCTACGCCGAACTGAAGACCGGCCGCATGCCCATCCTGCTCGGCGGCGACCATTGCCTGGGCCTGGGCTCCATCAGCGCCGTCGCCCGCCACTGCCGCGACGCCGGCAAGAAGCTGCGCGTGCTGTGGCTGGACGCCCATGCCGACTTCAACACCAGCGTGCTGACCCCCAGCGGCAATATCCACGGCATGCCGGTGGCCTGCCTGTGCGGCTTCGGGCCGCAGGCCCTCATCGAGATCGGCGGCCATGTGCCCGCTATTCAAGCGAAATGGGTCCGCCAGATCGGCATCCGCAGCGTCGACGAGGGCGAGCGCCGCTTCGTGCACGAGCAGGACCTCGAGGTCTTCGACATGCGCTTCATCGACGAGATGGGCATGCGCCACACGATGGAGCTGGCCCTGGCCACGCTGGACGACAACACCCATCTGCATGTCAGCTTCGACGTCGACTTCCTCGACCCGGTGATGGCGCCCGGCGTCGGCACCACGGTGCCCGGTGGCCCGACCTACCGCGAGGCCCACCTCTGCATGGAGATGATCGCCGACACCGGCCGCATGGCTTCCATGGACCTGATGGAGCTGAACCCGGCGCTCGACGAGAAGAACCGCACCGCCCTGGTCGCGCTGGACCTGATCGAAAGCCTCTTCGGCAAGAGCACGCTGATGCGCAAGTAAAGGTGACCTGAGCCATGGACGCCACCCCCTACCTCCTCGTCCAGCTCAGCGACCCGCACATCACACGACCGGGCCGGCTGGTCTGCGGCCGCGTCGACACGGCGGCCGCGTTGCGCCATGCGGTGGCGCGCGTGCTGCAGATCCGGCCGCGGCCGGTGGCCGTGCTGATCAGCGGTGACCTCGTCGATGCCGGCCACGCAGCCGAATACACCCAGCTGCGCGAGCTGCTCACGCCGCTGCTCGACGCCGGCCTGCCGCTGGCGCTGCTGCCCGGTAACCACGACGCCCGCGGCCCGCTGCAGGCGGCCTTCGCCGGCCTGCCGGGCGTGCATTGCGGCCAGCCGGGCGCCGCGGCCATCCAGTACGCGCTGGACCTGCCCGGGCCGCTGCGCCTCGTCGTGCTCGACAGCCTCGTGTCTGGCCGGCCCCACGGCGGCTTCGATGACGCCCGGCTGGACGAGGCCCGCGCGCTGCTGGCCGAGCGCCCGTCCATGCCCACCGTCGTCGCGCTGCACCACCCGCCCCATGCGACCGGCCTCGCCGCGATGGACGCGATGGCCCTGCAGCAGGGACTGGAAGGCTTCGAGGCGCTGATCGCGGAACACCCGCAGGTGCAGCGCGTCGTCTGCGGCCACCTGCACCGCATGACGCTGGGCCGCGTCGCGCACGCCAGCGTCGTCAGCGCGCCGTCCACCGCCCACCAGCTGGCGCTGGAGCTGGCGCCCGACGCACCGCTGGCCGCCGCTCTGGAGACGCCGGGCTGGCTCGTCCATGCCTGGGGGCCGGGGCTGGAGCTGGTCACGCATCTCGCGCAGGCGGGCAACCCCGAGGTCATCCCGGATATCTAGTCGCAGGCCAAGTGCGAGGATGCGGCACATGAAGAAGTCGCTTGCCCTCCTTGCCCTCACGCTGGCTGCCCAGGCCTTCGCACAGGCGCCTCAAGCGCCCGGCGACACCGAGCGCTACACCCTCTTCCAGGCCCCCTTCACGCTGCTGCGCGATGCCCAGCTCTTCGACGGCAGCGGTGGCGCGCCGCGCGAGCACATGAGCGTGCTGATCCGCGACGGCCGCATCGCCTCCGTGGCCCCCGACGCCGAGCTGAAAGCCCCCGCCGGCGCCCTCGTCAAGGACCTGGCCGGCGCCGCGCTGATGCCCGGCTTCGTGCTGCTGCACGAGCACCTTTTCTACCCGACCGAGCGTGGCAGCTACGGCGCCTTCTTCCAGAGCTTCCCGCTGCTCTACCTGGCCGCCGGCGTGACGACGCTGCGCACGGCCGGCAGCATGAGCCCCTATGCCGACCTCAACACCTGGAAGGACATCCGCGAGGGCAAGGCAGTCGGCCCCGACATGGACGTGACCGCGCCCTTTCTGAACGGCATCCAGGCCTTCGTCGCCCAGGTGCCGCGGCTGGCCTCGGCCGAGGACGCCGTGCGCCAGGTCGGCTACTGGGCCGACGTGGGCGCCACCTCCTACAAGGGCTATATGCACCTGACGCGCGAGCAGCTCGGGGCCATCGTCAAGGCCGCCCACGAACGCAAGGCCAAGGTGACCGCCCATCTCTGCGCCGTGACCTATGCCGAGGCCGCCGGCATGGGCATCGACAACCTCGAGCACGGCTTCTTCGCGTCCAGCGACTTCGTCGACGGCAAGCAGGCCGACGCCTGCCCCAGCGGCGACGCCGTGCCGCGCTCCCTCGACGCGCTGGCCACCGACGACCCACGCATGGCCGCGTTGCAGCGCGAACTGATTGACCGCAAGGTGGCCCTGACCTCGACGCTGACCGTCTTCGAGACCTTCTCCCACGGCCGGCCGATGGCACCCACCGCCGCGCTGGACCTGCTGATGCCGCAGCTGCGCGAGCAATACGTGGCACGCTACACCGCCATTCAGCGCGGCGGCCCCAACGTCTACGGCCGTGTGCTGCCCAAGGACATGGCCTGGGAAAAGCAGTTCGCCGACGCCGGCGGCCTGCTCGTCGCCGGCACCGACCCGACAGGCTATGGCGGCGTCATCCCGGGGTATTCGTCGCTGCGCCAGTTCGAACTGCTGCGCGAGGCCGGCTTCGACGCCGCCGCGACGGTGAAGATCATGACGGCCAACGGCGCCACCTACCTCGGCCGCGGCGCCGACATCGGCCGCATCGCCCCGGGGCTGCGCGCCGACCTGATCGCGTTCGCGGCACCACTGGATGCGGCCAAGCCGGCCCTGCCCGAGGTCGCGTGGACGATGAAGACGGGGCGGGCCTGGGACCGCGCCAAGATCCTGAATGCCTGGAAGGGGCAGGTGGGGCTGCGCTGAACGGGGAATAAAGCGGAGCCTGCGCCAGTAGTGCAGGCATGAACAAGATCCCCGCTCTTCCCACTCTTCTCGCCCTGCTCATGCCGCTGGCTGCTACGGCCGCACCCGATGCCAGCCGCGGCCAGGCCATCTACCAGGCCCGCTGCACCGCCTGCCATTCGCCGGACTTCAACGGCGTCGGCCCCGCGCATCGTGGCGTGTTCGGGCGGCTGGCCTGCACGGCCAAGGGCTATGCGAGCTATTCGGCGGCGCTGAAAAAGTCAGGTCTCACCTGGACCGAGGCCAACCTCGACCGCTGGCTGGCCGACCCCGAGACCCTGGTGCCGGGGCAGGCCATGGGCATCAGCCTGCCCGACGCGGCAGAGCGGGCCGACGTGATCGCCTTCCTGAAGACGCTGGCAAAGGCGAAGGATTAATCCGGGCGGCGGACACGGCGGGCCGCCCCCAGCGCGGCAACGGCGCCGAGGACGAGGGCCAGCGAGCCGGGCTCGGGGACCAGGTTGTAGCCCAGCGCATCGAGCGCAATGACTTCCGGCGAACTGCGGCTGAGCGCCGGGTGCGACCCGGGTGTGCCGTAGGCGTCCTGCACCTGGGGGGCGACGCCGGCCGGCAGCGGGTCGCTGGCCCAGTCGCCATAGTCGGCCCCGTCGCTGCAGTTGTGGAACTGCGCCAGGCGCGTGCTGCCGTCCAGCGAGAAATAGGCGGCCGGCTCGCTGCCGCAGGCGTGGGGCGCGAAGGTGCGATTGCCCGCTGCGTCGTAGCGGAACAGATCCTCCGCCGCGGGGTCGGAGAAGAAGTTCGTGCCGCCCACGTCGGAACCCAGGCCGAGCACCTCGTCGATCTCATGCTCGACGACATCCAGCAGGCCGTACTGACCGGTGGTGCCGGGGCTGCCCACGTCGGTCAGATGGGTGTTGACGGTGATGGTGCCGTCGAGGCCATCGGGCGTGCTGAGCGTGGCACCCATCGCCCTGAGATTGGCGGCTCTGACGTTGACGAAGCCGCCGCCCGTCACGGGATTCGTCGCCCCATGGGGGAGATTCGCCAGGGCCGTCGTGTCGGTGGCATCGCCGGAGCTGTGCGCGATCAGACGGTTGATGTAGTTCTGGTACCTGGCCTTGAAGACCCAGGAATTGCTCGCGCCCAGGCCGCCGCCCTCCTGGAACTTGATCGATATGTTGACCGGGTTCGAGAAGGTGTTGTCGTAGAAGCTGGCGGCCGAATTGATCACCGCCTCGATAGCGGCCGCATTGGTGTCACCGGTGATGGACGCATCGAAGATCGGCGTGATCACCAGGTTGGCATGCGCCGGCAACGCCCAGCTCAGCGCAGCGGCGAATGCCGTGGCCGACAGGGCCGCCCTGGTGTTCTTCAACGCGAAAAGTGGCTTGCGGTTCATGAAATCCCTCCGTGTTCCCGGTTCTGTTGCACGACTTGCGTGGCGCGCCATCCGCGCGCCAAGCACCATCGCTCAACGCTCGTGACAAGAGGTAAGCAAGAAGCAATCCGGCGACGTCGGCGTCTCGATTTTATTGTTTTAGGACAGCGACTTACATCCACTTCCACACTCCCGAGGATCGCTCAGGCAAGCGCGGCCGGCGCAATATGTAAACGAATCCGACTCTCGCCACCACCGCCCGTTCATGCGTGCACGGGTCGGCGAAGCACCCGGGTCCCAGCTCCGCGGCGAACTCTGAAATAGCAAATCGAGCGCCTTCAAGGCGGCCGGGCACGGCTTCGCGTCTACCTTCGGCGCGGGCGCCGACGCCGCGGCAGCTCAAGGCCGTGGCGGCCTGCGCGAAGTCGAGCTGATCATCGGGGGTACCGGTCAGATTGCCCCGGCCAGCCGGCGCGATGCCTTCGGGTCGCGGAACACCAGCGGGTGCTCGGTGATCCTCGTGCGCGCATCGGCCTCGGCCTGCGCCACGACCGCCAGCACCTTGTCGTGGTGCGGGCTCTTGCGGCACACCGGATCGGCGGCCTGGGCGTCCTGCGCGATCAGGTAGGCCTGGCAGCGGCAGCCGCCCAGATCCTCCTCCTTGTGCTCGCAGGAGGAACAGGGCTCCTTCATCCAGCCCGTGCCGCGGAAGCGGTTGAAGCCCTCGGAGTCGAACCAGGCCGTGCGCAGCGAGGTCTCGCGCACATTGGGGAAGCTCAGCCCGGGCAGCATCTTGGCCGTGTGGCAAGGCAGGGCCGTGCCGTCCGGCGCGACGGTGAGGAACATGCTGCCCCAGCCGTTGACGCATTTCTTCGCCTTGCCCTCGTGGTAGTCGGGCGCGACGAAGAAGATGCGCATGCGGCCTTCGAGCTTGTCGCGCCATTCGTCGGTCACGGCTTCGGCGCGCTTCAGCTGCTCCTGCGTCGGCAGCAGCTGCGCACGGTTGACGAAGGCCCAGGAGTAGTACTGCGTGTTCGCGAGCTCGATGTACTCGGCGCCCAGCTCGGCCGCCATCTCGATGATGCGACCGATGTGGTCGATGTTGAGGCGGTGCAGCACCACGTTCATCACCATCGGCCAGCCCTGGTCCTTGATGATCTGCGCGACGCGGTTCTTCAGCTCGAAAGTCCTGGTGTGTGAGAGGAAGTCGTTCATCTCACGCGTCGAATCCTGGAACGACAGCTGCACATGGTCCAGCCCCGCCGCCTTGAGCGCCGCGGCGCGCTCCGCCGTCAGGCCGACGCCGGAGGTCAGCAGATTGCTGTAGTAGCCGAGCCGGTGCGCCTCGGCGACGATGACCTCCAGGTCGTCGCGCAGCAGGGGCTCACCGCCCGACAGGCCCAGCTGCACCGCACCCATCTCGCGCCCCTCGCGCAGCACGCGCAGCCAGTCGTCGGTGGAGAGTTCCTCGGGCTGCGTCGCATAGTCGACCGGGTTGTAGCAAAAGACGCAGTGCAGCGGGCATCGGTAGGTGAGCTCGGCAAGCAGCCACAGCGGCGGTCCGATGGTCATGGCCTCAGCTCCAGGTGAGCCAGCGCTGCCGGCCGGCCATCTCGACGAAAGCGGTCACATCGCCCTGCAGCCCCGTCGCGTTGAAGGCGGCCTCCAGCTCGGAGACGATCTCGGCGATGCTGCGCTGCCCGTCGCAGCGCTTCATGATCTCGCCCGCGCTGCCATTGAGCTTGACCATGCCCTCGGGGTAGAGCAGCACATGGCAATCCTGGGCCGGCTCCCACTGCAGCCGCAAGCCCGGCCCGACTCGTGGGCAGCTGTTCATGCTTGCTTCGCTCATGAATTCACCCCGTACTTCAGCACCATCGCGTCGTTCATCGCCCACAGGATGTCGAGCTTGAACTGCAGGATGTCGAGCGCCCGCTGCTGCAGCGCACGCGTGTCGAAGTGGTCGAGCGTGATCGCCAGGCCCTGCTCCACGTCGCGGCGCGCCTGGCTGACGCGGTTGCGGAAGTAGGCCAGGCCCTGCGGCTCGATCCAGGCATAGTGCTCGGGCCAGGTGGCCAGGCGCTGCTTGTGGATCTCGGGGGCGAACAGTTCGGTCAGAGAGGAGCACACCGCCTCCTGCCAGGGCGCACGGCGCGCGAAGTTGACATAGGCGTCCACCGCGAACTTCACGGCCGGGATCAGGTGGCGCTGGTCCACTATCTCCTCGCGCGTCAGGCCCACCGCCTCGCCCAGCCGCAGCCAGGCCTCGATGCCGCCGGGGTCTTTCACGCCGCCGATCTCGAAGCCGTCGTGGTCCAGGATGCGCTGGATCCAGCCACGCCGCACCTCGCGGTCGTCGCAGTTGGACATCACCGCCGCATCCTTGATGGGGATCGCGATCTGGTAGCAGAAGCGGTTCGCCACCCAGCCGCGGATCTGCTGGGGCGTCGCCTTGCCGGTATTGAGCATCACGTTGAAGGGGTGGTGGATGTGGTACGAGCGGCCGCGCTCGCGCAGCTGGGCTTCGAACTCGACGCGGTTCCAGGCGGGGGTGTTCATTTCATACCTCGATGCTCATCCCGTCCTCGCAGGGCACGATGCGGCGGCGCTCAAGTTCCACGCGCTGCGCCGAGTCCTCGTCGAGGATGGGGTTGGTGTTGTTGATGTGGATGAGGAAGCGGCGCGTGCGCTCGGGCAGACGGTCCAGCCAGGCCATCATTCCGTGCTCGCCGCTTTGCGGCAGGTGGCCGATGTCGCGCGCTGTCTTCTTCGACAGGCCGAGGCGGATCATCTCGTCGTCGGTCCAGAAGGTGCCGTCCACCAGCACGGCGTCGGCGCCGCACATCAGGTCGAACAGCGCCGGCGTGATCTCGCCCAGGCCCGGTGCGTAGAAGGCGCTACGGCCACTGCGGGCGTCGGTGATCAGCATGCCGATGTTGTCGCCGGGGACGGGGTGGTCGCGATGCGGCGAGTAGGGCGCGGCCTTGCTGGACAGCGGGACGGCGCGCAAGCTCAGGTGCGCGGCGCCGGGCACCTCGAAGGCAGCGCCGTCCAGATCGATGCGCTGGCGGGCCACGCCGCAGTAGTGGCCGAGCACCTTGAGCACCGGGTTGCCGGTCGCGAGGTCTTCGTTGACCGGATCGGTGCACCACAGCGGCAGCGGCCGCCCGTGCTCGCGCAGCATGAAGAGGCCGGTGGCGTGGTCGATTTGGCCGTCCATCAGCACCACGCCGGCGATCGCACTGTCGCGGATCGCCCGGCCCGGCTGCAGGGTCGGGTTCGAGCGGATCTGCTCGAGGATGTCGGGGGAGGCGTTGAAGAGCACGCCGTCGGCGCCGGCATCGCCCTGCACGAAGATGGACGACTGCGTGCGCGGCTTGGCGCGCACCGCGCCGCTGCGCAGGCCGGCGCAGTTGCGGCAGTTGCAGTTCCACTGCGGGAAGCCGCCGCCAGCGGAAGAGCCGAGGATGGTGATGCGCATGGTTCGTAGGACGGAGGCCGCCGTGCGCGGTGACGCGCGGCGGCCCCGCGTCGGTCGCTCAGCGAGCGGCGACGTACATCGTGATTTCGAAGCCGAAGCGGAAATCGGCCGCAGCCGGGGTCTGCCATTGCATGGGGTGCTCCTTCAGGAAGTGCGCGGCGCCGGTTGGTCGCCACGGAGACGATCCATTCGTCCCGTGCTGAATCGTCCCGCCGCAGCCGCCCGGCGCACAGGCCCCGCATCATGATTCGCGCCTCATGAAAATCTTGAATCGACCTCCGGCTTCTCCCGGAAGGCATGAGCGGCGCTGGCGCGCCGATACCATCGCCGGGTGACGTCCTCCGCCACTCCCGCCGCGCTCTTTCCCGACACGCCGGCCTTCGCTTCGCATGCCTTGCCGGTGCCGGGTGGGCATGTGCTGTCGGTGCAGGAGTACGGCCGGCCCGACGGCCTTGCTGCCGTGGTGCTGCATGGCGGGCCGGGCTCGGGCTGCTCGCCATTGCTGCGGCGGGTTTTCGACCCGGCGCACTGGCGCATCGTCTGCCCCGACCAGCGCGGCGCCGGTGCGAGCCTTCCGCGCGGCGGCACCGCGCACAACCGCACCGGCGACCTGCTCGACGACCTCGCCCGCATCCGCGAGCGGCTCGGCATCGAACGCTGGGTGGTGGTGGGCGGCTCCTGGGGTGCGGCGCTTGCGCTGGCCCATGCCGCGGCCGAACCGCGGGCGGTGGCGGCGCTGCTGCTGCGCGCCAGCTTCCTGGCCCGGCCGCAGGACGTCGCCGCCTTCTTCGGCCCGCTTTCGCTGGCCCAGCTCGCGGCCGAACTCGACGCGCCCGAGCCCGCCGCCCGCGAGCGCGCAGCGCTCGTCTGGTGGCGCCGCGAGCAGGAACTCGCCGGCACGCACGCGACCGAGCCGCAGGGCGAGGCGCTCGCGGCCCAGGTGGATCGCCTGCGAGTGCAGGCCCACTACCTGCGCCACGGCTGCTGGCTGCAGTCGCCCACGCTGCTCGAACGCTGCGAGGCCGTGCCGGGCGTGCCGGTGCACCTGATCCACGGCCGTGACGACAGGGTCTGCACGCCGGAGGGCGCTGCGCTGCTGCAGAGCCGGCTGCGCGGCGCGACGCTGCAATGGGTTGACGGCGCCGGCCACGACGCCGCTGATGCGGCGATGGTGGCGGCGACCGTGGGGGCGCTTGCCCACTACGCGAGCGACGGCCGCTTCGCCGACGGCGGGGGGCAGCCATGACGCTGCGCCTGAAGATCAACCTCATCGTCGGCGCAGTCACGCTGCTGTCCCTGCTCGCGGTGCTGGGCCTGCAGCTGCGCAGCATGCGCGACTCGGTGCGCGAAGAGGTGGAGGCCGCCAACCGCGTCGCCGCCCAGCTGCTCAACCGCACCGTGTGGCTGTATGCGGCACAGGGCACGCCGGCCCTGCTGTCCTTCCTGCAGGACACCGGCCGCATCCGCTCGAACGACATCACGCTCCTCGACAAGGAGGGCCGGGTGCTTTACAGCTCGCCGCCGCCCACCTACAAGGCCGGGCGCGACGCGCCGGAGTGGTTCGAGGCGCTGATCGCGCCGGCGCCCACGGCCCAGTCCATCGACTTCCCCGACGGCAAGATCGAAGTGCGCGCCAACGCTTCGCGCGCCGCCCTCGATGCCTGGGACTACGCCGTCGTGCTGGTCGGCGGTGCGCTCGCGCTGCTCGTCGTCGTGAACCTGCTGGTGGCCTGGATGGTCGGGCGAACGGTCAGGCCCTTCGGTCAGATCGTCGGCGCGCTGGAGCAGGTGCAGCGCGGGCGCTTCGACGTCGCGCTGCCGCCGCTGCCCGGCCACGAGGCCGGCACCATCGGCGCGGCCTTCAACCGCATGGTGGGCGAGCTCTCGCACCATATCGAGACCGAGCGCCGTGCGGTGCGCGCCGAGATGCAGCTCTCCGACAGCCGCGATCTGACGCGCTGGATCGACCACCACATCGAGCAGGAGCGCCTGACCATCGCACGCGAGCTGCATGACGAGCTGGGCCAGTCGGTCACCGCGATGCGCAGCATGGCGACCTCGATCGCGCAGCGCAGCACGGGCAAGGACATGCAGGCCGAGCAGGCGGCGCGCCTCATCGCCGACGAGTGTTCGCGCCTGTACGACGCGATGCACGGCATCATCCCGCGCCTGACGCCGCTGGTGCTGGACAACTTCGGCCTGGCCGACGCGATCACCGACCTGGCCGAGCGCACGCGGCGCAGCCATCCGGCGCTGGTGCTGGAGGCCGAGGTCGCGCTCGGCGATGCGCGGCTGCCGGCCGACGCGGCGCTGGCCTTGTACCGCGCCGCCCAGGAGGGCATCACCAACGCGCTGCGCCACGGCGAGGCCGCACGCATCACGCTGCGCCTGGCCGGCACGCCCGGCGCGGTGGCACTGCTGCTGCGCGACGACGGCCGCGGCCTGCCCGAGGGCGAACCGCAACACCGCCATGCCGGCCATTACGGCCTGCGCTGGCTGCGCGAACGCGTCGCGGCGCTGCACGGCAGCGTGACGCTGGAGAATCTGCCCACCCGGGGCGCACAACTCGCGGTGCGCCTGCCCCTCGAACCGGAAGACACATGATTCGCGTGATGCTCGTCGACGACCACGCGCTGGTGCGCATGGGTTTTCGCATGCTGCTGGCCGACGCCCAGGTCGAGGTGGTGGCCGAAGTCGACACCGGCGAGCAGGCCTGTGCCGACTATGCGCGCGTGCAGCCCGACGTCGTCGTGATGGACCTTTCCATGCCCGGCATGGGCGGGCTGGAGGCGGTGCGGCGCATCGTCGCCCAGGACGCCAAGGCGCGCATCCTCGCGCTCTCGGCACATGAGGACACCGCCCACCCGCAGCGCGTGCTGCGCGCGGGCGCGCTCGGCTACCTCACCAAGCGCAGCGCGCCCGAGGCGCTGATCACCGCCGTCACCGCGGTGGCCCGCCACGAAACCTATGTCGATGCGCACACCGCGCGCGCGTTGGCGATGGCACAGGTGAAGGGCGAGGCCAGCCCCGCGCAGATGCTCTCCGAGCGCGAGTTCTCGGTGTTCCTGCAGCTCGCACGCGGCCAGAGCGTCGCGCAGATCGCCGACAACCTGAAGCTCTCGCCCAGCACCGTGGGCACCCACCTCTACCACGTCAAGCAGAAGCTGGGCGCGAACAACCAGTCGGAGCTCACCCTGGTCGCGCTGCAATGGGGGCTGCTGCAGATCTGAGGGCCGCGTCGCGCCCGGCCAATGCCCGCCTCAGCGGAGGCCGGGAATAAAACCCGGCATCCGCCGGTATGGCTACTGGTCAACACTTCCCGTGAGAGCCCGACCATGCAGCGACGCGACTTCCTCCACCTTGCCGGCCTCGGCGGCGGCGCGATCTTCTCGGCCGGCCTGGCCGGCTGCGCGAGCGCCGGCCGGCAGCCGAGCAGCGAGTTCTATTTCGTGCAGCTCTCCGACACGCACTGGGGCTTCCAGGGCGCGCCCAACCCGGACGCCCGAGGCACCCTGCCCAAGGCGGTCGCGGCCGTGAACGCCCTGCCCCAGCCGCCGGACTTCATCGTCTTCACCGGCGACCTGACCCACACCACCGATGACCCCGCCGAGCGCCGCCGCCGCATGGTCGAGTTCAAGCAGGTCGTCAGCGAGCTGAAGGTCAAGACCGTGCGCTTCATGCCCGGCGAGCACGACGCGTCCCTGGACCGCGGCGCCGCCTTCAGGGAGCTGTTCGGCGACACCTACACCCGCTTCGACCACAAGGGGGTGCATTTCATGACGCTGGACAACGTGTCCGATCGCGGCACCATGCTCGGCGCCGAGCAGCTCGCGTGGATGCAGGCCGAGCTGGCCAAGCTGGACCCGGACGCGCCCCTCGTCGTGCTGGCCCACCGCCCGCTGTTCCCGCTGGTGCCCAAATGGGACTGGCACACCCGCGACGGCGACCAGGCCCTGGCCCTGCTGATGCCGCACAGGAACGTGACCGTCTTCTACGGCCACATCCACCAGGAGCACCACCAGATGACGGGCCACATCGGCCACCACTCGGCACGCTCGCTGATGTTCCCGCTGCCCGCGCCGGGCACGGCCGACAAGCCCCTGCCCATCGCCTGGGACCCGGCCGCGCCCTACCGCGGCCTGGGCTGGCGCGAGGTGGAGGCCGGCGGCAAGGAGATCGAGCGCATCGAGCATGGAGTCTCGGCAGCATGAAGCGGCGTCAGTTGCTGGCGCTCGCGGCCGTCGGTGCCGGCATGGGCGCGGTGGCACGGGCCCAGGCCCCGCGCGAGATCGAAGTGACGGCCCAGCGCTTCAGGTTCACGCCCAACGTGATCCCGCTGAAGGCCGGCGAGCCCGTCGTGCTGCTGATACGCTCGCTGGACTTCGCGCACGGCTTCTTCGTGCCCGACCTCAACCTGCGCACCGACCTCATGCCCGGCCGCGTCACCCGCCTCGCCCTCACGCCCCAGGCGCCCGGGCAGCTCGCCTTCCTGTGCGACAACTTCTGCGGCGACGGGCACGAGGGCATGGACGGCCACTTCGAAGTCTCATGACCGACGCGCGCCGCTTCGAGGCCAACGTGCTGCCCCTGCTCGACGCGGCCCACAACCTCGCGCGCTGGCTGCTGCGCGACGCAGCCGCCGCCGAGGACGCGGTGCAGGAGGCCGCGCTGCGCGCCTTCCGCTACTTCGGCTCGCTGCGCGCCGGCGAGGACGCCAAGCCCTGGTTCCTCGGCATCGTGCGCAACGCCTGCTTCACGGCGCTGGCGCGCGAGCGCGGCCGCGCCGACGTGACGCTGCTGGACGAGGACGGCTGGGAGCAGCTCGAAGCCCGCTCGCCCAGCCCCCTGCCCGACCCGCCCACGGCCCTGGGCGCGCGGCGCGAGCAACTGCTCGTCGACGCCGCGCTGCGGCAGCTGACACCACCGATGCGTGAGGTCATCGTGCTGCGCGAACTCGAAGGCCTGGACTACCGCGACATCGCCCACATCGCCGGCGTCCCCATCGGCACGGTGATGTCGCGGCTGTCGCGCGCCCGCGCCCAACTGAAACGAGAACTGCAACTCGCAGGTCTGCCCTGATGAACGACGACGACCTCACCCGCCTGCTGCTGCAGCACGCCAGCCGCCACCCGGCCGGCGCGGGCCTGCGCGCCAAGGTGCGCACGCAGATGACACTGCAGGCCGCCGCGCAGGAGAAGCCGCCCGCACGGCCCGGCTGGCGCGAGCGCCTGGCCGGCCTGGCACGCCTCCACCCGGCCTTCGCGGGTGCCGGCGGCCTGGCCCTGGGCGTCGCGCTGACGCTGGCCGTGATGCTGGTCGCCCCCCGCCTCGGCGGCGACGGCCCGCTGCCCGACGAACTCGTCGCCGCCCATGTGCGCGCCCTGCAGGTCGGCCCGCTCTACGAGGTCGCGTCCAGCGACCGCCATACCGTCAAGCCCTGGTTCCAGGGCCGGCTGGACTACGCGCCCACCGTGCTCGACGGGCCGCTGCGCGAGCAGGGCTTCGCGCTGCTCGGCGGCCGCGTGCAGGCCCTGCAGGGCCGGCCCACGGCCGTGCTGGCCTACCAGGTCAGGCTGCACAAGATCGACCTCTACCAATGGCCCGCCGAACGCGGCGGCGCGCCCGAGAAGCTGCAGCGCCGTGGCTTCAACCTCGTGCGCTGGAGCGACGGCACGATGCAGTTCTGGGCCGTGTCGGACGTGGACGGCGCGGAGCTGGAGCGCTTCGCGGCGGCCTGGCGCACGGCAGCCGCGGCGCATTGACGCGTCAGGGCCCGGGGATCAGGCCATTGGCCTTGACGACGGCGCCGACCTTCTCTGGCTCGCGCAGCACCTGGCGGTAGATCCAGCGGTAATGGTCGTCGGCCCAGAACTGCATGACCTCGCGCGCCTTCAGCTCGCCCATCAGGCGCTGGTCGGCGCGGTACTCCAGATAGACGACGAGCAGGTGCTCGTAGTTGCCGTCCGCGCCGTCCGAGCCCTCGGGGAAGCCGACCGGGATTTTCGGGAACAGGCGGCGCAGGGCGGTCTTGGCCGCCGCGGTCTGCTCGGGGTGGGCCGCCAGGAACCAGTGCATCTGCTCGTGCACATAGGTCGACAGCAGCAACTCGTCGTCACGCAGATGGCGGGTGTGCAGGGTCAGCACCGGGTGGCTGTGCGGAATCTCGGTCTCGTCGACGACGATGTCGTGCGTGATCGTCCAGCGCGACAGGTCGTTGGCCTGCAGCAGCCGTTCGAGCTGGGCCACGGTCTGCTTCTCGGCCTCGCTGTCGTGGGCGCTGCGCAGCTTCAGCCCGGCGGCCGAGCTGGCCAGCGCGGCCAGCAGCAGCGCCGCGGTCAGCATTGAGTGGCGCAGCATCGGATCAGAACCGGTAGTTCAGGCCCAGCGTCAAGTAGCGGCCGACGGCGCCCTCCTGGTGCAGCGACGGGTTGTAGTGCGCGCCGCCCGAGGTCACGCCGCCGCCGGTGGAGCCGGAGGCGAAGGCATCGACGGGCGCCGCGCGGTCGAACAGGTTGGCCACCGAGGCGCGCAGACTCAGGGCCTCGCTGACCTGCCAGCTGCCGCTGAGGTTGACCGTCGTGAACGAGGGCACGCGGCACAGCGGTGAGCCACCGGCCGGCAGGCCGTTCGGGAAGATGGTCGACAGTGCCGACGCACAGTCCGGCAGGTTGTAGCTGGCGTCCTCCACGCGCATGCCGCTGATGTAGTTGACCGTGCCGGTCAGCTCCACCGGGCCGCGAGCCCAGGTCAGCGCCAGCGCGCCGCGCTCGCGCGGCGTGCCGGTGTTGGTGGACACGAAGCTCGGCCCGTGCGTGCCGGCCAGCTCATAGACCTGGCCCGGGCCGCGGTCGATGGTGTAGCGGATCATGTGCGTCCACTGCAACTGCGGCGTGAACTGACCCCAGGCGCCGCCGTCGAGCTTCAGGCGCAGGTCCAGGTCCAGGCCGTTGGTGCGCGCGCTGCCCAGGTTGATGAAGGGATAGGTGCCGTAGAGGATGGTGTCGTCGGGGCCTGTCGGCGCGGCGTTGGCCGTCGTCGGGCTGTTCACCCGGTAGAGCTTGGTGCCGTAGGCGGCCGGGTTGTCGATCTGGTACTGGCCGAACAGGCCGACCGACACGATCTGGTTGCTGATCTTGATGTCGTAATAGTCCAGCGACAGGTTGAACGCCGGCCCCGGCTCGAACACCAGGCCCAGCGTATAGCTCTTGCTCTTCTCGGGATGCAGGTCCTTGCCCGGCAGCTGCAGCTGGGTGCCGCCCACGCCGATGTCGCAGGGCTGGCCGGGCTTGACGAGGGCGCACAGCGCCGTGTCCAGCAGCGGCGGCAGGTAGCCCGCGCTGGAGCCCGAGGTGCCGATCTCCACCGGGTTGGGCGCGCGAAAGCCCCCGGCATAGGTGCCGCGCAGCGTCAGCTCGCGCAGCGGCAGGAACTTGAAGCCGAGCTTGGGCGTCGTCGACGAACCATAGCTGTCGTAGTGGTCGACGCGGGCCGCGGCGTCGATCTCCAGCTGCCTGGTGACCGGCGCGGCCAGCTCGACATAGGCGGCCGAGATGGTCTGCTTGCCGACGCCGAAGGCGTAGATGTTGCTGGCCTGGGCGCCGCTGGAAAAACCGTCGGGGAAGCGCTCGTCCAGCGAGCGCTTCGTGAACTCCAGGCCCGTGCCCAGCGCGAGGTTGCCGCCACCCAGCTTCATCAGGTCGCGGCTGGCGCGCAGGGACAGGAAGTTCAGCGTGTTGCTCGACGTGGAGCGGCCCTCGGGCGTCAGGCTGGCCAGCACGTCGGCCGGGTTCTTGGCGCCGATGACGTACTTGCCGCTGTTCAGCGCCGACTGCAGGGCCGGCAGGCTGATGAAGTTCTTCATCGTCAGCTCGGTGGCCACGCGGGTCAGGCCCAGCGCAGCCTGCAGGTCCCAGCCGGCCCAGCCGCCCGACAGCTCGGCGACGAAGCGGGTGGAGCGCGTGGCCGTGCGCGAGCGCTGCGCCGGCAGGTCGGCGAAGGTCTGGTTCACCGGGCTGCCGCTGGCCGGGTCGATGACGTTGCTGCTGTTCAGCGCCGTCGGCGTGGGTTGCTGTTGATCGGGGCCGAAGGCGAATGTGGTGATGCCGCCCGACGGCGAGACCGTGTTGAGCAGGCCCACCTGGGTCGCCGAGCTGCCCAGCACCGAGCCGGCCAGCGACAGCGTCCAGTCCTGCGGCAGCAGGGCCGTGAGCTTGCCGAGCAGGCTGTAGTTGCGCGTCTCGGGCGAGACCTGCAGCTCGGGGTTGGCCGTCAGGCCCAGGTCCTTGCCGCCATAGCGGGTCCAGTCCGAGCCGCCGAGGGCTGGACGGTCGCTGAGCAGGATGGACTGCTGGCGGCGCGCGCTGGCCGCGACGTAGCCGGCCAGGCCGTCACGGTCCAGGTCGCCGAAGCCGCGGGCTCCAGAGAACTTGAGCGACTGCCCGTCGCCCCGGCTGGCGCTGCCCACTTCCGCGTGCAGGACGGTGCCCTGCTGGCTGCGCTTGAGGATGACGTTGACGACGCCGGCCATCGCGTCCGAGCCGTAGATGGCCGAGGCGCCGTCCTTCAGCACCTCGACGCGCTCGACCGCGTCCACCGGGATGGAGGCGATGTCGACGAAGTCGCGCTGGCCGTCGTCGGGCAGCGGGTAGGAGGCCATGCGGTGGCCGTCGATCAGCACCAGTGTGGCGCCGACCGTCATGCCGCGCAGCGAGATGCCCGAGCCGCCGGCCCCGAAGGCGCCCGGCGTGGCCTGGCCCAGCGAGCCCATGTTGTTGGCCGAGATGTGTTGCAGCACCTCGCCCAGCGTGCTGTAGCCGCTGCGGGCGATGTCGGCCGCGCTGAGCTTCTGCACCGGGCTGGGCGTCTCGCCGTCGCTGCGGCGGATGTTGGAACCGGTGACGAGCACGCGCGCCAGCGATGCCTTGTCGCCACCGCCGGCCGCGTCGCCCGCCGCGCCGTCGCCGGTGGCCGACTGCGCCCACAGCGCCGGGGCAAAGCAGGACAGCAGGGCCGCGGCGAGCGGCAGCAGGGACGAGCGGGCAGGGACGTTCACGGCGGGTTCACCTGTGGGCTGGGGTTGAGGAAGGGCGCGATTCTCGGATCAGCAAGAAGCGCGCCGCACACCCGCAGCGACAAATCGGCCGCGGGCGTCGGCTCCTGACAACGCTGGCGAGCCCGGCGCCCGTTCTCAGGCGCTGAGGATCCAGCCTTCCAGCGGGTCCACGCCCTCCGGCCAGCCGTGGCGCGGCTGCGTCGTGGACCAGGCGGCCTGCAGCATGGCCAGCACCGCGTCCAGGCTGTCGCCGCTGGCGTCGGCCACCAGCTCGTCGCGCTGGGCATGACTGAGCTTGAGGCGCAGCCCCAGCCGCGTGCGGCCCTGCTCCAGCGCGTCGACGATGTCCTTGCGCGCGATCAGCCGGTCCGGCGTCCGGCCGGCCCTGGCGTCGCTCTTGTAGGAGCGCCGCCCGATCAGCTCGCGTGCCAGCAGCCCCGGGTAGGCCTCCAGCGCGACGCGGCCCGCGTCGCCATCCAGCAGCCCCGGCAGGTGCACGCCGGCCTCGATCAGCCGCGGCACGCCGGCGTGCAGCATCCAGGCCACCGGCGGGTTGACCCACTTCATGCTCGGGCTGGCGCCCGCCGGGCCGTCGCAGGCGCGGTGGGCGAACTTGGCCCCGGCGGGCCGCGCATCGCAGAAGGCGGCGAAGAGGTCGCGGATCTCGGCGCGGCTCAGGGCCGCATAGTGGGCCATCAGCGCCCGGTAGCCGGTCGGCCAGCCCAGTTGCTCGACGAGCTCGCGCGGCAGGCCGAAGGGCAGGTCCAGGCCGGCCAGCCAGGGGCCGGGGCGTGCCAGCCAGGCCGAGAAGGCCTCCAGGCTGGGCAGCGCCGTCAGGCCGGCCAGGCGCACGACGGCGCCCTGGCGCTGGCCGGCGGCGACGCGGATCGGCTTGCGCGCACCGGGCGCACTCGTGAAGTCGATCCCGAAAACGGAGGGGTCACGCATGGCTGGCATTCTGGGGCCCGGCAGAATCACCGCTTCCCCATGTCAGACCTGCTCGACCTCCCCGCCTCGTCCACCGACGCCACCGGCTTCGAGGCCGCTGCCTTTGACGCGGCGCTGGCCGTGCAGCGCCAGCGCGCCGCCGCCGGCGCCTACCAGGCGTCCACCGAGGCGCTGGAGCAGTTGCTTCAGGCCTGCCCCGACACCGAGCTGCTGCGCCGCGCCGAGGCGCTGACGCTGCTGGCCCAGCACTACCCGCGCATCGGCCGGCTGACGGCCAGCGTGCGCTGCGCGGCCTCGGCCCTGGGCCTGGCCGAGCGGCTCGAGAACGATGGCCTCATCGCCGACGCGCTGACCGCCCAGTCCTTCGTCTATGGCCAGCTGCTGATGGCGCGCGAGGCGCTGGAGGCCGGCATGCGCGCCCTCGCCGCCGCGCGCCGGGTGGGCGACCCCGTGCGCGAGGCCTGGGCGTTGAACCGGGTCGGCGCAGCCTATGCCAGCCTCGACAACCCCGTGCAGGCCTGCGCGTCGACCGAGCAGGCGCTGGAGATCGCCACGCGCGCCGATGCGGCCGAGGCCTTGTTCTCCTGCCAGAACAACCTGGCCTATTTCTGGCTGCGCCGTGTCGATGACGCCGCCGCGCTGCGCCAGACCGAACCGCTGGCCGAGGCCATCGCCCAGGCCCGCAGGGCCGCCGAACAGGCCCATGCCATCGCACGCCGCTCGGGCAGCCCCTTCCTGCTCGCCGTCGCGATGTCCAACCTCGTCAGCGCGCTGCTGGCGGGCGGCCATGTCGACGAGGCGCTGCCGCTCATCAACGAGTTCAGCCACCTCGCCCACAACCACGGCTACCCCACGCTGGCCACCGAGGCCGACGTGCAGCGCGCCATCTTCCTGCGCCTGAGCGGCGAACCCCTGCAGGCCACGCGCATGCTCAAGGCCCTGCTGCACGCCGAGGCCGAGCCGCCGCCGCGGCTGCGCCGCCTGCTGGTGCGCTCGCTGTACGAGACGCACAAGGCCAGCGGCGAGTTCGGCGAGGCACTGGGCTGGCTGGAGGAACTGGTGCGCCTGGACCTGCAGATCCGCCGCGACAACCTCGTGCTGCAGACCGAGGTCATCCTGATCCGCGACCAGGTCGAGCAGGCCCAGGCCCGCGCCGACAGCGCCGCCGCCGACGCCCGCCGCGAGCGCGCCCGCGCCGCCCACCTCGAGAGCGAGCAGCAGCGCCTGCGCGAGCACGCGATGGCGCTGGACCGCGCCGCCCACGAGGACGTGCTGACCGGCCTGCACAACCGGCGGCACGCCGAGTTCGCGCTGCCCCTGCTCGTCGAGGGCGCGCGCATGGCCGGCCAGGTCATCAGCGTCGCCGCGCTGGACGTAGACCATTTCAAGCGCATCAACGACACGCATGGCCATGCGGTGGGCGACGCGGTGCTTCAGCAGCTCGCCCAGCTGCTGCGCCACCGGCTGCGCAGCGCCGACCTGCTGGCCCGCACCGGCGGCGAGGAATTCCTGGCTGTGCTCGTCGGCATCGCGCCGCCCCAGGCCGCCGAGATCTGCGAGCGCCTGCGCCTGGCCGTCGCCGAGCACGACTGGGCCGCCATCACGCCGGGCCTGGTCGTGCGCGTCAGCGTGGGCATCGCCGGCGGCACGCCGCCGTTCGCGGCCGACAGCCTGCTCAACCGCGCCGACCACGCCCTCTACGCCGCCAAGCGCAGCGGCCGCAACCGGGTGCATGTGGACTGATAGTCGGACTGACCGCCTGCGACCGGGGGGCGGCAACTGGGGCCTGACTCCGCAAGGTCTGCAAAAGGGGGCAGAGTCATTCGCTGCCGGCGGCCTGAACGACGGCGACCACGCACACCGGCAATCGAGCACCCGCTGCATCGACCGACCGCTTCGCCCCGGATGCCAGCCGCTCGACCTCAGAGAGCCCGGCAAGACAGCACAAACGGCCGATCCCACGCACCGCGACTGGCTCAAAGCGACCCGAAGCGGTAGTCGCCCCTGCGCCCGTGAGCCGCCCGAAAGTGGGCGTTCTGGGATCCGGCTTGGCGGTCACTGGGGGCCGCCTGCTTCGGGCGGTGTGTCCACCCATCGGCGTCTTATTCCTGAATCCGTGACCTCCAATTCGCACTGACGAGTTTCTGGGCTCAATGTGGACGCGAATCAGATCAGGCCGCTGCCACCGACGCTGCCACGCA
>NZ_SMBU01000016.1 GCF_004342485.1 Roseateles saccharophilus
GCGCGGGCCAGCTCCAGTCGAAGTCGGCCAGCGGCTTGAACTGACCGATGTGGGCCTCGCGCAGGCGGCGCTCCAGGCTGCGGCGACTGCGCTCCGGGGTGATCTCGGTTTCGGTGCAGGAACTGGGGTTAAGAACCTAGGGTAAGCCCGCGCAAAACACTGCCTCCTTCTCAAGGTGGCCGCCGTGGCCGGCGACGCCTTGCTGGACCTCGGCAATCGGTTTGCGAGCAAGCGCCAGCGGCGCCGAATGCCGCGGCTGTCAGCTCGGCTCCCTCCAAATAGTCCGCTTGTACTCCGGTCTGGCGGAGATTAGCCCCGCTTCCCTGATGAGCCTCGCCACCTCCTCCTGGCTCAGCTGGATGCGGCGCTCAAGGAAGAGTCTGGGTTCAGGAGCTCTGCGGAAGAACGCTGGCCAAGGCGCCTTGTCCTGGACCCACGAAATGTCGAGCTGTTCCGTCCAGACTCGATCGCGCGTCGGCGTCACGGTCAGCACGCCAGCTAGGCAGTGGGCCAGTTCCCGCAACGGTCCTGGCAGCAAATGCCACATGACGCGTGTCAGGGCCGCGTTTTCGCCACCGAGCGTGCCCGGCATGTTCTCGTCAAGCGTGATGAGGCACCAATACCGACAGTCCGCCGGACGATGAGCGAACTCCGGCACCACCTGCCAATACGCCATGCCTGCGCCGCCCTGGCGCGTGTCGATTGCGATCGACGACCACCCCGAGGCAGTCAGTCTTGCGGAGTCGGCGACCGTCGCTGCGCTCGCATGCCACGGCTCCCATCGTCCGGTGATCGCGTCGAAGACTTCCACGTGCTCCAGCAGCACCCCGCCGACATGGAAGTCGCTGCTGTCCTCTTCGACGCCGCCCACCTTCCAGATCAGCTCGGCTCGGCCGGGCAAGTGATCGTCCTCAGCGAAGGTCCATCCCTCAAGGGACCGATGAACGGTGCCGCGAGGGACCCTCATCAAGACCATTGGATGCTCCGATGCCCGAGTGCGCCAGTCCTGAAGGCCGTCCTTGAAGGTGCGCCAGAAGGACAGACGGAAGATGGCTTGGTGGGGCGCGCGGCGCTCATCGGCGGCGAGCAGCTCAACGTGCGGGTGCCGGTCGCCTGTGTCCCAGCGTCTGGGCCGAAGCAACGTATCTCGCCGGATGGTGCGTACTCCCATCAACGAATCGACCCTGTAGAAGAAGTCGTCGGGTTGTTCGGTATCGACGTCTTGAATCTGGCGCCAGAACTGAGCTTCGGCGTTGGTCCTCATGTCCTAAATCCCATGACCAAGTCAGTCCCCCGGAGGGCGTCGGAATGACGCCGTGGCAACGATAACGCCGCGCGCATCGCTTCGGACCACGGGCATCACGATGTGCGAGGACCGCTCGGTAAATAGCCCGCGTCGTTTTCGGTGCAAAAACTGGGGTTAAGACGGCGCAGCTTCTAATTAAATCAACAACTTACGATATTTGCCAAAAACCGCCCGCGTCGTTTTACGTGCAAAACATGGGGTTAAGGTCACCAGCAATGAGGTGTCAGCCGGTCGACGCGGCCTTGCCTTTGGACTTGCTCGCCGGCGACTGCCCGATGCGTTCCAGCACGCCCTTCACGACGTCGGCTTGCGTCTGGGCGGCTGCCTCGGCGGCCGCCAACAACCGCTCAAGCTCGCCGTTTCGGCGCTCGAGCGCCTCGGCCGTTGATTGGAGGGTTTCGTACTGCCGCACGGCTTGAAGGGCTTGGGCGCGGAGGTCTTCGACGAGCTGGTTCTGGACCGCCAGGCGCTCACCGGCCGTCTTCAGGTCACGGAGTTGCTCATCGAGCTGCCTGCGCTCAGCACGCGCGGCGGTCAGCAGCGCCAAGGCGTCTACCTTTTCCTGCAGCGCCGTCCGAAGTTCGCCCTGTTTGCTGGCCAGCGCTTCAGTCGCCGTCGCTACCTCTCGCTGCAGGTACTGCAACTGTTGCTCGTGCTGACGTGCTTCGCGATCCCGCTGCTCCTTCGATGCCGCACGGAAGTGGTCGAGCGCCTGGTGGGCGTGCTCGTGTTGCTTGCCGAGCTCCACGGCATGGGCCTTGGCGGCAGCAAGCTGTTCCTGCAGCGCGGTCACCTGCGTCGTCAACTGTCCCGTCGTCTGAGCGTGCTCAAGGCGAAGGACATCCAGCTCGCCCTGAACGCGCAGCCCCGCTGCCTTGGCGTCAGCCGCCTCTACTTGTCGGGCTTCAGCCTGGCGCAGTGAGGCTTGTGACTCGGCCAGCGCTTTCTCACGCGCCTCGGTGAGGCGCTTGACCTCTGCAGCGTGCCCTTCCTTCAGCACGTCGAAGCGCTCTTGCGATTCGAGCTCCAGACGGGCTGCCAGGTTGTTGACCAATGCCTGCAGCTGCTCGCTGACGGAGGTCCGTGGTGCCTGACTACCCCCGCCACCTTCTTCGTCCTCGATTTCCTTGACCAGGCGCGAGATGGTGCTTTTTGAGCCGGTGTTACCGAGGTGAATGCGGATGGCATCAATGGACGGGTGGTGCCCGGCCTTCAACAACGCCAGTCTCGCCGCCTGCACTTCGCGCTTCGTGATGCCTGATCTCGCCATGTCTGCCACCAATTACGTATGTGGTACGTAACGACAGTATTACGTAACACGAAATGCACGTCAACGGCGAATCGTCCTCCTGGCCGGCACGTTAGATAATTGGAAGTTATCTGTTCTGCTAGGACTCGGACTCCATCAGCGGGCGCTTTGGACGCACGAAACCCTGAAAATCTCAAGGTTGAGAAGGCGGGGCGAACGGCATGGGGAGTCCGCTGCCATCAACGCGGCAGCGCAGACGGCGCTCAGAACTGATGAGACCTGGAAAAGGTGCCGGGCCCGCGGGACTCGCCTGCTGCCGCCAACGTTCAACCGACGTTTTCCTGGTGCGTCTTGACGGCGCTGTAGACCTTCATGCAGACAGCTTGAATGGCCTCGATCGCCTGGTTCCTGTCGGGGGGTGGAGGAGTTCCCTGGTTTGTCACCGAGTGCTGAAGCGCGCCGCAGTACTCGGCCAGCACGTCGTCGATCTCTTCCAACATCCCGGTTATCGACGCGCGCAACGGCTGATCGATGAGGTTGAAGGCCATGAAAGCGACCGAGAGCTTCCCGCTCTCTTCCATCTGATCAGTCCAAAAGCTCTGCACGGCGTTGGCGGCCCACTTGCTGTCCGGCAGTGTCGCGCACAGCGTGGTTGTGGACTTTAGGAAAGGCTCGATGGACACCGGTGCCACGACCTTGCGCAGCCAGAAGTCATCAACGATCGATTGACGTCGGGCCCGGCCGTCCTTTTTGCGGTTGTAAAACAGAGTGCCCAGCGACACTGCCAAGGCAAGCACGCTGACCGACAACGCCGGAACCGTCGGCAGCATCTTGTCCCAAGCGCTCTCCCGGGCCGGCTGACAAATGACCACCTGCTGGGCGCCACCGCCAACGGTCGAACAGCCGTCCGGCAGGACGAGCTGGGCTGGCGATGTGGGAGTGGATGCCGCTGCCGCGGGGACCGCAGTTGGAGCTGGCGGCGCGGGGCTCGTTGCGGATTGAAGACCTGGGTTGGGCGCTGCAGCTGTGGCGGGCTGCGCGGCTGGCGCCGCAGCTGTCGTCAAGACGGCGCCTCAGCTGAAGAGGTTACGGCTCTGAAGCGCGCGAAGGACGTACCCGTCCATCACCTCACGCAGAAACTCGGGAGAATCGAAATGGAACCGGCGGTAGAAGGCTTCCTTCGTACCAGCACGGACCACGCTCGGGCCGAACAGGCCGAGGAAGAAAGAACTGCTGATGGTGTACGTCGACGTCGGGATGCGGACCTCCACGGGCGAACCGTTGGAGTCCAAGGTATCCAAGTCGAGGTCGCGACGAAGCGACGCGCCCCTGTCCCGGCCTGTGTAGACCGGGCCTTCAATGCGGCCGAAATCGATCAAGTTTGCGGTTGTCATGTTGCGTCTCCCGTGCTAGTGGCCTGTGTGCTCTTTGCTGTCGAGAGGGGGAACTTCACGCTGATGAGCGTACCAGGGAAGGATACCCCGGCAAGCTGACGGACATATGTAGGATCGGGCCGCTCTCGCAGATCGTTCTTGTCGTTGAAGGCAATCGTCCTCAAACCGGTCTCGCTCGTGAGCATCTTGTACTTGCCGTCGAAGGCGATGTAGGTCGATCCGGACAGGATGATCATGCGGGCCTGGGCCGAGTCGCCGTTCGAACATTCCGAATGTACGCGCTGGAAAAACTCGATCAGATCCCCTGAGCCGTTGCCCCGGGTGCTGTCGGCGGACACGTTCTTGGTGCTGACCCCGCCCTGCAGCGACAGCAAGGTGTACAGGTCTTCCTTACGCCAGGTTTTCCCGAAGAGCCGCTTCTTGGTGTGCAGGTCCATGTAGGTCTGAATCTGGTCGCGCGTCCAGTGGCCGTCGGGCAACCGTTCGAACGTCTCAGCAATGCTCGCCCCGAAATTGAAGATCGTGATCTCACACATGGGGGTGGCGAGCTGGGTATCCAAGTACCCCTGGATGGACCAGTCGAACATGCCGGAGTGCTCCTCGACGTTGTCCAGGATCTCGCCGACGTAGTTGCACAGCCGGCCGCGCGCCGCCGGCGTCATGGTGCGGCCGATGGTTTTGAGGCACTTGTTGATGTGGTCGGAGAACCTCACCGTGACCTTCGTCTTGCGGTCGGCTTCCCGCGGGCGCATGGCCCGCACGTAGTGCTTGCAGCGCTCATCGAACAGCAGCAGCCGGTCGCCGTCGACTTTGGAGAGGTACTCGTGCTCGACCTTCAGCCGTTTGATGACGCCGAGCGCCCGGACGAAGCGGACATGGGCCGGGTCACTGGGAAAGTTGCCGCGCCACCGGATCACCCGCTTGCTGCGCCGAGCCTGCGTGTCCAGTTCGTCGACGAGGACATCCAGCAGCGCGTTGGCGCCCAGGTCGTACTGGGTCAACCGGCTGAAATCGATGTAGACGTCGTTCAGCCCCTCGTACGCCATGGCCCGAGCGAGATGAGACAGGCTGCCCAGCGCCTGTTCGGGCGACTCCATGACCGAGAAGCCCGGCGGCAAGCGGAAGCCGACGCGGCGCTTGATCTTCGTGGGCTTGGCGGGCTGCGGTGCCATGCCAGCGACCATCCGCACAATCACGGAACGTCGGCCGAAGGCCGCACTCAGCGCCAGGTCGGACTGCAGCGCGCGGACAAGGGTCTTGGCGCGGCGACGCAGCCAGCGGGCATCCTTGTTGGCCCGCTTGTTCCGTAGGTAAAGCGGTATGTTGCGCTTGGCGAGATGCATGCGATGAAAAGGCGCGGCGGTCGGGCGTTCAGACTCTGCCGGCTTTTTCCTCCCTGCCTGGCATGCCTGTCGCCGGCATCAGGTGCGATGCCTGACGCCTGACCTTGTTCTAGGGGTGGCCGAGTGTAGGACCGCCGGCATCGATGCCTGGTGGCGCGCGCCTAGGCATTTCCCGATGCCCTAGTAGGTGCCGTACGCGACCCTGGTCAGGTGGTCGCTCAGCAACGCGATGCCGTCGGGCTGGTCGACGAGGTCCAGCGGCGTGCAGCCCAGGGTGACCGCAGGCTGGATGAGCCAGTCAGCCAGCCATGCCTCAGTGTCGTGGGCGCCGAGCATCCTGGACACATTGAGCAACTGCGCATAAGCAGGGGTGGCAGCGAACGCCTCCAGCCGGCGCATCAGCGAGCGCTGGGCAACCAAGAAGGTACGGATCTCGCTGGAGATGGCCGGCTTGGGCCTGTTGCGGCGAATCCTGCCAGCGCAGGCGCGGGTCGAGCGGCGCGGTCCACGGGCCGCGCGCAGCTTCCTGACGTCGGCCTTGAGCTCGAGTCGTTCGCTGAAGGACAGGCGCTGGGTCGCAGGCCGCCAGAACTGCTCGGCACCCACGGCGCGCATGGCGTCCCAATCGACCTCCTCCCTACGCTCGGCGATGGCTGCCTCCCAGACTTGCAAAGACCCCAGCGACACCGCGCGGCGGGCGCCGACGTGCTCGAGCAGCGCGCCCAGCAAAAGCGCCCGCTGGGTGTCGTCAAGACACAGCTTGCCACCGACGATCTCCAGCCGCCCGGGCAAGTCGTGATGGCGGTGCATTTCTTCGGCGCTCCAGGGTCGGCCCAACAGGCGTATGTCGAGAGGTTCCATGTCCTCAACTCCTTGAAGTAGCTATTGAGTGTTCAAGTAGCGACTCGTCTGATCATTTCTTCCCAAGTGGCGTCGCTGACATCGAGGGTGTCAGTGCGGCCGAGGAGCTGCGCGGCAGCAGCTTGCAGCACGCCCCTCTCCAGTTGGCCAGCTTCTGGCGGCGCAAGGAGCGAGTACAGACGGCCGGACGTCGTGGTCACGGTACGGCTCGCAAGGTCGACGGATTCGACGGCCGACGTCACGCGGGCGATCCCGCCGTTTCTCAGGGTGACGAGGTGCCGGTCTCCACAAGGCAGTCGCACCAGCCGCCAGGATTGCACCTTCATGTCCGGCTGCTCCTCGACCGGTGGCACGTCACGCTCGTTGACGAGCATGAATCCTAGGCCGCGGCTTTCTGAGGGCATCGTCAGGCCTCCGGGTTACGGGCGCGGCTAGCCGGACGCGAACCTCGAGCCCTGGGAACCGGTGGGCTCGCGTTGGCGACGCCCACCTTCAGCAGCAACTCCCTTTGGACAGGTTCAACGTGCTCGGGGATGAGCCCACAATCAAACGTCTCCCCCGAAACGTCGTACAGGGCGACGTGCTGACCACTGACGGAGCGATGCAGCCAGACCTCTCGGACCTCCCGTGAGGACCACTGGCCCGACGGTGATTGCCAGGCCGGCATCATGCAGACGATGCCCTTGACCTGCGAGGCATCCAGTGATCGCAACAGCTCTGCCAGGTCGATATCCCAGGCGATGCACAAGGTGCGGGTCATGCGGCACTCGGGTTCGTCTGCGTCGGCGATCTCCATCGACAGCAAGAACCAAGGGGCATGGAGCGTCAACTCGACCATTCGCCAGTGCTGTGAGCCGGGACGATCCAGGGCCGGCGGCATCGGAAACTGGTACTCGGGGTGGGAGACAAACATGCAGGAAGCAGCGGCGGATGGTGCCATCCGTCGGTGGAAGGGTTGAGCTGGCGCGCATTGTTCGGACGTCGTGGTCAGATTCAGTTTCCGAATACGGTTGAACTTCGAATACGGTGTCGCCGCTCAAAAGCGTCCCCATGGCCAAGACCCTGCACACCCGACACAACAAGATCTTCCTGAAGATGCTCCGGGAGCTGCGCGAGTCCCGCGGCCTGCGCCAGACTGACCTGGCGGACCTGCTCGGCCACAGCCAAGCCACGGTGAGCAACGTCGAACGCGGCGAGAGGCGGCTCGATGTCATCGAGTTGCGCGACTGGCTGGATGCGTTGAACGAGAAGTTCGCTGATTTCACGTCCAAGTTGGACGACGAGCTCCTTCGCCTGGGTGGACCGCGGCTGCGGATCGTGCACCCGAAGGGCAACCGTGCACGTCATGTGCTGAGTCAGATGCTGAGGGTGGTGCGGTCGAAGTGAGCCGCTGGAAAACGCCGATGGTCAGTGCAGCCGGTCGGGTCTGCGGCCGACGCACTCGTCCAGCCTGCCCATAAACTCGGTGAGGGATGACCCACAGGCGAACGCCCATCGCTGAAGCTCAAGGACGTCAACGCGACGCTGGCCGGCCTCACCCGCAGCTACGTTGGCTGCCGGCACACCGAGTCTGCCGGCCAGCGCTTGGTGACTGAGGCCGGCTTGCTCACGAAGCTGAATGAGCGCTTCCAGAAACGCCGCGTAGGCTGCACGGGACCTGCGCGCCGGTGTCACGCTACCGAGCGGGGACGCCGCTGGCGCATGTCCAACCGCAGCTTGTCGAACGAGGCGATTTCGTCGCGGACGCCTGACAGCAACCGCTCGACCTCGGCCGGCGTGCCCTTGTTGCAGAACGTCAGCGTCAGCAGGGTCAACGGGTGAACGTCCAGGACTTGCGCCAGCTGGACCGTCTTGGCCAAGGTGGGATCGGCGCCGTCGTTCTCGAGCCGACTGACGTAGGTGCGGCCGGACACCTCGTAAAAATCTTCCTGCGACAGGCCGCGCTCGATCCTCACGGCGCGCAGCGCCTGGGCGAATTTGGGTGCTGTTGCCTTGGGACTCATCGCGGGTCGTTTCCGGCCCGCATTGGCTCATCACGCACCTCAAAGGACTACACCCGATAAGGTGCGTTAGCACGGCATCAGTCGATCTTGGGTACGCCAGCTGGCGGCGTGGTGGGCGTTGCATGCGCCTTGAGCACCGTAGCTGCGGCCGGTCAACGTCACCACTACCAATCTCCGTAGGCGGTGACCGCTCGTCCAATTTGGCTTGCGAACTTTACGAGATAACCGAAATAACCTAGACTGCCAGTCATGGACATCAGTCTCCGCCATTGCTTTGCCGAGCACGACGCCCGTCTTGACGACGTGCTGCTCCTGCTGCGTGGTGAGAGCCGCCATGGCGACGGCCGGCGGGCGCGCGGCTTGGCAGCCCGAGCGCTCCAGCAGGTAAAGCGCCAGCGCCACATCTTCAGCCTGGACGGAGTCGAGTTGGACGATGTGGCAAGGCGCGTGGCCAGAACGTCCTTCCGCCAGGAAGGCCGGCGGGACATTGAGTTTTGGATTGGCGGTCAGGCCAAGCAGCTTCGGCTCAACCCCGTCATGGAGGCGCTCGACGCGACGTGGCACGCCGTTGAAGAGCGCCGCGTTGTCCGTCATCTGCTGGTCTTCCACCTCAGTCAGGCCGCCAAGGTCGCCAGCAAGTCGGCGCTCTTGATCTGGGCGTTGGCGCGGGACGTCTGGCGCAAGCTGGCGGCGCAGGCACGCATCCGGTTCCCCAAATTGAGAGCCAACGGCTTCTTCGGCGCGGACAAGGTCGATGGCCGAAATCTTCCATGACCCCTTCAGGGCGAAATCATGAAGCAGACCGCAACCACTACCTCCGCGACGCGGCCCCGCACGGGGTCGCCGACAGCAAGACAGTCTCCCTATGTGTCAGCAGCAGCAACCAAGGCGCTCCTCTCGGGCAGCCTGGCGTTCCGAACGGAGCGCCTGAGTGCTGAAGACATGGTGAACACCGACGAGGCAGCCAAATTGGCCGGCACGACCCGAGTCACGATCAACGCATGGATTGCCAAGGGACGAGCCATCGGCTTGACCCAAACGCGCCGCGGCTTCCGGCTGCCGCGCTGGCAATTCGAGCCTGCGCTCTGGGATGCGATCCCGAAGCTCGGCGCCGCGCTGGCGACGACGGACGGCTGGGCCCTGCTGGGCTTCCTCGAAAGCCCGTTGGGCAGCCTGAACGGGCGCACGCCCCGCCAGGCCATCGAACAGGGCAAGTTGGCACGGGTGCTGGAGTTGGCTGGAGCGGAGGGCACCTGAGCCCTCAATGAATCTCACAGACCTTGAGTACGCGCCAGCCTACGTGCTGCCGCCCTCCTTGGCCCTGTACAGGGTCCAACGCTTCGCCCCGCGGCGCGGCGACAAGAAGGCTGGTCGAATCCGGCTGGCACCACCCGGCACGCTGAGCGGCCGATTTGATCTTCCGGATGAACTGGTCGGCTACTTTGCCGAGCGGCCCGAGACCGCCGGCTACGAATGCCTCGCGCGGCGCGAGTTCGAGACGATGGATTTCGCCTCGCTGGCCCAGCGGGAACTCTTGTGCCTGACGGTCCAACGCCACATCCGGCTGCTCGACCTGCGGGCGCAGGCGCAGTCGTGGCCGGTGCTGCAGTCACTGCGCTTCAACCTCACGCAGGAGCTGGCTGCGAGCGCGAGGGACGGTGGTTTCGAGGGGATCATCTACAAGTCCGCCCAGCAGTTCGGCATGGATTGCATGGCCGTCTTCGGTCCGGCGCTGGCACGACTTCGCTACGAGTGGGCCGAGCGCCTGGTCGAGCCAGGCACCGGCAACCTTCATTCAGTGGTGGCTGAGGTCGCTCGTGGTGCGCAGATCAAGGTGTTGCCGCCGGCGTAGCCGGCTGAAGGCCGCGGGGCATTTGCTGCGGCCATGGTGCTTTCTGCGAAAGTTCACGCATGAAACGAGTTCGCATTGCCCCAGGCAAGTTCGTCGCCATCTCCCCCGACTTGGCGGAGAAGGCCGAGCGGGTCTTGGCAACGGGCCTCACCCGCGAACAGGTTGCCGAGCTGAGGGCAACAGAGCCGAAGCGTTTCATCGGAGCCATGGCGGGCTCGCCCAAGCCGCTCGCCATTGCCAAGCCCAGAGCCAACGTTCTGGCCAAGGCTGCTGCCGCGTCGCCTGCGAGCGAGATTTCGGCATCAGGCGCCCAGCGTCGCAAGAGCGGGTGAAGCGCCGGCGGGGCCGGCGGCCTCACGTCGTCGCTTTGAATATCAAGAGTGTTGATATGGGCCTGAGCACAGATATGTTGAGGTGCTCAAAGCTTTCCATGGAGGCCGCGTGACGACGCCGGACGAGCGCAGAAGAAACTTGATCTGGGGGCGTGAAACGCTCGACGAGTTCTCCAGGGACTCCTCGCTGCCATCGTCTTGGCGAGAGGAAGCAGCTCAGCTCCTGGACGGCTATCCGACGGTCGAGTACCTGCAGCGTTTCAACGCCTGGGATTTGGCCGAGCTTGATGAATACGCGGCGCTGCTGATGAAGGCGCGGCTGCTGTTCCTGCGCGTTCGGACGAGCGCAGATTGCTCCGAGCAGCGTCGATACAGCCTGGGCGTCGTGCTCAGGCACTTCTATGGGTAGGCGTTTCAGCTTGGGGCAAGGTCGTTGCGCAACGCGCACGAAACTCGGCTGCGGGATGCCCCGTTTGGATTCGTGGTGGCGTGGCTGCTAGAGTCGCCATCGAGGCCGGCACTGCTGGCCTCCCTGCTTACCTCCCTGGCAGGCTTCAGCGCCGACAGCGATGAAGGTTCAGCCCTCGGCCAAAACCGAGGGTTTTTTTCTTGCGGGGCCGGGTCGCATTGCAGTCCGGGGGCGCCATGCGATCGCGGCATCTTCAAGGGGAACACCCTAGGTAGACAGGGCCATGCACGCTTGGTGCAATGCAGCATCCCGTGACCTTCTCCATGAAACTCCTCGGCTTCTGGCTCCTGATCGTGCTCGCGGTGCTCGTCCCCGCGACTGCCAGCGTGGCCACGTCGCTGTTCTGCCCCACCGTCGCGGTTGCGAAGGCGAAGCTGTCTGGACAGGTCGCCGAAGCGAAGACCCTGAGCAAGCATGCGGCGCTCTCGGGCGCCCATGCAAGAGCGCCGATCACCAAGGCGGCTGGCAAGAAGCCGGTTGCCACAGAGTCCGATGCACAGACGCAGCACTGCTGCGATGCCTCGCCTTGCAACCACTGCACGAGCTGCGGTTCCTGCGTGTCCATGGTGACCGAACTCGCCATGGTGGCGGCTGACCATCCGCTGGCCGATCTGGTCCTGCCGGATCCTGGTGGACCGCGCGCTGAGTTCCTGCGCTCCGGGCAGGAACGGCCACCCCGAACCAGCTGACTCAGCACGACCGCCAGCCGGCGGCCTGCGCGAACGCGCATGCCGAGACGAGCTGGCCACGCGTCGGCTGAGTGGCATGCGGTGGCTGCCGGAGCTCCTGATCCCCACGGGTTCCCCGTCAAACGACTCTTCTCGTGTCCATCGCCATGTGCTCGCCGGCGAACCTCGGTTCGAAGGTGCCTGATCCGTTTTCGCCCTTGGTGGCGGCAGGACGGCACCGTACTGGATGCACCCAATGTCTACACAACTCCCGCGCACCGCCGTTGCGACGGCCGTCCTGCTCTTCGTCAGCCATGCATTCGCGCAACAGAGCGCTCCTCCCTCCTCTGATGCCCAGCCTGCCTCCCTTGAGAAGGTCCAGATCACCGGCAGCCGGATCAACCTGAAGCAGGCGCAGATCTCAGGCGTGGGGCCGGTCACCGTCATCGATGCGGAGACCATCCAGCGCACCGGCGCCATCTCCGCGGAGACGCTGTTGCAGCGCCTGCCTGCATCCGCCGGCACGGCCGGCAACCAGACCAGCGCCTACTGGACGGGCAACGGCTACGGCACGACCCAGGTCAACCTGCGCGGCCTGGGCATCAACCGCACCCTGGTCCTGCTCAACGGCCGCCGCGTCGTCAACGGGGGCACCGGCGCCAACAGCTCGGTCGACCTCAACATGATCCCCGTGGCCATGATCGAGCGCGTCGAGGTGCTCAAGGATGGCGCCTCGGCGATCTACGGCGCGGACGCCGTCGCCGGCGTGGTCAACATCATCACCAAGAGCGGCATCAAGGGCGGCGAGGCCTCCGTGCGCTATGGCCAGACCAGCCGGGGGGACGGTGAAGAGATGGCCGTCGACCTCGCGTATGGCCTTCAAGGTGCGGCGGGATCCCTCGTCACCGGCATCAACTATTCAGAAAGCGGCGCCATCAACATGGCCACGCGCGCGCCTTGCGGCCTGGCCGAAGTGGACGGCAAGCTCGCATGCGTGGGCAGCTCCTCTACCATTGGTGGCCGGGCGCGGCTCGCCGACGGGCGGCGCGTCAACTTCAAGCAGACGCTGGGTGGCGACCCCAACTTCTACGAGACGTACTCGGCCACCAAGCACAACTACAACAGCAATCCGACGCTCAATGCCGTCAACCCGATCAAGCGGTTGAACCTGAGCGCCTTTGGCACGGTAAATCTGGCGGAGGACACGCAGCTGTTCACAGAAGCGCTGTTCTCGCATCGCGAGTCCAACCAACTCGCCACACCGGGTGCGCTGGGCGTCTACCGCCCGATCAACATCGCGGCCAACCACCCGACGAACCCGACTGGCCAGAGCCTGGTGCTGGAGCGCCGGCGTCTCGAAGAAGGCGGTACGCGCACCTTCGGCCAGGAATCCAACATCTTCCGGATCGTGGCCGGCGCCAAGGGCAGCTTCGGCAAGAGCTGGGACTGGTCGGCGGCTGTGAACTGGGGGCGCAACACCGGCGTGGACAGCACCACGAACGTGGCCAACCTGGACCGCGTGGACCAGACGCTGGACCGCAGCAAGTGCAGCACCACCGCCGGTGCCGCCATCCCCTGCGGCAACTACCTGGGCTATGGCAACGTGACGCCGGAGGTGCTTCGCTACATCATGATGAAGACCCGGGACACCGGCGGCAACGACCAGAAAGGCGTCAGTGCCAACATCAGCGGCGAGCTCTTCGACCTGCCGGCCGGCACGGTCGGGTTCGCTGCCGGCACCGAGGTGCGCAAGGAAAGTGGCTGGCGAGACCCTGACAACCTGACCGTCCTCGGCGTGGCCAACACCAACCGCCAGGACCCGATCGCCGGCAAGTACACGGCGCGCGAGGTGTATGCCGAGCTGGCCGTGCCGCTGCTCAAGAAGCTGCCGTTCGTCGAGTCGCTGCAGTTCAACACCGCGGCGCGCTATTCCGACTACAGCCTGTTCGGCTCCAAGAGCACCTACAAGGCCGGCCTGGACTGGCAGGTGCTGCCCGGCCTCAAGGTGCGCTCCAACGTGTCGTCGGCGTTCCGGGTGCCCAACATCCCCGAGCTGTACGGCGGCGTGTCGGAAGGCAACCTGACGACGACGGACCCGTGCAGCAACTGGAGCACCTTGCCGACGTCGTCCGTGGTCTCGAAGAACTGCCAGGCCGCCGGCGTGCCTGCCGGCTACAAGCAACTCGGCAACACCATCCTCACCACGGTGGGCGGCAACCCGACCCTGAGCCCGGAAGACGCCAAGACGATGACCGCCGGTGTCGTGTGGTCCCCGACGAAGGCGCTGACGCTGACTCTGGACTACTACAACATCAAGATCACCAACGCGATCCAGAGCGTGGCCGGGTCGACCAAGCTGGCCGTTTGCTACAACACGCCCGGCTTGGCGCACATCTTCTGCAGCCCGTCGAGCTTCACCCGCAACAAGACGACCGGCGAGATCGATTTCCTCTCTTCACAGCCCGTCAATGCGGCGGACGAGAAGATCTCCGGCTTCGATGTGGGCGCGCTCTACGAGTTCAACGTCGCGGGGTTCATGACGACGCTCAACGCCGAGGCCTCCTACCTGAAGAACTACCAGGTGCGGCCGTTCCCAGGGGCTGATGCGATCGACTACACCGGCAAGATCACCGGTGGCCGTGGCAGCTACACGCAGTGGCGCTCGCTCAGCTCGGTGACGGTGGCCAAGGGGCCGTGGTCAGGGTCCTACACGTTGCAGTACATCGGCGCGGCGGATGACATCAACGCCGCCCCGACGGACATCGGCGCCAAGGCACCCACCGTCACCTACCACTCGGCGCAGGTCAAGTACGCGTTCAACAAGCAGCTCGACTTTGCAGTCGGCGTCGACAACCTCTTCGACAAGAAGCCGCCGTTCATCCAGTCGTATACCGACGCCAACACGGACACGATGACCTACGACCTCCAGGGGCGCCGTTGGCATGTTCGCGCCGGCTATCGCTGGTAGGCCTCGGCAAAGCGGCACGGCGCTGCAGACTTCGGTCTGCGGCGCCTCACGAACGAATGAACGCAGTGAGACAACCTCTATGAACCTGCCCTTCTGGGTACGCCGAGCCCATAAATGGATCGGCCTCGTCATCGGCGTCCAGGCCTTGCTCTGGATGCTCAGCGGCGTCTACATGACGGCCATCTCCCTCGAAGTGATCCATGGCGACCATCTCGCCCACGTCTCGGACGCACCGCTGGAGCGGCAGGCTGAGCGGCTGGACGTTGCGCAGCTCGCCCAGATCCGCCCAGGCTTCGAATCGTTCAAGCTCAAACGCTTTCTCGGCAAGGAGGTCTATGAGCTCAAGGGTGGCGGCAAGGCCAGCCTCGTGGACGCGCGCACGGGCGACGTGCTGAGCCCGCTGCCGCGCGAGCAGGTGGTGGCGCGCGCCAAGGACATCTACCAGGGTGAGGCCGAGATCCGCGAGGTCACGTGGATCACCCAGGCACCGCAGGAGGTGGCCAAGCGCCCGGTGCCCATGTGGGCGGTGCGCTTCGATGACCGGGCCAACACCACGCTGTACTTCTCCCCGGACACGGGCGACCTGCTCGCCCGTCGTCATGACCTGTGGCGCTGGTTTGACTTCCTGTGGATGTTCCACATCATGGATTACGACCAGCGGACCGATGTCAACAACAGCTTGCTGCGCGTCGCCGCGGGTGTCGGCCTGGTCTTCGCGCTGAGCGGCGCGTGGCTGGTGTTCTACAGCTTTCGCCGGAGGGCTCAGCCATGACGCCCTGGATGCGCAAGATTCACAAATGGATTGGCCTGCTGATCGGGCTGCAACTGGTGCTGTGGATGTCCAGCGGCTTCGTCATGAGCCTGCTGGACGCCGAGAAGGTGCGGGGTCGCGAGTTCCGGGCGCCGGCGCCAGCCAAGCAGCCGTGGCCATCCGATGTCGTCGCGGTAGGACCCCTGTTGGCATCGGCACGCGATCAGGCGGCGGCGGTTACGACGGGCTGGTTGCTGGACCGCCCTGTGTACCGGCTGACCGGCGAGAAGTCGACGGTGCTGATCGATGCAAGAAACGGTGAACGTGTCGAACTTGATGCATTGCTGGCACGGCGGCTCGCGCAGGCGTCGTACACCGGCACCGGCACGGCCCGTCCAGCCCAGCTCGTCGAGCCATCGCTGGAGACGCGCGCGCATGAAGGCAAGGTGTGGCGAGTGGCGTTCGCGGATGGGCAGGACACGACCGTCTACCTGTCCCAGCAGGGCGACGTGCTCGAGCATCGCAACAGCACCTGGCGGTTGTTCGATGTGTTCTGGATGCTGCATATCATGGACTACACCGGGCGCGAGAACTTCAACAACCCGCTGGTGGTCACGGCGGCCGTGGGCGGTTTCTGGCTGGCGCTGAGCGGCATCTGGCTGCTGTTCACAAGCTTCAGCCCGGCGGAGTTCATCCCGAAGCGCTGGCGATCGACCCGGGTGCTGATGGTCCATGCCCCCGATGGCAGTCGCCTGCGCAGCCTTCGCGCCCATTCAGGTGATACGGTCTTCGTCGCACTCGCTCAGCAGGGCCTGCAGCTGCCATCCAACTGCGGCGGCGGACAGACCTGTGGCCTGTGCGAGGTGCGGGTTCGGGGTTCAGCGCCAGACGCGACCGCGGCGGATCGAGCGCTGATCTCGCCGCCCCGGATCGAAGCCGGCTGCCGGCTCGCATGCAACCTCAAGCTGGACCGCAACCTCGATGTGGAGGTCAAAGGCGGTGCTGAGCTCGGCACCGTCAAGGAGGCCGAGGTGGAACGGGTTCGTGCCTTGTCGCCCTTCCTTCGCGAAGTGGTGCTGCGGCCTAAGGGCAAGCCAGGTCCTGAGTACCGCCCAGGCGCCTATATCCAGATCCATGTGCCGGCCTACCGCATGGCCAAGCACCAGATCGAGACACCCCAGGAGCACCACTCGGCCTGGGCCGGCCTGCACCTGCCGGCGCAATGGTCCAGCGGCTCCCTGTTGCGCAGGTCGTATTCGCTGTCGACGCCGGTGCAACAGGCTGACGGGCGTCTGACGCTGCTGGTGCGTTTCTGCCATGGCAAGCACAGCGGTGGCAAGAACCACCCCCCGGGCAAGGGCTCGGCCTTTGTTTTCGGGCTCAAGGCCGGCGACCGGCTGCAGTACAGCGGGCCGTTCGGTGAGTTCGCGATCCAGCACGGCCAGCGCGAGAAGGTCTTCATCGGTGGCGGGGCTGGCATGGCGCCGCTTCGCGCCATGATCCTCGACCTGCTGGAATCGGGCGCGACCGAGACCATCCACTTCTGGTACGGCGCACGAACGGCGGCCGAGGCGCCCTATGTGGAGGAGATGCAGGCGCTCGCTGAGCGCCATGAGAACTTCCACTGGCAGTTGGTGCTGTCGGAAGAGCGTGGCGCAGAGCTTCCCGCAGGCATGGTCCACGACGTGGTCAGGGAGCAGTTGTTGAAATCCCACCCCGACTTGCAGGGATGCGACTTCTACCTGTGCGGCCCTCCGGTGATGCTCACGGTGACGCGGACGATGCTGAGGGAACTGGGCGTCTCCGACGACCATGTCGCGTTCGACGACTTCAAGATCTGAACCCTGTCGCAACTTGGTTCAATTCCTTCAGGACGGTAGCGCCCGCGCGTTGGGGCATTGGCGCAGCATGGGCTTGGGCGGCGCAAGCGCTGCCTGTCCCGGGTAACCCGAGCGAGGTGATCGGATGGACCTCAGTACCGAGCAAGTGCACTGGTTGGGTGGCGCGTTCTTCACGGCCACTGCCTTGTTGCTGTTGCTGCGCCGCACCGCGGTGCTTCACTGGCGTTGGCTCGACTTCCTGCTGCCGCTGCTGTTCGTGGGCTACGGACTGGAGAGCGCTGCCGACGTCTGGCTACACGGCAGTGCCGTGCCGCAGAACTATGCCGGCGAAGCGCGGCAGCACCTGATGCAGGGTAGCGCCATGATGATCGCAGGCGTCGTGCAGGGCTTGATCGAATGGGGCAAGCTGAAAAACCGCTGGTGGCAGCTGGCGGTGCCGGTCGCGCTTGCGTTCACCGGGGCGGTGTTCTGGATGCACGCCCACGAGAACATGGCTGGGTCCATGGCGTTGGTCATGACGGAGCACCGGTTCTTTGCGGCGTCGCTGTGGGTCGCGGCCAGCGCGAAGGCCTTGGCGGTTCTGGGCGGCCAGCGAGCCCAGGCATTGGAGGTGGCGTGGCTGCTGCCGCTGCTGCTGTTCGGCCTGCAGTTACTGCTTTACACCGAACAGGCGTAAGCGCCTTTAGGCCTCACCGGCGGCTGCGGCGCTTTGGCCGGGTCGCCGGGGCCCGTTTGGACGGCCCGCTCTTCCATCGCAGGCGCCACACGATCACCGCGACGATGCAGATGCCGACGAGCCAGATCAGAATCAACTGCCCGAGCAGGTCTTTGGAGAACCAGTGGCCTTCAATCCACATACCGTCCCTTGCGCAAGGTGAACAAACGGGTTCCCACCTTATTGAAACTGCGTCTTCCTGCGCCGGCCCAGTGGCGCATCGGATGCCGGTTCTGGCTCCGGGGCAGCGACATCAGCCGCCAGCGTGTCGATGATGGGGCAATCGGGCCGTTCGTCACCGTGGCAGCAATGAACCAGGTGCTCGAGCGTCGCCTTCATCGCGAGCAACTCCTGGGCCTTGGCCTCCAGCGCCTGGATGTGCGACTCGGCCAGCGCCTTCACGACGCGGCTGGAGCGGCGGCGGTTCTGCCACAGGCTGACCAGTTCGGTGATCTCGGCAATGGAGAAGCCCAGGTCGCGAGCCTGGCGGATGAACCGCAGCGTGTGGACCTCGTTGTCGCCGTACTGGCGGTAGCCCGCCTCGGTACGCCGCGCAGCCGGCAGCAGGCCAACCAGCTCATAGTGCCGGATCATCTTGGCGGTCACGCCCGACGCTTCTGCCGCCTGGCCGATGTTCATGCCTTGCATCGAATGCTCCTTGTTCCTTGATCTGCGACTCAGCGCGCCTGCCAGCGGCGCAGTGTCAGCGCGTTGGCGACCACGCTGACACTGCTGAGCGCCATCGCTGCCCCGGCCATCATCGGATTCAACCAACCGAATGCCGCCAGCGGGATGCCGACGAGGTTGTAGATGAAGGCCCAGAACAGGCCGCGCTTGATGGTGGCGTAGGTCCGCCGGGAGATGTCCAGGGAAGCAGCGACCAGCGTCGGGTCACCACGCATCAAGGTAATGCCGGCCGTTTCCATCGCCACATCGGTGCCAGTCGCCATCGCGATGCCCACGTCGGCCGCGGCCAGGGCCGGCGCATCGTTGATGCCGTCGCCGACCATGGCCACCGTCCTGCCGCTGGCGCGCAGCCGCGTCACGGTGTCGGCCTTGTCGCCGGGCAGGACTTCGGCTTCGATCTGACGGATGCCAAGTGCCTGACCGACCGCCTGGGCGCTGCCTCGGGTGTCACCAGTCAGCAGCACGGTATCTATGCCCAGCGCATGCAGGCGGTCCACGGCCTGTTTGGCGGTGGCCTTGATCATGTCTCCGAAGGCCAGCAGGCCGAGCAGCACATTCGCGCCGTCGGTTTCGCGGATGAGCCACGAGATGCTGCAACCCTCACCCTCGAGGCGTCGGGCTTGTTCCCCGAGCGCGCCGGGTTCCAGGCCAAGTTCACCCAGCAGCCGGTTGCTGCCGATGGTGACTCGCTGGCCTCTGACGGTGGCTTGCATGCCGCGTCCGGGCAGCGCCTGCGTATCGCGGGCTTCCGGCACCGGGAGGCGATCAGCGCGCACCCGCTCGATGACAGCATGTGCCAAGGGGTGCTCGCTGTGGCGCTGCAGCGCCGCCGAAAGGCTGAGGACCTCCGTCTCTTCCACCCCCGGAGCACCACGGACCTCGACCAGCGTGGGGCGCCCCACGGTCAGCGTGCCCGTCTTGTCGAAGACGACCGTGTCGACGGAGTGCGCGACTTCCAGGGACTGTGCGTCCTTGATCAGCACACCATGCTGCGCGGCGACGCCGGTGCCGGCCATGATCGCGGTAGGAGTGGCCAGTCCCAGCGCGCAAGGGCAGGCAATGACCAGCACCGCGACGGCGTTGATGAGCCCCTGTTCCCAATTGCCCGTCGCCAGGACCCAGCCGAGGAGGGTCAGCAAGGCGATGCCCAGCACCACCGGCACGAAAACCGCGCTGACCCGGTCGACGACGCGCTGGATCGGCGCCTTGGCGGCCTGGGCGTTCTCGACCAGCCGGATGATGCGCGCCAGCGTGGTTTCTGCGCCGACGGCCAGGGTCCTGAGGGTGAGCACGCCTTCGGCATTGACCGACCCGCCCGTGACGTGGTCGCCCACCGACTTGGCGACGGGCAGGCTTTCTCCGGTGATGAGCGCTTCGTCGACGTGGCTGCTGCCTTCGACGATTTCACCGTCTACAGGCAGGCGGTCGCCGGGTCGCACACGGACCAGGTCACCCACGCGGACCAGCCCGATCGGCAGCTCGGACTCGACGTCGGCGCGCAGTACCCGCGCAACGGCTGGCCGCAGTTCGTTCAGCGCCTGCAGCGCTGCCGTGGTGTGGCGCTTGGCTCGCGCCTCGAGCCACTTCCCAAGCAGGACCAGCGTGATCACGGCGGCCGACGCTTCGAAGTACAGGTGCGGCATGCCGTGCTGGCCGTGACGAAGCAGCAGGTAGGCCGAAAGACCGAACGCAGCGGAGGTGCCCAGGGCCACGAGCAAGTCCATGTTGCCGCTGCCGGCGCGCAGCGCCTTCCAGCCGGCACGATAGAAGCGCGCGCCGAGCCAGAACTGCACAGGCGTGGCGAGCGCGAGCTGGACCCAACCGTCCAGCATCCAGTCAATGCCAAACAGCTGCAACAGCATGGGCGCCACGAGCGGCAGGGTCAGCCCGGCGCCAAATGCGACAGGCAGCCAATCGGGCGTTGCACGTGCTGGCTGCGTCGGCAACGAAATGTCGGTCACCGGGCTGGCGTTGTAGCCGGCCTTCGCGATGGCGGCGACGAGCGTCTCGTCGCTGACCGACGTTACTGCGCCGATATTGGCGCGCTCGGTGGCGAGGTTGACCGAAGCGCTCAGCACGCCGGGTACCTTGAGAAGTGCCTTCTCGACACGTGAGACGCAGGAAGCGCAAGTCATGCCTTCGATCTGCAACGCGACGTCGCGGGTCTCGACGTCATACCCCGCCTTCTGAACGGCGGCCGTCAACTGGGCGGCGCCGACCGAAGGTGCGGCTGTCACGGAGACCTTCTCGGTGGCCAGATTGACGGTCGCGTCCTGCACCCCCTCGACGGCCTTGAGGGACTTCTCGACACGCATCACGCAGGATGCGCAAGTCATGCCACGGACCTGGAAGCTGAGGGGTGCTATCCCCGGAGTGGTGATGGAAGTGGACATTTTTCTCTGACCGGGTGGTGGCGATGGCGAGATGCTCCAGCTTCCCATCGTGGCAAAGTCAAGCGTGGGCGATCACCCAAACGCAATTGTGTCCATCCGCAAACAGGCCTTGACCCTCCCACGGTGGCAAGCTTGACAGTGAAGACTCAGATTCACCAGGAGATTCACCATGATCACGTTTGAAGTCAGCGACATGACCTGCGGCCATTGCGCCAGCACCATCACCAAGGCAGTGAAGAGCGTCGACCAGGGCGCTCGGGTGGCGATCGATGTGGCATCGCATCGCGTGCAGATCGAACCTACCGAGGCGGACGCGACGGAGCTGCTCGAGGCCATCAAGGAAGCGGGCTATTCGCCCGTGGAGGTTGCTCAGCCCGCGGAAGCTGCACCTTCCACCGGCAAGAAGGGTTGCTGCTGCGGCTGAGCCCGACTGGCGGTGAGCGAAACGGGGCGTCGGACTGCGGTTCGACGCCCCTGACTCATTGGGGATGTGCAAAAGCGGCTCGGGCCGGCTCTGGGCCGGCTCCGCGGTCGGCCGGCGCGGAGCGCCAGCCTGCGTGCGCGCGGCGTCAGCCGTTGTGGCCTTCCTTCAGCAGCGCGTCCAGTCGGGCGACCTCGTTGCCGACGGCGACGATCTTGGAGCCGTCGACGGTGGTGAGGGTCTCGCCACGCTTGAGGAACACGGCGCGGCCGAAGCGGTCTTCCCGAGCCATCTTTCCGTCTTTGAAGACATAGAGAGTGCTGCCGTCCACCAGCTGAACTTTGGATTTGACAACGCCGGAAGTTTCCAGCGCATCGTGGGCGAAGGCAGGGGCTGCGGCGGTGGCAGCTGCGGAAATCGCGAGAGCGATGGCGAATGACTTCATGGTGGGATCCTTTCGTGGAAGCAGTGCCTTGAGCACGCTGCAACTCTAGAAATCCGACCCCGACATGCGACGGTCCGCTACATGACAGTTTCGTCATCTCAACATGCGGCCCGGGTACCGCGCGACTGCCTGTGACAATCTGCCTATCTCAGCCTCTGATGCCAGCCCTGACACCATGACGGACAGCCTCACCCGCCTGATCGACCACTGGAAGGCCGACCCGCACAGCAGCTTCAACAGCTGGTTCCTCTGGGAGGAGCGGCTCAAGAACTTCCGTTCGATCCGGCGCGGCATCGGTCAGGTGGTTCGCGACATCGACGCCGGGACCTTCGGCAACCAGTACCGCGGCTCCTCGTTGGAGACGGTGGTGGGGTCGGTGGCCGAGCAGCGCCAGATCTTCAAGGGCGCTGACCATGCGTTCCTGTGGAAGCCCAAGCTGCGAATTCCCGACATCTACGAGAACGGCGACAACCAGAGGGCGTTCTCGCGCCTGCTCAACGCCTGCGATTGCTGCGACACCGCCGAGGCGGTCATCGCGGCGATCCAGCGAATCGACGCGTCCAAGATCAAGGGGCTCGGGCCGGCGGTCGCCAACCTGCTGTATTTCATTCACCCGACGCTGGTCATGCCATTCAACACGGCGATCGTCAGGGGCTACAACGCGATCACCGGCGGCAACGTGAAGCTGGGACGCTGGGACCACTATCTGTCCATGCGGGAAGGCGCAATCCGACTCAACAGCCAGCATCGGGCCCAACTGTCCAACGACTTTGGCGCCATCGCGGGGTTGCTGTTTGACGTGGGCAGCGGCCGCTACCCGGCGCCGCCGCGCGCGGACGACGTGGACGGCTTGCGGGCGTGGGAGGCGGACCTCGACAAGGTCCGGCAGGAGTCCGCCGCGGCGCAGAAGCAGTGGGTCGCGGACCGGGAGAGCGACACAGGCCATACCGAGATCCAGAGCTGGTTGCGCGACATGGGCCGGTCGCTGGGCTATGCGGTGTGGATCGCCTCCAACGATCGCGGCCGCCTCCACCAGGGTGTGCCCCTGGGAGACGGATGCCTGACGCAGCTGCCGGTCGGCGCCCAGGCCGGCGCCGAGGCGGTCAAGCTGATCGATGTGGTCTGGGTCGATCCGGCAACGCAGTCGGTCGCCGCAGCGTTCGAAGTTGAGCACTCCACCTCCATCTATTCCGGCATCGTGCGCATGCTGGACCTGGCCTTGGGCACGGAGGTCGGTGCCAAGAGCACGCTGTTCCTGGTTGCGCCCGACAACCGCCGCGACGAGGTGGCGCAGCAGCTGCGTCGGCCTGCATTTTCCCGCGTGTCGGAGCTGGGTATCCGCTACCTGCCTTACAGCCAGCTGCAGCAGCACCGCGAGTCGATCGCGCGCTTTGGCACCGGCTTGAAGCCGCTGATGGAGATCTCCCAGACGCTGTAGGTGGTCGCGTCAAGGGTCGCGGGGCGCCTGCTGCATTGTCAAACCGACGCGGGTCTTCTCATCGCTGGACTCGGCGAACGGCTCGCCGCCGTGCATGCGGGCGATGGCGGCGACGATGGACAGGCCCAGGCCATGGTTGACGCTGGCCTGGGAGCGCGAAGGGTCGGCACGGTAGAAGCGGTCGAACAGGCGAGGCAGGTGTTCCGCTGGAATGCTTGGACCGTGGTTGGCCACGGACAGCTCGAGCATGCCGGACTGCGGCGCCGCGATGCGCACGATGACTGTGGAGTTCGGGGCCGCGTAGCGGGTGGCGTTTCCCAGGAGGTTGGAGAGCGCGCGCTTGAGAAGGGACGCGTCAACCTGGCCGGCACCGTCGCCCTGGACCTCGACGGTCAGGCCAGCCTCGGCGAGTGCGGCCTCGTGGTAGTCCACTACGTCGCCGGCAAGAGCCGCAAGGCTGGCCACCGGTTGGCGGCGGGCGACGGCGCCACTGTTCGCATGCGACAGGAAGAGCATGTCGTTGACGATGCCGGTCATGCGGCGCAGCTCCTCGAGGTTGGAGCCCAGCAGGTCGGCCGTGGCATGCGGCAAGGACGGATCCCGCAGCGCGACCTCGGTGCTCGTGATGAGGGTGGCCAGCGGCGTGCGAAGTTCATGCGCGACGTCCGCGTTGAAGCCTTCGAGCTGGGCGTAGGCGCGGCTCAGGCGGGCGAGCAAGGCGTTGAACTGGTCCACCAGGGGCTGCAATTCCTGCGGCTGCATGGAGCCGTCCAGCCGTTCATGCAGCTTCTCTGCGGCCAGGCGGCGCGTCTGGTCGACCAGGTGGCGGACAGGTCCAAGGCCGCGGCGCACGAGCAGGAAACTGCCTGCCGACACGATTGCGGCGCCGATCATGGCGGCCGTCATCAGCGTAAATCCGAGTCGGCGCAGGAACTTCTGGTCTGGCGAGATGTCCAGCACCATCTCCGCGGCCAGCATTGCGCCACCGGGTTCCCAGTAGGCCAGCTCGAACGTGTTGCGCTTGATCCGTCCGAAAGCATGCGCCGAGGCGGCGTTGTCATAAAGGATGCTGCCGTCAGGATGGCGCAGGGTCAGCGCCAGGTCTCGGTGGCCGAGGAAGAAGTCGTCGAGCTTGTGCTTGAGCGTTGCAAGGTCCCGGTCACTGCGGGCCTCCGAGAGCACATGCTCGATCAGCTCGCGCTTTTGCTGCAACGATTCGGTCTGCCGGTTGTCCAGGTCAATGGCGGTCAGCAGGTAGACCACCGTGGAGACCAGCGTCAAGCCCAGGAAGGTCTGGGCCGCAAGCCACAGGGACAAACGCTGGCCGAGCGCGCGAGGCGCGTTGTGAGCGAGCGGCAAGGTCACCGCCTCTCCTTCATGGCCGGTCTTCAAGCACGTAACCCATGCCCCTGACGGTGTGCAACAGGGGTCGCTCGAATGGCACGTCAATCTTGCCGCGCAGCCGCCGGATCGCGACTTCCACGACGTTGGTCTCGCTGTCGAAGTTCATGTCCCAGACCTGCGAGGCCAGCTCGGTGCGCGACAGCACCTCACCCTGGCGCCGCAACAGCAGCGTCAACAGATTGAACTCCTTGGCCGTCAGGTCCAGCCGCTGGCCGGCGCGGGCCGCCTTGCGCCTGAGCAGGTCCACCTCCAGATCGGCGAGTTGCAAGGTCGTGGACTCGACGCCGCCGCGCGGGCCGGCACGTCGCAGCAGAACCTGGATGCGGGCCAGCAGTTCCGAGAAGGCGAAGGGCTTGCCCAGGTAGTCGTCCGCGCCGGTCTGCAGGCCTTGCACCCGGTCGTCGACGGCCGAGCGAGCCGTCAGCATGAGCACGGGCGTCTGCTTGGTGCGGCGCAGGGTGGCGAGCAGGCTCAGCCCGTCAATGCCTGGGAGCATGCTGTCGAGCAACAGCAGGTCGTGATCACCTTCCAGGGCCAGATGCAGGCCTTCAATGCCGTCGTTGGCGACCTCCACGACATAGCCCGCTTCGGTCAGGCCCTTGCGAAGGTAGTCCGCCAGTTTGACCTCGTCTTCGATCACCAGCAGCTTCATCCAGGCATTTTGCGAGGAAGCGCATCCGCCATAGATGACAAATTCGTAATGTGCGGGACGGCCGGCAGTCTGCGGCTTGTCCTTACAGTTCACTCCATCGCGCCGGCTTCCGGCGCCTCACTGCCCCGGAGGACGGCAAGTCCTCGGATGGTCATGTTGACCACGACAGTGTCTTTCCGTTTTTAGACCTTAGACTCCGGAAATGAGCAAACTCTTGCGCATCGTGCTGACGTGGGTCCTTGCAGTGGCGCTGCCACTGCAGGGCTACGCCGTCCATGCCATGACAGCCTGCGGGCCCGCTCACAATCAGGGCAAAGCCGCCGCGGCTCAAAGTTCCGCTCAGCATCTCGACAAGGCGGCGGCTGATCACGGTCGTCATGGTCACGACCATGTCAGCTCTACAGATGGTGCCCATGCCGAGGTTGCCAAATCCGGCACGGCCGGTCATGCGGACAAATGCAGTGCCTGTGCCTCGTGCTGCCATTTGACGGCCATGGCGTCGACGGCGGTGCACTTCGACGTGATCCCCTCGCGCCCCGTGGGTGTGGCCACGACGCCGACCGCGCATGACCGCGTATTGCTCGGCAGGCTGGACCGCCCCCCTCGATCCCTGCACGCCTGAGCACGGCTTGCCGCTGCATTGGCAGCGTGCGTGCTCGCTTTGAACTTCCCCAGACGATGAAGTCCGCGCGAGCGTGAATCCTCGTCGCCCCCCGCCGTTCAACAGCAGGATCACCATGACCGAAATTTCTACGCGACAGCGCGTGGCCGTGGCGTGCGCCATGCTGGCCACCGCCCTGTCGGCCACCGCGCAAGCTCAGCCCCCAAATCCGGCCGCCTCAGCCGTGCAAGCCGCCCCAGGGCAGCGTGGCGACCCGACCGACGCCCGCTCCGACGTCCCGCTTCTCGTCTACCGCTCGCCGCTCCAGGGCTACCGCCCGTATGCAGACACGGAGCCGGCCTCGTGGGTCGAGACCAACAAAACCGTGGCGACGGTTGGCGGCTGGCGGGTATATGCCAAGGAAGCTCGCCAACCGGATGCGCCCGACGCTGCCAGCGCGCCAGCGTCCGGTACCAAGTCCGATGCCAAACCGGACGCAGGCAAGCCGCAGCCAGCAGGCCATGCAGGCCACAAGATGAAATGAGGACCCGCCGCATGAGCACAACAAACCCGTCTTACCCCGTCCTGCGACGGCTGCGAAATGTGGCGCTGGCCGCCTCCCCGCTGCTGCTCGCCGGTTGCGCCACCCTGAGCGCCGATGGCGGCATGCAGCCGGTGCAGTCCGCCGCCCAGCAGCACCTCGGCCAAAACGTCGAGGTCGTCAAGACAGCCGCCGACCAGGACCGCGTCGCCACCCGTGTGGCGGAACTCCTGGCTCGGCCACTGAACGCCGACAGTGCGGTGCAGATTGCGCTGCTGAACAACCGCGGCCTGCAGGCGAGCTTCCAGGAGCTGGGCATCGCCGAGGCCGAACTCGTCCAGGCCAGCCGGCTGCCGAACCCGGGATTCAGCTTTGCCAAGGTCCGCCAGGGGGATACCCGCGAGATCGATCGCAGCTTTTCTTTCGACCTGGCACACCTGATCGCGCTGCCACTGACGCGCCAGCTCGAGGCACGGCGGTTTGCCGCCACGCAGCGTGCCGTGTCGTCGGAGATGCTGTCGCTGGCTGCCCAGACCCGCAAGGCGTTCTACGCCGCCGTGGCTGCCGAGCAGACCGCCCGCTACATGCGCGACGTCCGCGAAACCGCCGACGCCGGCGCCGAACTCGCCAAGCGCCTCACCCTGGCGGGCAATTGGAGCAAGCTGCAACAAGCCCGTGAGCATGGCTTCTTCGCGGAGGCCGCGTTGAATTTTGCGCGTGCCGAGCAGAACCGCCTCGGCTCGCGAGAGCACCTCATCCGCTTGTTGGGCCTGTGGGGCACGCAGACGCAGTTCACGCTGCCCGAGCGCCTGCCGGACCTGCCGGCAGCGCTGCAGGACCAACCCGACATCGAGAACGTCGCGATGGCGCAGCGCCTGGACGTGCAGGCCGCCAAGCTGCAAGCTGAGGCGACCGCCAAGAACCTGGGCCTGACCAAAGTCACGCGCCTGATCAACGTACTGGAGTTCGGCTACCAGCGCAACACCTTCAACGACGCTCCTCGCCAAACTGGATACGCAGTCAGCTTCGAGTTGCCGCTATTTGATTGGGGCACGGCACGCGTCGCCCGTAGTGAGGCGCTCTATATGCGCAGCGTTCAGCGGGCCGCACAGATCGCCATCGAAGCGCGCTCCGAAGTCCGCCAAGCTTATCTTGGGTATCACAGCAGCTATGACGTCGCGCGCCACTATCGCGACGACATCGTGCCGACGGCAAAAAGGATCTCCGAGGAGAACGTTCTTTTGTACAACGGCATGTTCATCAGCGTGTTCGAACTGCTGGCCGATGCACGAGCCCAAATCTCGGCCGTTAACGGCGCAATTGAAGCTCAGCGGGATTTCTGGATGGCTAAGGCCGACCTCGACATGGCTCTCGTAGGCAAGCCCGTATCCGACAGCACTGCTGTCAACTGAATCAGGAGGATTGACGATGGTTTCTCGACGCGATTTTTTCCGCAATGCCGGGGTGGTTACTGCGGCCGTATCAGCAGCCTCCGTGAGCCGCGTGGCCATGGCTGCACTGCCCGAGCCAGTGCTACAGACGACGCCAGACACAGGTGCCCCGCTGCTGCCTGAGACCGGGCGCCCGTACAACCCTGTCGTGACCCTCAACGGTTGGACCTTACCTTGGCGAATGAACCAGGGTGTCAAGGAGTTTCATCTGGTGGCCGAGCCTGTTGTGCGCGAGTTAGCCCCTGGGATGAAGGCGCACCTGTGGGGCTACAACGGCCAGTCGCCCGGCCCCACGATTGAGGTGGTCGAAGGTGACCGCGTGCGAGTGTTCGTCACCAATAAGTTGCCTGAACACACGAGCATCCACTGGCATGGGCAACGCCTGCCGAATGGTATGGATGGAGTAGCCGGACTGAATCAGAAGTCGATCCAGCCGGGCAAGACGTTCGTCTATGAATTCGTTGCGCGGCGTCCAGGCACCTTCATGTACCACCCCCATGCCGATGAAATGACGCAAATGGCGATGGGAATGATGGGCTTCTGGATTACCCATCCGAAGGCCAAGCACCCGCTGATAAGCACTGTTGACCGAGATTTCTGCTTTCTGCTCAACGCCTTTGACATCGATCCTGGTACGGCCACACCCAAGATCATGACGATGTTGAATTTCAATCTGTGGTGCTGGAACAGTCGAGTATTCCCCGGCATTGACACGCTCAATGTACGCAAGAACGACAAAGTGCGCATTCGGGTTGGCAACCTCACCATGACAAACCATCCGATACACCTGCATGGACATGAGTTCCATGTGACAGGTACTGACGGGGGGCCCACACCCATCAGCTCGCGCTGGTATGAGGTAACGACCGATATCGCCGTCGGCCAGATGCGCCAGATCGAGTTCCTTGCCGATGAGGAAGGCGATTGGGCCTTCCATTGCCACAAGAGCCACCACACGATGAACGCGATGGGGCACGAAGTCCCCACCATGATTGGAGTCGATCACCGTAGTGTTTCCAGAAAGATCACCAAACTGGTGCCCGATTACATGGTCATGGGGGAACGGGGTATGGCAGACATGGCAGAAATGGAGATGCCGCTACCCGACAACACGATCCCCATGATGACCGGCGAAGGTCCGTTCGGCGGCGTCGAGATGGGCGGCATGTTCTCGGTCGTGAAGGTGCGCAAGAACCAGAAGCCGGGCGACTACAGCAACCCAGGCTGGTACCAGCACCCCAGGGGTGAAGTCGCGTTCGAGTGGACCGGTGCACTGCCTGAGCCGGCGCGGTTCGCGGCCGAGGGCGGGCAGTCCATGCCGCGCAAGAAGCCATCGCCGCCTGCCGAAGTCACCGTCCGAAAGCCCACGGGTCATTCTGAGCACTGATCTTTTCCCTGTCTTTGATTCAACAGCCGTGCACACGGCGCTCCCAAGGAAAACCATGAAACTGAAGTCCCTTTCCGTCATCACCGCTCTGACCCTTGCCGTTGGCTCAGGCGCGGCATTTGCCAGTGGCAACCATCCCGGTGGCCACGGTCACGACAGCGACGCCATCGGCAAGCCCGGCGTTGCGGCCAAGGCCACCCGAACCGTGCAGATCGACATGACGGACGCGATGCGCTTCACGCCGTCAAGCGTGGACGTGAAGCAAAACGAAACCGTGCGCTTCGTCGTGAAGAACTCGGGCCAGCTCAAGCACGAGATGGTGCTGGGCACCGAGAAGGAGCTCAAGGAACACTACGAGGTCATGAAGAAGAACCCGGAGATGGAGCACGCGGATCCCAACATGGTCACCGTCGCCCCGGGCAAGACCGGCGAGATCGTGTGGCAGTTCACCAAGGCGGGCAAGATCGACTTTGCGTGCCTGCAGCCGGGCCACTACGACGCCGGCATGAAGGGTGCCGTGAACGTGGCCGGCAAGGCCGGCGCTGCCAAGCCTGACGGCCATGCCGACCACAAGCACTGAAAGCCGGCGCCAGATGCTGCTGTGCGGCGTGGCTTTGGCCATGCTTCCTCGATTCGCATGGGCGCAGGCCGCTTCGCAGTCGCCGATGGTGACGGTCTGGAAAGACCCGAATTGCGGCTGCTGCAAGCTCTGGGTGGAGCATCTGCGTGCCAACGGCTTGAGCGTGCAAGTACGCGATACCGGGAACATCGGCGCAAGGCGCCGCCTCGGTGTGCCGTCTGGCCTGGCGTCCTGCCACACAGCCGAAGTGGCTGGCTATGTCGTCGAAGGCCACGTGCCGGCACGCGAGATCCAGCGCCTGCTCAAGGAAAAGCCCGACGCCCTGGGCTTGGCTGTTCCCGCCATGCCCATCGGTTCACCCGGTATGGATGGTCCCGTCTACGGCGGCCGCAAGGACGCCTATGAAGTGCTGCTGATGACCAAAGACGGCGGCACCCGTGTTTATCAACGCTACCCCTGAAGGAGATCCCATGAAAGCATCCAAGAAACTCACCCTGTCCACCCTCGCTGGCCTTGCCCTGGCCGTGGGCGCAACGCTGAGCCTGCCGGCGCGGGCGCAGGCCATGGACCACAGCAAGATGCCGGCGGCCAGCGCCGCAGCGACCGAGATGACCGACGGCGAGATCAAGAAGGTCGACAAGGACACCAAGAAGATCACCATCAAGCATGGCGAGATCAAGAACCTGGAAATGCCGGGCATGACGATGGTGTTCCAGGTCAAGGACCCGGCCATGCTCGACCAGGTCAAGACGGGTGACAAGGTGCGCTTCAAGGCCGAGAAGGCCAACGGCGCCATCGTGGTCACCGAGATCCAGCCTGCCGGCAAGTAGTCCACGCGAGCGCCCTGGCTCGCTCTTCGAACGCCGTTTCACCGTCCTGAACGGTCGGTTGAAGCGGTGCAGGAGTCGACGACACGCGCGCAAACGAATGGTTGACCTTGCCACGTTGGCAAGGTCCACAGTGGAGCTGGACGCCACTTCACACAGCGACAGGGGAGCCGAATGAAGCACCAGCATCACCATCCCGCTGCGGACACCGGGCCGGGCGCGAGCGGCGTCACCGCTGGCCAGTCCGCCCCGGTCTATACCTGCCCGATGCATCCCGAGGTCCGGCAAGACCAGCCGGGGCGTTGCCCGACCTGCGGCATGACGCTCGTGCTCGCCGGGGCTGGCGAGCCATCGACGGCGCAGATGCATCCCGCGCACGGTTCTGAGCCTGCACATCACGGGCATCACGGTGACCATGTCCGCCATCCGCCCGCCGCGGCAGGCCACGTGCCGGCCGAGCCACCGCCCCACTCGGGGGGCGACGGCACTCAAACCCAGGACGGCGCCACGACCTACACCTGCCCGATGCACCCGGAGATCCGGCAGGACCACCCCGGCAACTGCCCCAAGTGCGGCATGACGCTGGAGCCGCTGCTGCCGAGCCTCGAGGACGATGGCAACCCGGAACTCCACGACTTCCAGCGGCGTTTCTGGGGCACGTTGCCGCTGACCGTGGTGGTGACGGTGCTCGCGATGCTCGGCCACCGGCTGCAGTGGTTCGAGATGAGCACCCAGAGCTGGATCGAGCTGGTGCTCACATTGCCCATCGTGCTGTGGGCGGGTTGGCCGTTCTTCCAGCGCGGCTGGCAGTCCCTGGTCAATCGCAGCCTGAACATGTGGACCCTGATCAGCCTGGGAACCGGCGCAGCGTTCGTCTACAGCGTCGTGGCCACCGTCGTGCCCGAGGTCTTCCCGCAGTCGTTCCTGGCGATGGGACGGGTGGCGGTGTATTTCGAAGCGGCGGCCGTCATCATCTCCCTGACGCTGCTCGGGCAGCTGCTGGAACTGCGGGCCAGGTCGCAGACCTCTGGCGCGATCAAGGCCTTGCTCGGCTTGGCGCCCAAGACGGCGCGACGCATCGATGCAAAGGGCAACGAGAGCGACATACCGCTGTCCCATGTCCACGTGGGTGACCTGCTGCGGGTGCGGCCGGGCGAGAAGGTGCCGGCGGACGGTTTCGTGGTCGAAGGCAGCAGCTCGGTTGACGAGTCGATGCTGACGGGTGAGCCGATACCCATCGTCAAGAAGGCGGGGGATCGCGTCATCGGCGCGACGCTCAACACGAGCGGCACCCTGGTCATGCGGTCCGAACGCGTCGGCGCCTCCACCATGCTGTCGCAGATCGTCCAGATGGTGACCGAGGCGCAGCGATCACGAGCCCCCATGCAACGCATGGCCGACCAGGTGGCCGGCTACTTCGTCGCGGCGGTGCTGGGCGTGGCCGTGCTGACGCTCTTGGCCTGGGGCATCTGGGGGCCGGAGCCCAGCTGGGTGTACGGCCTGATCAATGCGGTGTCCGTCCTGATCATCGCCTGCCCCTGTGCGCTGGGATTGGCGACGCCGATGTCCATCATGGTGGCCACGGGACGTGGCGCGGCCAACGGGGTGCTGTTCCGCGACGCGGCGGCCATCGAGAACCTGCGCAAGGTGGACACGCTCATCATCGACAAGACCGGGACGCTGACCGAAGGCCGTCCGGTCTTCGACAAGGTGGTGCCCGCTGCGGGCATCGAGGCGGAAGAGGTCTTGCGGCTGGCAGGCAGCCTCGACCAGGGCAGCGAACACCCGCTGGCGGATGCCATCGTGCGGGCGGCGCGCGACCAGGGGCTGGCGCTCGAGAAGGCAGAAGAATTCGAATCCGGGTCCGGTATCGGCGTGCGGGGCCGGGTTTCGGGCCGCACGCTGGCGCTGGGCAACACCGTGCTGATGGAGCAGTCGGGCGTCAGCGTCGAGGCGCTGAAAGCGCAGGCCGAATCGCTGCGCAGCCAGGGCGCGAGCGTGATGTACCTTGCCGCCGACGGCCAGTTGCTGGGCCTGCTGGCCGTTTCCGACCCGGTCAAGGCCAGCACGCCGGAGGCCCTGCAGCAGCTCCATGCCGCCGGCCTGCGCATCATCATGGCGACGGGCGACGGCATGACCACCGCGCAGGCGGTCGGCACCCGGCTTGGCATCGACGAAGTCCACGGCGAGGTGAAGCCGGCCGACAAGCTGGACCTCGTCAACCGGCTGCAGGCCGAGGGCCGGGTGGTTGCGATGGCGGGCGACGGCATCAACGACGCGCCGGCGCTGGCCAAGGCGGATGTCGGGATCGCCATGGGCACCGGCACCGACGTCGCCATGAACAGCGCCCAGGTGACCCTGGTCAAGGGCGACCTGCGCGGCATCTCCGTGGCGCGTGACCTGTCGGAGGCGACGGTCGCCAACATGAAGCAGAACCTGATGTTCGCCTTCCTCTACAACGCGCTGGGCATTCCCCTCGCGGCCGGGCTGCTGTATCCGGTGACCGGCTGGCTGCTGTCGCCGATGATTGCCGCTCTCGCGATGAGCCTGAGCTCCGCGTCGGTGATCGGCAATGCCCTGCGCCTGCGTCGCGGCTGACACCCGATCTCACACCGGATCTGACACCCGACGATCCCATCTACAACGAAGGAGACCCCTTGAAGATCACCATGATTCCCACCCTCCTGGCAGGCGCTGCCATGTTGATGATCGCCGTGCAGGCACGGGCAGAGCTTGTCGAGATCCGCTTCAATGAGCAGGGCCGCTTCGAGCACAGCGCGACGGTGGCGGCCGGCAAGTTCGTCGAGATCTGCAGCAAGCTGACCAAGGGGCAGGCGCTGCCCTGGACCTTCAAGTCCGACCAGCCGATGCAGTTCAACATTCACTATCACGAGGACAAGAAGGTCGAGTTCCCGGCGAAGCTGCAAAGCGCGACCTCTGCCGAGGCGCGCCTGGAGGTACCAATCGATCAGCACTACTGCTGGATGTGGGCCAACAAGGGCAGCACGGACGCCCAGCTGACGTTCTCGGTGCAGAAGTGACGCTTGCCTGCCACTCGTTCGCCCGGATCTTGATCTGTAGCAAATCCGGCTGTTCTCGGCCGCGCTAGGCTACGCCCATGTTCGCCGCAAGACGCATCGTCAAAGCCTGGGGACGCCGGATCATCGGCGGCTTCATTGCGACCTTGCTGCTCAGCCAGCTTGCGCTGGCGGCGTACGCGTGTCCGAAACTCGGCGCCAGCCACGCGGCCGCGATGCAGGCATCCGGCATGGCGATGAGTGCTGCGGCCGAGATGGCCTCGATGCCGGACTGCCATGCGATGCCGGGCACGATGGACGAGAAGGCGCCGCAGCTGTGCCGCGCGCATTGCAGCAACGACGGGTCCGCGGCCTCGGTGCCGCATGCTAAGGACTTCAAGCCCAGCGCCGTGCAGCTGATCGGGTTGGCCTATGTGGCGGCGCCCGTCCTGATCGTGCCGGAAGCAGCCGAGCCTGGCCGCTTCACGCTCCAGCCGGACGAGCGATCCGGCTTCCCACCGCGCTACCTCACCCTGCAGGTCCTCCGAAATTGACGCCTTGAGACGCGTCTGCCGCGCCGTTGTCGCGGTAGGCGGGCTGTTTGCGGCTTTCAGTTTCGAGGACCACCATGAACATCTCTTATCCCGCTGCGATGGCGCGGCGGTGCTGCGGCCAACGGGCCAAACCGTTCCCGCCTGCGTTCCCGTCCACGTGCCCATCAGCTACCCGTGCGCGGCGAGTCCCGGGCCTGCTGCTGGCCACCTTTCTGGCATGTTTACCGGCCGCATCCCAAGCTCTCAGCTTCAGTGAGGCGGTCGCATTGGCGCAGGGCCAGAGCCCCGCACTGTCGGCACAGCAGCTGCAGATCGCTGCAGCGGCCTCGGTTCAGGTGTCAGCCGGCGCTCTGCCTGATCCGAAGCTGTCGGTCGGCGTCGAGAGCCTGCCGGTCAGCGGCATGGATCGCTGGAGCCTGACGCGGGACTTCATGACGATGCAGCGCATTGCGCTGATGCAGGACGTGCCCAACGCGGCCAAGCGAGAGGCGCAGCGGCAGACCGCCCAGGCGCGCACCGAACGCGAACGGGCCTTGCTGGTGATTCAGCGGCTGCAGCTTCAGCTCGATCTCAGCCTGGCATGGATCGCTGCGCAGTCGGCCGACCAGCGCAAGTCGCTGCTGGATGAATTGCTGGCCGAAAACCAGCGACTTCAGGAGAGCCTGCCCGCGCGCATCGCCGCCGGCAGCGCCCAAGCGACGGACCTGTTGATGGCACGTCAGGAAGCCCTGGGCCTCAAGGATCGGCAGGACGAGCTGGCACGAGATCGCCTCAAGGCGCGGTCCGCGCTGCGCCGCTGGCTGGGCGCCCGCGCCGACGAACCGCTCGCGGACCCGCCGCCAACCCTGCGCATCCCTTTGGAGCAGCTGCGTGCCAATCTCGACCGGCACGCCGAGCTGGCGCTGTACCCGGCGATGCGGCAGATGGCGCAGGCCGAAATGAGCGAAGCACAGGCGGAGAACCGCGGTGATTGGGGCTGGGAGGTGGCCTACAGCCGGCGCGGCCGGCAATGGGGTGACATGGTGTCGGTGCAGTTGAGCTTCGACCTGCCGTGGCAGAAGGAGCGCCGGCAGCAGCCGCAGATCCGGGCCAAGCAGTTGGAGGCGCAGCGTGTCGAGGCGGAGCAGGAAGACGTGGCCCGTCGCCACCTGCAGGAGTTGGATGACGCCGCTGCAGAGCTGTCCACCTTGGAGCGCCAGATCGAACGGCTGGTGTCCACCGGCATCAGCCTGAGCCGTGAGCGCGCCTCGCTGGCACTGACCAACTACCAAACCGCCAAGGGTGACCTGAGCAACGTGCTCGGCGCGCGAGCCCAGGTGCTGGAGAGCCGACTGCGGCTGATTGACCTGACCGCGCAGCGCGATGTCCTCATCGCCCGCCTGAACAGCCTGACCGCGCCCTGAGGAGCACGACCATGAACACGAAGAAGATCATCGCCGGGCTCACGCTGCTGGCCGCCGGCATCGCGATCGGCTATGGCGCCTCACAGTGGCGCAGCTCACACTCGACGGGCGATACCCAGGGGCCGGGCGCCTCGGAAACCCCTGACCGCAAGGTGCTGTACTGGTACGACCCCATGCAGCCGACACAGAAGTTCGCCAAGCCCGGCAAGTCGCCCTTCATGGACATGCAGTTGCAGCCCAAGTACGCCGACGAAGGCGGTCAGGCCGACAACGGCGTGACGGTGTCCGGGCAGACCATTCAGTCGCTGGGCCTGCGCACTGCACCTGTCGAGCGCGGCCGGTTCGCCGCCAGCGTCGATGTGGTGGGCACGGTGCAGCTCAACGACCGCGATGTCAGCATCGTGCAGGCCAGGTCCGGCGGCTTCGTCGAGCGCGTCTACGCCCGGGCGCCCGGCGACGTCATCGCGGCAGGCGCGCCCCTGGTGGACCTGCTCTTGCCGGAGTGGATCGGCGCGCAACGAGAGTTCCTCGCCGTGCGCGCCCTGAAAGACGAAACCCTGCTGGCAGCGGCCCGGCAGCGCCTGCAGTTGCTCGGCATGCCGGCGACGGTCATCGACCAGGTCGAGCGCAGCGGGGATGTCCAGGGCCGGTACACGGTGACGGCGCCCCAGGGTGGCCTGATCGCCGAACTGATGGTTCGCCAGGGCATGACGGTGTCTGCCGGCATGAGCCTGGCGCGCATCAACGGACTCTCGACGGTCTGGCTCGAGGCGGCCGTGCCGGAGGCGCAAAGCGGGACCACCCAGGTCGGGCAATCCGCCGAGGTCCGGCTGGCGGCGTTCGCGGGCGAGACCTGGCGGGCGCGTGTCGTGAGCATCCTGCCCGAAGCCAACAAAGAGTCCCGCACGGTGCGGGTGCGCCTGGAGGTTCCCAATCCGGGGCAGCGCCTGAAGGCCGGCATGACCGGTCAGGTGAGCCTCCAGGGCCGCGAGCTTGAAGCCCTGCTGGTTCCGAGCGAAGCCGTGATCCGTACCGGGCGGCGCGCAGTCGTCTATGTCGTCGACGCGCCGGGCAAGTTCCACCCGGTCGAGGTGCAGCTGGGCGCGGAGGTCGACGACAAGCTGGCCATCCTGGGAGGGCTGACGGCCGGGCAGCAGGTGGTGGCCTCCGCGCAGTTCCTGATCGACTCCGAGGCCAGCCTCAAGGGCATCCTGCCCGCAGCGGCTGCCGCGTCGGCGGCAGGTGGTGCGGCATCGGCCGCCACGGTGCCGGCGGCGTTCTCGGTGACCGGTGTCATCCAGAACGTCTCGCCGACGGAGATGACTTTGGCGCACGAGGCTGTGCCTGGCTTGAAGTGGCCGGCGATGACCATGGCCTTCAAGCTGGCGGATCCCAAGCTGGCCCAAGGCCGCAAGCCCGAACAGAAAGTCCGGTTCACATTCGAGCAGCGGGGGGACGACTACGTCATCACGCGCATCGAGGAGGTGTCGCGATGATCGCCCGCCTGATTCGCTGGTCGGTCAAGAGCCGCTTCCTCGTGCTGCTGGCGACGCTGATGCTGACCGCCTGGGGCATCTGGGCGGTGCGCAGCACGCCCGTCGACGCCTTGCCCGACCTGTCCGACGTCCAGGTCATCATCCGCACGACCTACCCGGGGCAGGCGCCGCAGATCGTCGAGAACCAGGTGACCTATCCGCTGGCGACGACGATGCTGTCCGTGCCGGGCGCGAAGACGGTGCGCGGCTTCTCGTTCTTCGGCGACTCTTTCGTGTACGTGCTGTTCGAAGACGGCACGGACTTGTACTGGGCACGGTCGCGCGTATTGGAATACCTCAACCAGGTGCAGGGCCGGCTGCCTGCCACGGCCAAGGCCAGCCTCGGGCCCGATGCGACCGGGGTGGGATGGATCTTCCAGTACGCGCTGGTCGACCGCAGCGGCAAGAACGACCTGGCACAGCTGCGTGCGCTGCAGGATTGGTTCCTGAAGTTCGAACTGAAGAGCCTGCCCAATGTGGCAGAGGTCGCCTCCGTCGGCGGCATGGTCAAGCAGTACCAGGTCGTGGTGAACCCGATCAAGCTGGCGGGCTACGGCCTGAACCAGGCGCAGGTCCGCGACGCGGTGATGCAGGCCAACCAGGAGTCGGGCGGCTCTGTGCTGGAGCTTGCCGGCGCCGAGTACATGGTGCGGGCCAGCGGCTACCTGAAGACGCTGGATGATTTCCGCGCGATCCCGCTGGTGTCGCGTGGCGGCGTGCCGGTCAGGCTGGGTGACGTCGCGGTCGTACAGCAGGGACCCGAGATGCGCCGCGGCATCGCGGAGCTGGACGGCGAAGGCGAGGTAGCGGGCGGCGTGGTGATCCTGCGCTCGGGCAAGAACGCCCAGGAGACCATCGCCGCGGTCAAGGCCAAGCTTGCAGAACTGCAGAGCAGCCTGCCCAAGGGCGTCGAGATCGTCACGACCTACGACCGCAGCGCGCTCATCGAGCGCGCCATTCGCAACCTGACGACCAAGCTGGGCGAGGAATTCCTGGTGGTGGCGATCGTCTGCGCCATCTTCCTGTGGCATTTGCGCTCGGCGCTGGTCGCCATCATCTCGTTGCCGCTGGGTGTGATGACGGCCTTCCTCGTGATGCGGTACCAGGGCATCAACGCCAACATCATGTCGCTGGGCGGCATCGCCATCGCCGTCGGCGCGATGGTGGACGCGGCCGTCGTGATGATCGAGAACGCGCACAAGAAGCTGGAAGCCTGGCAGCACCAGAACCCTGGGAAAACGCTCCAAGGCGCCGAGCACTGGGAGGTCATCACGCAGGCGGCCGAGGAGGTTGGGCCGGCGCTGTTCTTCTCGCTGCTCATCATCACCTTGTCCTTCGTGCCCGTGTTCACGCTGGAAGCCCAGGAGGGGCGCCTGTTCGGGCCGCTGGCGTTCACGAAGACCTATGCGATGGCGGCGGCGGCGGGCCTGTCGGTCACGCTGATACCGGTGCTGATGGGCTTTTGGATCCGCGGCCGCATCCCCAATGAGCACAAGAACCCGATCACGCGGGCGTTGATTGCCGTCTACCGGCCGTGCCTGGAATGGGTGCTCGGGCGTCCGAAGACGACGCTGATCGTCGCTGTGCTGACACTGTTGACGACGGCCTGGCCGCTCAGCCAACTGGGCGGAGAGTTTCTGCCGCGGCTGGACGAAGGCGATCTGCTCTACATGCCGTCGGCGCTGCCGGGCCTGTCCGCCCAGCGGGCCACCGAGCTGCTGCAGCTGAGCAACCGCATGATCAAGACCGTCCCTGAGGTGGAGCGAGTCTTCGGCAAGGCCGGCCGCGCCGAAACCGCGACCGACCCTGCGCCCCTGGAAATGTTCGAGACGACCGTCAAGCTCAAGCCGCGCGAACAGTGGCGCGCCGGCATGACGCCGGACCGTCTGGTCGAAGAGTTGGACAAGGCGGTCAGGATTCCTGGCCTGTCCAACATCTGGATCCCGCCCATCCGCAACCGCATCGACATGCTGGCCACCGGGATCAAGAGTCCCATCGGCGTGAAGGTGACCGGCAGCGACCTGCGCGTCATCGACCGGATTGCGAGCGAGGTCGAACAGGTGGCCAAGGGCATCCCCGGTGTGACGTCGGCCCTGGCGGAACGGCTCACGGGCGGGCGCTACATCGACGTGCGTATCGACCGCGTGGCGGCTGGCCGCTACGGGCTCAACATCGCCGAAATCCAGTCAGTGGTCGCGGGTGCAGTGGGCGGCGAGAACGTCTCGGAGACTATCGAGGGCCTGGCGCGATTCCCCATCAACATCCGCTACCCCAGGGAGTGGCGGGACTCGCCCGAGCGGCTGACGCAACTGCCGATCTCCACGCCGATGGGCCAGCAGATCACGCTGGGGACCGTGGCGACCGTCGTCATCACGGACGGTCCGCCGATGCTCAAGAGCGAGAACGCGCGGCCCTCCGGGTGGGTCTACGTCGACGTGCGTGGCCGGGACCTGGCGTCAGTGGCGAACGAACTGCGGGCCGCCGTTGCCCGGCAGGTGAAGCTGGAACCGGGTGTCAGCGTCGCCTATTCGGGCCAGTTCGAGTACCTGGAGCGAGCCAACGCCCGGCTCAAGGTCGTCGTGCCGGCCACGCTGCTGATCATCTTCGTGCTGCTGTACCTGACCTTCGGCCGATGGGACGAGGCGGCACTGATCATGGCGACCTTGCCGTTCGCGCTGACGGGCGGCATCTGGTTCCTGTACCTGCTGGGCTACAACCTCTCCATCGCGACGGGCGTCGGCTTCATCGCGCTGGCGGGCGTGGCGGCCGAGTTCGGCGTCGTCATGCTCATCTACCTCAAGCATGCCGTCGCGGACCGGCGCCCCGACGGCGCGGCGCTGACGTTGGCTGAACTGCTGGATGCGATCCGCGAGGGCGCGGTGCTTCGGGTGCGACCCAAGGCCATGACGGTGGCGGTGATCCTGGCCGGCCTGGTGCCCATCGTCTGGGGCAGCGGAACAGGTTCGGAGGTGATGAGCCGCATCGCAGCGCCCATGCTGGGCGGCATGGTGACGGCGCCGCTGCTGTCCCTGTTCGTCATTCCAGCGGCCTACCTGCTGATGCGTCGGCCGCGCAGGAAAGCAGCCATGGCCGGCGCGCCGGCCGGGCAAGGCCCCGCCGCCTGAAAGGAAGAAGCCCTGCGGCGCAGGGCTTCGAAGAACTGGGAGCTTGAGCCATCCGGCGTCGGCAGCGTGGAGCTGCATCTGCCATCCGGGTCGCGCTCCGCTAGACGGAGGGTCGACTGACCGATGGCGAATGATATTTCAGCGGGCTGGCATGGATGAGTGCAAGCCGGCTAGTGCGTCACGGATGCTTCTTCATCCACGCGTCGAGCTGCGCGATTTCCTTGGTCTGATCCTTGATGATCTTGCGCGCCATCGCCTTGAGCTCCGGCGACTTGCCATGCTCTGCTTCGGGCTTGGCCATGTCGATGGCCTGCTGATGGTGCATCTTCATCATCATGGCGAAGTCCTTGTCGAGGTCGCCGCTCATCGGCATGTTCTTCATGCTCTCCATGCCGCTCATCATGGTGCCGTGCATCTCCTTGGACACGTCCGCGTGAGAGCCCGTCATGGGCTTCTTGTCCATCGGTGCGCTGGCGGATGCTGCCGGCGAGGCGGTGCTCTGTGCGCTGGCGCTGCCAGCGGACAGGGTTGCGAGAACTGAAACGCTCAGGCCGACGGCAAGGCGGATACAACGGCGGGTCGGGTTCATGGTGCTCTCCTGGGGTGGTTGGAAAAACTTGGCCAGGAACCTGCTGCGCAGCCTGGCCGGGATGCTCAGCTGGCGGGATCGCCTTCGACGTCGATGTGCATCATCAAACCGCCACCGCCTTTCGTTTCCACGTTGTTGTTCGTGGTGTGGTGGGAGATGTGGCAATGGATCATCCACTTGCCCGGCTTGAGCGCCGTCCAGATCACGTCGTAGCGCTGGCCGGGACCGACGTTGACGGTGTCGGCCTTGTAGCGGGCGGCAGGCGGCAGTGTTTCACCGTCGCGAGCCACGACGACGAACGGCCCGCCGTGGATGTGCATCGGATGGATGAAGCCGCTGTTCGAGCCGATGAAGCGCACTTTGAGCGTCTCGCCGACCTTCATCTTGATCGTGTCGGTCTCGGGAAAGGCGCGCCCGTTGATGGTGAAGTAGTTCGGCATGCCACCTTCCATCGGCATCGCCGGGTAGGTCAGCCCTTCGCGCTTGAGCCATTCCTGCAGCATCAGCGTGTACTCGTGGTCCGCGGGGATCTCGTCCTTGGGGGTTGCCGGGTCGATGATGAGCGCGCCATACAGACCCAGCGCCTGCTGCCGGTCCACGTGGTCGTGCGAGTGATAGAAGTAGGTGCCGGACTGGACGGCGGTGAACTCGTAGCGGTAGAGCTCGCCGTTCCCGATCGGCATTTGCGTGACGCGCGCCGGGCCGTCCATGACATTGGGAAGCACCAGTCCGTGCCAGTGCACCGTGGTGGACTCGGGCAAGCGGTTGGTCACGTTGATGCGTACCCGGTCACCCTGCTTGAAGCGCAGTCGCGGGCCCGGGACCTGGCCGTTGAAGGCGAAGGCCTCCATCGAGACGTTCGGCAGGATCTGCCATCGGATGACGGAGGTCTCCAGGTCGAAGACCTTGACGCCGTCCTCGATGCGAGGCGTGAGTTCCTGGTCACCGCGCTTGTCGAGACCGTAGGTTGCCGTCACGAAGCGCGGCGGCACAGCGGCCATGTCGCGCATCGCTTCGCCCGGCGTGTCGCGGTCCATGATCATGCCCGGCGGCATGATGGCGCCGCCCACGTCGCGCGCACTGAGGCTCATGTTGACGAAGTTCGCTGGAGCCGCCATGCCTGTGAGGAGCAGCAACACGGAGATCCCGCCCACCGCCGCGAGTTGTGGGCGGGTCAAGTCGGTGGACATGGCGCCATCGTGCCCGCCATGCTTGCCGCCGCCGTGCTTCATGCCTGCGTGCCCGCCAGCAGGCTTGCTTTTATCTGCGCCGTCGTGCGGCTTGTCAGCCTCGGCCATGGCCATGGCGGGCGCGCCCGAGTGACCGTGATCGGCCGAGTGCGGCGCAGGAGCGGCGCTCGCAGCGTCGTGAGCCGCGTGGGCGGGCATGGCGCCCTGGTGCCCATGGGCAGAGTGGTCCTCGTGCTCGGCCATCTTGCCCGCACTCTCGCCGGCCTTCTCGCCCACCTCAAACCGGCTGCCAGGCTTGCGCTCGGTCATCAGGCCGTGTTTCATCTTCTGGGCGACCATCCAGACATTGACCGGGTAGGCCAAGGCAAAGCCGGCCATCACGCCCAGGGACATAACGCCCCAGAACAGCAGCTCAGTCGGCTCCATCGCGCGCATGTCGCGGCCCATCATCAGCAGGCTCATGACTGGCGCCATCCCGGCCATCATGAAATTCATGCTGATGAACTCAGGGACGAAGCTTTTGCGGACGTTCTCCCAGTAGGTGCCGCCCATCATGCTTTTCATGAAAAGCGACTGGAAGATGAAAAGGCCGAATGCAAAGCCGGCGACATACTCGACGATCAGATCGACCCACATCGGCAAGCCAAGGGCGGCGGTGATGACGGCGGCGAGGATGATGCCGGTGGCGTCTCCGGCGACTCAGTGGATCGTCGATCCGACACCCTGTCTCCATAGAGGGGCCACGAAGGTTTCGTGCGTGCCAGGCCGGGGCTCCTTGTCCGACATCACGTACAGCAACAGGCCGAAGGGACCCATGTACAGCGTGACGAGGATGAAGCCCCACCGCATGACGGTCGGCTCGGGGTTGTTGCGGAACTGGTCGTACGCCACGAAGAGCGTGGACGCACCGGCCAGAAGAAACCAGACAACGAGGAAGTAGTCGATCGGCTGAATAAGCATGTGTCGGCGGTCCGTCTGCACGAGCGCGTTGACGTCGATGCGAGGCGCGAGCGTCACGTCTTCAAGCGCGGGGTCTCGCAAACTGCCGCCAATGCTAGGAGTCGGGTCCCGCGCACCAAGGTGTTGAACGCGCTACGGCCATGTAGGAAATGACTGATGCGTCGCCTCAGCTGACGCGAAAGACAGTTCATTGATACGCGCTCGCGCGGACAGCAGGTCGAAACTGGTTCTTGTACTAATGCCACGGGTGCAACGACTCGGGTAACCGCTTGTCATGGGCGATCTCGTTCGGGCCCCGGCGCACCAAGCGCGAAAGGAAGCTGAACCCATGGGTCAGCACGTTGGTCAAGCGGGCACGACAGCCGGAGCCGCATACCGGCCTGCAGGCATTCGACGCGAGTTGATCTTCATCAACGTCGGGAACCAGCGTGCCTCCTAAGCTCGGTCCCATGCTCACCTGATTTGCCACGAGACTTCCATGTTTAGCCACCGACGACAGCTACGCCGCTGGGCAGCCCGCCTGCTGCTGGTGTGGCTGTTCGGCGTGGCGACGGGTGTGGCGAACGCGTGTGCAATGGGCTTCTCTCCGGGAGCTGAAGCGGTAGCCCAAACTGCGTCGTCGCATCATCACGATGGGGATGAAGGCGACCACGCCAAGGGAAATTGCCAGGACTTTTGCCAGAAGGCTTCGGTCACCGTGCCGAGTGCGCAGTCCGCGCCCGACAAGGTGACTCTGGCGGCACTGCCCTTGTTCGCGAGCATCGCGCCGGCGCCCGTGCTGCCGCAGATCTCCGCCTTCTGGCCGGCCATGCCGCCCGACCGGCAAGGCGCGCCGCCAATCTCGATCCTCTTCCTGCGACTGGCGCTATAGCGCCTCCGAGGTCCATTTCCTCGCGGACTGCCCTTGGGGCTGCGCCGCACAGGCACCCGTGGCTGCGCGCCACGTGCGTGACCGACAAAGAAGCCCACCCAACCGTCGGCGTGCTGCGTATGCAGTCGCATCGACATCGCTTGTCCTTTGGAGATCAACCATGAAGAACCTTCACACTCTTTCGTTCGTCCTTGCTGTCGCTGCGTTTGCCGTGCCGGCTCTGGCCCAGGAACGCGCCGCGTCCGCGCCCATGCCGGCGATGGCCGCGTCGATGCCGATGACGTCAGGTGACTGCGCCAAGAGCGCGATGAAGCGACACGATCACGGCGCCGAGCGCAACACGGGCACGAGCGCGACCGCCACGACGATGCCTTGCGCCGCGGATGGTGCCGCTTCCTCGGCAAGCACGAGCAAGAAGAAGGCGGGGCACGACCACGCCAAGTTCCACAAGAACCAGGGGTGAGCCAGAGGTCCGTCCTCGGCTTCCCAAGGAGCAACGTAATGACCACGCATCACCAACACCCCGAGTCCCCAGGCGGGCCGAACTGGTCGCGCATCAACCAATGGCTGCTATGGATTGGCCTCGCAGTCGCGGTGGGCTGGCTGTTCTTCGGCCATAGCGCGCATTTGCTGCAGATCGCGCCGTTCCTGATCCTGCTCGCCTGCCCACTGATGCACCTCTTCGGGCACGGCGGCCACGGCCACGGCGGGCATCAATCCGACGAACAGCCCGTACCGCCCACACGCGCCGAGCCAAAACAGGACCCCGGCGGCCATATGCATTGAGCGCCGTCCAACCACAAGGACAACATCATGAAACCTTCCCCTGCTGCGGCGACCCTGACGCCGCCCACGCTCAGCCGCCGCACGCTGCTCGGCGGACTCGGCGCCGGCTCGCTGGTGGCGCTCGCCGCGCTGCCGCGTCGCGCCTTCGGCATGCCCGTATTCGACCTCACGCGGCTCGTGCCTCAGACGGTGGTCGAGCTGACGATCGAAGAGACCGACCTTGAGTTCGGCGGCATTCGCCGCAAGGCCAAGACCATCAACGGCACGGTGCCCGGGCCGACGCTGTGCTTCCACGAAGGCGACGCCGTGACCGTGCGCGTCACCAATAAGCTGAGCGAGGACACTTCGATCCACTGGCACGGCCTGAAGGTGCCGGCGAACATGGATGGCGTGCCCGGTGTCAGCTTTGCGGGGATCAAGCCCGGCGATTCCTTCGAATACCGCTTCACGGTGCAGCAGAGCGGCACCTACTGGTACCACAGTCATTCGGGCCTGCAGGAACCGGAGGGCATGTATGCGCCGTTGGTGATCCTGCCGCGCCATCGCGACCCGTTCCAGTTCGACCGCGACTACGCAATCCTGATCAGCGAGTGGACGCCCGACGCACCGCCTGCCGTGTACCGGAACCTAAAGAAGATCGACGGCTACTACAACTACCACAAGCGCACGCTGATCGACTTCTACCGCGAGTTGCAGAACGCTCCTGATAACGCGGCACGCCGTCGTGTGATGGACGAGCGACTCGCCTGGATGCGTATGCGCATGGATCCGACCGACCTCTCGGACGGTCCCGAGGACACGGTGTTCTTGCTGCAGGGCAACGACGCAGACCAGAACTACACGGCGCTGTTTGAACCCGGCGAGCGGGTGCGCTTGCGCCTGATCAACGGCACCGCGCTGACCTTCATGGACGTGCGCATTCCGGGACTGCGCATGACGGTGGTGCAGGCCGATGGCCAGAACATCGAGCCGGTGGTGGTCGACGAACTGCGCATCGGCAACGGCGAGACCTACGACGTGATCGTGCAGCCTTATGAGATGCGCGCCTACCCGATCGTTGCCGAGGCGATGGCACGCACCGGCATGGCGCTGGGCACGCTGGCTCCGCGCGCGGGCATGCGTGCTGAGGCACCGCCGCTGCGCGAGCGGCCGCTGCGCACGCTGGCGGACATGGCGGGCCACACCGGGCATGGAGAGGCGTCGGGCGTAGCGCCGGCCGCCACCGGACCGCATGCCGGCCCCGGAGCGAAGACCGCGCCAACAGGTGCGACCGACCCACATGCCGGTCACGACATGCCAATGGTGATGGGCGACACGATGCAGCCCGCTCACGCGATGCCGCCCGCCGCGCAAAGCGCGTATCGCAAGCTCTCCTACGCCGATCTGCGTTCGCTAGCCTCCAGTCACGAATCTGCTGAGGCGCCGCTGGAAGTGGGCGTGCGCCTGACCGGCGTGATGTGGCGCTACATCTGGACCCTCAACGGCGAGAAGCTCGGCGAGGCGCAGCCGGTCAAGCTCAAGCGCGGGCAGCGCGTGCGCCTGTCGATGGTCAACGAGACCATGATGGAGCACCCGATGCACCTGCACGGCTTCTTCGCCCGTCTCGTCAACGGGCAAGGCGATCGGGGCGCGCTGAAGCACACCTTCATCGTCAACCCGGGGCAGACGGTAGTGGCCGATTTCACCGCCGACGAGGCCGGTGCCTGGGTCTTCCACTGCCACCTTTTCTATCACGCGATGGCCGGCATGGGGATGGCATTCCTCGTCGACGGCCTGCCGGCGAGGAGCTGAACATGCGTCTTTCCAAATCGGTAGGGCGCACGCTTGCGCCAGTCTTGCCCGTCTTGTTAGGGCTGTCGCTCGCAGCCGTGGCTGCAGGCGCGCGGGCCGCCGACTGGCTCAGCTACACGCGCATCGAGGCGGGTTTCGGTCGCGCTGGCGGCGAAAGCCAGCGCTCGGTCGAGGCCGAAGGCTACGTGGGCGGCGATACCCATCGCCTGCGCTGGCAACTGCTGGGCGAGTCGCCGCGCTCGGTGGCCGAGCCGACCTCGGGCCGCCTGATGTATGGCTACCGCATCGCCGACTACTGGGACGCAGTGGCCGGCGTGCGTGTCGATCGCGCGATCGGCGGCGTGTCGCGCAACTACGCCGTGTTCGGCTTCAACGGCCTGGCGCCGTACCTGTTCGACCTCGACGCGACGCTGAGCGTTGGCGATGGTCGTGCGCTGTTCGACATCGAAGGCCGGCACGAGATGCTGCTGACGCAGCGCTGGATCGTCTATCCGTTTGCGGCGCTCGGTGCGGCATCGCGCAGCGATACGCCGATCGGCCTGGGCAGCGGCATCAACCGCACGCAGTTCGGTCTCGGCTCCCGCTACGAGTTCACGCGCCAGGTCGCGCCCTTCGTCGCGCTCAGCCGCGTCAACCTGCATGGCGGCGCAGCAGATGCGGCGCGCAGCGCAGGTGAACGCGCGAACGAGACCGTCGTGCGTGCCGGCGTGCGGCTGGTCTTCTGAACACGCGGCGGCAAAGGGAGGAACGTGATGCAACGCTGGATCCGGTTCACCGGCCAGACCGTGGCCGCCGGCGTCCTCGCCTGGAGCCTGCTGTGGCTGACCCGGCCGGACGCACCACCGGCCGGCCCTGCGGTCGACCTGAGCCTACCCGTGGCGTCGCCGGTCGCGCAGCAGCCCATGCCCGCGTCGGACGCCCACGCCAGCTACAGCGCAGCAGTGCGCATCGCGATGCCGTCGGTGGTCAACATTTACACCGCCAAGCAGATGCCGCGCGGCCGCGGGTGGCTCGACCAGCGGCGCCACGACTACGGCGAAGGCGTGCCGCAGCGTGCCACCAGCCTGGGCTCGGGCGTGATCTGGCGTCCCGACGGCTACATCGTCACCAACTACCATGTGGTCGAAGGAGCGGACGAGATCGCGGTCGTGCTGCCCCAGCGCGCGCCGCTGCGTGCGCGTGTGGTCGGGGCCGACCCTGAGAGCGACCTCGCGGTGCTGCGGGTCGAGGCGCGCGAGCTGCCAGCGATCCAGCGCCGCGGCGGCAACTCGCTCGACATCGGCGACGTGGTTCTGGCCATCGGCAACCCGTTTGGCGTCGGCCAGACCGTCACACAAGGCATCGTCAGCGCTACCGGCCGCAACCACCTGGGCATCAACACGTTCGAGAACTTCGTGCAGACCGATGCGTCGATCAACCCCGGCAACTCCGGCGGCGCGCTGGTCGATACGGCGGGACAGCTGGTCGGCATCAACACCGCGATCTACACCCGATCAGAAGGGTCGGTGGGCATCGGCTTCGCGATTCCTGTCGATCTGGTCGACACAGTGGCCGAGGCGTTGATGGCCGGCGGCCGCGTGCGCCGTGGCTGGCTGGGCATCCAGGCGCAGGACGTCGATACAGCGCTGGCCGACAACCTGTCGTTGCCGGTACGCGGCGGCGTGCTGGTGGCGGCCGTGGAGCCGCGTGGCCCCGCGGATCGTGGTGGCCTGCGGCCGGGCGACGTGATCAAGGCGGTCGACGGCCGACCCGTGACCGACAGCGCCGCGCTGACGCAACTCGCGGCGGCCGGCAAACCCGGCAGCTCGATACAGCTGGACATCGAACGACGCGGCGCGAGGGTGACGCTGGCCGTCACGCTCGGCCAGCGCCCGGCGCTGCGGCGCATTGAAGACTGAAGGAACTCCCGCTCCAACCTCGAAAGGGCATGACATGGAAACGATTGAACTCGAAGTGAAGGGCATGACCTGCGGCTCATGCGTCGACTCGGTGAAGCGCGTGCTGCAGCGTGTCCCGGGTGTCAGTGGCGTGGATGTGAGCCTGTCGCTCGGCCGCGCGCGCGTGACCACGACCGCGAATACTGCTGCGACGCTCGCCGCCCTGACTGCGGCCCTGGACGCAGCCGGCTATCCGGCCGCCCCTGCTGCGGCCATCGCAGCAGGGGGCCCGCCGTCATCTGACCACGCGCACGCCGGCGGTTGCGGTCACGCCGCAGGTCCGAAGAAGCCGGGCGGCTGCTGCTGCGGCTGAGCCGCGCCACCAGGAACATCGAAATGAACAAGAAGAACGAGAGCAAGGCCCAGGCGAGAAACGACGCGCCCGACTACGACGCGCAACTGCACCTGCTGCAGATCGAGCTGGTGAAGCTGCAGCGTCACTTCATCGGCTGCGGCGACCGCATCTTGCTGCTGCTCGAGGGACGCGACGCGGCGGGCAAGGACGGCACCATCAAGCGCATTGTCGAGCACCTGAGTCCGCGCGAGACCCGTTTCATCGCACTGGGCAAGCCGTCCGATCGCGAACAGGGACAGTGGTACTTCCAGCGCTACGTGCCGCTGCTGCCGACGCGCGGCGAGTTCGCGCTGTTCAACCGCAGTTGGTACAACCGCGCCGGCGTCGAGCGGGTGATGGGCTTCTGCACCGCCGAGGAGTACGAGGAGTTCATGCAGACCGTACCGGCCTTCGAACAGATGCTGGTGCGATCCGGCGTGAAGCTGCTGAAGTACTACCTCGACATCTCGCGCAAGGAACAGGCCCGGCGCCTCGAGGACCGGCGCAGCAATCCGCTCAAGCAGTGGAAGCTCAGCCCCATCGACGAAGTCGCGCAGAAGAAGTGGAAGGCCTACGGCAAGGCGCGCGACGCGATGCTGCGCCACACCCACCACGCGGCCGCACCGTGGGCAGTGGTGCGCGCCGACGACAAGGAGCAGGCGCGGCTGAACCTCATGCGGCACGTGCTGCGGCGCCTGCACTACCCCGACAAGAACCCGGAACTGCTGGCGGTGGACGAGGCGGTGGTCCTCGACTGGGCCGTCGATGCGGCGCCACCTGCCTTGGCCTGATGCGAGAACACCATGAATACACGCCTGATCGATAGCAACCCGTCCACGCCCGCACCCGAGCCTTCGCCTTGGCCACTGGATGCCTGGACACGCTACGCGGCCGATGCGTGGTGGCGCGGGGTCGCGGCGATGGACACGCTGCGCCAGCGCGCCGACAACATGCAGGCGCACGAGGCGGCCGGGATGCCGCCGCTGCTGCACTTCGAGGCCGAGGTGGCGGCGGACGCCCACACGTTCGACCCACCATCAAACTACCGGCTTTTGCGCGTCACGCGCTGCGGCAGCGACCACTTCGAGGAGCATGTGAAGCGCGGCGCTGCGCCAGTATTGGTGGTCGATCCGCGCGCCGGCCACGGCCCTGGCATTGGCGGCTTCAAGCGCGACTCCGAGGTCGGGATGGCGCTGCTCGAAGGCCACCCGGTTTACTTCGTCGTGTTCGACCCCGAACCCGTCGAAGGCCAGACGCTCGGCGCCGTCATCGGATCGCTGGCGCGCTTCATCGACATCGTCGCGCAACGGCACCGTGGCAAGCCGCCGATCGTCTACGGCAACTGCCAGGGCGGCTGGGCGGTGACGATGGCGCTGTCGCATTGCGAGCGCCGCGCGGGCCTGGCGGTGCTTAACGGCTCGCCGCTGTCGTACTGGGCCGGCGAGGCGGGCGTCAACCCGATGCGCCTGGCCGGCGGCTTCACCGGTGGTGCGTGGGCGACGCATCTTCTCGCCGACCTGGAAGGCGGGCGCTTCGACGGTGCCTGGCTGGTGCAGAACTTCGAGACCTTGCGCCCCGAAGGCGTGTTCAAGAAGTACGACACGCTGTTCGCGCGCCCGGATGCCGAGCGCGAGCGTTTCCTCGAGTTCGAGCGCTGGTGGAACGGCTACTACTTTCTCGGTCGCGAAGAGATCCTCTCGATCGTGCGAGACCTGTTCATCGGCAATCGACTCGAGAAGGGTGAAGTCGTCGTCGACCACGGCTGCCGCGCTGACCTGACGCGCATCCGGACGCCTATGCTCATCTTCAGCTCGGAGGGCGACAACATCACGCCGCCTCACCAGGCGCTGGGCTGGCTGCGCGCGGTGTATCCGTCGACCGAGGCGCTCGTCGCGGCCGGGCAGCGCATCGTCTACCTGATCAACCCCAAGGTCGGGCACCTGGGCATCTTCGTATCGGCCGACGTGGCGCGCCGAGAGCACCGAGCGATCCTGCACCACAGCGCGGCAATCGAGGCGTTGCCACCTGGCCTGTACGAAATGAAGCTCAACGCCCCGGCTGGACCGGACGACGTGCCGGGCGCTCAGTTCGAGCCGCGCCGGCTGGAGCAGATCCACTTCGAGGCGAACCCGCCCGGGTTCGAGCGCGTGCAGGCGCTGTCAGAGCGGCTCGATGCGCTCTACGGCACGTGGCTGTCTCCGCTGGTACAGCAACTGGCCGCTCCGCTGCTGGCGCTCGGCATGGAGCGGCTACACCCGATGCGAACCAGCCGCATCGTCTGGTCCGAGCACGTGGTGCCGGTGCTCGCGCTGCTGCCGTGGCTGCGCACGGCGATCGAAGCCAGCGGGATGCGCGACGTGCAGCGCGACGCCAATCCGTGGTATGTCGCCGAGCGCGCTGTTGCACATGCGACCGAGCAGGCGATCGAATCGTGGCGCGTCGCCCGCGACCAATGGGCCGAGGCGGCCTTCAGGCGCCTCTACCCGGCGTGATGGGCACACGCATGTCGGCATCTCGTCGCTGGGTTGATCTCCGTCAAGGGTTTGTTCCCATGAACGCTTAACCTGGTTCTTAGAGCACATCCACCACACGGACCACTGGCGCACCCACCGATCATGAGCACGATGAAGTCGACCTGGCGACGAATCGCTTGCAGCGTGATCCTCGCGCTTTTCACGGCGAGCGTGATTGGCGGCACGGTGTGCACCGGACACATCGCGCCGCATGCCTCGCACGCGCACGGTTGGATGTCGCTTCCATCGCATTCGTCCGAGGCGCAGCATTCGCATGCGGAACCGGATCGCATCGCAGCCAGCGCACGCCAGGACGGCGCTGCGGGTGCGATTACCAATACGAGCACAGAGCAGGCAGGCGACCCGTCATCCGACGATGACGATTGCGACGCGGGCTGCAACCCGCCCGTCTACGTCACGGCAACCACGGCAGCGGACGGTACCAAACAGATCGACCCTGGGTCGTCGGTGCAACTCGATGTTGTCCCTGTTCAGTGGGTGCTCGAGGTCCGGGCCGCTGCGCCCGATGAGCGCTGGCTGCATGCGCCACCCGCTGCGGCGGCCCCGCCCCCGCAAAACCTGTTCTCCGTCTCGGCGCGCCTGCGCATTTGACACGGCATTCGACGCGCTGACGGCCACCGCATGCGGTCGGCCGAGCCTTGCGCGAACCCATCGGGCTGGCCGGCGCTGGTGCCTGCTTGACCTGTGTGTCGCACCTGGGTCCAAGCTTACAGGCTTGCTTAGGTTGGGTATTGCGCCCCACCGCACGCACACGAGACGACGATGAAACTGAACGAATGCGCCCGCATGGCGGGCATCACGGCGGACACGCTGCGGCACTACCTGCGGCTCGGACTGATCGAGCCGCAAGCTCGCACGGCCAATGGCTATCGCCGCTTCGGCGACGACGCCCTGGCGCGCGTGCGCTTCATCCGCAGCGCGGTCGGGCTCGGCTTCAAGCTCGGCGACGTTGCGGAACTGCTAAGCATGAGCGAGCAAGGCCATCTGCCCTGCCCCCGGGCGCGCGAGCTTCTCAGCGAGCGCATCGCACGGCATCGACAAGAACTGGACGCGATGGCCGATCTGTACATGCGCATGCAGCGGGCGCTGCACGAATGGCAGCAGATGCCCGACGGGGCGCCCGATGGGACCCTAGTGTGCGGCCTGATCGAAGGCGTGGCCGCAGATATGCCGCCCGATCGCGCCAGGCGCGCCGCAGCGCCACGGCGCTGATCGCAGGCTTTCCCAAGCAAGTTCCACCACTTCAAGGAGCCGACCATGAAACGAAATCGATCTCATCCCACCGGTCGCCACATGCGCGGCGCAGCCGCGCCCTGGGTGTTGGGTGGCTTCGCAGCCATCGCCTTGTACTTCTTGCTGACCGAGCACCGGGCCCATCTGCTGGGCGCATTGCCATTCCTGCTGTTGGCCGCGTGCCCGTTGCTGCACATGTTCCATGGCCATGGCGACCATGGCGGTCATGCCGGGCACGCACCCGACGACGCCCCGGCGCCGGCACCGGCCAAGGATCCGCCGCCCGCATCGACCGGCACGCCGCCGGCCGCCCATCACCATCACTGAATCTCCCCAAGGAGGATAGCCATGGAGCATTCCACCTCAACGCCGGCCTACGGGCTGTGGTCGCTGGTGATCATCAATTCGCTGGTGTTCATCATCTTCGCGTTCAGCTTCGCCAAGCCCCAGAGCCCGCGCGACTGGCGCTCGTTCGGCGCCTTCTCGGGCTTCCTGGTCGCGCTGTTCACGGAGATGTACGGCTACCCGCTGACCATCTACCTGCTGTCGGGCTGGCTCGGCACGCGCTTCCCCGGCGTCGACTTTCTGTCGCACGACGCCGGTCACTTGCTCGAGGTGATGTTCGGCTGGCGCGCTAACCCGCACTTCGGGCCCTTCCACATGCTGAGCTTCGTGTTCATCGGCGGCGGCTTCTGGCTGCTGTCGGCGGCCTGGGCCGTGCTTTACGCGAACCAGAAACGCGGCACGCTGGCCACGACGGGCGCCTATGCGCGCGTGCGCCACCCGCAGTACATCGGCTTCGTGTCGGTCATGTTCGGCTTCCTGCTGCAGTGGCCGACGATCCTGACGCTGGCAATGTTCCCGATCCTGTGCTTCATGTATGTGCGCCTCGCCATCAACGAGGAGAAGGACGCGCAGCGTGTCTTCGGCGCCGGGTGGGAGAGCTACGCGGCCCGGACGCCGCGCTGGATCCCGCGCTTCGGCACGGCGCCCGCCTCGGGAGTGCAAGGATGAAACTCAGCTTTCTCGGTGCCGCCGGCACCGTCACCGGTTCCAAGTACCTCGTCGAGCACGAGGGCCGCAAATTGCTGGTCGATTGCGGCCTCTTCCAGGGCTACAAGCAGTTGCGCTTGATGAACTGGGAGGCGCTGCCCTTCGAGCCGCGCGATGTCGATGCCGTCGTGCTGACCCACTCCCATCTCGACCATTCCGGCGCGTTGCCGCTGCTCGTGAAGCGCGGATTCAGCGGGACGGTGTTCGCCACGCCATCGGCCATCGAGTTGTGCCAGCTGCTGCTGCCCGACAGCGGGCGGATCCAGGAGGAGGATGCGGAATACGCCAACCGCCACCAGACCTCGAAGCACCAGCCGGCGATGCCGCTGTACACGGAGGAGGACGCCGAGCGTGCGCTGCGCCGCTTCGAACCGCTGCCGTTCGAGCAATCCCGCGAGGTCATTCCCGGTATTGCCGTAACGCTGCGACCGGCCGGTCACATCCTCGGGGCAGCATCGATCGAACTGAAGGTCGGCGGTGAGACGCTGCTGTTCTCGGGAGATCTCGGCCGGCCAGACGATCCGATCATGCGCGCCCCCGTGGACATCTGCGCTGCCGATCACGTCGTCGTCGAGTCCACCTACGGAGACCGCCTGCACGAGGCGCATGCCACCGAGGCGGTGCTGGCGGAGACCATCACGCGCACTGCCTCGCGCGGCGGCATTGTCGTGGTGCCGGCGTTCGCGGTCGGACGAGCCCAGTTGCTCTTGTACATGCTCTACCGGCTCAAGACACGCGGTGCGATTCCCAATCTGCCTGTGTTCCTGAACAGTCCGATGGCGATCGACATGACCGAGATCTACCACCGGCACCGTGTCGAGCACCGGCTGTCGCCCGAGGAGTGCGATGGCATGTGCAAGGTGGCGAAGATGGTGCGAACCGTCGAGGAGTCGCGCGCGCTCAACACGCTGCGCTACCCGGCCGTCATCGTTTCCGCGAGCGGGATGGCCACCGGTGGACGCGTGTTGCATCACCTCAAGACGCTGGCGCCCGAACGCCGCAACACAGTCGTGCTCGCGGGGTACCAGGCCGGCGGGACACGCGGCGCGCGGCTGCAGAACGGCGAGCGCAGTCTGCGCATCCATGGCGAGGATGTTCCAGTGAACGCGGAAGTGGTATCGCTGCAAGGGCTGTCGGCGCATGCCGACGCACAACAAATCGTGAGCTGGCTCGGCAGCGCGCCGAAGGCGCCGCGCGGGGTGTTCATCACGCACGGCGAGCCCGGTCCGGCGGATGCACTGCGCCAGCGCATCGAGCGCGAGCTCGGATGGACGGCCACGGTGCCGTCGCTCGGGCAGACGGTGGAGATCCCGTCGTGAGCCAGCCAGTCCTGCCGACACCTCGTGGCGACGGCAGCCTGCTGCTGCGGCGCATCGGCATCGATACGCTCCAGGAGTCCGTGGTCTACATGCACGCCGACTGCCACGTCTGCCGGTCCGAGGGATTTGAGGCGCAGGCGCGGGTCGAGGTGCATCTGAACGGCCGCGCGATCATCGCCACGCTCAACGTCGTCGATCCTGGACTGCTCGCCGTCGACGAGGCCGGCCTGTCGAACAGTGCCTGGCGGGCGCTGAACGCCGCTGCCGGCGACCGCGCCACGGTCTCGCACGCGCCGGCGCTCGATTCGATGAGCCAGGTGCGCGCGAAGATCTATGGCAATCGCCTCGACGCGCCGGCGTTCGACGCGATCGTCGCCGACGTGGCTGCCGGCCGCTATCCAGACATCCATATCGCCGCCTTTCTCAGCGCCTGCGCGGGCGGGCGCATGAACGTGCAGGAAACGATCGCGCTCACCCGAGCCATGGTCGCAGCCGGCGAACGGATCGATTGGGGCCGCGCGCCGATCGCCGACAAGCATTGCGTTGGCGGCCTGCCCGGCAACCGCACGACGCCGATCGTCGTGGCCATCGTCGCGGCAGCCGGGCTGACGATGCCGAAGACATCGTCACGGGCGATCACGTCGCCCGCGGGTACTGCCGACGTGATGGAGACGCTGACCCGCGTCGATCTCGACGTGACCGCCATGCGCCGCGTGGTCGAGCGCGAGGGCGGCTGCCTGGTTTGGGGCGGCGCACTGACCCTGAGCCCGGCCGACGACGTGCTCATCCGTGTCGAGAGGCCGCTCGACCTCGACAGCGATGCCCAACTCGTCGCGTCGGTGCTGTCGAAGAAGATCGCTGCCGGGGCCACGCATGCATTGATCGACATCCCGGTCGGACCGACCGCCAAGGTGCGCAGCGACGAGGACTTCCTTCGTCTGCAACGCCTGATTGAACAGGTGGCCGATGCGAACGGGTTGAACTTGCGGGTGCTGCGCACGCACGGCGGCCAGCCGGTCGGCCGCGGCATCGGTCCGGCGCTCGAAGCGCACGACGTGCTCGCCGTGCTGCGCGGCGCGGCCCACGCGCCGGTGGATTTGCGCATGCGCGCACTGGCCCTGGCCGCCCACCTGCTTGAGTTCTGCGGCCACTCACGGCCAGGCCAGGGGCAGTCCGAGGCCTGGAGATTGCTCGACAGCGGCGCCGCCTGGGCCAAGTTCCAGGCCATCTGCGAGGCCCAAGGGGGCCTGCGCGAGCCGGCGTTGGCTCCGCTGCGAGAGCCGGTGCTCGCGGCCTCGGCCGGCTACGTCGCCGCCATTGACAACCGGCGCCTTGCCCGCGTCGCGAAGCTCGCCGGCGCGCCGTCGGCAGCCGCTGCCGGGCTCGAGCTCCACGTGCGTTTGGGCGACGACGTCGAAGCCGGCCAACCGCTGTTTACCCTGCATGCCCAGGCGCCCGGTGAGCTTGCGTATGCACGCCGCTATCACGACGCGCACCCGGCGATCGCGTTGGAGGGCCATCCCGCATGAAGCCCATCGTGATTTCGATGCCGGGCAACGAGGCGATGGCGGCCGAACTGGTGCAGCGCCTGGACGGGGAATGCGGGGCGGCGACGGTGCGGCGCTTCCCGGACGGCGAGTCCTACGTGCGCGTGGAATCCGCGCTGGAGGGGCGGCACGCCGTCATCGTGTGCACGCTCGACCAGCCGGACGACAAGCTGGTGCCGCTGTTGCTGCTGGCATCAGCCGCACGCGACAGCGGGGCCCGATCGGTCGGGCTGGTCGCGCCCTACCTCGCCTACATGCGCCAGGACACGCGCTTCCATCCCGGCGAGACGATCAGTGCGCAACACGTGGCGGCGTGGATCTCCAGCCGCTTCGACTGGCTCGTCACCGTCGATCCGCATCTGCACCGCATCAATGAGCTGTCGCAGGTCTACACCATCCCAGCGTTCGCGGTGCACGCTGCCGACAACCTGGCGCAATGGCTGCGTACGCACGTGCGGCAGCCATTGCTGATCGGCCCGGACGAGGAAAGCATGCAGTGGGTGGAGCAGGTGGCGGGCAGCGCCGATGCGCCGTTTGTGGTGCTGCGCAAGACGCGCCGCGGCGATCGTGACGTGCAGGTGTCGGTGCCGGACGTCGAGCGCTGGCGCTCGCACACGCCGGTGCTGGTCGACGACATCGTCTCCACCGGCCGCACGATGATCGAAACCGTCGTCCATCTGCGGCGCGCCGGGCTGGCCGCACCGGTGTGTCTGGCCGTGCACGCGGTGTTCGCGCAGACCGCGTTCGACGACCTGCGCGCGGCCGGCTCAGCCGACATCGCGAGCTGCGACACGATCGCTCACCCCTCGAACCGCATTCGCCTCGGCGCCTCGCTCGCCGCGGCGGTGCTTCCCCTGTTGAAGCATGCCGGGCAGCGAACCAGCCTTGCCTTCCCATCCCTATGAGGAGATCGCCATGTCCGTCCCGAGCTTTTGCTTCGCCGCGCTGCGGCTAGTCTTGCGCGCACGACGTCTTCCCGCGCTGCTCGCACTCGCCGTGCTGCCGCTCGCCATCCAGCCCGCGATGGCCCAGGCACGGGTGGAACGCGACGGCGTCGTCCTGTACTGGGGGCTCGTCCCGGCGGCCATCGTGGCGGAGAAGCACCCGCTCGAGGAGATGCACGGTGTCGTACCCAAGGACGGCGGGCAGGTCCATCACCTGGTCGCGGCCTTGGTCGACGCAAAGGACGGGCGGCGGATCGGAGACGCAGTCCTGCGAGCCCAACTGCACGAGGTCGGCATCGTGAACGCCGCACCGAAGTACCTGACGCCGATGACGATCAACGGGCTGGCCTCCTATGGCCAGGTGTTCTCCATGGCCAAGGACGGCCCGTACCAGTTCCGCATTCTCGCCAGGCTGGCCGATCGGCCGAACGAGGTCGAGTTCCCGATATCGGCCTGGTCCCCGCATCGGGAAAGCCGCTAGCCAACAGCTGTCGGTCGAACGAGGGGATTCCATGCGCATCGATTCGTCCAAAGCCGCCACCTGGGTGCTGGTCGCGTTCGCGGTCGTGGTGCTGCTTCTACTGCTCGCCGAACACCACGCCCACGCCTGGGGACCGCTGCTGATGTTGTCGATCCCCGTGTGTCTGGTCCTGCTGTACGTGGCGACCAGCAACTCCGAGTCGGGCGCCAGCGACGACAAAGTCGATCGGTCGACACGCAACGAAGAAGAAGGAAAACACCCATGAGCATCGTCCTGGACCACCACCCGCAGGCACGCCGGAGTGCGCACGACGAACCCGCCATCCGGATCTTCGAGCGTTTGATGCGTGGCTTCGACGGCTTTGCCGCTCTGCGCCTGTGGAACGACACGGTGCACGCGCCGAGCGGCGGGACGGCCACGTTCACGCTGGTGCTGCGCGACCCGGCGCTGCTTCGGCGCCTGGTGCTCGGGCGCAGCCCGCTGCTGCTGGCCGACGCCTACTTCCACGGGCAGCTCGACTTCGAGGGCGACCTCTACAGCGCGCTCACGCTGAAGGATCATTTCCAGCGCGTTTCCCTGAGCTGGCGCGACAAGCTCGCGCTGTTGCGCGACGCCTGGCGGCTGCCGTCGCGCTCTGACGCCAGCCTCAAGCCCAGCAACACCATGGCTTCGCGCATCGCGCGCAGCTTCTCGCACCGGCATTCGCGCAAGAGCGACCGAGCGGCCATCTCCTTCCACTACGACGTCTCCAACGAGTTCTACGGGCTCTGGCTCGACGAGCAGCGCGTCTATTCCTGCGCCTACTTCGAGAGCCCGAACGACACGCTCGAGCAGGCCCAGCGCAACAAACTCGAGCACATCTGCCGCAAGTTGCGGCTGCGGCCCGGCGAGCGCCTGCTCGACATTGGCTGCGGCTGGGGTGCCTTGGTGTGCTGGGCCGCCAAGTACCACGGCGTGAGGGCCCACGGCATCACCTTGAGCCGCGAGCAGCACGCCTACGCGCTGCAAAGAATCAGCGACGAAGGCTTGGAGGACCGCGTCACCGTCGAGCTGCGCGACTACCGCGACCTCGCCGGCGAGGGGGTGTACGACAAGGTGTCGAGCGTGGGCATGTTCGAGCATGTCGGGCTCGCCAACTTGCCGGCCTACCTCGCCGCAGTTCAGCGTGTCCTGCGGCCGGGCGGACTGTTCCTGAACCACGGCATCACGCACGACGAGGAAGGCTGGAACAAGACCATCGCGACCGAATTCATCAACCGCTACGTATTCCCCGACGGCGAGCTCGACTGCGTCAGCAAGATCCAGCTCGGCATGGAGCGCGCAGGCTTTGAAATTCACGATGTCGAAGCGCTGCGGCCGCACTACGCGCTGACCCTGCGGCACTGGGTCCAGCGGCTCGAGGCAAGCCGGGAGGCCGCGCTGCGCGAGGTGGACGAACCGACCTACCGCGTCTGGCGGCTGTACATGGCGGCGTGCGCGCTCGAGTTCGAAGCCGGCGGCACCGGTGTCTACCAGATGCTCGCCTCGCGCCGCGGTCGAGAGCCGCAAGTGCCCCTCACGCGTCGCGACCTGTACGCGGTGGACAGCGGGAAGGCGTTCGGTCTCTTCGTGACCTCGGCGCAAGCCGCCGCGCTCGGGACTGACTGACATGTGCTTTTCCGCCACCGCCAGTTTCACAGCCGGAGCCGGGCTGCTGCTCGTCGGCGCCGCCACGGCGCGCCAGGTCCGGCGACGCCCGGAACTGCCGTTCGCGCTGATCCCACTCCTGTTCGCCGTTCAGCAGCTCATCGAGGGCGCGTTGTGGCTGACGTTCCCCGACAAGGCGCCGTGGTTGAACACCGCGCTAACCTATGCCTATTCGCTGTTCTCGCACGTCCTTTGGCCGATCTACGTGCCACTTGCGGTACTGCTGATCGAGCCACCGGGCTGGCGCCGCAAGGCACTGATCGCATTCAGCGTTGCAGGCATCGCAGTCGGCACTTGGCTGCTGTACGCGATGGCGAGATATGGCATCGTCTCCCGCCCGACCGGACGGCACGTCGAGTACGTCTCGCCGCATTTCTTCGCCGCGGTGGCGATGACGCTGTACCTGCTGTCGACCGGCGTCAGCCTGTTGTTCTCCGCGCATCGCCTGGTGAAGGTCTTCGGGCTCCTTGCGCTGCTGTCCTTCGCCGCCGCCTACGCGTTCTATGCCCTGTGGTTCATCTCGGTGTGGTGCTTCTTCGCGGCCGTGCTCAGCGGCGTCGTCTATCTGCACTTGAGGAACCCCAGGGTCGGACTCCACCAGCGCGTGCCCGATACCCGCAGCCATGGTGCGCGGGCGAGAAGTGCCTCGCAGCTTCATTGATCAACGTTTAACAAGAGGGATTGCCATGAAGAATTTCGACAAAGCCAAAGCCTTCATCGTCGGCGGCGGGATCGCCGCGCTGTCGGCGGCCGTGCTGCTCATCCGCGACGGCGGTTTGCGCGGCTCCAACATCCGCATCCTGGAAGAGCTCGACGTGGCCGGCGGCGCGCTCGACGGCTCGGGCGACCCGGTGAAGGGCTACGTCACGCGCGGCGGGCGTATGTGGACGGAAGAAGCCTACGTCTGCCTGTGGGACGTGCTCGACAGCGTCCCGACGCTGGCCGATCCGGCCAAGTCGGTCAAGGACGATGTGTGGGCCTTCAACGAAGCGTGGCGCTCAGACGCGCACGCGCGCCTGATCGGCAAGGGCCGCAAGATCGTGGACGCGACCGATCTGGGCTTCAGCCTGCACGACCGGCTGGAGATGATGCGCCTGCTCGCGATGCCCGAGCGGGCCATCGGCACGAAGCGGATCGAGGACTGCTTCTCGCCGCACTTCTTCACGACGAACTTCTGGGCGATGTGGCGCACGACGTTCGCGTTCCAGAACTGGCACAGCGCGATCGAGCTCAAGCGCTACATGCTGCGCTTCCTGCAGGAGTTCCCGCGCATCCACACGCTGGCGGGCGTGCGGCGCAGCGCGTTGAACCAGTACGACTCGGTCGTGCGCCCGCTCGAGAAGTGGCTCACTGAGCAGGGCGTTCGCTTCGAATACGGCACCAAGGTGACCGATGTCGACTTCCTCGAGGCCGCCGACGGCCGCCGCATCGAGGCGCTCCACGGCACGAGCCGGGGCGAGAACTTCAGCTACCCCGTCGGCCGCGACGACTATGCCTTCATCACGATCGGCTCGATGACCGCCGATTCGCGCTGCGGAGACGACGATCGTGCACCCGAGCTCGTGCGCGACAAGCGCGACGGCGCTTGGACGCTGTGGGAGAACATGGCGCGCAAGGCGCCCGGCTTCGGTCGACCCAATGCGTTCAGCGGCAACGTCGACGAGAGCAAGTGGGAGTCCTTCACGCTGACGATGCGCACGCCGGTGCTGGTGCAGCGGATCGAGGAATTCACCGGCAACAAGCCCGGCACCGGCGGCCTGATGACGTTCAAGGACTCGAGCTGGCTGATGTCCGCCGTCGTGCCCCACGCACCTCACTTCGCGGGTCAGCCCGACGACGTGTTCACGCTGTGGGGCTACGGGCTGTTCATCGACAACCCAGGCGACTACGTCGACAAGCCGATGGCGCAGTGCAGCGGCCAGGAGATCCTGACCGAGTTGATGCACCACCTGGGCTGCGAAGACATCCTCGATGAGGTGCGCTACGCGACAACGGTGATCCCGGTGATGATGCCCTACATCACCAGCGAGTTCGAACGCCGCGACGTGACCGACCGGCCGCCGGTGATCCCGCCTGGCGCGAAGAACTTCGCCTTGCTCGGCCAGTACGTCGAGATCCCCGAGGACGTGGTCTTCACGGTGGAGTATTCGGTGCGCGGGGCGATGCACGGCGTGTACGGCCTGCTCGGGCTGACGCGCGAGATCCCGGCCATCTACCACGGCATCGCCGATCCCAAGGTCGCTTTCGATGCGCTGCGCACGCTGATCGGCTGACAGCCGAGAACTCGCGGCAACAAGGAATTCCATGAACACCAACAGTACCTTTGAAGTCGGCAGCCTGCTGTCGTCGATGTCCGCTCGTGGCGTCGAGAAGCAGCTGTCGCAGTTGCCCGGCGTGAGCGCGGTGCAGGTCAACTACGTCGCCGGCTCGGCAAGCGTCACGTTCGACGTCGACACGATCGGCGCGGATCGCATCCGCGCGGCGATCGAAGAGTGCGGCTACCACTGTCGCGGCGAGGCGACTCCGCGGCACCTCTGCGCACCGCACGAGGACGCCGGCCATGCGCACGCGCATGCTCACGCCCATGACCATGGGCACGCAGCGCCCGGGGTGAGCCCCAAGGCGAGTCCCAAGCCTCCTGCCGCACACGTTCACGACATGGACCACGGCGGCATGGACGCGATGGCCCACGAAATGGGCCATGGCGCCGGCATGGACGCCAAAGGCATGGCGCGCGACATGCGCAACCGGTTCTGGATCTGCCTCGCGTTCACCGTGCCGATCTTTCTGTACGCGCCGATGGGCATGTCGTTCATCAAGCTCGCGCCGCCGTTCGGACTCGACCTGAACGTCTGGCTATTCGCGCTCGCGAGTGGCGCGGTGATCTATCCGGCCTGGCCGTTCTTCGTGGCAGCGGGGCGAGCGCTGCGCAACGGCGTGCTGAATATGGCGGTACTCGTCGTGCTGAGCGTGGGTACCGGCTATCTCTTCAGCCTGGGGGCCACCTTCTTCTTCAAGGGCGCGCAGTTCTACGAAGCCGTGTCGGTGCTGCTAGTCTTCATCCTGCTCGGCCACTGGCTCGAGATGCGCGCTCGCGCGGGTGCCTCGGAGGCGATTCGTGCGCTGATGGAACTCGCGCCGCCGAAGGCCACCGTGCTGCGCAACGGGGTCGAGACCACCGTGGCCACGTCCGAGGTGCTGGCCGGCGACATCGTGCTGATCCGCCCGGGCGACAAGATCCCGGTCGACGGCGAGGTTCTCGAAGGCGGTTCGCAGGTCGACGAGTCGATGCTCACTGGCGAGTCGATGCCGGTGAAGAAGACGGTGGGCGACACGGTGATCGGCGCGACCATCAACAAGAGCGGCAGCTTCCGCTACCGCGCCACCAAGGTCGGCGCGGACACGGCGCTGGCGCAGATCGTCAAGCTGGTGCAGCAGGCGCAGAACTCCAAGGCGCCGTCGCAACTGCTGGCCGACCGGGCCTCGCAGTGGCTGGTCCTGGTGGCCTTCCTGATCGGCCTCGCGACCTTCGGGGTCTGGTACTTCGTGCTCGGCCAGCCGGTGCTGCTCGCGCTCACGCTGACGATCACGGTCTTCGTCATCGCCTGTCCGGACGCGCTTGGCCTGGCCACGCCGATGGCGGTGATGGTCGGCACCGGGCTGGGTGCGATGAACGGCATCCTGTTCAAGAACGCTTCGGCGCTCGAGGACGCGACCAAGCTCGACGTGGTGATCTTCGACAAGACCGGCACGCTGACGCTTGGGCAACCCGACGTCGTCGATCTGGCGGTAGCGCAAGGCACCACGCAGGACGACTTGCTGCAGATTGCCGGCTCGGTCGAGAAGCTCTCGGAGCATCCGTTGGCGCTCGCCATCCTCAAGCGCGCCGGCAACCTGCCGTTGGAGCCGGTCGAAGGTTTCAACAACGTCGACGGCATGGGCACCGAAGCGATGGTGCGCGGCCAGCGCACGCTGCTCGGCAACCGCAAGCTGATGGACGTCAACAACGTCGACCTCAACGGGCTCAGCGCCGACTCGCGCAATCTGCAGGGCCAGGGGCGCACCGTCGTTCACGTGGCGCACGGCGGACGCCTGATCGGCCTGATCGCGATCGCCGATGCCGTGCGTCCGACCTCGGCGGCCGCGGTCGCGGCGCTGCGCGCGAAGGGCGTGCAGGTGGCGATGCTGACCGGCGACAACCGTGCCACCGCGGAGCGCATCGCGCGCGACCTGCAAGTCGACATCGTGCTCGCCGACGTGCTGCCGGGTGACAAGGCGGCCAAGGTTAAGGAGTTGCAGGCACAGGGCAAGAAGGTCGGCATGGTGGGCGACGGCATCAACGACGCGCCGGCGCTGACCCAGGCCGATGTCGGCTTCGCGATCGGCGCCGGCACCGACGTGGCGATGGAAAGCGCCGACGTGGTGTTGATGAAGAGCGATCCCCTGGACGTCGTCGGCGCGATCGAGCTGTCGCGCGCGACCTTGCACAAGATGCACCAGAACCTGTGGTGGGCGGTAGGCTACAACGTCGTGGCCTTTCCGCTCGCGGCCGGCGTCTTCTATCCGTTCACGATCAGCCCGGAGGTGGCGGCGATCGCGATGTCGGGCAGCTCGGCGCTGGTCGCCATCAACGCGCTGATGCTCAAGCGCACGCGGCTGACCGGCATCCGCCGCGGCCAGGCGATTCCCGGCGCGGCGGACCGCACCGCGCGCGCCGCCCCGGCTGCGGTCTGAAGCGAGAGCGGGCGTGATCAAGACAGCGGGGCTCGATGCGCTGGCGCGACCCGATTCGGTCCCGGGAGGGGCGCGCGCTATGCTGCTGCTGGGCGCGATCGTGTTCGTCGTCGCGCTCGGCTACGGCGCCGGACTGCCGTTGCTGCAGCTCTATCTGCGCCAGTACCTTGGTGCTGCGACGCCATCCGCGCTCGCCTGGCATGTCGGCATACTGGGCGGCGTCTACACCTTCGCGCTGTTCCTGTTCGCGCCGTTGTGGGGTCGTCTGTCGGACCGGTACGGCCGCACCGCGGTGCTGGCCGCGGGCTTCGCCGCCTTCCTGGTGGGCGAGGCTGCCGCCGCGCTGGCGCCGAACCTGGGTGTCGTGTACGCGGCGCGCCTTCTGGCCGGCGCAGGCGCCGCCGCGATCGTGCCGACGGCCCAGGCGTACATCGCCGATGTCAGCACGCCGGTCGTGCGCAGCCGGCGTTTCGTGTTGCTCGGCAGCGCCTCCTTTGTCGGCTTCCTCGCCGGCCCGCCCTTTGGTAGCTGGATCGCCGGGCCGGTCATGGGCATGCCGGTCGGGCGCATGGCCGGGATGATCAACTGGCCCGCGCTCGGCGTAGCGCTGGGCGGCCTGCCGTTGCTGCTGCTCGCCCGCTGGGGTCTCGGCCGCGTGCGCGCCATGGCTTCGGGCGAGACGTCGCGGCAGGTGTCGCGCGAACGCCGGCGCTTCGTCCGTGCATCGATGGGCGTGGCGTTGCTGGCGTCGTTTGCGGTGGGCACGTTCGAGGTCGGGTTCACGCTGTTCGGCGGACAGACGCTGGGACTCGCCAGCGGCACGATGGCACTGATGTTCGTCACCTGCAGTCTGGCGATGCTGGCGGCGCAATCCACCTTGCTGCTGCAAGAGGTGCGCCGCCGCATCAACCAGCGCTGGGTCGCAGCGGCGTTCGGTGCCGCGGCGCTCGCGTTGACTTTCACCTCCAGGGTGCCGGACGCCGCGGCCCTCGGCCTGCTGATCGCCGTGGTGTCCACCGGGGTCGGCATGATCGGGCCGGTCCTGTCGTACGAACTGCTCGAGCGCCACGATGCGGCGCGCGGTGCGCTACTCGGCGGGCAAGCGGCGGCCGGCAACCTCGGTCAGGCATTGGGCTCGGTCAGTGCGGGGCTGCTGTTCGCATGGCAGCCGGTGGCGCCGTTCTGGGCGGCGGCGCTGGTGCTGGTGCTGGGAGCCGGCGTCGCGCTGGCCTTTTGGGGGCCGGCGCGCGACGGAGAGATCGCTTCTGGCCTACGCAATCGGAGCGACGATGACGGCTGACTCTCGATCGGACCGGGATGGTGGCTTAGGCTCGGCGCGCAGGAGCATGCATGCCCGACAGCCGTGAAAGCCGCTACGTCCCGGCGCTTGGCTTCCACTGGCTGACACCGGCCTACGACGCCGTGGTCGCCGCGACGACGCGCGAGCGCCGCTTCAAACAGGCACTGATCGAACAGGCCGGTCTGGCGTCGGGCCAGCAGGTGCTGGACCTCGCCTGCGGCACCGGCACGCTCGCGATCCGGATCAAGCAGCACCATCCGACCATCGATGTGGTCGGCATCGACGGCGACACGAACATCCTCTCGATCGCGCAGCGCAAGGCCAAGCGAGCGGGCGTCGCGATCCGGTTCGACCATGGCCTGTCGTTCGGTCTTCCGTATGCCGACGCGCGCTTCGACCGCGTGTTCTGCAGCCTGTTCTTCCATCACCTGTCGTGGGATGACAAGCAGCGCACCGCGCGGGAGATCCACCGCGTGCTGCGTCCCGGCGGCGAACTGCACGTGGCAGACTGGGGGCGTGCCAGCGGCCCTTTGATGCGGGCTGCCTTCGTGGCGATCCAGCTCCTCGACGGCTTCGCCAACACGCAGGACAACGTGGACGGGAGGCTGCTCGAGCTGTTCCGCGGCGCAGGCTTCACGGAAGTGTCGCAGCGGCAGACCTTCTCGACGGTCTTCGGCACGATGGCGTTGTACAGCGCGCTGAGGCGATCGTGATGCGCTTCGTTGCAAGGGCGCTCGAGTTCGGCCACAACTCCGGAATACGGCGCTGGATCGGAGAGCTGTTCCCATTCGCCGACCGCTGGTGGTTCCCGCCGATCGCGGCGATCTTGTCGGCGGCAGCAACGCTGAGCCTGACAGTGCCGGTCGGGCCGGTGCTGATCGCTGTGGTGGCGCTGAACCCGCGCCGCTGGCGGGCCGTTGTGTTGTGGGCGGTGCTGGGGAGCGCGGTTGCTGGTGCCCTCTTCACGCACCTGCTGGGTCACTTCGGCATGGCGTGGATGGATCGGCAACTGCCGCAACTCGCCAGCTCGAAACATTGGCACCTTCTCGTCGAGTGGACCGCCAACTATGGGTTTCTGACGCTGGCGGCTATCGCGGCCACACCGTTCGCACAAACGCCGGCGTTGATCCTCGGTGCGGTGCTCGGCATGCGGTGGCCATCGGTGTTCGGCGCGTTGCTCATCGGCAAGGCATTGAAGTACGCCGTCATCGGCGCAGCCACGGCGCGCGCCACTCGCGCTCCCATCGTTTCGCTTGATGCCGATCAAGTGCGGGCGCACGTCGATGCCTAGCATCGCGACATGGCTCGCGCCTCCGCTTTCAGCGCCTTCCGGCCACACACCCCGTCTCACCAATACGAACCTCGACAGGAGAACCCCGATGCGCAAGCTCATCATCACGCTGGCAGTCACCACACTGACGCTGTCCGGCTGCGGCTACAACACCTTCCAGACCAACGACGAGCAAGTCAAGGCGAGTTGGTCCGAGGTCGTCAATCAGTACCAACGCCGCGCAGACCTGGTCCCCAACCTCGTCAACACCGTCAAGGGCGAAGCGAACTTCGAGCAGAGCACCCTGACCAAGGTGATCGAAGCGCGCTCGAAGGCGACGTCGATCCAGGCGACGCCGGAATTGGTCAACGACCCCGCGGCCTTCCAGAAATTCCAGGCTGCCCAAGGTGAATTGACGGGCGCGTTGTCGCGTTTGATGGCCGTCTCGGAGAACTATCCGAACCTGCGGGCCAACCAGGGCTTTCGGGATCTGTCGGCGCAGTTGGAAGGGACCGAGAACCGCATCACGGTGGCTCGCAACCGCTACATCAAGTCGGTGCAGGACTACAACGTGACGGTGCGGACGTTCCCCTCCAATCTGACGGCGATGGTGTTTAGCTACAAGGAAAAGCCGAACTTCACCGTCGACAACGAAAAGGAAATCTCCAAGCCGCCCGTCGTCGGTTTTGACACGACGCCGGCCCCGTCGAATGGCAGTGCTTCGGGAGCGGCCCGGTGACGGCAAGAGATGGCGCAAGGCGGACGGCCAGGGCGCTGCTGTCTGCAGCAGCGCTCTGCTGGTCTGTCTTCGCTGCAGCGCAGGTGCCGGTGCCGCCCCTGACGGGGCATGTCACCGACCAGACCGCCACACTCAGCGCGGAGCAGAAGGCCACCTTGGAGCAGTCGCTGACGGCCTTCGAAGCCAGGAAGGGAAGCCAACTCGCGGTGCTGATGGTGGCCTCGACGGCACCGGAAGCCATCGAGCCGTTCGCCTTGCGTGTGGCCGAACAATGGAAGCTCGGCCGGAAAAGGGTCGACGACGGCGCCATCTTGGTGGTCGCCAAGAATGACCGCGCGCTACGCATCGAGGTGGGATACGGCCTGGAAGGCGTGCTCACGGACCTCACCAGCAAACGCATCATCAGCGAAGTCGTCGTGCCGCGATTCAAGAGCCAGGACTTCTATGGTGGCATCACGGCGGGGGTCGACCAAATCATGCGCGTCGTCGACGGTGAGCCTCTGCCGGAGCCGAGCAGGACGTCCTCAGAGAACCTCGGAGACGTTCGCCAATACGTCCCGATCCTGTTCATCCTCGCCGTCGTCGTAGGCGGCGTGCTTCGCTCCGCTCTGGGAAAGGTGCCCGGCGCGCTGGTCACGGGCGGCGCTGTCGCAGTGATCGCATGGTTCATTGCGGGCGCCGTGTCGATGGCGTTGGCCGCTGGCGCGATCGCATTGTTCGTCACCCTGCTGGGTATCGGTACTGGTCGACATGGATACGGCGGCTACTACGGGGGAATGGGTCGGGGCGGGTCCGGTGGCGGCGGCTTCAGCGGCGGTGGCGGCGGCTTCGGTGGCGGCGGTGCGTCGGGGAGGTGGTAATCATGAACATCAAACGCATCGCGAAGCACCTGACAACGTCTCACGCGCAGGTCAGGCGGGCCTTTCCTCCTAGCACCCTGGCCGCGATCGAGAAAGCCATCAAGGCGAGCGAAGCCGCCCATGCCGGAGAAGTCCGGTTCGCGGTCGAGGGTGCATTGGACGGCGCGCCGCTGTTCAAGGGGCAGCCGGCCAGGGAGCGCGCGATCGACGTGTTCTCGCAGCTGCGCATCTGGGATACCCAGCACAACAACGGCTTGCTGATCTACCTGCTGCTCGCCGATCGGGCGGTGGAGATCGTGGCCGATCGTGGGATTCATGCGAAGGTGAACCCGCACGAATGGAGCAAGGTTTGCCGCAACATGGAAGCTGCCTTCCAGCAATCGAATTTTGAGGGCGGTGTGATCGATGGTGTGCAGGCAGTGACAAGGCATCTGGTTGAACACTTTCCTGCCGACGGCGGCCGGATTGCGAACGAACTGCCAGACAGGCCGGTGGTGTTGTGATGACACCGACGCAATCAAGCGATGGCCGCTCCGCCTGCCTGGATGGGCCGCGTGGCGTGTGGAGCTTCGACCCATAACGGCGAGCTGAATCGGCGTCCCGACTCGATCTCTCAATGCGAAGGAACCCAAATGCAACACAAGACTGAACAAAGCAACGCGGTGGTCGCCGTCTTCAAGCGTCACCAGGATGCCGAGGACGCGATACGCAAACTCGCCGGTGACGGCTTCGACATGACGCAGTTCAGCATCGTCGGACAAGGCTTCCACTCCGAAGAGAAGGTGGTCGGTTTCTACAACACCGGGGACCGGATCAAGTTCTGGGGTAAGAACGGCGCCTTTTGGGGAGGCCTGTGGAGCCTGTTCTTCGGGGGCATATTTCTCACCATCCCTGTGATCGGACCGGTCATGGTGCTCGGCCACCTGGCCGCCATGGTCGTTGCCGCTGTCGAGGGCGCGGTTCTGGTCGGTGGGCTCAGCGCCTTGGGCGCGGCGCTCTACAGCATCGGCATCCCGAAAGACAGCGTGATCCAGTACGAGGAAGCCGTCAAGACGGATGGCTTCCTCGTGATCGGACACGGATCCACCGACGAGATGGCGAAGGCTCGAGCGGTCCTCGAGGCGAGCAACCCGAAGCGCATCGATCTGCACGAAGACATCAAGGCGCCAGCTTCCGATGACCGGCAGTCCGCGGCCATGACTGGGGGGGCACCTGCTTGCCACTGACATCGGCGGCGCCGGACTGGGCGAACGAACTCAGCCATTCACCTCCGCTGCTGTAGCCAGCACCGCAAATGGCGTTCACCGGGTTCCACCTGCTCGCGCTCGGCGCGTTGCTTGTTCTCGCGACACTGCTGTTGGCGGTTCTGTTCGAGCCCGCGCTGCCTTACACGGTCCATGGTCCATTGCCCGAGTGCGACGGCCACGAATCGCGCGGCTTGATCGCCGCGCTGGTCGACGTGCCGGTCATGGACTGCGCACAGGCCCAGGTGCTGGACAATGGCCGCAGCGTCTATGCGCAGGAGCTGGCAGCGATTCGGCAGGCGCGGCACAGCGTCCATCTCGAAGCGTATGTGTTCCACCGCAGCGCCGTTGCCGAGCGCTTCCTGGAGGCGCTCGAGGAACGTGCGCGGGCCGGCGTCAGGGTGCGTATGGTGATCGACGCGATCGGATCGCTGTTGACCCCTGACACCTACTTCCGCCGTCTGCGCGACGCCGGCGGCCAGGTGATGTGGTACCAGCCCGTGCGCTGGTCCACGCTCAAGCGCTTCAACAACCGCACCCACCGCGAACTGCTCGTGATTGACGGCGAGACCGCCTTCGTCGGCGGCGCCGGCGTGGCCGCGTGGTGGGACGACGGGGGCGCCGCGGGCGTGCCGTGGCGCGATACCGTCGTGTGCGTGCGCGGCCCGCTCGCCTCGGCACTGCAAACTTCCTTCGCCGAGAACTGGCTCGAGAGCAAGGGCGAGATGCTGGCGCAGTCGGAGGACTTCCCGTTCTGCCGCGCGGGCCCCGACGCGCCGGCGACGGCCGTCGCGAAAGGACTGGTCGTCACGAGCGCGCCCTCCGCTGGCAAGGCCACACGCGCGCGCATGCTGTTCCAACTGCTGATCGCTTCCGCACGCTCGTCGATCAAGATAAGCTCGCGTACTTTCTACCCGACCGCAGCATGATGCGCGAACTTGCGCAAGCGGTGGCGCGTGGCGTCGACGTGCAAGTGATTGTTCCGGGCGTTCTCAACAACCACCCGATCGCGCGCCGCGCCAGCCGGCGCCGCTACGGTGCACTGCTGCGGGCCGGCGTGAGCCTGCACGAGTACCAGGGTGCGATGATGCACGCCAAGATACTCATCGTCGATCGCGTTTGGTCGGTGTTGGGCTCGACCAACTTCGACAACCGGTCCTTCGGCCTCAACGACGAGGTGAACCTGGCGGTGCAGGGTCACGCGCTCGCGTCGCGCCTGGAAAGCGACTTCGCGGCCGACCTGGCACGGTGTGAGCGCGTGACCGAACCCCAGTGGCGGCGCCGGCCGGCCGCCGAACGCGTGCTGGCGGCACTCGGGGCGCTTTTGGAGCGGCACCAGTGAACGCAGCATTGAGCGGCGTCAAGTCGCGTTGCTGGCGGCAGCCTACGCCAGACCTGGCTGCGCACTTGCCTGCCGACGGCCCGGCGCGAAACGAGGCCAGCGGCGCGCGCAATGAGTGGCACGACCACGGCCAGCTTGTTCAAACAGGTAGAGGCGTACGTCACCGAGTACCTGGGATGGGTGCGTCTACAAGGCCGACGTGACGAGGGCCGCAACGCTGCCCGTCAGCGCGACGATCCCGAATGACGCGGCAACCCGGATGCCAATAGCGCGGCTGCCAAGGGTCCATGCAATGCCGGCCTTCATCACGAGGTTGCTCGCCGCAGCGATCACCGCCGCCAGGGCGGTCGCGCTGGCAGCGAGCTCGCCATCGGCGTTCATGCGCATCAGCGAGATGACGATCGCGTCCACATCAGCGAGGCCCGACAGTGCAGCCAGCCCATATAGCCCTGCGGCGCCCAAGGCGTCGTTCGCAGCACGCGTAAAGACCGCCACGGCCGCCAGCAGGGCCCCGAAGGCGAGCGCGGAGCGCAGATCGAACAACGATCCCTCGGTGCTCGCAGCGCCGTCGGGCGCTTCTTCGCTAGCGTGCCGTCGCCAGTGCCAAGCCGCCGCGGCGAAGGAGGCCAGCGCCATGACCACCAGAATGCCGCCCAGTCTCGCGAGCAAGGCGGGCTGCAGGGCCGCGACGAGCACCGCCATGCGGACGAACATCACGCCGCAGGCGGCGAGGATGGCTGCACTTAGCGTCGCGGCGGCGTCGGGATGCGGGCGGCCCCGGCGTGCCAACGCGACCGTGGCGGCCGTCGATGAGGCCAGGCCGCCCAACAGGCCGCTCAACAGCAAGCCGCGCTGCGGGCCGGACAGCCGCATCGCGACGTGGCCCACGAGCGACAGGCTTGCGACGAGCACCACTGCCCACCAGAGCCGGTAGGGGTTGACGGCGTCAAACGGACCGAAGCCGCGATCGGGCAGGACCGGCAAGATAACCAGCGACAGCACGAGCAGTTGCAGCACCGCGGTTAGTTCGCGCGGTTCGACCAGGCGAAGCCAGCGATGCAGCACGGGCTTCAGGTCGAGAAGCAGGGCAACGACGACGGCGGTGGCGATCGCGGCGACGGCTTCCCCTTGCGCGGCGAGGGCGCCGAGCGCCAGGGTCAGCATCGCCGCCACCGCGGTCGTGACGCTCACGCTGCCCGACACCTTGGCTCCCGCGGCATAGGAAACGGCGAGCAGCGCCGCCAGACCGGCAAGTGCCACGGCCAGTGCCCACGGGCCGGCCCATACGCTGAGCATCGCCGCGACGCCGCCCATCAAGCCGACGAGCGCGAAGGTGCGAAGGCCCGCGACGCGCCCGCCCTCGGCAAGTTCCCGATCGCGCCAGCCACGCTCCGTGCCGACCAGCAAACCAACCGCCAGAGCGGCGCCGAGGGCCCGCAGCGTTTCGAGCGAATCCATTGTCGCGCCCTGCAAAGTGATGTGTCCTTTTTCCCTTGTATCGGGACGCATCTTGGACGGGCAGCACGCTGCTGCGGTTGATGCGTGTCAAGTCCGGACGGTGAGCGGGCTTCTAGCCGCGTCACGAGGCCCTGGGCGGCTGGCACGCGATGGACGGGAACCGCACCGTCACACGGCAAGCAAGCCGGTCTCCAGCGCGTCGCCCGCATAGCGAAACACCACGCGCTCGTCCGGAACGATGAGCTTTCTTGCCTTCGGCTTGTAGTGCACACGGGACAGCACGTCCTTGATGAGGTTGATGCGCGCGTCGACCTTGTCGTCGGCACGCACGATCGTCCAAGGGGCCTCTTCGGTGTGGCTCGCCTCCAACATCGCGTCGCGCGCCTTCGTGTACTCGTCCCACAGGCCGGGCGCGGCCCGGTCAATCGGGCTCAGCTTCCACTGTTTGAGCGGGTTCGTCTTTCGCTCGGCGAGCCGGCTCTTTTGCTCGCCCCGGCTGATGTCGAGGTAATACTTGAGAAGCTGGATCCCAGCCCGCTGCAGCATCTGCTCGAAGGCAGGCACGGAAACCAGGAACTCCTTGTATTCATCCTTGGTGCAGAAGTCCATCACCCGCTCGACGCCGGCGCGGTTGTACCAGCTGCGGTTGAACAGAACGATCTCGCCGGTCGCGGGCAGGTGCGGCGTCCAGCGTTGGAAGTACCAGGAGGCGCGGTCCCGGTCGCTGGGCTTGCCGAGCGCGACCACCCGCGTCTCGCGCGGGCTCAGGTGCTCGACGATGCGCTTGATCGTGCCGTCCTTGCCAGCTGCGTCGCGGCCCTCGAGGAGGATCAGAACCTTCTCGTTGCACTCGATCAAGTGGCTTTGCAGCTTGACCAGCTCGACCTGGAGGCGCTTGAGCGTCTGTCGGCGCGTGCCGTTGCCGACCTGCGCTTGAAGGGCGGGAGCCGGTTGCGGCTGGGTGGGGCGTGTCATCGGGTGCTCCGTCTTGTTTGGAAGTGATGGCGGGGTGGCTTGGGCCCGTTTCGTGGCCGAGCATAGGAAGGTCACCCGGCCAGCCTGTTGATGGAAATCAAGTGGCGCTCGCGTTCCTCCGGTTCCGTACATGCGCTTCGTCATGTCGCCCGCTGCCTTGCGTCTTGATCTGCCCCGCTTTGTAGGAACAGTCTGGGCAAAACGCCTCCTCGATTGCCCGGTGCGATGCACGACACGTCGGGGTGCTCGCGGGGCTGTACACGTTCACGCTGTGGGCGTGGAGGAAATGTTTGATACACCGCCGTTGATGCTGAGCCGGGCTGGTGAACGTTGGAGTTGGAGCGGCATCAAGGCCGCTGCCGCCGACCAATAGCTGTGTGGAACGCCGATTGCCGCCTTGCCGGTGTTGCGGCTGGCACGGCATGTTCTTCGGACAAATAGAAACCCAGCATGGCTGGACAGCATTCACGCTCGGTATACGGCATGAGCCCTTCGCAAGGAGGGGCAGCGATCGCCGCGCTCGCGCAGCAAGGCACTGCCGCGACTCGGCACGTACTTCGGCGGTATTTCGGAACGATGCCTCGCTTGGCAGCCGTCGGTTTGCATTGTTTACGGCAACTGCAGCACCGGGTACTGATCGTGCTGGTCTTGGCAACCTACCTGCCTGCCTCTATAGCGGCGATTGCCTGTGAGGCGGACTGCGCTGCACCAGAGATGCTGGGACTGGGCATGGGCCACCACCAAAGCGGCGCCGAGGACCATGCCCTTGGCGATGGTGCGACACCGCTACACCACAGCGGACCTTGCCATCTGATGTTCGTCCCCGCTGTCATCGATGGAAATGTCGCTAGGGCACTGGAAGGCTCGGCATCGGTCTGGTCGCCCGGGTACTGCACTGCCTACGCGTCTGTCGTTTGGCCGCCACCCAGGCATCCGCCAAAGTTCTAAGGCGCTTCGCACAAAGCGGGTGCCGCCAAACAGCGGCAGCACCTGAAAACCCCTCGACCGCATTGATGGAGAAACCTATGCATCAAACCCACGAATCCTGCGTCAAGGCTTGCAACGAATGCGCCGACGCCTGCGACCACTGCGCCACGGCGTGCCTGCAAGAGCAGGACGTCAAGATGATGGCGCGGTGTATCGCGCTCGATATGGACTGCGCGGCGATCTGCCGTTTGGCTGCCGGCTTCATGGCGCGCGGCAGTCAGTTCGCCAAGGGCGTGTGCCAGCTGTGCGCCCAGGTATGCGACGCCTGCGCTGAGGAATGCGCAAAGCACGAGCACTCGCATTGCCAGGCTTGTGCAGAGGCGTGCCGGCGTTGCGCCTCTGAGTGCCGCCAGATGGCTGCCTGAGCACTCTTGCCACTTAACAGCCCGCGCAGGGCGCGGGCCTTCCTTGGAGATTCCGATGAAATTCACCGCCTCACTGGTGGCGCTGGCCGCTGCCGTCTTGACGACCCCTGTCTTGGCTGAGGGTCCCGGTCAGGGACTGACGGCCCGGTTCGAAGTCGAGTTCATGCAGATGGCCATCGACCACCATTTCGCCGCCTTGCGCATCACCGAGCTGGCCGCTGGCACGGACTTTCAGCGCAGCGCCGACATCAGCCCGCAGGACGGCACCTCGCCGACCATGGGCTTCCCGGCGACGCAAGCCAGGGCGACGCTCGACGACCTCAAGTCCATGGCCCGGCGCAACAACCGCATGCAACGGGAAGAGATCCTGACCCTGCAGGGGTTCCTGCGCGACTGGTACGGCATCCGCTACCAGCCCAGGGTCCGCCCAGAAAACATGGGCCAGATCGCCATCCTGGAGCGCGCCCAACCCGGGGCGGACTTCAACCACTCGTTCTACGAAGTGCTGAGCCGGCACCACTACACCCTGATGGAACCCGTCAACGCCTGCATGACCGGGACGGACCTGGCGCATGACGAACTCCGGCGCGAATGTCAGGGCATGTGGCACAGCCAGATCTCGGACATCGAGATGATGCGCATGGAGCTGAAGAAGCATTTCGGCATCGTTGACTACCAACCGTTCAGGCAATTGGAGCCACTGCGAGGATCCCACGGGTCGCCGCGGGGAGAGCACAGCGGCGGTCAGTGACCGGGCTGCGAAGCTTGAGACGCAAGCAGACTTCTCTCATATGCGAAAGCGGGTTGCGGCTCGGTCAAGCGGCCTCAAGCCATGTGCGCTCCTCGCACATGTCTTCGCCTCCCTGGTCGCGGTCCCCCGAGAACAGGACAGGCCGCTCAGAACTGCACACTTGAGGCCGGGAGCCAAAAAGGCAGACCTGAAGCGCGATGGTCTGCCGGCGGTACATGATCAATGCTCTGTATCGCTGCAAACGATCATTCCCTAGGGGCACAATCCGCTCCAGAGTTTTGATGGAGAGCCGCGATCATCAGCGCGCCCCAGTTGCTTGTTGGCGAGCGGTCTGCCGAGAGGCGCCGGGGCTGTACGCGGTTGTTGCGGAAGGGCCCTTGCTCTCCAACGTCGAGTCGACCGGCTAGACGCTGCGGCGGGGCCGTCTCAACCACCACACCCATAGCCCCGCCACGCCGAGGGCGGCGAGCGTCAGGCCGAGCAGTGCGTTCAATGCCTCGTGGGCCAGGCCGCCCAACTCACCGGTGTGCAAGGGGTAGACCACGCTGTTGGCGCGTGCACCCAGGTCGAGTTCGTTCCACCGGTCAGCGCGCAGCACGGCGCCGGTCTGTGGATGCAGCCAGACGGAAGTCAGGCCGTTGGGGTGTGGGTCGTCGGCCAGCATCAGCCGCACACGCACCGGCTTGGCCGCGCCAGCTGGTAGCGCGATGTAGCCGACCGGCGCGCCGTCGAAGCGCGCGACTGCCGTGGCGACGAGCGCGTCCAGCGACGCCGGTGGCGATGCAGGGACGGTCAACTTGACCCTGGGCGGCGCCAGCGGCGGCTCGCCCGACAGCGACGTGACGGCTTGCGACAGCGGCTTCCAGGCCATGTAGGCGCCGCTGGCCACGGGCACGGCAATCAACACCCCGAGCACGGCGCCGCCGGCGCGGTGCAGGTCGAACAGGCCACGCAGCAGGCCGCGATCAAGCGCGAGCGTGAACGCCTGGTTCCAGAGCTTGGGCCACCACATCACCAGTCCGCCGATGAGCAGCATGACATACGTCAGCGCCAGCACGGCGAGCAGCGGCCTACCGGCGTCGTTCATCAGCAGCCCGCTGTGCAGCTCGAACACGAAGTTGAACAGGCCCTCGCGCTCGCCGCGGCGGCCGAGCTCGCGCGCGTCGCGCGGGTCCAGGTAGACGAAACCGTCCCACGGCCCGCGCACGGTCACGCGCAGACTCTCACCGGCCAGACGCGGCGGGCGCAGCACAAAGGAGGCGCCCGGCCCGAACTCCGCCTGCAACTGACCGCGTGTGCGCTCCAGCAGGTCAGACGCCGCCGGGCCGACCGGTACGCTGAACAATTCCGCATTCATCCAGCGATCCAGCGGCCTGAGCACCACCAGGCTGCTGCCCAGCAGCGCCACGGCGATGAGCGGCAGCCCTAACGCCAGCGCGAGCCAGCGGTGCAGCAGCAGCCAGAAGCGCCGCATCAGAAGCTGCGCCGCCAGCTGAGCGTCAGCGTGCGGCCTCGGCCGGCGAAGTAGTCATCGTTGGTGCCGGCCGGGTTGGACTGCGCGTAGTAGCCCACGTACTGGCGGTCGAACAGGTTCTCGATGCCGACGCCGAAATCGCCCCAGGCCGTGCCGTAGGTCGCGGCCAAGTCGGCCAGCGTGTAGCCACTGAAGTGCTCTTCCAGCTTGGCGGTGCCGACGACACGGCCGACGTTGATGTCTCGCGACGCGAGCCGCGTGGCCTGCAGGCGTACGTTGCCCTTGGATGCGAACTGCCAGGCCGCTGCCAAGACGAGCTTGTCTGGCCCCTGCGAGCGGGCGCCCAGGGTCACGTCCAGCGGCGTGTCGGGCAGGGCCGCCGTCTTGCCGCGGGTGCGGGCGTAGCTGGCGCTCAATGTCCAGTCCGGCGCGGGCTTGAACTCGCCGCTGAACTCCAAGCCCTTGACCTGCACGGGCACGCGCAGCACGCTGCCGACGCCGGTGGCGGCGTCGACGCGGATCTGCGAGCCGAGGTCGGAGCGCGAGTCATAGGCCGACGCCGAGAAGCTGCCCAGGCGGCCGCGCCAGGCCAGGCCGATCTCGCGGTTGTCGGTGACGACGGGCTCCAGCGAGATCAGCTTGTCCACCGACTGACTGGCTGTGTTGACCGCGCGCAGCACCAGGCCCACGTCCGGCACGCCGAAGCCTTCGTTATAGGAGACGAAGGTGGACCAGCCGCCACCCAGCCGCCACACCGCGCCCAGGCTCTTCACCCACTGGCTGAAGCTGCGCTCGCCGCCCTGCACGGCGGTATTCTTGTAGAAGGCCAGCGTCCGGTAGCTGTCGACCTCCAGAATGGCGCTTTCGCGTCGCGCGCCGCCCCGGACGGTGACGGGGCCGAGTTCGTACTCCAGCTGCGCGAACGGCGCCGTGCTGGTGAACTTCAGCGGCGGCACCCAGGTGCGGTTGGTCAGCGCCAGGCGCTGCTGCGAGGTATCCTTCAGCCAGTCCAGGCCGCTCGTCAGCTCCAGGCCGTTGACGAAGAGATCGGGGCGCACCCAGCTGAGCTTGACGCCGGCCTTGTCGGCGACGACTTCGGACTGGTCGATGAGCTGGCCTTGCGGCGCGATGCGCACGTCCTGAAAGGTCGTCGCGGCAGTCGCGCCGTAGAGGGCGGCGAAGTCCTGCTTATAGACCTGGGCGCGCGCCTGGCCACCGGCGAGGTCGTTGTGGGTCCAGTCCAGCGAGACGGTGCGCACGTCGTTCCGCGGCGGTTTGCCGGGCGGCGTGCCGGGCGCCGCGCCTGTGAGCTGGCCCGCGGCCCGGTTGCCCGGCAGGGGCTTCCAGTCGCCGTCGCCTTCGAGCCGGAACTTGTTGACCGACAGCTGAAGACGTTGAGTTCCGAAGTCGTGGCCGAGCTTGAGGAAAAGGTCGCCGGCACGCGAGTCCTGCGTGTCGCCCTGTACAGCCTCCAGACCGAGCCGCTGGCCGTTGCCGTCGACGCCCAAGCCGCGCAGAGTCATGCCGATGTGCAGCAGCGCGTCGAAGCTGCCTTTGTGCTCCAGCGTGTAGCCGGCCTTCCACAGCGCGTCGTCACTGCGGCCCTGGGTGCCGTATTTCAGCTCGACCTTGTGGCGGGTGCCTGGCTCGCGCGGCGTGCGCGAGATGAAGTTGATGATGCCGCCCGTCGCGCCCAGGCCCTGCGCTGCAGAGGCGCCGGAGATGACCTCGATGCGCTCGATCAGCGACGGATCGGCAAAGTAGCCCTCGCGGGCGCCGTTGCGCAGCGGGTTGCTCTGCGGAACGCCGTCGAACAGCAGCAGCGCGGTGCGGCCACGCATCGACTCGCCGAAGCTGGTGAGCTTCTGCCGCGACGGCGCATACGAAGGCGCCAGCACGGACAGCACGGCGCTCAGGTCCTCGGCGATCAGCGTCTGGGTCTCGATCTCCTGGGCGGTGATGACGGAGACGGCACCGGGAATCTTGTCGATCGCCTTGCTGCCACGGGTGGCGGTCACGACGACGCGTTCGAGTGTGGGGTCGGTGGGCTGGGCGGTCGCCGGTGGAACGGCGAGGGCGGCAAGGGTGGCGACGGCGAGCGGGCTCAGGCGTACCAGGGTAAACGTAGGGGGCATCTGATGAAAACGGAGCGGTTGGAAGTGAGCGGCGTGAAACGCCGCTGGCTTCGGTGGGGCCGCATGTTAATTCATAATGAGACGCATTATCATTTGTAAATAGGCTAATGGCCACGACTACGGACCGCTCTCACCCGATGCGCCGCCGTTAAACATGGACGTACCCCGTTAAGCTGAACTGCCGGAACCTCACCACCTGCTGAATCCAGGCGTTGGGCGGCTCGACGATGGCCTTGCGTCGACGGTACGTGTCTTGCCCTTCCCGGGTCTGCAGTTCGGCCACCTCGGAGGTAATGCAGCGGATCGCCGCGCCCATGGCGGGAGGCATGATCACGGCGCCGCTACTGTCGATGTTCGTGATTCCGGCAGCCTATGTGCTGATGCGAGGCAAGCGTGAACGCCATACCTGGCGGCTCGCGTTCTGCAGACCTCGTGCTATGACCTGAACGACTCCGAGGCTGGCTGACATGCGCCGAGATCAGCCGGTGGCACGACCGGGCGGTTGCATCCGCGGCTTCTCACCGTGCATGCCCCGTACATGGCTTTTCGACGGCTTGGACGAGGTCGCTGCCGCGGAGGACAGGCCACTCAGAATTCCGCACTCACCGCCGGCCCGGGCATCACCGCAGGTCCTGCGAAGCTCTTTGAGCTGCTTCTCCAGGGCTCGAAGCTCCTGGATGCGGGTGGCCACATGAGCAATGTGGGCGTCGACCATCTCGTTGACCTCACCGCAGCCTCGCTCAGGCGCGTCGCGGAACTGCAGCAGTACCCGCACCTCATCCAACGTCATATCCAGCGACCGACAGTGCCTGACAAACGCGAGCCGCTCCGCATGGGTCTCGTCGTAGATCCGGAAGTTGCCGCTCGTTCGCTTGGGAGCCGGCAGCAGCCCGACACGTTCATAGAACCGCACTGTCTCTACGGGCGTTCCCGTCGCAGTTGAAAGCTCACCGATCTTCATATTCACCTCTAGCCCAGCTCTGCTTTGAGCAGTCGTACTTGACTTTATACCTGCTACAGGGTTTCTAATGCGGGAAACGAGAATCATTTGCAAATGCGGACCTTCTTCACTCGATTCCTTGGCGCCCTCCTGGTGTTGAACCTGCTCGGCAGCACTGCGGCAACTGCGCAGGCGGTGGTGCCGGAGACAGCCGTGCGGCAGATCTGGCAGCAGATCGACTATGTCGGTGTGGACTACGGCGGCGCTGTGGCGCATGGGCAAGTGGCCAGCGCTTCCGAGTACGCGGAGATGCGTGAGTTCGTCGGCAACGCCTTGACCGGCGCACGCGGGTTGCCGCCGAGTGCAGGCCGCAGCCAAGTGATCGCCGCCATCGAGGCGCTGAACCAGGCTGTCGAGCGGCGAGCCGAACCTGCCGAGGTGTCCCAACTGTCGCGTCGAGCGAGCGAGCTGCTGCTGGCGCAGTACCCGGTCCCTGTCGCTCCGCGCGTCGTGCCCGACCTGCAACGTGGTGCCGAGGTCTATCGCGCACAGTGCGCGGCCTGCCACGGCGCGACTGGCCATGCGGACGGCCCGCTCTCGGCCAAGCTGGATCCGAGACCCGTCGCTTTCTCCGAACATGAGCGCGCCCGGTCCCGCAGCTTGCTGGCGCTGTACCAAGTTGTCACGCAGGGGGTGTCAGGCACGTCGATGGCCAGTTTCGCGGCGCTGCCCGAAGCAGATCGCTGGGCCGTCGCCTTTTACGCCGGCACGCTGTCGTACGACGCGGCCAGGCGGGATCGCGGTGAGGCCACGTGGAAGAACGACGCGGCGGCTCGGGCCGCCTTCCCTGACCTGGCCAAGCTCACAACCTCATCCGAAGCAGTGGCAGCTGAAACACTCGGCGAAGAGCGCGCCCAGGATGTCACCGCCTACCTGCGCAGCGACCCCAAAGTGCTGGTCGCCAACCAGCCCAGCGGGCTCGCCCTTGCGCGTTTGCAACTCACCAAGAGCCTGGCTGCCGCCCGCGCTGGTGACTCATCCGAAGCGACCCGGCTCGCACTGTCGGCATACCTGGACGGCTTCGAGCCGGTCGAGCCAACGCTTGGCGTCAGGAACAAGGCGCTCTTGGCCGAGGTAGAGACCAAGATGCTGGCGTATCGATCAGCGCTGAGCGCCGGCAAGGTCGAGGAAGCCGCGGCAGCGGCCAAGCAGCTCGAGGCCTTGATCACGAGCGCCGAAGCGGAACTCAGCGCCGGCGCGGCCGATCCCCTCACGACATTTCTCGGGGCGCTGACCATCCTGCTGCGTGAAGGGGTCGAAGCGCTGCTGATCGTGGTTGCGATGATTGCCTTCCTGCGCAAGGCTGATCGTCAGGAAGCGCTTCGCTATGTCCACGGCGGATGGGTCGCAGCCTTGGCGGCGGGGGGGCTCACTTGGTGGGTCGCCACCTATTTCGTGAGCGTCAGTGGCGCCAGCCGAGAAGTGACCGAAGGTTTGTCGTCGCTGTTCGCCGCTGTGGTCCTTCTTTCGGTTGGCCTGTGGATGCATCAAAAGAGCAGTGCCGGGCGTTGGCAGGCCTACTTGAAGGCGCATTTGTCCGCGGCTCTCACCAGACGCTCAGCATGGGCGCTGTTCGCACTGGCCTTCATTGCGGTCTACCGCGAGGTTTTTGAAACGGTCTTGTTCTTCTCGGCCCTCGCCGCCGATGGCTACGGTTCCGCCATGGTCGCCGGCCTCATCACCGGATCGGCACTTTTGGCTTTGATCGCATTCATCTTTCTGCGCACAAGCGCGCGCATGCCGATCGGCAAGTTCTTTGCAGCAAGCTCGGTCCTGGTGGCCGTTCTGGCCGTCGTGCTTGTCGGCAAGGGCATCGCCGGGTTGCAGGAGGCAGGGTGGCTGTCCGCGACACCCATTGACTGGCTTCGACTACCGGTGTTGGGTGTCTATCCGACGCTGCAAACCAATCTTGCCCAGATCCTGGTGCTGCTGGCCGCGCTGGCCGGCTTCGGCTTCAATGCGTTGAAGGCGCGCGAGGGCGCCAGAACGTGATCGCCTGCCTGGCTGTGCGTTCAGTGGACCGCATTGGCTGAGGCCTAGAAGGAAAAGAAGTCAGGTCGGGGAATCCAAGTCAGCGATCAGATGGGCGGCGGTGATCTTGCGCTTTGCGTCCACGTCAGAAACGTTCGCCCAGCCGTACTCTGTGTGGAAGAGGCCGGTGCTACCGGCCAGTTCAAGAAAGGCGATGCTCCCCGTTGCGCCGCGGACGATGATGACCTGTCGGACGTCTTTCCACTGCAGCACGACTTGATGCTCTCCGGGCGACAGGCGGATTCGCACGAAGGAGTTGGGCACCGTCTGAATTGGCTGGCCGTCATCGATGCTCACGGCGACGCGATAGACCAGATCACGCCAACGACTACGCACGATGTACAAGGTCAGTACGTCAGGGCGAGCAACGAACTGCTTGGCCTCGCTCTCCACTGCCCTGCCAGGGACCGCTCCTTGCGTACAAGTGGCGCGCTTGTGGCCGCGACCAACGCGAAAGCAGTACGGTTCGCCGTCCTTGTCAGGCGGCTGACGAGGGCTGGCACAGCCGGCCATCAATATGGAGGAGCACGCCAAAAGCGCAATGGCGACGGTTCTTGATGCAGATCCGGTAGTCGACGACATGGGACTCATGAGTTCTCCGGTTACCTTGCGTAGTTAGGCGGCCATCCCCGGCCGATGCTCAACTGCGGTCGATCAAACCGCACCCGGGTTTCAGTCGCCCGTCTGTCGAGCCGGCTTCCTGCGGAAGAGCTCGTGTGCCACCAAGAGGGCCGCCCCTGCGGTGATGCCGATGTCCGCGATATTGAAGGCCGGCCAGTGATGCGGCCCCCAATGCAGGTCGATCCAGTCAACGACGGCGCCCCGGCCGATCCGGTCGAACATGTTGGCCAACGCGCCTCCCAGGATCAATCCAAAGCTGATCCGCTCAGTGTTCGAGGTGGAGGCTCGCCGGAGCATGGCGACAAGGAACGCCGAGGCCGCCAGCGCGATAGTGATGAAGAAGTAGCGTTGCCAGCCGCCCTCGTCATGCAAGAAGCTGAAGGCGGCGCCGCGGTTCAGCACATGCACGATGTTCAGCACGGGCGCCAGTTGATGCGTCGCCCCGAAGTCCACCGTCGCGACGATGGCCGCCTTCGTCGCCAGATCCGCGCCGAGAACTGTCGCAGCCAGCACAAAGCCCCGCCGAGCGCCGCGGTCAGGCTCCATGGCTTCGATCCTCTGGCTTGGAACTGCGCAGGAGCCGCAACCCATTGAACACGACCACCAGACTCGCGCCCATGTCGGCAAGGATGGCCAACCAGAGGCTCGCGTGGCCGGTGAAGGCCAGCACCATGAAAATGACTTTGGTCCCGATCGCGAAGGCAATGTTGGCCTTGAGCACGCCGCCCACGCGGCGCGACAAGGCGATGAATTCCGGCAGCTTGCGCAAGTCGTCCTGCATCAGCGCCACGTCGGCCGTCTCGATGGCGGTGTCGGTGCCCGCCGCGCCCATCGCAAAGCCGATGTTCGACTTCGCCAGAGCTGGTGCGTCGTTGACACCGTCGCCCACCATCCCGACGGGCCCTTGGGCCGCCAGTCGCTCGATCGCCTCCAGTTTGTCCTGGGGAAGCAGATCGCCGCGTGCGTCATTGATGCCCACCAACTTAGCGACGGCCGCGGCGGTCTTGCCGTTGTCACCTGTCAACATCACAGGCTCCACGCCAAGCCGCTTGAGCGAAGCGACCGCCTCCTTGCTGCTGTCGCGCACGGTGTCCGCCACGGCCAGCACGGCGAGCGCGACCTTGTCCGTGGACAGCACCACGGCGGTTTTCGCCTCGGCTTCCAACCGTTCGAGCTGAGCCCGGACTGCCTCTGAAGCGACGCCCAGCTCGGTGGCCAGCCGCTGGTTGCCGATGTAGTAGGTTTGCCCGTCGATATCGCCCTTCACGCCGCGGCCTGCGAGCGCCTCGAACCGGTCGACGGTCGCATGCGGGAGGTCGCCGTACGCGCGGACGATCGCCGTGGCCACTGGATGCTCTGACAAGGCATCGATGCTGGCAGCGATCCGCAGAACCTCCGCCTGCGACAAGTCCCCAACCGGCAAGGTGTCCGTCAGCGCGGGACGGCCATGCGTCAGCGTGCCGGTCTTGTCCAGCGCCACCGCGCGCAGCAAACGCCCCTGCTCAAGGTACAGACCACCTTTGACGAGGATGCCCCTGCGAGCCGCGGCAGCGAGGCCGCTCACGACTGTGACCGGCGTTGAGATCACCAAGGCGCAAGGGCATGCGATGACCAGCATCACCAGCGCCTTGTAGGCCCAGTCAGACCACACGCCGCCGAAGAACAAGGGCGGAATCACAGCGATGCCCACGGCCAGCGCGAACACCAACGGCGTGTAGATGCTCGCGAACCGATCCACGAACCGCTGGGTCGGCGCCCGCTGGCCTTGTGCCTCCTGCACCGACCGGGCGATGCGGTCGAGCGTGGTGTTGCCCTTGCGTGAGCGCACTTCGAACTCAAGCGTGCCGCGTTCGTTGATCGTGCCTGCGAAGACCGTGTCGCCGACCTCCTTGGCCACCGGCATGCTCTCGCCGGTGATCGGAGCCTGGTTGACCGCGGACGCTCCTGACCGAATGACGCCGTCGAGCGCAATGCGCTCGCCTGGGCGCACCCGCACCAGCGCACCCAAATCGACGGTCTCCGCCTTGACCTCTTCCCAGCGGCCGTCCGGTTGCTTGACCAAAGCCGTTTCCGGCGCCAGTTCCATCAGGCTGCGGATCGCATTGCGAGCGCGATCAAGGCTGAGCGCTTCAATCATCTCGGCGATGGCGAACAGCCAGATCACGACGGCGGCTTCAGGCCACTGTCCGATGAGCGCTGCGCCAATCACGGCGATCGTCATCAGCAAGTTCATGTTCAAGGAAAGCGTCCGCAGCGCGATCCACCCTTTCTTGAGGGTCTCGATGCCGCCCAAGGCGATGGCCGCCAATGAGGCACCCACCACAGGCAGAGACGACTCTCCGAAACCGCCGTAAGCCATGGCCTCAGCTCCGAGCGCAAGGACGCCGGCGGCTCCCATCTTCAGCCACTGCATCTTCGAGATGCCAGATCCGAACTCGCGGGTGACGGATGGCGCCGGCTGGCTGCTGTCTTGCAGGACGGGCGACATGCCCAGCCGGCCGATGGCCGCCGTGACTGGCGCCAGGTCGTCTAGCGTATGGGCGACGGTCAGCTTGCGGCCCAGGAGGTCAAACTGGAGCGCACTCACGCCTGGCAGCCCTTCCAAGGCCTTGCGAAGCAGGGCTTCCTCGGTCGGGCAGTCCATCTTTTCGATCAGGTAGATGGCCTGACCCTTCGGACTCGCGCCGGCCTCCCGCTCGACGGTGGCTTTCATGCCGATCTCACGCAGTGCGTCCAGCACCGGCGCGGGGTCGCCCAGGCGGTGCTGGACAGCCAGCCGGTGGTTGATGAGGTCGAACTCGAGTTGGTCCACGCCCTCCACGCGGCCCAGGCGCTTGCGGATCAGCGCTTCCTCGGTAGGACAGTCCATGTTCGTGATGATGAACTGGGTCGTGTTCCCGTTGGCGGCCGGAGACGGCGTCGAAGTCAATGTGCCGCACGGGCGACAAGCGGATATCGCGTTGTCAGGTGGCGGCACTTCGGCGACCGTCGTTGCGGCAGGTCCATCCACCGCTCCGGCAAGGCGGGCATCCATGCCGATCTCGCGAAGGCGCGTGAGGATCGGCTCCGACGAAGGCAAGGTGTGAGACACCACAAGCCGTCTTGCTGGCAGGTCGAAGGACAACCCTTTCACGCCGTCGAGCGCTTCGAGCCTGGCTCGGATTGCACTCTCCTCATTGCGGCAGTTCATATTCGAGACGACGAACACCGTTTTCGTTGAGGCGGCACTGCTGCCACCGGAAGAACACGCAGCCCTGCAGGATGCAGCGGCTGTGGGAGCCGGGCCGGGCTCAATGGCAGCTTGCATGCCGATGCTTGTTAGAGCGTCCAAAAGCGGCTCTGCCGTCGCTAGCGTGTGCAGGACAGTCAATCGATGGCGCGGGAGATCGAACACCAACGATTCGACCCCTTGCATCCCGTTGAGCCTTTCACGGATCGCCGCCTCCTCGCTGCGGCAGTCCATGTCCGAAATCGTGAAGAAGGTTTCGTTTCCGGGCGATCTGGCGCCCGGGAGGTGTTCGTGAGCGGTCATGTCGTCCCTTGATCTGCCGTGATTGCACACCCTGTAGTGGGTACAGAGTCAAGGTTTCCGTTTGTCGAGGCAAGGTTGTCCTGACGGTTGCAGCCCTGGGGCCGGCACAGATTCCCAGCCCCGGACACCGGGGATGGGATTTGCCGCTACGCAGTCAGCTTCGCGCTGACCAGCGGTGCGGCAGCAACTCGTCGATCCGGCTTTGGAGTGGGTGGGCAACCGGCCGGCATTGAGCCGCCTAGCCGCGTGCCACACGCCGATGCCGTCGTGCACGAGAACCTTCATGCGGTTGGCGCGCCGGTTGCCGAACACGTAACCATTCCCCTTGCCGGGCTGGTAGAGGACTTCCACCTCCAAGTAGGTGCGCCCTGCCGGGCGCACCGCCAAAAAAGGGCCACCGTTTAAAGGCGGCCCTCAAACATCAGTTCCTGTCCAGGTGGCTACGGGCGACGTAGACCTTGACAGAACGCGCCGCGAGTGACGGGACAACTGTACCGAGATCGAACGGCTGCAAAGACAGGGTGTCAAAACGCCAGACGACGTATTTCACCTCATTGCCTTCCTTGATAGCCAGCCGAACTGTCTCAAATCGAGTCACATTGATGAATCGCGTCGTGGGCAGTATTTCGATTGTTCGCTCTGCCTCCGCCGTGGATGCAGCCGAGCCATATGGATTGGGGACTTGAGCGAATGCCTGGTTCGCCAGAGCAATGGAAGCGGCGAACGCAACTTGGACAAAGGTTTTCATAGTGTTCCTAATTGAGAGTAGAAATGGCAGCATCAGCTGGGGTCTGCCATCGTTCAGAAAGTGGGGTCGTTGCCAATAGCCTGCGTACCTACTGGCACAGCAGTCTAGGAAAGCCTCCTAGGAGGACGCCTCGGCACCTGCGGCACATGCGCGATGGGCTCAAACAGTGATGCAGACCGCCAGACGTGCAACAACGCCGCTCCAAGTGACGAAGCCTGCGCTCTGGGGAGGCAAAGGGTCGTACAACACGCTTCACAAACACAGCGCTTCGCTGAAGCTCCGCAGGACTTTGAAGCAGCGCCGCTTTGATCTCCTGCCGTGATTGTCTGTGCCAAGGGCCGACAGCACCGTGAGGCAAGAACGCAGGCTCCACTGCCGATGACGCGGACTTGCCCCGGCGCCCGACCCGTTGGCCCTTGGGGACTGCCCGCCCAGACACTGGGAGATCCGAGTCCTGCCGTGATGAAAGCAAGAGTCAGCCACAGGAAAAGCGACCGCAACGAGCTGCCCATGCTGCAGGACAAATCTAGTTTTCCGCGGCTATTCAAAACACTGCACCAGCTGCTATAGATCAAGCTATTGGATCCGATGCGCTTCCCGAACATCCGTCACGTACACCCAGCCAGCCGTTGCCTGACCAGTTCGTGCCACGGTGCGAATCAGCTGCACCAGCCCGTCGACTTGGCCGTCGTCGCAGACCAGTTCGAGCTTGTATTCGTTGACCACCTCATCGCCCAGCTCCACCGAGAAGTGGCGCTCGCGATCATCAATAGGCAGCAGCGTGCCCTGGACCACGTACACGGTCAGGTTGTGTTCGTCGACGGCGGCGGCGCCCCAAGCATTGGACGACTTGAGGGCTGCCATCAACTCACCAATGCGATTGGCATGGACGTACGCCTTGATCTCTTTCATGCGGACTCTCCTTCAGACGATGCATGCGCCCCGGCGGCGCGCCGATCGGCACGTCCTTCGGCCCATTCATACATCATGGGCAGCAACAGCAGCGTGAGCGCGGTGGAGGTGATGAGCCCACCAACAACCACGGTTGCCAGCGGCCGCTGGGTCTCCGCGCCCACCCCGGTGGACAACAACATCGGGACCAGACCCAAGATGGCGACCGAGGCGGTCATGAGCACGGGTCGCAGCCGCAATGAAGCGCCTTGCTTCACAACCTCGCGCAGCGGCAGTCCCTGCTGCCGCAAGCCGTTGAGGAAGGACACCAGCACGATGCCGTTGAGCATCGCCACGCCAAACACCGCGATGAACCCAATTGCAGATGGGACCGACAGGTACTGACCGCTGACGAACAAGCCAACGATTCCGCCAATGATGGCGAACGGCACGTTCGAGATGATCAACGTTGCATGACGCAAGGAGTTGAAGGCCGTGTACAACAGGATGAAAATCAGACCAATAGTCAGCGGCACGATCACTGCCAGGCGAGCCATGGCCCGCTGCTGGTTCTCGAAGGCACCGCCCCATTCCATCCAATAACCAGGTGGCAGTTGCACCGAAGCCTTGAGTTTGGCGTCGGCGTCCTTCACAAATCCATCGACGTCGCGCCCCTTCACGTCCATCTGAAGCACCGCATAGCGCTGCAGTGATTCACGACGCACGAACGAGTAGCCTTCGTCGAGTTCGATCTTGGCCACCTGGGAAAACGGCACCAGGGCACCTTCGGCAGTGCGCAGCGGAATCGAGGCGATGGTGCTGGGCGAAGCGCGGTACTCGTCCGCCAGGCGCACGGTGATGTCAAAGCGCTTGGTGCCTTCGATCAACGTGGAAACCTTGCTGCCGCCGATTCCGGATTGCACCACCTCGAGGATCTCGTCGGCGTTGATGCCGTAACGTGATGCGGCCGCCCGATCCACCCTGATCACGAGCTGTGGCTTGCCCTTGTTGGCCTCGGCTGAGAGGTCAGCCACCCCGGGGATCGTTTTGAGAACGCCCTGGATCTGCCCTGTGAGGCGGTCCAGCGTTGTCAGATCTTCCCCATAGAGCTTCAAGGCGAGCGTGGCACGCACGCCCGAGATGAGCTCCTCCACGCGCATCTGGATCGGCTGGGTGGCACCAAACACGGCAGTCGGGACCACCTTTTCGAGGGCTTCCTGCATGTCGTGGCCCAGTGCGGTGTAGGACCTCTTTTCGGGCCATTCCTCTGGCGGCTTCAAGTCGAGCAGCACCTCCATGTAGTTCACGTCGGCCGTGTCGCCGCGCTCGGCCCGGCCAATCGTTGCCAGCACAGTTTTCACCTGTGGAAACTGCTTGCGCAACTCAACGTCAACGACTTGGGACACACGGATGGATTCGTCCAACGACGTGGAAGGGATGCCGGTGATGCGGAACATGATCGCCCCTTCCTGCAGCGTCGGCATGAACTCCTTGCCCAGGAAAGGGAACATCGCCAGGGATCCGACCAGCAGGACCACCGCGCCGATGAACACCAGCTTCTTGCGCTCCAGTGCCCAATCCAGCAAGGGCAAGTACAGCCGCTTGGCGCGCGCCACCAAGAAAGTGTCACGCTCTTCCTTGGGCTTGAGGATGAGCGCGGCCAGCACAGGTACCAGCGTCAGCGACAGCAGCAGCGAGCCGGCCATGGCGAACGTGATGGTCAGCGCCATCGGCTTGAAGAGCTTGCCCTCCAGGCCGGTCAACGAGAACAGCGGCAGGAACACCACGATGATGATGAGGATTGCGAACGCGATCGGGTTCACCACCTCGCGGGCCGCCTGGAGGATCAGGTGCGTCTTGTTGATGGGTTGGCCCGACTCCTTGGCGTGAGACAGCAGCCGGAAAGCGTTTTCCACCATCACCACAGCACCATCGACCATCATGCCGGTACCGATCGCCAAGCCTGCCAGCGACATCAGGTTGGCCGTCAGACCGAACTGTTGCATGAGGATGAACGCGATCAGCATGGCCAGCGGGAGCGTCACGATCACCACCACCGCGGAGCGGATTTCTCCAAGGAACAGGAACAGGATCACCGCCACAAGGATCGAGCCCTCGACGAGAGAGCTCTCCGCGGTGTGCAGCGCCTTGTCCACGAGCTCCGTGCGGTCGTAGATCGGTTTGAGCGTCACGCCTTTGGGCAGGGCCGCTTGCGCGGTGGCGAGCTTGGCCTTCACGGCGTCAACGACGTTCTTCGCGTTCTCATTGACGCGCGCCAGCGCGATGCCCAGCACAGCCTCCTTGCCGTTGGTCGTCACGGCGCCCGAGCGCAGGGCGGGCGACTCTTTGACCTGTGCCACGTCACGCACGTAGATCGGCGCGCCGTTGCGCTCCGCCACCATGATGCCGGCGATCTCGACGGTGTTGCTGACCAGGCCGAGCCCTCGCACCAGGTACTGCTCAGGCCCCAGGTTGATGTACTGGCCGCCCACCTGCCGGTTGTTCGCCGTCAGTCGCTCCATCACCTCCTTGAAGGTCAGACCGTACTTGATCAGCCGCTGCGGGTCTATCTGCACCTGGTACTGCTTTTCGTGGCCGCCCCAGGACATGACATCGTCCACGCCAGGTGCGGTCCGCACAATCAACCGCACCGTCCAGTCTTGCAACGAGCGCAGATCCATCGTTGACAACTTGTTGTCAGCCGACTCAATGGTGTACCAAAAGACTTGGCCGAGGCCTGAACTGTTCGGTCCCAACACGGGCTCGCCATATCCGTCTGGCAAACGCTCCTTGGCCTCTTGCAACTTTTCGCCGACCAAGCGGCGGGCGAAGTAGATGTCGACGTCGTCCTTGAAATAGACCCCCACATACGACAGGCCGAAGAGCGACACGGATCGCACTTCTTCGACGCCCGGTAGGCCCGCCATGGCGCCCTCGATAGGCGTCGTGAGCAATTTTTCAACGTCTTCAGCGGCGAGACCGGGTGACTCGGTGTAGATGTTGACCTGGATCGGGGTCACGTCTGGAAAGGCGTCCACCGGTACCTGCTTGAAGGCGCGCACGCCCAGGCCGATGATGACGACGAAGGCAACGAGTACGAGGACCTTGTAACGCAGTGAAGCGTCGACGATGGCATTGAGCATGCTGGTTGGCCTCGTTCAATGTTCGTCGCTGATTTGCGATTTCAGCAGGCGGGCCTTCAACGCGTACGCGCCGGCAATCACGATTTGATCGCCAGCCTGGACGCCTGAGCGGATCACGGTCCTGCCGCCTAGCTTGTCGCCCGTCTCGACAGGGCGGGGTTCGAAACCGTCTCCTTCGGCGACGAACACGGTCGGCTGTCCCTGGAGCAGGACCACCGCAGCGTCGGGCACGCTAAGCACGTTGGACGTCATCTGGCCCACTTCGATATTCGCCGTTGCGAACATCTCGGGCTTCAACCGCCCATCCTTGTTGTTCACCTCGATGCGCGCGGCGACTGTGCGAGTCTCGGGCGTGAGCAGTCGGCCAATGTAGGTGACCTTCCCGGTGAAGATGACGCCGGGGTATGCGGCGACCGTCACTGTCGCAACAGCACCGGACCTGACGCGGCTGAGCAGATCTTCAGTGATGTTGGCCTCGATCCAGACTCGCGACAGGTCGGCTATGGTGAACGCTGTTTCGCTCGGAGTAGCGAGTTCACCCAAGGTAGCCTTTCTTTGCACGACGGTGCCGGCGAAGGGCGCCCGAAGCAAGAACGTTCCTTCGGTGCCGGTCGATGCCGATGCACCAAGCAGCCGCAATTTGTCCTGTGCGCCCCGGAGTTCGGCATTGGACTTCTCCAGTTCGGCCTTGGCACGAAGCAACTCTCGCTGCGGAATGATTTCCTCGGCCGCCAGGCTCTGTGCCCGCTGGAAGTCGGCCTGAGCGACTCGGTTTGTCGCCTGCACCTGGAGCAAGTTGGACTGCGCTTCACCGAGCGTCACGCTATCCAACGTTGCCAGGGGCTGGCCAGCGCGCACGCTGTCACCCAGATTCGCGTCGACTCGCAAAATGCGCCCTTCAACACGGGGAGCAATACGCGCGAGGAGATCCTGATTTGGCTTCACGGTCGCGGTGACCGTCACCACGTCGGCCTCCGAACGCGGCTGGAGCTCCACAACCTGGATTCCGGCTCGCTTGACATCTTCGGCAGACATCTTGATGTCGCCCGCCTCCTTGTTTTCGACGCCAGGTGATCCTTCCATTTCCGGACCACCGCGCTCGCCTGCTTCAGCGCGCTTGGAAGCCGGTCCGCTTGCTGGCGATGAGTCCGTGCGCGCTGCTTGGCCGTCCTTGTCGGCGCCGGTGCATGCGGTCAATGCGAGGGCGAGCGTCAGCAACCCGAACGCTTGAAAGGAAGTCATTGAATTCATCGTCTGGTTTGACATTCTTTGGTTCTTCACGGCTGCACGGTCCAACCGGCAGCCGCTTCCAGGTTCAGCCGGGTGGTCTGGTAGTCGAGCAGTGCCTCAACCAGGTCACGCCTTGCGTCGATCAGTTGACGGTTCGTCAAGATCAGCTCCATCAAGCCAATCTGGCCGGCATGCAGCGACTTCTTGGATAGCTCTTCGTTCTTCGCCAGCGTTGGCATCACGGAGAGCTGCAGGCGATCAACCCGTTGCTGCATGCTTTGGAGTCGCACCCAGAGTGCATGGATGTCGGCCGGGACGTTCCGCGCGGCGGCGCGGCGCTCGATATCAGCCTGCGCAGCTTCGGTCGCCGCGACGCCTATCCCTGCTGCGTTTCGCTTGAACAGCGGTAGCGGCAGCGACACCGTCAACGTTGTCAGCCGTTCGCGAGCGTCCATGGCGCCTTCGCGCCCGACGTTGAGCCCGACGGTCACATCCGGATAGCGAGCGGCGCGCTCGAGCTGCAGGCGAGCGGAAGCGCTGTCCTGGCGGGATGCAAGCGCGCGCAGGCGGGGCTGCGTTTGTGCCAGATCGAGCAACTCGCCCTCTGAATACGGCAATCGCGCAGCTTCAAGAGCCCCGGCCACCTCAGGCAGGCCCGAGGGTGGCAGTTGCAGTGGCACTGCGAGAGCACTGCGGGCTTCAATCAGCTGCTCCTGGACAGTTGCGAGCTGATTGCGAGCGCGCTCGGCTTCCACCAGCGCCACATTGGCATCGAGTCGCGTGTCTTCGCCGGCCGCACGGCGCTTCTCGACGGCCCGAGCCGTTTCATCGAACATCCGGACGGCTTGGGTCTCAAGCTCGACGCGCCGCTGGAAGGCCAACACCCGGTAAAAGCGCTGCGCCACCTCGGCGCGCTGCTGCAGCCGCATGTCATCTATTTCCAGTCGCAGGGCCTGCAGGGCGGCTGCGCTGGCCTGACGGCGATGTCCTGGTTGTCCGCTGATCTCGAAGGTCTGAGAAACGCCGGCGCTCCATTCTTTGCGACGCTCCAAAGACGACGCATCGGGCACCTTCCTCCGGGTGCTCTCGATCGATACCTGAGGGTTGTTCTGAAACAGGGCGACGGCATCCGTGACAGCGCCCTCCGCAGCCGCCAACTGCGCTTGCTTTCCCTGGAGCACGGGGTTGGCCGCTTCGGCGAGTGCCAAGACCTGTTCGAGAGTGAATGTGCTCAACGAAGCTGGGGAACTTGCCGGCCCGGCCATTGGCTGAGCCTGATCCGGTTGCGCGCAGCTTAAACCAGGAGCGAGGAGCACGGCCGTGGTCAGGGCCAACGACGCGCACGATGGCCAACCCCTCCGACCAGACCGCGCCCCTGAAGGTGATCGGCCGGACCGCCTGGGCACTTCCATGGCGCAGTGTGGCGGGGAAATGGAAGGGTTCCGGCACTGGACGGCGGAGCAAACGCCGTTCTGTTCTTGGATCGCACGCGCTTCAACGTTCTTCATCGATCGACACCTATCGCAACGGGTCGAATTTCAATCCATGAAGTAGCTACAGGGTCAAGCTCTTTTTCGTCTTCCGTCGTCTGTGTGGTTCCGTCGCTTTGCAAGGACGGATTGCTCGCCTTCGGCGGTCAAGCACGGTGATGTCCCGGCGCGTGGTGTAAGTCCACAGCCCGGACAGGCTGGGATGCGCGGGGTTACTCAGCGTGCCACTGCGGACAGCCGAGTGGGAACAGTATCACTGAGGGTCTGCAGGCCCTCGAGCTGCATGTAGCGGCGGTTCAGACTCCACTCGTCGTTCTGCTCGAGCATCATGGCGCCGACGAGCCGCGTGATCGAGGCGTCGTTGGGGAAGATGCCCACCACGTTGGTCCTGCGCTTGATCTCTGCGTTGAGCCGCTCCAGCGGGTTGGTGCTGTAGATCTGCGGCCAGTGCGCCCTGGGGAAGCCCATGAAGGCCAGCACGTCGTGCTCTGCCGCGTCCATCATGGCGCTGAGCTTGGGCAGCTTCTCTCGGAACTGGTCCGCCACGCTGCGCCATTGCATCCTCGCCGCCTGCGGCGTCTCCTGCACGAACACCGTGCCGATGGCCGCACTCACCATGCGCCGCTGCGTCTTGTTGGCGTAGGCCAGGACGTTGCGCATGAAGTGCACGCGGCAGCGCTGCCAGGTGGCCTTGAGCGTCTTTGCCGCAGCCGCCTTGATGCCCTCATGGCTGTCGCTGATGACGAGCTTGACGCCACGCAGGCCACGTCGGTTCAGGCTTCGCAGGAACTCCGTCCAGAACGGCTCGGCCTCGCTGGCCCCAACCTTGATGCCCAGCACTTCGCGCTGTCCCTCGGTGTTGACGCCCACGGCCACTATCACCGCGACGCTCACGATGCGACCAGCCTCGCGCGTCTTCACGTAGGTCGCGTCGATCCACAGGTATAGCCAGTCGCCCTCGATCTGCCGGTTCAGGAACGCGCCGACGCGCTCATCGAGCTCGGCGCACAGCCGCGACACCTGGCTCTTGGACACGCCGCTCATGCCCATGGCCTTGACCAGATCGTCCACCGAGCGCGTGGAGATGCCCTTGATGTAGGCCTCCTAGATCACCGCCGTCAGCGCCTTCTCGGCGGTCCTGCGCGGCTCCAGGAACTCGGGGAAGTAGCTGCCCTGGCGCAGCTTGGGGATCTTGAGCTCGACGCTGCCGGCACGCGTCTCCCAGGTTCGATCTCGAAAGCCGTTGCGACTGTTGATGCGCTCGGCGCTCTTCTCGTCATAGCCGGCGCCGCAGCGCCCTTCGGCGTCGATCTCCATGAGCCGCTGGGCCATGAACTGCACCATCTGGCGCAGCACATCAACGTCGGCTCCCTTCTCGGCAAGTTCGGCCAATGCGATAGTTGAGGCGGTCATCGTGTCTTCCTTTGGACAAGGGTTATTGGGTCGCACCTCAACCTTATCCGGGACCACGATGGCCACCCTCTACGGGCAGCCTCGCCTAAAAACTTACACCACCTCGCGGGGCATCACCCGCAATGCATCGTGGCGATGGCGCCCGTTGCGTCGCCCAGATCCCTCAGATGTCGAGGCGAGAGTTCAGTTTCGAGAGCTGCACGTAGCGCTCTCGAGCCAGGCCGAGGACGTACGAGGCTTTGCTCAGCCTAGTCATCGATGCCGTGTTGCCCAGTTGCAATCGATCAAGTGCTGCGCTGCAAATGCGCTGGGCGGACGTGACACGCCGATTCGCTCGCAGCAGGGGGCTGGGTTTCATGACATCTCCCGGGCCAATGTCTGAATATGCCGCCGTTGCTGGTCCATGCCATGGCAGCGTGAAATCACTGGGGCGCGCAGAGCGGCGTCATCTTTTCTTGCGCATCCGGCCCGACCTTGCGAATGGTTTCCAACCTTCTGGACGGCCGGTGCAATGCCTGCGCGTTCACCTTCGCTTCGGCCTCGCCCAAGGGCGTTGCCATCGCGGCGTCGAGTTCAATCTTGGCCGTTCGCGCCCACCGGCCGCCACCACGCAGGATCTCGAGGTCGCTGGAGCGCGCCCGGGCAAAAAACATCGATTCGGCAAGTCCGTGAGCATGCAGCACCTGTTTGACCCTGGCCATGCGATAGCGCAAGTCGAAATCTTGGGACTCCGCACCGCGCACGCCACCGCCTGCCACTTGAGCTGCGATATGCCGAAGGTTTTCCTGGACCGCTGTTGACAGCGCCGGCACCGCCCGTGGGGATGACAGCTTGGCATGACGAATGAAAGGGTTGCGCCCAACCACCAGGCCCCAGGGTCGTTGCCCGTCCACCAGGTCTACCGTCATTGCCTCTAGCTTCGTGAGCCCGAAGTCCCTTGCCACCTGCAGTCGAAGTGCCAGACCAGGATCGGACTGCCCAATAGCCGTGAGAGCAATACTGTAGTCCTCGTCTCGCCCGTCAACGGGCAGAACGAAGGTGCATAGCAGCCTGAACGCATGGTTGTCACCGGACTGCGCAGCGATGAACAGCCAGTTCATTCCCTGTTCCACCTCACGCAACGACCCGGATGACCGCAGGATGGTCGCACCAAGCCGGCGCTGAGCCAACACCACGCCATTGGCTGCGGCCTTTTCGAGGCAGAACCTCGCCATAGGCGGATTGGCCACCGAACCGTTGTGATTCGAGTGCATCTCGTAGAGCCGGGTCCAAGCGTCCAGGTGTCCACCGTCGGCTGCCCGCATCAGCAGCGCCGAGGCCTTCCGGAAGTTTTGCCCCGCGACCAGCGAGTTCCAGCCGAGGCTTCCGACGTCGTTTCCGCTCAGCGCTTGGCCGAGCATCAGAGCCGCGCCGCTGCTTCCCCGTGCCACGCAGTCATCCAGCAAGGTCTCAATCGCCCGGCGGTCCACGGCGATGGACGCGCCGGGAATCGAACTCGCATGCGTCAAGGCTTCGAATACCTTGTCTGCGAGACCAGCATCCGGCGTCGCGCCTGGCTTCAGACCAAGCGCTAGCGCGCGGAACAGCAACTGCGGTTCCTGCCTCATCAGCGCCCGATCCATCGCGAATGTCAGCAAGTGAGGCCAGCCGATGCCCGGCAAGTCTTTCAACGATCTCAGACGCGACACGATCTCCTCGTCGGAGCGCTCGTGCGGGGCGTAGCGGCAGAGCACCTTTCTCGACGCTTCGTCGCCACCCGCTGCGGCGCTGCGGAACCAACGCAGCCCTTCGTCAGAATCGGCCGCGGTCAGCGAGGTCCAGATTGCCAACTTAAATTGCGCAGTCACACGTCCCGAATGCGCGGCCTGCTGCAGCGTCGCGATGCGCCCATGCGCCACGATCTCATAGAGGTCCAGTGATTCGACGATCAGCTGCTGCGCATCATCTGCGCGGATCGGCTCAGCCTGCTGCAGGTACTCCAGACCTAGCGGGACGTGACGTGGAAACCCATTCGTACCCTGTAGGTACTTCCTGCCAGCCTCGAAGCATGCGGCGACATCTCCCCGCCTCGCCCTCGAAATCAACTGAGCATCGGGCCGTCGCATCCTGCGCCTTCAATGCACTGGCGCATTGCCAAGCCCTCTGTTGGAAATTGATCGACGTCTTAGACGTCGCTTTTACCAAGGAGCTTAAGGAACGGCAGATGACCGCTGCCAGTCCAACACATTACGGTTTTGTCAGGTCGGTGCGCCGCGTTCCAAAATGCTCAAAGCTGTGACGGCGGCGTGAATGAGGGAGACGCTGTCCGTAAAAAGCAGTCGTGTCGATTTGGAGGCACGTGAACCCAAGGTTTGGATGGCCTCGTACCAGCGGGAACCCGCCCAAATGGTTGAAGTAATGGATTTCCCTAGCCCGCTTCCCTAGCCTTCAAGGCGCTGGAGGCGATCCAGCCCTCTGGCATCGACCAATGAATAGGAGAAGTACATGAACAAGCCAGTCCTCTTGGCCTTGGCATGCAGCGCAGTTGCCGGTTCTGCCTTCGCGCAAACGTCGTCCGTCACGCTGTATGGCGTTGCTGACGCGGCAGTACGCCAGGTGAAGAACGGCAGCGCCGGCACTGTGAAGGGTGTGGCGTCCGGTGCAAACACGACCAGCCGCCTGGGCGTTCGCGGAGTTGAACAATTGGGTGGCGGCCTGTCTGCAGGCTTTCACCTGGAATCCGGCATCGAGTTGGACACTGGCGCCTCCAACGCCAGCAAATTTTGGAACCGCCGCTCTACTGTCAGCCTCATGGGCGACTTCGGCGAAATCCGCCTGGGACGGGACACCACGCCCACCTACAACAACGCGCTCAACGACGAGTTCGGAATCGTCGGCGTAGGGTCGCGCGGCGTCTTCGTCTACGGCTCCAGTGCAGCCCTGGGTAGCGGCGCGACGACCACTCAGCGCAGCGACAACGGCGTCAGCTACTTCCTGCCCAAGAACCTGGGTGGCTGGTTCGGTCAGGCGCACGTGGCCGCTGGCGAAGGCGTGGTCGGCAACAAATACACCGGCGGCCGCCTGGGCTTTGAGAACAGCACCTTCCTCCTCAGTGGTGCTGTTGGCCAGACCGACGTCGGCAGCACGCAGCCCAAGTTCAAGAACTACAACCTGCTGTTCAACTACAAGTCGCCTTGGGGCACGCTGCACACCCTCTTTGACGTGAAGAAGTGGGGTCAGCGCAAGGCGCAAGAGCTCTCGGTTGGCGCCACCGTCCCGGTGACCCAGGCAGGCTCGATCCGAGTTGGCTACACCAACGTGAACCGCTCGGGTGGCGTGGCCGGCTCTGGATATGCAGACGCCGACGACAGCACGCGCGTCGCGCTGGGCTACGTGCACGACCTGTCCAAGCGCACTGCGCTGTACGGCACCTACGCCAAGATCAGCAACAAGGGTGCAGCGCGCAGCTCGGTGCTCTACACGACGCCGACCGGCATGCGCGGTGGCGAAAGCTCGTCCGGCATGGAAGTCGGCGTGCGCCACAGCTTCTGATCACCACGGCAACTGTGAGGGGAAGCGCTTCGGCGCTCCCCTTTTTCCGCAGGAGGTGCCCATGTCCAACGCACTCCGTCCCACCCCCAGCAGCGGTGCCCCCACCACGGCGATCGATGACGACTGGAAGGCCACAGCGCTGGTTTTCAGAGGTCAGCGCCAGGCGCTGATTGCCAGCAACATCGCCAATGCTGACACGCCCAACTACCAGGCGCGTGACATCAGCTTCTCGGCAGCGCTCAAAGATGCCAATCGGGCTCGACCTGCCGCGCCGATGGCGACCACGTCGCCAGGCCACCTTGCGCCCAGCCTGGTCGCGCCACGCAGCACGCTGCAGTTCGCCCAGCACGCACTGCAATCCCAGACCGGTCTCGACAGCAACACCGTCGACATGGACCGCGAGCGAGCGTCATTCGCCCAGAATTCCATCCTTCATCAGCTCGCCGTGGCATCGCTGGACGACGAGTTGAAGGAGTTCAAGATGGCGATCACCGACCCGCGCCGCTGAGTAGACGGCGGCCGCCGCGACATTGAGGCCAGGAACGGCCGGGGTGCTGCAGGGGTCGGCCCGGCATTCGACGCTCGGTACTTCATGCGTCCCATGAGGTCAGGTCGAAGTCAAACCATCATCTCGATCATCAGCAACGCCAGGAAGCCGACGAAGAACATCGACGTAAGCAGCGGAGTCTCGTCGACCTCGTGCGCCTCAGTCAGCAGCTCCTCGGTGACCAGGTAGAGCAGCGCCGCAACGCCAAACGACAGCACGCCGTCCAGCACGGGCGGGCTGGCGCTCGCGAGGAAGTACGCACCGATTCCGGCGCCTGCCATAAGCAGCACGGCAAAGGTGATCGTGGTGGCCAGCACCTGGCTTCTCGCTTTAGGCCCGCGCATCGCCGCTGCGGTTGCGACGCCGAGGAACAGCACCTCCAGCGTCATCGCGATCGTGATCAGCAATCCCTGGCGCTCGCCGGCAGCAAAGCTCACGCCGATCAGCAGTCCATCCAGAGCGATGTCGAGTGCCGATGCCAACAACAGGCTGATGGGAAGTGCCAACGGCGAAGATGTCTCCTCCTCCCGCGCTTCAAGTCGGCGTGCCAGCGCCTTGAGCAGCAGCATCGCGATGACGCCCAAAGCGAAGCCGCCGAGCGTCACCCACGGCAGGCGGCGGTGCACGACGTCGGGCAGCCGTTCCGTCGCGAGCGCTGCGAACAGCACGCCAGCCGCGATGTGCTGGACGGCACTCTGCACTCGCGGTCCCGGCGTGCGCACGGCCGCAGCGACGCCTCCAAGGACGACTGCCGCGGCGGGCACCGCCGCAAACGTTGTTACGTCCCGCGTAGATTTCGGCTCGCGATCCCAAGCTATTCGAGGTTGAGTCAAGGCTGCTGTCTCGCGAAGAATTGGACGGGACTC
>NZ_SMBU01000017.1 GCF_004342485.1 Roseateles saccharophilus
TCATGACGGCGCTGCCGTTCGCCTTGTAGCGCAACAACACCATCGTTTCTTCGCGAACGCCGGGCGCGGTCATGGGCCTGGGATGCTCTCAAGAACGAACCGCACCGAGCTCGATGCCTTCCTGCACGACAGACGCCCAACGCGCCGCCAACCTCTCCAGCAAGGGAACTTCGAGACACTGATCGCCTGATCAGCCGGCTTGGAACGACTCGAAGCAACTACCTATCACGATGATCCCGCACCGACATGCGCTGGCGCCGATTCAACGGCTGCTATCCGGAAATCGTTCCGCCCCGCGCGTTTCGCTGCGTAGAGCAGGCTGTCTGCCAGCTTGATCAGCTGCGCGCTATCGACATCAGGCTGGCCGGCATAGACCGCCACGCCGATGCTTGTCGTGATGCTGACTGTGCCGCTCTCGAGAATGAACGGGGCTCGCATCGCCTCGACGAGATTCCGTGGAATCGCCGAAGCGTCGGTCTCCGCCGCCAATCCTTCGACGATGACGGCAAATTCGTCGCCACCAGGGCGTGCAATGATGTCGTTGGCACGCAAGCTCTTGATGAGCCGCCCTGCGAAGCCCCGCAACAGCATGTCCCCGACCTGATGGCCCAGCGTGTCATTGACCTGCTTGAAGCCATCAACGTCCAGCATCATCAGCGCCATCATGCCCTTGGTTTCCCGGCTGCGCTCGAAGACCATCTTCCCGCGTTGCAAGAGACCGGACCGATTGAGCAGGCCTGTCAGGCTGTCCAGTTGACTCAGCTCGATAAGCCGGCGCTCTTCCAGCTTCTGGCGGGTCGTGTCCAGGACGATGGCGACGAAGCCGGATACCGTGCCGTCATCGGAAGTTTGGGGTACATATGTCGCCCGGTAGCAGCGATAGCCTTCCTGCGTCGTGATCTCGCTGTCGAAGCTCAGCGTCTCGCCGGCCAATGCGCGAGTGATGTAGTGGGCGACCTGACCATACGCGCCATCGCCGAGAACTTCCCGCACCGTTTTGCCGAGAAGTTCGGCGCGCGGCATGCCAAACGTGGCCTCGTAGGCAGGATTGACAAATCGATAGCGCTCCTCGTTGTCGATGAATGACACCCGCATGGGGATGCGGTCAGTGACACTCTGCAGCCTGTGCTCGCTCTGACGAAGCGCCTGCTCCGTGAGTTTGCGCTTCGTGATATTGCGCGACGAGGCGAACAGGTAACGCTCCCCGTCCCAGTCGATGGGGCCGACGCTGACCTCCACGTCAAAGCTGGTGCCGTCCTTTCTCCGGTGCCGGGTCTCGAAGGTGGTCGGCAGCCTGTTCTCGAGCCTGGCTTGGACGACGAACTCCACCCGCTCGGGCTGCAGGTCCGCGTCCCAATCACTGATTCGCTTTCCGATCAACTCGTCCCGTGAGTAGCCGAGCATTTGGCAGAACGAATCGCTCACCTCGACGAGTCTTCCATGGACGTCGATGATGTGCGTGCCGTCGCTCGAATTGCGCAGGAACATGGCGGTCTTGCGGCTCTCCCGCTCAAGCTGCTCCGTGCGGTCCCGAATGACCGTCTCGGTCCGTTCCGTGTAGCCGGTGGACAAGAGCAGAAGCGCGCCCAGCAAGCCGGTGCCGAAGAGGCATCCCGCCAGCAACATCAGGCTCTGCCAGCTCTTGTGTTCGGCGAGGTATCGGCCGGTCGGCGTCGCGGCGAGCTGATAGGTTCGCCCTCCGAAATGCAACTCCCGAGAGCGCGAATTGGCGCTGATCGGCGCGTCAGCCTGCCCGAAGACGGTCATGTGTTCGGCCAGATCGTCGACATGGAGGTCGAGGGCCGCCGCCTCCGAGGGCAGGCTCTTGCTTACGAAGTCTCCCAGGCGAAGTACGGACAACACCAGGTCCGGGCACTCGCTGTCGGCTTGGACAGCCCGGACCAGGATGAGCCCCTTCTGCTTGTGCTGTTCCTGGACCAGTTCGATGGGAGAACTGGCGACCGCCTGCCCGCTCTTCAAGGCCAGGACGACCGCTTCGCGCCTCACAGCGTTGGATGCCAGATCGAATCCGACGGCGGCTTGATTGCCGGCCAAGGGTTCAACATAGGCGACAGGGAAGTACCGATCCCGCCGGGCCGACCGCACCAGCGTCCCGGCGGCCGTGCGATCCTTGATCTGGAAGCCGGGCATATCCCGCGCCTCGCGGGCCTCGAAAGCGGCGCGCGCCGCGTCGTTCACGCAGGGCACCCATTCCACGGCGGCGACTTCAGGGGTTTTGGCGAGCGTGGTACTCGCAAAGCGGCGAAATTCGTCTCGAGTCACCTCGCCACGGGCGGCGTGAGACATGAACGCCGCCAATTCCTCGACAACGAACTCCTGGCCTGCAAGATGGGTTTGCAATTCGTCGGCGGTTCGCTCCGTCGCCAGCTGGAATTCCTTTAGCGATTGTTCTTGCTCCCACCCGACAGTCTTCAGATAGACCGCCACGCACAAGCCGATGCTGATCAGGACGGGCAGGCCAACTGCCAAGCGACGCCGCCGCCAGAGTGGTCGTGGATGGCCGATGAAGAGCAGCGTCAGCGGCAGGCAAAGCACGACCCCCAGGGTGTCGCCGATCCACCAAGTCAACCAATCCGGCCCCAGAGCTTGAACGCTTTCCGCGCCGACGAAGAGCAACGCCGCGAGCGACAACGAGGCACTGGTCAAACAGACGATGGGGGCGCCGAGCAAGAACAGCAGCACGGAGGACGCGGTGTCGAAACGCGAGTCGCTATCCAAAAACCTGCGCAGGCCAAGCCTTCCCACCACGACCTGCGCCGTCGATCCCATGGCGATCGACAAGGGCGCGGCGATGTCCAGCCCAATCGGTTGGCCACGTGACAAGTCGAGCCAGGCATTGAGCAACAAGGACCCGAAAAACACGCCCGGCAAGACTCGCAGGCCGTAAGCCAGGACGAATGCGAGAGCGATTCCGGCAGGAGGAAAGATCGCAGACGCATAGCTGGGCGGAAGCGCAAGCAACAGAGCCACCCGGCCACTGATGGCGTAAACGAGGGCAAGGAGTACGGCATGGCCCACCGACCAGGAGCGGGGCAGTGGCTCATTCATTTGGCTAAGGTGCAGATTGACGGTTGATTTTTTTAAAAAATGCCGGCGCAGTGTCGCCCGTGATGTGACCAACCCGTGCCTGAAACCAGACAGGGTCATCCAACAACATCTCATGACCTTGGCTGATGCTCATATTTTTGACGATGCTCTTGATGGTGTCAGCGGGTCGTGGGGCGGGCAAGCTGCTCGAGCAGCTGGGGCGGCGCCACGCCGCAATCGAGCGCCCTCCAAAAAGGCAAACCCGAAGCCAAACGGCAACCGTTGATCGATGGAGTTTGAGGTTGACCCGAAATGCCTACACAGTGCCTACATGGCTCGCACAAAGCAAAAAGCCAACCCCGAAGAGTTGGCTTAAGTGCTTGATTTATTTGGTAGGCCGTATTGGACTTGAACCAATGACCAAAGGATTATGAGTCCTCTGCTCTGACCAACTGAGCTAACGGCCCCCGGAGGGAAGGCGCGGATTCTAGTCAGCGCTGGTTCAACGTTGAGAAAGCGCCTGCCCCACCATGCGCGAGGTGATGTCGACGATCTGGATCATGCGGTCGTAGGCCATGCGCGTCGGGCCGATGACGCCCAGCGTGCCGACGACCTGGCCGTCGACCTCGTAGGGCGCGCTGACGATGGACAGTTCCTCGTAGGGCACGACCTGGCTTTCGCCGCCGATGTAGATGCGCACGCCCTCGGCGCGGCTGGAAGTGTCGAGCAGGCGCATCAGCTGGGTCTTCTGCTCGAACAGGTCGAACAGGCGGCGCAGTGACCCCAAGTCGTGGCTGAAGTCCTGCACGGTCAGCAGGTTGCGCTCGCCGGAGACGACGACCTGGTCGTCCTGCTGGGCCATGGCCTCGGTGCCGACCTGCACGGCCACGCTCATCAGGCCGGCGATCTCGCCACGCAGCGCATCCACTTCCGAACGCAGGCGCTCGCGCACGGCCTCCAGCGTCAGGCCCGCATAGCCGGCGTTGAGGCGGTTGCTGGCCTCGGCCAACTCGGCCTGGCTCAGGTCCTGGGGCGTGAAGATGACGCGGTTCTGCACGTCGCCGTCGGGCGACACGAGGATGACGAGCACGCGGCGCTCGCCCAGGCGCAGGAACTCGATGTGATGGAAGACGCTGGGCTTCTTGGGCGCCGTGACGACACCGACGAAGTTGGACAGGCTGGACAGCAGTTGGGCCGCGCTGGCGATGACGCGCTGCGGCTGGTCGGGCTGCAGCGGCACCGCATCGACGCTGACCAGGCTGGGCTGGGCCGTCAGCATGGTGTCGACGAAGAGGCGGTAGCCGCGCGCCGTCGGGATGCGGCCGGCGCTGGTGTGGGGGCTGGCGATGAGGCCGAGCTCTTCCAGGTCGGCCATCACATTGCGGATGGTCGCGGGGCTGAGCTCCAGGCCCGAGGCCTTGGACAGCGTGCGCGAGCCCACCGGCTGGCCGTCGGCGATATAGCGTTCGACCAGGGTTTTCAGCAGGGATTTGGATCGCTCGTCGAGCATGGAGCAATCTTATGTCTTGCGTGCCAGACCGCCCGAGCGGAGCGAGTAGCTCTGGCACCAACTGATCAAAACTTGCGTGCCGGACCGCCCGAGCGCAGCGAGTAGCTCTGGCGCCGACTGACTCTGAAACACCCCCGTTTCTCCTGGGAGAGGCGATACCCCTGTGGTGTAATTTGCCGCATGGCCAAGCGCTTCAGACATGTCGCCATCGTGGGCAAGCATCAGGCGCCTGGCATCAAGCCGGTGCTGCAGGAGATTGCCCAGTTTTTGTGCGGCCAGGGCCTGGATGTCTCGCTGGACTCCGACACCGCGCTGAACACCGGCCTAACCGACTACGACGCGCTGTCCCATGACGAGCTCGGCCGCGTCTGCGACCTGGCCGTGGTCGTCGGCGGCGACGGCACGATGCTGGGCTTCGCCCGCGAGATGGCGCCCTATGGCATCCCGCTGCTGGGCATCAACCAGGGGCGGCTGGGCTTCATCACCGACATCCCGACCGAGCGCTGGCGCGAATCGCTGGCGCCGGTGCTGGCCGGAGACTACGAGGTCGAGTCGCGCGCAATGCTGGAAGGTGCCGTGCTGCGCGACGGCGAAGCCATCTTCACGGGCCTGGCGCTCAACGATGTCGTCGTCAGCCGCGGCGCGACGGCCGGCATGGTGGAGCTGAAGATCGAGGTCGGCGAGCAGTTCGTCGCCAATATGCGAGCCGACGGCCTCATCGTCGCCTCGCCCACCGGCTCCACCGCCTATGCGCTGTCGGCCGGCGGGCCGCTGCTGCACCCCAGCATCGCGGGCTGGCTGCTGGTGCCCATCGCGCCGCACACCCTGTCCAACCGGCCCATCGTGCTGCCCGACAGCGGCGAGGTGCGCATGGAGATCGTCGCCGGCCGCGACGCGTCGGTGAACTTCGACATGCAGAGCCTCGCCAGCCTGCTGCACGGCGACACCATCACCGTGCGCCGCAGCCAGCACCAGGTGCGCTTCCTGCACCCCAAGGGCTGGAGCTATTACGCGACGCTGCGTCGCAAGCTCCGCTGGTACCTCTGATCCTTTGTAGACCATGCTGCGGCACCTCAGCCTCAAGGACTTCGTCATCGTCCCGGTCCTCGAACTCGATTTCGAGGCCGGCTTTGCAGTGCTGACCGGCGAGACCGGCGCCGGCAAGTCCATCCTCATCGATGCGCTGCAGCTGGCCCTGGGCGGCCGCGGCGACGCCGGCGTCGTGCGCGAGGGCGCGGCCCGGGCCGAGATCTGCGCCGAGTTCGACACGCCGGCCCATCTGCGCGGCTGGCTGGACGAGGCGGGCTTCGAGCCCGACGACGCGCTGCTGCTGCGCCGCGTCATCGACGCCGCCGGAAAAAGCCGGGCCTGGATCAACGGCGGCGCCGCCACGCTGACCCAGCTGCGCGAGCTGGCCGACCATCTGCTGGACATCCACGGCCAGCATGCCTGGCAGGGCCTGACCCGCCCGGCCGCCGTGCGCGAGCTGCTGGACGGTTTCGCCGGCCTCGACAGCGCGCCGCTGGCCCGCGCCCACGCGGCCTGGAAGCAGGCCGCCGATACGCTGCAGAAGGCCCGCGGCCTGCAGGCCGAGGCTCAGCGCGAACGCGAGCGCCTGGCCTGGCAGATCGGCGAGCTGGACGGCCTCGCGCCGGCCGAAGGCGAGTGGGCGGAGCTGAACGCCGAGCACGAGCGCCTGTCGCACGGCCAGTCGTTGATCGACGCGGCCAAGTCGGCGCTGAACGCGCTGGACGATGCCGAGCCCAGCGCCCAGTCGCTGGCCGGGCAGGCGCTGGACCTGCTCGAACGCGTGCTCGACTTTGATGCCCGCCTGCTGCCCGCCGTGCAGGCCCTGCGCGACGCGCAGGCCCAGCTGCAGGACGCCAGCCACACGCTGGCCACCTATCTGCACAAGACCGACCTCGACCCCGACCGCCTGGCCGAGCTGGACGAGCGCGTGTCGGCCTGGATGACGCTGGCGCGCCGCTACCGCCGCCAACCGCAGGATCTGCCGGCCCTGCTGGCGCAGTGGCGGGCCGAACTCGCGGCACTGGACGCCGCCAGCGACCCGGCCCGGCTCGAAGCCGCGCTGGCCGCCACGCGCCAGGCCTTCGACGCCGAGGCGCAGGCCGCCAGCCGCGCCCGCAAGAAGGCCGCGCCGCAGCTGGCCGCGGCCGTCACGGCCGCGATGCAGCAGCTCGGCATGGCCGGCGGCCGCTTCGACATCGCGCTGCAGCCGGCCGACGGGCCGCAAAGCTACGGAGCCGAGTCCGCCGAGTTCCTCGTCGCCGGCCACGCCGGCAGCACGCCGCGGCCGCTGGCCAAGGTGGCCTCGGGCGGCGAGCTGTCGCGCATCGCGCTGGCCATCGCCGTGACGAGCAGCCAGGCCGCATCGGCCCAGTCGCCCGGCACGCTGATCTTCGACGAGATCGATGTCGGCATCGGCGGCGCCGTGGCCGAGACCGTGGGCCGGCTGATGAAGCAGCTGGGACGTGAACGCCAGGTCATGGCCGTCACCCACCTGCCCCAGGTCGCCGCCTGCGCGGACCGCCACCTCGTCGTCGCCAAGAGCTCGGCCGGTGGCGCCACGGCCAGCAGCGTCTCACCCGTGGCCGGCGAGGCCCGCGTGGCCGAGATCGCCCGCATGCTGGGCGGCGAGCACCTGTCCTCCACCAGCCTCGCCCATGCCGAGGAGATGCTGGCCGCGTCTGCCACGACGAGCAAGCCGAAGAAGGCCAGATCGTGAGCGCAGCGCCGGACCGCCCCAAGCAAGCTCGCTCCCGCTTGGCGGGAGTGAGCCCGGACACGGGATGCCCAGTGGGCATCCCGTGCCTGGCGAACGCCTGGCCGCGCCGTCGGCCGGGCAAGGCCGTAGGCCGAAGGGTGCACCAATGACCGTGGAGCATGAACTGCAGGGCGACGTCGTGCTGCTGACCGGCATGTCCGGCGGCGGCAAGTCCGTGGCCATGCACGCGCTGGAGGATGCCGGCTATTTCTGCGTCGACAACCTGCCCGCCGAGCTGCTGCTGGACTTCCTGAGCCTGGAGCAGCAGCGCGGCGAGCGCCGCGTTGCCATCGCCGTGGACGTGCGCAGCGCCGGCTCGCTGCCGCTGATGCTGCCGTTGCTGAAGGACCTGCGCGGCCAGGGCGTGGCCGTGCGCTCCATCTTCCTGGACGCGAACAACGACGCGCTGGTGCGCCGCTTCTCCGAGACCCGCCGCCCCCACCCGCTGCGCATGGACCGCGACACCAGCTTCGGCAGCCTGGAGGCCGGCGCCGAGGACGGCCACCGCGTGCTGCTGGAGGCCATCCAGCTGGAACGCGAGCTGCTGGGCGGGCTGAAGGCCGAGTCCACCGTCATCGACACCAGCCAGCTGCGCCCTGCCCAGCTGCGCGCCTGGCTGGCCGACCTCGTCGGCCCCAATGCCGGCAGCAAGCTGACGCTGGTGTTCGAGAGCTTCGCCTTCAAGCACGGCGTGCCCAGCGATGCCGACTTCGTCTTCGACGTGCGCGTGCTGCCCAACCCCTACTACGACCGCGAGCTGCGCCCGCTCACCGGCCGCGACGCGCCCGTGGCGGCCTACCTCGCGGCCCAGCCCGAGGTCGGGCTGATGATGGGCCAGATCGCCGGTTTCCTGTCTCGTTGGTTGCCCAACTTCGCGGCCGACCAGCGCAGCTATCTGACCGTGGCCATAGGCTGCACCGGTGGCCAGCACCGCTCGGTCTACCTCGTCGAGATGCTGGTGCGCCAGTTCAGCCACCACGGCCATGTGCTCAAGCGTCACCGCGAGCTCGACGCAAGATAGAAGAAAAGTTCTAGACCAATGGTTCTAGAACGCTTATGCTGAACAGCATGAACGCAAGAACCGCCTTCACGGCGCGGCCCACCGCTGCCGAGCTGGACCTGCTGCAGGTGCTCTGGCGCCTCGGCCCTGCCGATGCCAAGACCGTGCACGAGGCCCTGCTGCCCGGGCGCCCCGACGCCACCTATGCCACCGTGCTGCGCCAGCTGCAGGTGATGCACGGCAAGGGCCTGCTCGACCGTGACGAGAGCCTGCGCCCGCAGCGCTATGCACCGGTGCAGGCCCAGGACAAGCTGCAGCAGTCCCTCGTCAAGGACTTCATCGCCAAGGCCTTCGCGGGCTCGGGCAAGGCCCTGGTGCTGGCGGCCCTGAAGAACCACGTCAGCGCCAAGGAGCGCGCTAAAATCCGCCAGCTGCTGGCGAAGAACGGAGAGCAGCCATGAGCCTCGACATCGCAATGAATGCCTGGGGCTGGGCCCTGTTGAACTTCGTCTGGCAGGGCGCCATCGTCGGCGGCGTGGCCCTGCTGCTGCTGACGCTGCTGCGTGGCGCGCCGGCCCGCTGGCGCTACGCGGTCAGTGCGCTGAGCCTGCTGCTTTGCTTGGGCCTGCCGCTGGCACAGTGCCTGGACCTGGCCACACCCACCGAGGGCGATTTCACGACCGAGCTGGAGCCACTGGCCGAGCAGATGCCGGCCCTCGTCACCGCCTGGGCGCTGGGCACGGCACTGATGCTCGGCCGCCTGGGCCTGGGCCTGGCCTGGGTGGCACGCGCACGCCGCCGCAGCACCGCCGCACCCGCCGAATGGCAGGAGCGGCTGGACGGCCTGGCCCGCGGCCTCGGCCTGCGCCGCAAGGTGACGCTGCGCCTGCTGCCCGAGCTGGACGGCCCGATCGCGCTCGGCATGCTCAGGCCTTGCGTGCTGCTGCCCGCCGCGCTGCTGAGCCGCCTGCCGGTCGGCCTGCTCGAAGCCCTGCTGGCCCACGAACTGGCCCATGTGCGGCGCTGGGACTACCTCGCCAACCTGCTGCAAAGCGTCGTCGAGGCCCTGCTGTTCTTCCACCCGGTGGTGTGGTGGCTGTCGGCCCGCATGCGCGCCGAGCGCGAGCTGGTGGCGGACCAGATCTCGGCCGAGCTGCTGGGCGACTCGCGCCGCATGGCCCAGGCCCTGCATGCACTCAGCGAATTGCAGCCCCGGCCGCTGCCCACGGTCGCACTGGCGGCGCGTGGCGGCGAGCTGCTGCGCCGTGTCGAGCGCCTGCTGGCGCCCCGGCCCCAGGCCACCGGCTGGAAGCTGGCGCTGCCGGCCCTGCTGATCGCGGCGACCAGCTTCGTCGTGCAGGCCAAGAGCCGCAGCGCGCCCGACACGCCGGCGCCCGCCGCGCAGGCCCAGGCCGCGGTACCCGCCACGCCCGCCGAGGCACAGCAGGCCCCGCAACTGCGCCTGCCGGTCAATGCCAAGCATGTGGTCGTCATCGACGACGCGACGGGCAAGGTGCTGATGGCCCGCGACGCCGACGCCGTCGTGCCCATCGCCTCGCTCACCAAGCTGCTGACGGCCATGGTCGTGCTGGACGCCAGGCTGGACCCGAACGAGAAGCTGCGCATCACCAACGACGATGTCGACACCCTCAAGCACAGCCGCTCACGGGTGCGCGTCGGCACGCAGATGAGCCGCCAGGCCGCGCTGGAGATGGCGCTGATGGAGTCCGAGAACCGCGCCGCCTTCGCGCTGGCCCGCACCTTCCCCGGCGGCGACGCCGGCTTCGAGAAGGCCATGCACGCCAAGATCCGCGCGCTGGGCCTGAGCCGCACGTCCATCACCGACCCGACCGGCCTGTCGCCGGCCAACACCTCGACGGCCACCGAGATGGCCGCCATCACCGCCGCCGCGGCGCACTACGGCGAGATCGAGCGCATCACCAGCGTCAAGAAGACCACCGTGCCGGTCGACGGCCGCAGCCGCGAGCTGCACAACACCAACCGCCTGGTAGGCGCCAAGGGTTGGAACATCCTGCTCTCCAAGACCGGCTACACCGAGGAGGCCGGCCGCTGCCTGGCGATGCGCATGATGAACGGCAAGCGCCCGGTCACCGTCGTGCTGCTGGATGCCGACGGCTCGGCCCAGCGCCTGCGCGACGCGGCGCTGATCCGCAAGAGCCTGGCTCGCCAGCCCGCCTGAGATCAACTGCCCCTCGCCCAATCTCGCCGCGCTGAACGCGGGCGAGCCTGGTCGGTCTTGCAGACCGCGCTGCGGACAATGCCGCAGCTCTTCGCCAGGCACGTCGAGCCCACTGGGCTCAACGTGTCCGGGCTCAGCCCCCGGGGGGACGGCGATGCTCGCGGCATCGAGCCGCGAGCACATCGCCAGCGCGGGCCGGCTTGGGAACTGGAGTCGGACACAGGCAGTCCCTGCGGACTGCTTGTGCCTACGCAAGGCCGATGGCCTCTGGCCATTGGCAGGCCCGGCGCTCGGCCCGAAATACCTCGGCTTCATCAGCTGCGGGTGGCGCACAGCACCATGGAAAACTGAAACGGAGCCTCCCATGCAAAGACGCCAGCTGCTCGTGGCGGGCGGCGCCCTGTGCGCTGCCCGGCCCGGCCATGCCCTGGACTTCGCCCCGCCGCGCGCGCCCGCGCGGATGCGCGCCGACATCGACCGCATCATCGACATTGCCGTCGGCATCCGCCCCTTCCGCGCGCAGGGGCCGCGCATCGAGGCGCAGCGCCTGCACGGCAAAACCGTGGTGCACCACTACGGCCACGGCGGCAGCGGCTGGTCGCTGTCCTGGGGCTCGGCCCAGCGTGCGTTGGCCCTGGTCCAGGCCAGCGGCGCGCAGCCCGGCCAGCGCATCGCCGTCATCGGCTGCGGCGCCATCGGCCTGACCACGGCGCGCACCGCCCAGCAGGCCGGCTACAAGGTGCGCCTCTATGCCAAGGACCGCCCGCCCCGCGTGCACTCCTCGGCCGCGACCGGGCTGTGGACGCCGGACTCGCGCATCGTCACCAGCGAGCACGCCAGCGAGGTCTGGTCGGCCGGCTGGGAGGCGATGGCGCGGGCGTCGTTCAAGATGCACCAGAGCTATCTCGGCCTGCCCTCGGGGCCGGTGGAATGGCATGACGGCTACGTCGTCGCCGACGAGGGCTTCGACACGCCCTTGCCCCGCCACGCGGGCGAGCCGGACTACCCCGACATCGCCTCGCGCATCGCCGACCTGCGCCCGCGCGGCGCGGCGCTGGCCGCGGGCGAGCACCCCTTCGCCAAGCCCCATGTGCGCCGGTTCACGCAGCTGGTCTTCAACATCCCGGCCTACCAGCGCCTGCTGCTGGACGACTTCGCACGCGACGGCGGCGAGATCGTGCAGCGCGAACTGTTGAGCCCGAGGGACTTTGCCCGCCTGCCGGAGCGACTGGTCGTCAACTGCGCCGGCGACGGTGCCCGCAAGCTGCTGGGCGACAACAGCCTCACGCCGGTGCGCGGCCAGACGGCGCGGCTGATCCCGCAGCCCGAAGTGGACTATGCGCTGATCTACCGCGCCCACAACCTCGTCGTCCTGCCGCGCCGCGACGGCCTGCTTGTCGCGGCCATGGGCGAGGATGATTTCGGCAACGACGACCTGCGGCCCGACCGGGCCCAGTCCGAGGCCGCCGTGCAGCGCCTGGCCGGCCTGTTCTAAAAGGTCTCCCAGTCGCCCTCGGCCTCGCTGGGCGCGGCGGCAACCTTGGGGGCCGGCAGCGGCGCGGCCGGCGCGGGCAGAGGTGCGCGTGGCGCCGGCGCGGCCTTGGCCACTGGCTTCGCCACCGCCGGCTTGGGTGAGGCCAGCGGCTTGCTGGCGGCCGCAGGCCTGGGCGATGCCACCGGCCGCGGCGCGGCAGGCTTGGGCGCGGCGCCACGCATACCGGCGGCCGAGCCCGCATCGACGCGGAAGACCGCCACCGCCTCGGTCAGCCGGGTGGTCTGCTGCCGCATGCTCTCGGCCGCGGCGGCGGTCTGTTCGACGAGGGCGGCGTTCTGCTGCGTGGCCTGGTCGAGCTGGCTGACGGCCTGGTTGATCTGGGTCACGCCCTCGCTCTGCTCGCGGCTGGACACGGTGATCTCGCCGACCAGGTCGGTCACCTTGCGCACCTCGTTGACCATCTGGCCGATGGTCTCGCGCGCCGACAGCACCTGGGCGCTGCCGCTCTCGACCTTGCCGACGCTGTCGCCGATCAGGCTCTTGATCTCCTTGGCCGCCTCGGCGCTGCGCTGCGCCAGCAGCCTCACCTCGCCGGCCACGACGGCGAAGCCGCGCCCCTGCTCGCCGGCCCGCGCCGCCTCGACGGCCGCGTTCAGCGCCAGGATATTGGTCTGAAAGGCAATGCCGTCGATGGTGCCGATGATGTCGGAGATCTTGCGGCTGGAGGCCGAGATCGCGTCCATCGTCGTGACCACCTCGCCAACGGCCGTGCCGCCGGCGCCGGCCACCTCGGAAGCATGGTTGGCGAGCTGGTCGGCCTGGCGGGCGTTGTCGGCATTGGCCCGGATCTGCGCGGCCATCTCCTCCACCGACGCCGCCGTCTGCTGCAGGCTGGAGGCCTGGCTTTCGGTGCGCGCCGACAGGTCGGCATTGCCCTGGGCGATCTCGGCCGCCGCGACATTGATCTGGTCGCAGCCCTGGCGCACGCCCGACACCATGCGGGCAAGGCTCTGCGTCATCTCGTCCAGATTGCCCAGCAGCTGGCCGAGCTCGTCGCGCGAGTCGGCGTGCAGGCGCACCGTCAGGTCGCCGGAGGCCACGGCACGCACCGCCTCCGAAGCCTTGACCACCGGCCCCGTGATCGAGCGCGTGATGAGCAGTGCCGCACCGGCCCCGACGAGCAGGGCCGCCAGCGAGGCGCTCGCAAAGATCCACAGTACCCGACCATAGGCGGCCGATGCGGCGTCGGTGGCAGCGCCGGCGAGCTTCTCGTTGTGGTCCCACCATTTCTCGACGTTGTCGCGCACCGGCGCAAAGGCCGCACGCGCCGGGCCGAAGGTCAGGTCGCGCGCCGCCGTGGCCTGGGTCGGGTCCGCAAGGCCTTCATCCGAGGCCTTGATCACCTTGTCCTGTACCGCGAAATAAGCCGCCGCACCGGCGGCCACCTGCTTCAGCAACGCCCCGTCCTGGTCATCGCCTATCAGCAGGTCGTAGTCCTTGACGCGCTGCGCGAGGTTGGAGCGCGCCTTGGCGATGCGCTCGGCAAGCGACTTCTTCTCCTTGTCGTCGTCGGTCAGGATGTACTGCTGCTCGAGCCGGCGCGAGTCCGACAGGTCGACGTGGATCCGGTGGATGACGCGCAGCGAGGGCAGGACGCTCTCCGGGTAGAACATCGCGTGGCTGTTGATCGACTTCGCCAGCATCGCGCCGACGCCGGCCATCGCCAGCAACAGGGCCAGCAGCAGTGCGAAAGCCAGGCCGAGGCGCGTCCCGACGCGCAGATTCTTCAGGGTGTCCAAGGCTGTCCCCTCTTCATCGTTGTGCCGGGGACTTTGCCCGTTTAGCCACGGGCAGGCAATGCGCAGGCGGGGCGCTGTCCGCGTCCTGTCAGCTTTGCGCTGCGTCGGTCTCGCTGAGCAGCAGCGCCAGCAGCACGGCCGTGCCCACCGGCATGAAGATGACCACGGCGACGAACCAGGGCCAGAAGCTGCGCCCCGTGCGCCGCACCAGCTGCATCATGAAGACGCAGTGCATCGCGCCGGCCACGACCAGGCCCAGGGCCATGATGACGAGGCGGCCCACCGGGGGCTCGGCCTCCTGGGCGCCGCTGACGAGCTGCCACAGGCACAGCCCACCCACGAGCAGGGTGATCAGCGCGTATTCGATGCCACTCTTGATTTGGGCTTGCATGGCTCGGCTCTCTCTCTCAGCTTTCGTCGATCAGTTTCTTCAGCGGCGCGGGAAGCGCGTAACTCGCGAGTTTCTCCCGGGCGACCCAGGTACCGCCATGCGTCATACCCTCGGGTGCCCGGGCGCGCAGCGTGTGCAGCACCCAGTCGAAGTGGGTCAGCGCATGCTCGATGCGCGGCAGCGTCTCCAGGCACGCATCCGGCAGTGCCGCGCGCGCGCCCGCCTCGTCGTCGAACATCGGCAGTGTCCACAGCCCGGCCCAGACGCCAGTGGCGGGCCGCTGCTGCAGCAAGACCTGGCCCCCGGGGCCCTCGACCCACAGCCACCAGTTCTCGCGCCGGCCGCGCCTGAGCTTCTTCGTCTTGACGGGCCAGCGCGTCGGGTCGCCGGCCTGCTGGGCGCGGCACAGCGGCTGCACGGGGCAGCGCGCGCAGTCGGGCGAGCGCGCCGTGCAGACGGTGGCACCCAGGTCCATCAGGCCCTGGGTGTAGCGGTCGACGTCCCGCTCAGGCAGCAGCTCGGTGGCATGGGCCCAGAGCGTCTTCTCGGCCGCGCTGCTGGCGAGGTCGCCGTCGAAGGCCAGCACGCGGCCGAGCACGCGCTTCACATTGCCGTCGAGGATGGCCACGCGCTCGCCGAAGCAGAAGGCCGCGATGGCCGCGGCGGTGGAGCGGCCTATGCCCGGCAGCGTCTGCAGGCCGGCCGCCGTGGGCGGGAACTCGCCGCCGTGCAGCTCGGCCACGGCCCGCGCACAGGAATGCAGATTGCGCGCACGGCTGTAGTAGCCCAGGCCCGCCCACTGTGCGAGCACCTCGTCCAGCGTGGCCGCGGCCAGGTCGGTGACGCGCGGCCAGCGCTCGAGGAAGCGCTCGTAGTAGCCCAGCACGGTCGTGACCTGGGTCTGCTGCAGCATGACCTCGGACAGCCAGACGCGATAGGGGTCGCGCGTGTTCTGCCACGGCAGCGTGTTGCGGCCGTGGCGGCGTTGCCAGGCGACCACCGTCTTGCCGAAATCGGCGATCAACGCTTCTGGCATGACGGGCAGAAAAAGGTCGAACGCTGCCCCTGCACGATGCGCCGGATGGCCGTGCCGCAACGCCGGCACGGCTCGCCCTCGCGGCCATAGACCTGGGCCTGCATTTGGAAACTGCCGGCCACGCCATGGGCGTCGCGGAAGTCGCGCAGCGTGGTGCCGCCGGCTTCTAGCGCCTGGCCCAGCACCGTGCGGACGGCCAGCGCCAGCTTGTCGGCGCGCGGCCGGCTGAGCTTGCCCGCGGGCAGGCGCGGGTCGACGCCGGCCATGAAGAGGGCCTCGCAGGCGTAGATGTTGCCCGCGCCGACGACGATGTCGCCAGCCAGCAGGGCCTGCTTGATGGACACGCGCCGGCCGCTGAGCGCCGCGTGCAGGTGGGCGCCGTCGAAGCGTTCGTCGAAGGGCTCCAGGCCCAGGCCGCCGAGCAGCGTCGCCACCGGCTCGGCATCCAGCGCCGCTGCCCAGACGACGGCGCCGAAGCGGCGCGGGTCGGTCAGGCGGAGCAGGCCGCGGTCGGTGTGCAGGTCGAAATGGTCGTGCGCGCCGGGGGCGGGCGTCGTGTCCAAAAAGGCCAGCGAGCCCGACATGCCCAGGTGCATCAGCAATCCACCTGCCTCAGCGAGCGGAAGCCACAAATATTTACCCCGCCTTTGCACGGCGCCGACGCGGGCACCGAGCAGGGTTTCAGGGTCCACGCCCATGGGCCAGCGCAGCGGTTTTCCCAGACGCAGGCCGGTCACCCGGGCCCCGTGGATGGCGGCGGCAAAGCTGCGGCGCGTGACTTCGACTTCAGGTAACTCGGGCATTGGACGGAAATCATAATCAGACCCTGTTTGCCGGAGTTCGAATGCCCCTTCCCTTCCGCCGCGCCGCTAGCGCCGCCGTACTGCTGGCCGCCCTGCAGGCCCAGGCCCAGACACCCGACGCCGCTCCAGCCGTGCCCGCAAGTCCGCCGCTCAACTCGGCAATGGACGCGCCGCTGTTCTACCAGTTGCTGATCGGCGAACTCGAGCTGAACGGCGGCCAGCCCGGCGTCGCCTTCCAGGTGCTGCTGGATGCCGCGCGCCGCACCGGCGACGAGGAACTGTTCAAGCGCGTCGTCAACATCGCACTGCAGGCGCGCGCCGGCGACCAGGCGCTGATGGCGGCTCGCGCCTGGGCCGACGCGCAGCCGAACTCGGTGGATGCCCACCAGACCGTCATGCAGCTGCTGGCCCTGCTGAACAAGCCGGCCGAAATCCCGCAGCCGCTGACTGCGCTGCTGCGCGTCGCCCCCGAGGTGCAGCGCCCCGGCCTGATCGCCGCCCTGCCCCGCCTGTTCCAGCGCTCGCCCGATCCCAAGGCCGTGCTCGCGGCCCTGGCCCCCGTGCTGCAGGCCCAGGCCGGCGCGCTCAAGCCGGCCGCCCTGTTCGCCGAGGCCAGGCTGGCCCTCGCCGCCGGCGAGTCCGCGCGCGCCCTGACCCTGACGCGCGAGCTCGCCGCCGCCATGCCCGACGGCGACGACGCGATGCAGCTCGCCATCGACCTGCTGCCCAGCCAGCCCCAGGCCGAGGAACTCATCACCGCCCGCCTGCAGCAAAAGCCCGACCAGCACGGGCTGCGCCAGGCCTACGGGCGCGCGCTGGTCCAGGCCCAGCGCCCGGTCGATGCGGCGCGCGAGTTCCGCCTGCTGACCGAGTCGACGCCCGACAACCCGGCGCCCTGGCTGGCCCTGGGCGCCATCGAGCTGGACCAGAAGCACATCCCCGCCGCCGAGGCCGCGCTGCGCGAGAGCCTCAAGCGCCTGGACACGCCGGCCGCCGGCACCGATGTCGAGATCCGCGCCCGTGCGGAGGGCCGCCAGAGCGCCTGGCTGATGCTGTCCCAGGCGGCCGAGCAGCGCGGCGACCTGAAGGCCGCCGAGGCCGCGCTGCGCAAGGTCGATGGCGCCGGCCTCGACGTCAACTTCCGCCGCGCCAGCCTGCTCGCCCGCCAAGGCAAGCTGGCCGAAGGCCGCAAGCTGCTCCAGCCCGCCGCAGACGCCAGCGACCAGGACGCCCGCGCCAGCCTGCTGGCCGAGGCTCAGCTGCTGCGCGAGCAGCCGGACTACGCCGCCGCGCTCGCCGTGCTCAAGGCCGCCACCGAGCGCTTCCCCGGCGACACCGACCTGATCTACGAGCAGGCCATGATGGCCGAGAAGCTCGGCCAGTTCGACGAGATGGAGGCGCTGCTGCGCCATGTCATCGAGCTCAAGCCCGACTACCACCATGCCTACAACGCCCTCGGCTATTCGCTGGCCGATCGCAATGTGCGGCTGGCCGAGGCCAAGCAGCTGATCGAGCACGCGCTCAAGCTCGCGCCGGGCGAGCCCGTCATCGTCGACAGCCTTGGCTGGGTCGAGTTCCGCCTGGGCAACCTGCCCGAGGCCGCCAAGCTGCTGCGCCAGGCCCACAGCGGCCGGCCCGACGCCGAGATCGCCGCCCACCTCGGCGAGGTGCTGTGGGCCAGCGGCGCCCAGGACGAAGCCCGCCGCGTGTGGCAGGAAGCCGCGCAGCGCGACCCGCGCAACGAGGCGCTGCGCGAGACCCTGGGCCGGCTGAAGGTCAAGCTTTGAGGTTTGCGGCCACCCTCCTGCTCGCGCTGGCGCTGACGGGCTGCGCCCAACTGCGCCAGACGCCTCCCGCCGCCACCACCGAAGCGCGGCTGAGCGGCCGCATCAGCGTGACCGTGGCCGGCGACGTGCACAACCGCGGCACCGGCGGCGCAGCCAGCTTCGAGCTCTTCGGCGGCCCCGAGGCCGGCCGGCTGGAGCTGAGCGCGCCGCTGGGCGGCCTGGTCGCGCGCGCCAGCTGGCAGCCCGGCCTCGTGCTGCTGCAGACGCCCGACCAGGAGCGCCGCTTCGACGACCTCGACGCGCTGACCCGCGAGATGCTCGGCGAGGCCGTGCCGGTGGCCGCGCTGTTCGACTGGCTGCAGGCCCGGCCCTGGCCCGCGGCGCCGCACCGGAAGACGGCCGGCGGCTTCGAGCAGCTCGGCTGGCGCATCGAGCCGCGGCTGCCGGCCCTCGTGGCGACCCGCCTGTCTGAACCCACAGTGACGCTGCGCGCCAAACTGGACGGAGGCGATGAAGTCACTCCATGACCTGGCCGCGCCGGCCAAGCTCAACCTCTTCCTGCATGTCGTCGGCAAGCGTGCCGACGGCTACCACCTGCTGCAGTCCGTCTTCGTGCTCATCGACTGGGCCGACACCCTGCACGTCGAGCGCCGCGGCGACGGCCGCCTGCAGCGCCACGACGTGCTCGGCGGCGATCTCCCCGCCGACGACCTCTGCCTGCGCGCCGCCCGGCTGCTGCAGCAGGAGGCCGGCTGCACGCTGGGCGCCGACATCCACCTCGAGAAGCGCCTGCCCGCCGGCGCCGGCATGGGCGGCGGCTCGTCGGACGCAGCGACCACGCTGCTGGCGCTGAACCGCCTGTGGGGCTGCGGGCTGCCGCAGGCGCGCCTGCTCGAACTCGGCCTGAAGCTGGGCGCCGACGTGCCCTTCTTCCTCGGCGGCGGCCCGGCCTTCGTCGAAGGCATCGGCGAGATCCTGCACCCGATCAGCCTGCCCGAGCAGCGCTTCGCCGTGCTCAAGGGGCCGGCCGGGCTCGCGACAAAAGAGATCTTTTCGAGCCCGCTCTTGGCAAGGTCCGAAAACTTGGCTATAGTCGCGGGCTTTCCCGCCCTGGCAGGAACTGCAGACGAGTTGATTACAGGCTTTGGTCGAAATGACCTCCAGCCTGCAGCCGAATCGATCAGCAGTGAAGTGCGAGACGCGTTGGCCCTGTTGTCGAAAGCATTCGCTGGATTCGACAAAGCCCGGATGACGGGCTCGGGTGCCGCCGTGTTCTCGGTACTCGCCGGAGATGGAAAAGATGGCAAGGACGACCAGTCCCTGGCGACATTGCTTCAGGCCCAGCCTGAAGGGTGGACCGGTCGAATCTGCCGCAGTCTGGCTCAACACCCGCTCGCGGGCTGGGCCGGCTGAAGAAAGTTGTAGGGTGCAGCAGCTTTGCTGTGTCCTGTGTAGGGGAGTCGCCAAGTTGGTCAAGGCATCGGATTTTGATTCCGACATGCGAGGGTTCGAGTCCTTCCTCCCCTGCCAAATTTCTGCTTTTCGCTGAACCGGCTCTGCTTCAGCGGGCCACTGACACCAGAGGCTCCCAGTGCTGCTCAATACGGTTCTCTTCACCGGCAACGCGAACCCGGTCCTTTCCCAGGAAATCGCCACCCATCTCGGCCTCGAGCTGGGCAAGGCCGTAGTCGGCCGCTTCTCCGACGGTGAGGTCACCGTCGAGGTGCAGCAGAACGTGCGCGCCCGCGACGTCTTCGTCGTGCAGCCCACCTGCGCTCCGACGAACGAGAACCTGATGGAGCTGCTGATCATGGTGGACGCGCTCAAGCGTGCCAGCGCCCGCCGCATCACCGCCGTGATCCCCTACTTCGGCTATGCCCGCCAGGACCGCCGCCCGCGCTCCACCCGCGTGCCCATCTCGGCCAAGGTCGTCGCCAACCTGCTGGAAACCGTCGGCGTCGAGCGCGTGCTGACGATGGACCTGCACGCCGACCAGATCCAGGGCTTCTTCGACATCCCGGTCGACAACATCTACGCCTCGCCCGTGCTGCTGTCGGACCTGAAGAGCCGCAACTACAAGGATCTCGTCGTCGTGTCGCCCGACGTCGGCGGCGTCGTGCGCGCCCGCGCGCTGGCCAAGCAGCTGGGCTGCGACCTGGCCATCATCGACAAGCGCCGCCCGGCCGCCAATGTGTCCGAGGTGATGCATGTCATCGGCGAGATCGACGGCCGCAACTGCGTCATCATGGACGACATGATCGACACCGCCGGCACCCTCGTGAAGGCGGCCGAGGTGCTGAAGGCGCGCGGCGCCAAGAGCGTCTTCGCCTACTGCACCCACCCCATCCTGTCGGGCCCGGCCATCGAGCGCATCTCGGGCTCGGCGCTGGACGAGGTCGTCATCACCAACACCATCCCGCTGACCGACGCGGCCAAGGCCTGCAAGAAGATCCGCCAGCTGTCGGTGGCCTTCCTGTTCGCCGAGACCATCCGCCGCATTTCCGACGGCGAGTCGGTCACCTCCCTTTTCTCGGAGCAGAACAACAATTTCTGACCAGTCCGAGTAGGGTCCCTCCCGCATGCGGGGCCCTCCCAATCTCTCCGAGCAGAACAACAACTTCTGATCGGAATCCTCGGTCGTCGCAAGACGGCTTTTTCGCGCGGTGCCTGGTCGCGGGCGCCGTTTCTCTTTTGGAGATAAACCATGAAGTTCGTCGCTTTTGAGCGCAAGCTGCAGGGGACCGGAGCGAGCCGCCGCCTGCGTGTGGCCGGCAAGGTGCCCGGTATCGTTTTCGGCGCCGGCGAGCCCGCCATGATCGAGCTCGATCACAACGCGCTGTTCCACGCCCTGAAGAAGGAAGCCTTCCACAGCTCGCTGCTGGACATGGAGCTGAACGGCACCACGACCCAGGTGCTGCTGCGTGACTTCCAGATGCACCCCTACAAGCCGCAAGTCCTGCACTGCGACTTCCAGCGCGTGGATGCCACGACCAAGATCACGAAGAAGGTGCCCCTGCACTTCGTCGGCGAAGAGACCTCGGTGGCCGTCAAGACCGACCACTGCACGGTCAACCACGTCGTCACCGAACTGCTGATCACCTGCCTGGCCCAGCAACTGCCCGAGTTCATCGAGGTGGACCTGTCCGGCCTGACCAAGGGTCATTCGCTGCACGTCAACGACATCAAGCTGCCGGAAGGCATCAAGGTCGTCACCCACGGCAAGCCCAACCCCGTCATCGCGACGCCGGTCGAGCCCGTGGCTGAGGAAATCGTCGTCGCCGCCGCTCCGGCCGCCGACGACAAGAAGGGCAAGAAGGGCAAGAAGTAATTTCTTCTCGCCGGCTTCCAGCCAAAGCAAAGGGCTCCCCACGGGAGCCCTTTTTCATTGCGGAAGCATTCTCAGAAATCGCAATGGTCGTCGCCAGCGCGCGGCGGTCCCAGGTCCACGACGAAGTCGCTCATCGTCGGCCCGGTGTGGCCGGCCGGCACCGCCACGACGAGTTGGCCGTTCACGAAGCTGCCGCGCACGAGCACCAGGTCACCCGCCACGACCGTGGTCGTCTTGGTGGCCAGCCGCCAGTCATCGTCGTCCGACAGGCTGGCGAAGGTCGCCGGATCCGCCGAGACGGCGATGCCATGCACGGAGAACGTCGTCGGCGCGGTCGCGCCCGTGCCCGTCACCGGCGCCGGGGTCGCGTCGACGATGCCCTGCAGCCCGGCGCGGGTCGATGCCGGCATCAGGCGCAGGTTGGTCGCGGTGAGCATCCCGCTGGCGTCGGCCGCCGCGCTGACGACCAGGTGCTTGCTGGAGGCCGCCGACAGCACGCTCTGGAAGGTCGTGATGTTGAAGTTCGTCGTCCAGCTCGTGCGGTCTGAAAGCCGCGTCGATGCGTCGACGGTGATGCTCTGCCCCATCAGGGTGACGACCCAGGTGTTCGCGCTCGTGCCGGCTGCGACGGCGCTGTAGTCGCCCTCCAGTGTCAGCGAGCGGCTGATGGCCGCATGCAGCAGCTTGATCGCGCTGGCCGTGATGGCGCCGCCGGTCGCGACGGTGCCCGTCACGCGCACGTCGTCGCCCACCACCGGCCGGTCGGCGGCCGCCAGCGCGGCGCCGTCGACGCTGATGCCGCGCAGCACGAAGCTGGTGCCGCTGGTGCTCGACACACGGCCCTGCACCTCGACCGTCGCGCCGACCGTCTCGACCGGCAGGCGGCTGCGCAGGGCGGCCGTGCTGGCGCTGAAGCTCGTCGCCGGCAGCGCGGGCGCCGTGGCGGAGTACACGGACACGACCTGACCGGTGCTGAAGGCCGTGGCGCAGCTCGTCTTGCCGTCCGCACCCCAGCAGGTCGCCTGGGCCAGGCTCACGGCGAGGCTGCCGATCGTGACGCTGTTCGTGCCGGTCGACAGCACGCTGCCCTCGGCCTTGAAGGCGGCCGGGCGGGACGTGCCGGTCGGCGCGTCGCCCACGGACACCAGCGTCGCGACGATGTTGGCGCCGCCGCTGCCGGCGGAGAACAGGAAGCCGTGCACCGTCACATAGCTGCCCGGGACGGCGGCGGCGCTCGTCACGCTCAGGCCGGACAGGCCGGACACCGGCGTGCAGGGCGAGGTCGTCGCCGTCACGCAGGCGCGGCGGTCGGAGAAGTTGGTGGCCGAAGTGAGCTGCACCGTCTGGCCCATCACGGTCAGCGTGCTGGCCGTGGAGGTGGCCGCGTCCACATAGCCGCGGGCCAGCGGGTGCAGGCGGATCTCGGCGGCCTGCGGCGCGGCGGCGTCGAGCGCGGTGGCCGACATCGGCTTCACGTCCACGCTCATGCCCACCTCGAGGGCCGAAGCGTCGGCCAGCGTTTCACCGGTGTCGTTGTCGACGAGCTTGGCGCCCTGGGTCGAGAACTCGTGGCCGTTGACGAAGACGCTGCCGAAGGCGGTGATCTCGCCGGACGAGGCCGACAGCGTCGAAGCCGCCGGGCCGTTGGAGCTGCTGGGCGTCGCGGGTGCGGCCGAGCCGCCTCCGCCGCCGCAGGATGCCAGCCAGAAGGCGCAGGCCAGCGATGCCGCCAGCACAGGGATGATTCGTCTCATTTGCTGCTCCTCGCGACGTTGGAGGCCCACGGCCCGCCGAGAAGCGGCAGCTTGCACCGGCCGGTTTGCCGGTGAGTATCCGAAATGTGTCGAAGCGAAACCTTTGCTGTCGGCTATTGCGGCAGCCTCCCGCCCAGGCTCTTCAGCAGCAGGTTGGCCGCCGCGAGCTGGCGGTTGCGCGAGGTCAGCAGCCCGCCCTCGGCCGACAGCGCGGCCGTCTGGGCGGCGCTGACATTGAGATAGCTGACCGTGCCGGCGCGGTACTGTGCCAGCACGAGGTCGAGATTGCGCTCGGCGGCCTCGAAGGCGTCGCGCTGCAGCGCGAGTTCGGCGCCGGACTCGGCCAGCTGCACCAGGTTGTCCTCGACCTCCTGGAAGGCCGTCAGCACGGCCTGGCGGTAGTTGGCCGTCGCGACGTCGGCCGAGGCGCGCGCCTGGTCGCTCGCCAGGCGACGCTGGCCGCCGTCGAACAGCGGCGCTGTCACCGCCGCACCGAGCGACCAGACCAAGTTGGGCGCCGACACCAGATGCGACCAGGACGCGCCGCGGTAACCGCCGCTGGCCGACAGGTCCACCGCCGGGAAGAAAGCGGCGTCGGCCACGCCGATCTGCGCATAGGCCGCCACCTGGCGGGCGCGCGCCGCAGCCAGGTCCGGCCGCTGGGCCAGCAGCGTGGACGGCACCAAGGCCGGCACGGGCGGCAGCTCGGGCACGTGGGCACTCGGCAGCAGCTCGAACTGCCCCGGCAGCTTGCCCACCAGCGTTGCGAGCGCATGCTCCAGCTGCGAGCGCTGCGTGCGCATCTCGCTGAGCTGGGCCTGGGCGCTGCGCAGCTGGGTGCGGGCCTGCAGCACGTCGGTCTGAGCGACGACGCCGCTGGCATAGCGGGTCTGGGTCAGCTCCAGCACCCTCTGGTCGGCCGCGACCGTGCGCTCCAGCAGCGCCTGCTGGGCCTCGGCGGTGCGCATCGCGAGATAGGTCTGGGTCAGCGTGGCCTGGGCGGACAGGCGCAGTGCGGCCAGGTCGGCCTGGCTGGCGCGGTAGTTGGCACCGGCCACCTTGACGGCCTCGGACAGCCTGCCCCAGAGGTCGATCTCCCAGGCCGCGTTGGCGGTCAGCGAGTCGCTGTTCGACACCGTACGCTTGCCGGCGCTCTCGCTGGCCGAGCGCGTCGTGCCGCCGCCCAGGGACAGCGTCGGCCAGATCGCCGCGCCGCTGGCCGTCAGCACGGCCCGTGCGGAAGCCACCTGGGCCAGGCTGGCCGCGAGGTTCTGGTTGCCGACGACGAGATCGGCCTGCAGGCCGTCGAGCACGGGATCCTTGAACATCGTCCACCAGGCCTCGGGCACGGCCGCGTCGGCCGGCACGCGCTGCCATTCGGCCGAGCCCTTGAAGGAGGCAGGCGGCACCGGTTCGGCCGGCGGCTGCTGGGCGGTCACGGCGCAGCCGGCCAGCAGCACGGCCAGGGTCAGGGGAGCAAAGGCAGTCTTCAGCATGGCTTCAGTTCGCGGGCTGGAGGTTGGGCACGGCCACCGGCGCGGCCATGCGGCGCTTGCGGCTGAGCCTGTCCATGCAGCAGAACACGACGGGCGTGGTGTAGAGGGTCAGCAGCTGGCTCAGCAGCAGGCCACCGACGATGGAGATGCCCAGCGGCACGCGCAGCTCGGCGCCTTCGCCATGGCCCAGGGCCAGCGGCACGGCACCGAAGACGGCGGCCACCGTCGTCATCAGGATGGGGCGCAGCCGCAGCAAGGCCGCGCGGTAGATGGCCGGGCCGGCCGTCAGCCAGCTGCCGCGGGCCTCGGCCGCGTGGCGGGCCGACAGCGCGAAGTCCAGCATCATGATGGCGTTCTTCTTCACGATGCCGATCAGCAGGATGACGCCGATCAGCGCAATGATGGAGAAGTCGGTCTTGAAGGCCATCAGCGCCAGCAGCGCGCCGACGCCGGCCGAGGGCAGCGTCGACAGGATGGTGATCGGGTGGATCAGGCTCTCGTAGAGCATGCCCAGCACCAGATAGATGGTCACGATGGCCGCGAGGATCAGCAGCGGCTGGGACTTCAGCGAGCTCTGGAAGGCCTGGGCCGTGCCCTGGAAGCTGCCGCGCAGCGACACCGGCGCGCCGCTGCGGGCCACCGCGTCGTTGACCGCGGCCACCGCGTCCGACAGCGCCACATTGGGCGCCAGGTTGAAGCTGATGGTGCTGGCCGGCGTGCCGCTCTGGTGGTTGACAGCCAGCGGCGTGCCGGTGGTCTCCACGCGCGCCACCGCCGACAGCGGCACCTGCTGGCCGCCGCTGCTGGTCAGCATCAGCCGGTCCAGGGTCTGCGGGTTCTGGAGCCACGGCGGCGCCAGCTCCATGACGACGCGGTACTGGTTCAGCGGGTTGTAGATGACGCCGACCTGGCGCTGGCCGAAGGCGTCGTTGAGCACGCTGTCCAGGCCGTTCATCGTCAGCCCGAGGCGGGCGAGCGCGTCGCGGTCCACGACCAGCGAGGTCTGCAGGCCCTTGTCCTGCTGGTCGGTGTTGACGTCGGTGATCTGGGGCACGTCGGTCAGCGCGCGGCGGATGCGCGGCTCCCAGCTGCGCAGGTCCTCGAGGTCGTCGGCCTGCAGCGTGTACTGCCAGGAGGCGTTGGACTGGCGGCCGCCGATGCGGATGTCCTGCACCGGCGCGAGGAAGAGGTTGGCCCCGGGCACCTTGGCCAGCTTGCCGCGCAGCCGGTTCATCACGTCGTCCACGCTCTCCTTGCGCTGGTCGCGGCCTTTCAGCGCGATGAACATATTGGCGCTGTTGCGCTGGCCACCGCCGGTGAAGCCCATCACATTGGCCACGGCCGGGTCGTTGCGCACGATGTCGTGGAAGACGCGCAGCTTCTGCTGCATGGACTGGAAGGAGCTGGCCTGGTCGGCCTGCACGCCGCCGAACATCAGCCCCGTGTCCTGCTGCGGGAAGAAACCCTTGGGCACGCTGATGTAGAGCGACACGTTCAGCGCGATGACGCCCGCCAGCGCCAGCAGCGCCAGCGGCTGGTGGCGCAGCGTCCAGCGCAGCGAGCGCCGGTAGCCGCGCAGCAGCCCGCGCTGCCAGGCCGCCAGCACGCGGCCGACGCGGCCGGGCCTGCGCGCCTCGGCATGCGGGCGCAGCAGCGTCGCGGCCATCATCGGCGTCGTGCTCAGCGACACGACCATGGACACGAGGATGGCCACCGACAGCACGACGGCGAACTCGCGGAACAGCCGCCCGACGATGCCGCCCATCGCAAGGATGGGGATGAAGACGGCGATCAGGCTGATCGAGATCGAGACGACCGTGAAACCGATCTCGCGCGCGCCCTTGAGCGCCGCCTCGCGCGGCGTCAGGCCACGCTCGATGTGGCGGGAGATGTTCTCGAGCACGACGATGGCGTCGTCGACGACGAAGCCGGTCGCCACCGTCATCGCCATCAGCGACAGGTTGTCGATGCTGTAACCCAGCAGATACATGAAGCCGCAGGTGCCGGCCAGCGACACCGGCACGGCCACCGCCGGCAGTAGCGCCGCGCGGAATCGCCGCAGGAAGATGAAGACGACGACAACGACCAGGCCGAAGGCGATGGCCAGCGTGCGCTGCACCTCGTGGATGCTGCCGCGGATCGTCGTCGTGCGGTCCATCACGACGTCGACGTTGATGGCCGGCGAGATCGACGCGCGCAGCTGCGGCAGCAGGCCGCGCACGGTGTCGACGGTCTTGATGATGTTGGCGCCCGGGGCCTTGTTCAGGATCAGCAGCACGGCGGACTTGCCGTTGGCCAGGCCGTCGTTGCGCACGTCTTGCACGCTGTCGAGGATGTCGGCCACGTCGCCCAGGCGCACGGCGGCGCCGTTGCGGTAGCTCAGCACCAGGGGGGCGTAGTCGCTGGCGCGGCGGGCCTGGTCGTTGGCGGCGATCTGCCAGTAGCGGTCCGCAGTCTCCAGCGCGCCCTTGGGCCGGTTGGCATTGGTGCCGACGACGGCCGCCCTCACCTGCTCCAGCGCGATGCCCTGGGAGGACAGCTTGTTCGGGTCCAGCTCGATGCGCACGGCCGGCAATGCGCCGCCGCCGACATTGACCTGGCCCACGCCGTCCACCTGCGACAGGCGCTGCGCGAGCACGGTGGAGGCGGCGTCGTACATCTGGCCGCGCGTCAGCGTGTCCGACGTCAGGGCCACGATCATGATGGGCGCGTCGGCCGGGTTGACCTTGCGGTAGGTCGGGTTGCTGGGCATGCCGGTGGGCAGCAGCGCCCGCGCCGCGTTGATGCCGGCCTGCACGTCGCGCGCGGCGCCGTCGATGTCACGGCTGAGGTCGAACTGCAGCGTGACGCGCGTGCTGCCCAGCGACGAGGACGAGGTGATCTCGTTCACGCCGGCAATGGTGCCGAGCGTGCGCTCCAGCGGCGTGGCCACCGTGGCGGCCATCGTGTCGGGGCTGGCGCCGGGCAGCAAGGCCTGCACGGAGATGGTCGGGAACTCGACCTGGGGCAGCGGCGCGATCGGCAGCAGCAGATAGGACAGCGCGCCGGCCAGCGCCAGGCCGCAGGTAATCAGCGCCGTGCCGACCGGGCGCTCGATGAAGACGCGCGACAGGTTCACGCCACGGCCCCTTCCGTCTTGCCGCCGCGCTTCAGGCGCGCCGCCAGCGCGCTGAAGCCCAGGTAGATGACCGGCGTCGTGAACAGCGTCAGCAACTGGCTGACGATGAGGCCGCCCACCATGACGACGCCCAGCGGATGGCGCAGCTCGCTGCCCACGCCGCTGCCCAGCATCAAGGGCAGTGCGCCGAGCAGGGCGGCCATCGTCGTCATCAGGATGGGCCGGAAGCGCAGCAGGCAGGCCTGGTGGATGGCCTCGCGCGGGCTCAGCCCCAAGTCGCGCTCGGCTTCGAGCGCGAAGTCGATCATCATGATCGCGTTCTTCTTCACAATGCCGATCAACAGCACGATGCCGATGATGGCGATGATGTCCAGGTCCAGCCTGAAGGCCAGCAGCGCCAGCAGCGCGCCCAGGCCCGCCGAGGGCAGCGTGGACAGGATGGTCAGCGGGTGGATGGTGCTCTCATAGAGCACGCCCAGCACGATGTACATCGTCACGATGGCCGCGAGGATCAGCAGCAGCGTGCTGGTCAGCGAGGACTGGAAGGCCAGGGCCGCGCCCTCGAAGTGGGTCTCGACGCTGAGCGGCAGTTGCAGCGCCTCCACCTCGGCCTTGATGGCGCTCACCGCCTCGCCCAGCGAGGACCCCGGCGCGAGGTTGAAGGAAATGGTCGCCGCCGGGAACTGGGCCACGTGGTTGACGGCCAGCGGCGCCAGCCTCTCGGCGAAATGCGCCACCGAGCTCAGCGGCACCTGGGTGCCGTTCGCACCGGGCACGTAGAGGCGCTGCAGCCCGTCCAGGCCCTGGCGGTGGCCGGGCGCCACCTCCAGCACGACGCGGTACTGGTTGCTCTGCGTGAAGATGGTCGAGATCAGGCGCTGGCCGAAGGCGCTGTACAGCGCGCTGTCGATGGCCGCGACCGTCACGCCCAGGCGCCCGGCGGCGTCGCGGTCGATGTCGACATAGGCCTGCAGGCCCTGCTCCTGCTGGTCGCTGGCGACGTCGGCGATCTGCTTGAGGCCGCGCAGATGCTCCAGCACCGCCGTCGTCGAGCGGCTCAATTCGGCCGAGTCCGGCGAGGAGAGGGTGAACTGGTACTGCGTCTTGGCGACGCGGTCCTCGATGGTCAGGTCCTGCACGGGCTGCAGATAGAGGGCGATGCCGGGCTCGACGGCGACCGAGTCGGTCAGCCGCCGCGCCACCTCGGCGGCGCTCTCGCCGCGGGCCTCCTTGGCCTTCAGCGCGATCTGCAGCCGGCCCTGGTTCAGCGTCGTGTTGCCGCCGTCAACGCCGATGAAGGACGAGACGCTCTCCACGGCCGGGTCCTGCAGCACGCGCTCGGCAACGCGCTGCTGGTGCTCGGCCATCGCGGCGAAGGAGGTGGACTGGGCCGCCTCGGTGATGCCCTGGATCTGTCCCGTGTCCTGCACCGGGAAGAAGCCCTTGGGCACCAGCAGATAGAGCACGCCGGTCAGGATCAGCGTCGCGATGAAGACGACCAGGGTCGCAGCCGAGCGGTCCAGCACCCAGCTCAGCATGCGGCCGTAGGCGGCGATGGTGTCGTCGAAGGCCTTGCCGACTAAAACCCACAGCCGGCCGTGGTCCTCGTCGTGCTCGTGGTGCAGCAGCCGGGCGCACATCATCGGCGTCAGCGTCAGCGACACGAAGGCCGAGATCAGGATGGACACGGCCAGCGTGATCGCGAACTCGTGGAAGAGCCGGCCGACGACGTCGCCCATGAAGAGCAGCGGGATCAGCACCGCGATCAGGGAGACCGTCAGCGAGATGATGGTGAAGCCGATCTGCTTGGAGCCGGTCAGCGCGGCGGCGAACGCGGACACGCCTTCGCCGCCCTCTTCCATATGCCGCGCGATGTTCTCGATCATCACGATGGCGTCGTCCACCACGAAACCCGTGGAGATCACCAAGGCCATCAGCGTCAGGTTGTTGATCGAGAACCCGGCCATGTACATCACGCCGAAGGTGCCCACCAGCGACACCGGCACCGCCACGGCCGGGATGATGGTGGCCGGCAGGCTGCGCAGGAAGACGAAGATGACGCCGATGACCAGCACGACGGCGAACAGCAGCTCGTGCTGCACGTCGCGCACCGAGGCGCGGATGGTGGTCGTGCGGTCCGACAGAATCTGCACGTCGATGGAGGCCGGCAGCGCCGCCTGCAGCTGCGGCAGCACGGCGCGCACGCGGTCCACGGTCTCGATGACGTTGGCGCCCGGCTGGCGCTGCACGTTCAGGATGACGGCGGCCGTGGAAGACTTGCCCGTCTGCCCGGCCCAGGCGGCCAGGCGCAGGTTCTCGGCGTCATCCACCAACTGGGCCACATCCTTGAGCCGCACGGCATTGCCGTTCTTGTAGGCGATGACGAGGCTGGCGTACTCGGCGGCGTTGCGCAGCTGGTCGTTGGCATCCAGCGTGGACGCGCGCAGCGGCCCGTCGAAGCTGCCCTTCGATTGATTGACGTTGGCACCCGAGATGGCCGTGCGCACGTCGTCGATGGACAGGCCGAGCGTGGCCAGCGCGCCGGGATTGGCCTGGATGCGCACGGCCGGCCGCCGGCCGCCGGCGATGCCGACCAGCCCGACGCCCGGCACCTGCGAGATCTTCTGCGCGAGCCGGCTCTCGACGAGGTCGTGCACGCGCGGCACCGGCAGCGTGGTCGAGCTGACGGCGATGGTCAGCACCGGCGCATCCGCCGGATTGACCTTGCTGTAGACCGGCGGCATCGGCAGGTCGGCGGGCAGCAGGTTGCTGCCGGCGTTGATGGCGGCCTGCACCTCCTGCTCGGCCACGTCGAGGGACAGGCTGAGGTCGAAGCGCAGCGTGATGACCGAGGCGCCGCCCGAGCTGGTGGACGACATCTGCCCCAGGCCCGGCATCTGGCCGAACTGGCGTTCCAGCGGCGCGGTGACCGAGGAGGTCATCACGTCCGGGCTGGCGCCGGGGTAGAGGGTGGTGACCTGGATGGTGGGGTAGTCCACCTCGGGCAGGGCCGAGACCGGCAGCAACCGGTAGGCCAGCGCGCCGGCCAGCACGATGGCCAGCATCAGCAGCGAGGTCGCGACCGGCCGCTCGATGAAAAGGCGTGAGGGGTTCATCACTGCGGCGCCGAGGCGCGGTGCTGCTGGATCCAGGCGCGGCGGTCCTCTTCGCTCATGGACTTGAGCTTGTCGACCATCGCGGGCGGCACGCGGTCCATCCAGCGCGGGCGGCCGGAGGCATCGCCGCCGCGGCCCGCCGCACCGCCTGCGCCGCCGGCCGGCGCCTTGATGACCTCGGCCTTGCCGCCATCGCGCAGGCGGTCGGCCCCGTCGGTGACGACCTGGTCGCCGGCCTTCAGCTCGCCCTGCACGCCGGTCGATTCGCCATCGGTCGCCAGCACCTGCACCTTGCGCAGCGCGACCTGGCCGTCGGCCACGACGTAGACGAAGGTGCCCGGTGCGCCGCGCTGCACGGCGGCCGTGGGCACGACGAGCACGTCCTTCAGCGTGTCCAGCTGCAGGCGCACGTTGACGAACTGGTTGGGGAAGAGGGCGTTGTCCTGGTTGGGGAATAGCGCCTTGACCTTGATCGTGCCGGTGTTGGCGTCGATGGCGTTGTCGGTGCTGGCGACGCGCCCCGAAGCCAGCATCTGCCTGTGCTCGCGGTCCCAGGCCTGCACGGGCAGCGGCAGGTTGGCGCCGAGCTGCTGGCGGATGCGCGCCAGGCGCGCGTCGGGCACGGCGAAGACGACGGCCGCCGGCTGCGTCTGCGCGATGCTGAGCAGGCCGTTGGCATCGGTCGGCGCGACGTTGTTGCCGAGGTCGGCCTGCTTCAGGCCGGCCTGGCCGGAGATGGGCGCCGTGACGCGGGTGTAGGAGAGCTGCAGCCTGGCGTTGTCCAGCGTCGCCTGGTCGGACAGGATCGTGGCCTCGAGCTGATGCACCAGGGCCTGCTGGGTGTCGAGCTGCTGGCGCGGCGCAGCCTCCTTGGCGACGAGGTCCTTGTAGCGGGCTAGGTCGGCGCGGGCGTTCTCGAGCTGGGCCTGGTCGCGAGCAAGGGCCGCCTGGGCCTGGTCGCGCGCGATCTCGAAGGGCCGCGGGTCGATCAGCGCCAGCGCCTGACCGGCCTTCACGGCCTGGCCTTCCTTGAAGTAGATGGCCTTGAGCTCGCCGCCGACCTTGGCGCGCACGACGGCCGTGTTGGCCGAGGCGATGCTGCCGATGGCCTCCACCGCCACGGCCACGTCACGCCGCTGCACGGCCGCGACCGACACCGGCTGCGGCCGGTTGGCGCCGGGGAAGCGGCCACCGCGCGCACCGCCACCGGGGCCGCCCGCGGCCGACGCCGCCGATGCCGGGCCTTCAGCGCCCGCGCCGCCATGCCCCTTCCACCACCAGCCGCCCAAGGCAACACCGGCCACGGCCACTCCGGCCAACAACCAGGGCCGCACGGCGCCGGTCGAGCTGCGACTGGAATTCTTCTTCTGCATTCGGGTCCACTCCTGATGAGGGGGCTAGTGTCCGGGCCGAATGTAGCTAGAGCATTGCTGGCCCGACCAAAACTAAGATGCCCGCATGATCAAGCTGATGGTCGGCCTGGGCAACCCGGGCCCGGAGTACGAAGACACGCGCCACAACGCCGGTTTCTGGTGGATAGACGGCCTGGCGAGGGGGCTGAAAGTCATGCTCGCGCCGGACAAGGCCTATCACGGCCTCGTCGCGCGCGTGAACCATGCGCCGGGGGCCAGCGGCCCGATCTGGCTGCTGCAGCCCATGACCTATATGAACCTCTCGGGCAAATCCGTCGCGGCGCTGGCGCGCTTCTTCAAGATCGCGCCCGACGAGATCCTCGCCATCCACGACGAGCTGGACCTGCCGGCCGGCGAGATGAAGTTCAAGAAGGGCGGCGGCAACGGCGGCCACAACGGCCTGAAGGACATGCAGGCCCAGCTCGGCAGCGGCGACTTCTGGCGGCTGCGGCTGGGCATAGGCCACCCGGGCCACAAGGCTGAGGTGGCCGGCTATGTGCTGCGCAAGCCCCCGCTGGCCGAACGCCAGGCCGTGGAGGACTGCATCGAGAAGAGTTACGCCGCCGTCGAGCTGATGCTGCGCGGCGAGATGGACAAGGCGCTAGCCAAGATTCACGCCAAACCGCCGCGCCCCAAGCCCCCCAAACCGCAGCCGCCGGCCGACACCCCGGGCTCATGAAAACGCTGCTGCTGGCCCTCGCCGCCATCACCGCCCTGCCCACCCTCGCGCAAAGCCAGGTGCGCCACGCCCAGGTCTATCGCTGCGGCCCCGACGGCCGCGACCTGCGCGATTCGCCTTGCCCGGGCGGCCCGGCCGCCAGCGGCGCCATCCGCTACGACGAGCCCAGCGCCGCCGACAGCCGCGCCGCACGCGAGCGCCACCTGGCCGACGCCAGGCAGGCCGCGGCCCTGGCCAGCGCGCGCCGCGCCAGCGAGGCCGAGGCCCGCCACCAGCGCAGCCAGGCCGTGGGCCTGCAGACGCTGCCGCCGCCGGCCCAGGCCGCCAGCGCGCCCCGGGTCGTGCATCTCAAGCCGCCCAAGCTCGCCCGGCCGCACAAGCCGAAGCCCGCGGCCAGCTCGGCCCGATAGAATCCGCGCCGTTGGTGCTCGCGCCCGGCCTCAAGCCGGCTGCAGTTCAACGGGAATCAGGAGGGCAGACCGCCACGCGGTGAGCGCCTCCAGATCAGTCCGAGCGATGCAGCGCGCCCCGATTGGGGATGAGCTGCAAGGCGCAAATCGCAGCCATAGCCTGCTATGGCGAGGATTTGCAACGCAGCAGATCGCCCCAGTCGGGGATGTGCTGCGCGCGAGGGCTGGTCTGGAGGTGCTCTGCCTAACCTGAGCTGTCCCCGCAACGGTAAGTGGACGAGGCCCTCGCGCCTCAGCGTTCTATCCACGGCCACTGGCTTCACAGCTGGGAAGGTCTTGAATGCAGTGCCACCAGCCCGGATACCGGCCAACGACGGGGTCGCCTCGCACAAGCGGGCGGCCGTTTTCAGCTGCGCTGCGGGGGTCAGGGCGGCTGAGTGAACAGTTCGCGTCAACTCCCATGTCCCGTTCCTTCCTCGCGGCCCGCCGGCCCGTGCTTTCCCTTTTCGCCCTGTCCACCCTGGCCCTGGCGGCATCCGCCCACGCCCAGAGCAACCTCGAACCGGTCGTCGTGACCGGTACCCGCGAAGCCCAGCCCCTGCGTCGCAGCGTGGCCGACATCGTGCTCGTCGACAGCGACACGCTGCGCGACAGCGGCGTCGACACCGTGGAAGAGGCGCTGCGCCGCTTCGGCGGGCTGCAGATCCTGCGCAACGGCGGCCCCGGCCAGAGCTCGGGCTATTTCCTGCGCGGCACGGGTACCAGCAGCACCCTCGTGCTGGTCGACGGCGTGCGTGTCGGCTCGGCGACGCTGGGCCAGGCCGAGTTCGAGTCGATGAGCCTGGCCCAGGTGGATCGCATCGAGGTGCTGCGCGGCCCGGCATCCAGCCTCTACGGTGCGGGCGGCGTGATCCAGATCTTCACGCGCCGCGGCCAGGGCCCGCTACAGGTCAGCGGCGCGGCTGCGGTCGGCAGCTACGGCTCGGCCGAGGGCAGCCTGGCCGTCAGCGGCTCGCAGGGCGCCTTCGACTACGCGGCGAGCGTCGCGCACGAGAGGAGCCGCGGCGTGTCGGCCATCCGGCCCAACGACCAGTTCGGCAACTACAACCCCGACAATGACGGCTTCAAGCGCTCCAGCGGCAGCGTGCGGCTGGGCTTCACGCCGATGGAAGGCCATCGGATCGGGCTGAATGCCAGCGAAAGCAAGCTCAATGCGCAGTACGACAGCGCCGAGTACCCGCCGCCGGACTACAAGCCGGACCCGTCGCCCGACTTCCGCAACCGCCTGACCACCAGGCTCGTCGCCGCCGACTATCGCGGCCGCATCTCCGACCTGTGGACGACGACGCTGCAGGCAGCGCACAACACCGACGACTCGCTCAGCGGCGGCACGGTCCTCTCGCTGGCGCGCTACAAGACCGACCGCGACCAGTTCACCTGGCAGAACGCGCTGAAGCTCGACCCGGACCAGCAGCTCATGCTCGCCTACGAGCAAATGCGCGAAGAGGTCCGGGCCGACGCGTTCGCCAGCAAGCTCAAGCGCACCAACAAGGCCGGCGTGCTGGGCTATGCCGGCCAGTTCGGCCCGGCCGCGCTGGAAGCCAGCCTGCGCCGCGACGACAACTCGGCCTATGGCGGCAACACGACGGGCAGCATCGGCGCCAGCTATGCGCTGACCTCCACGCTGAAGCTGCGCGCACTGGCCGGCAAGACCTACCGCGCCCCCACGTTCAACGACCTCTACTTCCCCGGCTACGGCGTCGCCACGGTGCGCCCCGAGAAGGGCCGCAGCGCGGAACTCGGGCTCAACTGGCTGTCAGGCAGCAGCTCGGCCAGCCTGACCGTCTACCGCAACAAGGTGCGGGACCTCATCGGCTACGACCCTGACCCCAGCCATACCGACTGCCCGTCGGGCTATTTCGGCTGCGCATCCAACGTCTCCAGGGCCACGCTGCAGGGCGCGACGCTGGCCGCGACGCATCGCCTCGGCAACCTGAGCCTGCGGGCTTCGGTCGACGTGCTGGACGCCCAGGACGACATCACGCACAAGCGCCTGAACCGCCGCGCCGCCCACCAGGAGAGCCTGTCGGCCGACTACGATGCCGGTGCCTGGAGCGCCGGCGCCTCGCTGACGGACATCGGCGCACGGCCCGACAGCGGCATCACGCTGGGCGCCTATGCGCTGCTGGACCTGCGTGCGAGCTGGCGCTTCATGCCGCAATGGCGCCTCGAGGCCAAGGTGTTGAACGCCGGCGACCACCGCGTCGAGCCGGTGCGCGACTACCAGGGCCTGGGCCGTCAGGCCTGGATTGGTCTGCGTTTCGACACCAAGGGCTTGTAATCGCCACCTCCTGAAGCCGAACCCGGATGGGCATCCAGCACGAACTCATCGTCGGCGGCCAGCGCAGCGGCAAGTCGCGCCGCGCGGAGGGCCTGGCCCTGCGCTGGCAGGCCGGGGGCGGACGGGTCGCGGTCATCGCCACCGCGCTGGCCGCCGACGACGAGATGCGTGCCCGCATCGGCCACCACCGCGCCACGCGGCCGGCGAGCTTCGACACCATCGAGGCCCCGCTGGCCCTGAGCGCGGCCCTGGCCCAGGCCGACGACGCGAACACGCTGATCGTCGTCGACTGTCTGACGCTGTGGCTGGTCAACTGGCTGATGCCGGCCAGCGGCGCACCGGACGCGCCGGGCTGGCAGGCCGAGCGCGCCGCGCTGCTGGACCTGCTGCCGCGGCTGGCCTCACCCGTCGTCTTTGTGTCCAACGAGGTCGGCTGGGGCGTGTCGCCGCTGGGCCGCGAGGTGCGCGACTATGTCGACGAACTCGGCCGGCTCAACCAGGACGTGGCACGGCGCTGCGGCCGGCTGACACTGATGGTCGCGGGCCAGGCCTGGACGCGGCCCGTAGAGGATTCCAACGATGCTTGAACGCTTCTTCTTCGCGCTGCTGCTGGCCTGCGCCCTGCCCGCACAGGCCGTCGACATCAAGGACGACCTCGGCCAGACCACGGTGCTGGCCGCGCCGCCGCAGCGCATCGTCAGCCTGCTGCCCTCGCTGACCGAGACGGTCTGCGAGCTCGGCGCCTGCGCCCGCCTCGTCGGCGTGGACCGCTACTCCAACTTCCCGGCGCAGGTGAACGCCCTGCCCAAGCTCGGCGGCATGGACGACACCAATGTCGAGCTGATCGCCTCGCTCAAGCCCGACGTCGTGCTGGTGGCCGTGTCCTCGCGCGTGGCCGAGCGGCTGCGGGCGCTGGGGCTCAAGGTCGTCGCGCTGGAGCCGCGTTCCTACAAGGATGTGCAGCGCGTGCTCGGCATCATCGGCCGCGTGCTCGCCGTGCCGGACGCGCAGCGCGTGTGGCGCCGCATCGAGGCCGGCGTGGCCGCGGCCGCCAGCAGCGTGCCGCCGGCGGCGCGCGGCATCCGCGTCTACTACGAGGTCGCCAGCGGCCTGTATGCGGCCGGCGAGTCTTCGTTCATGGGCGAGACGCTGGCGCGCCTGGGCGCCGGCAACATCATCCCGTCCGGCCTCGGCCCCTTCCCCAAGATCAACCCCGAGTTCGTCGTCAAGGCCAATCCCGGCCTCATCATGGTCGGCGATCGCGGCGCCGAGGGCCTGGCCGAGCGCCCCGGCTGGAACCGCATCGACGCCGTGCGCAACGGCCGCATCTGCGTGTTCAAGGCCGAGGACGGCGACGTGCTCTCCCGCCCCGGCCCGCGCATGGCCGAGGCGGCCCAGATCATGGCGCGCTGCCTGCGGGAAAAGGCAGCCTCGTGACGATGACCCTCCGTCCCGGCCTGCTGCTGACCCTTCTGCTGGCCATCGGCCTGCTCTGCGTGCTGGCCGGCGTGGGGGTCGGCAGCACCGGCTGGGCCGACCTGCACGACGAGGGCATGGCCGTCGTCCTGTGGGAGATCCGCCTGCCGCGCTCTCTCGGCGCCTGGTGGGCCGGTGCGCTGCTGGGCATGGCCGGCGCGATCTCGCAGGGTCTGTTCCGCAACCCGCTGGCCGACCCCTATCTGCTGGGCAGCGCCGCGGGTGCCGAACTCGCCGTCGCGATCACGCTCGCTCTGACCGGCGTATCGGCACAGAACGCGTCGCTGCTGGCCCAGGTGGGCCTGACGGGCCTGGCCTTCGTCGGCACGCTGGTGGGCGTGGGCCTCACGCTGATCCTCGCGCGCGGTGCGGAACAATCGCTGAGGCTGCTGCTGGCCGGCGTCGTCGTCGGCGTCGTGCTGAACGCGTTGACCAACCTGGTCGCCCTGTGGACGCCGGACATCCTGCGCGCCATGCAGTCCTTCCTGCTCGGCAACACCGGGCTGCTGGGGTGGAACAGCGTTGGCGTGATGGCCGCGAGCGGCGTCGTGGCCCTCGCCATCGGTCTGCTGGGCAGCCCGGCCCTGGACGCGCTGACGCTGGGCGAAGCCACCGCCACGTCGCTTGGCATGCGCCTGCCCCTCGCAAGGCTGCTTCTGATCTTCGCGTTCGCGATGGCCACAGGCGCCGCCGTCGCGCAGACCGGCGTCATCGCCTTCGTGGGTCTGGCCGCCCCCCACCTTGTTCGCACGCTGTGCCCGATGCTGCACGGCTGGCTGATCCTTCTGTCCGCCGCGGCGGGCGGTGCGCTGCTGCTGGCGGCGGATGTGCTCGCTCGTGCGCTGATCCGCCCGCAGGAACTGCCGGTCGGCCTCGTTACCGCGCTGCTGGGCGGCGCCTACCTGACCGTGCTGATGCATCGCCGGGGAGCAGTGCGGCGATGACGGTCCTGCATGCCCGCATCGAGTGCGTCCGCATCGACGGCCGCGACCTCATCCACGGCATCGACCTCGCACTGCCCCGGGGCCGCTGGACCGCCGTCGTCGGCCCCAACGGCGCCGGCAAGTCCACGCTGCTGCGCGCCATCGCCGGCCTGCAGCGCTGCGAAGGCGCGGTGACGCTGGCCGGCCGGCCGCTGCACGACTGGCCCGCGCGCGCGCGCGCCCGCCAGCTCGCCTGGATGGGCCAGCAGGAGGGCGGCGCCGACGACCTGACGGCCTGGGACGTCGTCATGCTCGGCCGCCTGCCGCACCGGCCCTGGCTGGCGCCGCCCACCGCCGCCGACCAGCGCGCCGCCGAGGCCGCGATGCGGGCCACGCAGAGCTGGGACTGGCGCGAACGCCGCCTGGGCTCGCTGTCAGGCGGCGAACGCCAGCGCGTGCTGCTGGCCCGCGCCCTGGCCGTCGACGCGCCGCTGACGCTGATGGATGAGCCCCTGACCCACCTCGACCCGCCCCACCAGGCCGAGTGGATGGCCCTGGTGCGCGCACGCGTCGCGGCCGGGCACAGCATCGTCAGCGTGCTGCACGAATTGCACCTCGCGCTGCAGGCCGACCACCTCGTGCTGATGGCCGACGGCCGCATCGCCCACAGCGGCGCGCCGGCCGACCCCGCCACGCATGAGGCGCTGCGCCGGGTGTTCGGCCCCAGCCTGCACATCGCGCAGGTCGAGGGGCGCTGGGTGGCGCTGCCGCTATGACAAGCTGCCCTGCCCTCTTCATCAGCGCGCCGTCCTCGGGCTCGGGCAAGACCAGCGTCACCGCGGCCATCGCGCGCAGCCATGCCCGCCGCGGCGAGCGCGTGCGCGTGTTCAAGACCGGGCCCGACTTCCTCGACCCCGGCATCCTCGAGCGCGCCAGCGGCCACGCGGCCTACCAGCTCGACCTCTTCATGGGCGGCTTCGAGCACTGCCGGGCGCTGCTGGCCGAGGCCTCCCGCGAGGCCGACCTCATCCTCGTCGAAGGCGTCATGGGCCTGTTCGACGGCAAGCCCAGCAGCGCCGACCTGGCCGCAGCCTTCGGCCTGCCCGTCGTCTGCGTCATCGACGCCTCGGCCATGGCCCAGACCTTCGCGGCCCTGGCCACGGGCCTGGCGCGCTTCCTGCCTGAGCTCAGGCATGCCGGCGTCATCGCCAACCGCATCGGCAGCGCCGCCCACGGCCGCATGCTGGCCGAGGGCCTGCCCGACGATCTGCCGCTGATCGCCGCGCTGCCGCGCGACGCCAGCCTCAGCCTGCCCGAACGCCATCTCGGCCTCGTGCAGGCGCTGGAGCAGCCGGCGCTGCGCACCCAGCTCGACGCCTGGGCCGATGCCTGGGAGGAGGGCCTGCGCCCGGGCTTCGCCTTCCAGCCCATCCGGTTCGACTCGCCGCAGGAGCCGCCGCCGCCGCGCCTGCTCGCCGGCCGGCGCATCGCCATCGCGCGCGACGCCGCCTTCGGCTTCATCTACCCCGCCAACCTCGACCTGCTGCGCGCGCTGGGTGCCGAGCTGGCCTTCTTCTCGCCCATCGGCCATGAGGCCCTGCCCGGCTGCGACGCGCTGTGGCTGCCCGGCGGCTACCCCGAGCTGCACGGCGACGCGCTGGCCACGCACCCGACGCTGGCCGCCGACCTCGCCGCCCACGTCGCCGCGGGCCGGCCGCTGCTGGCCGAGTGCGGCGGCATGCTGGCCCTGCTGGACGAGCTGACCGACGCCGACGGCCGCAGCCACCGCATGGCCGGCCTGCTGCCCGGCCGCGCGCGCGTGCAGCAGCGCCTGGCGGCACTGGGCCTGCAGTCCCTGAACTGGCCGGAAGGCCCGCTGCGCGGCCACAGCTTCCACTACTCCACGCTGGAGACGCCGCTCGCGCCGATCGCGCGGGCCGGCAACCCCAACGGCGGCAGCACCGCCGAGGCCCTCTACCAGCAGGGCTCGCTGCGCGCGAGCTATGTGCACCACTACTTCCCGTCCAACCCCGAGGCCGTGGCCATGTGGTTCGGCGCTGCGCGATGAACACCCACTTCGACGCCGCGGCCCAGGCCGCCCTGCACGAGATCCTGACCGCGCGGCGCGACTGCCGCCACTTCCTGCCCGGCCCGCCCCTGCCCGACGAGCAGCTCGCGCGCCTGCTCGGCGCGGCCCACCAGGCGCCCTCGGTCGGCCTGATGCAGCCCTGGCGCTTCATGCGCCTGGCGGGCCCGCGCTGGCGCGAGCGGCTGGCCCCGCTGGTGGAGGCCGAGCGCCAGGCCACGGCCGCCGCCCTCGGCCCGCGGGCCGACGAATTCCTGCGCCTCAAGGTCGAGGGCCTGCGCGACTGCGCGGAACTGCTCGCCCTCATCCTCGCGCCCGACGACGGCACCGTGTTCGGCCGCCGCACGCTGCCGCAGGAGATGGCCCTGTGCTCGGCAGGCGCCGCGGTGCAAAACCTCTGGCTGGCCGCGCGCGCCGAGAACCTGGGCCTGGGCTGGGTGTCGATGTTCGATCCGGCCGCCCTCGCGCGAACCTTGCACCTTCCGGAGGGCGCCGTGCCGCTCGGCCTGCTCTGCCTTGGCCCCGTGCCCGCCTTCTACGACCGACCCATGCTGGAGCAGGAGGGCTGGCGTCAGCGCCGCCCCCTGCAGGACCTGCTGATGGAGCCCCCCGACCATGCAGATTGAACAACCTCCCGTCAAACACGAACGCGTCGTCCCCACCGGCGAGCGACGTGGCCTCGTCCTCGTGCACACCGGCGACGGCAAGGGCAAGAGCACGGCCGCCTTCGGCCTCGCGCTGCGCGCCCACGGCCGCGGCAAGCCAGTGCTGATCTACCAGTTCATGAAGGTCCCCAGCGCCCGCTTCGGCGAGCACCGTGTCTTCGAGAAGATCGGCGTGCCCGTCATCGGCCTGGGCGACGGCTTCTCGTGGAAGAGCAAGGACCTGGAGCACAGCGCTGAGCTGGCCCGCGAGGGCTGGGCGCGCGCCGAGGCCACCCTCCGCGGCGGCGAGCATTTCCTCGTCGTGCTGGACGAGATCATGTACCCGCTGCGCTACGGCTGGATCGCGCTGGACAAGGTGCTGGCCTGCCTGCGCGAGCGCCCCGCGCATGTGCACGTCGTGCTGACCGGCCGCAACGCGCCGGCCGAGCTGATCGAGCTTGCCGACACCGTGACCGAGATGACGATGGTCAAGCACCACTACCAGGCTGGCGTGCCGGCGCAGCGAGGGATAGAGGATTGAGCGCCCTCGTCATTTGCACCACTTGCGCCGACGGCAGGGGTCAGGCCCTGCTGGAGGCCGTCGAGAACGAGGCATTGGCGCGTGACTGGCCGCTGCCCATCCGCGGCCAGGCCTGCATGGCCGCCTGCAAACAGAGCTGCACGGCGGCGCTGCAGGGGGCGGGCAAGCACAGCTATCTGTTCGGCCAGCTGGCGCCCGACGCAGCCTGCGTCGACGCGCTGCTGGCCGTGGCTGCCCAGCATGCCGAGCCGGGCGAAGGCCTGCTGGCCTGGGAGCGCCGGCCCGAGCGGCTCAAGAGCGGCCTCGTGGCCCGGTTGCCGCCGCTGCGTTGATGGCTCCCGTCTACATGAGCGCGCTGCTGCCGCTGGCGATGGCCGTGGCCCTGCTGGTGGACCGCCTCGGCGAGCCGCCCGCCTGGGCGCATCCGGTCGTCGGCATGGGGCGCTATCTGGGCCTGTTCCGGCTGACCAGGCTGCCGCCGGCCCTGGGCTTCATCGCTGGCGCGCTGGTCTGGCTCGCCGGCGCCGTCGCGGTCGTCTTCATCGCGCTGTGGCTGCAAGGCCAACTGCTGCTGGGGCTGCAGCCCTGGGCCTCGCCGCTGCGCCTGCTGGCCACGGCGGCGCTGACCGGCCTGCTGCTCAAGCCCCTGCTGGCCTGGCGCATGCTGGCCGACGAGGCCAGGGCCGTGGAAGCGGCGCTGGGCGAGTCGCTCGCCGCCGGCCGCGCCCGGCTGTCGCACCTCGTCAGCCGCGACACCGCGGCGCTGACCGAGACCGAGGTGCGCGAGGCCGCCATCGAGACGCTGGCCGAGAACCTGAACGACTCGGTCATCGCGCCACTGTTCTGGTTCGCCATGGCAGGCCTGCCCGGCGCGGCGCTCTACCGCTTTGCGAACACGGCAGACGCGATGTGGGGCTACCGCGACGAGCGCGAGTGGTGCGGCAAATGGGCTGCGCGGGCGGACGATGTGCTGTCCTGGCTGCCGGCGCGGCTGACGGCCCTGGCGCTGCTGCCGCCGTCGTTGCCTGCATTGATGCGCGAAGCCCGCTGCCCCCCGTCGCCCAACAGCGGCTGGCCGATGGCGGCGATGGCGCTGCGCCTGGGCCTGCGCCTGTCCAAGCCTGGTGTCTACGCATTGCACGCCTCGGGCCGCAGCGCCGCGGCCGGCGACCTGGCCGCCGCGCGTGGCGTCGCACGTCAGGCCGTCGCCGCCGGGCTCGCGCTGACCGCCGCGCTGGCCTGGGCCCTGAGGTCCACGACATGAACCCCATCCCCATCGAACACGGCGGCCCGGACGGCGGCCCGCCCGCCGACCACGACTTCTCGACCAATGCCAGCCCGCTCGGCCCGCCGCCCACGCTGTGGCGCGCCATGCAGGGGGCCGACCGGCAGAACTACCCCGACCCGGCCTACCGTGCGCTGCGCCGCCAGCTGGCCGGCGCGGGCGCGGGCATGGGCGATGCCGACCTCGTGCTGCCCACAGCCGGCGGCGCCGAAGGCATACGCCGGCTGACGCTGGCCGCACTGCTGGCCGGCCGCCGTGAGGCCTGGGTGCCGCAGCCGGGCTTCGGCGACTACGCCGCCGCGGCCCAGGCCCTGGGCCTCGCCGTCAAACCCTATGCCGAACCGGCCGATATCCGCCCGGCCGCGCCGGCCCTGGTCTGGATCTGCGAGCCCTGCAACCCGACCGGCGCGAGCGCCGCCGCCTGGCCCGACCTGGACGGCCACCTCGTCGCCGTCGACCGCGCCTATGCGCCGCTGCGCCTGCAGGGCGAGGAGCCCGCCCCGCCGCCCGGCGCCTGGCAGCTCGTCTGCCCCAACAAGGCCCTGGGCCTGACCGGTGTGCGTGCCGGCTACCTCGTGGCCCCCGCGGCCGACGAGGCCTGGGCCCGCGCGCTGTCGCTGGCCCCGAGCTGGGTGCTGTCGGCCGAGGGTGTCGCGCTGCTGGAGCACTGGCTCAGCGCCGAGACCCAGGCCTGGCTGGCCGACGCGCGCACGCACCTGCGCAGCTGGGCCGCATCGCAGCGTGCCCTGCTGGCCAGCCTGGACTGGCTGCAGCGCCCGAGCTGCACCAACTTCTGGCTGGCCCGCCCGCCGCGGCCCGACATCGTGCCGCGGCTGCGCGAGCGCGGCATCCGCGTGCGCGACGCGGCCAGCTTCGGGCTGGACGGCTGGGTGCGCGTGTCGACCCAGCCGCCGCGCAGCCAGGCCGCACTGCAGCAGGCGTTGATCGAAATCGAGGAAGAGGATTCATGAGCCGAGGCAAGGCGGTGATGGTGCTGGGCACGACCAGCGGCGCGGGCAAGAGCTGGCTCGCCACGGCGCTGTGCCGCTGGTATGCCCGCCAGGGGCTGAAGGTGGCGCCCTTCAAGGCCCAGAACATGAGCAACAACGCGCGCGTCGTGCCCGGCTTGAACGGCTTGATGGGCGAGATCGGCAGCGCCCAGTACTTCCAGGCCCTGGCCGCGAATCGCGTACCCGAGGTGCGCATGAACCCCGTGCTGCTCAAGCCCGAGGCCGACACGCAGAGCCAGGTCGTCGTGCTGGGCGAGGTGGACGCGCAGCTCTCCCGCCTGCCCTGGCGCGAGCGCAGCGCGCTGCTCAAGCCGCGTGCGCGCGCCGCGCTGCACGAGCTGCTGAGCGAGAACGACGTCGTCGTCATCGAGGGCGCGGGCTCGCCGGCCGAGATCAACCTCGCGCCGACCGACTACGTCAACCTTGGCACCGCGCGCGACGCCAGGGCGGCCTGCCTGCTCGTCACCGACATCGACCGCGGCGGCGCCTTCGCCCATCTCTACGGCACCCACCAGCTGATGCCCGAGGATGTGCGCGCCCGGGTCAGGGGCTTCGTGCTGAACCGCTTCCGCGGCGACGCCGGCCTGCTGTCGCCCGGCCCCGAGCTGCTGGAGCGCCTGACCGGCGTGCCCACCGTCGCGACGCTGCCGATGTGGCGCGGCCACGGCCTGCCCGAGGAGGACGGCGTGTTCGACGACGCGAGCACAGGCGGCGGAGGTGGCCTGCACATCGCCGTCATCGCCTACCCGCGCCTGTCCAACCTCGACGAGTTCCAACCACTGCGCCAGCTGCCCGGCGTGCGCCTGTCCTGGGCCCGCGAGCCGCGCGACCTCGCCGGTGCCGACTGGATCATCCTGCCCGGCTCCAAGGCCACGGCGGCCGACCTGGCCTGGCTGCGCGCCCAGCGCCTGGACGGCGCCATCAACGCCCACCGCGGCCGCGTGCTGGGCATCTGCGGCGGCCTGCAGATGCTGGGCGAGGCGCTGATCGACACGCATGGCGTGGACGGCAACGCGCCCGGCCTGGGCCTGCTGCCGCTGGTGACTGCCTTCGAGCCGGAGAAGCTGCTGCAGAACACGGCGCTGCGCTTCGACAACGCGCTGGAAAGTCCCTGGGCCGCTCTGGCCGGCGTGCAGACCCAGGGCTACGAGATCCGCCACGGCCGCACCCAGCCCCACCCGGGCCTGCCGGCGCCGCAGGTGGCCCTATGCAACGCCGCCGGCGAGGCCATAGGCTGGCAGGCCGGGCGTGTGCTCGGCGTCTACGCCCACGGCCTGTTCGAGCAGCCGGCCGTGCTGCAGGCACTGTTCGGCCAGTCCGGCCGCTCGCTGGACTCGGTGTTCGACGGGCTGGCGGACTTCATCGACCTGCATTTCCAACCGGGCAAGATCGCGGGCCTGATTGCCTGAAAGACCGCCCATGCGCCACCTGCTCGCCGCCGCCATGATCGCCCTACCCCTCGCCGCCCAGGCCTGGGGCCCCGACGGCCACCAGACCGTCGCGACCATCGCCGCCGGCCTCATCCAGGGCACGCCGGCCGAGGCGCGCGTGGCGGCCCTGCTCGGCGACATGACGCTGCAGCAGGCGTCCATCTGGGCCGACTGCGCCAAGGGCATCTCGCCCGCCCAGGGCTACGCCTACCCTGCGCCCGGCAAATACCCGGCCTGCGCGCCGCTGGAGACGCCAGCCCGCATCGCCGAGATGGCCGACTACGTGAGGCGCAACGACCGCCAATGCCATCTCGGCCCGGACGAGGCCAGTTGCCACGGCCAGACGCACTACACCGACATCGCGCTGCAGCGCAGCCGCTACCTGCCCGGCTTCAGCGGCACACGGCCCGACGACGTCGTCGGCGCGCTGCGCCAGGCCATCCAGGTGCTGCAGGGCAGGCCGACGACGGGGCAGCCCGACTTCAACAGCCCGCGCGAGGCCCTGCTCGTGCTCGTACATCTGGTGGGCGACATCCACCAGCCGCTGCATGTCGGCGCCCCCTATCTTGACGCCCGGGGCCAGCGCATTGACCCCGACAAGACCGGGCTGGACCCGGCCAGCTTCACGGTCGGCGGCAACAGCTTCCCGCTCGCGCAGACGGCATCGGCGGGGCCGCGGAATTTCCATGCCTACTGGGACGGCGTGCCCGCCGCGCTGAGGCCCCAGCATGTCGACGCCGCCTGGCTGGCCGAGGCGCGCCAAGTCGCCGCCAACCCGGGCGACCCGGCAGACTGGCCGGCCCGCTGGGCCAGCGAATCACTGAACCAGGCCGGCACGGCCTACGAAGGCCTCGCGTTCTCGGCCAGGCAGGACTCGCACTGGAGCGTCAACCTGCCGCCAGGTTACGACGCCAAAGCGGACACCATCAAGCGGCAGCAACTCACGCAGGCGGGAGCGAGGCTGGCACTGGTGCTGAAGACGGTGTTTGCGGATTGACCGCCGTGAGGCGCTGGTATTTCTGCATCAGCGTCTCGCGGCTCTCGATGTGGGCCGGGTTGATGGGGATGCAGGCGACGGGGCAGAGCATCACGCACTGGGGCTCGTCGAAATGGCCGACGCACTCGGTGCACTTGGCCGGGTCGATCTTGTAGAACTCCTCGCCCATACTGATCGCGTTGTTCGGGCAGGCGGGCTCGCAGACGTCGCAGTTGATGCATTCGTCCGTAATCATCAACGCCACGATCAACCTCCCTTCCGGCAGCGCTCGTTCAGCCGCGCCAGCACGCCGGGCGACACGAACTCGGCCACCTCGCCGCCCAGCGTCGCAATCTCGCGCACGAAGGTGCTGGACGTGTACTGGTGGTGCTCGCCGGGCGTCAGGAAGATGGTCTCGACCTCGGGCATGAGCTTGCGGTTCATGCCGGCCATCTGGAACTCGTACTCGAAGTCGCCTCCGGTGCGCAGGCCGCGCACGACGACGCGGCCCGAATGCGCACGCACGAAGTCGCGCAGCAGGCCGTCGAAGGCGATGACCTCGACATTGCCCAGTTGGGCCGCCACCTCCTGCGCCATCGCCAGCCGCTCCTCGAGCGAGAACATGGTCTTCTTGTGATGGCCGACGGCCACGGCCAGCACCAGGCGCTCGAACATACCGGCGGCGCGGCGCATCAGATCCTCGTGGCCCAGCGTGATGGGGTCGAAGGTGCCGGGGTAGATGGCCGTGATCTGCGTGCGGGAGGTCATGGGGCCGGATTTTCGCCCCTGCGCAGCAACTGGTAGTGAACAGCACCTGCTCGGCCCTGGCGCCAGGTGGCGAAACCGGCCGGTGCGGCGACCTCGTGCGGCGACTCGACGTAGATCAGTCCCCCCTCGGCCAGCAACGGCACGGCGGCGGCCAGCGCGCGGTCGAACAGATCGTCGGCGAAGGGCGGGTCGAGAAAGATGAGATCGAAGCGGTCCGCGCAGGCCGTCATCCAGTTCAGGGCGTTGGCGCGGTGGATGGTGATGGCCGTGGCCTGCAGTCGCTTCTGGCTGGCCCGCAGCCCGTCCACCAGCGCCGCCTCGCGCTCGATCATCACGACGGCTTCTGCGTCGCGCGACGCCGCCTCGAAGCCCAGCGCGCCGCTGCCCGCGAAGGCGTCCAGCACGCGCCAGCCGGTCAAGGTCTGGCCCAGCCAGTTGAAGAGCGTTTCACGGACGCGGTCGGACGTGGGGCGCAGGCCTGGAACATCGGGCACAGGGAGCTTGGAGCGCTTCCATTGCCCGCCAATGATGCGGACCTCACCCATGGCAGCTACTGGCGAACCGGGATTCCGCGCGCGGCCATCAAGGCCTTGGCTTCTCCGACCGTGTGCTCGCCGAAGTGGAAGATGCTGGCGGCCAGCACCGCGTCGGCACCGCCCTTGGTGATGCCGTCGGCCAGGTCGTCCAACGTGCCGACGCCGCCCGAGGCGATGACGGGCACGGGCACCGCGTCGCTCACCGCGCGGGTCAGTTCCAGGTCGAAGCCGGCCTTGGTGCCGTCGCGGTCCATGCTGGTCAGCAGGATCTCGCCGGCGCCGAACTCGGCCATCTGCCTGGCCCAGGCCACCGCATCGAGGCCGACGTTCTTGCGGCCGCCATGCGTGTAGACGTCCCAGCCCGAACCCCTTGGATCGTTTTCCGGCCGGCGCTTCGCATCGATGGCGACGACGATGCACTGGGCACCGTATTTGTCGCTGGCGGCGCGGATCAGCTCGGGGTCGGCCACGGCTGCGGAGTTGAAGCTGACCTTGTCGGCCCCGGCATTCAGCAGCCGCCGCACGTCGGCCACCGAGCGCACGCCGCCGCCCACGGTCAGCGGGATGAAGACCTGGCTCGCGACCGACTCGATGATGTGCAGGATCAGGTCTCGGCCGTCGCTCGTCGCGGTGATGTCGAGGAAGGTGATCTCGTCGGCGCCCTGCTCGTTGTAGCGCGCGGCGATGTCCACCGGGTCGCCCGCGTCGCGCAGGCCGACGAAGTTGACGCCCTTGACGACACGGCCGGCCGTGACGTCGAGGCAGGGAATGATGCGTTTGGCAAGCATCAGGTCTGTGCCGCCATCAGCTCATCCGCGCGCACCTGGGCGGCGGAGAAGTCGAGCGCGCCGGTGTAGATCGAGCGGCCGCAGATGACGCCCTCCACGCCGTCGCCGAACACCGCACACAGACGCTCGATGTCGGCGATGTCCGAAAGACCACCCGAGGCGATGACGGGAATGGTCAGCGCCTGGGCCAGCTTGACGGTGGCCTCGATGTTGATGCCGGTCAGCATGCCGTCGCGGCCGATGTCGGTGTAGATGACGCCTTCGACGCCGTAGTCCTGGAACTTCTGCGCCAGGTCGACGACCTCGTGGCCGGTCAGCTTGCTCCAGCCGTCGGTGGCAACCTTGCCGTCCTTGGCGTCCAGGCCCACGATGATGTGGCCGCCGAAGGCGCTGCAGGCATCCTTCAGGAAGCCGGGGTTCTTCACCGCGGCCGTGCCGATGATGACGTAGCTGAGGCCGTCGTCCAGGTAGCGCTCGATGGTGTCGAGGTCGCGGATGCCGCCACCGAGCTGGATGGGGATCTTGTCTCCCACCTCCTTGATGATGGCCTTGATGGCCGGCTCATTGACCGGCTTGCCCGCGAAGGCGCCGTTCAGGTCCACCAGGTGCAGGCGGCGCGCGCCGGCGTCTAGCCAGCGCCGCGCCATCGCGGCGGGGTCTTCGCCGAAGGTGGTGGAGTCGTTCATGTCGCCTTGCTTGAGGCGGACGCAGCGACCGTCTTTCAGGTCGATGGCAGGGATCAGCAGCATGGCCGAGGGCTGAAGGGGAAGGGAGGGGGCGAGAAGCGGAGAACCCGTTCAGGGTTTCCAGTGCAGGAAGTTGCGGTAGAGGGCGAGGCCCAGCGCGGCACTTTTCTCGGGGTGGAATTGGGTCGCAAAAATGTTATCCCGCGCCACTGCGCAGGTAAAGCGCAGGCCATAGTCGGTCTCGCCGGCGCTGTGTTCAGGCAACGCCGTGGTCGCGTAGAAGCTGTGCACGAAGTAGAACCAGCTCTCGTCCGGGATGCCGGCCCAGACCGGGTGGGGGCGCGGCTGGTGCACGCGGTTCCAGCCCATCTGCGGCACCTTGTAGCGGCTGCCGTCCTCCTGCAGCCGCCCTTCCAGGCGGAAGCGCTGCACGCGGCCCGGGATCAGGCCCAGGCCCGGCGTGTCCTGCTCCTCGCTGTGGTCCAGCAGCATCTGCATGCCCACGCAGACACCCAGCAGCGGCTTGGTGGCGGCGGCCTCCAGCACGGCTTCCTTGGCGCCCGACGCGGCCAGTTCGGCCATGCAGTCGCGCATCGCGCCCTGGCCTGGCAGCACGACGCGCTCGGCGGCGCGGATCACCTCCGGGTCGCAGGTGATGGCCACGTCGAACCCTTGGCCCTCGGCAGCATGGATGACGGCCTGCGACACCGAGCGCAGATTGCCCATGCCGTAGTCGACGACCGCGACGCTGCGGCTCACAGCGAGCCCTTCGTCGACGGGATCACGCCAGCCGAGCGCGGGTCGGGCGTCGTCGCCATGCGCAGCGCGCGGCCGAAGGCCTTGAACATCGTCTCGGCCTGGTGGTGGGCGTTGTGGCCCTTCAGGTTGTCGATGTGGACGGTGGCCAGCGCGTGGTTGACGAAGCCCTGGAAGAACTCGAAGGTCAGCTGGGTGTCGAAGGCGCCGATGCTGCCGGCCGTGAACTTCACGTCCATGTGCAGGCCGGGGCGGCCTGAGAGGTCGATGACAACGCGCGACAGGGCCTCGTCCAGCGGCACATAGCTGTGGCCGTAGCGCGTCAGGCCCGCCTTGTCGCCCACCGCCTTGGCCACGGCCAGGCCCAGCGTGATGCCGACGTCCTCCACGGTGTGGTGGCCGTCGATGTGCAGGTCGCCCTCGCAGTGGATGTCCAGGTCGATCAGGCCGTGGCGGGCGATCTGATCGAGCATGTGGTCGAAGAAGCCGATGCCGGTGTGCAGCTTGGACTGGCCCGTGCCATCGAGGTTGATGCGCACCGTGATGCGCGTCTCGCGGGTGTTGCGGGTGACTTCGGCGATGCGGGGAGCGTTCATAGGCATTCGGGCAGTTCGGCCAGCAGGCGGGTGTTCTCGTCCGGTGTGCCGATGGTGATGCGCAGGCAGTTGGCGAGCAAGGGGTGGGCGGCGGAAACGTTCTTGATCAGAACACCCCGGGCTCTCAGCGCGGCAAAGGTGGCCGCCGCGTCGCCGACTCTGGCCAAAATCATATTGCCCTGGCTGGGCCAAGGGGTGATGCCGGGCAGAGTCTTCAACGCCTCGAAGACACGCTCGCGCTCGGCGCGCAGCGTTGCGGCCTGAGCGGCGTAGACCTCGGCATGTTCCAGCGCAAACAGAGCGGCTTCTGCGTTGAGCACGCTGATGTTGAAAGGCGGGCGCAGTTTCTCGATCTGCTCCACCAGTTGCTGCGCGCCCAGCAGGTAGCCGATACGCACGCCGGCCAGGCCGAACTTGCTCATGGTCCGCATGACCAGCACATGCGGGTGGCGCGCCATCAGCGCGAGGCTGTCGCTGGATGCGAAGGGTTGGTAGGCCTCGTCCATCACCACCAGGCCTGGCGCGGCGGCGACGATGCGTTCGATGCTGGCCGCGTCCCACAGATTGCCCGTGGGATTGTTCGGATACGACAGATAGACCAAGGCCGGCTGGTGGCGCTCGACGGCGGCCAGCATGGCGGCCTCGTCCAGTTCGAAGTCGTCCGAGCGCAACGGCACGCCGACGAAGTTCAGCCGCTGGTGCTCGGCGCACATCTGGTAGATGACGAAGCTGGGCGTCGGCGAGACGATCACCGCGCCAGGCTGGGCCACGGCCAGCGTCAGCAGGCCAATCAGTTCGTCGGAGCCGTTCCCCAGCGTGACGCCGACGTCGGAGGGCACGCCCGCGTGCATGCGAAGCGCAGCCGCCAGCTCGGCGGTACGTTCGGCCGGATAGCGGTTGATGGCTACCGCGCCCAGGCGCTCCCCCAATTCGCGCTGCAGCTCGGGCGGCAGGCGGAAAGGGTTCTCCATGATGTCCAGCTTCACCACACCAGCACTGGGCTGGACCGCGTAGGCATGGGCAGCGCGCACGTCGGGGCGGATGCGGAGCAGGGCTTGCTGCAGTCGGTCGGTCATGGCGCGGCGACGATGGGGTTGAGAACCTGCACGCTGTCGTAGACGGCCTCGTGCGGCAGGGCCAGGCTGAGCAGGCGTGTGCAGCCTTGCGCCTTGGCGCTTGCGACGACGAGGGCATCGGCGAAAGGCAGGCCGAAGCGGCTCTCCAGCGACCAGGCGGATTCGACCGTGGCCTGGTCCGCGGACCAGGGCCGCCAGTGCTGGTAGCGGCGCACCTCGGCGCGCACGTCGCCCTGGGGCATGGGCGGGCTCACGCGCTGGGTGGCGAGCAGATAGAAGTCGCTCAGCACCTGCACAGAAACGCGGCCGGTGCGCGTGGCCCACAGCTCGCGCAACCAGGCCAGCACCTGCTCGCGCTCTACCGGGCGCGCACCATCCTCGCTGAACAGCAGCACGGAGGTGTCGACGAAGACGGGTTCCGTCACAGCACGCCTCGGCCGGGATAGGGCTGGCCGTCGGACGACCATGACCGTTCGCGGTGCAGCCAGTCCTGCAGCGCGCGCCCGTAGGCGTCGTCGTGCTGCATCTTCTCGGCCAGCAACTCGCCGAGCAGGCGCGACACGCTGGTGTTGCAGCGCGCGGCCTCCAGCCGGGCCCATTCGGCCACGGCATCGTCCATCGACACGGTGACGTTCTTCATGGCCCGAAGAGTATCACGAAGTTCGTGTTACACGAACTTCGTGTCAAAGCAAACCTAGGTGCGATACCAGAGTTCGGGCTTGTCCAGCGGCGTCTGCGGCGGCAACAGCGGGTTGCTCAGTTCGATGACGCGGCGCGAGCCCAGCCGGGCACGGGCGAGATCCTCGCCATGGTGCTTCAGCAAGAGGCGCTCCAGCTCGCCGCTGACGCGCAGGCGCTGCAGGCCGACCTCGATCGCGGCAGCCAGCTCGGTGTTGCCGGGCGCGACGAAGTAGTAGGTGGCTGCCGGATAGTGCAGGCAGATGTCGGGCACGACGGTCAGGCCCCGGCCCTGGTGCTCCAGCTCGCGCCAGATCTCCTTGACGGAGCGCGGGAAGGCGTCGGCGCGGCCCAGGCGCAGCTGCTTGAACATCGCGTCGAAGGAGGCCGACTCGATGACGTCGAGGCCGTTGGCCTGCAGGATGTTGGTGTCCGGCCACTCCAGCCGCTGAACCAGGCTGAAGCGCCGCAGCTCGGCCAGGGTGCGGACCTCGCGCATCCTGGCAGCGGTCTCGGCGGAGGCCAGCAACAGCCGCCAGCCGTTGAGGCCGCGGTAGATGGGGATGCGCACCGGCCGGGCCTGCTGCTCGCGCTCGACCGAGGTCATCGTCCAGAGCACGTCCAGCGTGCCGCCGCTGCGGGCCAGTTCGAAGATCGCGCGCTTCTGCGTCAACGACTCGGGCGAAGGCTCCAGCTCGACCGGCATGCCTGCCGCGGCCAGCGCCAGCCTGAGCAGCTGCGCGGGATGGCTGCGCTCCAGGCCGATGCCGGCCGGGTCCTGCGGCACGCGCAGGCGGCGCGCTGCCCCATGCGCAGCAGCCAGCGGGAGGCCGGCAGCGGAGATCAGCAGCTCACGACGGCGTGGGGGCATCGTCGCAGCCTGGCCGAGCGGCGCTCAGGGTTTCAAACGCAGTTCGGCCGCCCGCGCGTGGGCCTGCAGGCCCTCGCCGTGGGCCAGCTCGCTGGCGATGCAGCCCAGGGCCTGGGCGCCGTCGGCGCTGACCTCGATAAGGCTGCTGCGCTTCTGGAAGTCGTAGACGCCCAGCGGCGACGAGAAGCGCGCCGTGCCGGCCGTGGGCAGCACATGGTTGGGGCCGGCGCAGTAGTCGCCCAGGCTCTCGCTGGTGTAGGCGCCCAGGAAGATCGCACCGGCATGGCGCAGCAGCGGCTCCCAGGCTTTGGGCTCGGCGGCGCTGATCTCCAGGTGCTCGGGCGCGATGCTGTTGCTGATCTCGCAGGCCTCTTCCATCGAGCGCGTCAGGATCAGCGCACCGCGGCCCTGCAGCGAGGCGCGGATGGTGGCCTCGCGCGGCAGCGCCGGCAGCAGGCGCTCCATGCTGGCGCGCACGGCGTCGAGGAAGGCGGCATCGGGGCTGAGCAGGATGCTCTGCGCGAGCTCGTCGTGCTCGGCCTGGCTGAACAGGTCCATCGCGACCCAGTCCGGCGGCGTCGTGCCGTCGGCGATGACGAGGATCTCGCTGGGGCCGGCGATCATGTCGATGCCGACCTGGCCGAACACATGCTTCTTGGCCGAGGCCACATAGGCATTGCCCGGGCCGGTGATCTTGTCGACGCGCGGGATGCCCGCCGTGCCATAGGCCAGCGCGGCCACGGCCTGGGCGCCACCGATGGTGAACACGCGGTGCACGCCGGCCACGGCGGCGGCGGCCAGCACCAGCGGGTTGCGCACGCCGTCCGGCGTGGGCACAACCATGATGATTTCCTGCACGCCGGCGACATGGGCCGGGATGGCGTTCATCAGCACGCTGCTCGGGTAGGCGGCCTTGCCGCCGGGCACGTAGAGGCCCACGCGGTCCAGCGGCGTGACCTTCTGGCCGAGCAGGTTGCCGTCCTCGTCGCGGTAGCTCCAGGAGAGACCGCAGGCCTCGAGCTGGCGCTCGTGGTAGGCCCGCACACGCTTCGCCGCGGCCTGCAGCGCATCGCGCTGGGCCGGCTTGATGACGGCCAGCGCGGCCTGCAGTTCGGCCTGGCCGATCTCCAGCGCGGCGACGCTGTCGGTCTGCACGCGGTCGAAGCGGGCCGTGTAGTCCAGCACGGCGGCGTCGCCACGCTTTCGCACATCGGCCAGGATCTCGGCGACGCGGCCCTCGATGGCGGCATCGGTCTCGGCCGACCAGTGGCGCAGGCGCTCGAACCGGGCCGCGAAGTCCGCGTCTGCGGTGGAGAGTCGGCGGACGAGGCTCATGCCGCCACCGCCTTCGCGAAGGCGTCGATCAGCGGGCGCAGCGTGTCGCGCTTGAGCTTGAGTGCCGCCTGGTTGACGACGAGGCGGGAGGAGATGTCCATGATCTGCTCGACCTCGACCAGCTTGTTCGCGCGCAGCGTGCCGCCGGTGGAGACGAGGTCGACGATGGCGTCGGCCAGGCCGGTCAACGGTGCCAGCTCCATCGAGCCGTAGAGCTTGATGAGGTCGACGTGCACGCCCTTGTCGGCGAAGTGCTGGCGCGCCATCTCGGTGTACTTGGTGGCGACGCGGATGCGCGAGCCCTGCTTGACGGCGGCGGCGTAGTCGAAGTCGGCCCGCGTCGCCACGCTCATGCGGCAGCGGGCGATCTTCAGATCCAGCGGCTGGTAGAGGCCGTGAGAGCCGCCCTGGGCCAGGGCCTGCTCGTGCAGCACGTCGCGGCCGGCCACGCCGAGGTCGGCGCCGCCGTATTGCACATAGGTCGGCACGTCGCTGGCACGCACCAGCACGACGCGCACACCCTCGCGGCTGGTCGGCAGGATGAGCTTGCGCGAGGTCTCGGGGTCTTCCAGCACCTCGATGCCGGCGGCGCGCAGCAGCGGCAGCGTCTCCTCGAAGATGCGGCCCTTGGACAGGGCGAGGGTCAGGCCTTGGCTGGCAGCGCTCATTGCGTCCACTCCTCGGGCGTCAGCGTCTTCATCGACAGCGCATGGATCTGCTCGCGCATGCGCTCGCCGAGCGCCGCGTACACCCGCTGGTGGCGCCTGACGCGCGTGAGGCCCGCGAACTCCGCCGAAACGATGGTGGCGAAGAAATGTCGCCCGTCGCCCTCGACTTCCAGATGCGCGCAGGGCAGGCCTGCGGCAATGAAATCGCGCACTTCTTGCGGGGTCGGGTCGGCCATTGAATCGGTCCTCGAAAGCTCGGGAGAAACCCGAGATTTTAGGGGTTCGCCCTCAGACACCCCTTCGCATCCCATCAAGCAGCCGCCAAAGTCCGTCGGGGGGTGGGCTCAGCCCCTGATCTTGTAGCCGCTTTTCAGCAGCGACAGGGCCAGGGCCGCCGTGGCCGCGAAGCTCACGCCGACGACGCCCAGGCTGAGCCAGGGCGACACGTCGCTGACGCCGAAGAAGCCGCGGCGGAAGCCGTCGATCATGTAGAAGAAGGGGTTGAGGTGGCTCACGGCCTGCCAGAAGCCGGGCAGCGAATGCACCGAATAGAAGACCCCCGACAGGAAGGTCATCGGCATGATGATGAAGTTCTGGAAGGCGGCGAGCTGGTCGAACTTCTCGGCCCACAGGCCGGCGATCAGGCCCAGCGTGCCCATCAGGCCGGCGCCGAGCACGGTGAAGAGCAGCACCCACAGGATGTTGTCCAGGCCCGGCGGCGCGAACCAGGCCGTCACCAGCAGCACGCCCGCCCCCACCGCCAGGCCGCGCACGATGGCAGCGCCGACATAGGCGACGAACCAGGCCGCAGGCGACAGCGGCGTCAACAGCAGGAAGACGAGGTTGCCGGTGATCTTGCTCTGGATCAGGCTGGACGAGCTGTTCGCGAACGCGTTCTGCAGCACGCTCATCATCACGAGGCCGGGGATCAGGAACTGCGTGTAGCGGACGCTGTCGTAGACCTTCACGTGGTCCTCCAACGTGTGGCCGAAGACGAGCAGGTACATGACGGCCGTCAGCACCGGCGCCGCGACGGTCTGGAAGCTGACCTTCCAGAAGCGCAGCACTTCCTTTCTGAAGAGGGTGGATGTGCCGTTCATGCCGCGGCTCCATTCATGATTTCGAGGAACACGTCCTCGAGGTCGGCGCGGCCGATCTCCAGGTCTTCGACGGGGCAGCCGACCTGGCGCAGCGCAGCCAGCGTGGACTCCACCTCGGCGGCGTCATGCGCGGTGACCTGCACGATGCGGCCGGTCACGCGGGCCCGCGCCGCGATGTCGGCCGGCAGTTGGGCGTCGGTCTTGAAGCGCAGCATCGTCGAGGCGGTGCCGGCCAGCAGCTGCGAGGTGCGGTCCAGCGCGACGATGCGGCCGGCCTTGAGCATTCCGATGCGCTGGCACAGCGCCTCGGCCTCCTCGAGGTAGTGCGTCGTCAGCAGCACCGTATGGCCCTCCTTGTTGAGGCGGGCGATGAACTGCCACAGCGTCTGGCGCAGTTCCACGTCCACGCCGGCGGTGGGCTCGTCCAGCACGATGACCGGCGGGCGGTGCACCAGAGCCTGGGCCACCAGCACACGCCGCTTCATGCCACCCGAGAGCTGGCGCATATTGGCATCGGCCTTGTCGGTCAGGCCCAGGTTGTGCAGCAACTCGTCGATCCAGTCGTCATTGCCCTGCACGCCGAAGTAGCCGCTCTGGATGCGCAGCGACTCGCGCACGCTGAAGAAGGGGTCGAACACCAGCTCCTGGGGCACGACGCCCAGCGCCTTGCGCGCGGCAGCGTAGTCGTCGACGACGTCGTGGCCCATCACGCGCACCCGACCCTCGGTGGCCCGGGCCAGGCCGGCGAGCACGCTGATCAGCGTCGTCTTGCCGGCGCCATTGGGGCCGAGCAGGCCGAAGAATTCGCCGCAGGGGATGTCGAAGCTGACGCCGTCCAGCGCCCTGACCTGCCCTCCCCGGTATGTCTTCTTGACGTTCTCGAAGGAGATGGCGGGTGGCGATGAGGTCGGGCTCGGCATAAGCGCGCAATTCTAAAAGTTGCGTCTAAATCGACGCCGATCACTGCCAGAATGACCCGCGATGCCCACGCCCAAACGCCCCCGCCGCACCGCCGAGCGCATCCTGGAGGTCACGCTGGGCCTCTTCAACGCCTTCGGCGAGCCGAATGTATCGACGACGCTGATCTCGGCCGAACTGAAGATCAGCCCGGGCAACCTCTACTACCACTACCCGGCCAAGGACGAACTGGTCAACGCGCTGTTCGGCCGCTACGAGGTCGAGCTCGGCGAGTTGCTGGCCGCGGCCGAGGGCGTGCGCAACGTGGAGGACGCCTGGCTGTTCTTCCACATGCTGTTCGAGCTGATCTGGAGGCACCGCTTCCTCTACCGCGACCTGAACGACCTGCTGTTCAAGAACCGCCGGCTCGAAACCCACTTCCAGAGCCTGCTCGCCGCCAAGGAGCATGCGATGCGCCATGTGCTGTCGGGCCTGCACCTGGGCGGCGCGCTGAAGATGGAGCTGCGCGAGGCCGCGCCGACGGCGAACGCGATGGTCGTCGTCGTCAGCTACTGGCTGAGCTACGAATATGTGCGCGACCCGCGCCATGCGCTGGAGCCCGACCGCGCCGGCGCAGCGCTGATGCGCGGCGCCTTCCACGCGCTGAGCCTGCTGCTGCCCTACCTCGAGCCGGCGTCCAAGGAACACCTCTTCAAGCTGGCCGGCCAGTACCAGCCCCACCCATCACAACCCTGAAGGAGACAAGCGATGGCCAAGTGGACCGCCTTTCCCTATGACAGCAGTGCCTTCGTCTACACGCCTGCCACGCTGAAGAAGCACTGGGCGCGGCTGCACGCCGGCGACGCCGAGCCCTTCCCCAAGGACGCCGCGGTCCAGCAGGCCTGGATCCACTTCCACGCCGGCGAGTTCCAGGCCGCCTACGACGCCGGACTGGCCGCGGGCGGCGCCGGCATCACCGTCGCCAACAAGGCCCAGGGCATCTACGCCAACTACCTCGAGAAGAAGGAGAAGGCGAAGCTGGAGATGTTCCTGGAGATCTCGGAGCGCGCGGAAAGCCTGCAGGCCGAGGAGCCCAAGAACCCCAATGCCTGGTACTGGCAGGCCTATGCGCTGGGCCGCTACGGCCAGGGCATCAGCGTGGCCAAGGCGCTGGCCCAGGGCCTGGGCAGCAAGGTCAAGAACGCGCTGGAGACGACGATCACGCTCGCCCCCAAGCATGCCGACGCCCACATCGCGCTGGGCGCCTTCCACGCCGAGGTCATCGACAAGGTCGGCAAGCTGCTCGGCCGCACCCAGGGCGCCGACACGGCCACCGGGCTGAAGATGTTCGAGCAGGCCCTGAAGCTCAACCCGAGCAGCGCCATCGCGATGATCGAACGCGCCAACGGCCTCGTCATGCTGGAGGGCGACAAGCGCATGAAGGAGGCCGAGAAGCTCTATGCCGACGCCGCCGCCTGCGAGGCGATGGATGCGATGGAGCTGCTGGACATCGAGCTGGCGCGCGAGGAGCTCGAGGACTGAGCAAGGACCGAGGACAGGACCTGCGTCCTGTCCGACGCCTTGCGAAGGCCTTGCCGCCTGCACGCGGCAAGGCATGAACAAGGACCGAGACGCCTTGCGAAGGCCCAACGGCGTGCAAGCCGTTGGGCATGACGGCGCGGAAGCGGTGAAAACACCGAGGCCGGCGACCATCCGTGATGGATGTCACGGCCTCGTCACCCGTGCTTCCGGGGATGCAGGCCGGCACGCTGCGGCGTAAGCTCCGTTCCGTCGTCACCCCCTCAACGAGACCGCGCCATGAAGTTCCTGATCCCCGCCCTCGCTGCCGTCACCGCCTTCGTGGGTTCTGCCGCCCAGGCCGCCAACAACGCGACGCCAGAGCAGGCCGAGTTGCGCGCCGAGTGCGCCAAGAGCCATGCCGACACCAGCAGCGTCGGCACGCCGGTCGCCGCCAACGAGTACCAGTTCGTCTATGCCAACGGCAAGTACAAGGGCGAGGCCCGGCCGGGCAAGCTGCTGGCCTGCACCGAGCAGCAATACGCCGCCTACCTGGACAAGGCCGACCCGTCCAAGGTGATGGCCGCCTACCCGACCGCCGCCGGCCGCCCGGCCGCTCCGAAGAAGAAGGCCGAACCCTTCCGCCTCTGAAGCGCGCCGGCCTCCGGCACCAGCAAGGCGCCCGATGGGCGCCTTTGTTTTTTCTCCCCCCGAGTCCCGTGGTGACCTCCCTCAGAACTGCGTAGCCCGCGACCGCCCGGCGTTGAAGCGCACTGCCGGGCCACCTAGCCTTGATGCACCGGCGCCCGGCGCGCCGGGGCAACGCCTGAACCCAGGCGCTGCGGCATCACGCAAGGAGGTCCCATGAAGACCCTCTACATCCTTGGCGCCCTCGTCTGCGGCCAGGCCCTGGCCCAGCAGAGCAGCCCCACGACCCCGGACAGCGCCCAGGGCAGCGCCAGCCACACGGCCTGCGCGCAGGCCCAGCCAGGCCACGCCTGCCCGATGCACGCCGAAGCCCGCACCGCCATGGCCGACCCCGACAAACTGCTGGCCTCCGAACCCACCGCGGCGGGACCGATGACGCGCAGCCAGGTCGTTGCCGAAATCGAGCGCGCGCGCCGCGCCGGCGAGATGGATTTCGCGGCCTCCGAGGCGAGCCTGAGCATGGTGCGCCGCCGCTGAGCAGGCGCCATACCGACGCTTCGGGAACCAGGGCGCTGCGGCGCCCTTTTCCTTGCCGGCCGCGCGTGCATTTACGCCGGGCCAGGCGTAACCTCATGAGCGCCACCTTGTCGTACGGAGGTCAGCCATGAGAGCCATCGCATTCGCATTTGCCGCTCTGATTCCCATGCTGCCCGCCTCGGCCGCCGACACCCCCGCCGAGCGCGCCCAGGCCGAACTGCGCGAGGGCTGTGCGCAGAGCTATGCCAGCTACGCCGCCTACTCCCCCAGCGGCAGTCAGGCGCCCAGCTTCAGCGGCGAGCGCTACAAGGGCGACAGCCACTACTACAACGACGCCAAGCCCTGCGGCGAAGCTCAGTACGCGGCCTACCTCGAGAAGGCCGACCCGGGCATGGTCGCCATGGCCTACCCCACGGCCGCCGGCAAGGCCAAGGCGAAGAAGCCCGCCCGCGGCGCATCGGCACCGGCCAAGGGGAAGTGAGACGGCCGCTCAGTCAGCGTCCGGGCCCCAGGGCATCATCAGTGCCAGCAGCAGCAGCTTCTCGAACTCGGGCGCGAAGTTCGCGATGATGGCCTCGGGATCGGGGCACAGGCCCGTGTCGGTGATGAGGCCGAACTGCACCCGGCCGGCATAGGTCAGGATGCTGACGCCCATGCCGATGTCGCCCGACTGCGGCACCCAGAACATCACCTTCTCGACCGTCGAGCCGCAGAACTTCAGCGCCTCGGCCGGGCCGGGCACATTGGTCATCACGGCCGTCGCCTTCTTCGCGAAGATGTTCAGCATCGCGTGCTGCACCGGCTTGATCAGCAGGCCCGCCACCGACAGCAGGCCGAAGGCCATCACCGGCTGGAAGCTGCCCTTGAGCTCGTTCATGCGCGCCCGCACCGCGAACAGCCGCTCCACCGGGTTGGCGATGCCGATGGGCAGCACCAGCGGCACCAGGCCGAAGCGGTTGCCCAGCTGCCAGGCCTGCTCCAGCGGGCGCAGGTTGACGGGCACCATCGCGCGGATCTCCTTGCCCGTCGGGTCCTCGCCCTTGTCGGCCAGGTAGCGGCCGATGGCGCCGGCCGCACAGGCCAGCAGCACGTCGTTGATGGACGCGCCCAGCGCACGGCCCACGACCTTGACCTCGTCCAGCGCCAGGCTGTCGTCCCAGGCCACGGTCTTCTTCGCGCCGGGCTTGCCCTTGAGCCGCGTGTGCGAGTCGTCCGGCATCAGCGCGAAGGCGGCCACGTCGGACACGGCCTGATAGCCCATGCGGGCCATCTCCAGCGACGAGTCCATCGGCGTATGACCGCTCATCATCGCGTCCACACCCTTGGACAGCCCCGAGCCCGTCAGGCCGATGGCCTTGACCGTCATATTGGTCATCGGGCGCAGGAAGGCGTCCAGCAGCCAGTCCGCCTCGTGGTGCTCCTCGGCCGCGCGGGGCGCGCGTCGGGGCGGCGCCTTGCCACCGTCGGTGATGGACAGCATCACCGCGATCAGCGCGATGCCGTCGGCGATGCAGTGGTGGATGCGGGCGATCAGCGCGCTGCTGCCGTCGCCCATGTCCTCGATGAGCTGGAACTGCCACAGCGGATGCGCCGGGTCCAGCGGCTGGGAGCAGAGCTCGCCCACGCGCTCGCGCAGCACCTCGTCGCGACCCTGGCCGCGCAGCGGCAGCGGCACCTCGGCGACGACATGGCGGGCGATGTCGAAGTCGCGATCCACCACCCATTGCGCGCCGGCCAGCGAATCCTCGACGACCTTCTGCCGAAAGCGCGGGTACTGCAGCAGCCGCTCGGCCACGCGCTCGCGCAGGGCGGCCAGCGTGATGCCGGGGCGGATGGACCAGACCCCGACGATCATCATCAGATTGGCCTCGGTGTCCATGCGCAGCCAGGCGGTATCCACCTTGGACATGCGTTCACTGATCTGGCCCAAATCGGTCTCCTCGGATGCGTCGTTCTTGCGGCCTAAACTCATGGGGCCGTTCGATTGATTGTCACCAAGTCGAACCCCACGAATCAGCCTGGAGAACCCCGTGAGCCTGAAAGACCAGTTCGAAGCCGCCGTCGCCGATTCGAAGAACCTGCCCGAGCGTCCGGACAACATGACGCTGCTGAAGATCTACGCGCTGTACAAGCAAGGCAGCGCCGGCGACGTCGACGGCAAGCGCCCCGGCTTCACCGACATGGTCGGCCGCGCCAAGTGGGATGCATGGAATGAGCTCAAGGGCACGAGCAACGACGGCGCGATGCAGCAATACATCGACCTCATCGAGTCCCTGAAGTAAGCCGGCGCCGCCAGGCGCCTCGAAACAACCGGCCCCTCAGGCCGGTTTTTTCTTGGCCGGTGCCTTTTTGCTGCCGGCCGCCAGCAGCGTGTCGAGTTCCTTCTCGATCTCGCTCTCGATGCTCGCCTTGAAGGCGCCGAGCAGGAAGCCGAGCTGGGCGACCAGTTCGAAATGGTCGGCGGTTACGGTCAGCTCGCCCTTCACGCCGCTGCGCGTGAACTCCACGGTGTCCTCGTCCTTGCCCTCGAGCACCGTGCATTCCATGTCGAACTTCTGCTCGACATGCTCGGCCCAGGTCCAGGCAATCTCGCGGGCCTTCTTGAGGCCCAGGTCGTGGTCTCGGTGGATGTGGATTTCGGCCACGGCGGCCCTCCTTGCTGTCGTGCGCTGCACTCTACGCGAGAAGCCTCGCGCTGCCGCCCAACCCGCCGTTTGCGCCGATACTTTGCGCCGCTGGCAAGAGCGGGGCCATCCAAGCCCGCCGCCGCCCAGGGAGGAACCATGCGCCTTGTCGACCCGGCCCCGCACAAACTCGACCCCCTCGACGCGGGGCTGACCTACTTCCGCGCCCCCGAGCCCGACCATGAGCAGGCGGTCTACTGGTTCCGCGTCTCGGCGGACTCGGGCGACACCGAAGGCCTGGCCATGCTGGGCCTGTGCCAGCTCGAAGGCCTGGGCCTGCCGCGTGACCCGGTGCAGGCCCTCGAGCGGCTGGAGCGCGCGTCCGCCGAAGGTAGCCTGACGGCCAAGTTCCACCTCGCCCGCATGCTCGTCGGCGGTTGGGGCGGCGACCCCGACGCGCCGCGCGGCGTGGCCCTCTACACCGCGGCCGCTGCCCTCGGCCATGCCGACGCCAGCTTCAACCTCGCCAGCTGCCTGGAAGCCGGCTGGGGCTGCCAGGTCGACCATCTCGCCGCCAAGGCCCTGTTCATGCGCGCGCGCAGCCTGGGCAGCCGGCTGAAGGCGCCCGGCCTGCGCATCCGCGAGCGCGAACTGGACGCCGTGCGCGACCTTGCACGGCGGCTGGAGAACGGCAACGACCTGCCCCACCTCATCGAGGAACGCCAGCACGAGATCACGCTGATGCACGACCTCGCCCACCGCCCCGCGCGCAAGCCGCGCCTGAGCGCACGGCAGCGGCGCCGGCTGCTGCGCGCGGCCAGCATCACTGCGATCGTCGCCGGCCTCGCGGCTGCCCTGGCCGGCCTGTTCGGCTGGCGCGGCAGCGGGCCGCTGGCGCATGATGCCGGCCCCACCTCCACCGCTTGATCCCTTCCATGACCCGCGCCCTGCCCCTGACCGCCCACCTGACCGACGTCGGCCCCCTCGTCTACGGCTGCATGGCCCTCGGAGGCGACTGGGGCGGCAGCCCCATCAGCGAGGCCGACATCGCCCAGGCCCATGCGGCCGTCGAGGCGGCGCTGGACATCGGAGTCAGGCTCTTCGACCACGCCGACATCTACCGCCGCGGCAAGGCCGAGGCCGTTTTCGGCGAACTGCTCAGGCGCGACGCCGGCCTGCGCTCGCGCATCCGGCTGCAGAGCAAATGCGGCATCCGCTTCGCCGACGACGCCAACGTCGGCCGCTACGACCTCAGCGCCGCCTACATCGAGCACAGCGTCGACGGCATCCTGAAGCGCCTGGACATCGAGCGCCTCGACATCCTGCTGCTGCACCGCCCCGACGCACTGATGGAGCCCGCCGAGATCGCCCACGCCTTCGGACGCCTCAAGGCCGCTGGCAAGGTCGGTCATCTGGGCGTGTCCAATATGCACGCCGGCCAGATGCGCTGGCTGCAGACGGCGCTCGCCGAGCCCCTGGTCGCCAACCAGCTGGAGCTGAGCCTGGCCAAGCTCGATGCCATCGACGTGGGAACCACCTTCAACGACCCGCAGGCGGCGTCACGCCCTGTTGCGGCCGCCTGGGCCGGCACGCTGGAGTACGCCCAGCAGCACGGCGTGCAGCTGCAGGCCTGGGGCTCGCTCGCGCAGGGGCGCTTCAACGACCCGGCCGCATCGGCCGCGGCCAAGGTCGTGCACGAGATCGCCGAGGCGCACCGCACGACGGCCAATGCCGTGCTGCTGGCCTGGTTGCTGCGGCATCCGGCGGGCATCCAGCCGGTCATCGGCAGCGGGAATGCGGAACGCATCCGGGCATGTGGCGACGCAACGAGGATTCTGCTCAGCCGGGAGGATTGGTACCGGCTGTATGTGGCGGCGCGGGGGCAGGCCCTGCCTTGAATGACAAAAGGCCTCCCAGCACAATTGATCGGAATTGCCGGGCCCAGGAGGGCGAATCATGCCGTTGAAGAAGCCGAACTCACTGTTGATCACCGCCTTGCTCTTGCTGGCTTCGGCAAGCGCCTCAGCCGATGGCTCGCCGACACGTCAGGTCAACACCAACGCCGGTGCCGCAAAAGCGGATCGGCAATCCCGCTCGCTGCACTGGGACGGCCTTGACCGCCAGATGCTGCGACGCGTGAGTGAACAGGCCGCGAAGCCAAGGGCTCCGGTATTTCCGGCCGAGAAGCCCTGACAAGACCTTACGGTCAATCGGCGGTATCGCGCACCATCGGCTGCCTCGGATGCAGCCTCGCCATCGCCAGCACATCCTCGTAGACGCCATTGCGCAGCGCATAGGCGCGCATGCGGCCCTCGGGCGCAAAGCCGTGGCGCTCGTAGAGGCGGATGGCGCGCTGGTTGTCGTGGTAGACCGTCAGCTCGATGCGCAGCACCTGCGCCCAGTTGTCGGCGTAGTCGAGCAGCGCCGCCATCAGTGCATTGCCCACGCCCTGCCCCTGCGACGCGGCCGACACCGAGATGCCCAGCGCCATCACGTGGCGGCGGCGCAGCTGGGCGCCGACCGGGTGCAGGCCGGCGCTGCCGATGACCTTGCCGTCGCGCTCGGCCACGAGCAGCAGGTCGGGCGAGCCGGCCACGGGCGGCGTGCTCAGGCGCTGCTGCCACAGCTCCACATGGGCATGGGGCACTTGCAGCAGGCCCGGAAAGATGTCGGGTTCGGCCAGTTGTTCCGCCAGGGCGGCGGCGTCAGCCGGCCGGGCGCGGCGCAGGATCAAGCTCATCAGGACCTCCCAAGCGCCGCAATGTAGCGCGGCGCTCGGCGGCCTCCAAAGGCTTGAGCCGCTCGACGGCGGCGTGGAAGCGCGGCCAGTCGCGCCCCTCGCGCTCGAACAGGCGCAGGAAGGCCGGCACGAGTTCGTCGTAGGCCGACAGGATGGCGAAGCTGGCGTTGTTGGCGCGCTGGAACCAGGTCTCGTAGCCGGGCGCCTCGCCGTGCACGCGGGCGCGCAACTCGGCCATCACGACGGCCTTGGCCGCGGCGCGCTGCGCGGGCGGGCCGGCGTAGACGGCGGCCAGGCGCTCGCGGCCCTGCCGGGCCAGCGCGAGGAAGCGCTCGCGCCGCGCGCGTCCCGCCTCGAAGGTCGCGAGGGCCTCGGGCTTGGCCGCCAGCCATTCGCGCGCGCCCAGCAGCTCGACGGCGCTGGCATAGGCCTCATTGAAGCCGGTGTCGTCGGCCGCGTAGACGCGCTGGTGGGCCAGCTCGTGGAAGAGCATGGCCGCCAGCTCGCCCTCGGGGTCGCGGATGAAGGTGTTCAGCAGCGGGTCGCCGCCCAGCCAGCGGCTCCAGCCCAGGCTGGAATAGGCGGGGATGGCCTGCACCTGCACCTCCCAGCCTTCGGCCTGCAGCGCATCCGCATGCGCCTGGGCCGCGTCGCGGTCGAACCAGCCCTGGTAGCCGGCGCAGCCCATGATGGGATAGCACCAGATCTTCAGTTCGAACCCGAACTCGGGCGCGGCGACGACGTTCCAGACCACGGCCGGGCGGTGCAGGTCGGCGTAGCGGCGGTAGCTGTTGTTGTCGGGCAGGGCCAGGCGGGCGCTGGCGAAGTCGCGCATCTGCTGCGCGAGGCGCAGGCGCTCGGCAAGCTCGGGCGGCGTGGCCGGGTCGGCCAGCCAGTCGTCCACAGGCCGGGCCGCGCGCATGATGGCCAGATGGCCGGCAGCGGCCTGGCCCCAGTGGCTGACGGCGCTGCAGCCACACAGGCACAGCGCCAGCGCCGCGAGCAGCAGGCGCCGCGTCAAGCCGCCTCGACCTGCACCAGGCAGTCGTAGAAGGTCGGCGCATTGCCCATGTCGGTCAGGCGCTGGTGGGTGACCTCGTTGACATTGCTGCCCTCGACGCCCAGCTTGCGCCACCACACACCCAGGCCGTTGACGACGCCGGGCCGCGCCCGCTTGCTGACCTTGAGCCTGGCCACGTAGCGGCCGCGGTCGTTGAAGGCGGCCACCAGCGTGCCGTCGGCCAGCTGCCGCGATGCGGCGTCGTCGGCATGCATCTCGATGATGGGCTCGCCCTCGATGTCGCGCAGGCTCTTCACGTTGACGAAGCTGCTGTTCAGGAAGTTGCGCGCCGGCGGCGAGATCATCGCCAGCGGGTAGCGCGCGGCCAGTTCGGGCGCGCTGGCGGCGCTCTCGTAGTTGGGCACGAAGTCGGCGCCGGCGGCCTGGGCGCGGCCGTTGGGCGTGCGAAAACCCCCGTTGGCAAACGGCGCCTCGGGGATGGGCAGGGGCTGCCAGCCCTGCTCGCGCAGCAGTGCCATGTCGATGTCCGACGTGAAGGCCTGGGCGGCCAACTGCTCGTCGGTCTCGCTGAAGCAGGGGTCGGTCAGGCCCAGGGCCGCGGCCAGCTCGCGAAAGATCTGCGTATTGCTCTTGGCCTCGCCCAGCGGCTGAACAGCCGGCTGATTCATCAGCACATCGGTGTGGCCGTAGCTGGTGTGCACGTCCAGGTGCTCGAGCTGGGTGGTGGCCGGCAGCACATAGTCGGCCAGGTCGGCCGTGTCGGTCATGAAATGCTCGAGAACGACGGTGAACAGGTCCTCGCGCTGGAAGCCCTTCACGACCTTGGGCGACTCGGGCGCCACCGCGACGGGATTGCTGTTGTAGACGACGAGGGCCTCGATGGGCGGCTGCGCCTGCAGCAGCGCGTCGCCGATGGTGCTCATGTTGACCATGCGCGGCTGGCGGCCGGCCAGCAGGTCGGGCCGCTCCAGGTTGGCGCTCTTGAACGGCGCATTCCAGCCCGAGGCCGACAGCAGCGCGCCGCCGCTCTCATGGCGCCAGGCGCCGGTCAGGCAGGGCAACAGCGCGATCAGGCGCACCGCATTGCCGCCGCCGCGCACGCGCTGCAGGCCGTAGTTCATGCGGATGGCGGCGGGCGTCGTGGTGGCGTAGTCGCGCGCCAGGCCGCGCACCTCGTCGGCGCTGATGCCGCAGGTCGCGGCCACGCGCTCCGGCGGCCAGGCCAGGGCCTTCTCGCGCAGCTCGGGCCAGCCGTCCACATGCCTCTCGATGTAGTCGTGGTCCAGCCAGTCGTTGCGGATCAGCTCGTGCATCAGGCCCAGGGCCAGCGCGCCGTCGGTGCCAGGCAGCAGCGCGATGTGCTGATGGCATTTGTCGGCCGTCTCGGTCCTGCGCGGGTCGATGCAGATCAGCTTGGCGCCGTCGCGCCTGGCCTGGTTGGCATAGGTCCAGAAGTGCAGGTTGGACGTGATGCTGTTGCTGCCCCAGATGATGATGAGCTTGGCGCCTGCGAAGTGGCGTGTGTGCATGCCCAGCTTGTGGCCATAGGTGGCGGCCAGGCCGGCGCCGCCGGCGGAGGCGCAGATGGTGCGGTCCAGGCGCGCGGCGCCCAGCGCGTTCCACAGCCGCCCGGCCATGGCCTCGCCCTGGACCAGGCCCATGGTGCCGGCATAGCTGTAGGGCTGGATGGCCTGCGGGTCGCGGGCGGCGATGGCCTTCAGCCGCGCGGCGATGTCGGCCAGCGCCTCGGCCCAGGTGACCTGCACGAAGCGCGGCGCCTCGGTCTTGCTGCTGACGCGCTTGAGCGGGTGCAGCAGGCGCTCGGCGTGATAGGTGCGCTCGGGGTAGCGCGAGACCTTGGTGCACAGCGCGCCATGGGTGTTGGGATGCTCGGCGCGGCCCTGCACCTTGATGACGCGCTCGTTCTCGACGGTGACCTGCAGCGCACAGGTGTCGGGGCAGTCGTGGGGGCAGGCGCCGAAGACGGTGCGGGTGGTCATGTCAGTCAATCGCGGAGCTGGGACAACCCGGCAATTGTCTCAAGACGCGTCGCCCGGCTCAGCCGCGGCCCGGGAAGCCCACCCGGCGTGGAATGGCTTGCGCCAGCGCTTCTTCCGAGGAGCCGCAGGGATGGAGGCGTCGCCCAGGGCTCCGCTCAACTGTCTGTCCGCGCCCGACCACTGAAGCGCTTGCCCGCGCCCAGCCCCGCAAGGGCGGCGGCGACGAGCGCCATCGAACCGGGCTCGGGGAGGGTCGGACCGGCCGCCGGAGCCTGCAGCGTGAGGCTGCTCAGCGTGATGTCGCCGAATGTTCCCGTCTCCCTCCACGGCGTGCAGGTCGGACAGCTGATCGAATACGGGTAGACCGTCGTGTCCTGGAACAGGATGTGGTTGGACCCGCCGGGTGCCAGACCCAGCGCATCCTGAAAGCCGAACCCGCCCAGCCAGGGCTGGGTGGTGTAACGGTCGAAGGTGGCGCTCGAGACCTGGTCGTATACGCCTTCAGGCCTGGACGTCCTCGCCTCCGAATGGAATCGCGTGAATGCCCGGTCCGTCGTGCTGCCGAGATAGTTGTCTTCGACAACGGTCTCGTTGTCGAACTCGGTCTCGCCAGTCAGGTGCCGGGCGGCCGGCAGCAGCGTCGAGGCACCACCGGGCACACCGACATGGATATTGAACGTGGGCATGTCCCAGTTCGTCATCGCCAGGGCGTATGTGCCGGTCGGGGCGGGCTGGTGACTCGGGTCGATGTTCAGCGTCACGTCGCCGAAGAACGCCACGTTGTGCGTGATGATGAAACCACCATCGACCGAGTAGTCGCCCTTGCCGATGAAGGCATAGGTGAGGACGACGTTCGCAGACGCGACCGGCCCCATCGTCATGCCGAACCCGATTGCGGCCGCAGCCGCCCAGAACGTCCGCCTCATGACAGGCCCTCCTGTTACATATCTGCTCAAAATGTCACGATGCCGCAGTGGCGTCAAGCGCATTTCTAGGCCGACGAACACGGCCCTCCCGTGAATCGAGGGTGGGTTTATTTCGAGTGCCGTGGCCGCAGGGTCGGGGCGGTGGCATCTGCCCTCTGCGCACCGACGGGCGCGGCCTTGGCTCGATGAGCGGTCTCAAGGCGCTTGCTTTCCTTTCGAACGCGGCTCGACACGACTCATTGCGCTGCCGGCAGCGGCTTGCGGAAGCCGATGGCGAAGCGGTTCCAGGCGTTGATGGTGGTGATGGCCAGCGTCAGGTTCACCAGCTCGGCGTCGCTGAACTCGCTGCGGGCGAAATCGTAGACGGCATCCGGCGCATGGCCTTCGGTGACGAGGGTCAGCGCCTCCGTCCAGGCCAGCGCGGCCTGCTCGCGGCGGCTGAACAGCTCGGTCTCGCGCCAGGCCGGCAGCACGTAGAGGCGCTGCTCGCTCTCGCCGGTGCGGCGCGCGTCGCGGCCGTGCATGTCCAGGCAGAAGGCGCAGCCGTTGATCTGCGAGGCGCGCATCTTGACCAGCTCCAGCAGGCTGTGCTCCAGACCCAGGCTGCTGGCGCTGGCGGACATGGCGAGCATGGCCTTCACGGCGGCGGGAGAGGCGGTGTAGTAGTCGATGCGAGGGATGTTCATGCGATGCTCCGCGGCGTTTTTGGGATGCGCGAATGGTGGGCTGAGGCCGCTGCCGGGAGCAGTCCAATTCCGAGCAATTCCTTTAGGCCAGGCATGGATCTGCACATCGTCATCGACCCCGGCCAGCCCATCGGCGAGCAGTTGCTGCGCCAGCTGCGCAGCCTGATCCGCAGCGGGCGCCTCGCCGCCGGTGCCCAGCTGCCGCCGTCGCGGCTGCTGGCCGGGCAGCTCGGCCTGGCGCGCCAGACCATCGCCCAAGCCTACGAGCGCCTGGCGCTGGAGCAGCTCATCGAGGCGCGCCGCGGCCGCGGCAGCTTCGTGCGCGCGCTGCCGGCGCTGGCCGAGGCCCCGCCCGCCACACCGGCGCGCCTGGCCAGCGCCGAGCGCATCGCCGCCTTCGGGGCCCTGCCCCTGCCGCTGCTGCGCGTGGCCGACAGCCCGCTGGCGCGCTACGACTTCGTCGGCGGCTCACCCGAGCCGGCGCTGTTCCCGCACGCAGACTGGCGGCGCCACCTGAACGCTGCCCAGCGCCAGCTCGGCCAGGGCAGCGCGCATGCGCCGCCCGCCGGCCTGCCGGCGCTGCGCGAGGCCATCGCCGAGCATGTGGCCTTCGCCCGCGGCGTGCGCTGCTCGGCGGCGGACGTCATCGTCACCCAGGGTGCGCAGCAGGCCTTCGACCTGCTGGTGCGCGTACTCGTCGGCCCGGGCGACGTGGCGGCGCTGGAGTCGCCCGGCTACCCGCCGCTGCTCGCGATGCTGCAGGCCCAGGGTGCTCGCACGGCCCCCGTGCCGGTGGACGGCGAGGGCCTCGTCACCGATGCGCTGCCGGCCGAAGCCCGCCTCGTCTACACGACGCCGGCCCACCAGTTCCCGCTCGGCGTCGCGATGAGCGCGGCGCGGCGACATGGGCTGCTGGCCTGGGCCTCGCGCAGCGGCGCTGTCGTCATCGAGGACGATTACGACAGCGAGTTCCGCTTCGAGGGCCGGCCGCGCGACAGCCTGCAGGGGCTGGACGCCGAGGGCCGCGTCGCCTTTGTCGGCAGCTTCTCCAAGACGCTGGCACCGTCCCTGCGCCTGGGCTATGTCATCGCGCCACCCGCGCTGCGCGAGGCGCTGCTGCACGCCAAGCATCTGGCCGACGTGCACGGCCCCAGCCTGCTGCAGAACGCGCTGGCGCGCTTCATGGCCGAGGGCGGCTACCGCAGGCACCTGCGCCGCTGCGTGGCCGAGTACGGGCGGCGGCGCGAGCGGCTGATGGTGGGCTTCGACACTTTGCTGGCGCCATGGCTGACGCTGCTGCGCGCGGAGGCCGGTTTTCACCAGACGGCGCTGTTCAAGCCCGGCCTGCACATCGACGCGACCCGACTCGCCGCACTGGCGCGGCGCGCGGACGTGGGGCTCTACCCGCTGCAGCGCTTCGGCGCCGGCCCCGATGGCCTGCTGATGGGCTTCGGCCGCGTGGCCGCAGACGACATCGACACGGCCCTGGGCCGCGTGGCCGGGCTGCTGGGCACTGCTGCCTAAGCCAGCGGCAGCGTCAGCCGCGCGATGCAGCCGTGCGGCGCGGCCGGCAGCAGCTCGGCGCTGCCGCCATGGCGCTCGGCGATCTCGCGCACGATGGCCAGGCCCAGGCCACAACCCTCGCCGTTGGGCGCGCCGCGCACGAAGCGCTCGAAGGCGCGCTCGCGCAACTCGGGCACGAGGCCCGGGCCGTTGTCCTCGACGTCGATCCACACGTCGTCGCCCGCCCGCCTGAGCTTCACGGTGATGGTCGCACCGCTGCCGGCGTAGCGCACGGCGTTGTCCACGAGGTTGGTCAGGGCCTCGCGCAGCAGCAGCTGGACGCCCTGCATGCCCAGGGCCCCGGGCGCGATCTCCACGCCCAGGTCGCAGCCGGCGGCCAGCGCGCGCGGCACCCATTCCGAGGCAACTTCCTGCACCAGGCGGGCGCAGTCCACCGCGGCCCAGCCCTGGGCCGCCACCGCCTCGGGCTCGGTACGCGCGAGCACCAGCAGCTGCGATACCAGGCGCGCGCCGCGCACGGCGCTCTCGTGCACGCGCTCCAGGCGCTGGCGCAGCGCGGGGTCGGCCGTCGCGTCCACGGCGGCCAGCGCCAGTTCGCTCTGACTCTTCAGCCCGGCCAGCGGCGTGCGCAGCTGATGGGCCGCGTCGCTGATGAAGCGGCGCTGCGTGGCCAGGCTGTGCTGCACCTGGCCCAGCAATTCATTGACGGCGCCGGCCAGCGCGCCCACCTCGGGCGGCGCGGCCCGCAGCTGCACCGGGTCCAGCGCATCGGCACGCCGGCCCTGCATCTGCCGCTGCAATTCGGCCAGTGGCTGCAGGCCGCGGCGGATGCCGGCCCAGACGCCCATGCTCATCAGCGCGATCAGCAGCGACAGCGGCAGCGCCGTGTCCAGCAGCATGCGCCGCGCCAGCAGCTCGCGCGGCGCGCTGGAGCGTGCCACCTGCACGCGCAGCGTCGAGTCCGCCGCGCCGGCCGCACCCAGGTGCAGGTCCAGCGATACGAGGCGCAGGCGCTCGTTCTTCAGCGTCGCGTCGAAGTACACCGGCTCGTTCAGAAGCGGCCGGCCGGGCGGCGGCGGCAGGCGGGCGTCGCCCAGCAGCAGCGCGCCGGGCGGCGTGCTGACGAGGTAGAGCACGCGCTCGTCGGGGTCGGCGGGATCGACGCTGAGGATGTCCTGGGCCGAGCTCGGCAGGTCCACGAACAGGCCGCTGGCCGTGGGCTTGATCTGCCGCGCCAGCGCGCGGGCCGACTGCAGCAGGCTGGCATCGACCAGTTCGTCGGCATGCCGGCTCGCCAGCCGGTAGGCGCCGAAGGCCGCCACCAGCCACAGCACCAGCTGCGGCGCCAGCAGCCACAGCAGCAGTTGACGGTGCAGGGAGCGGCCGTTCACGGCGAGGCCGTGGCTTCGAGCAGATAGCCCAGGCCGCGCACGGTGCGCACGGCCAGGCCCGAGCCTTCGAGCTTCTTGCGCAGGCGATGGATGTAGACCTCGATGGAGCCGCCCTCGTCGGCCCCCCAGGCCTCGACGATCTGCGCCTTGCTGACGACGCGGTCGCGCTCGGTCAGCAGCAGGTCCAGCAGCGTCCACTCGCGCGGGCTCAGCTCCAGCGGCTGGCCGGCGACGCTGGCGCGGTGGGCCGCGCGGTCCAGGCTCAGGCCGCGCAGCTGCACGGCCGCGCCGGCGGGCCGGCTGCGCCGCAGCAGCGCATGCAGGCGGGCCTCCAGCTCGGGGAAGTCGAAGGGCTTGGTCAGGTAGTCGTCCGCGCCCGCCTGCAGGCCCGCCACGCGATGCTCCAGCGCGTCCAGCGCGGTCAGCACGAGGATGGGCAGCGTGCGGCCGGCCTCGCGCACGCGCCTGAGCACGGTCAGGCCGTCCACCATCGGCAGGCCCAGGTCCAGCACGGCGACGTCGAAATCCTGCTTGCGCAGCAGGTACTCGGCCACCGCGCCGTTCTCGGCCCACTCGACCTTGAACGAGGCGTTCGCCAGTTGCTGCTGCAGCGCGTCGGCCAGCAGGGTGTCGTCTTCGGCGAGCAGCAGGTTCATCGGCACGACTTTAGCGGCGCCCGCCCTCATGGTTAATACGATATTAAGTTTATTAATATTCCGTAATGATGTCGGAAACAGGCCCAGGCCGAGGAGACATCTTGACCCGCGTTCACATCCAGGACCTCAGCATCCGCTTCGGCAACCACGAGGTCATCAAGGGCCTTGATCTCGACGTGCACGGCGGCGAGTTCCTCGTGCTGCTCGGTCCCTCGGGCTGCGGCAAGTCCACGCTGCTGCACACCATCGCCGGGCTCAACCCGGTCAGCGGCGGCAGCATCCATATCGGCGAGCGTGACGCCACCCATGCCGAGCCCAGCCAGCGCGGCGTGGGCATGGTGTTCCAGAGCTATGCCCTCTACCCGACGATGACGGTGAAGGAGAACCTCGCCTTCCCGCTGAAGATGGCCAGGATGCCCAAGGCCGAACTGGAGAAGCGCGTGGCCGCCGCGGCGGAGATGCTGCAGCTCGGGCCCTTGCTGGATCGCCGGCCCGGCCAGCTCTCCGGCGGCCAGCGCCAGCGCGTCGCCATCGGCCGCGCCGTCGTGCGTGAGGCCAAGGTGCTGTTGCTGGACGAGCCCCTGTCCAACCTCGACGCCAAGCTGCGCACCGACCTGCGCCGCGAGCTCAAGACCCTGCACGGCCGCCTGGGCAACACGATGATCTACGTGACCCACGACCAGGTCGAGGCGATGACGCTGGCCACGCGCATCGTCGTCATGCACCAGGGCGTCATCCAGCAGATCGGCACGCCGGCCGAGGTCTACGAAAAGCCGAAGAACCTGCGCGTGGCCGGCTTCGTCGGCTCGCCGGCCATCAACCGCATCGAGGGCCGGGTGGGCGAAGGCGGCCTGTTCGTGTCGCCGGCCCTGACCCTGCCCCTGCCTACCGCGCTGGCCTCGCGCCCGCAGGGCGAGGCGCTGACGCTGGCCGTGCGGCCCGAGAACCTGCGGCTTGGCGCCGGCCAGCCCTTCGCCGCCGAGATCCAGCTCGTCGAACCGCTGGGCAACCAGCATGTGGTGTGGATGAGCAGCGCGGGCACGACGGTGTCGGCCGTGCTGCCGGGCCAGCCCGCGGTGGAAGACGGCGCCAGGGTGGCCTTCGGCTTCGATGCGGCGAAGGCGCTGTGGTTCGATGCCGATGGCGAGCGCATCGAGGCTTGAGCCGAACGCTGATTCTCCTGGCGGTCGACGCCGAGCAGCGCCCAGGCCGGCGAACTTATCTGGTGGCGATCAACATCCCGGCGCTGACCAGAGGGCACAGAAAGCTGTGACCGATCAGCGCGCGGGCCGCGAGGTATTCGGTCCGGTCGTGGTCGTTCAGGGCGTCCAGGTCCACATGCCCTTGCGAGTCGCAAGGGAACTCGAGGGGCGGGTCACCCCTGATGGGCGAAAAGCAGAGCAGGAAGCCCGTGCCATGCCCCGTTGTCGATATGTCGGCCATGATGGCTCCGATGCGCGAATCCGTAGCGCAGTGATATCGCCGCGGGGCGGGAGGCAGCCCCCCGATGTGCGGGCGGATCACCGCGCATTTCCGCGCGGCCGGGCGATCGCTGCAGCGGCCTCAGTTTTCTTTGTAGACCCTGACCCAGTCCACCTGCATCTGCGCCGGGAACACCGTGCTGGCATCGGGCGAGCCCGGCCAGTCGCCGCCGATGGCGAGGTTGAGGACGATGAAGAAGGGCTTCTCGAACACCCAGGTGCCGCCGGCCGGCAGCGAGCTGGGCGTGATGCGGTGGTATTCGACGCCGTCGACCTGCCAGATGATCTCGTTGGGGCGCTTGATCAGCGTGTAGGTGTGGAAGTCGGCCGCCACCGGGCCGCCGAGGTCGTAGGGCTTGCTGAGGCCCGCGGCGCCCGAGTAGCCGGGGCCGTGGGCCGTGCCGTAGACGGTGTTGGGCGTCTTGCCGACGTACTCCATCACGTCGAGCTCGCCGGAGCCCGGCCAGCCGGCCGTGGCGAGGTCAGTGCCCAGGGCCCAGAAGGCCGGCCAGATGCCCGCGCCGGCGGGCAGCTTCATGCGCGCCTCGAGCTTGCCGTAGGTGAAGCCGACCTTGCCGTTGCTGTGGATGCGCGCCGAGGTGTAGCCGCAGGGAGCGCCGTTCCAGCAGGGGCCGGGGTTGGTGGCCTTCTCGGCGCTGATGACGAGATGGCCGTTGCCGTCCGTCTGCACATTGCGCGCATTGGCCGTGTAGTACTCCAGCTCGTGGTTGCCCCAGCCGCTGGCCTCGGCGTTGCCGAGGTCGTAGTTCCAGTTGGCGGGGTTGGGCACGGTGCCGGCCGCGTCGTTGAACTCGTCGCTCCAGACCAGGGTCCAGCTGTTGGACGGCGCCGGCGTGGGCGCAGGAGCGGGCGCCGGCGTGGGCGCGGGTGCCGGTGCGGCGGCGGCCGAGCCGCCTCCGCCACCGCAGGCGGTCAGCACGGCGGCGAAGGCGGGCAGCAGGCCGCGCCAGGGGCTGGGCGGGCGGTTGATGGCGTTCATGCGCTTGTCTCCGGTGTTGTTCAGTTGGTGAGGCTCAGCCTCGCCAGGCGGTGAGGAAGTCGCGGTACCACTCGGCGCTGGCCTTGGGCGTGCGCTTCTGGGTTGCATAGTCGACATGCACGATGCCGAAGCGCTTCAGATAGCCGCTGGCCCATTCGAAGTTGTCCATCAGGCTCCAGACCATGTAGCCGGCCATAGGCACGCCCTGGCGCATCGCAGCGGCGACGGCGGCGATGTGCTCGCGCAGATAGGCGATGCGGTCGTCGTCTTGCACGCGGCCGCGGGCCAGCGTGGCGTCCTTGAAGGCGCCGCCGTTCTCGGTCACGTAGACGGGCGGCAGGCCGGGGTAGTCGCGGTGCAGCAGCACGAGCAGGTCGGTCAGGCCGGGGGCGTAGACCTCCCAGTCCATGTCGGTGACGGGCAGGCCGCGCTCCCTGGCGCCCCACGCCTCTCCGCCGGCCGACACGACGGTGCGGGTGTAGTAGTTCACGCCGAGGTAGTCCATGGGCTGGGCGATCGCGGCCATGTCGCCGGGCTGCACGGCGGGCGCGTCGCCGCCGAGTTCGGCCAGCACCTCGCCGGGGTAGCGGCCCTTGAACAGCGGGTCGGCATACCAGCGGCGGCCGCGCGCATCGGCCATGGCCGCGGCGGCGATGTCCTCGGGCATGGCCGTGGCGGGCACGCAGGACGACAGGTTGAGCACGATGCCGAGCCGGGCCTTCGCGCCGTCGGCCCGCAGCGCCTGCAGCGCCAGGCCGTGGCTGAGCAGCAGGTGGTGGCAGACCTGGGCGGCGGTCCTGCGGCTCCTGATGCCGGGCGCGAAGCTGCCCTGCTCGTGGCCGAGCACGGCGACGACCCAGGGCTCGTTGTGCGTCGTGATGCCATCGAGCCGGTCGCCCAGGCGGGCTTGCACATGGCGGGCGTAGTCGACGAAGCGGTGCACGGTGTCGCGGTCGTTCCAGCCGCCGCGCTCCTGCAGGCCCTGGGGCAGATCCCAGTGGTTGAGCGTCGCGAAGGCGCGGATGCCACGCGCCTTAAGGCCGTCCACCAGGCGCTCGTAGAAGTCCAGGCCCCCGGGGTTGAACTCGCCATGGCCGAGCGCCTGCACGCGCGGCCACGAGATGGAGAAGCGGTAGCAGTTGACGCCCAGCGACGCGATCAGGTCGAGGTCGCTCTCCAGGCGGTGGAAATGGTCGCAGGCGATGTCGCCGTTGCTGGCGTCGGCGATGGCGCCGGGCTGCCGGCAAAAGCGGTCCCAGATGGATTCGCCCTTGCCGCCCTCGTGCGCGGCGCCTTCGATCTGGAAGCTGCTGGTGGCCACGCCCCAGACGAAGTCGGACGGAAACTGGTGGTGCAATGGGCGTTGGGGCATGGTTACTTGACGGCGCCGGCCGTGAGACCCGCGATCAGTTGGCGCGACGAGATGACGAAGAGGACGAGCAGTGGCAGCGTGGCGATGGCCGAGCCGGCCATCAGCGCGCCCCATTCGGTGCTGGTGGTGCTGAACAGGCTGCGCAGCGCGAGCGGCAGCGTGTAGTTGTCGGCGCTGCGCAGCACGATCAGCGGGTTCATGAAGTTGTTCCATGAGCTGATGAAGGTGATCAGCCCGAGCGTGCCGAGCGCCGGCTTCATCAGCGGCAGCGCGATGCGCCAGTAGATGCCGAGCTCGCTGGCGCCGTCGATGCGCGCGGCGCTGAGCAGCTCCCTGGGCACGGTGCTGGCCGCGAACTGGCGCATCAGGAAGATGCCGAAGGCGCTTGCCGCCCCCGGCAGGTAGAGCGCGCGGTGGGTGTCGATCCAGCCGAGCGCGTCCATGACCATGAAGCTCGGGATCATGTTCATGAAGGACGGCACCATCAGCGTGCCCATGACGAGAGCGAACAGCGCCTTCTTGAAGCGGAACTCCAGCATCGCGAAGGCATAGCCGGCCATGGAGCAGAACAACAGCGTCAGCGCCGTGGACATCAGGCCGACGTAGAGGCTCCAGCCGACGTTCCTCCAGAACGGCAGCCGCGTGGTGAGCAGCTTGACGTTGGCCAGCAGCTCGCCGTTGAACCACAGCGGCGGCGGCACGTTGAAGATGTCGGTGCGCGACTGGGTCGCGAACACGAACATGAAGTAGAAGGGCGCGAGCATGAGCAGCGCGCCGATGCCGACGATGGCGTAGGCGAGGAATTTCGGCGTGTGCTTCATGCCTGCACCTGCCGATCCGCGAAGGCCTTGTTCGTCAGCCAGGTCAGCGCCGCGATGAGGCCGAACATGATCCAGGCCAGGGCGCTCGCGCCGCCGAAGTCGCTGAAGTCGAAGGCCAGCCGGTAGAGATACATGGCCACGGTCATCGCGGCCTGGTCGGCGCCGCCCTTGCCGTTGGTCAGGATGAAGGGCTCCTCGAACAGCTGCAGGCCGCCGATGATGGACAGCGTCACGCCGAACAGGATCATGGGCTTGATGCCGGGCAGCGTGATGCGCAGGAACTGCTGCCAGGGGCCGGCGCCGTCGAGCCGGGCGGCCTGGTAGAGATCCTCGGGAAGAGTCTGCAGCGCGGCCAGGTAGAGCACCAGGTTGAAGCCCACGTAGCGCCAGAACACGATGATGGCCACGGCCGGCTTGATGGCCTGGGGCGAGCGCATCCAGTTGATGTTCTCGGTGCCGAAGACGGCATGCAGGGCCTGGTTGACGAGGCCGTAGTCGGTCGAGAACAGCGATCCGAACAGCATCGCGATGGCGACCGTGGACGTGATGTAGGGTAGGAAGTAGGCGCCGGAGAACAGGCCGCGCCAGCGCCCGAAGGCCTGGTGCAGGAACACGGCCAGCGGCAGCGCGACGAGGTGCTGGGGCAGGCCCGAGCCCACGGCCAGCCACAGCGTGTTGCGCAGCGCCTTCCAGAACCAGCCGTCGGTCAGCGCGAAGACAAAGTTGTCCAGGCCGACGAATTTCATGGCCTCGATGCCGCTCGTCGGCTCCCAGGACTGGAAGGCCAGCCAGGCCGAGAACAGCAGCGGGAACAGGCCGAAGACGGCGAACAGGATCAGGAAGGGGCTGACCAGCAGGTAGGGCGCCCAGGCGGTGGGGATGCGCATCGTCATTGGGATGGTGCCGCTTGGCGTTGCGGTGTCGTAGCGGCGAGGCCCATGCCGGGAGTTGGCCCCGGCGGGCGACTCACTTTCTTGTGCGCACAAGAAAGTAGGCAAAGTTCTCGAAGAGCGGCGAAGCCAAAGCGCCCCCGAACCGCCCGGCCCTTAGCTTCGCAGCGGGCTGCCCTGCGCTGCTCAGGCCTTGAGGACTCGCGCGGAACTCGCTTCGCTACGCTGCGCTCAAACAGCCGCGCGAAGTCAGTTCTTGATGCGAGCTTCGCTCGCGCCCTCAAGTCCTTGCGCTGCTCGGCGGTCTCAGAGGGGGGAAGACGAATACCTCGCGGCGAACGGCTTTCGGGTTTGGCTATTGGCTGTTCCCACGGTCCCCTTTGGAGGAGCCGAGAAGCGCAGAACGGCGAGGCGTGCGCGCAGCGCACTTCGACAACTGACTCCGCGCAACTGTCTGAGCGCAGCGTAGCGAAGCGAGTTTTGCGCGGGCCTCGCCGTTCGAGCATCGCAGGGCACCCCTCGAAGAGGGCCGACGGAACAGGGGCGACTTTTTGCCTACTTTCTGGTCGCTCAAAAGGTAGGTCGCCCGCCGGGGCGAACTCCCGGCACGATGCACCGAGCGCCAAGGTCGATGGCAAAAGCAAGCTATCACCGCTCCCTGCCAACAACACAAATTTCGACCAGCCCACCATCACCGATTCGCCCGATGCACCAACAACGCCTGCGCGTCTTCCAGCGCCTGTGCAATCGGCTTGCCGTACTCGAGCACGTTGTCGAGCTCGGCGTTGACGACCTCGTCGGCGAACTTGTGCTGCCTGTGCATCCGCACGACGGGGATGCGCTGCGCCGCCTCGCGCCACAGCTGGCGGGCCTTCTGGCCGCCGAGGAAGGGCAGGGGCTGGTCGAAGAAGGGGCCTTGCTGAGCGGCGAGCAGGGCCGGGAAGGCGTCCTGCGACTTGAAGGCGTCGAGCTGGTGCTGGCGGTCCAGCGTCAATTCCTGGATCAGCTGCCAGGCCAGCTGCTTGCGCTCCGGCGCGGAGCGGCGCGGGATCGCGTAGTAGGTGCCGCCATAGGAGCAGTAGGCGCCCTCGGGCAACTGGGCCACGCGCCATTTGCCAGCGGTGCCGGGCGCCACCCAGTTGGCCATCTGGCCGGCCATCCAGGCACCCGAAATCTCGGTGGCCAGGCGCCCGCGCTTGAGCATCTCGGCCCAGTCGTTGAACCAGACCTCGACGCGCGCGTCCAGCCCCTGCAGCCTCACCTTGCGCGCCAGCTCGAAGGCACGCACGAAGCGCGGCGAGGTGATTTGCGCCCGGCCCTGGGCATCGAAGAACTGGCCCTCGCCCGGCGGCGTGCCGGCGCGCACGACGATGTCTTTCAGCAGGCGCACGTCGCCGATCAGGTAGGCGCCCGTTCTGGCCCTCAGCTCGGTGCCGGCCTCGACATAGGCCTCCCAGGAGCGGGTCAGATCTTCTTCCTTCAGACCGGCGCGGGCCAGCAGGTCGACGCGGTAGAACAGCGAGCCGGGGCCGATGTCGGTCGGCATCGCAACGACATGGCCCTCGCGATTGCGTGCGGTCTCGAAGGCGAAGGGCACGAAGCGCTCCCTGAAGCGCTCCGCACCGAAGGCCGGCGCGGACAGGTCCTCCAGGCCGGCGCCCAGCGAGAAGCGGCCGAGATAGCTGGCTTCCAGCGCGATGACGTCGGGCAGGTGGCCGGACGTGGATAGCGCTGTCGTCATCGCCGTGTGATGGTCGTCGTACTGGCGGCTGATGACCTCGGCATCGACCTCGGGGTGGCTCTGGCTCCAGCCCTTGAGCACGTCCTTGACGATGACGTCGACCAGCGGGAAGGCGGCCACCGTCAGAGGCGGCCGCTCGGCGGCCCGGCCCAGGCCGGCCGCACCGCAGGCGGCAGCGGCAAGCAGATGGCGGCGGGTGATGGCGGGAATGTCTTGCATGGCTTGAAAGCGCTTTCATAATTGTGAGTCACTGCGACCACCGTCCCCAGCCGCACAAACCCTAGGACGCACCAGACCGGGGCCGGGCGGCGGCGGCATGACCCGCGCCTACACTCGTGGCACTGCCTGCCCCGCCCATGAACGACAAGCTGCCTCCTGCGAAGAAAGCGCCTTCAACGCGCCCCGACGGCGTCGTCACGCTGGAACAGGTGGCGGAGCTGGCCGGCGTGTCGCCGAGCACGGTGTCGCGCATCCTGAACGGCACCGCCGCCGTCAGCCAGGCGAAGAAGGACGCGGTGCAGGCCGCCATCCGCGAGCTGGGCTTCCGGCCCAACCCGGTGGCGCGCGGCCTGGCCGGCGGGCGCACGCTATCCATCGGCGTCGTCACGCAGATCATCTCCAGCCCCTTCTACGGCGAGGCCCTGCTCGGCATCGAGCGCGAGCTCGAACGCGCCGGCTATGTGCCGCTGTTCGTGTCCGGCAACTGGCATGAGGACGACGAGCGCAAGGCCATCGAGACCCTGCTGTCGCGGCGCGTGGACGGCGTCATCGTGCTGGCCGGCCGGCTCTCCGACGCCGAGCTGAGCCGGGTCGCCGACAGCCTGCCCATGGTCGTCGTCGGCCGCCAGCTGAGCGGCCCGCAGCTCTACAGCTTCAGCTTCGACAACCGCGCCGGCGCCCGCGCCGCCACCCAGCACCTCATCGATCAGGGCCACCGCCGCATCGCCTTCATCGCCGGCGACCTGCTGCACGACGACGCCGTCGAGCGCCAGAACGGCTATCTCGATGCGCTGGCCGCGGCCGGCATCGCCGCCGACCCCAGCCTCGTCGTGCAGAGCGACTACACCGAGGCCGGCGGCATGCTGGCCGTCAGCCGCCTGCTGGAGCGCGACACCCATTTCACGGCGCTGTTCGCCTCCAACGACCAGATGGCCATCGGCGCCTGCCTGGGCCTGCACCGGCGCAACCTGCGCGTGCCCGACGACGTGTCGCTGGTGGGCTTCGACGACCTCATCATGGCGCGCTACGCGATGCCGCCGCTGACCACCGTGCGCCAGTCGGTCTACGAGATCGGCGCCGAGGCCGCCACCGCCATGCTGGCCCTGCTCGGCGGCGGCAAGCCGCACGTGGAGCTGCCACCGCCCGAGCTGGTGGTACGCGAGAGCACGCGGCGCATGCAGCGCTGAACCCCGGCGAGCCCGGCCGGAGGTCCGGCCGCCCACCCACTGTTGCGCGGCCCGGGAAAACCATGTGGCCGATCACGAAGCCGGGCCGGATGATTTGATGAAAGCGCTTTCATAGCTTTCAGCGCTATATCGCTTTTCAACCCCGAACAACCCCTAGCCGGCTCGAATTCGCGGTTCCGCCCCGACAGGAGCGGCCCTGCGGCCCGATCCGGCCACGGCGAAGTCGGCAGCAATCCCCAAGGCCCGCGTTGCCCGCGTACCGCAGACCAAGGGTGTTGCCTAGGTTGAAAGCGCTGCCAATGACGTATTCTTGAAAGCGCTTTCAGTCCTTCAGTGGACACCCACGACAAGATCACAACTCTGGAGACACGTGAATGAGACAGCCTCGCCCTGCCCTTCGCCTCACAAGCCTGGCCGCCGCCAGCGGCCTGCTGTTCGCCGGCGCCGCAGCCCATGCGCAGGCCACCGCCCCGGCCGCCGCAGCCAGCGCGCCCCAGGCCCAGCAGCTTGAAACCGTCGTCGTCACCGGCATCCGCAAGAGCCTGGAGACCTCGGTCAATCTGAAGCGCTCGGCCTCCGGCCTGGTGGACGGCATCGTGGCCGAAGACATCGGCAAGTTCCCCGACACCAACCTCGCCGAGGCCATGTCGCGCATCAGCGGCGTGTCCATCGACCGCAGCAACGGTGAAGGTACCAAGGTCACCGTGCGCGGCATGGGCCCCGACTTCAACCTGGTGCTGCTCAACGGCCGCCAGATGCCCGGCTCCAACGTCGACGGCACCGCGCCCAGCTCGCGCTCCTTCGACTTTTCCAACCTCGCGGCCGAAGGCGTCGCGGCCCTGGAGGTCTACAAGACCAGCAAGGCCAGCACGCCGACCGGCGGCATGGGCGCGACGATCAACATCCGCACGCCCCGCCCCTTCGACAGCAAGGAAACCATCGCCAGCGTCGGCGTGAAGATGGTGCACGACACCACGGCGCGCAACCTGCCCGCCGAGGAACAGGGCAAGAGCCTGACGCCCGAGCTGTCAGGCATCTACAGCACCCAGTTCGCCGACGGCATGTTCGGCATCGCGCTGATCGGCAGCTACCAGGAGCGCGACTCGGGCTACAACGCGTCCGCGGCCAACAATGGCTGGCACACCTTCAAGGGCAGCGACAGCGGCTGGGGCCCGCTGCCCAACCCGGCGCCCGAAGTGAAGAACCGCCCGCAGGCCGGCGACATCTACAACGTGCCGCAATCGCTGAACTACGCCTTCACCGGCATCCACCGCGAGCGCACCAATGGCCAGTTGGTGTTCCAGTTCCGCCCCGTGAAGGACCTGGTCGGCACGCTGGACTACACGATGTCGGAGCAGAAGTTCCGCCAGAAGCGCAACGACATCTCGGCCTGGTTCAACTTCGGCGGCCAGTTCGGCGAATACACGCCGGGCCCGATCGCCACGCCCCTGGTCTACGGCGAGCACATGAGCGGCCAGGACGTCGCCATGGGCACCTCGCGCACCTCCACCAGCAACAAGAACCGGTCGCTGGGCCTGAACCTGAAGTGGAAGGCGACGGACGCGCTGAGCTTCGAGCTGGACGCCCACCACTCCACCGCCACCTCGGGCGCGGACGACCCGCTGGGCACCAGCGTCACGCTGGGCACGGCCTCCTTCAACCGCGGCGACACCTCGGTGGACTTCAGCAACAAGTTCCCGGTGCTGTCCATCGCCAACGCACCGCTGGACCCGTCGCTGCAGGAACTGCAAGGCTCCGTCTTCGGCAACAGCTACCAGCGCAACGAAATCAACCAGGCCCAGACGCACGGCAAGTGGAAGATCGACGGCGACAGCAGCCTGGACTTCGGCATCAGCCTGACCGACGTGAAGAACCGCTCGGCCTACACCAACGTGCAGCGCAACACCTGGGGCCACAACGCCGGCTCGCCCGGCGGCCCGGCCGACATGCCCGACAACATCTGGCACGCCGACTCCATCAGCAAGTACTTCAGCAACGTGCCGGGCCACGACAGCACCAAGCTCTACAACCAGTTCTTCTATTTCAACTTCGATGACGTGCGCAACGCCGCCATCAAGGCCCTGGGCACCAACCTGCCCTATCTGGCGTCCTTCGACTTCGACAACTCGCAGAACTACGCCGCCAAGCTGGCCGGCCTGCCCAACGTCGGCTACGACTTCAAGGACTACCGCACGACGGAGAAGTCGCGCTCGCTCTACCTGCAATACAACCGCAGCTGGGATTGGGGCGTGCCCATGGACGCCTCGGTCGGCGCGCGCTACGAGAGCACCCGCGTGACCTCGCCGACCAACCAGTCCATCCCGGCCACGGTGGAATGGGCCTCGACGAACGAGCTGTCCATCAAGTCGGGCGGTGCCAGCACCTCCTTCGTCGGCACGGGCAAGTACAGCTATGTGCTGCCTTCGATCGACCTCAGCGCCGACGTGATGCCCGACACCAAGCTGCGCCTGAGCTACGGCGAAACCATCGGCCGCCCGGGCTGGGCCGACATCCAGGGCAGCATCAACCTGAACAACCCGGCGCGCATCGACGGCAACGTGGGCAGCTCCGGCAACCCCAACCTGAAGCCGTTGCACTCGAAGAACTTCGACTTCTCGGCCGAGCACTACTACGCCAAGGGCAGCTACATCTCCGCCGCCTATTTCCGCAAGGACCTGACCAACTACATCGAGGACGTCGCCGTCTCCGCGACCCCCTTCAACCTGCACACCCCGGTGGGCAGCGCGATGTACAACGAGGCGCTCAGCAAGGGTGGCTGCGGCGCCACCGACTCGGCCTGCGTGCGCAACTACATCTTCACGAACTACCCGAACGCGGCCGGCGTGAACGTGGGCACCCAGACCATCGTGGGCCAGCCGGGTGACCCACTGCTGGTCTTCAAGATGGCCAGCAAGGCCAACAGCAGCCGCAAGGCCAGCCTCAACGGCATCGAGCTGAACGCCCAGCACAGCTTCGCCAACGGCCTGGGCTTCTCGGCCAACTACACCCATGTGAAGTCGGCCGCGGCCTACCAGGACGGCATCCCGGGCTCGCAGTTCGCGATCGACGGCCTGGGCGACTCCGGCAACCTGGTGGGCTTCTACGAGGACACGACCTACAGCGCCCGTCTGGCCTACAACTGGCGCGGAAAATACCTGCTGCAGCACTTCCCGGGCACGGACGGCGCCCAGCCGCTCTACGTCGAGCAGCGCGGCCAGCTGGACATGAGCCTGGGCTACAACTTCGACAAGCACCTGTCGCTGCAGCTCGAAGGCATCAACCTGACCGACGCCATCGTCCGCACCCATATGCGGGCCGAGCAGCAGATCGGCTCGGTGACACAGCTGGGCCGCCGCTACATGATCGGGGCGCGGTACAAGTTCTGAGCGGCCCCTGCCGCCTGCCGGCGGCAGGGCATCAGGAACCGGCTGGTTCGGCGGCGCCCGACCTCTCGCGCGCCGTCCTTGTTCGCCGCATTGGCGAGGCCGCGCGAGCGGCCCTTTTTGTTTGAACCTGGATCCGGCAGTGGACGACAGACTTCGCGACGTGGTGGTACTCGGCGGCGGCTCGGCCGGCTGGCTGGTGGCCGCCCTGCTGGCCGCCGTGCATGGCGGCCAGCAGGGCGGGCTGCGCGTCACGCTGGTCGAGTCGAGCGAGGCCCCGCCCATTGGCGTCGGCGAGGGCACCTGGCCGGGCATGCGCGACACGCTGCGCCGCATCGGCCTCTCGGAGGCCGACTTCGCGCGCCGCTGCCAGGTGTCGTTCAAGCAAGGTTCGCGCTTCGACGGCTGGCTGCACGGCGGCGACGGCGCCCAGGGCGACCGCTACTACCACCCCTTCATGCTGCCGGTCGGCTTCGGCGACGCCGACCTCGTGGCCGCCTGGCTGGCCACCCGGCCGGAGCAGGCTTTCGCCGACGCCGTGAGCCCCAGCGTGCAGGTCTGCGAGGCCGGCCTGGCGCCCAAGCAGGTGCAGACGCCCGAGTTCGGCGCCGTCGCCAACTACGCCTACCACTTCGACGCCGGCCTGTTCGGCCAGGTCCTGCGCGAGCACGCCACGGCCCGCCTCGGCGTGCGCCATGTCGTCGACCATGTCGACGATGTGCTGAGCCACGAGAACGGCGACATCGCCGCGCTGCAAACCCGCGCGCACGGCGCCATCGCGGCCGGGCTCTTCATCGACTGCTCCGGTCTCGCCGCGCGCCTCATCGGCCAGCACTTCGGCATGCCGCTGAGGAGCGAGCGCGAGGTGCTGTTCAACGACGCCGCGCTCGCGCTGCAGGTGCCCTACGCCCGGCCTGACGCGCCGCTGCCCTCCTGCACCATCGCCACCGCCTGGGCCAAGGGCTGGATCTGGGACATCGGCCTGCCGGCGCGGCGCGGCGTCGGCGCGGTGTTCTCCCGCACCCATGCCGGCGAGGACGAGGCCCTGGCCGCACTGCAGGCCTACCTGAACGCCACAGGCGCCCCGGCCGAGCGCCCCGCGCCGCGGCTGATCCGCTTCGAGCCCGGCTACCGCGAGCGCTTCTGGGTGCGCAACTGCGTCGCCATCGGCCTGTCCTCGGGCTTCATCGAGCCACTGGAGGCCTCGGCCTTGGCGCTGGTGGAGCTGTCCGCCGCGCGGCTGTGCGACGAGCTGCCGATGCGGCGCGCGACGATGGACGGCGCGGCGCGGCGCTTCAACGACGATTTCGGCTACCGCTGGGCCCGCGTCATCGACTTCCTGAAACTGCACTACGCGCTCAGCAGCCGCCAGGACGAGCCAGGCAGCGACTACTGGCGCGCCCACCGCGACCCGGCCACCTGGCCCGAGCGCCTGCGCGAGCAGCTCGCCGCCTGGCAGCTGCGCCCGCCCGCGCGACACGACTTCGGCCGCATCGACGAGGTATTCCCCGCGGCCAGCTACCAGTACGTGCTCTATGGCATGGGTTTCCGCCCGCACGCCCAACCCCTGCCCGCCCCCAAACTACAGGCCGCCCAGGCCTGCTTCGACGAGGCGGCCCGCCAGGCCCGCCGCTTCCTTTCCGGGCTGCCGGGCCACCGCAGCCTGATCGACCATCTCCACCGCCAAGCCTGAGCCCGATGACCCGCCCCGCCCTGCTCGACAACGTCACCCATCGCCACCTGCGCCTGCACACCGGGCGCTCCGCCGCCCTGGGCGACGCGCGCCAGTCGGCGCTGGCCCTGCCGGCCGAGTTCCGCCAGCTGCAGGCGCATTTCCCCATCATCTTCCAGCATATCGGCGGCCAAGACGGCAGCGGCGGCTTCCAGCCCATCGCACTGTTCGGCCTCGAGGAGGGGCAGAACCTCTTCCTGAGCGATGCCGGCTGGGATGCGCCCGTCGTGCCGATGGCGCTGCAACGCGACCCCTTCATGATCGGCCGCAACGGCGACAGCCTGCAGCTGCACATCGACATGGACAGCCCGCGCATCGTGCGGCCCGAGGAGGGCGAAGTCGGCACCGCCGTCTTCCTGCCCCACGGTGGCCACAGCGAATACCTGGACCATGTCGTCAGCCTGCTCGAGCACCTGCATGCCCACGCCCAGCACCTGCCCGCCTTCATCGAGGCACTGACGCGCCACCAGTTGCTGGAGCCCTTCGTCTTCGACGTCGAATCCGCGGACTGCGAGCAGACCCGCTTGTCAGGCCTATTCACCATCCACGAGGAGCGCCTGGCCGCGCTGCCCGGCGACGCGCTGGAGCGGCTGCAGCGCGAGGGCCATCTGCTGCCGATCTACATGCAGCTCGCTTCGCTGGCCCACTTCCACGATCTGGTCGAACGCCAGAACCGCACGCAATGAGCCCACCCCCTACCGGCTTCGCCGGCCCCCTCAAGGGGGCGCCGCTGGTGGCCCGGCAAAGCCGGCTCCACGGCGGCCGCTGGATGGAGCAGGGCTGATGCGTACCGTGCCCATTTGGGACGAACCGTTCGACCCGAACGACCTGCCCGATGAGCTGCTGACCGCGGTGCGCCCCTATGTCGTGCGCGGCGGCTTCGCGCACTGGCCGGTTGTGCGCGCGGCGCGCCAGTCCGACGCGGCCCTGGCCCGCTACCTGACGGGCTTCTACAACGGCGTGCACGTCGGCCTGTTCCAGCTGCCGCCCGAGGCGCGCGGCCGCGCCTTCTATGCCGACGAGGCCTTGAGCCGCTTCAACTTCACGCGCCACGTCGCCACGCTGGACCAGGTGCTCACCGGCCTGCTCGGCCTGGCCGCCACCGCCGAGCCGCCCGCCCTCTACGTCGGCTCGACGACGGTCGAGGCCGTGCTGCCGGGCTTCCTCGACGCGAACCGCCTGGCCCTGGGCGCGCGCGACTCGCTGGTCAGCCTGTGGCTGGGCAACCGCAGCCGCGTCGCCGCCCACTACGACCTGCCGGACAACCTCGCCGTCGTCGCCGCCGGCCGGCGCCGCTTCACGCTGTTCGCGCCCGAGCAGATCCACAACCTCTACATGGGCCCGCTGGAGCCCACGCCGGCCGGCCAGCCCATCAGCCTGGTGGACTTCGCCGCGCCGGATTTCGAACGTTTCCCGCGCTTCGCGCAGGCGCTGCAGGCCGCCGAGGTGGCCGAGCTCGGCCCCGGCGACGCCCTCTTCATCCCCAGCATGTGGTTCCACCACATCGAGGGGCTGGAGGCCGTCAACCTGCTGATCAACGCCTGGTGGCGCCAGACGCCCGATCACATGGACTCGCCGCTGAGCGCCCTGCAGCTGGCGCTGATGACCATCCGCAATCTTCCGGACCAGGAACGCCGCATCTGGCAGCGCCACTTCCAGCACTTCGTCTTCGAGGCCGACGCCTGCACCTGGGCCCACGTCCCCTCGGCCGCCCGCGGCCTGCTGGAGCTGGCCGACGAAACCACCTCGCGCCGGGCCCGCGCGCAACTTCTGAGCCAATTGAAACGATGAACACGCCCACGACGAACCCCATGCGCCGCATCGTCATCGCCGGCGGCGGCACTGCCGGCTGGATGATGGCCGCGCTGATGAGCAAGCTGCTCGGCCGCCAGCTCGACATCAAGCTGATCGAGTCCGAGGAGATCGGCACCGTCGGCGTCGGCGAGGCCACCATCCCCGCGCTGCTGACCTATCACAACCTGCTCGGCATCAACGAGGCCGAGTTCATGGCGGCCACCAATGCCACCTTCAAGCTCGGCATCAGCTTCGAGGGCTGGAAGAACATCGGCGAGAACTACTTCCACTCCTTCGGCAGCACCGGCACCGACCACTGGAGCGCCGGCTTCCAGCACTTCTGGCTGAAGGGCCGGGCCGAGGGCATCGCCAAGGCCTACACCGACTACAACCCCGAAACGGTCGCCGCCCACGCCAACCGTTTCGCCCACCTGCCGCGCAACGGCCTGAACTACGCCTACCACCTCGACGCCGGCCGCTACGCCAAATACCTGCGCGCGATGAGCGAGGGCTACGGCGTGCAGCGCATCGAAGGCCGGATCGCCGCCGTGCTGCAGGACGGTCCCGGCGGCAAGGCCGGCGACATCACCGCGCTGCAGATGCAGGACGGCTCACGCATCGATGGCGACCTCTTCATCGACTGCACAGGCTTTCGCTCGATGCTGCTCGGCGAGACCCTGGGCGTGGGCTACGAGGACTGGTCCTACTGGCTGCCCTGCGACCGCGCCGTGGCCGTGCAGACGGCCTCGGTGCGCGAGGCCTGGCCCTACACGCGCTCCATCGCCCACCCCTTCGGCTGGCAATGGCGCATCCCGCTGCAGAACCGCGTCGGCAACGGCCTGGTCTACAGCAGTAGGGAACTCAGCGACGCGAACGCGCCCGAGCTTCTGACGAAGAACGTCGAAGGCGAGCTGCTGATCCAGCCGCGGGTGCTGAAGTTCCTGCCGGGCCAGCGCGACAAGGTCTGGGAGCGCAACTGCATCGCCGTGGGCCTGGCCAGCGGCTTCGTCGAGCCGCTGGAGTCCACCAGCATCCACCTGATCCAGCGCTCGGCCATCCGGCTGATGCAGCTCTTCCCGGGCGGCGGCATCAACCCGGCCGATGTCGACGAGTTCAACCTGCAGTCCAGGCGCGAGCTGGAGCACATCCGCGACTTCATCGTCGCCCACTATCACATCAACGAGCGCAGCGACTCCGCGCTGTGGCGGCATGTGCGCGAGATGGAGATCCCCGCCTCGCTGCGCCACCGCATCGAGCTGTTCCGCGAAAGCGCCCGCGTGTTCCGCCCCAGCGACGAGCTGTTCGGCGAGAACTCCTGGGTCCAGGTCATGATGGGCCAGGGCATCCTGCCGCGCAGCCACCACCCGGTGGCCGACCTGATGGGCCGGCCGGAGCTGAGCAACTTCCTCGGCGACATCCAGCTCAAGGTCGCGCGCACCGTGGCCGGCCTGCCCGGCCACCAGGCCTATGTCGAGCAACTGTGCGCACCCTACCGCCATGCGACGACGGCGCAACTGGCTGCGACGCCGCTGCGGGCTTGAAAGCCCCACGCCCGGCCCGACATTTGCGGTAGACCGACAATCGCGCCCATCATGAAGCTCAACCACACGATCCAGGCCCGCATCAACACTTGAGGCGTCTTCGACCGTGTTCGGAAGGCGCACCGCCTTCCGGTCAAACCAACCCCGGCAGGCCCGCACCTCCCGGGGTTTTGTTTTTCTGATCCAAGTTCAACCATGCGCACCTTCGACAAGCTGATCGCCACGATTCCCGAGCGCCGGAGCGCGGCTTCGCTGCGCCTGCGCTTCGGCGTCCTGCCTTTGCGCCAGCCCTGAACGGTGGTTTCCGCCGCGGGCTGGCAACAGTCACCGCATCAGGAATCCACCATGAACTCGAACAACTTCCGCAACCTGCGCAACATCGGCGTCATCGCTCACGTCGACGCCGGCAAGACCACCACCACCGAACGCATCCTGTTCTACACGGGCGAGAACCATCGCATCGGCGACGTCGACGACGGCAGCACGACGATGGACTTCGACCCCCAGGAACGCCAGCGGGGCATCACCATCCACAGCGCGGCCACGACCGTGCACTGGCAGGGCACGCAGATCAACCTGATCGACACGCCCGGACACATCGACTTCAACCTCGAGGTGCGCCGCTCGCTGCGCGTGCTCGACGGCGCCGTCGTCGTCTTCGACGGCGTGGCCGGCGTCGAACCCCAGACCGAGACCAACTGGCGCCTCGCGGACGAGTACCGCGTGCCGCGCCTGGCCTTCGTCAACAAGCTGGACCGCATCGGCTCGGACTTCGCCCGCGTCGTGTCGATGATGCAGGAACGCCTGGCCGTGCGCGCGCTGCCGCTGCAGCTGCCCATCGGCGCGGAAGGCGACTTCCGCGGCGTGGTGGACCTGCTGACGCTGCAGGCCCTGGTCTGGGACCGCGACGACGCGTCGGCGCCGCCGCGCATCGAGGCCGTCCCGCCCGAGCTGCTGGCTGCGGCCCAGGCCGCCCGGGCGCGCCTGGTCGAGGCCGCCGCCGAACAGGACGACGCGCTGCTGGACGCCTGGCTGCGCGGCGCCGAGCTGCCGCTGGACGGGCTGCGCGCGGCACTGCGCCGCGGCACCCTCGCGGGCGCCTTCGTGCCCGTGCTTGCCGGCTCGGCCTTCCGCAACCGCGGCGTCGAACCGCTGCTGGACGCCGTCGTCGCCTACCTGCCTGCACCCGGTGAAGCACCCGGCGCGCTGGACACGCACGGCCCGCTGTCCGCCCTCGCCTTCAAGCTGACCGCCGACGATCACGGCGCGATGGTCTTCGTGCGCGTCTACAGCGGCACGCTGAAGCGCGGCGACACGGTCTTCAACGCCAGCACCGGCAAGGCCGAGCGCGTTGCCCGCCTGTACGAAATCCATGCGGACCGCCGCGTCGAGCGCGACGAACTCGTCGCGGGCGACATCGCCGGCGTCGTCGGCCTGAAGGACGTGCTGACCGGCCACACGCTGGCCTCCGCCAAGGACGCGCCCCTGCTGGAAAGCATCGTCGTGCCCGAGGCCGTCATCGACGTCGCCATCGAGCCCCGCAAGCAGCTCGATGCCGCGGCCCTCGCCAAGGGCCTCTCCGTGCTCGTGCGCGAGGACCCCAGCCTGCGCCTGCGCCAGGATGCCGACTCGGGCCAGACCCTGCTGTCCGGCATGGGCGAGCTGCAGCTCGAGGTGGCGGTCGAGAAGCTGCGCGCACGCTTCGGCATCGAGGTGCAGGTCGGCCGGCCCCAGGTCGCCTACCGCGAGACCATCGCGCAGGCGGCCGAGGTGCAGCACCTGCACCGCAAGCAGAGCGGCGGCCCCGGCCAGTTCGCCGAGCTGACGCTGCGCATCGCGCCGCTGCCGCGCGGCGAAGGCTTCCGCTTCGCGAACACCGTGGTGGGCGGCGCGATCCCGCGCGAGTTCATCCCGGCGGTCGAGGCCGGCATCCGCCGCACCGCGCTGGCCGGCCCCTTCGCCGGACATCCGCTGGTGGACTTCGAGGCGGTGCTCGTCGACGGCAGCCACCACGTGCGCGACTCGTCGGCGCTGGCCTTCGAGCTGGCGGCGGCGGCGGCGCTGCGCGAGGCTGTTCTGAAGGCGGCGCCCGTGGTGCTGGAGCCGCTGATGGCCGTCGAGGTCATCACGCCGGCGGACTACCTGGGCGACGTCATCGGCGACCTGCTGCGCCGGCGCGGCCATGTGCAGGGCCAGGACGCGCGCGGCAACGCGGTCGTCGTGACGGCCCATGTGCCGCTGGCGCAGATGTTCGGCTACATCGGCCAGCTGCGCGCGCTCAGCTCGGGCCGCGCGCAGTTCACGATGCAGCTGCACCACTACGCCGAGGTGCCGGCGCGCGCTGCGCTGGCGGCGTGAGCCTGGAGCGGGAGGCGGGCCGACGGAGGTCTGCCTCCCGCCTGTTCGGGCGCTCGCCTGGCCGGTGGCGGGCGACGCTCCGCTTTGCCAGCGATTGGCGCCGTTGGACGCCAGCCGCCGGCGTCGGCGACCCCGCGTCAGGCCTCGCTGCTCGAAAACTCCAGGTCGCCAATCTTGAAGTCGCCCCCTCCGGCCTCGAGTCGGTATTTGGTGAGGTCCCTGACGAGCGTCATCAACTGCTCGTCCTCCACCCCCGCCTTGGGCGCAGCGACGACGACGTCCTTGCCGAGGGCCGCTTTCAGCTCCCACTTGGCGACCTTCACGAGAGATTCGTTTGGCTTGATCCTCTCGTCGTCAGCGATGCTGCACGCCATCAGGAACACGTGGAAGCTGTCCGTGTCCGGGCTCACCTCCGCGTAGGGTTCCAGGCTCTGAAAGCATGCGCCCCAGTCCGCGCGGTTTCCTGGTGCGATCTCCCGCACGCGCGGCGCCTTGCCGCCGCCTCCCGGCTCCAGCCCCAGGAGCTTGCGCCCTTCCAGAACCTTGGAGTCGTCTCGATCGCTCATGTCGAAGCAGCCGATCCGGCCCAAGCCGACATTCATCGAGTTCGTGCCGCCATGGCCGTACACAACCAGCGTGTCGATGGTCGCATGGGTGTCGGCGCAGTGCTTGGCGATGTACTTGACCATCGAGTTGACCGAACTGCACATGAGCACCCTGGCAGTTGGGATGGCCTTCACCGCGACGATGATCTTTTGAACGATCTTGCGGTTGGCGTTCGCGTCTTGCAGCAGATCCTTGGAAAGTCCTTCCTGCGCCCAATCCTTGAACTTGTATTTGTTGAGTGCGTTGAACCGCCCTTTGTAGAAGTCATCCTTGTCGAGGCCCTGGCCTTTCCAAGGCGACTTGTCGGTCACCTCAGGGAAGGCCTTGAGCCGGGTGCCGTCGGCGTCCAGGACATCCCTTTGCTTGAAGCCCAGCACGCCGGCCCCGTTCTCGACTGCGACGAATGCAACCATCATGGCCTCCTCGTTTGCGACGGCAGTGACGCTATCAGCAGAGGGGCCGGCGCGGTGCGATCAAGGGGCCATTTGTCGCTGGCAAGCCCTAGGTTGAGGTCATCCCTAACCTGGTATCTGGATGTCGACAATACCCGCACGGCAACTCTGGCGCATGGCTGCTCGCGCGGCGCCCAATACGCAGCGGGCCCGCCCCCTTTTCCTCGACACGTCGCACGGAGGTCAACGAGTTCGTCGTCGATGAGTCCACGGGGCGCAGCGGCAGCCCCCGCCCTCGCGGCCTTCAATTCCTGCCGCCTCCCGACAGCCCGGAGCAAGCCTCCAGCAAGCTTGGACTCCCCCGCGAGTCGGGTGGTGGACGCTGCTCGTGGACCCCGGCGGCGCATACTGGCCCGCGGGTGCCGCGTCGATGCGCTGCCCGCTTTTCGCGGATGGGTGCCAGGGCATGGGAGGCGTTGACGCCTGACGCAAGCCCCTCCGATCTGCGATCTCCGATCAAACTGCTCTCGGAGGCAGACATGGGTGGGATGCGACTTGCTCGCGGCGTGTTCGCCGCGCTGGGCCTGGTGATGTTCGGCGCGCTCGCGGCGCCACCCGACGGCCAGCAGGCGCCCAACCCGAACTTCGTCGCCAACCCCCATCCCTTCGGCCTGGCAGGCAAGCCCCATGTACTGCCGATGCGGGCACCCGGGTATTTCGCGGCGCCGCGCTCCGCCCCTGCCGGCGCCCACCTCACCTACTACGGCGGGCGCGTCGTCTCCAATATGCAGGTGGTCCAGGTGCTGTGGGGCACGGGCTCCTATCTGGCCCAGGTGCAGAACACCACCACCCCGAGCATGGCCAGCTTCTACCAGCAAGCGCTGAACAGCACCTATGTCGACTGGCTGTCGGAGTACAACACCAGCGGGCTCGCGGCGCCCACCTCGAACCAGGTCATCGGCCGCGGCTCCTTCCTGGGCCAGTACATCATCACGCCCTCCGTCACCAGCGCCACGGTCGACGACACGCAGATCCAGGCGGAGTTGAGCAGCCAGATCGCCGCCGGCCATCTGCCGGCACCGACCACGGACGCCGCCGGCAACGCCAACACCTATTACGCGGTCTACTTCCCGGCCGGCAAGACCATCACCCAAGGCGGCAGCAGCTCATGCGTCTCGGGTGGCTTCTGTGCCTACCACGGCACCGTGGCGTCCGCGACCGCGGAACTGCTGTACGGCGTGCATCCGGACATGCAGCCGGGCTCCGGCTGCTCGACGGGCTGCGGCTCCGCTTTGACGACCTTCGCCAACCAGACCTCGGTCGCCTCCCACGAAATGGTCGAGACCATCACCGACGCCGAGGTGGGGCTGGCAACCGTGGTCGGCCTGCCGCTGGCCTGGTACGACACGACCAACGGCGAGATCGGCGACATCTGCAATGCCCAGCAGGGCAGCTTCCTGGGCAATGACGGCTTCACCTACACGGTGCAGCTGGAGTTCTCCAACCTGCAGAACAACTGCGTCGTCTCGTCCACCACCGCGACCGACTTCAGCATCTCGGCCAGCCCGGCCTCGGTGAGCATCGTGGCCGGCGGCTCGACCACCAGCACGATCTCGACCAAGGTGACTGCCGGCACGGCCGGCACCGTCAACCTGACCGTCTCCGGCGCCCCGGCGGGCGTGACTGCAAGCTTGAGCCCGACGTCGGTCGGCGCCGGCAACAGCGCGATCCTGACACTGAGCTCCACCGCAGCAGCCGCGGCGGGCACCTATTCCATCGTCGTCAATGGCATCGAGGGCTCGGCCAGCCACTCGACGACCGTCTCGCTGACCATCACCGGCGCGTCGCAGGACTTCAGCCTGTCGGCCAGCCCTGCCTCGGCCTCCGTGGCCTCGGGCGGATCGACCAGCAGCACCATCTCGACGGCAGTGACCACGGGCAGCGCCGGCACGGTGGCCCTGGGCGTGTCCGGCGTGCCCAGCGGTGCGACGGCCTCGCTGAGCCCGACCTCGGTCACGGCCGGCGGCAGCTCGACGCTGAGCGTCAACACAGGCACAGCCGCGGCGGGCAGCTACACGCTGACGGTGACCGGCGTGGAAGGCAGCAAGACCCATTCGACCTCCTTCGCGCTGACGATCACCAGCCTGCCCGACTTCAGCATCGCCGCCAGCCCGGCCTCGGCAACCGTGGCGGCGGGCGGCTCGGCCAGCAGCAGCATCTCCACGGCGGTGACCGCGGGCAGTGCCGCCACGGTGTCGCTGTCCGTCTCCGGCCTGCCCGGCGGCGCCACGGCCGGGCTGAGCCCCCCCTCGGTCACGGCCGGCGGCAGCTCGACGCTGACCGTCAATGCGGGAACCGCCGCGCCGGGCAGCTACACGCTGACGGTGACGGGCGTGGAAGGCACCAAGACCCATTCGACCGCCTTCGTACTGACCATCGCCAGCCCGCCGGACTTCAGCATTGCCGCCAGTCCGTCGTCCCTGGCCCTGGCGGCGGGCGGATCGGGCAGCAGCACGATCTCGACCGCCGTCACCGCGGGCAGCGCCGCGACCGTGGCGCTGGCGATCTCGGGCCTGCCCAGCGGCGCCACCGGCTCGCTCAGCCCCGCGTCGGTGACGGCGGGGAGCAGTTCGACGCTGACCGTGAACGCCGGCACTGCCGCGCCGGGCAGCTACACCGTCAGCGTGACGGGCACCGAAGGTGCCGCAAGCCATTCGACCAGCGTGACCGTGACCATCGGCGGCATCGTCAACGGCGGCTTCGAGACCGGAACCCTGTCCGGCTGGACGCCATCTGGCGCGGCCAACACGGTCGTCAGCGCCGGCTGCAACACCGGCAGCTACTGCGCCCAGATCGGTGCCACCACGCCCAGCAACGGCAATAGTTCGCTGGCCCAGACCTTCGTTGTGCCCAGCGGCAAGACCTCGCTCAGCCTCTTCTACAAGGTGAGCTGCCCGGCGGTGGCCAGCAGGTACGACGGCGTGACCATCACGCTGGCCGACCTCACGCGCGGCAGGACCTCCACCCTGCTCTCACGCACCTGCACCAACACCGGCGCCTTCGCCGCGGTGACGGGGCGGGTCACGGCGGGGCACAACTACACGCTGACCGTCACGACGGTCGACAGCCACAAGGCCCAGCTGGACCTGGTCTACACCCTGCTCGACGACGTCGCCCTGCTGCCATGAAACCGCTGGCCGCCGTACTGCTGGCTGCCGCCCTCGCGCTCGCCGCGGGCGGCGCAGCGGCCCAGCCCAGCTGCGGCGACCTCGTAGCGGCCTACGAGGCGGAACTCGCACTATCCCAGCGCTGCGAGGTCGGGGCACCCGACGCCTGCGGCGCGACGCGCCCCCGGACACCGCAGGACGCCTGCCGCTGCCAGGTCGCCGTGAACCCGGCCCGCACGGCGGAACTGGACCGGCTGCTGGCGCAGTTCGACACGCAGGCCTGCCCGCGCAAGCCGCTCGTCTGCAATCGCGCCTGCACGAAGCCGGCGAGAGCCTGCGCGGCCGCCCCGGGGGCTGCGCCCAGCTGCGCGGGGCGCTGAGGCGCAGGTCCGGTTTTCAGGGCCCGACGGGCACGAAGGCGAGCAGCGGGTCGTCGGTGAGGGCCACGACGACGAGGCCGTCCGCCGTGAATGCGGTCTGCCCGCCTTTCAGGCCCTGGCCGCTGAACTTGTAGCCGCGCAGGAAGGCGCCGTTGGCCGCGTGCAGCCAGAAGTCGTAGGTCCCGTTAGAACTTTGCGCGCCACACAGCACGCGGCCGTCGATCGCGACCGCCACGTTGTTCGGGTAGGCACTGCCTCCCGGCAGGTCGCCGATGTAGCTGCCGGTCGCCCCGTCGTTCACACCGCAGAAGTAGCCGTTCTGTGTGCCGCCGCCGTTGGCCGAGTAGACGCGGCTGCCGTCGGGGCTGATCGTCATGTACGAAGTGCCGCCGCGGTAGCTGTAGCTGACATAAGCGCCGGTCTTCTTCAGGAGCACGCCGCCCGACATCTGCGAGTAATCCATGGTGGTGATCGGGTTCCAGCCGTAGACGCGGCTGCCATCGATCGTGGCCACCTGCGCGCCGGCAACACCGGAGTTGCCGAGGCTTTGCGCCTGGCGGTAGGCCGTGCCATCGCTGAGCAGCACGAAGTCCTCCCCGTTTGCGCGCACGGGCACCAGGGCCGTGCCCTGGTCCACCGCGTTGTCGAGCTTCCAGAGCGTGCCGGCGGTCCCCGCGTCCAGATCGATCACCGCCATCTGCTTGTTGGCCCTGTCCAGCGCGTACAGCTTGCTGCCGTCGTGGGAGAGACCCATGGCGCCCAGCGAGGCGGCCACGTTGTTGAAACTGCCAATCTTCTGCGCGGTATAGGCGTTGTAGACGTCGATGGTCGAGCCGCCGCTGTGCGCGTATGCATAGGGTCGCATGCGGTCGGCAATGATCCAGGTGTAGCCCTGCGCGACCTTGGCGATGCTGGTCAGGCCACTGGCACTCTTCCAGATCGCGACGCGGATGCGGGCCGGGGTAATCTGGCTGCCGGTGCCGGGGCTCACCGTCACCGTGGCGTAGCTGACGGTCTCGGCAGGCAGGGAAGCCGGATTCGCGCTCAGGGTGAGGGTGCTGGTGCCGCCGGTCGTGCCGCTGCCGGTAACGGCCAGCCACGAGGCGTCGGAAGCGGCCGTCCAGTCAACGGCGCCGCCGTAGTTGTCGGCAATCGTCAGCGTGCGCGAAAGCACGCTGCCCGTCGGTGAACTTGCGAAGCCGACGCTCCACATCGAGGCCAGCAGCTTGCGCTGATCGGCGTTCAGATTGACGGTGATCGGCAGAGTCGTCGTGTCGCCGTTGATCTTGGCCGTCACGTTCACGACGGCCGAATACGAGCCGGCCGAGACGGCACCAACCAGCGGCTTCACCGTGACCGGCGTGCCCGCCTGCGACACGGTGCCGCTCATCGTCGTGCTCGACAGCCAGCTTGGCAGACCCGTGAGCGTGTAGGGCCAGCCGTTGCTACCGGTATTGAGGCTGACGTTGAGCGATTGCGCCGTCGTCAGGTCGCGTCCGTAGGTACCGCCCAGCGTCACCGAATTGGCCGGCGCCGACAGCGTGGGCGCCGTCAGTGTGAGCTTGGATGTGACCGTCTTGTTGGCGAGGCCGGTGGCGGTGAGGGTCACGTCGGCGCTGTAGCTGCCGCTGGCCAGGCTGCCCACGCTCGGATTGGGCTGCAGCGTGACCGAAGCCGGGGTCGTGCCACTGAGCACGGACATCGACATCCAGGGCGCGGAGACCGAGCCTTGCCAGGCCATGGGCACGCCGTTGTCGATGGCGAAGGCCAGCGTCTGCGCGGGGATAGGCGCCCCGTTCACGGCCGCGAAACTGGGCACGCCCGAGCTGATCAGGAAGCCGGGCGCCAACACGGTAAGCGAGAACGGCACGGTGGCCTTCTGGCCATCGCTGGAGGTCACCAGGACGTTGCCGGCGTAGCTGCCCAGCGCCAGGGCCTGCGTGGCGTAGCTCACGGTGAGCGAGTTGCCGGTGCCGCTCGTCGCGGACAGCTGCAGCCAGGCGGCATCGGCCGCGGCGGTCCAGCTCGAGCCGCCGCCGCTGACGCCGATGCTGACCGAGCCCGCCAGGTTGCCGCCCTGGTGCGAGGTCAGCGTGGTGGTGGTGGCCGCCGTGGCCTGCAGCGGCGCGTTGGCCACGGTGATGTCGTAGGGCAGCGCGACGGGCGAACCCGGGATCTGCGTGGCGCAGCCGGAGTCCTTACACAGCTGCACCTGCCAACTGCCCTGGTAGTGGCCGGCGGCCAGGTTCGGCGAGGTGTAGACGGTGGCAGACATGGTCGTGCTGTCCACCGCGGCGAGTGACACGGTCGAGGTGATGACGTGGTTGGGGTCGACGATGAAGACGTAGAGCTGACCACTGAACTGCGAGGGGTCCCTCGCCGTGGCGCGTACCGTGAGGCTGGTGGAATGGCCCACCTGTACGTTGCCGGTCAAGATCGAGGGGTTGAAGCTCACGGCGCTGGTGTTCCCGCCTCCGCCACCTCCTCCGCCACCGCCGCCGCATGCAACCAACCCCAGGGCCAGCATCAGGCCCCAGATCGCATTCATCACCCGCATTGTTCGTTCCGTCCCTGTTTGTTTCTGCTTCTTTGAAGCGGGCGGATGTTAGCCAGGCGACGCACCTCCCACGGGCAGGCGGGGTGTGCGATATCACCGATTTTCCTACCCTGTTATTTCAGCGGCACGCAAGGTCCGTCTCAGACCTTGAGAGCATCCCAGGCCCATGACCGCGCCCGGCGTTCGCGAAGAAACGATGGTGTTGTTGCGCTACAAGGCGAACGGCAGCGCCGTCATGACC
>NZ_SMBU01000018.1 GCF_004342485.1 Roseateles saccharophilus
GCCGCCTGACGCGTCCTCCCATCGCGCCCCAACGCTCCGGCCGGCGTCAGGTCAGGCGTCGTCACGTCCGGCAGGAGAGGTCTTCCACATTAAGGACCGGCGCAGGCGCCGCGTCGCTGGTGGGCGGGCGACCGAGACGCGAATGCTCATTTGCGCGTTCGACTGTTGTTACAGACCTTGGGTCAACAGCGTAGTAAAACCCTTGCCATCATCGCGACCGTGTCCGCCCGTCATCTGCATCGCCGCTACGCCCTCTTCGCGCTGAGCTTCGTCGGCCTCGTCGTGGGCCTGGGGCTGGCCGAGCGCTTTGGGCTGCCCAAGGCCTGGATCGGCTACACCTTCCTGGGCGCGACGGTGGCGGTCTACGCCATCATCGGCATCCTTTGCCGCACGACCGACCCGGCCGAATACTTCGTCGCCGGCCGCCGCGTGCCGCCCATCTACAACGGCATGGCCGCCGGCGCCGACTGGATGAGCGCTGCCAGCTTTATCGGCCTGGCCGGCACGCTGTACGCGAGCGGCTATGCCGGCCTGGCCTATGTGCTGGGCTGGACGGGCGGCTTCGTGCTGGTGGCGCTGTGCATCGCGCCCTATCTGCGCCGCTTCGGCCAGTTCACGATCGGTGACTTCCTGGCCGAGCGCTTCGAGAGCCGCGCGCTGCGCCTGGTCGGTGCCGGTGCGGCCATCCTGGTGTCCTTCGTCTATCTCGTCGCGCAGATCTATGGCGTCGGCCTGATCACGACGCGACTGACCGGCCTGGGCTTCGAGGTCGGCGTCTTCGTCGGCCTCGGTGGCGTGCTGGTCTGCTCCTTCCTGGGCGGCATGCGCGCCGTCACCTGGACCCAGGTGGCCCAGTACCTCATCATGATCCTGGCCTATCTGGTGCCGGTGATCTGGCTCAGCGTCAAGCAGACCGGTTGGCCGCTGCCCCAGCTCGTCTATGGCCAGCAACTGCACCAGCTCGCCCAGCGCGAGCGCGAGCTGGTCCGTGACCCGGCCGAGCTGCAGGTGCGCGCCATCCACCAGCAGCGCGCCGATGCCGCGGCCGCCCGGCTGGCCGATGTGCCGAAGGCGCTGGCCGGCGAGCAGGCGAGGGCGGCGGCCCAGGTTGCCGCGCTGAAGGCGGCCGACGCGCCGCTGGCGAAGATCCAGGCTGCCGAGAAGCAGCGTGCCGCGCTGCCGCGTACGCCGGCCGAAGCCGAGGAGAGCTGGCGCCGCGAGCAGGCGGGCGAGGCCCGGCTGGCCCTGCCGCTGTCGGGCCTCGCGCCCCACACCCAGCCCTTCGCGGGCGATCCCGATGGCAGCCCGGCCGAGCGCGACCAGGCCGGCGAGGCACGCCGCAACTTCATCGCGCTGGTGCTGTGCCTGATGGTGGGCACCGCCGGCCTGCCGCATCTGTTGACCCGCTACTACACGACGGCCACGGTCGGCGGTGCGCGCGAGTCCGTCGCCTGGTCCCTGGTCTTCATCTGCCTGCTCTACCTGACCGCGCCGGCGCTGGCCGTCATGGTCAAGACCGAGGTGTTCAACCACCTGGTCGGCACTTCCTTCGACCAGTTGCCGGCCTGGATACGCCAGTGGCAGCGCGTCGACCCGACGCTGCTGTCGGCGGTGGACCTGAACGGCGACGGCCGTCTGCAGCTGGGTGAGCTGCGCCTGCATCCCGACCTCGTCATGCTCGTGATGCCCGAGCTGGGCGGCCTGCCCTATGTCATCTCCGGCATGGTCGCGGCCGGCGGCCTGGCCGCGGCGCTGTCCACCGCCGACGGCCTGCTGCTGGCCATCTCCAGCGCGCTGTCCCACGATTTCTACTACAAGGCCATCAACCCCGAGGCCTCGCACACGCGGCGCGTGACGCTGTCCAAGGCCCTGCTGCTGGCGGCAGCGCTGGCCGCGGCGGCCGTGGCCTCCAGTCGGCCGGCGGACATCCTGGCCGTGGTCACGGCGGCCTTCTCCATTGCCGGCTCGACCTTCTTCCCGGCCCTGGTCGCCGGCGTGTTCTGGCGCCGCGCCAACCGGGCCGGCGCGCTGGCCGGCATGCTGACCGGGCTGGCCGTCTGCCTGGGCTATCTCGTCATGGCCCATCCGACCCTGCGGTCCCTGATCGGCCTGACCGGGCCGGCGACCCTGGTCTGGGGCATACAGCCGGCCTCGGCCGGCCTGTTCGGCGTGCCGGCCGGCGCGCTGGCCCTGGTGCTTGTCAGCCTGCTGACCGCTGCGCCCAGCTCGCGCCAGCGTGATTTCGTCGCTGCGCTGCGCAGCGCGCCGGCGCCCTGAGGTGGCCGCAGCCGGTGGTGATTTGGTGGTTTGGCCTTCCCGGGCTAGAATTGCGGGTTCCCCCTTGCCGGGTCACGAGTCGACGCCGTGACGCGGCTTCCACAGCCTGTGCATACCGCCTGGGCTGGAATCCACAAGGAGTACACATGCGTCACTACGAAATCGTTCTGCTGATCCATCCGGATCAAAGCGAACAGGTTCCGGCCATGCTGGAACGCTACAAGGGCCTGATCACCGCCGGTGGCGGTGTCGTGCACCGAGTCGAGGACTGGGGCCGCCGCCAGCTGGCCTACCAGATCCAGAAGCTCGCCAAGGCCCACTACCTGTGCCTGAACATCGAGTGCAGCAAGGAAGTCCTTGCCGAGCTCGAGACCGGCTTCCGCTTCAACGACGCCGTGCTGCGCCACCTCACCGTGGTCCAGGACAAGGCCGTCACGACCCCCTCGGTCATGATGAAGGCCGTCGAGCGCGAAGAAGCCCGCAAGGCGCCGCAACAGGAAGCGGCCTGAGCACTGCTCATCGCTAGAGAACCAGGTTTTTCGAGCAGCAAGCCGACCGCGTGAACCAGCTTTCGCTGTCGGCGCAGATCCAGCAACTCGGTCAAGTTCGCTACACCCCCGCCGGGCTGATGGCCCTGGACGCAAGCCTCAAGGCCGAGTCCGAAGTCATCGAAGCCGGCAAGCCGCGCAAGGTCTCCCTGGAGATCAAGGCGGTCGCGGTGGGCGAGATGGCCAAGGCTTTGCAGGCGCTGGGAGTTGGCGGCCAGGCGGTCTTCCGCGGCTTCCTGACCCACCAGCGCAACGGCCGGGGCTTCATCGCCCATGTCACGTTGATCGAGCCCGCTGCCCAAGAGCCCGGAAATATTTGAATCCGGATAGATTTAACAGAGGTCCCCTATGGCACCCCCCCGTGGTAAAGGTCGCTTCTCCAAGGACAAGAAGCCCAAGCGCAACCAACAGTCGCTGCTGTTCCGCCGCAAGCGTTTCTGCCGCTTCACTGTCGCCGGCGTCGAGAAGATCGACTACAAGGACATCGACACGCTGCGCGACTTCGTCGCCGAAAACGGCAAGATCACGCCCGCTCGCCTGACCGGCACGCGCGCCTTCTTCCAGCGTCAGCTGACGGTCGCCATCAAGCGTGCGCGCTTCCTGGCCCTGCTGCCGTACAGCGACCAGCACAAGGTCTAAGGAGCTGACGACATGCAAGTGATCCTGCTCGAAAAAGTGGCCAACCTCGGCAACCTCGGCGACGTCGTCAAGGTCAAGGACGGTTATGCCCGCAACTTCCTGATCCCGACCAAGCAGGCGCGCCGCGCCACCGAGGCCGCGATCAAGGAATTCGAAGCCCGCCGCGCCGAGCTCGAAAAAGCCGCCGCCGAGAAGCTGGCCGCCGCCCAGAAGCTGGGCGAAGCCATCACCGGCAAGACCGTGCGCATCGCCCAGAAGGCCGGTGTGGACGGCCGCCTGTTCGGCTCCGTGACCAACGCCGACATCGCCGACGCGCTGACCAAGCTGGGTTCGCCCATCGCCAAGGCCCAGGTGCGCCTGCCCAACGGTCCGCTGAAGACCGTCGGCGAGTTCCCCGTGAGCGTTGCCGCCCACACCGACGTGGTCGTCGAGATCAGCGTCCAGGTGGTTGCGGAAGCCGAGTAAAGCTCGCTTCCCCTGATGTCGCGGCCCCGCTTGAGGCCGCAACATCGAACGAAGGCCGAGGCCCGCAGGGGTTTCGGCCTTCTGTCTTTCGGGGCCGTGTTTTCCCGCCCGGTCCACCGTTTGCTCCCAGTCCCTCCACAGCTTTATCCACAGGGCCTGTTAGCACTACGGGGATCGGATGCGTTGTCACTCAAAAGTCCGCGAGCAAGGCGCGAAGTCGAAGCTGGGGTCATCCCCGGCGAGACTTCGCAACGCCGCGCGCGGGCTTTTGAATGACAACCCTTCGGGAGAGGGCCTGCGCGGGCGCATGGCGTCGTTGCGCGTCTTGCCTGGGCATAGGCCCCAGGCGCGTCGCACGCCTAGCCCTGCACCCGCGCAGGCCCTCTCGCACCGATTCCCATAGTGCTAACAGGCCCTGGCATGTCCGCGATCTTTCCCGCCTCCTCCTCCGCAGCCCCGCAAGACGACGAGGTCGCGCGCCTGCGCGTGCCGCCGCATTCGGTCGAGGCCGAGCAGAGCGTGCTCGGCGGCCTGCTGATCGACAACTCCGCCTGGGATAAGGCCGCCGACCTGCTGACCGACAGCGACTTCTATCGCTTCGAGCACAAGCATGTCTACACCGCCGTCGGCAAGCTCATCAATGCCGGCAAGCCGGCCGACGTCGTCACCGTCTTTGACGAGCTGACCTCGGTCGGCCGCGCCGAGGAGTGCGGCGGCCTGGCCTATCTGAACGCGCTCGCGCAGAGCGTGCCGAGCGCCGCAAATTTGCGCCGTTATGCCGAGATCGTTCGCGAGCGCGCCATCCTGCGCAAGCTGGTGGCCACCAGCGACGAGATCGCCACCGCGGCGATGAACCCCCAGGGCCGCGCGGTCACGCAGATCCTCGACGAGGCCGAAGGCAAGATCTTCCGCATCGGCGAGGAAGGCTCGCGCAGCCGCCAGGGCTTCCAGAGCATGGACCAGCTCGTCGTCGCGCTGATCGACCGCGTCAACGAGCTGGCCGAGAGCGGTGCCCAGGACGTGACCGGCGTGCGTACCGGCTTCTACGACCTCGACAAGCAGACCGCCGGCCTGCAGCCCGGTGACCTGATCGTGCTGGCCGCGCGGCCCTCCATGGGCAAGGCCCAGCCCCTCGATGCCCGCGTGCGCACACGCACCGGCTGGGCGCGCATGGGCGACTTGCAGGTGGGCGATGCGCTTGCGTCGGTGGACGGTCGGCCGTCAATCGTCACGGGCGTGTTCCCGCAGGGCGTAAAGCCGGTGTGGCGGGTGCGCTTTTCCGACGGACGCTCGACTGAGTGCTGCGACGAGCACCTGTGGAAGGTGCATTGCCGGCATTGGCCGGCGCCGCGTGTCCTCAGCACGGCGCAATTGCGCGAGTTGCTGGATAAGCGGCGCTACCAGGATCGGGTTTGGATCGAGCGTGCCAGCGGCCACTTCGGGCACGACGACGAACTGCCCGTGGACCCCTGGCTCCTGGGGGCACTGCTCGGCGACGGCAACCTCACCGGCACGGGCTCGGTGCGATTCAGCACGGCGTCGCCGCAGGTGCTGGCCACCGTCGGCGAGCGCGCTGGCGCCGGCATGGTGGTGACGCCGGCTGGCGGCTATGACTATCGCATCGTCCGCGAGGATCGCGGTCATGTACCGGGCATTGCCGGTTCGCAGCCCAACCCCCTTCGCGTCGCTCTGCAGGCGTTGGGCCTCTCGGGCCTGTCGAGCGACCAGAAGTTCATTCCCGCCCTCTACCTCGAAGCCAGCCGCGAGCGCCGTCTGGAGATGCTGCGCGGCCTGCTGGACACCGATGGGTGGGTCGAGCGCTGGGGCAGTGTGCGGCTGTCGACCTCCAGCGAGCGGCTGGCGAAGGACGTCCAGGCGCTCGTGCGCTCGCTCGGTGGCTGGTGCTCGGTCACGGGCAAGCAACCGCACCACACGGTGGCTGGCGTGCGCATGGCTGGGCTGCCAGCCTTTGTTTGCCACATCTCGCACCCTCAGCCGCGAGAGCTTTTCCTGCTGGCCGACAAGCAAGCGCGTGCGCCGGAGCGCTGGCAGCGCGAGAAGCGCCTGACGATTGCCGCCATCGAAGCCAGCCGCGAAGCGGCCTGCCAGTGCATCTCGGTCAGCCACCCGGAGCGGCTTTACGTCACCGACGAGGACGTGGTGACGCATAACACCGCGTTCGCGGTCAACATCGCTGAGAACGTCGCCATCAACGAAGGCCTGCCCGTCGTCATCTACTCGATGGAAATGGGCGCCGCCCAGCTCGCGCTGCGCATGGTCGGCTCCATCGGCCGCATCGACCAGAGCCGCCTGCGCACCGGGCAGCTGAAGGACGACGAATGGGGGCGCCTCTCGGAGGCCGTCGACAAGCTCGGCAAGGCCAGCATCTTCATCGACGAGAGCCCTGGCCTGAGCCCTTCGGAAGTGCGCGCCCGTGCGCGCCGCCAGGCGCGCATCTGCGGCCAGCTCGGCCTCATCGTCATCGACTACCTGCAGCTGATGAGCGGCAACGGCGGTGGCAGCGAGGAGAACCGCGCGACCGTGCTGGGTGAGATCTCGCGGGGCCTGAAGGCGCTGGCCAAGGAGCTGAAGTGCCCCGTCATCGCGCTGTCGCAGCTCAACCGCTCGGTGGAGCAGCGGCCCGACAAGCGCCCGATGATGTCCGACTTGCGCGAGTCCGGCGCCATCGAGCAGGACGCCGACATCATCATGTTCATCTACCGTGACGAGTACTACACGAAGGACGACTGCAAGGAGCCCGGGGTCGCCGAGATCATCATTGCGAAACAGCGTAACGGCCCGGTGGGGACCGTGAAGCTCGCGTTCCAGCGCATGCACACGAAGTTCGAGAACCTCGCGCCCGGCTATGTGGGCGTGGAGCGGGACGAGTACTGACCTTTTCGTCGATCCAGAACCCGAGGGGCCACTGATGCACAGCGCGCATCGGTGGCCTTTCAACTTTTCCGTGAGTAAGGGGCTGCGGCATGTGCCGCTGAACACCCGCAACAACCTATGGAAGCTTCACACCTAGGCTAGCCGGGAGGCCATCCCCGCGCAGCCGAAGGCCTCGAAGCGGTCCGCGCAGAGGTCGCGCGCCGCGACCATCGCCGCGCTCAGAAACTTGCGCGGGTCGAACTCGTCGGGCTTCTTGGCCATCGCGCGCCGCATCGCGCCGGTCATCGCGAGGCGGATGTCGGTGTCGATGTTGATCTTGCGCACGCCGTGCCGGATGCCCTCCTGGATCTCCTCCACCGGCACGCCATAGGTCTCCTTGATGTCGCCGCCATGCTCGCGGATGACGGCCAGCCACTCCTGCGGCACCGACGACGAGCCGTGCATGACGAGGTGGGTGTTCGGGATGCGCGCGTGGATCTGCTTGATGCGGTCTATCGCAAGGATGTCGCCGGTGGGTTTGCGGCTGAACTTGTAGGCGCCGTGCGAGGTGCCAATGGCGATGGCCAGCGCGTCCACGCCGGTCTGGGCGACGAAGTCGGCCGCCTGCTCGGGGTCGGTCAGCATCTGCTCGTGGGTCAGCACGCCTTCGGCGCCGACGCCGTCCTCCTCGCCGGCCGTGCCGGACTCCAGCGAACCCAGGCAGCCCAGCTCGCCCTCCACCGACACGTTCACCGCATGCGCCATCTCGACGACGCGGCGTGTCACAGCCACGTTGTAATCGTAGGAAGACGGCGTCTTGGCGTCCTCCAGCAGCGAGCCGTCCATCATCACGCTGGTGAAGCCCGAGCGGATGGACTGCATGCACTGCGCCGGGCTGGCGCCATGGTCCTGGTGCATGACGATGGGCAGGGCCGGGTACATCTCGGCGGCGGCCTCCACCATCTTGCGCAGGAAGGGCTCGCCGGCGTATTTGCGCGCGCCGGCCGAGGCCTGCAGGATGACCGGGCTGTCGGTCTTGGCGGCGGCCTGCATGATGGCCTGGATCTGCTCCAGGTTGTTGACGTTGAAGGCGGGTACGCCGTAGCGGTGCTCGGCGGCATGGTCGAGCAGCCGCCGCAGGGAAATCATGGCCATGAAGGACTCCGTTGGGGATGAGGATTCAGTGGGCGCGGTCTTGGAGGGCGCGCACGGCGGGCAGGGTCTTGCCCTCCAGGAATTCGAGGAAGGCGCCGCCGGCCGTCGAGACGTAGTCGACGCGGTCGGCGATGCCGAACTGGTTGATCGCCGCCACCGTGTCGCCGCCGCCGGCGATGGTGAAGGCCTGCGAGCCGGCAATCGCCGTGGCCAGCATGCGCGTGCCGTGCGAGAACTTCTCGATCTCAAACACGCCGAGCGGCCCGTTCCAGACGATGGTCTTGCAGGCCTCCAGCTCGTCGACGAGGCGGCGCATCGAGCGCGGGCCGAAGTCGAGGATGAGGTCGCCGCCGCCCACCTCGGCCACCGGCTTGATGGTGGGCAGGGCAGCCTCGGAGACTGCGTCGGCCACGACCACGTCGGTGGGCAGGAAGAGGCGCGCGCCGCGGCTCTTCAGCGTGGCCACCACCTCGCGGGTCGCGTCCAGCATGCTGGGCTCGCACAGCGATTTGCCGACCGGATGGCCGGCCGCCAGCAAAAAGGTGTTGGCCATGCCGCCGCCGACGACCAGCAGCTCCACGCGCTGGGCCAGCGCATTCAGGATGCTGAGCTTGGTGGACACCTTGGAGCCGCCGACGATGGCCGCCATCGGCCGCTCGGGCGCGGCCAGCGCGCGGCCCAGGGCCTGCAGCTCGGCCGCCATCAGCGGGCCGGCGCAGGCCTCGCCGGCCAGGCGGGCCAGGGCCTCGGTCGTGGCCTCGGCGCGGTGGGCGGTGCCGAAGGCGTCGTTCACATAGACGTCGCAGAGCGCGGCCATGCGGGCCGCGAGCGCGGCGGAGTTGGCCTTCTCGCCGACATGGGCGCGGCAGTTCTCCAGCATCACGACCTGGCCGGGCGCGACCTCGAAGGGCTGGTCCAGCCAGTTGCCCACCAGCGGCACCGGCGTGCGCAGCAACTGGGCCAGTCGTTCGGCCACCGGCCGCAGCGAATCGCGATCCGCGAGTGCGCCCTCGGCCGGGCGGCCGAGGTGGGAGGTCACCATCACGCGGCCGCCCTGCTGCATGGCCTGGCGGATGCCGTCCAGGCTGGCGCGGATGCGGGTGTCGTCGCTGATGCGGCCATCGCCGTCCAGCGGCACATTGAGGTCGCAGCGGATGAAGACGCGCTGGCCGCGCAGGTTGATCTGGGCGAGGGTCTTGAAGCTCATGTCGCTCCCCTCAGGCGCGCGCCATCGCCAGAGCGGTGTCGAGCATGCGGTTCGAAAAACCCCACTCGTTGTCGTACCAGGCGCAGACCTTGACGAGGCGCCCGCCGGCGACCTTGGTGCAGCTCGCGTCGACGATGCTGGAGCGGGCGTCGTGGTTGAAGTCCACCGACACCAGCGGCGCGTCGCTGTAGCCCAGGATGCCAGTGAGCGGGCCGTTCGCGGCGGCCTCGCGCAGCAGGCCGTTGACCTCGTCCACCGTCGTGTCGCGCCCGGCCGTGAACACCAGATCCACCATCGACACATTGATCGTCGGCACCCGCACAGCGAAGCCGTCGAGGCGCCCAGCCAGCTCGGGAAGTACCAGGCCCACGGCGGCCGCGGCACCGGTCTTGGTCGGGATCATGGACTGCGTGGCCGAGCGGGCGCGGCGCAGGTCCTCGTGGTAGACGTCGGTCAGCACCTGGTCGTTGGTGTAGCTGTGGATGGTGGTCATCAGCCCGTGCTGAATGCCGAGACCGGCGTGCAGCACCTGGGCCACCGGCGCCAGGCAGTTGGTCGTGCAGGAGGCGTTGGACACGACGCGGTGCTCTGCGCGCAGCACGCCGTGGTTGACGCCGTAGACGACGGTGGCATCCACGTCCGCGCCGCCCGGCGCGCTGATCAGCACCTTGCCGGCGCCGGCCGCGAGATGCGCCCCCGCCTTGGCCTTGCTCGTGAACAGGCCGGTGCACTCCATGACGAGGTCCACACCCAGCTCGCGCCAGGGCAGCTCGGCCGGGTTGCGCAGGGACGTGACGCGGATGCGTCGGCCGTCGACGACGAGGAACTCGCCCTCGCACTCGACGGGCAGGCCGAAGCGGCCGTGGGCCGTGTCGTGGCGGGTCAGGTGGGCGTTGATGCGGGCGTCGCCCAGGTCGTTGATGGCGACGATGTCGATCTCTTGCGTGCGCTGGGCTTCGAACAGTGCGCGCAGCACATTGCGGCCGATGCGCCCATAGCCGTTGATGGCGATGCGGAGGGTCACGGTTTGTCTCTCGATGTTTTCGTTAGGAAAGCAGGGCGTGGGCGCGCTCGGCCACGGCTTCGGCGGTGATGCCGAACAGCTTGAACAGCTCGCCGGCCGGGGCCGACTCGCCGAAGCGGTCGATGCCGATCACGTCGCCGCTTTCGCCGACGTACTTCCACCACAGGCCCGTGCTGCCGGCCTCGACGGCCAGGCGCGGCAGGTGGCGGGGGATGACGCTGTCGCGCCAGTCGGCGTGCTGGCGCTCGAAGACGTCCATGCAGGGCATGGACACGACGCGGGCCGGGATGCCGGCCGCGGCCAGCAGCGCGGCGGCGGCCAGGGCCACGCCGACCTCGGAGCCGCTGGCCAGCAGCGCCACGCGCTCACCCTCGGGGCGGCGCAGCACATAGGCGCCGCGGGCGATGTCGTCCAGCCGCGGGCGGCCGTCGCCGGCGTGGGGCAGGGCCTGGCGCGACAGCAGCAGGGCGCTCGGGCCGTCGGGGCGGCGCAGGGCCTCGCGCCAGGCCACGGCGGTCTCGGTCGCGTCGGCCGGGCGCCAGACGTCCAGGCCGGGGATCAGGCGCAGGCTGGAGGCATGCTCCACCGGCTGGTGGGTGGGGCCGTCCTCGCCCAGCCCGATGGAGTCGTGGGTGTAGACATGCACGACCGGCAGCTGCATCAACGCGGCCATGCGCACACCGTTGCGGGCGTAGTCCGAGAAGGCCAGGAAGGTGCCGCCGAAGGGCCGGTAGCCGCCATGCAGAGCCACGCCGTTCATGATGGCCGCCATGCCGAACTCGCGCACGCCGTAGTGCACATGGTTGCCGGTGGCCGTGCCCTTGAGCGGGCGGTGCCCCTTCCAGTCGGTCAGGTTGGAGCCGGTCAGGTCGGCCGAGCCGCCCAACAGCTCGGGCGTGGCGGGGGCGACCTCCTGCAGCACGTCCTGCGAGGCCTTGCGGGTGGCCACGGCCGCCGCGCGCGCCTCGGCGGCTTCGCAGGCGCGGGCCAGCGCGGCCTGGGTCGCGGCACTCAGCGGCGCGTTGCGGTCGCAGCGGCGCAGCAGCTCGGCAGCCAGCTCGGGGTAGGCCTGGGCATAGGCCGCGAAGCGCTCGCGCCAGGCGCCGCTCAGCGCCGCGCCGCGCTCGCGCGCCGACCAGGCCAGCTGCACGTCGGTCGGCACCTCGAAGGGCGCGGCCGTCCAGCCCAGAGCGGCGCGGGTCAGTTCGATCTCGGCCGCACCCAGCGCCTCGCCATGCACCTTGGCCGTGCCGGCGCGGTTGGGCGAGCCCTTGCCGATGGTCGTGCGGCAGCAGACAAGCACCGGCTTGTCGGAGGCATGCGCGGCGGCGATGGCACGGTCCAGCTCGGCGAAGTCGTGACCGTCCACCTCGCGCAGCACCGTCCAGCCATAGGCCTCGAAACGGCCCGGCGTGTCGTCGCCGAACCAGCCCTTCACGTCACCGTCGATGGAGATGCCGTTGTCGTCGTAGAAGGCGACGAGCTTGTTCAGCTTCCAGGTGCCGGCCAGCGAGCAGGCCTCGTGGCTGATGCCTTCCATCAGGCAGCCGTCGCCGAGGAAGGCATAGGTGCGGTGGGCTATGACCGCGTGGCCGGGGCGGTTGAACTCCTCGGCCAGCAGCTTCTCGGCCAGGGCCATGCCGACCGCGTTGGCGATGCCCTGGCCGAGCGGACCGGTCGTCGTCTCCACGCCGGGCGTGACGCCCACCTCGGGGTGGCCGGGCGTCCTGCTGTGCAGCTGGCGGAAGCGCTTGAGCTCCGCTATGGGCAGGTCGTAGCCGCTCAGGTGCAGCAGTGCGTAGAGCAGCATGGAGCCGTGGCCGTTGGACAGCACGAAGCGGTCGCGGTCCAGCCAGTTCGGGTCGGCCGGGTCGTGGCGCAGCTGGTGGCGCCACAGCGCCTCGGCGATGTCGGCCATGCCCATGGGCATGCCGGGGTGGCCGGAGTTGGCCTGCTGCACGGCGTCGACGGCGAGCATGCGCAGCGCATTGGCGCAGCTGGCGCGGGAGGGCAGGGGGAAGCTGTTCTTCATGGCCGCCCTCATGCGCTCAGCAGGTTGCGGCGGCGCTCCACCAGCCGCATGATCATCGGCGTGAAGATCAGCTGCATGGCCAGCTCCATCTTGCCGCCCGGCACCACCAGCGTGTTGGCGCGCGACATCCAGGAGTCGTGCAGCATGCTGAGCAGATAGGGGAAGTCGAAGCCGCGCGGGTTGGCGAAGCGGATGACGACCAGGCTCTCGTCGGCCGTCGGTATCGTGCGGGCGATGAAGGGGTCGGAGGTGTCCACCACCGGCACGCGTTGGAAGTTGATGTGGGTGCGTGTGAACTGCGGGCAGATGTAGTGCACATACTCGTGCATGCGGCGCAGGATGACGTCGGTGACGGCCTCGGTGGAGTAGCCGCGCGTGCTGCGGTCGCGGTGGATCTTCTGTATCCATTCGAGGTTGATGACGGGCACGACGCCGATCAGCAGATCCACGAAGCGGGCCACGTCCACCTTGTCGGTCGTCACGCCGCCGTGCAGGCCCTCGTAGAACAGCAGGTCGCTGGCCGGCAGCGACTCCCAGGCCGTGAAGGTGCCGGGCGGCTGCTTGTAGGGCGCGGCCTCCTCCTCGTTGTGCAGGTATTTGCGGCTCTGGCCCTGGCCGGTCTCGGCATAGCTGCGGAACAGCTCCTGCAGTTCGCCGAACAGGTTGGCGTCTTCGCCGAAATGGCTGAAGTGGGGCTGGTCGTTCTTCTCGGCCTCGGCCATCGCGAGCTTCATGGCCTGGCGGTCGTGGCGGTGGAAGCTGTCGCCCTCGATGAGGGCCGCGGCCACGCTCTCGCGGCGGAAGATGTTCTCGAAGGTGCGCGTCACCGACGTGGTGCCGGCGCCCGACGAGCCGGTGATGGCGATGATGGGGTGCTTGGCGGACATGGATGCTCCTGGCTCGGTTTTTCGAAATCGTTCAGGCGCTGGCGGCGAACAGGCCGCGCTTGCCGAAGAGGGGCGAGTCATAGGCCTGGCCGGGCTCCTCGGCGTGGTATTTCTCGATGCGCGCGACCTCCTGGGCCGAGCCGAACACGAAGCCGATGCGCTGGTGCAGGCCGTCGGGCTGCACCTCCATCAGCCGGCTGCGGCCGGTGCTGGCGCGGCCGCCTGCCTGCTCGACGAGGAAGGAGATCGGGCTGGCCTCGTAGAGCAGGCGCAGCCGGCCGGCGCGCGCCGGGTCCTTGCTGTCGCGCGGATAGAGGAAGACGCCGCCGCGCATCAGGATGCGGTGGGTCTCGGCCACCAGCGAGGCGATCCAGCGCATGTTGAAGTCATGCCCGCGCGGGCCGGCCTTGCCGGCCAGGCACTCGTCCACATAGCGCTTCACGGCCGGCTCCCAGAAGCGGCTGTTGGACGCGTTGATGGCGAACTCGGTGGTCTTCTCCGGCAGTTTGAGGTCGGGGTGGCTGAGCACCCATTCGCCGAGCTGCGGGTCCAGCGTGAAGGCATGGGTGCCGCGACCCAGTGTCAGCACCAGCATCGTCGACGGTCCGTAGATGGCATAGCCGGCGCAGACCTGTTGCGTGCCGGGCTGCAGGAAGTCCTGCGGCGCAGGGTCGGCGCCCGGCGTGGCCGCGCGCAGCACCGAGAAGATGCTGCCCACCGACACGTTCACGTCGATGTTGGAGGAACCGTCCAGCGGATCGAACAGCAGCAGGTATTTGCCGCGCGGGTGCTGGGGTGGCAGCGCATAGGGCGCTTCCATTTCCTCGGACAACATGCCAGCGCAGTGACCGCCCCATTCGGCGGCGTGCAGGAACATGTCGTTGGCCAGCACGTCGAGGGTCTTCTGGTCTTCGCCCTGCACATTGCCGGTGCCGGCGCTGCCCAGCACGCCGGCCAGTGCGCCGTGGGCCACCTTGCGCGCGATGGCCTTGCAGGCCAGCGACACGTCGGTGATCAGCGCGTTGAGGTCGCCGGTCGCGTCGGGGTGGCGGCGGCGTTCCTCGATGAGGAACTGGGTGAGGGTGGAACGGCCTCCGGTGGGCATGATGGTCTCCTGGTCTTCAATGAATCGGTGCGGGCTGCTGGAGCCGCGCGATCAGCTCGCGCGGGGCGTCCAGCCGCCAGGTGTCGGTGGCGAGCCCGGCGGGCGCTGCGCCATAGCCCCAGCTGACCCAGGCGGCGCGGCAGCCGGCGGCGCGCGCGGCGAGCAGGTCGGCCGGGCCATCGCCCACCATCAGCAGTGCGGCGGCGGGCAGGTCCAGCCGCCTTGCCGCCTGCTCGATCAGCAGCGGCGCAGGCTTGCGCTGCGCCGGGGTGTCGGCGCCGTGGACGGCCGCGAAATGGCCCAGCAGGCCTGCGGCCTTCAGCACGGCGCGTGCCAGCGGCGTGGGCTTGTTGGTGACGACCACCAGCGGGCAGGACTGGGACAGCGCGTGCAGCAGCGCGGCCACGCCGGCATAGGGCTCGCCCTGGGCCGCCGGGTCCTGCAGCGTGGCGGCGTCGAAGTCGCGGCGCAGCCGGGCGGCGAGGCCGGCATCGTCCCGCTGCAAGGCCCGCAGCGCGCGCCGGATCAGCGCATCCGGCCCGTCGCCGATCCAGCCGCGCACGGTGGGCCGCTCGAAGCCTGCCAGGCCGGCCGCGGCCAGCGCGGTGTTCAGCGCCTGCGCCACGCCGGCCGCGCTGTCGACCAGGGTGCCGTCGAGGTCGAAGGCAACGGCGCGGATGGGGGCGCTCATGGCCGCGCTCCTGCCGCCTCGTCGCGCAGCGCGGCGATTGAGCGGCGGTAGTCGCCGCCGCTGAACACGGCGGAGCCGGCGACCAGGGTGTCGGCGCCGGCCGAGACGACGCGGCGGATATTGCGCGCGTTGACGCCGCCGTCCACCTCCAGCCAGATGTCGCGCCCGCTGGCGGCTATGCGCCGGCGCAGCAACTCGATCTTGGGCAGCGTGCTCTCGATGAAGGCCTGGCCGCCGAAGCCGGGGTTGACCGACATCAGCAGCACCAGGTCCAGCCGCTCCATCACGTGGTCGATGACATGCAGCGGCGTGGCCGGGTTCAGCGCCAGGCCGGCCTTCATGCCGAGGGACTGGATCAGTTGCAGCGTGCGGTCCACATGCAGGCTGGCCTCGGGGTGGAACGTGACGAGCCCGGCGCCGGCCTCGGCGAACATCGGGATCAGCGCGTCCACCGGCTGCACCATCAGGTGCACGTCGATGGGCACGGGCCGGCCGTCGGCCGTCTTGCAATAGGGCTGGATGGCCTGGCACACCATCGGCCCGACCGTCAGGTTGGGCACGTAGTGGTTGTCCATCACGTCGAAGTGGATGAGGTCGGCGCCGGCCGCGATGACGGCGCTCACCTCCTCGCCCAGGCGGGCGAAGTCGGCGGACAGCAGGCTGGGCGCAATGCGCAAGGGGTGTGTGCTCATGACTGAAGGCCGCGGTACAGGGCCTGCAAGGGGGTGAGGGCGGGCGGCGGGCTGGCCAGCGCGCAGAGTTCGTCGAAGCGCAGCCAGGCGGCGCCGCCGAGCTGGCAGCCGGGCTCGCCGGGCAGCGGTGCGTCGGGGTTGCCCAGGTCGGGCAGCACCAGGCCAGCGGTGGAGAAGTCGCCGCCCTGGGTCCAGTAGGTCGGCGTCACCAGGGTCCACAGGCCAGCACCGGTGGCGGCGCGCAGGCCGTTGACGGAGTCCTCCAGCGCCACGGCCTGCTCGGGCTGCAGGCCCAGCGTGGTCAGCGCCAGGCGGTAGATGTCGGGCGCCGGCTTCTTGGCGCGCACCTGGTCGCCGCAGGCGATGACGGCGAACAGGTCCAGCCCGCGCGGCCCCAGTGTGGCGTGAAGCAGCGCGTGGATGTTGGCGGCCGTCGTCGTGCTGGCGATGGCGAGGCGGCAGCCGGCGTCCAGCGCCTCGCCGATCAGGCGCGACACGCCCTCGCGCAGCGGCAGGCCGCCATCGTGCACGGCCGCGGTATAGAAGCGCGTCTTCTCGGCGTGCACGGCCGGCACCAGGGCGCGCAGGCGGGCGCGCTCGGCGGGCGTGGCGTCCAGCGTGTCGATATAGCTGGCGATGCGCTCCTTGCCGCCGGTGACTTCCAGCAGCTGGCGGTAGTCGGCGCGGCTCCAGCGCCAGCCCAGGCGATGGCGCTCGAAGGCCAGGTTGAAGGCCACGCGGTGGGCCTCCTCGGTGTCGGCCAGCGTGCCGTCGACGTCGAAGATCAGCGCTTCAATGGCCATCGCGTTCTCCTGCGGCGGGGCCGAACACGCGGCTGGCGAGCACGTCCTCGGCCTGCAGCGTGCAGAGCTGCTCGCGGCTCAGCGCGCTGCTGGCGTTGAAGAGGCGCGTCGCATGGCGCAGCCGGATGCGGTCCAGCGCATTGCGGATGGAGCGCGCGTTGGCGAAGTGGGGCTGCTGGCGGCGCAGTGCCACATAGCGCGCGAAGGCGGGCTCGGCATCGCCGTCGAAGCGGTAGTTCAGCTGCTTCAGCATCAACTCGGCGATCTGCATCAGCTCGGCCTCGCTGTAGTCGGGGAAGTCGATGTGGTGGGCGATGCGCGAGGCCATGCCGGGGTTGCTGGAGAAGAAGGTGTCCATGCGGTCCCGGTAGCCGGCCAGGATGACGACGAGGTCGTCGCGGTGGTTCTCCATCACCTGCAGCAGGATCTCGATGGACTCCTGGCCGTAGTCGCGCTCGTTCTCGGGCTTGTAGAGGTAGTAGGCCTCGTCGATGAAGAGCACGCCGCCCATGGCCTTCTTGACGATCTCGCGCGTCTTGGGCGCCGTGTGGCCGATGAACTGGCCCACCAGGTCGTCGCGCGTGACGGCCACCAGATGGCCCTTGCGCACATAGCCCAGCTGCTTGAGCACGGCGGCCATGCGCAGCGCAACGGTGGTCTTGCCGGTGCCTGGGTTGCCGGTGAAGCACATATGCAGGGACGGCGGCGTGGACTGCAGGCCCTGGGCCGCGCGCAGCTTGTCGATCAGCAGCAGGGCCGCGATGTCGCGGATGCGGCCCTTGACCGGCGCGAGGCCGATCAGCTCGCGGTCGAGCTGGTCCAGCACCTCGCGCACGCCCGAGGCTTCGAGCAGGGCGGCGGGCGTCTGGTCGACAAGGGGCGTGGGCAGGGTGCTCATGTCCGCGACCTCAGTAGCGCTGGCCTTCGGCGGCGCGCGTGACTGCGTAGCTCTCGATGCTGTAGCGCAAAGTGCGACCGGGTTCTTCGGTGCGGATCAGCCGGAAGCCCGGCTCGGCCGCGGGCCGGTTGACGATGAAGGACAGCACGACCGACTCGGTGCCGTGGCTGGAGTCGAAGGCCGCCAGCCGGATGTAGTGGCTGGGGAAGGCCTGGCGGCAGGCCTGCAGCTCCAGCATCACGCCGGCCGCGTCGGCGATGTCGAACATCGGGTTGCCCCACATCTCCCAATAGGTGTTGCGGGGGTGCGGGTCGTCGGTGTACTCGATGCCGATGGCCCAGCCGCGGGCCAGCGCGTAGTCGATCTGTTTGGCAATCTGCGCGTCGCTGAGGTCGGGCAGGAAGGAGAAGGTGCCTTGGGTGATTCGCATGGTGGGCTCGCTGGTTTCAGGCCACGGAGGCCGTGGGCACGTAGTCCGAGGTGTCGGTCGACGTGTAGTTGAAGCTGATGTCGCCCCAGGTATCGAGGGCGGCCGCCAGCGGCGTGCACCACCTGGCCGCGTCGCGCAGGATCTGCGGGCCTTCGTTGGCGATGTCGCGGCCCTCGTTGCGGGCCAGCACCATGGCTTCGAGTGCCACGCGGTTGGCCGTCGCACCGGCCTGGATGCCCTGCGGGTGGCCGATGGTGCCGCCGCCGAACTGCAGCACCACGTCGTCGCCGAACAGGTCCAGCAGCTGGTGCATCTGGCCGGCGTGGATGCCGCCGGAGGCCACCGGCATGACCTTCTTCAGCGCGCCCCAGTCCTGGTCGAAATAGATGCCGCGCGGCAGGTCGACCTTCGTGTACGTATCGCGGCAGACGTTGTAGTAGCCCTGCACGGTCAGCGGGTCGCCTTCGAGCTTGCCGACGGCGGTGCCGGTGTGCAGATGGTCTACGCCGGCCAGGCGCAGCCATTTGGCGATGACGCGGAAGCTCACGCCGTGGTTCTTCTGCCGCGTGTAGGTGCCGTGGCCGGCGCGGTGCATGTGAAGCAGCATGTCGTTCTGCCGGCACCAGTGGCTCATGCTCTGGATGGCCGTCCAGCCGACGACGAGGTCCACCATCACGATCACCGAGCCCAGCGACTTGGCGAACTCGGCGCGGCGGTACATCTCCTCCATCGTGCCGGCCGTGATGTTGAGATAGCTGCCCTTGACCTCGCCCGTGGCGGCGCTGGCCTTGTTGACAGCGTCCATCACGAACAGGAAGCGGTCGCGCCAGTGCATGAAGGGCTGGGAGTTGATGTTCTCGTCGTCCTTCATGAAGTCCAGGCCGCCCTTCAGGCCCTCGTAGACGACGCGGCCGTAGTTGCGGCCCGAGAGGCCCAGCTTGGGCTTGGTCGTCGCGCCCAGCAGCGGGCGGCCGAACTTGTCCAGGCGTTCGCGCTCCACGACGATGCCGGTGGGCGGGCCGGGGAAGGTCTTCACATAGGCGACGGGGAAGCGCATGTCCTCCAGCCGCGCCGCGCGCAGCGGCTTGAAGCTGAAGACGTTGCCGATGATGGAGGCGGTGACGTTGGCGATCGAGCCTTCCTCGAACAGGCTCAAGTCGTAGGCGACGTAGCAGAAGTACTGGCCCGGGTTGTTGGGCACCGGGTCCACGCGGTAGGCCTTGGCGCGGTACATGTCGCAGGCCGTCAGGCGGTCGGTCCAGACCACGGTCCAGGTCGCCGTGCTCGATTCGCCGGCCACGGCGGCGGCGGCCTCGATGGGGTCGACGCCGTCCTGTGGCGTGATGCGGAACAGCGCCAGGATGTCGGTGTCCTTGGGCTGGTAGTCGGCGTCCCAGTAGCCCATCTGGGCGTACTTCAGGACACCGGCGGAATAGCGCTTCTTCGCGTCGGTGATCTGGGTGGCTTCGGACATATTGCCCATGGCGGCTCTCCTTGCTCGTTTCGGTGGCGATGGACGCGAATGTAGGGATGCGAATACATTCGTAATAGTTAATTCTTTTAGTCGAATGATTTGCTTTAACTGATGCTTAAGAACGCCACCTTCCGCCAGCTCGCGGCCTTCAATGCGGTGGCCCGGCTGGGCAGCGTCTCGCGCGCCGCGGGCGAGCTGCACCTGACCCAGCCGGCCGTTTCCATCCAGCTCAAGCTGCTGGAGGAGAGCGCCGGCGCGCCCTTGCTGGAGCGCGAGGGCCGCGGCGTGCGGCTGAGCGCGGCCGGCGAGGTGATGGCCGACTACGCGGCGCGCATCCTCGACCTCTGGCGCGAGGCCGGCGACGAGATGGCGGCCCAGCGCGGCCAGTTCTCGGGCACGCTGCGCGTGGGCGCCGTGACGACGGCCGAATACCTGCTCCCGCCGCTGCTGGTGGCCTTCGCGGCCCAGCACCCGGACGCCAAGGTTCAGCTGCGCGTGGGCAATCGCGACGAGATCGTCGCCATGCTGGGCGGCCAGGAGGTGGACATCGCCATCATGGGCCGTCCGCCTGCTGAGCTGAAGACCACCGCCGCCGCCTTCGCCAAGCACCCGATGGCCTTCCTGGCTTCGCCGCGCCACCCCTTGATGGCGCGGCGCGACCTGACGTTGGCCGATCTCGCCGGCGCCAAGCTGCTGGTGCGCGAGCGCGGCTCGGGCACGCGCACGACGCTGGAGCGCCTGCACAAGGACGCCGGCCTGCCGCTGCGCATCGGCTCCGAGATGTCCAGCAACGAGGCCATCAAGCAGATGTGCGCGGCCGGCTTCGGCGCGGCCTTCCTGTCGCTGCACACCTGCGGCCTGGAGCTGCAGGCCGGCCTGCTGGCCCTGCTGCCGATGGCCGGCAACCCGCTGGAGCGGGAGTGGTATGCCATGCACCTGGCCTCGCGCCGCCTGCCTCAGGTGGCGCAGGCCTTCAAGCAGTTCCTGGCCGACGAGGGCCAGCGTCTCATCCTTGAGCAGTTGCGCCCCGGCGCCCCGGCCGCGCGTTCCGGGAAGGCACAGGCGCGCAAGACCAAGGGCTGAGAGCGCTGGAAGCTGCCCTGCCGGTCGCGCTGCGCCGACGGCACGGCACTGACCGGTGCGGCCGGCTCCGCGGGCGCGCCGGGCTGGCGTGGCGGTGACTTCATCGGGGAGCGGGCGCAGAGCTTGCGTGGCGCCAGCCACAACAACCCCTCCGGAGACACCCCTTGCCTCAACCCTTGCATGCCGCCGCTGCCGGCGCGGGCCGCGCGCCCATCGTCACCGTCACCGATGCGCAGGGCCGCATCACCTACGCCAACTCGGCCTTCCAGCGCGCCTCCGGCCTGGCGGTGGAGCAGGCGCTGGGCGCGCCGCACAGCGTCGTGCGCCATCCCGAGATGCCAGCCCGCGTGTTCGCCGACCTGTGGGCCTCGCTGCGCCGCGGCCAGCCCTGGACGGGCCTGATCCGCAACCGCCACAGCGGCGGCCACGACTACTGGGTGCGGGCCAATGTCATCCCCGCGCGGCGCGGCGACGCGGCGTTGGGCTACACCTCCATCCAGCTGCCGCCGTCGGACGAGGAACTCAGGCGTGCCCAGACCGTCTACCGGGCCTGGCAGGCCGGCGGCGGCGCGGCCCACGCGATCCGCCAGGGCCGCATCGTGCAGACCGGCTGGGCCGCCTGGCTGGCCGCGCTGCGCAACCCGCTGGACCTTCCCGTGCAGCGCCGCGTGCAGGGCTCGGCCGGCCTGCTGGCGCTGCTGTTCGCGGCCGGCGTGGGCGCCGCGCTGGCGCCGCAGTCCGTGGCCGGGCTGCTGGCGGGCCTGGGCGGTTGGCAGGTCTGGGCCGTGGCCGGCGGGCTGCTGGGCATCGTGGCCTCCGCCGCCATCGGGCTCTACTTCCAGGGCCGCATCCTGCGGCCGCTGCGCGCCTCGCTCGAAGCGGCCAGCGCGATCGCCGGCGGCGACATCCACCGCCCCTTCGACGACAACGCCCGTGCCGGCGAGCTGCGCGACCTGAACCGCGCGCTGAACCAGTTGGTGGCCAAGATGGCGGCCGTGCTGAGCGACGCTCACGACCACTCGGTACTTGTGGGCGAGCAGGTGGCCGGCCTGGCCGAGGGCGCCGAACGCCTGGCGGCGCGCTCTGCCGAGCAGTCCGCCGACGTGGGCGATGTGGCCCGCCACACCGCCGCCATCGACGGCCTGAGCACGGGCACGGCGGAATCGGCCCGCCAGGCCGACGAGGCCTCGCAGCTGGCCACGACCCAGGCCGACGAGGCCTGCGCCATCGCGCTGACCTTGCAGGCGGCCATGCAAGACATCTCGGCCTTCGGCGCGCGCATCGGCGAGATCAGCGGCCGCATCGACGCGATCTCGGTGCAGACCGGCATCCTGGCGCTGAACGCCGCCGCCGCGGCCAGCCGCGACCGCGAGCTGGGCCGCACCTTCGCCGTCGTCGCCGCCGAGGTGCGCGCGCTGGCCCGGCACAGCGGTGCGGCGGCCCAGCAGATCCGCGCCCTCAGCGCCGAGTCGCACGGCAAGACCGAGGCCGGCCTGCGGCTGGCGCGCACGATGGCCGACAAGGTCGACGGCGCCGCCCAGCGCATCCGTGCGCTGGGCGGGCAGGTGGCGCAGATCCGCCGGGCGGCGCAGTCGCAGTCCGAGGGCGTGCAGCAGATCAACGACCGGCTGCGCGCGCTGGACGGCTCGACCCGGCTCAACGCCGCGCTGGCCCGCGACAGCGTCGATGCCAGCAGCGCGGCGCGTCAGGAGACGGCGCGGCTGCAGGCGGCCATTGCCGTCTGGCATATCGGCTGAAAGCCCGGCTTCCGCTGCGGCGCCGTGGCTGGAAGCGCCGTTTGCAGCGCCGCCGCAGCGGCTCGCCGGACCGCCTTTTTTAGTTGAGCCAGATCAAGGACTTGCGGCGCCGGTTCGGTGTTTTCCCGAGGCGCTGCAGAACTGGCGCGCGACTTGTAAGACAGGAGTCATCCGCCGAGGAGCGGCCCCAAACAAGGCCAGCAAAGGCCAAGGAGACAAGCCCAGATGGAAACCTTCTACGAGGTCATGCGCCGGCAAGGCATCTCGCGCCGCAGCCTGCTGAAGTACTGCTCCCTCACCGCCACATCGCTGGGCCTCGGCCCGGCCTTCGTGCCGCAGATCGCCCACGCGATGGAGACCAAGCCGCGCACGCCGGTGCTGTGGCTGCATGGCCTGGAGTGCACCTGCTGCTCCGAGAGCTTCATCCGCTCGGCCCACCCGCTGGCCAAGGACGTGGTGCTTTCGATGATCTCGCTGGACTACGACGACACGCTGATGGCCGCCGCCGGCCACCAGGCCGAGGCCATCCTCGAAGAGATCATGACCAAGTACAAGGGCAACTACATCCTGGCCGTGGAGGGCAACCCGCCGCTGAACCAGGACGGCATGAGCTGCATCATCGGTGGCAAGCCCTTCATCGAGCAGCTCAAGCATGTGGCCAAGGACGCCAAGGCCATCATCAGCTGGGGCTCGTGCGCGAGCTGGGGCTGCGTGCAGGCGGCCAAGCCCAACCCGACGCAGGCCACGCCGGTGCACAAGGTCATCTTCGACAAGCCCATCATCAAGGTGCCGGGCTGCCCCCCGATTGCCGAGGTGATGACGGGCGTCATTACCTACATGCTGACCTTCGACCGCATCCCCGAGCTGGACCGCCAGGGCCGCCCGAAGATGTTCTACAGCCAGCGCATCCACGACAAGTGCTACCGCCGGCCGCATTTCGACGCCGGCCAGTTCGTCGAGGCCTTCGACGACGAGAGCGCGCGCAAGGGCTACTGCCTCTACAAGATGGGCTGCAAGGGCCCCACAACCTACAACGCCTGCTCCACCGTGCAGTGGAACGGCGGCACCAGCTTCCCGATCAAGGCCGGCCACGGCTGCATCGGCTGCTCCGAGGACGGCTTCTGGGACAAGGGCTCGTTCTACAACCGCCTCACCGACATCCACCAGTTCGGCATCGAGGCCAATGCCGACAAGGTCGGCGGCACGGCCGCGGGCGTGGTGGGCGCCGCCGCGGTGGCGCATGCCGCCGCTTCGGTCATCAAGCGCGCCTCGCAGAAGCGCGAACTGAGCAACTGAGAGCGAGACAAGACATGGGTGCTTACGAAACTCAAGGCTTCAAGATGGACAACTCGGGCCGGCGCATCGTCGTCGACCCGGTGACCCGCATCGAAGGCCATATGCGCTGCGAGGTCAACGTCGACAGCAACAACGTCATCCGCAACGCCGTCTCCACGGGCACGATGTGGCGCGGGCTGGAGGTCATCCTGAAGGGCCGCGACCCGCGCGACGCCTGGGCCTTCGTGGAGCGCATCTGCGGCGTCTGCACGGGCTGCCACGCGCTGACCTCGGTGCGCGCGGTGGAGGATGCCCTGGGCATCGTCATCCCGAAGAACGCCTATTTGATCCGCGAGATCATGGCCAAGACGCTGCAGGTGCATGACCATGTCGTGCACTTCTATCACCTGCATGCGCTGGACTGGGTGGACGTGGTCTCGGCGCTGAAGGCCGACCCGAAGAAGACCAGCGAGCTGCAGCAACTGGTGTCGCCGGCCCACCCGCTGTCCTCGCCGGGCTATTTCCGCGACATCCAGAACCGGCTGAAGAAGTTCGTCGAGAGCGGCCAGCTCGGCCCCTTCATGAACGGCTACTGGGGCAGCAAGGCCTATGTGCTGCCGCCCGAGGCCAACCTGATGGCCGTGACCCACTACCTGGAGGCGCTGGACCTGCAGAAGGAATGGGTCAAGGTGCACACCATCTTCGGCGGCAAGAACCCCCACCCCAACTACCTGGTGGGCGGCGTGCCCTGCGCAATCAATATCGACGGCAACGGTGCCGCCGGCGCGCCCATCAACATGGAGAGGTTGAACTTCATCGAGGCCCGCATCCGGGAAATGATCGAATTCAACAACAACGTCTACCTGCCCGACGTGCTGGCCATCGGCACGATCTACAAGCAGGCCGGCTGGCTGCACGGCGGCGGCCTGTCGGCCACCAATGTGATGGACTACGGCACCTACGAGAAGGTGATGGGCCATCACGACACCCAGCAGCTGCCGGGCGGCGCCATCCTCGGCGGCAACTGGGACGAGATCCAGCCCGTGGACCCGCGCGACCCCGAGCAAGTGCAGGAGTTCGTGGCCCACAGTTGGTACAAGTACGCGGACGAGAGCAAGGGCCTGCACCCCTGGGACGGCGTCACCGAGCCGAACTACGAGCTCGGCGCCAAGACCAAGGGCACGCGCACGGCCATCGAGGAGCTGGACGAGAGTGCCAAGTACTCCTGGATCAAGTCGCCGCGCTGGCGCGGCCATGCGGTGGAGGTGGGGCCGCTGTCGCGCTACATCCTCGGCTACGCCCACGCCCTCAAGGGCCACAAATACTCGCAGCGCGTGAAGGAGCAGGTCGAAAGCTCGGCCCGCATCGTCAACACCGACTTCCCCAAGGCCTTGGGCCTGCCGACCACCGAGTACACGGCCAAGCAGTTGCTGCCCACCACCATCGGCCGCACGCTGGCGCGTTCGCTGGAGTCGCAGTACTGCGCCGAGATGATGCTGGAGGACTACAAGGAGCTGGTCGCCAACATCAAGGGCGGCGACCTCGCCACCGCCAACGTCGAGAAGTGGGACCCGGCCACCTGGCCCAAGGAGGCCAAGGGCGTGGGCACGGTGGCCGCGCCGCGCGGTGCGCTGGGCCACTGGATCCGCATCAAGGACGGCCGCATCGAGAACTACCAGTGCGTGGTGCCCACCACCTGGAACGGCAGCCCGCGCGACACCAAGGGCCAGATCGGCGCCTTCGAGGCCAGCCTGATGAACACGCCCATGGTCAACCCCGAGCAGCCGGTGGAGATCCTGCGCACGTTGCACTCCTTCGACCCCTGCCTGGCCTGCTCCACCCATGTGATGAGCCCCGACGGCCAGGAACTCACCAGCGTCAAAGTTCGCTGAACCGCACGAGAACAGGAAACGAACATGCAAGACCTCAAGACCCTTTCGCGCCGCGCGGCCTTCGCGGCCCTGGCCCTGCTCGCTACGGGCGCGGCCCAGGCCCACCCGGGCCATGACGGCCACAGCCTGGTCGACGGCTTCCTCCACCCCTTCGCCGGCCTGGACCACCTGCTGGCCATGGCCGCGGTGGGCCTGTGGTCGGCCGCCGAGCTGCCGGCAGGCCGCCGCCTGGCCGGCCCGGCCGTCTTCCTCGCGATGCTGCTGCTGGGTGCGGTGCTGCCGCAGTTCGGCCTGCTGCTGCCGGGGCTGGAGGCTGGCGTGGCGGTCAGCGTCGTCGCGCTCGGCGTGCTGATGATCGCGGCGCGCCAGCCCGCGCTGCGACTGCCGGTGCCTGTGGGCCTGGGCCTGGTCGGCCTGGCGGCCCTGCTGCACGGCATGGCGCACGGCGCCGAGCTGGCGGTGGGCCAGTCCTTCGCCGCCTATGCGGCGGGCTTCATGACGGCCTCGGCCCTGCTGCATGGTGCGGGCCTGGTGGCAGGCGGCTGGCTGCAGGCCGGGCGCGTCTGGGCCTGGCGCGCGACGGCCGGCCTGGTCGGTGCCAGCGGCCTGGCGATGCTGGCGGGGCGGCTCTGAGCCGGCCGCCGCAGGAGGGCTCACCATGTCCAACACCACCACCCACCACGGCCTGAGCCGCGAGGACATCAACGACGCGCGCGAGGTCGCCGCGGCGCGCTCGATCAAGTCCGTCTACGTCTACGAGGCGCCGGTGCGCATCTGGCACTGGATCAACGCCGCCGCCATCACTGTGCTGGCCGTCACCGGCTACTTCATCGGCTCGCCCCTGCCCACCCAGCCGGGCGAGGCCAGCGCCAACTACCTGATGGGCTATATCCGCTTCGCCCACTTCGCGGCCGGCTATCTGCTGGCGGTCGGCCTCGCCGGCCGGCTCTACTGGGCCGTGGTGGGCAACCACCATGCGCGCGAGCTGTTCTGGGTGCCGCTGTTCCAGCGCGCCTACTGGAAGGAGTTGGGCGGCATGCTGAAGTGGTATGCCTTCATCGCGCCGCGGCCGGGCCGCTATGTGGGCCACAACCCGCTGGCGCGCTTCGCGATGTTCTTCGGCTTCTTCCTGCTGACGCTGTTCATGATCGTCACCGGCTTCGCCCTCTACGGCGAGGGTGCGCAGGCGGGGTCGTGGCAGGAGCGGCTGTTCGGCTGGGTCATTCCGCTGTTCGGCCAGTCGCAGGACGTGCACACCTGGCACCACCTCGGTATGTGGGCACTGGTGTGCTTCGTCATCCTGCACGTCTACGCCGCCATCCGCGAGGACATCATGGGCCGCTCCAGCGTGGTCAGCACGATGATCTCCGGCCACCGCACCTTTAAAGACTGAGGGCGGCATGGGCCTCGCGCAGCGCACCGGCCAATACCTGCGGCATCCGCCCGCAGGTGTTCCGGTGCGCCTGCCTTGTCACCCAGGACCCTTCCTGCAGCGCCACTACCTGACGCCGCTGGCCCTGAGCCAGAGCGACGCTGCCCGGCGCCTGGGCATGTCGCGCCGCCGCCTGCACGAGCTGGTGCACGGCCAGCGCGCGGTGTCGCCCGACACCGCGCTGCGCTGCGCCCTCGTGCTAGGCAGCAACGCCGCCTTCCTGCTGGCCATGCAGGCGGCGTGGGACAGCTTCCACGCCTGGAAGCATCTGCGCGCGCAGTCGCGCCACTCCTCCCAACATTGATTCGTTTCGCCATGCACCCGATACGCCCCAATCCGTCCGAAAACGCCTGTCACCCCTGCCGTGACAGCGCCGAAACCCTCTGCGTGCTCGGCATCGGCAATGTGCTGTGGGCCGACGAGGGCTTCGGCGTGCGCTGCATCGAGGCGCTGCAGCAGCGCTGGGAGTTCGCGCCCCAAGTGCAGCTCATCGACGGCGGCACCCAGGGCCTCTACCTCGTGCAGCATGTGCAGCAGGCCGACCGCCTGCTGATCTTCGACGCCATCGACTACGGCCTCGCGCCCGGCGAGCTCAAGCTCATCGAGAACGAGGACGTGCCACGCTTTATGGGCGCCAAGAAGATGAGCCTGCACCAGACCGGCTTCCAGGAGGTGCTGATGCTGGCCCTGCTGACCGAGCAGTATCCGAAGGAGGTGCTGCTGATCGGCTGCCAGCCCGAGGAAATCGAGGACTACGGCGGCAGCCTGCGGCCGGTGGTCAAGCAGGCGCTGGAAGACGCGCTGGCCCTGGGGCTGGCCGCGCTGCGGCGCTGGGGCGCCCAGCCCCGGCCGCGCAGCCGCCCGCTCAGCGAGGTCGAGACGGTGACCTTTGCCGAGCTGGCCCTGGGTCGCTACGAGTCTCAGCGGCCCTCCGAAGACCTGGCCTGCCGCAGCGGCGACGAGCGTTTCATGCCGGCGCGCGAGGGCCTTTGACCATGTGCATCGGCATCCCCATGCAGGTGCTGGCCCTGGAGCCCGGCCATGCGATCTGCGCCGGCCGCGGCGAGCGGCGCCGCGTGCGCACCGCGCTGATCGGCGAGCCGCGGCCGGGCGACTGGCTGCTGGTCTTTCTCGACAGCGCCCAGGAGCGCATCCCGGCCGAGCGGGCGCGCGAGGTGGATGCCACGCTGGACCTGCTGGCCGCCGTGCAGGCAGGGCAGGGCGGCGGTGCGGATGCCGGCTTCATGCTGCCCTCGCAGACCAGTGCCACCGAGCTGCTGGCCCTCACCGGTGCAAACAACCCCACGATGGAGACCCCGACATGAACACCGAATCCCTGCTGAGCCTGCCTGTGCAGGCGCCACCGGCCCGGCCCGACACCTCGCCCCTGGTCACACGCCTGGCCGAGACCTGCGGCGCGACCTGGGTGGATGCGGACAGCATCGACGCCTGGGCCGCCCAGGGCGGCGACCGCGTCGTGCTGTTCGCCGGCGACGCGGTGCGTTTCCCCGAGGGCCAGGACGTCGCCGTCGTGCTGCCCGAGCTGCAGCGCAGCCTGGGCCGGCGCTTCGAGATCGGCGTCGTGCAGCGCCACCTGGAGGACGCGCTGGCGCGCCGCTTCGGCTCGCAGCGCTGGCCCACGCTGCTCTTCCTGCGCGACGGCCAGTACGTCACCACGCTGGCCGGCATGCACGACTGGGACGACTTCCTGCGCAAGGCCGAGGAGGCCCTGGCCGCACCCGTCTCGCGCCCGCCGGGCATCGGCATCCCCCTCGTCAGCGCCGCCTCTGGCGACAGCGGCTGCCACTAACCCCACCCGGACACGACGATGAAAGACTTCCCCATCCCCGTGCGCGCCATCGGCCCCGGCAGCCAGCAGGAGGACGAGACGCTGGACTACATGCCCATGCCCCAGGGCATGGAGACCTTCCGCGCGCCGCTGCTGCCCGAGCCCGAGCAGATGGCCGGCCGCGAGCGCGCTCATGCGGCCCTGCGCGACACGCTGGCCCAGTTGGAGCAGGTGTGCCTGGACGGCGCCAACCGCCGCGTTGACCTGGGCGCCCTGGACGAGCTGGACCTGGCCCTCGTCAACCAGGTGCTGGGCGAGGGCGAGGTCAGCGCCGTCGTGCAGGCCGCGGGCGAAGCGCAGCGCGCCGTGCAGGTGCAGGAGGCCGTGTTCGCCGGCGTCTGGCGCGTCATCGCGACCGAGGGCGGCCGCGTCGTGTCCGACCAGATCGAGCTGGGCCATGTGCCCGAAGTGCTGCGGGTCGTCGCCCGCGAGGATGTCGAGCCCGAGGTGCCGCGCTGGCAGGGCGGCCTGCCGCCGAACGTGCAGAACGCGCCGGCCCTGCTGGCCGAGATCGAGGACCAGTGGCGCATCTGGCGCCCGGGCCAGCCGGTCCATGTTGTCAACCTGACGCTGCTGCCGATGTCGGTGGAGGACATCGGCTTTCTCGACCACCACCTCGGCACCGGCCGCGTCCTCATCCTGTCGCGCGGCTATGGCAACTGCCGCATCACCAACACGCTGCGGCCCCACACCTGGCGCGTCGTCTACTACAACTCCCAGGACGTCGTGATCCTGAACACCGTCGAGATCAGCGAGCTGCCCGAGGTGGCCCAGGCTGCTATCGAGGACCTGCAGGACTCGCAGGAGCGGCTGCGCGAGGTGCTGGCGTGGGTGGAGCAGTCGTGAATGTGCGTGCCGAGCGCCGGGCCGCTCCCAAGCCGGCACGCATCCCCTCGGGGGCTGAGGCCGGACACATTGCGCCCAGTGGGCGCGATGTGACTGCCGAAGGGCTGTGGCGCACGCCACAGCGCGGTCTGCAAGACCGACCGCCGTTTGCGGCGGGCGAGGGGTTGTCATGACTTTCGAAGGTTCCTACCTCGGCGACGCGGCACGGCTGCCGGCCGACGCGCGCCTGGAGTGCAAGATCTGCTGGTGGGTCTACGACCCGGCCCTGGGCGACGAGGTCTGGCAGGTGGCGCCAGGCACGGCCTTCAACGACCTGCCATCGCACTGGCGCTGCCCGCAATGCGATGGCGACGCGGAGCAGTTCATGGTGCTGGCGTCATGAGCGAATTGAGAGCCCGCGTCGAAGCGCTGGAGGCGCTGTTCCGCCACGTCGAGCGCACGCGCATGGCGGGCGTGCCGGTGTTGAACCGCGCATTGTGCGTCGAGGCCGTGGGCTTCGAACCGGTGGCCGTCGACGCGGGCGAGGCGCCCGCCGTGGCCGGCGTGCTGCTGACGCCCTGGTTCATGAACCTCGTCTGGCTGCCCATGCAGCCTGCGGCCGGCGAGGGCCGGGTCGGGCAGACGCGGGTGCGCAGCCTCGGCGGCCCGACGTGCTTCGAGTTCATCGCGGCGCACGAGCCCGGCTTCGGTGCCTACGAGGCCTGCTCGCTGGCTTCGCCGATGTTCGACTACAACGACCAGGCCCAGGCCAGCGCCACGGCTGTCGCGGTGCTGGCCGAGCTGCGGCCCGCAAAGGTGGTGTCGAACGCGCGGCGCGGCTTTCTGTTCGGCCGTAACGCCGCGGAGGCCAGGCCATGAACGGCGTGGACGCGCTGGCTGGCGTGCTGCGGCTGCGGCCGGGCCAGGCCTGCCCTCACGGCCTGACTAACGAGCGCCCGGACTGGGCCGGCAGGCTGGCTCGCGGCCGCTTGCCCGCCGAGCTGCCGGGCCTGCTGGCCAGCGTCTACAGCCTGTGCGGCCATGCGCAGCGGATGTGCGCGCAGATGGCGCTGCGCGCCGCGGGTGCGGGCGATGTGGGCGGCGACGCTGCTGCCGCGCGCAGCCTGCAACGTGAGACCCTGGCCGAGCATCTGCGCCGCATCGGCCTGGACTGGCCCGCCGCGCTGGCCTGTGGCAGGAGTGAAGCGAGCGACGAGGCGCTGCTGTCCCTGCGCAGTTGCCCGCTGCTGCGCCGGCCCGATGCCGGCCTGGCAGACACCAGGCAATGGCTGGAGCGCCATCTGCTCGGCATGTCGGCCACGAGCTGGCTGGAACGATGGGAGCATGAGCCCGGCTGGTGGAGCGAATGGAGCGCCAGCACCAGCGGCTGGCTGCCGCGTCTGCTGCGCGAGGCTCGCCCGTTGGCCGATTGGCCGCTGGCGGCGGCCGAGCCGCTGCATGTGCATGCCGGCGCGGCGCCGCTGCGCCAGCTCGCCGCCAGCCTGCGCACAGACCCCGGCTACACCCGCCAGCCGCGCTGGCTGGACGACTGCGCCGAGACCGGCTGCTGGACGCGCCTGCACGAAGCCGGCAGCTCCATGCCCGCCACGCCCTGGCAGCGCCTGGGCGCGCGCGTGGCCGAGCTGGTGCGCCTGGCCCTGCCCGACGCACCGGGCCGCGCCGGCGGCGGCTGGCTGGCCTTCGGTGCGCTGCGCGTGGCCGACGGCGAGGGCCTGGCCTGGGTGGAGATGGCCCGTGGCCTGCTCGTGCACCACGCGGTGCTGGACGCCGCCTCGGGCCGCGTGGCCGCCTACCGCGTGCTGGCCCCGACCGAATGGAATTTTCATGCCGAGGGCGCCGTGGCGCACGCCCTCGAGGGCCTGCGCCCCGCGGCGTCGGGCCGCATCGCCGCATTGATGGCCGCTTACGATCCCTGCGTGCGCTTCGAGGTGGAGACGCAGTTGCTTGAAGAGGAGCGCGCCCATGCATGAAGCCAGCCTGGCCGGCGGCATCCTGAAGCTGGTGGAGGACGCCGCGCGGCGCGAGGGTTTCCGGCGCGTGACGGCGCTGCGCGTCGAGGCCGGTGCGCTGGCCGGCGTCGAGGTGAGGGCGCTGCGCTTTGCGCTCGAGGCCATCGCGCCCGGTACCGTGCTGCAAGCTTGCGACATTGCCATCGACGAACCCGAGGGCCGGGCCTGGTGCCTGCCCTGCGCCGCCACCGTGCCGCTGGCGCGGCGCGGCGACCCCTGCCCCCTTTGTTCAGGCCACCAGCTGCAGCCCACGGGCGGCACCGAGCTGCGCGTGGTGGACCTGATGGTTGAAGACTGAAGACGATCGAGGAGACGACGATGTGCGTGGTGTGCGGATGCGCCGAAGCCGGCGACGGAACGAAGAAGGCCGATGGGCATGATCACGACCATGTCCATGTGGACCCAGAACATGGCGACCTGCATTTCGGCGCCGGTGCGGCGCGCGTGTCGGTGCCGGGCCTGAGCCAGGCTCGCACCGTCAAGCTGGAGGCCGACATCCTCGGCGAGAACCGTCGCATCGCGCAGCAGAACCGCCGCCATTTCGAGGCCCACGGCGTGACGGCGTTGAATCTGCTGTCCAGCCCCGGCTCGGGCAAGACCACGCTGCTGTGCGCCACCATCGAGGCGCTGAGCCGGCGCGCGCCCGGTGTCGACGTGGCCGTCATCGAGGGCGACCAGCAGACCAGCTTCGACGCCGATCGCATCCGCGCCACCGGCGCGCCGGCCGTCCAGGTCAACACCGGCAAGGGCTGCCACCTGGATGCGCCCATGGTGGCCGAGGCCTTCGGCCAGCTGCACAGCCACGACCACCACCATCATCATCACCACGGCCCTGGCGAGGCCCCGGGCAGCCTGCTTTTCATCGAGAACGTCGGCAACCTCGTCTGCCCCGCGCTGTGGGACCTGGGCGAGGCGGCCAAGGTGGTCGTGCTGTCGGTGACCGAGGGCGAGGACAAGCCGCTGAAATACCCCGACATGTTCGCCGCCGCCGAGCTGATGCTGCTGAACAAGGTCGACCTGCTGCCGCATCTGCGCTTCGACGTGCAGCGCTGCATCGCCGCGGCCCGCCAGGTCAACCCGGCACTACAGGTCATCCAGCTGTCGGCCACCAGCGGCGAGGGCATGGACGAATGGCTCGCCTGGCTGCTGGAGCGCGCCGCGCCCGACCAGGGTCAGGCCGCGCTGCGCGCCCGCGTGGCGGCGCTGGAAGCCGAACTGGCCCAGGCCCGCGCTGCGCTGGAGGACTGATGCCACCCGTGCTCGCCTTCGGTGCCTGGCTGAAGAACGCGGCCTGCCTGCTGGCCGACGGCCGGGCGCAGTGGTCGCCCGTGCACGGCGACCTGGGCGACCCCGAGGCCTGCCGCGCGCTGGACGCCTCGGTGCACCAGCTGGCCGCGCAGTCGCCGCGGCGCGTCGCGGCGCTGGCCCACGACCTGCACCCCGACTTCTTCAGCACCCGGCTCGCGCAGCAGCTGGCCGAGGCCTGGGGCCTGCCGGCCGTGGCCGTGCAGCATCACCATGCCCATATCGGCGTCGTCATGGCCGACCATGGCATCGAGGAGCCCGTCGTCGGCCTCGCTCTGGACGGCGTGGGCCTGGGCACGGACGGCACGGCCTGGGGCGGCGAGCTGCTGTGGGTGGCGCCCGGCGAGTGGCGCCGCATGGGCGGGCTGTGGCCGCTGCAGCTGCCCGGTGGTGATGTCGCCGCGCGCGAGCCCTGGCGCATGGCCGCCGCCGCACTACAGGCCCTGGGGCGCGGCAGCGAGATCGAGGCGCGCTTCGGTCCCGTCGTCGGCACCACCGCCGCGCGCGGTGTGCAGCGCATGCTGGCGGCGGGCCTGAACTGCCCCGTCACCAGCAGCACCGGGCGCTGGTTCGACGCGGCGGCAGGCGCGCTGGCATTGAGTGTGCGCCAGGCCCACGAGGCCGAGGCGGCCATCGCGCTGGAGAAGCAGGCGGTGCAGTACCTCGTCAGTGCCGACGTGCGGCCCCGTGACGGCCTCGTCGATGCCCAGGCCCTGCAGCACCTGGACCTGCGCCCGCTGCTGCCCCGGCTGTTTGACGCGGCCGGCCCCGGCGTGGCCGAGGCGGCGGCCTGGTTCCATGTTTCGCTGGCCCGCGCGCTGGCCGACTGGGCCGCCGCCGCCGCCCGCGAGACAGCGGCCCGCGCCGTCTGCCTGGGCGGCGGCTGCTTCTTCAACCAGGTGCTGACCAGCCATGTCGTCGAGCGCCTGGCCGCCCACGGCCTGCGCGTGCTGGTGCCCCGCTCCACCAACTGCGGCGATGCCGGCTTGGCTCTGGGCCAGGCCTGGGTCGCCGCGCGCCAACTGGCAACCGAGACCGTTCCATGTGCCTAGCCATTCCCACCCGCCTGATCGAGATCCGCCCGGGCGCCCAGGCCCTCGTCGAGCTTGGCGGCATCCGCAAGGAAATATCCATCGCCCTCGTGCCACAGGCCGTCGTCGGCGACTACGTCATCGTCCACGTCGGCCATGCCATCGGCCAGATCGACCCGGAGGAGGCCGAACGCACGCTGCGGATGTTCGGCGAGCTGACGGCCCAGGAGGGCCTGTGACATGAAATACATCGATGAGTTCCGCGACGGCGACATCGCCCGCAAGATCGCCAAGCGGCTGCAGGCCGAGGCGCTGCCCGGGCGGCGGTACAGCTTCATGGAGTTCTGCGGCGGCCACACGCACGCGATCTCGCGCTACGGCGTGGCCGAGCTGCTGCCCGCCAATGTGCGCATGGTGCATGGCCCCGGTTGCCCGGTCTGCGTGCTGCCCATAGGCCGCATCGACCTCGCCATCCGGCTCGCGCTGGAGCAGGGCGCCATCGTCTGCACCTATGGCGACACCATGCGCGTGCCGGCGTCGGACGGCCTCTCGCTGGTGAAGGCCAAGGCGCGCGGCGGCGACATCCGCATGGTCTATTCGGCGGCCGACGCGCTGCAGATCGCGCGCCAGAACCCGCAGCGCGAGGTGGTGTTCTTCGCCATCGGCTTCGAGACGACGACGCCGCCCACCGCGCTCGCGATCCGCACCGCCGAGCGCGAGGGCCTGGCCAACTTCAGCGTGCTGTGCTGCCATGTGCTGACGCCCTCGGCCATCACACACATCCTCGAAAGCCCCGAGGTGCGCCAGTACGGCACGGTGCCGCTGGACGGCTTCGTCGGCCCGGCGCATGTGAGCATCGTCATCGGCTCGGCGCCTTACGAGCATTTCGCCGAGGAGTACCGCAAGCCGGTCGTCATCGCCGGCTTCGAGCCGCTGGACGTGATGCAGGCGGTGCTGATGCTGGTGCGCCAGGTCAACGAGGGGCGGGCGGAGGTCGAGAACGAGTTCACCCGCGCCGTCACGCCCGAGGGCAACCTCACCGCCCAGGCCCTGGTGTCCGAGGTCTTCGAGCTGCGCACCAGCTTCGAGTGGCGCGGCCTGGGCGAGGTGCCCTACAGCGCGCTGAAGATCCGCCCCGGCTTTGCCGCCTTCGACGCCGAGCGGCGCTTCGAGCTGGGCTACCGCTCGGTGGCCGACAACAAGGCCTGCGAATGCGGCGCCATCCTGCGCGGCGTGAAGAAGCCGACCGACTGCAAGATATTCGGCACCGTCTGCACGCCCGAGAACCCGGTGGGCTCCTGCATGGTGTCGTCCGAGGGTGCCTGCGCGGCGCATTACTCCTACGGCCGTTTCCGTGACATTCCGGTTCGCGTGGAGGTGACCGCATGACGAGCATTCGCAAGGACTACACGCGGCCCTTAGATGTCAGGAACGGCCGCGTCGACATGGGCCATGGCGCCGGCGGTCGCGCGGCGGCACAGCTGATCGAGGAGCTGTTCGTCAAGGCCTTCGACAACCCCTACCTGCGCCAGGGCAACGACGGCGCGGCGCTGGACATCCCGGCCGGCCACCGCCTCGTGATGGCGACCGACGCCCATGTCGTGTCGCCGCTGTTCTTCCCGGGCGGCGATGTGGGTTGCCTGAGCGTGCACGGCACCGTCAACGATGTGGCGATGTGCGGGGCCCGGCCGCTCTACCTGACGGCGAGCTTCATCCTGGAGGAGGGCTTCCCGCTGGCCGAGCTGAAGCGCATCGTCGAGTCCATGGCCGCGGCGGCGCGCGAGGCCGGCGTGCCGGTCGTCACCGGCGACACCAAGGTGGTCGAGAAGGGCAAGGGCGATGGCGTGTTCATCAGCACGACCGGCCTGGGCGTGGTGCCGCCGGGCGTGGACGTCGGCGGCGCCAATGCCAGGCCGGGCGACGTCGTGCTGCTGTCCGGCACTATCGGCGAGCACGGCGTGGCGGTGCTGTCGCAGCGCGAGTCGCTGGAGTTCGAGACCACCATCGCCTCCGACACGGCGGCCCTGCACGGGCTGGTGGCGGCCATGCTGGACGCGGCGCCGGGCGGCGTGCGCGTGCTGCGCGACCCGACGCGCGGCGGCCTGGCCACGACGCTGAACGAGATCGCGCGCCAGTCCGGCGTGGGCATGCTGCTGGACGAGGCCGCCATCCCCGTGCTGCCGCAGGTGGATGCGGCCTGCGAGCTGCTGGGGCTGGACCCGCTCTATGTCGCCAACGAGGGCAAGCTCGTCGCCGTCTGCGCGCCCGAGGCCGCCGAGGCCGTGCTGGCCGCGATGCGCGGCCATCCGCGTGGCGCGGCGGCGGTGCGTATCGGCAGCGTCACCGAGGACCCGCACCACTTCGTGCAGATGGCCACGCGCTTCGGTGGTCGCCGCGTGGTGGACTGGCTCAGCGGCGAGCAGCTGCCGCGCATCTGCTAAGACCATGGCCCTGCGCATCCTGCTGCTGTGCCACAGCTTCAACAGCCTCACGCAGAGGCTGTTCGTCGAGCTCGGCGCGCTGGGCCATGAGCTGTCGGTCGAGTTCGATATCGCGGATCGCGTCACCGAGGAGGCGGTCGAGCTGTTCCGCCCGCAGCTCGTCGTCGCGCCTTTTTTGAAGCGGCGCATCCCGGCCTCGGTGTGGGAGCGCGTGACTTGCCTCGTCGTCCACCCCGGCCCGCCGGGCGACCGCGGGCCTTCGGCGCTGGACTGGGCCGTGCTGGAAGGGAGCGCGGACTGGGGCGTCACGGTGCTGCAGGCCAACGACGAGTTCGACGCCGGCCCGGTCTGGGAGCATGCCCGCGTGGCGATGCGCGCTGCAGCCAAGGGCAGCCTCTACCGCGGCGAGGTGGCCGAGGCGGCCGTGCAGGCCGTGCTGCGCGCGGTGGTGCGCTTCGCGGCGGGCGGCGCGGGCGAAGTGCCAGTCGGCAGCACATGGCGGCCGGCGATGCCGCAGTCCGCGCGCCGCGTCGATTGGCAGAGTGACCCGACGGCCCGCGTGCTCGCCAAGCTGCGCAGCGCCGATGGCCAGCCCGGTGTCGCCGACGAGCTGTTCGGCCAGCCCTGCCACATCGGCGACGGCCACGCGGCCAGCGCGGCGCTGCTGGCCACACTGCCGCCGGGTGCGCCGGGCGAGCTGCTGGCCCGGCGCGACGACGCGCTGCTGCGCCGCACCGTGAACGGCGCCGTCTGGATCGGCCAGGCACGCGCCGCGGCGGCCTGCGGCGACGGCCCGGCCTTCAAGCTGCCGGCCGCGCTGGCTTTCGCCGCCCAGGCCGGGGCGCTGCCGGAACTGCCTGCGCCGCTGGAGCGGCCGGACGACGAATGGGGCGAGCTGCGCTATAGCGAGTTCGGCCCGGCGGATGCGCGCGTGGGCTGCCTGTCCTTCGACTTCCACAACGGCGCGATGTCCACTGCGCAGTGCCAGCGCCTGCTGGCCGCGCTGCAGGAGGTCAAGCGCCGCGACACGCGCGTGCTGCTGCTGCTCGGCGGGCGCGACTTCTTCAGCAACGGCATCCACCTGAACAGCATCGAGGCCGCCGCGCACCGCCCGGGCGACAGCGCCGCCGACGAGTCCTGGCGCAATATCAACGCGATGGACGACGTGGCGCTGGAACTGATCACGACGACGGACCGCCTCACGGTGGCCGCGCTGCGCGGCAATGCCGGCGCCGGCGGCGCCTTCCTCGCGCTGGCCGCCGACGAGGTCTGGGCCCACCGCGGCGTGGTGTTGAACCCGCACTACAAGAACATGGGCAATCTCTACGGCTCGGAGTACTGGACCTATCTGCTGCCGCGCCGGCTGGGGGCGGACGGCGCGCGCGCGCTGATGCAACGGCGGCTGCCGCTCGGCGCCGCGGAGGCTGCCCGCATGGGCCTGATCGACGCTTGCGTCGATGCCGGTGCGGCCGCCTTCGAGGCCGCTGCCGTCAGCGGCGCGCAGGCCCTGGCGCTGTCGCACAATCTGGCGCAGCGCGTCGCCGCCAAGCAGGCCGCCCGCGCCGCCGACGAAGCCCGCCGCCCGCTCGCCGCCTACCGCCAGGACGAACTCTCCCGCATGCACCGCAACTTCTACGGCTTCGACCCCAGCTATCACGTGGCGCGCTACCACTTCGTCCACAAGCTGCCGCAGGCCTGGACGCCGCGGCATCTTGCGGTGCATCGAGAACTGCCGTGATCGCGACGCCGGACCTGCCCTGCGTGCTCGTCGTCGACGACGAGGTGCGCTCGCAAGACGCGATGCGCCGCACGCTGGACGAGGACTTCACGGTGCTGACCGCCAGCGGCGCCGACGAGGCCCGCGTGCACCTGGAGCGCCAGGACGTCAGCGTGATCCTGTGCGACCAGCGCATGCCGGGGCTGACCGGCGTGGCCTTCCTGAAGGAGGTGCGCGAGCGCTGGCCCGACACGGTGCGCATCGTCATCTCGGGCTACACCGACTCCGAGGACATCATCGCCGGCATCAACGACGCCGGCATCTACCAGTACATCCTCAAGCCCTGGATCCCCGCCCACCTGCTCGACACGGTGCGCAATGCCGCCGAGGCGCGCACGTTGCAGCGCGACATGCACCGGCTGGACCTGGAGCTGCGCACCAGCACGCCGGTGCTGCGCCAGCGCGCCGAGCGCAAGCTGGAGCGCGCCCGCGCCACCTTCGACTTCGACCGCATCGAGCGCCTGCCCGGCAGCCCGATGGACGCCATCTGCGCGCTGGCCGAGCGCATGGCGCGCGTGGACCTGAGCGTGCTGGTGCAGGGCGAGTCCGGCACCGGCAAGGAGCTGCTGGCGCGCGCCATGCACTACGCCAGCCCGCGCGCGGCCGGCGCCTTCGTCGTCGAGAACTGCGCGGCGCTGACCGACACCCTGCTGGAGTCCGAACTGTTCGGCCACAAGCGCGGCGCCTTCACGGGCGCCTTCGACGACCACGTCGGCCTGTTCCAGCGCGCCGACGGCGGCACCATCTTCCTGGACGAGATCGGCGAGACCTCGCCGGCCTTCCAGCTGCGCCTGCTGCGCGTGCTGCAGGAAGGGGAGGTGAGGCCCGTGGGCGCGACCCGCGTGGTGCCGGTGGACGTGCGCGTGATCGCCGCCACCCACCGCGACCTGGAGCAGCGCGTGCGCGAGGGCCTGTTCCGCGAGGACCTCTACTACCGCATCGCCTGCGTCACGCTGACCATGCCGCCGCTGCGCGAACGCAGCGGCGACATCGCCCCCATCGCGCGCCGCCTGCTGGCCGACGTGGCGCCCGCGCTGGGCCGCAGCGAGGCGCGCCTAGGCGACGACGCGCTGGCCGCGCTGCTGGCCTATCCCTGGCCCGGCAATATCCGCGAGCTGCGCAACGAGATCTCGCGCGCCGTCGCGCTGAGCGATGGCGACGGCATCGGCGCCGCGGCCTTTTCGTCGCGCGTGCTGCAGGGCCAGGCCGGGCGCTGCGTGCAGGCCCAGTCGGCGGCGCTGCCGCTGAGTGGCACCCTGGTCGAGCGCCTCGACGCCGTGGAGGCCATGCTGCTGCGCGAGACCCTGCTGCGCCACCGCTGGAACAAGACCCGGGCCGCGCTGGAGCTGGGCCTGTCGCGCGTGGGCCTGCGCGGCAAGATGAAGCGCTTCGGCCTGGAGGACTGACCATGACGACGAAGCCGGCCTTCAATGTGCTGTGGCTGCAGTCCGGTGGCTGCGGCGGCTGCAGCATGTCGCTGCTGTGCGCCGACACGACCGACTTCCACGGCCAGTTGCGCGATGCCGGGATCAACTTGTTGTGGCACCCGTCGCTGTCGCTGGAGACGGGCGGCAGCGTCGTCGCACTGCTGAACGATGTGCTCGAAGGCCGTGTGCGGCTGGACGCGCTGTGCGTGGAGGGTGCGCTGCTGCGTGGCCCCAACGGCACGGGGCGCTTCCATGTGCTGGCCGGTACCGGCCTGCCGATGATCCACTGGGTGCAGCGCCTGGCCGAGTGGGCCGGCGTCGTCGCGGCCATCGGCAGCTGCGCGGCCTGGGGCGGCGTGACGGCCGGCGGCGCCAACCCGACCGATGCCTGCGGCCTGCAGTACGAGGACGAGCGCATCGGCGGCCTGCTGGGCGCGGGCTTCCGCTCACGCGCGGGCCTGCCGGTGGTGAACGTGGCCGGTTGCCCGACGCACCCGGGCTGGGTCATCGACACGCTGATGGCCCTGGCCGCGGGTGAGCTCGGTGCCGACGCGCTGGATGCCTTGGGCCGGCCGCGCCTGTATGCCGACCAGCTCGTGCACCACGGTTGCACCCGCAACGAGTTCTACGAGTTCAAGGCCAGCGCCGAAAAGCCGTCCGACCTGGGTTGCATGATGGAGCACATGGGCTGCAAGGGCACCCAGGTGCATGCCGACTGCAACACGCGGCTGTGGAACGGCGAGGGCTCGTGCACGCGCGGCGGCTATGCCTGCATCGCCTGCACCGAGCCGGGCTTCCAGGAGCCCGGCCATCCCTTCCACCAGACGCCCAAGATCGCCGGCATCCCTATCGGCCTGCCCACCGACATGCCCAAGGCCTGGTTCGTCGCGCTGGCCTCGCTGTCCAAGTCGGCCACGCCCAAGCGCGTGAAGCTCAACGCGACGGCCGACCACCGCGTCGTCACGCCGGCCATCCGCAAGACAAGACTGAAATGACTCGCCTGATCGTCGGCCCCTTCAACCGCGTCGAAGGCGACCTCGAGGTCACGCTGGACGTGGCCGAGGGCCGTGTGCGCGCCGCGCATGTGAATTCGCCGATGTACCGTGGCTTCGAGCAGATCCTGCAGGGCAAGGCGCCGCACGACGCGCTGGTCTATGTGCCGCGCATCTGCGGCATCTGCTCGGTGTCGCAGTCGGTGGCGGCGGCGCATGCGCTGGCCGACCTGTCCGGCGTGGCCATGCCGGCCAATGGCCGCCACGTCACCAACACCATCCTGGCCATCGAGAACCTGGCCGACCACCTGACCCACTTCTACCTGTTCTTCATGCCCGACTTCGCCCGCGCCGCCTACGCTGGCCGGCCCTGGCATGCCGATGCGGTGGCGCGCTTCCTGCCCGAGCGCGGCGAGCAGCTGCGCAAGGCCATCGCCGCGCGCCAGCGCTGGTTCGAGCTGCTGGGCACGCTGGCCGGCAAATGGCCGCACACCCAGAGCCTGGAGCCGGGCGGCTCGTCGCGCGCGGTCGAGTCCTCGGAGCGCACGCGGCTGCTGGCGCGGGTGCGCGAGTTCCGCGGCTTTCTGGAGCGCGAGCTGTTCGGCGGCACGCCGCTGGAAGCCTTCGATGCGCTGGCCGACGAGGCGGCGCTGTGGGCCTGGCATGCCCGCGAGCCCGCGCGCGGCGACTTCCGGCTCTTCCTCAGCGCCATGCTGGACCCGGCGCTCGCCGCACTGGGCCCCGGCCCGGGCCGCTACCTCAGCTATGGTGCCTACCCGCGCCCCGAGGGCGGCCACGCTTTTGCCGCCGGCGTGTGGGACGCTGCGCTGGCGCAGCTGCGGCCGCTGGACACCACGGCCATCACGGAGGACGCCACGCACGCCTGGCTGCAGGACGGCGGCGGCCCACGCCATCCGCGCGTGGGCCTGACCGAGCCCGAGGCCGACAAGCCCGGCGCCTACACCTGGAACAAGGCGCCGCGCCTGGCCGGCCAGGTCGTCGAGACCGGCGCCATCGCCCGCCAGCTCGCGGCCGGCCATGCGCTGGTGCATGACGCGGTGCGCCGCCACGGTGGCTGCGTGTTCACGCGCGTGCTGACGCGCGTGCTGGAGCTGGCGCGCGTGCTGCCGCTCATCGAGGCCTGGCTGCAGGCGTTGCAGCCGGGGCAGGCCTATTGCGAGAACGCGCCGCTGCCGCAGGAGGGCGACGGCAGGGGCCTGAACGAGGCTGCGCGCGGCGCGCTGGGGCATTGGGTGTCGGTGCGCGGCGGGCGCATCGCCAACTACCAGATCGTGGCTCCCACGAGCTGGAACTTCTCGCCGCGCGACGCCGCCGGCACGCCCGGCGCGCTGGAGCAGGCCCTGGTGGGCGCGCCGGTGCAGGACGGCGAGGACACGCCGGTGGCCGTGCAGCACATCGTGCGCTCCTTCGACCCCTGCATGGTCTGCACCGTGCACTGACCTGACCACCATGCCGCCGCGCCCCCGTCTCGACACCCAGCCCCCCGAGCCGCCCCCCCAGGGCATGGACGACGCCGCCTGGGTCGACGTGATCCAGAAGATGGACGAGGTCTATTCCCAGCTCGTCACCGACGAGATCGAGCTGGAGAAGAAGAACGCCGAGCTGGAGCAGTCGCAGCAGTTCATCTTCAGCGTGCTGTCGGCGATGTCCGACGTGCTGGTGGTCTGCGATGCGCAGGGCCTGATCGAGGAGACCAATGCCGCGCTGTGCGAGCTGGTGGGGCGCAGCGAGCAGCAACTGCGCGGCACCTCGCTCTACGACCTGCTGGCCGACCCGGCCAGCGAGGCGCGTGCCCGCGCCGTCATGGCCAACCGCAGCCCGACCCGGCGCGGCGAGTCCATCGAGCTCAACCTGCGCGGTGCCGGTGGCGAAGGCGTGCCGGTGGACGCCAACTGCACGCCCCGCTTCGCCGCCTCGCAGCGGCGCGTGGGCACCGTGCTGGTGGCGCGCCCGACGGCCGAGATCCGTCGCGCCTACCAGGAGCTGCGCAGCGCCCACGAGGCCCTCAAGCGCACCCAGCAGCAGCTGCTGCATTCCGAGAAGATGGCGTCGTTGGGCCGGCTGGTGGCCGGCGTGGCCCACGAGCTGAACAACCCCATCAGCTTCGTGCTGGGCAATGTGCATGCGCTCGGCCGCTACAGCGAGCGGCTGCGCGACTACATCCAGGCGGTGCACGAGGGCCGGACGCCGGCCGAGCTGCAGGCTCTGCGCACCCGGCTGCGCGTGCCACACATCCTGGACGACCTGCCCTCGCTGCTGGAGGGCACCATCGAAGGCGCCCAGCGCACGGCGGACATCGTCAACGGCCTGAAGCGCTTCTCGGCCGTGGACACCGAGAACCGCCAGGACGTGGACCTGAACAAGGTGGTGGACCGCTCCGTGCTGTGGATCAGCAAGGGCGCGTCGCGCGGCCTGCAGCTGCAGTGGCGGCCGGGCGAGCCCTGCATCGTCCGCGGCAACGCCGGCCAGTTGCAGCAGGTCGTCATGAACCTGCTGCAGAACGCGCTGGATGCCACGTCCGAGCGCCCGCAACAGGCACCGCAGGTGAGCATCGCCATCGACGCGACCGCCACGCACGTCCTGCTGCGGGTCGACGACAACGGGCCGGGCATCGCCGAGGCCGATCTGTCCCGCATCTTCGACCCCTTCTTCACGACCAAGCCGGTCGGCAAGGGCACGGGCCTGGGGCTGTCGATCAGCTACGGCATCGTCGAGCAGCATGGCGGCGTGCTGAGCGCCCGGAACCTGCCGGCGGGCGGCGCGCGGTTCGAGGTCAGCCTGCCCAGGTTGACGTCGCCGGTGAATCGGCCCGGGTTTCCCGGACATTCGTGAGCGGTTGCGTCGTCGTTGGGGGATCCCTTGCGGCTTCGGCGTCGCCACGCCACTGCGTTCAGCGCATGGCGCCGCAGGAGAAGCCGGGCGCCCCCGGGAGGGCTGGCGAATCCCTCAGTTCGGCCGGATGCTGCCGCCCAGGCTGCCCGGCGGATAGCTGTCGTTGAACAGCTGCCAGACCCGGCCCGTCTTCGCCGCCTGGCCGAAGGCCTGGCGCAGCGTGCGCCGGTCGGCCTCGCTGAGGCGCAGGCGCGACAGATAGACGCCGCTCTCCGACCAGCCCAACTCCTCCAGCGGTTCGCTGCGCACCTGCTTGAGCAGCGGCGCGAGATCGGGCTCGGTGATCAGCGTGCTGACGAAGATGGACGCCGTCATGACGCTGGCCTGGGCGATGCCCAGGCGCAGCGCGCGGGCCACGCCGGCCGCGTCGGCCTCCTCGACGAGGCGTTTCTGCTCGCGCAGCGTGGCCACCGCGCCGTCGTAGGCCGTGCCGAAGGAGAAGCCGCGCACGACGGCGAGCCTGTAGTCGGACCGGGCGACGAGCTCGGCCAGCGAGCGTGGCGCGGGCCGCTCGCGCGACAGCATCAGCAGGCTGGCACGCACCTGGATCAAGGGCACGAACTCGCCGTCCTGCTCGCGCGCCGGCGAGGCCGATGCGGGAATCAGCAGGTCGGCCTCGCCCGCCTCGAACATCTTCAGCAGCCGTGCCCGCGGCACGCGGCGGATCTGGAACTCGCAGCCCGCGCTGGCGGCCAGCTCGCGCAGCAGTGTCGGGTAGATGCCGCCGGCGCGTTCGCCGTCGAAGCTGACGCTCAGGCCGATGGGGGCCATCGGCACGTCGATGGATCGCTGGCAGCCGGCCTCGGCCCAGGCCGCGGTCAACCCGGCGATCGCGCACATGCCCCGCAAGCCTGATCGCAACATCGCGTTCATGCGCTTTGCCCCATGGTCTCCGGGTCAGCCCCGGGTTGTTTGCGGCCTATTGTGCGGCCGGCCGGCCGCGCGCTCGAGCAGCTCGAACAGCAGTTGCACCCCCACGGCCAGCGCGGCGGCCGGCAGCGCGCCGGCCAGCATCAGCGTGCTGTCGTTGACCGCGAGGCCTGCGACGATGCGCTCGCCCAGGCCGCCGGCGCCGACGAAGGCCGCCACCGTTGCCGTGCCCACGTTGGTGACGGCGGCGGTCTTCACGCCGGCCATCAGCGTCGGCAGGGCCAGCGGCAGCTCGATGGCGCGCAGCGTCTGCCCGCGCGTCAGGCCCAGGGCCTGGGCGGCCTGCCCGAGGCCGGCCGGCACGCCCTGCAGGCCGGCGTGGGTGTTGCGCACGATGGGCAGCAGCGCATAGACGAACAGGGCCAGCAGCGCCGGCACGAAGCCGATGCGGCCGACGAGGGCGATCAGGAAGGCCAGCAGGGCCAGCGAGGGCAGGGTCTGCAGCAGGCCCACGGCCGCCATCACCGGCGCGGCCAGACGCGGCAGCCGGTGGGCTGCGATGCCCAGCGGCACGGCCACCGCCACGGCCAGCAGCAGCGAGGCCAGCACCAGGGCCAGGTGCTGGGCGAGCAGCCGAGGCAGGTCGGGTGCCAGCAGCCGGGCCGGCAGGCCCTGGCGTGGCAGGGCCGCGGGCCCGGCCTGGCCGAGGAAGCCGTGCGCGACCTCCGCAAACGGGCGCCCCTCCAGCTCGGCCGCCGCATTGAGGCGGATCATGGTCGCCTCGGGCAGCCGGCCCGTGAGGCCGCGCAGCGGCTGCTCGTCCACCGTGGCGCGCATCAGCAGCACCGCGTCGTAGCGCGGGAAGAAGGCGCGGTCGTCCTTCAGCACGCGCACCGGCTGGCGCGCGAGCTGGGCGTCGGTCGTGTAGACGTCGATGAGGTCGACCTGGCCGCCCGCCAGCGCCGCATAGGCCAGGCCATGGTCCAGGCCGGCGCCGGGCGCGAGCCCGAGGCCGTAGGCGCGCTGCAGGGCCGGCCAGCCGTCGGCGCGGGCGATGAATTCGTGCGACAGGCCGGGTCGGAGCGCCGGGGCCTTGGCGGCGAGCTCTGAAATCGTCGTGATGCCCAAGCGCGCCGCGTCGGCCTCGCGCATGGCCAGCGCATAGCTGTTGTTGAAGCCCAGCGGCACGGCGGCCTTCAGGCCCAGGGGCGCGAGCCAGGCGTTGATCTGGGCCAGCGGTGCCTGCGCATCGGTTGTTGCGCTGCGCTTGAGCAGCTCGCGCACGATGGTGCCGGTGTACTCGGGGTAGACGTCGATCTGGCCCTCGCGCAGCGCGGCGGCCAGGATGGCCGTGTTGCCCAGGCCCTGGCGGTGCTCGGCGGCGATGCCCTGGGCGGCCAGTGTCTGCGTGACGATCTCGCCGAGCAGATAGCTCTCGGTGAAGCGCTTGGAGCCGACGGCCAGCGGCGCCGCCGTCAGCGGGCCGGCCAACAGCGCCAGCAGGAAGGCCGCGGCCCGTGCCGGCCAGAAGCTGCGGCGGGGGCGGAGGCCAGGGGAAGCATCGGCTTGCATGCCGCCCATGCTAGGGCAGGGGCGGCTTGTGCCGATCTGTCAACTCGTGGAAAGCGTGACATGGCGACCCCGTCGGTTCTCCCTAGAGTGGCCTCAACTTCATCCCACCTTCCTCCATGAACGATCGCAACCTCGTCCGCGGCCTCGTGCTCGCGGCCATCGCGCTGGGCTTCGGCCTGGGCGCGCTGCGTTATCCCATCAACGACTTCTCCCACGCCGGGCCCGGCCTGTTCCCGCTGCTGGTCAGCAGCCTGCTGGGCATCGTGGCGGTGGTGACCATCGTGCGCTCGCGCTTCGTCGCGCCAGTGCCGCTGGTCTTCAACCCGCGCAATATCGCGCTGCTGCTGACGGCGCTGTGCAGCTTCGCCCTCGTCAGCAAGCTGCTGCACAACATGGTGGCCGGCATCGTGCTGATGACCTTCATCGCCGGCTTCGCCGCCTCGACCCGCTCCTGGCGCCGCGACCTCAAGGTCGCCGCCTGCCTCGTCGCCATCGCCTTCGGCTTCCAGAAGCTGCTCGGCCTGAACCTGCCGCTGTACTGATGGACATCCTCCAGAACCTGGCTTTCGGTTTCGGCCATGCGCTGACGATGCAGAACCTGCTGTTCTGCGCCATCGGCTGCATCGTTGGCACGCTGGTGGGCCTGCTGCCCGGCCTCGGGCCGCTCGCCACCATCAGCCTGCTGCTGCCGTTGACCTACTCCATCCCCACCGGCGGGGCCCTCATCATGCTGGCCGGCATCTACTACGGCGCCCAGTACGGCGACTCGGTCAGCGCGATCACGATGAAGATCCCGCATGCCAGCTCCATCGTGGCCTGCATCGACGGCTACCAGCTGACGCTGAAGGGCCGCACCGGCCTGGCCCTGTTCACCGCCGGCATCTCCAGCTTCATCGGCGGCACGGTGGCCATCGTCGTGCTGGCCAGCCTGGCGCCGACGCTGGGCGAGGTGGCCCTGCTGTTCGGCCCGGCGGACTACTGCTCGCTGATCCTGCTCGGCTTCTTCTGCGTCAGCTTCGTCACCACGGGCAGCCTGCTCAACGGGCTGGCCATGTGCCTGGTGGGCGTGCTGCTGGGCTCGATCGGCACCGATGTGATCTCGGGCCAGCAGCGCTACACCTTCGACCTGCCCTTCCTGATGGACGGCGTGGGCCTGGTCAGTGTGGCCCTGGGCTGCTTCGGCATCGCCGAGATCACGAAGAACCTCGATGCCCGCGAGGAGCGCTCGCCCTTCAACGGCAAGATCCACCTGATGCCCAGCTGGGCCGAGTTCAAGCGCATCATCCCCAGCGCCCTGCGTGGCAGCGTGGTGGGCTCGGCGCTCGGCATCCTGCCCGGCGGCGGCCCGGTCATCGCGCAGTTCGCCGCCTATGCGCTGGACAAGAAGGTCAGCAAGTACAAGGACGAGATCGGCAGCGGCGCCATCGAGGGCGTGGCCGGCCAGGCCGCCGCCGACGAGGCCGCCGCGCGCACCAGCTTCATCCCGCTGATGAGCATCGGAATCCCCGAGAACCCGGTCATGGCGCTGATGATGGCCGCCTTCATCATCAAGGGCATCCAGCCCGGGCCCAACATGATCTCGGGCCACCCCGACCTGTTCTGGGGCCTGGTGGCCAGCATGTGGGTGGGCAATGTCTTCCTCGTCGTGCTTAACGTGCCGCTGGTGCGCTACTGGCTGTCGGTGTTCAAGATTCCCTATGCGGTGCTGTTCCCGGCCATCCTGTTCTTCTGCTGCATCGGCACCTTCAGCGTCAACAACAACCTGGACGACATCTTCACGACGGCCGCCTTCGGCCTGCTGGGCTATCTCTTCGTGCGCCTGGACATGGACGCCGCGCCGCTGATGCTGGGCTTCATCCTCGGCCCCATGCAGGAGGAATATTTCCGCCGCGCGCTGCTGCTGAGCCGCGGCAGCTTCATGACCTTCGTGACGCGGCCCATCAGCGGAGGGCTGCTGGCGCTGATCGGAGTCTTCGTGGTGTGGCAGTTGGTAGTGTTCTTCCGGGCACGGCGGCGCATTGCGCCGCCTGCGGTCACGGGCGCGGCGACCTGAGGCAGTCTCGATGCGCCGGTTGATGCGCTTGCTGGCGGGCACGGCGGGGGTGTTGGTCACGCTGCTTTTGCTGTCGCCGTGGCTGCTCTATGCGGCGATGCTCGCGAGCATCGAAGGGCGGCCGGCCAAGCCCGAACGGATGGTGCCGGCTACCGAGCAGGCCCGCATCTGGCGGTTGGCCGACGGTCAGGGCGAACTTCGCACTGAGCCGATGACCCCTTACGGCTTCGCCTGGGAACTGTTCGCGCCGACCGGGCAGCCCGCGCCCGGAGAGACGCTCGCGTACTGGGTGTCGCGCGACTTCCTGCAGGCGCAGCCGCACCGCAACATGCTGACGTGGCACCTGTCCAATGCCGCGCTCACGATCTGGCTCACACGGAACTGGACCGCCGAAGAGCTGGCGTCTGCCGTGGCCCCCATCGCCAGCAAGTGGCCATCGCCGAAGACGGACTCGGCGTCAGTGGTGCCACCGGCTCAGCTCTGAACGCGCAGCCGCGCGGCCAGGGCCTGCACCTCGGGTGGCACGCCCGCCGCACGGGCGTCGTCCAGATGGGCACGCAGCACGCGCCTCAGCGTCTCCGGCTGCGGCGCCAGCGGCCCGGCGAAGCGCACCTGCGTGTCGTCGGCGATCAGCAGCGTGGGGAAGGTCTCGATGTCCAGGTCACCGATCAGCTCGGCCTCGTCCTCGATGTCGATCCAGCGCACATGCAGGCCGGCCTGCGGCAGCTCGGCGCAGGTGGCCTCGAAAATTTGCTGGTAGGACTCGCAGGTGCGGCACCAGGCCGCGCAGAGGCAGGCGACATAAAGGGTCATGGGGCGGCATGGTGCCATGGCGGCCCGGCGGGTTCGCTCGGCACAGATCGCCGGACGGGTTGAGGGCTGCCTTGCTGGAGACTCCTTGAACACCCCTACGCTCCATCAAACGCCTGAGCAAGCCGCCCTTTCCGCCGCAACTGCGCCCTTCGGCGCGTTCACGGCGCCGGCATGATGCGGCCGCGAACCCGCTTCCTGGATCTGCCGTGATCTCCAGCATCAACAGCAACGCCCTGCTCAACTACCTGACCGCCCAGTCCCAGGACGATCCGTCCTCGACCAGCGGCGCGGGCGCGCAGGCGGCTGCCCTGCTGGCCAAGGCCCACGGCAATGCCCAGGGCCAGGTCGGCACGCTGTCGGCGGCGTCACTGCAGCGCGCGGCCGGCACGGCCAGGAACGCGGCGGCGGCCCAGGGCCTGGACGGCGCCCAGAAGACCCTGGCCACCGACCTGCGCGCGGCGCTGGCCAAGGCCGGCGTCAAGCTCGGTGGCGCGGTGGAGTTCTCGGTGAGCAGCGCCGGCGCGGTCGATGTCAAGGGCAGCGAAGCCGACAAGGCCGCGGTCAAGGCCATCCTGAACGCGGACACCGGCCAGCCCGGCTTCGCGAGCCGCATCGCCACGCAGGCGCGCGACGCGCTGAAGCTCTCGTCGACGATCCAGCAGAGTGCGGCCATCTCGCAGGCCGCCAGGCTTTCCAAAAGCTCGGGCGGCGTGATCTCGCTCTACACCTCGCTGATGCAGCAGGCCGGCTCGGCGAGTGTCGTGTTCTCGGTGTCGGCCGCGTCGAGTTCGTTGAGCTATCCCGGCTCGCTCGCGGCCAACGCCTGAGCCGCGCGCCGGATCAGAACGGCGGCGTGATCCCGGTGTAGTCGCCGATCTTGTAGGCGCTGTACGGGGCGTTCATCTGCGTCGCAGTCTTCGGATTGAAGCCCGAGCTGTTGATCGTCCCGTAGCTGGCCACGATCTCCAGGGCGGCATTCACCTCGATCACCTGGTTGTTGAACTGATCGCTGATCAGCGTGTTGCCGTTGGCCAGCCGCACCGCGCGGGTCGGCTGCGGCGTCGGGTTGCTGCCCGGGCGCAGGTTGGTGAGGTATTGCCACACGGGCCGGTCGCTGCCGTCGACCTCGACGACGCGGCTGTTGTTGGCGTCGGTGAGCAGCGTGTTGCCGTTCGGCAGCCGGCTGGCGAATGCCATGCCGCTGACGCTGCCCTGTGCCGAGAAGCTCGCGACGATCACGCTGGGCATCGCGTGGGTGACCTCGATGGCCCGGTTGTTGTTCTCGTCGGCGATCAGGATGTGGCCGTTGGCGAGCAGTTCGGCGGAGTTCGGGTTGTTCAGCTGGTTCGGGCCGGAACCCGCGACGCCGCTCTGCCCGTATTGCCACACGATGGCGTTGTCCGCGGGCCGCACCTCGATGATGCGTGAGTTGCCCTGGTCGGTGATCAGCACGTTCCCGTTCGGCAGGAAGGTGTTCTGCACCGGCGTGTTGAGCTGGTTGGGACCAAAGCCGGTGACGCCGAACTGGCCGTACTGCCAGACGATATGGTCGCCGGGGTCGACCAGGATCACGCGGTTGTCGGGGCAGCCGGACTTCTTGCAGTTTTTGGTGGCGCCGGCCGGAGTGCCGGTGCCCGCCATCAGCGTATAGACCCCGACGCGCTCGGCGTCGTTGACGCCGACGATGGCGCCGGCCGACGTGTTCCCCAGGCCGCTGCCGAAGCTCCAGACGATGGTTCCGGCCGGGTCGATCTCGATCACGCGGTTGTTGAACTGATCGGTGATCAGCAGATTGCCCGGCATGTTGAATTGCCCGCCCGCATTCGCGGGCGTGGCCGGCAGGGCTGCGAGGGCCGTCGCGGCGGCGAGGATCGCCGCGGGAAAGTCGGGCAAGGCGCGCCTTAGGGTGCGCATCAGGGCAGGCGAGTTCGTCATCACTCACTCCATGGGCTGGACCAAGATGGCGCGCCCCGCGCCTGGCGCGGGGCAGTTGTCGGCGGTGCGTACCTCTGCGCGTGCCAGGGGTTCAAATGCCCAATGAAAACCCTGCCGTCAGGTATGGCTTCAACGTGAGCTTCATCCGTCCTTTGCGCGGCGCCGGGCCGTTGCGTCAGGGTTCCAGACTCGGCGTATAACGGTTGTGCCTCACTTTGACCTGGTATCGCCATGGACAAGCGTAAGCACGGCGCCGCTGGGCTGGCCGCCAGCGTTGCTACCGCCGTGATGGCCGCTGGCTGCCTCGGGACGGGGGACGAGCCCAAGCCGGCCGCGCCCGTGGCCTACGGCGCTGGGGCGTCCATCTCGGTGAGCCTCACGCTGCTGAAGGCGGACGCTGAGGCCGGGCGCAGCGCCCCGATCGTCAACAACCATCAGGCCCAGGTTCGCTTCGCGCCCGAGGCGGAGGAGGTGCACTGTCGCGTGGAGCTGCCGTCCAGCTTCCCGTCGCTGGAGCCGGGGCGGACGAGCAACGCCTCGCTGATCTGCGACGCGGCGGTGAGCGTCGAGCGGGTCCAGCCCGGGTTCGAGCTGCTGGAAGACGGCAGGCTGGTGGGCAAGGGCGTGGTGATAGTGCCCTAACCCAGCGGCTGGCCGACGATGTGGCGCAGCACGCGCTCCTCCAGCTCCGCAAACCCTGCCGCCGCGCGCGAGCGCGGCCGGGCCAGCGACACCGTCGCATCCAGCGCGATGCCGCCGCGGTCGATGAGCAGCACGCGGTCGGCCAGGGCCACGGCCTCGGCGACGTCGTGGGTCACGAGCAGGGCCGTGAAGCCATGGTGGCGCCACAGCTGCTCGATGAGGCGGTGCATCTCCAGCCTCGTCAGCGCATCCAGCGCGCCGAGGGGCTCGTCAAGCAGCAGCAGGCGCGGGCGGTGCACCAGTGCGCGGGCCAGGGCCACGCGCTGGCGCTGGCCGCCGGAGAGCGTCGCGGGCCAGTCGCCGCCGCGGCCGGCCAGGCCGACCTGGACCAGGGCCTCCATCGCGCGCGGCTTCGCATCGGGGCCTGCGAGACCCATGGCCACGTTGTCGACGACGCGCTTCCACGGCAGCAGGCGCGCGTCCTGGAACATCAGCCGGCGTTCGTCCGCCGCGCCCGCCTCGACGAGGCCGGCCGTGGGCGTGTCCAGCCCGGCGATGAGGCGCAGCAGCGTGCTCTTGCCGCAGCCGCTGCGGCCCACCAGGGCGACGAACTCGCCCGGCGCGATGGCGAGGTCCAGGTCCTTCAGCACATGGCGCGGGCCGAAGGATTTGGCGACGCCGCGCAGCTTCAGCGCCAGGCCCTTCGGCGGTGTGGGCGCTTCATGCACGTGCTCGCGCGGCAGCACGGGCGCATCGAATTCGCTCAGCCACATCTCAGGGCGCCTCCTTCGCATAACCCCTGTGCCAGGGCAGCCAGGCGCGCTCCAGGCCGCGCGCGACCACGTCGGCCAGCTTGCCCAGCAAGGCATAGAGCAGGATGCCGACGAGCACGATGTCGGTCTGCAGGAACTCGCGGGCATTCATCGTCAGGTAGCCGATACCGGCCTGGGCCGACAGCGTCTCGGCGACGATGAGCAGCACCCACATCAGCCCCAGCGAGAAGCGCAGGCCGACGAGGATGGACGGCAGCGCGCCGGGCAGGATGACTTGGGCGTACAGCTGCCAGCCGCCAAGGCCGTAGCTGCGCGCCATCTCGATGAGGTCGCGGTCGACGTTGCGGATGCCGTGGAAGGTGTTGAGGTAGACCGGGAAGAACACGCCGACCGCGACGAGCACGAGCTTGGCCGCCTCGTCGATGCCGAACCACAGGATGACCAGCGGGATCAGCGCCAGCGCCGGGATGTTGCGCAGCATCTGCAGCGTCGTGTCCAGCAGGGCCTCGGCCGCCTTCCAGGTGCCGGTGACGAGGCCGAGCAGCAGCCCCAGGCCCCCGCCCAGGGCCAGCGCGGAGAAGGCCCGTGCGGTGCTGACGGCCACGTGATGGGCCAGTTCGCCCGAGCGCAGCAGCTGCCAGAACGCGGCCAGCACGGCGGCCGGCTCGGGCAGGATGCGCGCGGACAGCAGGCCGCTGCGCGAGGCGATCTCCCAGGCGGCGAGGATGGCCGCCGGCAGCAGCCAGGGGATCAGGCGGCGCAGCATGGGGTCAGCTGGCGGACACGGCCTTGGGTGCGTAGCTGTTCGCCACGACTTCGCCGAAGGGGCCGGTCAGCACCGGCGCGCTGAGCTTTTCACGCAGGTCCAGCGGGAGCAGCGGGAAGACCAGTTCGGCAAAGCGGTGGGCCTCGTCCAGGTGCGGGTAGCCGCTGAGGATGAAGTATTCCAGGCCGAGATTGGCGTACTCCTTGATGCGGTCGGCCACCTGCTGCGGGTTGCCGACCAGGGCCGTGCCCGCGCCTCCCCGCGCCAGGCCGACGCCGGCCCACAGATTGGGGGCGATCTCCAGCCCCTGGCGCACGTCGGCCTTGTTGAACTGGCCGCCGTGCAGCTCAGCCATGCGGCGCTGGCCGACCGAGTCCATGCTCTTAAAGCGGGCCTGGGCGGCGGCCACGGTCGCCTCGTCCAGCTGCGACAGCAGCTCGCCTGCTGCACGCCAGGCCTCGTCCTCGGTTTCGCGCACGATGACATGCAGGCGGATGCCGTAGCGCAGCTGGCGGCCATGGGCGGCGGCGCGCTCGCGCACGTTGGCAAGCTTCTTCTCGACGTCGGCCGGGGGCTCGCCCCAGGTCAGATAGGTGTCGACCTGGGCGGCGGCCAGCTCGTGCGCGGGCGCCGAAGAACCGCCGAAGAACACCGGTGGGTAGGGGCGGTTGATGGGCGGGTACAGGATTTTTCCGCCCTTGACACTGAGATGCCGGCCGTCGAAATCGAAGCTTTCGCCATCGTGCGAGCGGGCCAGCAGCTCGCGCCAGATGCGGATGAACTCGGCGGACTGTTCGTAGCGCGCCGTGTGGTCCAGGAACTGGCCGTCGCCCGCCAGCTCGTCGGCGTCGCCACCGGTGACGAGGTTGACGAGCAGGCGGCCGCCGGAGAGGCGGTCCAGCGTGGCGGCCATGCGCGCGCTTTGCGCGGGCGCGACGAGGCCGGGGCGCAGCGCGACGAGGAACTTCAGCCGCCGGGTGGCGTCGATGAGGCTGGCCGCGACGATCCACGAATCCTCGCAGCTGCGGCCGGTGGGCAGCAGCACGCCCTTGTAGCCGAGGCTGTCGGCGGCGATGGCGATCTGCTTGAAGTAGGCATGGTCGGCCACGCGTGCGCCGCGCGAGCTGCCGAGATAGCGGCTGTCGCCATGGGTGGGGATGAACCAGAAGATCTTCATGCTTTCACCTGTATGAGGGCGTCGGCGACGCGGATGGGGTGTGGAATGAGACCGAGCTCGGCGAAGGCGTCGGCCACTTGCTGCTGCTCCTTGACCAGGGCCGCTGTCAGCGGCCCGACCGGCGCCGCACCGCGGCGTTCGACCATGCGCAGCACGGTGGCCAGCGGCAGGCCGGCAAAGTCGGCATAGCGCTGGGCTGCATCGCGGCGGTCGGCCTGCACGCGGGCGTCGGTGTCGGTCAGGGCCTGGAAGAGGGTCCTCACGAGGGCCGGCTGTTGGCTCAGCGTGCGCGAGGCGAGATAGAAGGTGTTGTTGTTCGTCAGGCCGCGGCTGGTGGCCAGGGCACGCAGCTCGCCGCTGATTTCCGCAGCCGCGAAATAGGGGTCCCACACGGCCCAGGCATCCACCGAGCCGCGCTCGAAGGCGGCGCGCGCATCGGCCGGCGCGAGGTGGACGGGCTGGATGTCGGTCCAGGCCAGGCCCACGCGCTTCACGGCCTGCACCGTCAGGAAATGAGCGCTGCTGCCCTTCTGCAAGGCGATGCGCCGACCCTTGATGTCGGCGAGCTTCCTCAGCGGTGAGTCGGGCTTGACCAGCAGGGCCGAGCTGTCGGGCTTGGGCGGCTCGGCACCGACGTAGACGATGTCCTTGCCGGCGGCCTGGGCGAACACGGGCGGCGCGTCGCCGGTGGCGCCGAGGTCCACGCTGCCCAGGGCCAACGCCTCCAGCAGCTGTGGGCCGGCGGGGAACTCGGTCCATTGCAGCTTGGTGCCGGGCAGGCGCTGCTCCAGCAGGCCGTAGCTTTTGAGCAGCGCGAGGTTGAGCGATCCCTTCTGGAAGCCGATGCGAAGCTGGGACGGCGAGTCGGCCTTGGCTCGCGTCCAGACCGAGGCCGTCGTCGCCAGGATGGCCACCGCCGCACGGCGGGTCGTTGACGTGCTCACCGGGCGGCCTCCGCGACACTCGCACCGCCCGGCAGCGCATCGGCCACGCGGATGGGCTTGGGGATGAGGCCGAGTGCATGGAAGGCGTCGGCGATCTTCTGCTGTTCGGCAGCGACGGCCGCGGTCAGCGGCTTCACGCCGAACGGGTAGCGCGTCAGGCTCTTCTCGACGACCTCGGGCTCCAGCCCCTGCAGGGGTGCGATGACGGCGGCCGCGGCCCGGGTGTTGGCCTTGAGGTAGGCTGCCTGGGCCTGGCTGTCGTCGAACAGGGCCTGGATGACCTTGGGGTTGTGCTGGGCATAGCCGCGTTCGGCCAGGTAGTAGGCGTAGTTGTTGACGACGCCGCGGCCGTCCAGCAGCACGCGTGCACCGCTTTGCTTCTCGACGGCGGCGAGGAAGGGGTCCCAGATCACCCAGGCGTCCACGGCACCGCGCTCGAAGGCCGCACGCGCGTCGGCCGGCGGCAGGAAGACGGGCTGGATGTCCGAGTACTTCAGGCCATGTTTCTCCAATGCCTTGACGAGCAGATAGTGCACATTGCTGCCCTTGTTCAGCGCGATCTTCCGGCCCTTGAGGTCGGCGAGCGACCTGATGGCCGAGTCCTTGGGCACGACGATGGCTTCGGCCTCGGGAGCGGCAGGGTCGAAGCCGATGTAGACGAAGCTGGCGCCGGCGGCCTGCGCAAAGATGGGCGGTGCCTCGCCGACGAAGCCGACGTCGACGGCGCCAACGTTCAGGCCTTCGAGCAGTTGCGGGCCGGCGGGGAACTCCACCCATTTCACGGCGACGCCGAGGGGTGCGAGCCGTTTCTCCAGCGAGCCGCTGGACTTCTGCAGCGTCAGCAGGCTGGCGGATTTCTGGAAGCCGACGCGCAGCGTGTTGGTTTGGGCGCCGGCGTGGAGGCTGAAGGCCGCCAGCAAGGGCAGGGCAGTCCAGCGCAGTAGTGAGCGGAAGAGCATGGCGGTGTCCAAAAAAGATCCCGGCACTCGGGCGCACCCGATCAGCGTCCGAGCGCCGGGATGAAGTCGCCGATCCCGGTCGGGTGGCGAGGAGACAAGCGGTGGTGAATCTGGGGTGGGGGCGTCAACAGCTCAGTGCGGGTTCGGGACGGGCCCGCATTCGAGGCAGCAGCGGAGCGAGCGCACGGTCCAGCCGCGCAATCAGGTCGGGCTCGGGCACGAAGCCACCGGCATCGTGACGGCGTAGTTGAGCGTCAGTGGCGAAAACGCCGTCCAGCACATGGCGGGCCCCCAAGGCCGACAGCACGGGTTTGAGGGCGTAGTCAAGCGCCAGGAAATGGGCGGGGCTACCGCCGGTGGCCAGCGGCAGCACCAGCTTCCCGCGCAGCGCATCGGGCGACAGCAGATCCAGGAAGACCTTGAGCAGCCCGCTGTAGGCGGCCTTGTAGATGGGCGTGCCGACGATGACGAGGTCGGCGCTTTCGACGGCGCGCACGGCGGCGGCGATGGCCGACTCCTGCACGTCGGCGGCCAGCAGGGCGGCGGCGGGCAACTGGCGCACGAGGATGTCGTCGTGCCGTGTGCTCCGGCCTTCCAGCCGCGTCAGTGCGAACTGCGTGAGCCAGGCCGAGCGCGAACGTTCGCTGGGGCTGGCGGAGAGGCTGGTGATGTGCATGGCGGCCTTGTGCTGACAGGCCTGCACGATAGGGAAGCGCCCCGGCGCGCGGAACGAAGGAAAGCGGCGATGCTTATGCGCTGCCTGTTGCCGGTCCGCGCAGCGGGCGCGACAGCAGTGCCCCCACGCCCCAGAGCCCGGCGGCCAGCGCGGCGCCGGCGGCGAGGTTGGCCAGGGGCCCGAGTGCGTCGGCCCAGCTCAGCCAGGCGCCGCAGCCGGCGGCCATCGCGATGAAGAGCAGGACGGCGGCGCGGCGGGCCCAGCGCGGTGCGGGTGGATCGAAGCGTGGCCGGGCCAGCCTGACCTCGGGCAGGTCGCCGGCCAGGGCCGCGCCGGGCGGCATCCAGCCGGGCGACTTGAAGATCACGCGCAGCTTGTCGGCCAAGCGCGACGTGGCCTGCATGCGCCGCCAGATCTCGGCATAGAACTGGCCCACGGCCCACAGCGGGTTCCAGCTCGCCAGCGGCTTCACGGTGCCGTAGACGCAGGGCTCGGTCTCGGGCGTGAAGCTGCCGAATAGCCGGTCCCACAGCACCAGGATGGCGCCGTAGTTGCGGTCCAGGTAGCCGGGGTTCACCGCGTGGTGCACGCGGTGGTTGGAGGGCGTCGAGAACACGCGGTCCAGCCAGCCCAGGCGGCCGATGTGCTCGGTGTGGATCCAGAACTGGTAGAGCAGCACGACCATGCCGGCCGCCGCGAACTGGCCGGTCGGCACGCCGAGCAGCGCCATGGGCAGGAAAAAGGGCGCGCCCATCACCGAGTAGAAGCTTTCCTGGCGCAGCGCGGTGCTGAGGTTGAAATGCTCGCTCTGGTGGTGCACGGCATGCGCGGCCCAGAACAGCGCGCTCTCGTGGCTGACGCGGTGCAGCCAGTAGTCGCAGAAGTCGTACATCAGCACGGCCAGCACCCAGCTCAGCGCGCCATGCCAGAGCGCCGGCGAGACCAGGGCCAGGCGCGCATGCACGGCGGCGTAGAGGCCGGTCTGCGCCATTGGCGTGAGCAGGGCCACGCCCTGGCTCAGCAGGCCCTGGCTGAGGCTGTTGAGCGTGTCGGCCAGGCTGTAGTTGTCACGGCCACGCCAGTGCCCCCATGCCCATTCCGCGGCCATGCAGAGCAGGAACACGGGCAGGGCGTAGAACAGCAGGGTCTCGGCCATGTCAGAGACTCATCCCGTGGAACCTTGGGTGTTGCGGGCCGAGCGCCGGGCCGCCCCAAGCCGGCCCGCGCTGGCGATGTGCTTGGCGGTCGAGCCGCCAAGCATCGCCGTCCCCGCGGGGGACCGACTGGGATTGCCCGCGTTCAGCGCGGCAAGACCGGGCGAGGGGCCTCATTTTTTAGAATTGATGCCAGACGCTGACGATGAACGAAGGCTGGTCGCGGCTGTAGGTCAGCGGGGAGTTCGCGGCCTGGCCGACGAGGCGGGTGTGCAGCCATTGCCCGTTGACGGACCAGTTATTGGAGAACTTGTGCTCTGCGCTGAGCGCCATGCTCCAGTCCAGCCAGCCGCTGTGCGGGCGGAACGTGGGCAAGCCGCTGGCGGCGGCCTCGGCCGGGCCGACGCCGAAGGTGCCGCGCAGATGCGCCGCGTTGGCGTAGGTGGCGGACAGGCTGATCGCCAGCAGCTCGCTGCCGATGGGGATGCCGCTGGTGGCGCCCAACTCGAGCTGGCCGCCGTTGCGATGGCGGCCGCTGCCCCATGACAGGCCGGACTGCAGCAGCAGCTCGGGCATGACCTGGTTGTTGGCGAACAGCTGCGTGATCAGCCGCGAGCCCAGGCTTTGCACGCCCGGCGGCGATTCGCGCCGCGAGCGGCCCGATTGCGGCCACAGCCGCGCGCCGAACTGCCATTGCCTGGCGGCCTCGCCTTCCAGCAGCTTGGGCGCGAGGTTCCAGCCCAGGCCGGTGTCGGTGGCGACGAAGACGCCGCTTGGCGACTCGTAGTCCAGCGCCGGCAGCAGCGAATAGCGCTCGTGCGCGCTGCCCGGCGCGCGTGGCCAGCCGCGCCAGGACATGCCGGCCGACCAGGTGGCCTCGGCGGGCGGCGCGTCCAGCAGCAGCAGCGTGCCGCCGGCCCATGCCTGCGGCGCCGCGCCGGCCAGGGCTAGGCAAAGCAGAGGGATCGGGGAAGGGCAGCGGACGCGCAAGAAAACAGCCATGGAGCAGCAGGTGATGCTGGTCCCTCCGACAGGAATCGAACCTGTATCTGCCGCTTAGGAGGCGGCCGTTCTATCCATTGAACTACGGAGAGCCCTCGGCCCGGGGCCGCGAAGGCGCGGATTCTCGCACGGGCTCAGCCGCCATTTGGCGCGGCGGCGCGGGCGCGCCAGAAGGCGGTGTCGAAGAGCTGGTGGGCGCCGCTGCGCTCGTTGACGAGCCAGAACTGCGCGCCATCGGGACTGATCTCGACGACCTCGCCCACGTGCCGGCCCGCCTGCACCCGCCGGCCCAGGGCCACGGCCGGGAAGCCAGGCTGAGCGGCCAGCTCCAGCAGCGCCATCACGGGCCGCGTGTCGCCGGCCAGGCGCAGCCGCTGCACCAGCGGCGCGAGCAACGGGTTGACGCGGTCGAGCGGCGACAGGAAGGCGATCAGCTTGGCCTGGGCGCGGCTCATCGCGACATTGACGAGGCGGCGCGCCTCCTCGGTTTGCAGGAAGGGCTGGGCGCCGTCGGTCGGATCGAAGAACACCACCGGCGCCTCGCTGCCCTGGGCGCGGTGCACGGTGCTGACCCTGACCCGCTCGCCCAGGCCGCGCGCGGCCAGGCAGCGGCGGATCAGCGCGCGCTGGGCGCGGAAGGGCGTCAGCACGATGAGTTCGTCGGTGCGCCAGTCGCCGCTGTCGAGTGCGGCCGCGACCTGGGCCGCGATGGCCTCGGCCGATTCGCGCCGCACCGGCCCGCGTTCGGCGGCCACCCACTGGCCGTCGCTCGCCACCTCGTGCACATGCAGATGGCCGTCGGCCGGCCAGGGGCCGAGGGCGCGGCGGCGCGCGGCCTGCCAGTCGGCCGAGGCGAGGGCATCGTCGGCCACGCGCAGCGCACCGTCGTAGAAGAGATGGCTGACGCAGTCGCTGATGGGCGGCGCCATGCGCGACTGCTCGTCCAGCAGGGCCACCATGTCGCCGCGCGGCGGCATACGCGAGAACGGCGAGCGGCCGAGCCAGCGCTGCGCCAGCCGGTCGCTGCTGCGCAGCACCGGCGAGAGCTGCTGCGGGTCGCCCGCGAACAAGTGGGCGCGGCCCAGCGGCATCAGCACCAGGGCCTGGGCCAGGCTGACCTGGCTGGCCTCGTCGAACACGACGAGATCGAAGGGCGGCCCGCCCTCAGGCCCGTCTCCAGGCGCGAGGCTGCGCAGCGTCTTCAGCGTGAAGCAGGCGCGCGAGGCCGTCATGCTGACCAGGCGACAGCGGCGCAGCACCAGCAGCGATGCGGCGCGCAGCTCCTGGCGCAGCGCGGCGACGCGGTCGGCCCAGGCCTTGAGGGCCACCGCGTCGCGGCCGGCGGGGCGTTCGGCCTCGGCACGGGCAAGGCGGGCGACGAGGCCGGCATCGCGCGCCGGCAGCAGGTGCTCGCGGCCGGCGTAGGCGGCGGCGTCCACCCGCGTGCCCAGGCGCTGCACGCCATCGCGCCAGCGCTCGCGCCGGCCCTTGTGCAAGGCCTTGTCCACGGCCAGCGTGGCCAGGTCCACCGCATGGTTGGTCGTCGACAGCAGCAGCACGCGGGCGTCCGGCCGGCGGTCGAGGTACTCGGCCAGCAGCACGCCCAGCGTCGTCGTCTTGCCCGTGCCCGGTGGTCCCCACAGGTAGCCGCAGCGTTGCCGGACCAGGCCGAGCGCGCGGCGCTGGGCCGGGCGCAGCCAGCGAAAGGGCTCGCCCGTCAGCGCCGGCTCGTCGGGCATGGGCTCGCTCCTGCCCAGGCCGGGCTGCCGGGCCAGTGCCTGCTCGGCCCAGGGCGTGTCGTCCCAGGCATCGGCCAGGGCCTGTAGGAAGCGCTGCGGGTAGAGGCGGATCAGCTGCTCCGGCCCCGGCGGCGGAGCGCTGGCGTTCTGCAGCACGAGCTGGTCGTCCTCGGGCGCCACCATCAGCACGCTGGCGCCGCCCTTGGCCGGCGCGCCCCACCAGGCCGCCGCGCCTTCGAGGCTGTCGTCCAGCAGCGCCTGGGCCGAGGCCGCGCCGGGGCGCTGGCCCTCGGCATAGACATAGCCCGGTTCCAGCGTGATGCGCCAGAGCTCGCCCTCGCGCTCGCGGCGCAGCACGCGGAAGTCGTAGAACTCCGGCGTGGCGGCCAGCTCCGCGGCGATGGCGGCGCGCAGTTCGGCGAGGGGCATGGCGGGCGGCGCGGCGGGTGGCTGAAAGGGGCGCGACTGTAGCGCCTTGTCATCCCCAGCGGCTAAGCTGCAGCTCGGCTCAGCTCATGGGGTGCCCATGATCTATCGCGACCGCCTGACCGCCCGGCTGGAGGGCGAGTTCGCCGTCTTCCTGATCGGCATGCGCATCAACCGCCCGTTGGCCGTGCATCGCTGGTGGCCCGTCGCGGCGGCCATGCCGCGCATGCTGCGCGAGCTCTATGCGCAGCCGCGGCTGGGCCTGCTGAGCCATGAGACCTGGTTCGCGCGCAACATCATCGTCGTGCAGTACTGGCGCAGCATGGACGCGCTGCTGGCCTATGCCAAGGCCCGCGACTCCGCGCACCTGCCGGCCTGGCAGGCCTTCAACCGCGCGATCGGCACCGACGGCAGTGTCGGCATCTGGCACGAGACCTATGTGTCGGGGCCGGGGCGCTACGAGAACGTCTACGTGAACATGCCCGCCTTCGGCCTCGGCCGCGCGGGCAGGCTGGTGCCCGCGGCGTCGGGCCTGCAGTCCGCCGAGGGGCGGCTGCACGGCGACGGCCCGCGCTGAGCCGGCTGCGACGGCCCGATCTTTTCGCTTGACAGGCGGCGATCTGCGGACAAATACTAAACCAAATGGTTAATCAAAAAGACGCCCAGCTCGATCTCGTGTTCGCCGCGCTGTCCGACGCGACGCGGCGGCGCGTGCTGGAGCAGCTCGGCAGCGGCGGCGCCAGCGTCAGCGAGCTGGCCGCGCCGCACGGCATGTCGCTGCCGGGCTTCATGAAGCACCTCGCCGTACTGGAGGCCGCCGGCCTCATCGCACGGGCCAAGGAGGGGCGGGTCGTGCGCTGCGAGCTCGACGCCGCGCCCATGCAGGCCGCAGCGGCCTGGATCTCCCACTACGAGCATTTCTGGGGCGAGCAGCTCGACGCGCTCGGCCGTTATCTGCACCACGAACAGGAAGTCACACCATGCAAGCAAGCCCACAGCAAGCCGCAGCCCAGGTCCGCTTCGACCGGCACTACCCGGTCGCCGTCGAAAAAGTCTGGCGCGCGTGGACCGACCCGCAGGCCTTGAGCCGCTGGTTCTTCGCCGGCCGGCCCGGTGCCGTCGTCGAGGCCGAGATCGACCTGCGCGTCGGCGGGCGCTACCGCATCCTGACGCGGCTGCCCGACGGCGAGACCCACGACGTCGGCGGCGAGTACCTGGAGGTGCTGCCACAGCGCCGCCTCGTCTTCAGCTGGGCCTGGCGCAGCACGCCCGAGCGGGTGTCGCGCGTGAGCCTGGATTTCGTCGCCGAAGACGGCGGCACGGCGCTGCACTTCGTGCATGACCGCTTCTTCGACGACGAAGCCTGCGCCAACCACGAGTGCGGCTGGCGGCCCGCGATCGACAAGCTCGGCACGGTGCTGCTGCAACCCGACCTGCAGGAGGCATGATGACCCACCAGGGCAGCTGCCATTGCGGCCGCATCAGGTTCGAGGTCGATGGCCACATCGACTCGGCGCTTTCCTGCAATTGCTCGATCTGCCAGCGCAAGGGCTCGCTGCTGTGGTTCGTGCCGCGCGCCGCGCTGCGCCTGCTGATGCCGGAGAGCGACACAGCCGTCTACACCTTCAACAAGCACGTCATCCAGCATCGTTTTTGCCCGACATGCGGCATCCACCCCTATGGCGAGGGCAAGGGGCCGAACGGCGCTGCGATGGCGGCGATCAACCTGCGCTGTCTGGAGGACATCGACCTGGACGCCGTCCCCATCACTCGCTTCGACGGGCGCGCGCTCTGACGCGGCTTCAGGCCGCGTCGAACAGCGGGATCAAGTGCGGCCGGCCGGCCACCAGCGTCAGCACGCGGCGCGGCCGGCCGAGCTTCAGGTATTGATTGCCGTTGCGCGTCGCGCGCTCGACCGCGGCGCGCGTGGCCTCGAGCAGGGCGGTCAGCAGCGGGCGCTCGCCCTGGCATTGCGAACGCGGGATGACGAGACTCAGGTCCATGCTGCGCCGTCCCGTCGTGCCGGGCTCGAGTTCTAGGCGCGCCTTGACGACCAGGATCGACGGGGTGCGCAGCGTGACGTCGAGGTCGACGTCGATGTGCTGGTCTTCCGCCACCGGCAGGGCCGGTACGGACGGGGTGGGGCAGGGGGCTTGGAACATGGCCCGAATCCTCGCGGCGGACGGCGTAATGCCCTGTGGGGCGCGCCGCTGCCTGGCTGTAGGACGATGCCGGTCGATCAGGCCAGCGGCGTGGCGAGCTTGATGGTCGGCCGTTTGAACAGCAGACCGATCAGCGCATGCGCGAAGAAATAGTCGTTGCGCAGCTTGTCACCCAGCGTGTCGAGTTCGACCCGGCCCTGCGGGTCGCAGGGGAAGGCCAGGCCGGCGACTTGGTCCGTCATGGACTCGAAGTGCAGTAGGTGGGGGAGCAGTCCCCCGTCGCAGGAGGACTGGGGTGGTTGCATGTTCATCGTGAGCCTCCAGCCTTAAAACGGCAGGGCAATCGACGAGGTTGACTGTGCGCTGCTGCGGGCCGCCGCATGTAGGCGGGCTCGAGGGCCGGATGTACGCCGCGAGGCGGGCCCGTGTAGGACGGTCTTGGCGCCCCGTGCGCCGTCCTTGGCAGGGCGCGGCCTCGTCCTGCAGACAGCGCCCCGATAGCCTCGGCCCGATCCACGCAGTGTGCCGGGCTTGCCGATGGCGTCAATTCCACTTCCACTGCCAGATCACGTCCAGCGCGTTGTCGTCGCCGCCCTGGGCGCGCAGCGTGAAGCGCTGGGCGATGCGGTAGATCAGCTGCCAGGAGCCCGTCGTCGCGTTCAGGCTGCGCTCGTAGCCCACGTACCAGCGGCGCGAGAGCTGTTTGCCCAGGCGCACGATGGTGGCGCGGGTGTCGTCGTCGCTCTGGGCCAGCGAGAGTTCGTCCAGCCCGAGGTTGCGCAGCACCTTGCCCGTCGGGCCTTCGCCCTCGCCGCTGAGCAGGGCCAGCGCGGCGCGCTGCAGCAGGGCCGTGTCGGTGCGGCCCAGGCCGTCGGGCCCGCGGCCGAGCAGCAGCCAGGAGAGCTTGTCGGTGTCGGCCATGTCGGGCTCGGAATAGAGGCTCACGCGCGGCGCCAGCGCCGTGCCGCCCACGCGCACGCCGACGCGGATGTCCAGGTTGGGCCGCACGGCCAGCAGGTCCAGCGCCGGGTTGTCGAAGGCGCCGTTGAAGCTGATGTCGCTGCGCTCGATGTCCAGCTTCTGCCCGTAGGCCGCGTACTGGCCGCCGTTGGCGTCGAGGTGGCCGGTCACACGCAGCGGGCCGTTGTTCTGCGTTGCCTTCAGCTCGCCGCGCAGCTTGGTCGTGAGGCCGCGCCCGCGCACCTTGAAGTCGCTGCCGAAGTCCACGGCGAGGTTGACGATGCTGTTGCGCGCCGCTTTGGGCGCCGGCGGCGCGGTGGGCGCCGCGTCGCCCGTACCGCGCAGCACGGTCACGTCGTCGGCCAGGGCCGGCGCGTCGGCGCGGCTGAAGTCGAACAGGCCCTCGTCGGCACGCAGCCTGCCGTCGAGCTTCAGGCCCTGGGCGTCGAGGTCCAGCGTGGCCTCGCCGCTGGCGACGATGCGGCGGTCCACGCGCGACAGCACGCGCAGCCTGTCGGCGCTGAGCTGGATGTGGGCGCTGGGCTGGGCGCCGAGCTCGGCCCGGCCGCTGGCGCGCAGCCAGCCGTCGCCGCCGCGCGCCTCCAGCCTGGACAGCTCGGCATGCTGGCCCTTCAGGTCCAGCGCGAAGCGGCCCTCGGTCACGTCCACGCCGTAGAGCAGGTGGCGTAGGGCCAGGCCTTCGCCCTCGGCGCGGCCGGTCAGGTCGGGGGCGCCCAGGCGGCCGCCGAACTGCACGGTGGCCGCCGCGCGCCCGCCCAGGCGCCAACCCGCCGGCACCCAGCGGCCCCAGGTCGCGAGGTCGGCCACGTTGGCCTGCAGCACCCCCTCCATCGGCGTGCTCGCGTCCGGCCACAGGCCGCTCGGGCGCAGCGTCAGCGCGCCGCCGAGGCTGCCGAGATCCTTGCCGGCGAGGCCTTCGGCGATGCGCCAGACGCCGTCGCGCACGTTCAGCGCGATGCGCAGGTCGGTCAGGCCGAGCGCACGCGGGCCGAACTCGTCGGTCACGCGCAGGTCGCCGCCCTGGCGTTCGATCAGCAGCTCGGCCGTGAGCCGGTCGTTCAGCAGCAGCGCGGCGTGGCCGGCCATGCGCAGGTCGCCGCCCCAGCCGAAGTCGGGCTGCCAGCGCGCCAGCAGCGGCGCCACGGCGAGGTCCTCGAGCTGCAGGTCGGCGCGCGCCTCGGGATGCTCGCCGCCGGTCCAGCTCAGGGCCTGCCAGCGCACGAAGGCGCCGCCCACCTCGGCGCGGCCCGGCTCGGCCGTGAGCTGCGGGCCGTTGCCGGCCCAGCGCAGGCCGATGTCGCTCGCGGCCAGCAGGGCCGGCGTGCCGGGGCGCAGTGGGCCGATGTCGAGCCGGGCGACGCGGCCGGCCCAGGCCTGGCCGTCCCAGCGGCCGTGGGCCTGGAGCTGGGCATTGATGTCCCAGTCGCCGGCGTCGCGCGGCACGCGGCCGGCGACCCGGGCCTTCAGCTCGTGGGCGCCGCGCCGGCCCTGCAGGTCGATCTGGATGCCGGCGAGCTGGGCATGCGGGCTGCGCAGCTGGCTGACGTCGAGACTGAGCGCGGCGGGCCCGTCGCCATCGGCACCGGGCAGGGGCAGCTCCCAGCGTGCCCTGGCGCTGGCGACGCTGCTGCCCAGGGCCTTGGCCGAGGCCAGGCTCATCTGCCCGCTGCCGCCGGCCTGCCAGCCCTTGGCCGTGCGTGCGAGCTGGTAGCTGCCATCGGCGTCAAGCTGGCCGGCCACGGGCTGCTGCCCGAATAGTGCGAGGACGGGGTTGAGCTCGGCCAGCGCGCCGGCCTTCAGCGTGGCGGTGCCGGCGATGGTGTCGGCGCGGGCCTGGCCGCTGGCCTGGATGCGGTTGCTGCCGAGCCGGGCATCGATGTCGAAGGCGGCGGGGTCGGCGGCGCGCTCGCGCTTCAGCGTGGCGTGGCCGTCCAGCGCCAGGCCGGCGAGCTGGCCCGGCAGCAGGCGGGCGTCGACGCTGCCGCTCAAGCTGGCCGGCGTGCTGCCGCGCAGGTCGATGGTGGCGTCGGCATTGAGCCGGGTTGGGCCGGGCAGGCGGGCCCAGGCCGAGGCGGGCGCGCCGCGCCACAGCAGATGCGGGTCGAACTGGCGCAGCTGGGCCTGGAGCTGGGCGGCGCCGGCGGTGTCGACCCGGCCGCTGGCCTGCAGCGTCGCGTCGCCGCTGGCGAGCTGGAGGGTCTCGATCTGCCACTGCCTGCCTTCGCCCTGCACGCGGGCCAGCAGGCGCAGCGGGCGCTGCTGCAGCGTGCCGGCGAGGTCCAGCCGCGCCGCGAGCGGGCCGGCCTTGCTGCCGGACAGTGTCAGCGGGCCGTCCAGCCGCGCCGGCGTGGCGCGGGCGTCCAGCGCCTCGGGGCGCAGGCCCTGCACGCGCGCGTCGAGCTGCCAGCGGCCGTCGGCGCTGCTCGCGTCATACCGGCCCTGGCCGCGTACGCGGGCGCCGCCGGGCAGCTCGGCGTCCAGCGTGGTCAGGCGCAGGTGGGTGGGCTGGTCCGGGCGGCCGGCCAGCGCGATGGCGATGCGGGAGACGGGCAGGGCCTGCTGGTCCCAGCGGCCTGCCGCGGCGTTGTGCAGCTCGGCCTGCAGGCTGGCTTCGGCGTCGTAGGCCGGGGCCTTCAGCTCGGCCTTGCCGCTCAGGGCCGTGCGTGGCAGGCCGGGCGCGAGGGGGGCGAGGTCGAGCCTGTCGGCCTGCAGCCTCAGTGCGTTGACGGGCCAGCGCGCGAAGGGCTGGATCTCGCCGTCGGCCTGCAGCGCCTGGTGGGCGGCCTCCAGCCTGGCCTTGGCCTTGAGCCGGGCGAGCGGGCCGTTCAGCGTGGCGACGGCGGCCCAGGGCAGTTCGGTTGCCTCGGCCTGCTGCAGGCGCAGCGTGGCCTCCGTCTGCAGCGGCGCGGCGCTGGCGATGCGGGCCTCGCCGGCCAGGGTCAGGTGTTGCCAGCGCGCGGCCTTGAGCTGGAGGTGGTGGACGCCATCGCGGGGCAGGTCGATCTGCGCATCCAGGCCGAGCAGCGGGGCCTGGTCGGGCGCCCAGCTCAGCTTTGCGATGCGCAGGCTGGCGATGTGCACGGCCACCGGCAGGCCGAGGTCGGCAGGCGCGGCCAGCGGGGTGTCGCTGGGCTGGCTGCGCAGGTTCACTTCGTCCGCGGCCAGTTCGCGGGCCGACAGCTGGCGTTCACCGACGCCGACGTCCAGGCCGGCCCAGCGCAGGCCGCGCAGCTCGGCCGAGCCGCCGGCCCAGCTGACGACGACGCGGCGGGCGCTGAAGTCGCCCAGCAGCGCGCCCTCGGGCGCCTCCACCTGCACGCCGGGCAGGCGGGCGAGCAGCCAGGCGCTGCCGGCCGGGCGCTGCAGCAGCCAGCCGACGAAGGCCGTGGCGGCGGCGAGCAGCAGGGCCAGCGCGATCAGGCCGACGCGCAGCAGGCGCAGGGAGCGCGTCATAGCGTGATCCCCACACTAAAGTGCAGCCGCCACTTGCCGGTTTCCTGCGCACGCGCGAAGTCCACGCGCAGCGGGCCGACCGGGCTGCGCCAGCGCAGGCCGGCGCCGACGCCGACGGCGGCGTGGTAGTCCGCCCAGCGCGAGGCGGCATTGCCGGCGTCAACGAACAGCGCGCCCCACAGGCTGGGGAAGCTCATCGTGAAAGGCCGCGCGATCTCCAGGCTGCCGGTGGCCAGCACGCGGCCGCCGACGGTCAGGCCATTGCGCTGCGGGCCCAGGCTGCGGTAGGCATAGCCGCGCACGGAGTCGTCGCCGCCGGCGAGGAAGAGCAGCTTCTCGGGCACGCCGACGAGGTCATGCGCGACGACCTGGCCCAGCTCGGCGCGGGCCGATCCGTACCAGTTGGCGCCTAGCGGCTTGTAGGCGCCGAGCTTGAGCTGCAGGCGCGCGAACGGCCCGCTGTCGTCGCTGCCGCCGCCATGTGCATAGCCCAGGCCGACGAGGGCCAGGCCCTGGTAGCCGTCGGTGGGCAGCAGGCTGCTGTCCAGGCGGCGGCGTATCCACTGCTGATTGACGGACAGCGCGAGGTTGGTGTTGACCTGGCCGCCGGTCGTTTCGCGGGCGCGCAGCAGCTCGACATAGCTGAGCCTCTCGTCCTGCGTGGATTCGTAGAGCCGGCCCAGGCGCAGGCCGAGGTTGGTGGCGACGGTATCGGCGGAGTGGTCCTGCTCGAACTGCATGGACGCGAGGTTGCGGTGCAGGTCGGGCTGGGGGTGGGAGCTGAGTTCGAGCTCGGCGCTGTTCAGCGCGCGGCTGAGCTGCAGCTTGCTGCGTGCGCGCACCGGCAGGTCGAAGGGGCGGCGGTGCATGTGCTCGACGCTGATGCTCTGGCCGTTGTTGCTGTGGTAGCCGACGGCGACGGTGGCCTGCTGCAGCGCCGACTCGGTGACGCTGACCTGCACGGGCATGCTGCCGTCGGCGTCCGGTGCGTCGGCCAGCAGCTGCACGCGCACCGCGTCGAAGAGCTGGGTCTTGGCCAGGCGCTCCTGGAACTCGGCCAGCTTCTGCTCGGTGTAGGCGTCGCCGGTGGCGAAGCCGGCCAGGCGCTCGACGGTCTCGCGGTTCTGGCGCTTCAGGCCCTCGATGCGCAGCGCGCCGAGCCTGGCGCGGTTGCCGCTGGCGAGCGCGAGGTGGAGCTCGGCGGTCTGGGCCTCGGGGTCGACACGGGCCGCCGTCTCGCCCCACTGCGCCAGCGGAAAGCCGCCGGTGCGCGCGCGCAGCAGCAGATCGCTCTTGCCCGCCGCCCATTGCGACTGCGTGAACGCGGCGCCTTCCTTCAGCGGCCAGGCCTGGCGCAGGCTGTCGCGCAGGGCCTTGACCTCGTCCGCGGCCAGGCCCTCGGTGAATTCGAGCTCGAGCTTGCCGACCCGCATGACGGGGCCAGGCCTGACGACCAGGCGCAGCCGGGTCGCGTCGTCGGGGTCGTGGCTGACCTCGGCCTTGGCATTGAAATAGCCCTCGGTCTCCAGCAGGGCCTCGGCCTGCGCGGGCGCGGCGGCGGCCAGGCGGGCCAGCTCGACGCGGCTCAGAGCCGCCTCGCTGGCGCGGTAGCGGGCGAGGTCGAGATGCTGCTGCAGCAGCGCGCGCAGGTCGCCGGCGCGTTCGCCGTCGACGCGGATGTCGAGGCTGTAGACCGCGGGCGCGTCGGCCGGGATGTCGGGTGCGGGCTGGGCTTGCGGCGCGGGCGCCTTCGTCGCACAGCCGCTCAGTACCGCCATGAGCAGCAGCGCGGCGACGAGACGCGTCATTTGCTCAGCAGCCGCATTGCGCCTTCCAGGCCGGAGAGGGTCAGCGGGAACATGCGCTGCTGCATCAGTTGCTGGATCAGCGCGATGCTCTGCCGGTACTGCCAGACGCCTTGCGGCTCGGGGTTGATCCACGCGTACTTGGGGAAGGCGTGGGTGAGGCGCTGCAGCCATTCGGCGCCGGCCTCGTCGTTGTTGTACTCGACGCTGCCGCCGACCTGCAGGATCTCGTAGGGGCTCATCGTCGCGTCGCCGACGAAGATGAGCTTGTAGTCCTTGTTGTACTTGCGGATCAGGTCGAAGGTGTTGAGCTTCTCGGCAAAGCGGCGGCGGTTGTTCTTCCAGACGAAGTCGTAGACGCAGTTGTGGAAGTAATAGAACTCCAGGTGCTTGAACTCGCTCTTGGCGGCCGAGAACAGCTCCTCGACGCGGTGGACGTGCTCGTCCATCGTGCCGCCCACGTCCATCAGCAGCAGCACCTTGACCTTGTTGTGGCGCTCGGGCTGCATGCGGATGTCCAGCATGCCGGCGTTGGCGGCCGTGCCGTGGATGGTGCCGTCCAGGTCGAGCTCCAGCTCCGAGCCCTCGCGCGCGAAGCGGCGCAGCCGCCGCAGCGCGACCTTGATGTTGCGCGTGCCCAGCTCCAGCGTGTCGTCGTAGTCGCGGTAGGCGCGCTGCTCCCAGACCTTGACGGCACTCTTGTTGCCGCCTCCGCCCGATTTCGCGCCGATGCGTACGCCCTGCGGGTTGTAGCCCGAGTTGCCGAAGGGGCTGGTGCCGCCGGTGCCTATCCAGCGGTTGCCGCCCTCGTGGCGCTCCTTCTGCTCCTCGAAGCGTTTTTTGAGCGTCTCCATCAACTCGTCCCAGCCCATCTTCTCGATGGCGGCCTTCTGCTCGGGCGTGAGCTCCAGCTCCAGGGTCTTCCTCAGCCACTCCAGTGGCACCTCGGCCGTGAAGTCGGTCAGCATCTCCACGCCCTTGAAATAGGCGGCGAAGGCGCGGTCGAACTTGTCGTACTGGGTCTCGTCCTTGACGAGGCTGGCGCGGGCCAGGTGGTAGAAGTCGTCGATGGAGGCCACGCCGCCATCCTCCGGGCCGGCGATGACGCCGGCCTGCAGGGCCTCGAGCAGGGTCAGGTACTCGGGCACCGTCACCTTGAGCTTGGCGGCGCGCAGCGTGTAGAAGAACTGGATCAGCATCGTCAGCTCGTGTACTTCTTCAGCCAGGCGAAGAACTCACCGTACCAGAGTCGGCTGTTGCGGGCTTTCAGTACCCAGTGGTTTTCGTCGGGAAACCAGACCAGCCGGGCCGGTACGCCGAGGCTCTTCAGCGTGTTGTAGTAGGCCAGGCCCTGGGCGTCGGGCACACGGTAGTCCAACGCGCCATGGATGACGAGGGTGGGCGTCCTGAAGTGCTTCGCAAACGCGTGCGGGCTCTGCGCGGCGACCTTGGCGGGGTCGTCCCACCAGGCCGCGCCCAGCTCCTTGCGGTGCCAGGCGTAGGCGTCGTCGGCAAACATGGCCTGCCAGTCGAAGCAGCCGGCGTGGCAGACATAGGCCTGGTAGCGGCCGGGCTTCACATGGCCGTTCATCCACACGGCCATGTAGCCGCCGTAGCTGCCACCGGCGGCGGCGATGCGCTTGGCGGCAACCCAGGGCTTCTTCAGCAGCCAGTCGGTGCCGGCCTCGATGTCCTGCAGCTCGTACTCGCCCCAATGGCCGGTGATGCTGTCGAGGAACTCGAAGCCGAAGCTGGACGAGCCGTGGTAGTTCACGCAGGCGACGACATAGCCCTGCGCCGCGAACACCTGATGGTTCCAGCGCCAGTGCCAGCTGTCGCCAAAGGCCGTGTGCGGGCCGCCGTGGATGAGCTGCATCACCGGCCATTTTTTCTTCGCGTCGAAGCCGGGCGGGTAGATCAGCCACATCTGCACCGCGTCGCCACGTGCGCCGGTGATCGCGACTTCCTCGTGGCGGCCGAAGGCATGGGCGGCCAGGCGGGCGTCGTTCAGCGCCTCCATGTGGCGCAGGCCGTCCTCGCCGAGCACCGACAGCCGCGGCGGGAACTGCACGCTGTCGTGGTTGAGGACGACGAAGTCCGCCGCGAGCGCGAAGCTGCCGACATGGCCGCCCTCGAAGATGGGCTCGGCCAGCCGGTCGCCCAGGCCGAACTGCCACAGGTGGCGGCGGCCACGGTCCTCGGCGGCGAACAGCAGGCTCTGGTCGTCCGCGGCCCAGCGCAGCGGCGCGGCCACCTCGTGGTCCCAGTCCTCGCTGAAGACGGCCCAGCGGCCCTGCTGGTCCAGCACGGCGAGCTGGTTGGGGCGGTTGTGGCCCAGGGCCTGGTGGCTGGCCAGGAAGGCGAGATGGGCGCCGCCGTGGCTGTAGCGCGGCGCGCCGAAGTCCCAGTCGGCGTCCTGCAGCAGGGCCTGGACCTGCCGTGTCCTGACGTCGATCTCGGCCAGAGCGTGGCGGTTGTCCAGCTTCTTTTCGGCGGCCGGGTCGAAGGCGAAGGCGATGCGGCGGCCGTCGGGCGCGATGTCGAAGTCGTTCGCATCGGGTTCGGCGCGGTCCAGCTCCCAGGCCGTGCCCTCGAACAGGTCGTGCGCCCGGCCGCTGTCGATGTCCATCACATGCAGATGCGGCACGCGGCCCATCGGGATGTGGTGGTCCCAGAAGCGGTACAGGGCCTCTTCGGTGACGTAGGCCGTCTCCTTGCGCGCCATGGAGGCCTTCAGCGCCTGCGCCTGGCCAGCGGCCTTGCGGTCGGGCCAGACCCAGGACACGAAGGCGATGCGGCGGCCGTCCGGGAACCACTTGAAGGCCTCCACGCCGGTCGGCACCTGGCCGACGCGCCGCGCCTCGCCGCCGTCCGGCGCGATGACGTAGAGCTGGGCTTCCTCGTCCTTCATGCCGGCCTGCTCGTCCACCTGCCAGCGTTTGGCCGTGAAGGCGATCAGGTCGCCGCGCGGGCTCCACTGCGGGTTGCCGTCCTTCTCGCCGGCCTCGGTCAGGCGGCGCGGCTCGCCGCCCAGCGTGGAGAACAGCCACAGGCTGCTCTGGGCCTTGTTGGTCTCCATCGAATGGCGGGTGACGCCGGCCACGGCCTGGGCGCCGTCGGGACTGAGGCTGGGTTCGCCGATGCGGTCCAGCGCCCAGAGTGCGTCGACGTCGAAGGTCCGGGCTGATTTCTTCATGTGCGGGGGCGGCTCAGTTGCCAGTTCAGATGGGCCTTGACCTCGGGCCATTCGCCCGCGGTCAGGCTGTACATCACGGTGTCGCGCACCGTGCCGTCGCGGCGCAGCGCATGGTGGCGCAGCACGCCGTCGCGCCGGGCGCCCAGGCGCTCGATGGCGCGCTGGGAGGCATGGTTGAAGTTGTCGGTGCGCCAGCCGACGAGCCGGGCGCCCAGCGTCTCGAAGGCATGGGTCAGCAGCAGCAGCTTGGTCGTCGTGTTGACGGCGCTGCGCTGCACGCGCCGGGCATACCAGGTCCAGCCGATCTCGAGGCGGGCGATGGCCGGCATGATGTCGTGATAGCTGGTCGAGCCCAGCACCTCGCCGCTGGTGGCGTCCAGCACGGCGAAGGGCAGGCGATGGCCTTCGGCCTGGGCCTTCAGTGCGGCTTCGACGTAGGCGCGGGTCTGGCCGGGCTCGGGCACGCTGGTGAAGCGCAGGTTCCACAGTTCGCCGTCGGCGGCCGCGGCCTGCAGGCCAGGCACATGGTCCAGCGTCAGCGGCACGAGGCGGATAGTGCCGGCTGCCAGTTGGACCGGCGCGACCGGCTGGGCGAAGGCTTGGCTCATCGGGACTCCTTCAGGATCAGGCGGCGCGCCAGCCAGCGGCCGGCGCCACAGCCGGCCACGATCAGCCCGAGGCCGACGAGCTGCCGGGCGTTCCAGTCGGGGCTGGCGATGAAGTCGATGCCGAACTGCCGCCCCAGCCACCAGCCGGCCAGCGCGCCGGCGACGAAGCCGATGGCATCGGCCAGGCCTTCACGCAGCGCGCGTTCGAGGTCGGGCCGGGCCATCAGCGGCGCTCGGCCGTCCGGAGCCACTGGGCGCCCCCTCGGGGGGCAGCGAGCGAAAGCGAGCATGGGGGCTTCATCAGCGGTTGTTTTTCTGCATGAAGACCAGCTTTTCGAACAGGGTCAGGTCCTGCTCGTTCTTCAGCAGGGCGCCCACCAGCGGCGGGATGCTGACCTTTTCGTCCTTGGCCTGCAGCGCGTCCACCGGCACGTCCTCGGCCAGCAGCAGCTTGAGCCAGTCGATCAGCTCGGAGGTGCTGGGCTTCTTCTTCAGGCCGGGCAGGTTGCGCACGTCGTAGAAGTTCTTCAGCGCGGCGGCGAGCAGCTCCTTCTTCAGCGTCGGGAAGTGCACGTCGACGATCCTGGCCATCGTCTCGGCGTCGGGGAACTTGATGTAGTGGAAGAAGCAGCGGCGCAGGAAGGCGTCGGGCAGCTCCTTCTCGTTGTTGGACGTGATGAAGACGAGGGGCCGGTGCCGGGCCTTGACGAGCTGGCGCGTCTCGTAGACGTAGAACTCCATGCGGTCGATCTCGCGCAGCAGGTCGTTCGGGAACTCGATGTCGGCCTTGTCGATCTCGTCGATCAGCAGCACGACGGGGCGGTCGGCTTCGAAGGCTTGCCACAGCACGCCCTTGACGATGTAGTTCTCGATGTGGCGCACACGCTCGCTGCCCTCGATGCCGGCGAGCTGGCTGTCGCGCAGCCGGCTGACGGCGTCGTACTCGTACAGGCCCTGCTGGGCCTTGGTCGTGCTCTTGATATGCCACTGCAGCAGCGGCATGCCCAGCGCCGTGGCGACCTCCTCGGCCAGCATGGTCTTGCCGGTGCCGGGCTCGCCCTTGATGAGCAGGGGGCGCTGCAGGGTGGCCGCGGCATTGACCGCGAGCATCAGGTCGGCGGTGGCGACGTACTGGTCGGAACCTTGGAATTTCATGGGGGAAAACCGGGGTTTGAAGGGGCCGGATCAGTATAGGAGGCCTCCTATAATCGCCGCCGCTCTAGAACCCGACAACCATCGAGACATGAAAAAACTGCTGCAGATGTCGTTCGTCCTGGCCACCCTCCTCGGCGCTTTTGCAGCCCAGGCTCAGGACGCGAAGGCGGGTGAGAAGAAGATCGCGATGTGCATCGGCTGCCACGGCATCCCGGGCTATCAGGCCAGCTTCCCCGAGGTCCACAAGGTGCCGATGATCGCGGGCCAGAACGCGAAGTACATCGCATCGGCGCTGCATGCCTATGCCAAGGGCGACCGCAAGCACCCGACCATGCATGGCATCGCCGCGTCGCTGACCGACCAGGACATCGCCGACGTGGCCGCGTTCTACGAACAACAGGCCCAGGCCCCGGCCGTGCCAGACACCCTCCCCGAGGCGCCGGCCAATGTGGCCGAGCTGCTGAAGAAGGGCGCCTGCATCTCCTGCCACGGCGCCAACTTCAGCAAGCCCATCGACCCCAGCTACCCCAAGCTGGCCGGCCAGCACGCCGACTACCTCGGCGTCGCGCTGAAGGCCTACAAGACCGAAGGCAACTCGGTCGTCGGCCGCGGCAACGCCATCATGGCCGGCCAGGTCAAGCAGTTCAGCAATGCCGAGCTGAAGGCCATCGCCGCCTATATCGGTACGCTGCCCAGCGAACTGCGCACCGTGCCGCAGAGCAAGTTCCGCTGATCCGGCCACCGCGCCGCAGCCGAGGAGCCGCCCCGCCGAGGGCGGCTTTTTGCTGGGCGCAGGGAAGTGGGCCGAGCGTGCAGGGCTGCACGGACGCCGGCCCGCGAATTCGGCCTCCGGCGCGGATACTGGGCGCGCGTCCATGCTGAAAAAGATCCCCACCTCCGAAGCCAAGCTCGGGATGTTCCTGCAATCCCTCGAAGGCTCCTGGCTGTCGCATCCGTTCTGGAAGACCCGGTTCGTGCTGGCGGACGAGGCCGATCTGGCGGCGCTCAAGGCCAGCGGCGTGCCGGCGGTGTGGATCGATGTCAGCAAGGGCTGCGATGCCGACGCGCCCGTGCCGGCCGGCGCTGCGGCTCCGGCCGAGGCCGTCGTCGCGATCGCCAGCACCGCGCCCACGCCGGTGGCGGTGCGGGAGTGCGAGCCCAGAGTGGGTTTCGAGGAGGAGGTCGGCCGGGCCGCCGAGGTGCTGCACCGCTCCAGGCAGGCCGTCACGGCGCTGTTCAACGAGGCCCGCCTGGGCAAGGCCATCGACACCGAGGTCTGCCTGCCCATCGTCGAGGAGGTGGCGTCCTCGCTGGCGCGCAACCCGTCGGCCTTCATCAGCCTGGCGCGGCTCAAGACGCGGGACGACTACACCTATATGCACTCGGTGGCGGTCTGCGGCCTGATGGTGGCGCTGGCGCGCCACATGGGCATGGGCGACGACGAGGCGCGCGAGGCCGGCCTGGCCGGGCTGCTGCACGACGTCGGCAAGATGCAGATGCCGCTGGATGTGCTGAACAAGCCCGGCGCGCTGACCGATGCCGAATTCAGCGTGATGCGCAGCCACCCGGAGCGCGGCTGGGAGCTGTTGAAGGAGGGCGCCAAGGTGCCGGCCGCGGCGCTGGACGTCTGTCTGCACCACCACGAGAAGATCGATGGCACCGGCTACCCTCACAAGCTGGCCGGCGAGCAGATCAGCCTGCTGGCGCGCATGGGCGCCGTCTGCGACGTCTACGACGCGATCACGTCCACGCGGCCCTACAAGAATGCCTGGGACCCGGCCGGCTCGCTGCAGCGCATGGCGCAGTGGAAGGGCCAGTTCGACCCGGCCATCTTCCAGGCCTTCGTGAAGAGCGTCGGCATCTACCCCACGGGCACGCTGGTGCGCCTGCAGTCCGGCCGGCTGGGCGTGGTCGTCGACCAGAACCCGGCCTCGCTGGTGGCACCGCGGGTCAAGGTCTTCTTTTCGACCAAGTCGAACATGCCGATCCCGGTGCAGCTGCTCGACCTCGCCGCCCCCGGCACGCCCGACCGCATCGCCGGCCGCGAGCCGCCCGAGAGCTGGGGCTTCAACCATCTTGAAGAGTTCTGGAACCCCAAGAAATAGCCGGCGCTTCCCCGCGGGGATTCCAGGTCTTGCCGGCCCTCCTAAACTGGCCGCCGTGCAGTTGGGAGAACCGAGATGATGAAGCGATGCATGGCTGTGGCCCTGATGGCCCTGGCCTTGGGTGCGTCGGCGCAGACGCTGCGCTGGGCCGGTGCGGGGGACCCGCAGACCCTGGACCCGCACTCGCAGAACGAAAGCCTGACCAATGTCGTCAACGGCCAGATCTACGAGCGCCTGACCAACCGCGACGCCAGGCTGGCCCTGGTGCCCGGCCTGGCCAGCGACTGGAAGCAGACCGGCCCGCTGAGCTGGCGGTTCAAGCTGCGCCCGGGCGTGAAGTTCCACGACGGTACGCCGCTGACGGCGGACGACGTGGTCTTCTCGGTGCAGCGCGCCAAGGAGCCCAGCTCGCAGATCGCCAACTACGCCAACGCGGTGGGCACGCCCAGGCGCGTCGACGACCTGACGGTGGACTTCCAGCTCGCCACCTTCGACCCTGTCTTCCTGCAGCACATCGACCAGCTCTGGATCATGAGCCGCAAGTGGTGCGAGGCGCATCGCGCACTCAAGCCGCTGGACTTCAAGAACAAGGAGGAGGGCTTCGCGGCGCTGAACGCCAACGGCACCGGCCCCTTCATGCTGGTGAGCCGCCAGCCCGGCATCAAGACCGTGCTCAGGCGCAACCCGAACTGGTGGGGCAGGTTCCAGGGCAATGTGCAGGAGGTCGTCTTCACGCCCATCGCCAGCGACGCGACGCGCCTGGCCGCGCTGGTCTCGGGCGAGGTCGACTTCGTGCACGACCCCGCGCCGCGCGACGTCGCCCGGTTGCGCAACACGGCCGGCGTGAAGATCATCGACGGCCCGGAGAACCGCCTCGTCTTCATCGGCATGGACCAGGCGCGCGACCGGCTGCTCTACGCCAACGTGCCGGGCAACCGCAACCCCTTCAAGGATGTGCGCGTGCGCCGCGCCCTCTACCAGGCCATCGACATCGAGGCCCTGCGCAGCAAGCTGATGAGCGGCCTGTCCATCCCCACCGGCGGGCTGACGCCGTCCGGCAACGCGTCCTTCGACGACGCCGCGCTGCAATCGCGCCTGCCCTACGACCTGACCATGGCCCGCAAGCTGATGCAGGAGGCCGGCTTCGCCGACGGCTTCGAGGTGACGCTGGACTGCCCCAACAACCGCTACATCAACGACGAGCAGATCTGCGTGGCCCTGGCCGCGATGTGGGCGCAGCTCAAGGTCAGGGTCAAGGTCAACGCGATGCCGCGGGTGCTCTATTTCCCCAAGCTGGAGAAGCTGGACACCAGCCTCTACATGTACGGCTGGGGCGGCAGCGTGACCGATGCCGAGACGGCGCTGACGCCGCTTTACCGCAAGCGCGGCGACAAGGGCGTGGGCGACTACAACTTCGGCAATTTCCGCAACGACCGTGCGGACGCGCTGGCCGCGCAGAGCAGCGTCGAGCCCGACCCTGCCAAGCGCGAGACCGAGATCCGCGGCGCGCTGGCGGCGCTGCGCGAGCAGGTCAACGTGATCCCGCTGCACCGCCAGGTCATTCCCTGGGCCGCCCGGACCCAGGTGACGCCGGTGCACCGCCCGGACAACTGGCTCGAGCTCGCCTGGGTGCAGATCAATCGCTGATTCCGGCCGTTTAACGACCCACCGCCCGCGGCGGCGCGGGGCAGCCTGGTCAAGACCCAGATCTCGGACCTCAAGCTCACCACGCCCGAGCCGTTGGCCGATTCGGCCTTTGCCGCCAGCAAGGGCGGGCCGGACCTGCTCATCGAGAGCGTCCGCGTGGACCTGGCGCGCTCCAGCAGCAACGCGCGGGTGCGGCAGACCGGCAACAAGTTCCTCGCCGCGCCGACGGCCGAGGTCGTCGTCGAACTGCCCACGGCCCAGGCCGAGCTGGCGAAGATCAGCGGCATGCCGGCCAATGCCATCGCCTCCACGCTGAACGCCGACGGCACGGCCGAGACCCGCAACGCCTATCTGCGTGCCGACCCGGTGGTGTCGGGCCGGTGGCGCGACAGGTCGCGCAGCAGCCCTTCCGACGCCGGCGTGTCGTCGCGCGCGTTCTCGATGGACCGCAGCAGCGTGCCCGTCTGCAGTGCCTGCTTCACGTTGATCGGGAGCAGCAGGCCGTCGGCGTGCCGGAAAAGCGATCGGAGCCGGCGCGCCGCGCAAACCCGGGCGATCCGTGAGCTGTTTCGCGTTCACAGCCTGTATCAAGGCCGGCCGTCAACCACAGCGGCGCGCCGGCGTTCAAAGATTGCCGACGGCCGATGCCGATCGGCCCTTTGATGGAAGAAACGACCATGACCACGCTGACGCTCACCTTCAACGGCCCTCCCAGCCAGGCTCGCAAGGCACTCGGGGGGCTCCTGCAGCGCTTTCGCTCGGCCTATTTCGTGGAGCGCAGCAGCAATGAATACGCGGTGACGGCCGACGACGCGACCGCGGCCGAGCTGGCCCGCCAGCCCCTGTGGTCGACCCGGCTGCCGCAGCAGCGCTGAGCGGGCGCCGCGGCGCCTGCGCGTGGCGCCCGGCTAGAGCGGCTGGCGGTAGCGCTGGCCCTTGAAGCGCAGCACCAGCTCGTGCGGGCGGATCTGCTCCAGCATCAGCTCGGCGCCCAGCTTGGCGCCTTCGTGCTGTACCTCGCCGTTGACGATCAGGAAGCGGCTGGCCGGGTCGTCCGAATAGACCGAGCCGCTGATCGCCAGCTTGGGAATCTCGCGGCGCAGGCTCTCGGGCAGCTCGGCCAGCCGCGGGATGGGCGCTTCGGCCGCCGGCACGGGTGCAGGCGCCGAGGCGATGGCTGCTGGCACCGGGGCGGCGGCTAGCGCGCCCGGCGGTGGTGCAGGCGGCAGATAGGGCGAGCCCGAGGCCGCCGGCTGCGGCATCGGCACGCTGGCGAGCGCCGGCATGGCCGGTGGCGCGGTGGGCGCCGGCACAACAGCTGGCGCCGTGGTGATCCGGGCGGCTGGGGCCGGATTGGCGGGCACGGCGGCCTCGTGCTCGCCGCTCGCCCACCAGCTGCCGGCGGCTATGCCGGCCAGCAGCAGCAGGCCGCCGCCGGCCCAGGGCAGCCAGCGGCGCTGGCCGGCGGCCGGTGCGGCCTCGCCGCCGGACGGCGGCTGGGTGTGCAGGCCCGGCACCTGGCCGCGTTCACGTTCGCGGTCGGCTTCGGCCCGGCGCAGGGCATCGAGGATGTAGGACATGGCGGTTCGGTCGCTCGATTCTGGGTTCAGCGTGCCGCGTCCAGGCGCGGTTCGGCCACGTCGGCGGCCCGGTTGATCTGCATCAGCGTGATGGGTCCGAGGCGGCCGTCCGGCTGCAGGCCCTGGCTGGCCTGGAAGGCCTGGATCTGGCGGCTCAGCTCGGGCCAGCCCGGTGCTGCCGAGGCGGCGGAGCCCGGCACGGCCACGCCCTGGATACGTGCCAGTTGCTCAGCCAGCCAGCCGCGCAGCGGCGCGACGTTGTCGGCCCGGTTGGCGTAGCCCGGCGGCACGCGCCAGAAGGTGGCGAACTCGCCGCGCCAGGCGCCGGCCAGTTCGGGCAGCGCAACGCGGCGCGGCATGCCGTCCACCAGCAGCATGGCCTGCTGCCCGTCCAGCCCCACCAGCGCGGCCAGGGCCGGCGGCTGGCCGGGGCGGCGCAGCGTCAGCAGCACCGGGCGGTCGATCAGGCGGATCAGCGACAGGCTGCCGCTGCTGCTGCGGTAGCACTGCAGGCCCTGCTGAGCGGCCGCGGCGCAGGGCTCGGTCTGGGCCGGCAGCGGCAGGCCCCAGCGCTGGGCCAGTGCCGCCCAGGCGTCGCCGTCTCGCGGCGCCCAGTCGGCCAGATGCAGCGGCTCGGGGGGTGGCTTGGCGCCGCTCGCGGCCGAGACCGGCTGTGCAACTGCACGCGCGGCGGATGGCGCGGCGGAAGCCGCGCTGGCAGGGGAGGCCGCGGCGCTGGCCGCCGTAGCCGCTGCCGCCGCGCCGGCCTTGCCGCCACGCCCCAGCTGCGACTGCAGCCCCCAGGCCAGCCCCGCGCCGGCCACGGCCGCGGCCAGCACCACCAGGCCCGTGCCGAGCACATCCGGCCGGCGCCTGGGCGCTGAGGGTGCGGGCTGGGCGTCGAACACCTCGGCGGCGGCCCGGCGCACGATGGCCGGCGTGATCTGCGCCTGGCCGCCGGCATAGCCGCCCAGCAGTGCGCGGTCGCAGAGCAGGTTGATGCGCCGCGGCACGCCGCGCGTGAGCTGGTGGATCAGGCGCAGCGCCGTGCGGTCGAAGGGCAGGGCGCCACTGAGGCCGGCCACGTTCAGGCGGTGGCGGACGTATTGCGCCGTCTCGGCCTCCGACAGCGCACCCAGGTGGAAGCGCGCGATGACGCGCTGGGCCAGTTGCTCCAGCTCCGGCCGGGCCAGCATGCCGCGCAGCTCGGGCTGGCCGATCAGCACCACCTGCAGCAACTTGCGCTCCGAAGTCTCCAGGTTGGTCAGCAGGCGCAACTGTTCCAGCACGTCGGCCGAGAGGTTCTGGGCCTCGTCGATGATCAGCACGTTGTTGCGCCCGGCGGCGTGCTGGGCGAGCAGGAAGGCGTTCAGCGGGTCGACGTAGTCCTTCACCGTCTGCGCGCCGGCCGGCACCTGGACATGGAATTCGTCGCAGATGGCCTTCAGCAGCTCCGGGACGGTGAGCTTGGGGTTGAAGATGTAGGCGACGTTGCAGTTCGCCGGGATCTGCTCCAGGAAGCAGCGGCAGACGGTGGTCTTGCCGGCCCCGATCTCGCCGGTGAGCAGCACGAAGCCGCCGCCGCCGTCCAGCCCGTACAACAGGTGGGCCAGCGCCTCGCGATGGCGCTCGCTCATGAACAGGTAATGCGGGTCCGGCGCGATCGAGAACGGCGCTTGTTTCAAGCCGAAGAAGGACGCGTACATGGGGCGGCAGGATAGCCGCGCAGCGCGCCGCCCGCTTCGGCAGCCGCGCGGCCTGCATTGCCGGCAGTGCCGTGCCCGCGGCGTCGAAGGGCGTCACGCGATCAGCTGGTGGTCGGCGAGCAATGCGGCGAACAGGGCGAACAGGTAGATGATCGAGAACCTGAAGGTCGGCATGCCCCAGCGGTCGTCGCGCCTCAGCCGCCAGGCGTGGCCGATGAAGCGCAGGCCGAGCAGTGGCGCGGCGGCGAAGTAGAGCGGCCCGCTCATGCCGATGGCGACCGGCAACAGGCTGATCGGCAGCAGGGCCAGCGTGTAGGCGAGCACGCGGCCTGCCGTGAAGCGCACGCCATGCGTGACCGGCAGCATGGGCACGTCGGCCCGGGCGTAGTCGTCGCGGCGGTGGATGGCCAGCGCCCAGAAGTGCGGCGGCGTCCAGATGAAGATGATGAGGAACAGCAGCAGCGCGCCGGCGTCGATCCGGCCCGTGACCGCGACCCAGCCGAGCAGCGGTGGCGCCGCGCCGGCAGCCCCGCCGATGACGATGTTCTGCGGCGTCGCATGCTTCAGGAACAGGCTGTAGACGACCGCGTAGCCGAGCAGCGAGGCCAGGGTCAGCAGCGCGCAGAGCGGGTTGGTGAAGGCCAGCAGCAGCGCCATGCCGGCCGCGCCCAGCGCGGCGGCGAACAGCGCGACGTCGCGCCGCCCGAGCGCGCCGCGCGGCAGCGGCCGGCCGCGCGTGCGCGCCATCAGCGCGTCGAGCCGGCGGTCGACGAGGTGGTTGATCGCCGCCGCGGCGCCGGCCACCAGCGCGATGCCCAGCGTGCCGAACAGCATCGTTTGCCATGGTGGCGGCGAGTGCGACGACAGCAGCATGCCGACGACGACCGTGAAGGCCATCAGCGCGACGACGCGCGGCTTGGTCAACTCCAGGTAGTCACGCCACCGCGCCCGGGCCACCGGCAGCGGTTTGGCGAGTTCGGCGGTGGCCACGGCTCATCCATCACTTGAAGAACAGCAGCCGGCTGAGCAGCGTGTGGTTGGCCTCGGACGCCATCAGCCCGACCAGCACCAGCAGCGCCAGCGGCGGCAGCAGGATGGCGCAGATCAGCGCCAGCCTCTCCCAGGCCATGTGCATGAAGACGGCGACGATGAAGCCGGCCTTCAGCAGCATCAGCATGACGATCAGGCTCCAGCGCGTCATGCCCTGGAGGTGGAAGTAGTCGACCAGATAGGACAGGGTGCTGAGCACGAACAGCAGCAGCCAGACCTTGAGGTAGAGGCTGACCGGATGCTGCTGCTGTTGTTGGGGCGTTCCCGGAGCGTTCATACGGCACCTCACCAGAGATAGAAGACCGCGAAGATGAAGACCCAGACCAGATCGACGAAGTGCCAGTAGAGGCCGGCGATCTCGACGATCTGGTAGTTGCCGCGCTGTTCGTAGAAGCCGCGCAGCAGCCTCGTCGCGACGACGCTGAGATAGATGACGCCGGCCGAGACGTGCAGGCCGTGGAAGCCCGTGATCATGAAGAAGCTGGAGCCGAACTGGGCCGCGCCCATCGGGTTGCCCCAGGGCCTCACGCCCTCCTGGACGATCAGCTTGGTCCATTCGAAGGCCTGCATGGACACGAAGGCGACGCCGAAGGCGGCCGTCGCGAACATCAGCAGCGCGGCCTTGCGGCGGTTGCGCTGGTAGGCGAAGTTCACGGCCATGGCCATGGTGCCGCTGCTGCTGATCAGCACGAAGGTCATGATGGCGATCAGCAGCAGCGGCAGGTCGGCCCCGCCGACATGCAGCGAGAAGACCTCGCTCGGGTTGGGCCAGGGCACGGTGGTGGAGGCGCGCACCGTCATGTAGCCGGTCAGGAAGCTGCCGAAGATGAAGGTGTCGCTGAGCAGGAAGATCCACATCATCAACTTGCCCCAGGCGACATGGAAGGCGCGCTGGTCGGACGACCAGTCGGCCACCAGGCCGCGCAGGCCGATGAGGGGAACGGGTGACGTGGGGGCTTCGGGGACGGCGCTCATGGCTGGGTCCTCGTCAGCGGGTGCCGCAGATCCGGCCGGCGACCTCGGGGTCGATGAGGCCGAGGGCGGTGAACAGCACCACCCAGACCAGCAGCAGGAAGTGCCAGTAGCGCGCGCACAGCGCAATGCGCCAGGGCGCCTGCCCGGGCGAGCGCAGCACCCAGGCCCAGGCCGCGAGCCCTCCCGCTACATGCAGCGCATGCAGGGCTGTCAGCAGGTAGAAGAAGCTGCCGGCCGGGTTGCCGGTGAAGGACACCCTGGCGCCCAGCAGGGCCTGCCAGGCCCAGGCCTGCGTGGCGACGAAGGCCAGCGTGCAGGCGCCGCCGGCCAGCAGCGGCGCCCGCGGCGCCTGGCCTCCCTGCGCGCGCCATGCCGCCTGCTGCAGCAGCACGCTGCCAGCCAGCAGCCAGCCGGTGCTGAGCCAGAGCTGCCAGGGCAGGCCGATGGCGACCGCGTCGCTGGCGCTCAGCCGCATCACGTAGGCGACGCCGAACAGCGAGAACAGCGCCGTCGCGACGCCCATGAAGACCCACAGGGCGACGCTCTGCGCCGCGCCCGGCCGCTGGCGGCGCTGCATGGCGGCGGATGGCGCCGGCCCTTGCATGTCCGCCCGTGTCAACGTGCCGGTGTTGTTCATGCCGGCGCCCCCTTCGACGCGGTGCGCGGCGCACCGGGCGCTGCCTCGGGCTCCAGGCCCCCGGCTTCCGGCGGTGCGTTCTGCGCGATGAAGTCTTCGGCCGCGCCGGGCACGCTGTAGGCATAGGCCCAGCGGTGCACGACCGGCAGCTGCGGTCCCCAGTTGCCGTGCGCCGGCGGGGTCCGCGGCGTGAACCATTCCAGCGACGCGGCGCGCCACGGGTTGGGTTCGGCCCGGCGGCCGCGGAAGACGCTCCACACCAGGTTGAAGACGAACACCAGCTGCGCCACGCCGACGACCAGTGCGACGACGGTGATGAAGGCGTTGAGCTGGTGCGCCGATTGCGGGATGAACTGGTAGCCGTCGAAGTTGTAGTAGCGCCGTGGCATGCCGAGGATGCCGAGATAGTGCATCGGGAAATAGATGAGGTAGGTGCCGAGGAAGGTGACCCAGAAGTGCAGTCGGCCGAGCCTGTCGTCGAGCATGCGGCCGCTGATCTTGGGGAACCAGTGGTAGATGGCACCGAACACCACCAGCAGCGGCGCCACGCCCATGACCATGTGAAAGTGGGCGACGACGAAGTAGGTGCCCGACAGCGGAATGTCGACGCTGACGTTGCCGAGGAAGAGCCCGGTCAGCCCGCCGGAGAGGAAGGTCAACAGGAAGGCCAGCGTGAACAGCATCGGTACCGACAGGTGTATGTCGCCGCGCCACAGCGTCAGCACCCAGTTGTAGACCTTGATGGCGGTGGGCACCGCGATGATCAGCGTGCTGGTCGCGAAGAAGAAGCCGAACCACGGGTTCATGCCGCTGACGAACATGTGGTGGGCCCAGACGACAAAGCTCAGCGCGCCGATGATGACGATGGCCCACACCATCATGCGGTAGCCGAAGATGGCCTTGCGCGCGTGTACGCTGATGAGGTCGGACACGATGCCGAAGGCCGGCAGCGCGACGATGTAGACCTCGGGGTGGCCGAAGAACCAGAACAGGTGCTGGAACAGCAGCGGGCTGCCGCCCTTGTAGCCGGTGAGCTGCCCCATCGACACCAGGGCCGGCATGAAGAAGCTGGTGCCCAGGGTCTTGTCCAGCAGCAGCATGACGCCGCTGACGAAGAGCGCCGGGAAAGCCAGCAGCGCCAGCACCGTGGCCGTGAAGATGCCCCATACGGACAGCGGCATGCGCAGCAGCGTCATGCCCTCGCAGCGTGCCTGCAGCACCGTGGTGACGTAGTTGAGGCCGCCCATCGTCGTCGCGACGATGAAGATCAGCAGCGACACCAGCATCAGGATGATGCCCCAGTCATGGCCGGGCGTGCCGGGCAGGATGGACTGCGGCGGGTACAGCGTCCAGCCGGCGCCGGTGGGGCCGCCGGGCACGAAGAAGCTCGCCATCAGCACGACCACCGACAGCAGGTAGACCCAGAAGCTCAGCATGTTCATGTACGGGAACACCATGTCCCGCGCGCCGACCATCAGCGGGATCAGGTAGTTGCCGAAGCCGCCGAGGAAGAGTGCCGTCAGCAGGTAGATCACCATGATCATCCCGTGCATCGTGACGAACTGGTAGTAGCGCTCGGGCGTGATGAAGGCGAAGTGGCCGGGGAAGCCGATCTGCAGCCGCATCAGGTTGGACAGCAGCACGCCCACGAGGCCGACCACGATGGCGGTGCTCGCGTACTGGACGGCGATCACCTTGTGGTCCTGGCTCCAGACGTATCGGGTGAGGAAGGTCGTCGGCGCGTGCTCTTCGGCGGCATGGTCGCTCATGGCTTGCCTCCGTCAGTGGGCCGCCTGGGCCTGGATATAGGCCACCAGCGCGTCGAGCTCGTCGTCCTTGATGTCGAGCTTGGGCATCAGTGGCTGGAAGCCCTTGACCGTCCTCGACTGCGGCTCGCGGATCTTGTGCCTCAGCGCCGCCACGTCCATCAGCACCGTCGAGCCGTCGGCGAAGGTCTCCGTCCTGCCGAACAGCCCCTTCCAGCTCGGGCCGACGATGGTGCTGCCGTCGATCGAATGGCAGCCGACGCAGCCCTTGCTCTGCGCCAGCCCCTTGCCCCGGGCCACCAGGTCGCCGGCGGCGACCCCGGCCGTGGCGGCCGGCGCGAGCATCGCCGCGAACGTCGGCTGCGCACCCAGCCAGGCCTTGAAGGCCTCCTCGTCCTCGACGACCACGGTGCCGCGCATGTTCGGGTGGCCGATGCCGCAGAGCTGCGCGCACATCGCCTCGAAGCGCCCGGCCACCGTCGGCGTGAACCAGAAGCCGCTGACCTGGCCGGGCACGATGTTCATGCGCGCGCGCATCGGCGGCACGAAGAAATCGTGCAGCACGTCGTTGGAGCGCGCCAGCACCCTGACCGGCCGGTTCAGCGGCAGATGCACCTCGTTGCCGGTGACCACGACATTGGCGCGCGCAGCAGCGTCGTCGGGATCGAGGCCGAGCGGGTTGGCGCCGCTGACGAAACGGGCGTCGCTGGCGCCGAGCTTGTCCGCCGCGCCGACGAAGCGGAAGCGCCATTGCCATTGCTGGCCGACCACCTCCAGCAGCAGCGCATCGGGGGGCGGGTTGACGTAGCTCGCGTAGACCACCAGCCCCGGCGTCAGCAGCGCGGCGATGCCGAGTGCCGTGACGCCGATCAGCCAGCGCTCGAGGCGTTTGTTCTCAGGCTGGTAGGCAGCGCGCCGGCCCTCGCGATGGCGAAAGCGCAGCAGGCAGTAGGCGACGAACAGGTTGATGACGACGAAGAAGATGCCCGTGATGACGAGGGTGATCGTCAGCGTTTCGTCCATCTGTCGCCAGTTCGACGCCAGCGCCGTGGTCCACCAGGGGGTGAGGGCATGGAACAGCAGCGAGCCACCGACGATGGCGAGCAGGGCGATGACCATCCACATGAGCGGCTGCGCCTCGCGTTGGTTGGGTCACTCGGCGTGGGCGCTCTCCTAGGCTGCCACAGGCCTGCGGTTCAGCCTGCGATAGACCTCCGCGGCGCAAACGCCGAACGCGAGCTGCCCCAGGAAGGTGGCCTCGCCACGCATCTCCTGGAACCACGGGAACAGCGCGGCCAGCACATAGAAGTTCACGAAATAGACGACGACGCCGAACACGTAGCCGATGACCTGCGTCATTGCGAGGCTGCCCTCGCAGCGCAGGCCGGCGATGGCGATGCCGATGACGAGGCCGGAGAAGACGCCCAGCGTGTAGTGGATCAGCAGCGCCGCGGCGACGACGCCGAGGTCGAGGCCCGACGAATGCAGCGCCTGCTGGCCCAGCAGCAGCGCGGCGATCTTGTGCGACGTGGCCCAGGGGTCGCCGTTGCCGAACACCAGTGGCCAGCACAGATCCAGCACCATCAGCACGGCGCCAGCCGCCAGGCCGGCCACGGCCGCAGCCGACCAGTCGGGCGTGCGCCACGACACGTGGCGGGATTGCAGTTGGAGTTCCATGGCTGCCTCCTTCTCGCTGATGCCTGGCCGCCGCCCTCAAGGCGCGCGGTGCGAAACCTGCCGCAGGTGCCCGATGCCTCGGGCCCACGCCGCATCGATGTCAACGTGTTGGTCGTGGGTCGGGCGCCGCGCCTGCTCGGCGTCGGTGCGTGCAGACAACAAAACCTCCCCGCCGCTGCGCACACTTTCGATGCCCGGCGACAGCTCATTGAGGAGATGGCCCATCACAGCCTCCTGCCGCCCACATGAGTGAGACAAGATGTTGTTGCTGGGTTTTATACGCCTCGCCCCTGGGGGGCGCAACGATTCCACGGGGAGTGTGGGAATACGCGTCCCGGCAAAACGCTGGACTGATCAACGATCAACATCGTTGCAGCCCCTCTCTTTTATGTGACCAAGTCTGCTAAAACCGCCCCCGCACACCCACTGCCCACGACACACCGCTGGTCTGCCTGCTGACGCGGTCGTTCAGCGTCAGCACATAAAGGTCGATCTGGCTGTCGTAGGCATAGATGTAGCCGGCGGCAACGCTGGTCTGCTTGCGGTCGATGGCGACGCCCGTGGCATGGGCCTGGCCCATCTGCAACACGACCGAGCCGGGGCCGACGATCCACGACAGGCCGGCCGACGCTGCCCAGCTGTTCACGCCAAGGCCCGGGTCGTGCGTACGCAGCCACGTTGCGAACAGCTGGGCAGGGCCGAGGTTGTAGTTCAGGCCCAGCTGCCAGGCGGTCTCGTCCGTGGGGTCGTCGTAGCCGTTGTTGATGTGCACATGCTGTGCGGTCAGTGCCGCCGCCAGCAGGCCGTGTGACACGACCACGTTGGCGGAGTTCAGGTCGCCGTGGTTGGAGCGCTCGCCGCGCGAGGAGATCAGGTTGAACGTCGTGCCGTCGAAGTTGGGCGAGGTGTAGCCGACGGCGGAGTCCCAGTAGAAATCGCCCTGCACGCCGATCAGGTTGCCGTTGCCGAAGGCCTGGCGCAGCGCCGGCGAGAAGGCGATTGAATTGCCGAGAGCATTGAACCGGGCGGTGGCGTCGAACAGCAGGGTCTGCAGGCGCCCGACGCGCAGCCGGCCGTAGGGCGAGTTGAGGAAGACGAAGGCGTTGCGCGACAGCAGCGGGTCGCTGTCCTTGCGGCCAGTCTTGAAGTCCTGGAAGCGCAGGAAGGTCTCGACGGTGGCGCCGGGCGTCCAGCCGCCATCGAGGCCATAGCTGGCGGTGGCGCCGACGAAGGAGGCCGACAGCGAATTGCTGTTGAAGCGGTACTTGCGGTAGAAGCCGCTCGGCTCGAAGCGCCCATAGGAGAAATCGAGCACCGCCTGGTAGCTGTAGTCGAGCTGGGCCTGGACCGTGCCGGCGGCGCACAGCAACGCCAGCGGCATTAGCGCGGCGGCGCAGCGGCGCAGGCCGATCGGAAGTCTTGCTGTAGCTGTGCTCATCTCGTTCTTTCTCAGCCGGTTGCGAAAGAAGGCGTCAGGGGCGCCAGGCCGCCGGCCCACATCGCATCCAGGCCCAGCAGCCAGGCGGCGTTCATCGCCCCATGCAGGGCCACGCAAGGCCCGAGGCGCGGCCGGCGGCGCCAGCATTCGCCGAGCAGCAGGCTGGGAAGCAGCACAGCCATGCCGTGGGCCGGCCCGGCGACGAGGCCATGCGCCAGCCCGAACAGCGTCGACGTGACCAGGTTGGCGGCATGGCCGGAGCGCATCAACGGCGTCAGCTCGGCCTGGACGCCGGCGCGGAAAACGATCTCCTCCAGCAGAGGTGCCAGGCCCACGACGACGAACAGACGCCAAGTGCCCATGCCGGCGAAGGCGAGCACCGGACCCACCGCCAGGCCGGCGCACGACAGAAGCAGCCAGGGCAAGACCCGGCGTTGCGGACGAAATGCAAGTGCAATCAAGGGCGCTGCTCCCTGCGGTTTGCAGCGCCTGCACCAGCCCCGCGCCGCGACCGCCATTGCCTGAGCAGGAGCACGCCCGCCGCGGCCAGCGCCAGCAGCAGCAGCATGGGGTCGAAGACCGTGCGGCCGGAAGCGAGGCTGCAGCCGCCGCCGGACACCTCGGCCGGAGGCTGGCCCAGGCCGCTGAGCGCCACATCGGGCACCATCTGTGCCGAGTTGCTGGCGATGTGCACCGTGCCGCTGGCCGTGCCCGCGGCGGCCGGAGCATAGCCCAGCACCAGCTTGCACTGCAGGCCGGGCGCCAGGTCGAAGGGTGGCTCGGCGCAGTCCTTGGAGAGCAGTTGGTAGGGCGTGCTGACGGTGATCGCCGTCACGTGCAGCAGGCTGGAGCCCTGGCTCTGCAGCACCAGCTCCTGCGGCAGCGAGGCGGCGCCGACGCGCACGCTGCCGAAGTCCAGCGCGCCGCTCGACAGCGCCAGCTGCGCCGCCACGCCGGCCAGGCCCGTGCCCTGCAGCACCACCGGCGTCGGCGCGCTGCCGCTGCTGGACCATTGCAGCGTGGCCCGGCGGCTGCCCGAAGCCGTGGGTACGAATTGGACGCTCACGGTGCAGGAGGCGCCCTGGACCACGGTCTGGTTGAGCTGGCAGCCCTGCAGGTTCAGCACGAAGTTGACCGCGTCGACGCCGGTGACGTTGACCAGCGTCAGCGTGGCGTCGCCGGGGCCCATGTTCTGGATCGTCAGCGTCTGCGGCGCGGATGGCGAGCCGGCCGAGACATTGCCGAAGTCCAGCGACGCAGCGCTCCAGACGAACACCGGCGCCGTGTAGGTGACGCCGCTGCCGTCCAGCGCCACCACCAGCGGCGAGCCGGCGGCATTGCTGGTGATGGTCACGCTGCCGCTGTCGGCCTGGCCGGCCGTTGTCGGGCGGTACTGGATGCGCAATTGGCACTGAGCGCCGGCCGCGATCGACGGAGCGCAGCTGTCGGTGGTGGAGAACCCCGCGCCGGTGACCTGCACTGCGCTGATCAGCAGCGCGGCCGTGCCGGTGTTCGCAATGGTCAGCAGTTGCGGCTGGTAGCTGCCGCCGACGGTGCGGTTGCCGAAGTGGATGGGCGTCGGCGAGACGATGCTGAGCAAGGGGGCGGGGACCGCAATGCCCTTGCCGGCGAGCGTGACCACCGGCGTGGCGTTGGGCAGGCTGGCCGGCATGTTGTTGGCGATGGTGAGCTTGGCACTGCGTGTGCCAAGCTGCGACGGCGTGAACTGGATAGTGATCGTGCAGCTGTCGCCCTTGGCCAGCGAGCTGTCGACCGCGCAGGCGCCCGTGCCGGCGGCCAGCGCGTAGTCGGCGGCCGCGACGTCGCTGAGCGTCAGCCCGGTGATCAGCAGTGCCGCCGTGGCCGACGGGCCGTTCGTGACCGTGATGGGCTGCAGCGTAGTGGTGCTGCCGAGATAGGTGTCGGCGATGGCCGGCATCGCGTCGCTGATCTGGATGCTGGGGCTGGGCGCCGGGTTGGCTATGCCGTTTAGATGCAGCGTAGCTGGACTTCCGGCGGCATCGTAGGTGACGATCAGCGTCCCGTAGCGCTGCTCCGGCATGTTCGGCTGCGGTGCCGGCGCGGCGGGGGTGAAGGTGATTACCAGCGAGCAAGGTTGTTTGACTGGCTGCAATTCCGTGGTCGACGTACAACCGTTGCCCGGGGCGAAGCTGTATTGGGGGTCGGTGAAAGCCAAGCCGGTGAGGTGCAAGAAGGCCGAGCCGGCCAGCGCAGTGTTGGAAATGGTGGTCGCCTTGGTGTCGCTACCACCGACCTCAGCCGCAAAGGTCAGCGGATCTTGCATCAAGAACTGCGCGGCGCCGGGGGCGATCACGGCGTGGGTGACCGTCAATGAATTGCCGCTGCCAGCCACGAGCGTCAAATTGTTGGACGGGCTGAATGTCGGTGTGTGCGACAGCGTGTAGTTGGCGCTCAGGGCTTCCCCGCCAATCGAGGTCTCGCTGGCCATGCAGGTCTCGCCCGCCAGCAGGTTGTTGACCGTCGCGGCCGCGCCCGTGGCGAGGTTCGCATTGACGGTGCCGCTGAGGCTGCAGACGAGCTGGACACCCAGCGACGGTGCGGTGGTGACGTGGTTGGGCGTGTTGTTCGAGTAGGCCAGCGAGATCTGCACGGACGCTGAAGGCGTGATCAGCGTGTTCGTCAGCGTCAACGGGATGGTGGCGGAGTTCAGGCTGACCGTCTGGGAAGGGGTGTAGCTGAATACGCCGAAGGTGTAGCCGCCCGAAGGCTGCGTGGCGCCCGCGCCGATGCTGCCGGTGACCGTACAGCTGTCGCCCTGGGCGAGGTTGCCCACATCGAAGGAAGCGTTGGCCGCGAAGCTGCTCTGGATGTCCGCGCTGCGCTGGGTGCAGTGCACGACGAAGGCGATGGGCGTCGTTGGGCTGGCGTGTGCGGGGGTGTTGTTGGCAAAGCCCGCCGTGAGATGCAATACCGCCGCAGTTGGTCCATGTATCGCATTGTTCACGGCGATCGAATTCGTCGCGCCTGCGCCCAGCGTGAAGGGCTGATTTTGCGAGAACGTCGCCTCGCCCTTGTTGCCGAAGCGGTAGCCCCACGACAAGGCGCCTCCGGCGGGATCGGCCTCCTCGCTGATGCTGCAGCTCTCGCCGGCCAACAGGCCGTTCACCACGGCGCTGCTCTGCCCAGCTGCGATGCTGAAAGGCACCGCGCCGGTGGTAGAGCATGTTGCCTTCAGCGACAAGGCCGGTGATTGGGTGACAGCCTGCGGATAGCCAGAAATGACCGGGTCGTTGTTGTAGTAGCCGGTGCTGACAGCGATGCTTGCCGAGGGCACTGTCGTACGGAAATAGGCAGCCAAATTTCCCAATACGGTGCTATCGGCATTGGCGGTACCCATGGCGCCGCCGGACGGGTCGCTGGGAGGCTGCCCGATAGCGGCGGTGATGGCGCTGCTGAGGCCGCTGGACGTGACAAGGCTCAGGCGGCCTGTCAGCGCGACTGCGCTGCCGCCAGGCTGGTGGTGGCAGCTATAGCAGTGATTGCTGAAGTAGGTGCTGCCGGCGCCGGCATCGTTCTGCGCCAGCGCCGCAGCAGTCAAGAACATCTGGCACAGCGCCGCCAGCCATGCCCACGGGTGCATCAGGCTTGGCCGCCGGAGAGCATGCAATGGAATTCGCTTCATCGACAGCCTCTCAAGCACACCGTCGCCCGCTGCGCGCCACACGGCTTTCATACGCAGTCCACCACTTTGAACTCCACCCGCCGATCCAGCGCGTCGCGCTGGTCATCGGTGCCCAGGCCCACCAGCGCCTCGCGCGAACCGGCGCCGGCCACTTTCAGCCGCGCGCCGAGCGAGCGGTTGCGGGTGGTGAGGGCCTGCGCGATCGCCTCCGCGCGGCGCAGCGACAGCCTTTCGTTGGCGCTTGCGCTGCCGGTGCGGCTGGTGTGGCCGGTCACGCGCACGCAGACCGGCGCCTTGCCGGCCTCGTCGGCGATGGCGCCCAGCCACATCTGGTACTGGGTGCCCAGGTCGCCGATGTCGTTGAACAACACGGTACCGGGCTTGAACAGCAGCTTGACCGGCAGGCGCCTGGCCTCCAGGCCGGAATCGACCAGGTGCGAGAAGGCCTCCTTGGCCTCGTCGCGATGGCCGAGCTGCCAGGAGGTCAGATACAGGCCGTTGAGCAGCCGCAGGTCGCCCGGGTCGGTGAGGCCGCGCGCCTCTTTGTAGAGCTTGTTGGCTTCGGGCACCTTGCCGTCGTTGTAGGCCAGCATGGCCTCGTTCAGGACGGCCGCGCCGGGCAGGCGCTGCAGGTAGTCGGGGTCGGCCGCGTCGCCGATCCTGGTGTTGACCTGGCAGGAGTTGATGTAGCCCGCCACGGTCTTGTCGCGGTGCCAGCTGGGGCTGTCCCGGAAGTAGCGCAGCGGTTCCGGGTCGACGGAAGCGACGGTGGCGCGGTCCAGTTGCTTGGCGACGACGCGCTGGGTCCGCAGGTCGATCATCGTCAGCCAGACGCGGAAGGCGTCGGGCTGCTTGTCGATGGAGCGCTCGACGGTCACGGGTGTCAGCGTGCCGATCAGCAGCAGAGGGCGCGATTCCAGCGTCGCGCGCGTCAGCGGCTTCAGTGTCCAGCCCGGATGCCCCTGCTTCAGCAGCGCCTGCAGCTTCTCGCCCATGCGTACGGTGCTGACGGTCTGCGCGCCGGTGTTGGCGTCGATCAGCGGGTCGATGACCACGGTGCGTGCCTCGTCGCCGACCTGGGCCTGGGCGTCGGCCAGCAGTTGGCTGCCGGCCCGCTCGACCGAGGCCTCGAACGGAATCGGGTCGGGCGCAACGAAGGTTCGCTCCGGGCCGCGCGGCGTGACGGCGGCACGAGCTGCGGCAGGCGCGGCTGGTGCCGCTGCTGCGGTTGGCGCGGCCGGTGCGTCGGTGGCCACCAGTAGCGGCGCCGGCTGAGTCTGCGCGCCGACAGGAGTCGATGGCGGGTTGACGCAGGCCGACAGCAGCGCGGCTAAGGTCCATGCGGCCAGGCGGCCCCTGCTTGCATTGGTCACGGCGGTGCTCCCTTGTCTTCGTCTTCAGCGTTTCGGATAGGCCGGGTCGGGGGCGGGATCCGAGCAGCCCATGAAGGCCTGCATCAAGGTGGCCAGGGCGGGGTCGGCCACCAGCTTGTCGTGCAGGTGGTCGCGTGAGATCAGTGCGTTGGGCATGCTGGCGTTGATCGCCACGTCCTCGCTGCCGCCGCAGAGCTTGGGTGATCCGCTGAAGCCCAGCAGGCGCGGGAATGTTGCACCGGCCTCCTTGCCGTCCCAGTCGAAGTTGTCGCGCATCGCCGCATGGCAGGTGCGGCATGACGTGGCGACCACGTTCAGGTAGAACTTCGACGCGTCGGCCTGGGTCGCGTTGATGCCGCGGCTGGCCGGGTCGAAACCGGCCCAGGCGGGGGGCAGGTATTGCTTGTCGACGTTGGTTCCGTCCTTGGCATACCAGCCGGCGATCAGGTTCTGCGTGGAGGTGCTTGGCGCGGTGGCCAGCACCAGCATGTTCAGCTGCTTGATGGCCGCGGCCTGCGCGGCCTCGTCGAGGCCGGCGTGCGAGGAGAACAGGTAGTTGTTGGTGTCGAAGGGCAGGAAGTTGGCGCCGAGATAGGGTGTGGCATTGCCCTTCTCGGGGAAGCGGCCGGCGTACTGGCTGCCGCCGTGGCAGGCCACGCAGGTACCGGGCATGTATTTCTCGCCGCGCTGGTCGAGGTTGATCGAGGCCAGCAGGCTGCCGTCCGGGGCGAAGGTGAAGAACTTCGTGAAGGGCTTGCCGCCGTTGCGTCCGGGCACGCTGCTGTATTCCATCGCGACGCAGGCGACGCGGTTGTCGTCCGCCAGGCCGGTGTCGATGCGTGCATCGACCTCGGCCTGGGTTTGGCCGTCCGGTCCCGGGTGGTTGCAGACGTTGAAGGCCAGATGGTCGGCGGCCAGCTGCGTGGCGCTCATGCGGCGCACCAGGTTCAGGTCGCGCTGGTTGATGTAGGTGGCGCTGGCGACGGCGTTGCTGCCCGCGTATTTGCCGAGCTGGTTGGCGCGCAGCCAGTCGTCCAGCGTGATGGCCCCCTGCATATTGCCCTGTGCATCGCAGTCCTTTACCGCGCCCAGCCCCTTGTAGTAGTTGCAGGCACTGAGCTTGGTGTCCAGGCCCTTGTAGCTGAGGAACTGCGTCGCGCCGGGCAGCGCGTTGGACGCCTGGCCGGGAAGCGCCGAGATCATGCGGCCGCGCAGGCTCCCGTCCGGCCCGACGGCCACCATCTTCTGGATCACCGGTCGCTTGTTCGGGATCACGATGGACAGCTCGATAGTCCCCGCGCTGCCCAGGAAGCCGCCCGCCGGCGCGGTCAGGTTCTGGCTGACCTGGTAGCCTTCGCAGCTGAGCTTGAGTTGGAACTGCGTGCCGCTGACGGGCACCGAGGCGGCGATGAAGTAGTCGCCATAGCGGTTCACATGGACGGTCTCGCTGGCCGGCGTGCCGTCGGCCTGCTGCAACTGGACCGTGGCGGACGTGGCCACGTCGAAGAAGCCGTTCTCCGTCGTGCAGACGCTGCCATCGGCCAGGCCGACATGGCCGAACAGATGCAGATTGCGTTGCGCGGCCACGGCGGCGGGAATTTGCAGGCCTTGCGAGCTCTCGGAGTAGCTGTCGTTGGCCGGGTCCAGGCTGGCGGGGCAGCCTGACAGCGCCACGCCCTGCGCGTCGCTGCAGGTCAGCTGATAGGTCTTGCCGCTGGGCAGGCGGGGCAGCACGATCTCGCCACCCAGGTCGGTGCGGCCGGCGAAGACCTGTGTGCCGCCATCCATGACCTGCACGGTCACGTCGGGCAGGTAAATCCGGCGCCGCAGCGCCGGCCCGCTGCCGGCGGCGAAGTCGGTTGCCTCGGCCTGGTAGAGGCGCAGCCGGATCGAGGCGCCGTCGAACTCGTCGGCGGCGGCCACGGCTGGCGGGCTGTAGCTGGCGGGCGAGGCGGCTGGCTGAGGGTTGTCGACGGTGTCGGAGCTGACGGCGTACTGCTGCTCGGCGTGGCCGCCGCGGCCGTCCGACACCATGACGTAGGCGAAATGCAGGCCGGGGCCTGGCGGCAGGGTCCAGACGGTGCTGCTGCTGTTGCGGTTCTCGATCGTGCCGCCGGTCACGCGCCATTGGTAGCTGAGCGTGTCGCCATCGTCGTCCGACGCCTGGACCTGCAGGCTCGTCTGCTGGGGGCCGCTGTCCTGCAGAGTGCCGGTGGAGCCGCCATGCCCACCGCCGCAGGACGACGCCAGCGCGGCCACCACGAGTGCCCCCGCCACCGACCACACGCCCCTGCAAGGTTGAAGCATCGTCCGCATACCGTTCGCCCCTGACCAGGATCGTTCGAAACCGCAGCGCTGGACAGGCCTTCAAGGCTTGGCGTTGCGCGCGACTCTTGGGTTGGCGGAACGATCTTGCGTGCAGCCCCTGGGTGCCGGCATCACCAAGATTGACGAAGGGTAAACCTGCACTCAAGCGCAGGTTTTCACCGAGAGCGCCCGGCGCGGCTGCTCGGAAAAGCAGGAAGAGGGCCTGTCAGCGGCAGCCGAGCGTCTTCACGCGTTCGAGCAGTTCGGGGCTCGATTCGCCAAGCGACAGGCGCTGCAGCACGTTGGCGCACTCCGCGGCGTGCTCTGCCACGGGAGAAGGGGAGGGCCTGGCCACGGCCCGCGGCTTGGGGGCCACCGGGGCCGGTGCGGGGGCCACCGCCGTGCGAGGCGGGGGAAGGGGCTCGGGCGCCGGGGTGGGTGCCACCGATGGGGGCGGGCCGGCAACCGGCGCCGGCGCGGCCACAAGCGGCTTTTCTTCGGCCGGAACCTCCTGCTTCGCCGGCAGCGGTTTGGCGCTCGTCGGGGCCGGTGGGCGGGCCAGCCACCAGCCGCCGGCAGCGAGCGCCGCTGCAATCGCAGCGCCGCCGATCACCAGGCGGGTCTTCAGCGAACCCGCGGCAGTGCTTCCGGTTTGCACGGTTGCCGGCGTGCTGGTCGGCTGCCGTGTCGCCGTCGCGGCGGGCTCGCGCGCGACGGCCGGCGGCCTGATGATCGTGATCTCGTCGTCCTCTGCGAGCAGCTGCGTGGTGGGCATCGCCGATGCGGGCGCCAGCAGGCCAAGATCTGCGAGGAAAGCCTGGATCGATGGCGTTCGCCGGTCGGGCAGCACCGTCAGCGCGCGGTCCGTCGCGGCGAGGAAGCGTTCGCTGTACCGGCCGGCTGCCGCCGTCGTGAGAGGTACATAGGTGTCGTTGAGCACGCGCCCGACCGACGGTGGCGGCGTCTTGCTGGTGATGAGCCAGTGCACCACTGCGGCAAGCGCATAGACATCGGTCCAGGGGCCCTGCTTCATGCCCGGGATCTCGTCGTACTGCTCGATCGGCGCGTAGCCGGGCTTGAGGATGACGGTCAGCGCCTGTGTCATGCCGCCCACCACGCGGCGTGCCGCGCCGAAGTCGAGCAGCAGGGGCTGGCCGGTTTCGGCGAGCAGGAGCACGTTGTCCGGCGCGATGTCCCGGTGATAGCACTGGGCTTCGTGGATGACCTGGAGCGCCTCGGCGAGTGGGCGCAGCAAGCCGCCGATCCAGGCCTCGTCGGGTGGCCCGGGCATCTGCCTCACGGTGTCGCGCACCGTGCTGCCCTGGTAGAAGGGCATCACCATGTAGGCGGTGCCGTTGGCCTCCCAGAAGCGGTACACCTTCACGAGCGAGCGATGCTCGAACTGGGCCAGCAGCTTGGCTTCGTTGATGAAGCTTTTCAGCCCTGCATCGAAGGTGTCGCGCAGGCGCTCGGAGCGGGGGCCGACCTGGGTTTTTCCACCGCGCACCGCGATCGATGCCGGCATGTATTCCTTCAGCGCAACCTTGCGGTCCAGGGAATGATCCCAAGCCAGGTAGACCACTGAAAACCCGCCTTCGCCGATGCGGTGGGTGATCTCGAATTCACCCAGGCGCGTCCCGACAGGCAGCGAATGATCGTCGTGTTCAGCCGCTGATGACGGAGAAACGGGGCCGGTCGCCATGGTCGCTACATCCTCGCCAATGGCTTGTCCGGTCTCGTCGGGCGTTTCACCGGTGCCGTCGCGGAATTGGCGTGAGGTGCGCGGCCGGCGCGCAACCCCTGCCGCTCCTGAGCGAACCCGGCTTCATGCTCAGCCTGGAGATTGGGCGGGACGCAGATGCGCACTGTGTGGCGGAAGCGGTGAGATTCGAACTCACGGAAGGCTCACACCTTCGGCGGTTTTCAAGAGCATTGTGCCAAAAAATCACACGTTAAATCAATGACATAGCCTACCAGATCGCAACTTTGCAAATTCTTTGCAAAACTGTCCCTGCTTTTACTCGGCAGAGGCGCGATGAACAATTTGGTCGACAAGCACGACATAGAAGACGGCTTCTACGTCTATCTCCAGGCTAACAGCAAAGTCTGGCTCGCGCGATTCAAGATCGCGTGTTGGCGGCGGTCAGGAAACGCTCTTATTCGGCGGTGAGACGGCGGTTTTGGCCATGACCAGGCACTACGGCGCTCCCCAGGTCAGTATTCGAT
>NZ_SMBU01000019.1 GCF_004342485.1 Roseateles saccharophilus
GTCCCGCGATGACCGCGGCAGCGTTCTCACGAACGCCCCCAACGTTCCTGGGACATCAAGCCCTGGCAAGCCTCAGACAGCGACGGTCATAACAATCCGCAAAGGCGCCGAGCACCTGAACGAACTGCTGACCGAGATCCTGGATTTCTCCAAGATCGAGGCAGGTGCGATGGTCTTGCACGAGGAGGTTGTCGATCCGGTCGCCCTCGTCAGGGGCACGGCGGATTTCTTCGCGTTGACGGCCCAGGAGAAGGGGTTGGCGCTGCGCGTCAGCATCCCCGCGGACTGCCCGCGCCGCTGGATCGGCGACAGCCTGCGCCTGAAGCAGATCCTCAACAACCTGCTGTCCAACGCGCTGAAGTTCACCAGCCAGGGCCACGTCGAGCTCAGGCTCGAGTGCCGGCCCGGCAGCCTGGTCTTTCACGTCGAAGACACCGGTCCGGGCGTCGCCGAGGAACTGCAGGGCGTGATCTTCGAGAAGTTCCGCCAGGCCGATGGCAGCGTGAGCCACCAGCATGGCGGCACGGGCCTGGGCCTGGCCTTGTCGCGCGGCCTGGCCGAGCTGATGCAAGGCCGGCTGGACCTGCAGTCGACGCCGGGCGTGGGCAGCCGTTTCAGCCTGACGCTGCCACTCGCGCCCGTTCAGGCCTGAGCCCGGCTGTCCAGCTGCAGCAGCGTCCCGGCCATGCGTGCCGCCGCGCCGCGATGCGCGCTGGCGAACGCCAACGCCTGTTCCTGCATGGCCCGGCGCGCGGCGGCGTCAGTGCACAGGGCCAGCCCGGCGGCGATGCCGTCCGCCAGCGTCGCGCACCGCTTTGCCGCCCCCGCCGCCAGCGCCAGTTCGGTCGCCTCGGCGAAGTTGAAGGTGTGGGGCCCGCACAGCACCGGGCAGCCGCAGGCCGCGGCCTCGATCAGGTTCTGGCCGCCCAGGGGCTCGAAGCTGCCGCCCAGCAGGGCGACGCTGGCCAGGCCGTAGTAGAGCGGCATCTCGCGCATCGAGTCGCCGAGCCAGGCGTCCGCGCTCACGGCCTGGGGCGCTGGCTCGTCGAGCCAGGCGCTGCGCCGGGCGAGCTTCAGGCCGGCGTCCTCGATCAACGCGGCGACCGCGTCGAAGCGCTGCGGGTGGCGCGGCACGATGGCCAGCAGCGGGCGGGGGCAGGGTTGCCTCGCCCATTCGGCCAGCAGCGCGGCCTCCTCGCCTTCGCGGCTGACGGCCAACATCAGCACCGGCCGGCCGAGCTGCGCGGCCCAGGCCTGGCCGCGGGCGATCAGCGCCGGGTCGACGGCGATGTCGTACTTCAGATTGCCGGCCACCTCCACGCGTGGCGCGCCCATCGTGCGCAGCCGCGTCGCATCGGCCTCGCTCTGCGCGAGCACCAGCGTCATGCGCTGCGCGGCCGGGCGCATCAGCGCCGCGAAGCGCAGGCCCTGGCGCAGGCTCTTCTTGGACAGGCGGGCATTGGCCAGCACCATGGGCAGGCCGGCCTTCTCGGCCTCGCGCTGCAGCACCGGCCAGACCTCGGTCTCCATCAGCACGCCGAGGCGCGGCTGCCAGCGGCCCAGGAAGCGGCGCACGGCACCGGGCGTGTCGTAGGGCAGCCAGGTCATCGCGTCGCCATCACGCAGCAGGGCCTGGGCGGCCTCACGGCCGGTGGCGGTGGAATGCGTGAGCAGGATGCGCAGGCCCGGCTCGCGCTCGCGCAGCGCATGGACCAGCGCGCTGGCGGCCCGCGTCTCGCCCAGCGACACGGCGTGGATCCACAGCCGGCCGGGTGCCGGCTGCGCGCCTTTGTAGAGACCCAGCCGCTCGCCGAGCGCCTGCCGGTAGAGCGGCTCCCGGGCGCCACGGCGCCACAGACGCAGCAGGTACAGCGGCGTCAGTAGCCGCAGTGCGGTGGCATAGAGCCACCGGGCGGGTTCAATGGCCGGCGGCAAACGTGGCGTCCGGCTTCACGCGCTTGAGCTGGGCCAGCACGTCGTGCTGGATGCGCTCAAGTGCCTCGGGCGTATGGCCTTCGAAGCGCAGCACCAGTACCGGCGTCGTGTTGGACGGGCGGATCAGGCCGAAGCCGTCGGCGTACTCGAAGCGCAGGCCGTCGATGGTGATGATCTCGGTGGCGCCGGGGAAGTCGGCCAGCGTAACCAGTTCCTTGAGCTTCTTGACGACCTCGTGGTGCTCGCCTTCGGCGCAGGGCACGTTGAGCTCGGGCGTGTTGAAGCTGTTGGGCAGGGCCTTGAGCGTGGCGCTGGGGTCGGCGTCGCGGCTCAGGATCTCGAGCATGCGGCCGGCCGTGTACATCGCGTCGTCGAAGCCGTACCAGCGCTCGGCGAAGAAGATGTGGCCCGACAGTTCGCCGGCCAGCGGCGCGCCGGTTTCCTTCAGCTTGGCCTTGGCCAGCGAATGGCCGGTCATCCACATCAGCGGCTTGCCGCCATGCTCGCGGATCCACGGCGCCAGGCGCTGGGTGCACTTGACGTCGAAGATGATCTCGGCGCCCTTGTTGCGCTTCAGGATGTCGGCCGCGATCAGCATGATCTGGCGGTCCGGCATGATCATCTCGCCGTCCTTGGTGACGATGCCGAGGCGGTCGCCATCGCCGTCGAAGGCCAGGCCCAGCTCGGCATCGCAGGCGTGGACGATGCGCTTGAGGTCTTCCAGGTTCTCGGGGCGCGAGGGATCGGGATGGTGGTTGGGGAAGTCGCCGTCCACCTTGGAGTAGATGTCGATGACCTCGCAGCCCAGCGCGCGCAGGATGGCCGGGGCCGAGGCGCCGGGGATGCCGTTGCCGCTGTCGACGACGATCTTCATGGGCCGAGCCAGCTTGCAGTCGCGCACGATGCGGGCGGCGTACTCGGGCACGATGTCCATCGCGGCCGTGCGGCCCTTGCCGCTGGCGTAGTCCTCGGCCTCGATGCGCCGGCGCAGGCCCTGGATCTGCTCGCCGTAGACGGCCGCGCCCTTGAGCACCATCTTGAAGCCGTTGTAGTCCTTGGGGTTGTGGCTGCCGGTGACCTGGATGCCGGAGTTGCAGCCATGCTTGCCGCGCGTGGCGGCGACGTAATAGAGCATGGGCGTCGTCACGGCGCCGATGTCGACGACGTCCAGGCCGGTGGACGCGATGCCGCGGATCAACGCGCTAACGAGGCCGGGGCCCGACAGGCGGCCGTCGCGGCCCACGGCCACGGCCTTCTCGCTGGCGGCCTTGGCCTCGGTGCCGAAGGCGCGGCCCAGGTGCTCGGCGAGTTCCTCGTTCAAGGTCTGGCCGACGACGCCGCGGATGTCGTAGGCCTTGAAGATGGATGCGTGAACCTGCATGGATGCCTCGGAGATCGGGTTTGAAAAGCGCGGCGGATTGTAGGCAGGCGGCGTGGCTGTCCGTCCATCTGCCCGTCTGTCGATTCGTCGCTGTAACCGCCAGGCCGGGGCCGCAGGCTTCCTACACTCGCGGCCCATGACGTTCAAAGAGGAATTCGCGCAGGCCCTGCGCCACCAGCGCATGCTGATGAAGCGCCGGCCCGACCGGCTGCGCATGCGCGCGCTGATCTACCTGATCTGGCTGGTCGGCTTCGGGCTGTTCTTCGCCACCATCAACGGCCTGCAGAGCGGCCGGCTGGGCTCGGCCGGCTGGTGGCTCGGCGACGTGCCGGGCCATATGCTCGTCAGCGCCTGCGTGACGGCCTGCTTCGTCATCGGCTTTCGCGGCTTCGAGCGGCTCGCGCCGCAGCGCTGGCTGGACACCATCATGGGCTGGCGTGACTGGCGCTCGGGCGTCTTCTTCTCGACCTTCTCCATCGCCTGCTCGCTGCTCGGCGTCGTCATCGGCCTGGGCGTCGTCGACCGTATCTGGCTCAGCCAGGGGCTGGACAAGCTGCTGGCCCAGCCCGGCTTCTGGCGCGAGTTCCTGTCGGTATCGGTGCTGGTCACCTTCATCATGGGCCTGCGCTACCGCGCCCGCTGGAAGCAGGAGATGCTGCAGGCCCGCGTCACCGAGGCCCAGCTCAAGCTGCTGCAGGGCCAGATCGAGCCCCACTTCCTGTTCAACACGCTGGCCAATGTGCAGAGCCTGATCGACTTCGACCCCGAACGGGCGAAGCTGATGCTGGAGCGCTTCACCGACTACCTGCGCGCCAGCCTCGGCCAGTTGCGCGGCGACGCGACGACGCTGGCCCAGGAGTTCGCGATGCTGGAGGCCTATCTCGGGCTGATGCAGCTGCGCATGGGCGAGCGCCTCAAGGTCGAGCTGGCGCTGCCGGCCGAGCTCGGCGGCATCGAGGTGCCGCCGCTGCTGGCCCAGCCCCTGGTCGAGAACGCCATCCACCACGGCCTGGAGCCCAAGATCGCCGGCGGCACGGTGGCCGTCAGCGCCCGGCGCGTCGACGGCCGGCTGTGGATCGAGGTCGCCGACGACGGCCAGGGCCTCGACGGCCCGAAGCGCCGCGGCGGCAACGGCGTCGCCCTCGGCAACATCCGCGCCCGGCTGGCGGCCCGCTTCGGCCCCTCGGCCACGCTCGACCTACTGCCGCGCGATGGCGGCGGCACGCTCGCCCGCATCCAGATTCCCCTTCCTGCCCAAGCCTCATGACCACTGCCCTGATCGCCGACGACGAACCCCATCTGGTCCAGTACCTGAAGGCCCAGCTCGCCCAGGCCTGGCCCGAGCTGCAGATCGTCAGGACGGCCGCCAACGGCGTCGAGGCCGCCGAGGCCATCGCCGCGCTCGAGCCCGACCTGGCCTTCCTCGACATCCAGATGCCCGGCCTGACCGGCCTGGAGGTGGCCCAGGGCATCGAGGGCGCGACGCGCGTCGTCTTCGTGACGGCCTACGACCAGTACGCCATCGACGCCTTCGAGGCGCGTGCCGTCGACTACCTGCTCAAGCCACTGAAGGCCGAGCGGCTGGCGGCCTGCGTGGCCCGGCTGCGCGCGGCGCCGTTGGCGAACGGCGGCGACGATGCGCTGGCCGAGACGCTCAAGCGCCTGCTGCCCGGCGCCGCAGCGCCGGCAAGGTTGCGCTATATCCGCGCCGCCCAGGGCGAACTGATGCACCAGATCCCGGTCGACGACGTGCTGTTCTTCCACGCCGACGACAAATACACCGTCGTGCAGACGGCGACGCAGGAGCACCTGATCCGCACGCCCATCTTCGAGCTGGCCGGCCAGCTCGACCCGGAGCGCTTCTGGCAGGTCCACCGCTCCACCATCATCAACCTCGACCACCTCGCCGGCACGCGCCGCGACGAGCAGAGTCGCCTGTTCGTGCGGGTACACGGCCAATCGCGCGAACTGCCGGTCAGCCGTGCCTACGTCCATCTCTTCAAGGCCATGTAAGCGCCCGCTGCGGCGCAGGGGCATGTCCGAAAACTGCCAGTCCAGGGCTGCGGCCCGCCCTAGACTGGCTGCATGTCGCCCGAGAACCTGCCCCCCGACGCCGCCTACGCCGCGCTCCAGGCGCATGACGCGCGCTTCGACGGCCGACTCTATGTCGGCGTCACGTCCACCGGCATCTATTGCCGGCCCGTCTGCCGGGTGCGCCTGCCGCGGCGCGAGAACTGCCGCTTCTTCTCGACGGCGGCACAGGCCGAGGCCGAGCGCTTTCGCCCCTGCATGAAATGCCGGCCCGAATTGGCGCCCCGCGCACTGCCGTGGACGACGATGGACGCCTCGCGGACGCTGGCGGCCCAGGCCGCCGCCTGGCTGGACGCTTGCGACGACGCCGAGGCCAGCGTCGAGGATCTGGCCCGGCACCTGGGCATCACGAGCCGCCATCTGCGCCGCATCTTCCAGGCCGAGCATGGCGTCGCGCCGCTGCAATACCTGCAGACGCGCCGCCTCCTGCTCGCCAAGGCGCTGCTGACCGACAGCACGCTGCCCGTCCAGGAGGTCGCCTTCGCGGCCGGCTTCGCGAGCCTGCGCCGCTTCAACGCCGCCTTTGTCGAGCACTACCGCCTGCAGCCGACGGCGCTGCGGCGCGAGGGCGGCGGCGCTGCGCCCCTGTCCAAGCTGCGCCTGAGCTATCGCCAGCCCTATGACGTCGCCGGCGTCCTCGCCTTTCTCGCGCCGCGTGCAGTGGCCGGCGTCGAGGCCGTGGCGGCCGGCGATGTCACGCGCTCGCTCGCACTGGTGCACGCCGGTGTGCGCCACGCTGGCTGGCTGCGGGTGGGATTCGACAAGGCGGGGGAGGTCGGTGTCGAGCTGTCGCCCGCGCTGTGGCCGGCCGTGGGTTCGCTGTTGCCGCTCGTGCGCCGCTGGCTGGACCTGGATGCCGACCCCGAGGCCATCGCCCATGCTCTGGGCGAGGGCGGTGTGCCGGGCCAGCGCCTGCCGGGCTGCCTCGACCGCTTCGAGCTGACGGTGCGCGCCGTCCTCGGCCAGCAGGTCACGGTGGCCGCGGCACGGACGCTGGCGGGGCGCTTCGTCGAGCGCTTCGGTGAGGCCCTGCCCGAGTCCGAGCAGGCACCCGAGGGCTGCGGCCGGCTCTTCCCGGCGCCCGAGCGCATCGCCGCCGCGACGCGCGACGACATCGCATCGCTCGGCATCATCGGCCGGCGCGCCGACAGCCTCGTCGCACTGGCCCAAGCCTGGCCCGCGCTTGCCTTTGCGCGGCGCGAGGGCACGCCCGAGGCCGCGGCAGAGGAGCTCACCGCCGTCCCCGGCATCGGCCCCTGGACGGCCGGCTACATGCTGATGCGCGGCTGGAGCTGGCCCGATGCCTTTCCGCCCGGCGACGTCATCCTGCGCAAGGCCCTGAGCGGCGACGGGCCGCCCATCTCGCCCAAGGCCTACCTCGAGGCGGCCGAGCGCTACCGGCCCTTCCGCAGCTACGCCGTCCTTCATCTATGGAGAAAATCATGAGCCACCATCACATCCTGCAGCGCCGCATTGCGACGCCACTCGGCCCGCTGACGGCCGCTCGCAGCGCAGCCGGTCTGTCGGGGCTGTGGTTCGACGGTCAGAAGCACCATCCCGGGCCGCTCGACGTGCCCGAGGACGACGGCAGCGACGCCGTGCTGTCGGCCGCTGCCGCCGCACTGGCGGCCCATTTCAGCGGCGGGCGCTACGAGCTGCCGCCGCTGGATCCGGCCGGCACGGCCTTCCAGCGCGAGGTCTGGCGGGCACTGCTGGAGATCCCGGCCGGCACGCCCGACACCTATGGCCACCTGGCCGAGCGGCTTGGCCGTGCGCAAGCCGCGCGGGCTCTGGGCGCGGCGGTCGGGCGCAACCCGATCTCCATCCTGATTCCCTGCCACCGCGTCGTCGGCGCGGACGGTTCGCTGACCGGCTATGCCGGCGGCCTGGAACGCAAGAAGGCCCTGCTCAGCCTGGAGGGCGTTTCGGCATGAAGGCTTTCGATATCGGCGAACTCGTCCTGCTCGCGGCGCTGTGGGGCGCTTCGTTTTTGTTCATGCGCCTGGGTGCCCATGAGTTCGGGCCCGTGCCGCTGGCGGCCGTGCGCGTGGGCCTGGCCAGCGCCATGCTGGTCCCGCTGCTGGCCTCGCGCGGCCAGCTCGCCGAGCTGCGTACGCACTGGAATGGCTTGCTGCTCGTCGGCGCGCTGAACAGCGCCATCCCCTTCGCGCTGTTCTCCTTCGCGGCCCTGTCCATCACGGCCGGCCTGTCCAGCATCGTCAACGCGACGACACCGCTGTGGACGGCCGTCGTCGCCTTCGTCTGGCTGGGCCAGAGGCTGACGCCGCTGCGCGTGCTGGGCCTCGTCATCGGCTTCGCGGGCGTGGCCTTCCTGGCCTGGGACAAGGCCAGCCTCAAGCCCGGCGCCGACCACAGCGGCCTGCTGGCCGTGCTGGCCTGCGCGACGGCGACGCTCTGCTACGGCCTGGCGGCCAATGCGACGAAGCGGTTCCTCACCGGCGTGCCGCCGTTGGCCGTGGCCACGGGCAGCCAGTTTGCCGCGACGCTGCTGCTCGCGCTGCCGGCAGCCTGGCTGTGGCCTGCTGCGATGCCGGGCGCCGTGGCCTGGAGCAGCGCCCTCGGCCTGGCCGCGCTCTGCACGGCCCTGGCCTACATCCTCTACTTCCGGCTGATGAGTCGCGTCGGGCCGACGAACGCGGTGTCGGTGACCTTCCTGATCCCGCTGTTCGCCATCCTGTGGGGCGCGCTGTTCCTGCATGAGGCCGTGACGGCGAAGATGGTCGCCGGCGGCGCCATCGTGCTGGTGGGCATTGCGCTGGCGTTGGGATTGGTGGGTCCCAGGGCGCGCTGACGCGGCAGTGGGGTCTTCCGGCGCGGCAATGCAGGGCGCCGCGACCGGCGCGCATCCGTCAGAAGCGGTAGCAGTGGTCTGGCTGCGCCTCGCCGCCGGCGACCTTCACCGTGGACACCGACACGGTCGCACCGGGATATGCACCCTGCTGGCAGGCGATCAACGCCTCCCGGCTGCCTTCCACACCCCGTTCGATCAGCGATTTTCGAGGCTCCAGCCGAATCGACCGCACGCGTTCAGGCGGTTGGGAGCCGATGCTGCCTGCCCTGGCGAAGGCGGCGAGTGCCGCGGCAGTTGGCGGTATCCGCAAGTCCAGCCGGGCCACGGTGCCTGGCCCCGTCGGCGGGTTCGGTGCGGCGACGGTGGCGGGCTCGTCGCTGTCCATCGCCTGCACCTGCATCGACGCTGACATCGCGACGAGCAGCGACATCGCGGCCGGAACGCCGAAGCGGCGCATCGTCACTTCGGCGTGGGCGTGGTAGTCCCGTCCAGCCGGATCACCCGGCGCGAGCGGCTCTCGGTGTCGTCCAGCGACTCGCTGACGAGGCGGTTGTGCTGCTCCCAGTCCTCGGCGCTGCGGATGATGCTGGGCTTGATGAGGACGACGAGCTCGCGCTTGTGGCCGACGTTGGCGCGGTTGCCGAACAGCGTGGATGTCAGCGGGTTGCTGTCGGCGCCCGGCAGACCGGAACCGCGGCGCGTGGCCTCCATCTGCATCAGGCCGCCGATGGCGACGATGAGGCCGTCGTGGATGCGCACGACCGTGTCGGTCTCGTTGATGCTGGCGCTGGCCAGCGGCAGGCGGAAGCTGCCGACCGAGCCGAGGTCGACCTGCTTGATCTTCTCGGTCACGTTGGACACCGAGGGGTGGATGTGCAGCGTGATCATGTCGGCCGCGTCGATCTGCGGCGTGACGTCCAGCGCGATGCCGCTGAAAAATGGCGTTAGTGTCAGCGTTGGGATCTGGTTGACGGTGGTGCCCGTGCTGCTGGAGCTGTTGTTCGAGTTGCTGCCGCTGATGCCGGTGATGAAGTAGTCGTCGGTGCCGACCTTGAGCACGGCCTTCTGGTTGTTCAGCGTTGCGATGCGCGGGCTGGACAGGATCTGCGTGTCGCCGTGGCTCTCGAGGAAGCTCAGCAGTGCCTGGAAGCCGCCGCGCGACAGCGCGAGGCCGAAGCTGCCGCCGCCGGCCGAGGGCAGGGGGATGAGGTCGGGCCAGGCCGGGCTTTGCGTGCCGGTGGACAGCACCGGCAGGCCGCGCGAGTTGCTGACCAGCGGGTTGATGATGGTGTTGACGCCACTCGGGATGGACGGGTTCACGCTGGTCTGGCCGATGGCGCTGTTGTTGCCGATGCGCGACCAGTCGATGCCGCTCTGGTAGCCCTCGCGCAGCTCGACCTCGACGATCTTGGCCTCCAGCATGACCTGGCGCTCGACGGCGATGCGCGTCGCCTTCAGCCAGGCCTCGACATGGCGCAGCTCGTCGGGCATGGCGCGCACGGCGACGGTGCCGGTCTGCGGGCTGGTGATGACGGTGCGGCCGTCGCCGGTGCCGACCAGGGCCTTCAGCGCCGCGGCCGTCTCGCCCCAGAAGTCGCTCGCGACCTTGGTGCTGAGCTGGCTGCTTTCCTGCTGCAGCACGGTGTTCGTGCTGCCGCCGCTGCCCGGCACCGGCGTCGGGCTGCCGCCGGCGCCGCTGGGGTTGTTCTGGCTGCTGATCGGCGCGGCTCCGGAGCTGACGCGCACCTCGCTGCGCCCGCTGCGCTGCAGGGCCAGCGCGTTGATCGTGAAGACGCGCGTTTGCAGCGTCGGCGGGAAGACGGTCACGCGGCGGCCGTCGATGGAATAGTCGAAGCCATAGACCTCGCGGATCGCGTCGAGCGATTCGCGCAGCGTGACGCCCTTGAGCGTGACCGACAGCTGGCCCGACACGGCCGGGTGCACCAGCATGCTGTAGCGCGTGTCGCTGACCAGGGACAGGAAGACGTCGCGCGCATTGGCACCGTTGACGATGAGGTCGAAGCGCGGTTCCGGCGGCAGGGCCGGCGGGGGCGGCGGCACGGGCCGGGCCTCGGCCGCCTGGGCTGGGGTGGCCGAGGCGGCGGCGGCAGGCGCTGCGGCGCGCTGGGCCTGCAGTTCCGCGCGCAGCGCCTGGCTGGGCTGAGCCACGCTCAACGGCTTGTCGGCGCAACCCGCGAGCAACGCGGTGGCTGCGCTGAGCAGCAGGAGGCGGGGGACGGGGGCCTTCATGGCTTCTCCTTGGAATTCTTGGCGCCGGCGGCGGCCCTGGCCGGAGGCGGACGTTTCTCGACGCCACCGTACAGCGGCTCGCGGCGCAGCTGGCCCGACTCGCGCAGCCAGACGGCCTGCTCGGTGACGCGCTCGATGCGCGCGCCGTCGAGCTGCTCGCCGACGCCGTAGCGGCGCCCGCGCACGACGACATAGCCGCGGCCGCTGCTGAACACGACCTGGCGGATGCTGTTGTCGGGGGCTTCGCCGCCCGGGGCCGATGCCGCCGAGGCGGCCTGGGCCGCGGCCACCGCGCCGCGCAGCGCCGGCGGCCAGGCCATGGGGTCGCGCGCAGGCTCGTCGGCGGCACGGGCCGACAGCGTCGGCAGCAGCAGGAGCAGCAACGGGAGGCGGGTTCTCATGGCTGCACCTTCAGCAGGAAGAGCTGGGCCACCAGGCGCGGTGCGTCGTTGGCGCCGGACGCACTCAGATGCATTTCGCCCCAGCGCAGGCCGGGCAGCTCCTGCTCGAGGGCCTGCAGATAGTGCTGCAGGTCGCGGTAGCCGCCCTGGACCTGCAGCTCCACGCCCTGCCAGCTGATGCCGGGCAGCGCTGAGGGCGCGGGGCGGGCGGCCGATGCAGGAGCGGCTGCGGTGGCGGCCGTGACGGGGCTGTCGTCAAGCAGCCTCAGCCGCTCCAGCACGAGGCCGGGCTGCTGGGCCAGCAGGCGCTGCAGCACGGCCGACAGGGCCTCGGCACTGCTGAGCGAGCCGCCCCTGCGCAGCTCGGCGTCCAGGCGCTGGCGCTCCGCCTGGGCGGCGTCCAGGCGCTGGCGCAGCCCGTCTGCCGGGTCGGCGCCCACGCTGCGGCTGGCGGCGACGAACTGCTCGCGCAACTGTTTCAGCTCGGCGGCCTGCTGGGCCTGGCTGTCGCTGCGCAGCTTGGCGCGCAGCGACAGCGGCGAAAGCACGAGGGTGTCGAAAATGGCGGCCAGCACGGCGACGATGCTCAGGAACAGGATGACGCGCTCGCGCAGGCTCAGCCCGTCGATGCGCTTGGCCTGGCGTTCCCACCGGGCCTGCAGCGGCGCGAGGCGGCGGCTCAGCAGCGCCATGTCGATGCGCGTGCCGGCCTTCATCGAGCACCTCCCGAGGCGGCGCTGGCCGGCGCGGCGGGCGCGCTGACGACGCGGAAGGCCCACACGGGCAGGCCGCCGGTCGATGGCGCCAGGCCGCCGCGCGACAACAGGGCATGGGCGCCGTCCTCGTTGCCCGGCGCGCCCGGCCTTTCCACGCGCAGCGCGGCTAGGCTCTGCCCGGCCAGCGCCGGGTGACCTGCCAGCTGGGCGAGCCAGGGGCGCAGCGTGGCAGTGTCCAGCGTGCCGCCGACCAGCTCCAGCCGGCCGGGTGCATAACGCAGCTCGTTGAGCCAGGCGGTCTCGGGCAGGCTGCGCGCGACCAGGGCGAGCAGCGCGGAGTTGCGCCGTTCGGCGCCGGCACCATCGGCGCCCAGGGCCAGCAGCAGCTGGCGGCGTTCGCCGTTGCCGCCTTCGAGGGCCTGCAGCCGCTGTTGCAGGGGCGCGGCGTCGAGCGGCGCGGGCAGGCCGGCCCGCGCGACGATGAGGGATTGCTTCTCGGTGGCGAATCGGGCCAGCAACGCCTGGTGCTGGCCCTCGGCGCGCCGGTCCTGCCATTGCAGCCACAGCGCGGCGACGAGGCCCGCGAGCAGCATCAGGCCGCTGGCCTGCAGCAGCGTCAGCGCCGAGAAGACCCGCCGGGGGGCCAGCAGGATGGGCGCGAGCAGGTTGATTTGCTGGGTCATCGCCTGCCTAGAGTTCGCGGGTCTCGGTGCGCAGCGCGGCGCCCAGCAGCGGCAGGCAGGCGGCCAGGGCCTGCTGGGCGTCGCCCTCGGGTGTGGGGGCGTCGGCGGCGAAGGCGGCCAGCGCGTCCAGCGCGACGGTGCGCTGGCCCAGTTCGCGCTGGATCAGCGTCGCGACCTCGGGGCCGTGCTCGGCCGTGACGACGTACAGGCGGGCCAGCGGCAGGTCGGGCCAGCTGCGCTCCCAGACGTCGATGGAGCGTTGCAGCTCGACGACGAGGGGGGATTCCGGCGCACTACTGCCGTCGAAGCTGCTGCCGGGCTGGTATTCGAAGCCCAGCGGCAGCTCGGCCGCCGAGGCTTCGGTTTGCTCGCCGCGGGCGCGGGCGCGCAGGCTGGGGTCGCCCTCCAGGCGGCGCGTGTAGAAGAGTTCGTCGCCGACGCAGACGACGAGCAGGCAATGGCCCTCGTCGACGAGCACGGCCGCGCAGGCGCGGTCGGAGAGTTCGTCGGCCCTGGCCTGCCGCGCCAGCAGGTTGCGCAGCGCGGTCTCCCAGATGTCGACGACGGAGAGCAGGTCGGTCAGGGCGGCCGCGCCCTCGGTCAGGGACTTGATGGCCGCATTGCGCGCCGCGACGACGAACAGCTGGCGCGCGCTGGCGGTGTTGGGGCGCTCGACATCGCCGCCGACGTGCATCACGTCCAGCGTCAGCTCGGCGAGGTCCACGTCCACGAGCTCCTTGATCTGCCAGCGTGCGGCGGACTTGAGCTCCTCTTGCGGCACATTGGGCGTGTCGACCTTCAGGACGAGGTAGTCGGCCGGGTCGAGCAGGGCGATGGCGTCTCCCGCGAGGACGGGTTTGGCGTCGGCGGTCAGGCCCCAGCGCAGCAGGCGAACGGCTTCGTCGCCCGGCGGGCCGTCGGTCAGCACGAAGGCGTGCTGCTCGCCGACGCGTCGCAGCAGCAGGCGTTGGCCGCTACGGCGCGGGGACCATGGCCAGCGCATCAATAGTTCTCCCTCTGGAACAGGACACCGTCGGCGCCTCGGTACAGCCCCCAGGTGGCGCGGGCGCCGGGGTCGTTGGTGTAGCTGCTGCCGCACCAGGCCGCGCGCAGCGCGGTCAGATGGGCTCCCTGAGTGGCTGCCACGATCGGAGTCCAGCTGCCGCTGAGGCAGGACTGGTCGCCGGGCGGTGTGGCGCTGTCAAGCGCCAGGCTCAGGTCCAGGCTGCCGACGTGGCCGGCTGCCGGGGCCGCCAGAGCCAGGCGGCCGGTGCCGCTGCTGAGGGTCAGTGCGCTGCCGCTCATGGCGGCGTCGCCGGGCGCCAGGGACTTGCGGAGGTTTCCGAAGTTGATGTTGGCAGCGCTGATGCGGGTGCAGTTGTCCAAGGTGTTGGTGGTGAAGGCGCTGCCGTTCCAGTATTGCGCCGCGATCGGGAGGTAGAGCGCGCGCGCTGCGGCGCCGATCGCATTCTGCAGGCGCAAGCGGCCATGGCGCAGCGGGATTGTGCCCAGCAGCGTTGCATCCACGCCATTGGGCGGGCTGTCGGTGTCGAGGTTGAGTGACAGCATGCCCACGTTGTCGCTGTCCAGCGGGGCTATGCCGAACTGCGCTGTGTCGAACGGACCGTCAGGCGCGCTTGCGCGCGCTACCTTGGCCTGCAGCGTGACCGCGGCGACGCCATTGCTCCAACTGCCGGTGCTCGCAATCGGCGTGACGCGGCCGCCGGGCTTGAACATGGTCGTGCCGCTGATGCCGGCCAGCTTCAGGTTGGCCGGCGTGGTCAGGCCGAGCTTGGCAAAGCCGCCGGTGTAGTTCTGCGTTGTCGTCCCTGTCGTGGTCTGGGCCGTCAGCGTGAAGGCGGCGAGGAAGTTTTCGTCCAGATAGGTGAAGCTTGCCGCCGGGCTGCAGGCCATGTCGCTGCGCTGGGTGAGGTTTGCCGCACTGAGTGCGAAACCGCCCGGGACGAAGCGGCCGACGCGGGTCTGCTGGCTGCCGGCGGCATTGAAGGCGACGGCGTTCAGTGACAGCCCCGCGGTGCCGAGATAACTGCTGACCACGCCGGTGGTATTCAGCAAAAAGCTGCCGACCTCGCTGTAGGCCAGCGAGGTGGCCGTGGCACTACCGCCGGAGAACCCGCCGACGTTGCCGTTGGACAGCGTGCCCAGCACGCCGCCGCTGGGCGTCTGCGACCCGGAGGCGGGCGACAGGGAGACCGTGGCGTTGAAGCCCGGCGCCAGGCCGGCTGCGGACACCTGGGCCAGGGTGGCGGAGGCGCTGGGGACGCCGGTATTGCTGCTGTCCGCCGAAGCGCTCCAGCGGTAGGCCGACACGGTGGCACTGAAGGCGGCGCCGGCGGCACCGAACACGCCGTCGGTGGCCGCGCTGCCCGCGGGGTTGGCCGTGCCGGCCAGCGTCAATGCCGTGAAGGCCAGCGTGAAGGGGCGCACGGTCAGGTCGCCCAGGCCACCGCTGATGGTGCCGCTCGCGTAAGTGAGGGAGTCGTCGTCCAGGTTGAGGGTGTACTTGCCGACGTCGCTCGTGACGAGGTTCATGCTGGCGAAGCCGGCGCTGAATGCCAGGCTGAGATTGTTCGACGTCGGCCGTGCGCCCGGGACGCCATAGCTGTTGGCGCCGATGCTGACCGACGGGGCCGTCCAGGGGCCACCGTTGTCCGTGCGCCAGAGCTTGAGGTTGCGTGTGCCGGAAAAATCGGTGGCGACCCCGCAACTGCCGGTGCTGGGGTCCTTCTTGATGAGGGACACCTGCAGGTCGTGGTTGCGGCCGGCAACGACGATGTTGCTGCCGGCGATGTTGTTGTTCAGGTCCTCGGCCCAGACGAAGGCGTTGTTGCTGAAATTGATGGCCGCGGACGTGCTGCTGGAGGCCGGGACGCTCGTGTCCACGACATTGACCGTGAGGCTCTGGGCCAGGCTGTGCGCCAGCGTGAGCTTGACGATGCCGGCGTCCAGTGCCGAGAAGGTGTAGGTGGCCGTGCCGCTGTTGGCGCCGCCGGGCGTCAGCGTGCCCGATGGCGCCGGGCCGCTGCCTGCGGCCCAGGTGCCGCGGCCGCTGGAGGTGGTGAGCAGAACCGTGCCGGTGTAGCCCGTCAGCGTGTTGCCGGAGGCGTCCTTGGCCGAGAGGGTCAGCGTTTGCGGTTGGCAGGTCGAAGCGCTGCCGGTGCCGCTGATCGAGAAGCCCGCCAACGTCGGCGCGGACCCGCTGCACAGCGCCGGCATCGGGTAGGAGGAGTTGTTGGCGACGCAGGTCGTGCCACAGCTGCTGCCGCCACAGCAGATCTTGGCGACGTTGGCCTGGTAGCCCAGCGTGATGGCAGCGCCGTTGGTGGACTGCACGCAGGCCGACAGTGTGGCCGCCTGCTGAATGTTGATGGTGCCGCTGCTGGTGCTCAAGTTGCCGGCGACCGTGGCGGCATAGCCGACGTCCACGTTGCCCGCTCCGCCGTTGACCAGCCCGCCCACCTGCGAGGCCTGCGCCAGCGTGATCGCACCGGTCGTCGAGATGTTGCCGTTCACCTGCGACTGGTAGCCCAGGCTGACCGCACCGCTGCCGGCGCTCACGTTGCCCGTCACGACGGCAGATTGGCCGACGCTGACGGTGCCCGTCGTGTTGATGTTGCCCGAGACGGTGCAGGAATCGCTGACGTTGATGGAGGTGCCACCGTTGATGCCGCCGCCCACGCTGCCGCTCTGGCCGGTCGTGACGACGCCGCTGCCGGTGATGGAGCCGGTGACCGAGGACTTGTAGGCCAGCGAGATGTCGCCTGCCGTCGCGGTCAGGTTGCCGTTGATGAGCACCGCACCACCGCCGGCGTCGTTGACGCTGCCGGCTGTCACGTTGGCCTTGATGCTGGCCTGATAGCCCAGCGTCAGCGTGCCGCTGACGACGAGGTTGAGATCGCTGGTGTTGCCGGCGGCATTGATGACGGCGTTGTTGGTGGACAGGTTGCCGCTGATGTTGATGGTGGCAGGCCGCGAGCCGCTGATGCTGATGGTGTCCCCATAGGCGAGCGTGAGTGAGCTGCAGTAGTAGGTCCCGCCGCCGCCATTCCAGCAGCCGGCGGGCTTGTAGCTCGGAAAGCTGTAGTTGACTGCGCCGGCGGCACTGCAGGCGACGGCGAGAAGCAGACCCAGCCAGCGCTTCATTTGCTCAAAGTGCGGCTCAGCTGCCGCTCCGTGTAGGTGGGTTCGGTCGTCGCCGGGTTGGGGCAGGCGCCGCCGCTCGCGCTGTTGCAGGCCGTGGCCAGCAGTACATAGAAGGCCAGCGCCTGTGCACCGTCGGTCACGGTGCCGTTGGCCGGCGTGCGCGTGCAGCTGACGGTGACCGTGAAATCGGACAGTTGGTCGGGCAGCGCGACGCTCTTTGTCGCGAAACAGGCCGGCTGTCCCGAAGGGTTGAGGATTTGATAGCTACCCCATTCCAGGCCGGCGAACGCGGCCTGGTAGGCCCTGGCCGCGGCGAGCTCGCCGGCCGAGCCCAACTGCTGGCGCTGGCTCAGCGAGGCCAGTGCCGCCCCCAGCGCCGCCAGTGCGACCAGGATGAACAACATGGACATCAACGTGAATCCGCGAGCTCGCATGGTCAGGGCAGGTTGTCCACATGGACCGTGTGGTAGAGCGAGACGGTCTCGCTGTTGGCGCTCAGCTGCAGGCGCAGCGTGACGAAGGCGTAGCGCGCCGCGATGGCGGGCTGGTCGTAGGAGATTAGGCAGCCGGTCACGTTGCGCGCCAGCACGGCACTGCTGCCGCCGGCGGGTGGGTCCGGCTGAGTGCTGGAGAAACCATAGCCGGCATAGCGGGTCAGCGTGCCGGCCGTGAGGTCGCAGCGGTAGGTGACCGGCTGTTCGATGGCGTAGACGCGGAACGGCGGTGCCTGCAGCGCATTGGGAAGCGCCGCGCCGCTGATGCTGACGTTGCTGACGCTGCCTGCCGCGTTGGACGCCATGCGCACGTTGGACAGCGTGTAGGCGTCTGCGTCCGGCACCCCGGCGCCGAGGTTGTACCAGGCCAAGCGCTGGTTGCCGCTCTGCAGCGTGAGCGGGGGACCGACGATGTCGAAGCTCGTGTCGGCCACCCCGAACCGCAGCACGTCGCCAGACTCGACGGCATAGCGGGCGGCGCCGCTGACCGGGATCAACTCCAGGCTGAGGGCGCTGGATGAGACCCTTGTGCTGTTGGGAAGGGCGACCGCGAGATCGCGGGCGATGCGGCGCAACGCGGTGTCCGCCTGGTCGGTCAACTGGGCGCGCGTGGCGCTGGAGAAATAGGCGGTCGTCGCCGGCAGGATGAAGATCGACACGATGCCGACGACGACGCCGGTGATGGCGATGACCATCACGGCCTCGATCAGCGTGAAGCCCTGTGCACGCCTGGCGGCGAAGCCTTCAGTACGGCGACTGCGGGGCATAGCGGGTGCGCCAGCCCTGCAGCACCAGGGTGCTGGCGTCTGGGCCGGTGACGGTGATGGTGATCTTGAGGGCTTCGCCGCCTGCGGTCAGCGTGTCCAGCGCGGTGGGCGCCACGGCCACCGAGACGGCATAGCCCGTCAGGCCGGCCACGGCGGCGTTGCCGATGTCGCGGATGCCGCTCATCGAGAAGCCGGCGTAGTCGTTGACATTGTTGAAATAGGTCGGGCCATAGCGGGATTCACCGGGCTCGGGGCCCAGCGATTCGGCCAGCGACGCGCAACCCGACGCCGAGGTGGCGATCTCGACATTGGCATCCGTGGGGTCGCACCAGGTCATCGGCATCAACTGCACCTCGTGCAGCATCGATTCGGCGATGGCCAGCTCCTGGCGCCGGATCACCGGATCGGCGCTGGCCTGTGTGGCGGTGGTGAAGACCCGCAGCATCGCGCTCAGCGCGATGCCGACGACAACGACGAAGAGCAGCAACTCGATCAGGGTCAGGCCGCGCTTGCGCTGCCCGGGGTGCAGGGCCGGCATGTGCGGGATGCTAGCCGAGCATTGCATCGCGCGAGCCTCAAGGAGTGGGGTAGATCAGCCCGGTATCCGCCTCGATGCGGTAGGCCTGGCTGTAGCTGCCGGAGGCAACGGTGACCGTCATCGCCGCGCCCGTGCTGGTCGCCGTGGCGCCGCTGTTGGCGTTGTTGAAGGTCACCGTGCGGCTGCCGCCCTCGGCGATGCAGGGGCTCTCGGTGGCCGGGCAGGGCAGGGCCGAGATCGCCGTGCCGCTGCCATAGGCCCAGCTGACGCCGCTGCCGGTGATGGTGGCGATGATGGGGCGGCGCTGCTGCAGCGCCAGCCTGAGCATGGCCTGGTGGCGGGCCTGCAGGTCGTCGCCAAATGAACGCAGCCGCCACAGCGTCGTGTCCACCAGCTTTGGAAGGGCGAACACCGCCAGGGCGGCCGTGATCACGATGACGAGGATGAGCTCGATCAACGTGAAGCCACGCAAGCTGCGCGGCATGACGAATCAGCTGATGCCGGTGGCGGTAAAGGTCGCGGTCGCACCGCCGGTGGTCTGCGTCAGCGTGCAGGAGACCGTGGCATCCACCGCGACGGTGGCCGCCGTGATGGTGTAACCGGTAGGCAGGCCGCCCTGCATGGAGGTGGCGACGTCGGTGCAGTTGGCGACGGCATTGCCTTTGGTGCTGTTGGCCTTGCGAGAGGCGTAGTTGATGGCCGAGGCCGAACTCAGTGCGCCTGCCACGCCATTCAGCGCCGATGCTCGCGCATCTGAATCAACACTGACGAACTTGGGCAGGGCGACAGCGGCCAGGACGCCGAGGATGACGATGACCATCACCAGCTCGATGAGGGTGAAGCCGGCTTGCCGAGTCTTGTTCATGAAGGTTCTTCCTGCGCGTGGCGCTGTGGTCGGGGGATGACACAACTATCGGCCAGGCTCGGCGGCCTTGAACAGTGAATTGCGCACGGGTTGGCGCACCGATTGCAGTCGACATGCAAACCGTTGCAAGCGTCACACGAAATGGGCCGTCAACGGCCCATCGCGGCCTGACCCAGGTTCCATAGCGGCAGGAAGACGCCCAGGGCCAGCACGAGCACCATGACGCCGATGATGGCCAGCAGGATGGGTTCGATGGCGGCGGACAGGCCCTTGATCGCGTAGTCGGTCTCGCGCTCGTACATCTGGGCGATCTCGGTCATCAGCGTGTCGAGCTCGCCGGTCTCCTCGCCGACGGCGATCATTTGCAGCACGATCGGCGTGAACACGCCGGTCGCCGTGGCGCAGCGCGAGATGCTCTCGCCGCGCTCGACGCCGTCGCGCATCTGCTCGATGCGGGCACCGATGTAGGCGTTGTCCACGGTCTGCGCGACGACCGTCATGGCCTGGCTGATGGGCACGCCCGAACTGTTGGCCAGCGCGAAGCTGCGCGCGAAGCGGGCCAGCGTGGCCTTGAGCACGATGTTGCCGGCGATGGGCAGGCGCAGCTTGAAACGGTCCCAGGCGTAGCGGCCGCCCGGCGTGGCGATCCAGTTGCGCCAGGCCAGGCCGGCGCCGATGCCGCCGGCGACGACCAGTGGCCACCAGCGCACCGTCCAGGCCGAGAAGCCGAGCAGGATGCGCGTCATCAGCGGCAACTCGCTCTTGAAGTGGGCGAAGACCTCGGCGAACTTGGGCAGCACGAAGAGGTTGATGATGACCAGCGCGATGGCCATCGCGAAGATGACCATGACGGGGTAGCGCAGTGCCTGCTTGATGCGGGCGCGGATGTCGAGCTCGAACTCCAGATGCTCGGACAGGCGCTTGAGGACCTCGGTCAACCGCCCGGTCAGCTCGCCGACCCGGGTCATCGCGACGAAGAAGGGACTGAACACGGCCGGATGGCGGGCGAAGGCGGTGGCCAGCTCACGGCCCTGGTCGAGGCTGGCGCGCACGTCCTGCAGCAGGCTAATGATGCCGGGGTGGGAAGTGGACGCCTCCAGCCCGGCCAGCGAGCGCAGGATGGGCACGCCGGCCTTCTGCAGCGTGTACATCTGGCGCGTCAGCACCAAGGTGTCGTCCAGCGTGACGGGCCTGGCCAGCAGGGCCTCCAGCCAGCCACCGCCCGCAACGCTGACCGCCTCGGTCGTCGCCTCGATGCTGACTGGCACGACGCCGCCGGCCATCAGCTGGGCGGCCACCGCGTCGCTGCTGACGGCATCGACGATGCCTTCAACGAGCTCGCCGCGGCCGTTGCGGCCCTTGAACGCGAAGTTCATGTCGGTCGACCGTAGTGACTTGAAACCGTGGGCCGAGCGCCGGGCCGTCCCAAGCCGGCCCGCGGGCGATGTGCTTGCGGCTCAACGCCGCAAGCATCGCCGTCCCCTAGGGGGACCGACCAGGCTTGCCCGCGTTCTGCGGCGCGGGACTGGGCGAGGGGCCGATTCACTCGGTATCCACGCTGATGCGCACCGCCTCGGCCAGCGAGGTCTTGCCCTCGCGCACCAGGGCCAGGCTGCGGTCGGCCAGGGTCCGGCCCTTCAGCGAGCGGCGCGCCGCAGTCAGGAAGTCGCCCGCCTCGCTGCGCTGGATGGCCAGCGCCATGTCGGGGTCGAGCTCCAGCATCTCGTAGATGCCGCGCCGGCCCTGGTAGCCGGTGCCATTGCATTCGGAGCAGCCGCGGCCCTTGACGTTCGGCACGGGGGCCGGCGTCTCGCCGTTCAGCGTCAGCACCTCGTTGACCCAGGCCTGCTCTTGCGGCGTGGCGAGGTGGGGCTCGGCGCAGTGCTTGCAGACGCCGCGCAGCAGGCGCTGGGCCAGCACGGCCTGCAGCGAGGTGGCGACCATGAAGGGCGGTGCCCCCATGTCCAGCAGCCGGAAGGGGGTGGAGACGGTGTCCTTGGTGTGCAGCGTGCTCAGCAGCAGATGGCCGGTGATGGCGGCACGCAGGCCGATCTCGGCGGTCTCGGCGTCGCGCATTTCGCCGACGAGGATGACGTCGGGGTCCTGGCGCAGCGCGGCGCGCAGCACGCGGGCGAAGTCGAGCTCGATCTTGTCGTTGACCTGCACCTGGGTCAGGCCGGGCAGACGGTATTCGACCGGGTCCTCGACGGTGATGATCTTCTGCTTCTCGGAGTCCAGTTCGGCCAGCGCGGCGTACAGCGTGGAGGTCTTGCCGGAGCCGGTCGGGCCGGTGACGAGGATCATGCCGGAGTCGCGGCCCAGCAGCTCGCGGAAGCGCTTGAGCATGTCGTCCGGCATGCCGATCTCGCCCAGGCGGCGCAACGCCGAACCCTGGCCGAGCAGGCGCATGACGACGGACTCGCCGTACTGGCTGGGCATGGTGGAGAGCCGCACGTCCAGCGTGCGGTCGGACAGGCGCAGCGTGAAGCGGCCGTCCTGCGGCAGGCGCTTCTCGGAGATGTCCAGGCCGGCCATCAGCTTCAGGCGCTGGGCCAGGGCCGGCGCGATGCGCTTGTCGGCCTGGGTGAGGGTCTGCAGCAGGCCGTCGACGCGGTTGCGGATCAGCAGCTCGCCTTCCTGCGGCTCGATGTGCACGTCGGAGGCGCCGGCGCGGGTCGCGTCCTCGAACACGGACTGCAGCAGCCGCACGACCGGCGCGCCCTCCTGGCCGACGCTGGCCTGCAGGGTGCCGAAGTCCACGGCGTCGCCGATGTCCTTCTCCAGCGCCTTGGCCAGGCCCGAGATCTCGTCGCTGCGGCGGTAGTGCTTGTCGAAGACGGCGGGCAGCTGGCTGTCCGCGACGACGGCCATGGCCAGGCGCCGCTTCAGGATCTTGGCCAGCTCGTCGAAGCCGAACAGGTCCAGCGGGTCGGCCATCGCGACCAGCAGCGTGTCGCCGCGCTCCTCCAGCACGACGGCGCGGAAGCGCCGCGCGGGCGTCTCGGGCAGCAGGCGCACGAGCTCGGTCTTGAGCGGGAAGGTCTTGAGGTTGACGAAGGGTGCACGCAGCTGGCGGGCCAGCACGTGGGCCAGGGCCTCCTCGGTGATGAGGTTGGCCTCGATCAGGATGCGGCCGAGCTTCTTGCCGGTGGCGCGTTGCAGCTCCAGCGCCTGCGTGAGCTGCTCGGACGAGATCAGCTGCTGCTCGACGAGGACGTCGCCGAGGCGCAGTTTCGGGCGCGGTGCGGCAGCGGTTTCAGCGGACGCTTCACTCATCGGATCAGGCTCTCATGGGTGGCAGGTAGCAGACTCGAAGCGCAAGAGTGCCTTCCCCAGCGACTGCCGCGGAACCGGCTTTGCCGGGCCGCTGGCAGTTGCCAAGGCCAGAGGCCTTGTCCTTCGCCAGGCACAAACAGTCCTCAGGACTGTTTGTGTCCGGGCTCAGCCCCCTTGAAGGGGCGCGCGAAGCGCGTCGGGGGTGGGCCATCCCGGTCATGTGTTACTGGTGGCGTGGACTTCGGCGAGGGTGGTGACGCCCTGCAGCACCTTGACGATGCCGTCCTGGCGCAGCGAGCGCATGCCCTCGGCCAGCGCGGCGTTGTGGATTTCCTCGGCGCGGGCGCCGGTCTGGATCAGGCGGCGCAGGTTCCTGGAGACGGTCAGCAGTTCGTGCAGGCCGGCGCGGCCCTTGAAGCCGCTGCTGCCACAGGTCGGGCAGCCGGGGCTCGTGAACTTCATCAACCGCCCGTCCTTGCCGTGGTTCTTGATCCAGTCGGCCATCAGCGTAGGTTTGGCCGGCCGCGCCTCGGCCGGGAAAACGTGCAGATAGTCATCCAGCAACTCGCCGACTTCGGCCTCGCCCATCGGCCCGCTGGTCTGGCAGGCCGTGCAGTTGCGCCGCACCAGGCGCTGGGCCAGCACGGCCAGCAGCGAGTCGGCGAAGTTGAACGGGTCCATGCCCATGTCCAGCAGCCGCGTGATGGTCTCGGGCGCGCTGTTGGTGTGCAGCGTGGACAGCACGAGGTGGCCGGTCAGCGAGGCCTCGACGGCGATCTCGGCGGTCTCCTGGTCACGGATCTCGCCGACCATGATGACGTCGGGGTCGGCGCGCAGGAAGGCGCGCAGGGCCTTGGCGAAGGTCCAGTCGATCTTGGGGTTGACCTGGACCTGGCGCAGCCCGGCCTGGGTGATCTCGACCGGGTCCTCGGCCGTCCAGATCTTGCGGTCGGGCGTGTTGATGTGGGCCAGCGCCGAGTGCAGCGTCGTCGTCTTGCCCGAGCCGGTCGGGCCGACGCACAGCACCATGCCGTAGGGCCGGGCCACGGCCGTCTGCAGCGCCGCGAGGTTGGCCGGCGTGAGGCCGATGCGATCCAGCGGGATGGGCCTGCTGCTGGCCAGCAGGCGCATGACGACGTCTTCCAGGCCGTTGTTGGTCGGGATGGTGGCCACGCGCAGCTCCAGCTTGTGCTGGGCCGAGAAGCGCGCGAAGTTGATCTTGCCGTCCTGCGGCTTGCGGCGCTCGGAGATATCCAGGTCGCACATGATCTTGATGCGCGCGATCATCGCGTTGCGGTAGGTGTGGGGCAGCTCGAGGTAGGGCTGCAGCACGCCGTCGCGGCGGAAGCGGATCTTGAGCTTCTCGCGGCCCGGGTAGGTCTCGATGTGGATGTCGGACACGCCCTGGCCGTGGGCCTCGATGATCATCGTGTTGATGAGGCGCACCAGCGAGTTGTCGCTCTGCTCGATGGGCGACTCGTCCTCCTTACTGCTGCGCTCGCTGCTGTCGCGTTCCAGGCTCTCGATCAGCTTGTTGGAGCTCTCCAGCGGGAAGTCGGGCTGGAAGTCGGGCAGCGGGGCGTCGTTGCGCTGCGGCCCGTCGCTGCCGAAGCGCTCGAAGGTCGCCGGCACGGTGAACTGCAATGTGCCGAGCCTGGTCAGCGTCGGGATGACCTTGAGCTGGGTGATGAACTCGACCTCGTCGATGGCGTCGCGCCGCGTCGGGTCCTCCATCGCGACGATCAGGCGGCCGTCGCGCAGCACCAGGGGCAGCACCTCCAGCCGCTTGGCGACGGCGTAGGGCAGCTTGCGGACTGCGTCGGGCTCGATGGCGAAGTTCTCGACGTCGACGACCGGATAGCCCATCTTGCGTGCCAGCGCCGACTGCAGCTGGGCGCGGCTGATGATGCCCTTGCGCACCAGCAGCTCGCCCAGCGGCACGGAGCGGTCGTTGCGCTGCTGCACCAGGGCTTGATCCAGCTGCTCCGGCGTGACCAGGTCCAGGGCCAGCAGCGCCTCGCCGATGCGCACCATGGGCATCCTGGCCTGCTGCTCGATGGCCTGCAGCAACTGCGCGGCGGTGACGATGTGCTTGTCGACGAGGATGTCGCCGACGCGCTTCTGGCGCAGGCCGGTCTGCTCGACGGCGGCGGCGTTGAGCTGCTCGGGCGTGACGAGATTGTCCTTGAGCAGCAGGTCGCCGATGCGCTCGCCGACCTCGAAATGCGCCAGCACCTCGCGCGGGATGAAGACGCGGCGCACCGAGTCGTCGTTGTCGGACAGCGGCGGGAACAGGAAGAGGCCGAGCTTGTCGTGCTGGTGGCCGATGGTGACGCCCTTGAGCTCGTCGCCGCCGGTGAAGACGATGCGGAAGTCGCTGCGCGGACGCTGGTCGACGCTCAGCGGCGAGTTCAGGTCGCTGGCATGGCGCGGCGGCACGACGACCGGGTTCAGCAGCTTGATCGCGCGGAACTGGCTGAACTTCAGCGGCATGCCGTTGCGTGCCGGTGGGACATTGATGGTGACGAGCCGCTCGCTCGCGTCCAGCGCCAGCAACTGGCCGTTGCTGCGGCTGTTGTTCAGGCCGAGGATCTCGCAGGCCTCGGAGCCGCGCTGGGTCTGGGCCTGCGGGTAGGCCGCGTAGGGAGGGCTGGGCCAGAGGAAGCCGGACAGCTGGCCGCCCGGGCCGGCGGTGTCGGCGTCGCCATCGGGCCAGGGCAGGGGCTGGTACGGGTCGGTCATGGGCTCGCGCAAATGGAGTGGCGCCGATTATGGAGGGCCGCCGCGCATGCGCCGGCGTCGATCAGGACCTGTTGCAGCCCGGATGCGGGCCGCGCCCCGGCTTCACTCCTGCGTGTACTGGCGCCAGCGCGCACTGGCCTGGCGCATCAGCTGCACCTGGCGGGCGAAGCGGCGGCAGTTGCCGCAGATGCGGTGGTGCAGGCGCAGCGTCAGGCGTTCGGCCAGCGGCATCGAGCGGTCCTCGGCCTGCAGCGTGATCTGTGTTGCCTCGCGGCAGTTGATCATCAGCTTGATCAATTCGCTCCTCCGGCAGATGCGGCACTGAACCACCCGGCTTGCAGGCAGTCCCTCAGCCTCAACCGGGCACGGTGCAGCATGACCCAGAGGTTGGTCGGCGTGATGGCCAGTTCCTTACAGATCTCGTCCGAGTCCAGCTCCAGCCACTCGCGCATCATGAAGAGCCGGCCCTGCTGGCCGGGCAGCTTCTCGACGCAGGCTTCCAGCACCTTCATGAAGTCCATCTGGCGCAAAGCGTCCTCGGGGTTGCCCCAGTCGTGCTGGGTTTCGCGCCAGTGGCCGTTGCTGGCAAACAGCAGCTCGTCCAGGTCGGCGTCGTCGTCAGTGCCGGTTGTCGTCGACAGCTCGCGGCTGTTCCTGCGGATCTGGTCGATGAGCTTGTGCTTGAGGATGCCGATCAGCCAGGTCTTGAGCTGGCTCTGGCCCGCAAAGGCCTGGGGCTTCTCGAGCGCGGCGAGCAGGGTGTCGGAGACGGCGTCCTCCGCCCAGGCCGGGTTGCGCAGTTGCAGCCGCGCGTACTTCAGCAAGGCCGGGCGCAGGGCTTCGATCTGGCGGCAGTAGTCCTGAGAGGCTGTCATGGCGATGCAGTGAACGGCGGGCAGTGTAAGGATTGGGCGGCGTCTTGCGACTTCAGCCCTGCCGCCGCATCATCGGCCGCCTTCCCACCCTCAAGCTTTTGGAGACCTGTCCATGAAGACCCAAGCCCTCGTGTCCTCGGCCCTTGCCGCCGCCCTGTCCCTCGGTTTCGTCGCCCAGGCTCAGGCCCAGGACAAGGCAAAGGAAAAATGCTTCGGCATCGCCAAGGCCGGCCAGAACGATTGCGCCAACCTCAGCGGCAGCCATGCCTGCGCCGGCCTGAACAAGGTCGACAACGGCGTCGACGAGTGGAAGTACGTCGCCAAGGGCAGCTGCAAGAGCGCCGGCGGCACGACGCTCGAAGAAGCCAAGGCCAAGATGAAGAAGTAAGCCTTGCAGGCGGCTTCCTCCCAGGCGCCGGCCGGGGCCCTCGTGGGCATAGGCTGGCGCCAGCCCCATTACGAGGCGCTGCTGGAGCAGCGCCCTGGCCTCGGCTTCATCGAGGTCCATTCCGAGAACTTCTTCGCCGATGGCGGTGCCACGCTGGCCGTGCTGGATGCCGGCCGGGAGGCCTACCGCGTCAGCCTGCACGGCGTGGGCCTGGGCCTGGGCTCGGCCGCCGGGCTGGACGATTGGCATCTGGAGCGCCTCGCGCGCCTCGTGCAGCGGGTGCAGCCCGACTGGGTGTCCGACCACGCCAGCTTTGCGCGCGTCGGCTCGGGCCTGCATGCGGCCGACCTGCTGCCCATCCCCTTCACCGACGAGTCGCTGGCCCTGCTGGTACGGCATGTGGAGCAGGTGCAGCAGCGCCTCGGCCGGCGCATGCTGGTCGAGAACATCAGTGCCTATGTCGGTTGGGCCGGCGACACGCTGGCCGAGCCCGAGTTCTTCAACGAGCTGACGCGGCGCAGCGGCTGCGGCCTGCTGCTGGACGTCAACAACCTCTTCGTCAATGCGCGCAACGACGGCCACGCGCCTGAAGCCGCCGCGCGCGAGGCGATGCGCTGGGTCGATGCGATCCGGCCCGGCAGCGTCGGCGAGATCCACCTGGCCGGGCATTGCGAGCGGCCAGACGGCCTCGTCATCGACGACCACGGCAGCCGCGTGCGCGACGAGGTCTGGCGTGCCTATGCCCATGCGGTCGGGCGCTTCGGCCCCGTGCCGGCGCTGATCGAATGGGATACGTCCCTGCCCGAGCTCGACGTGCTGCTGGCCGAGGCCGGCCGGGCGCGGGCCTTGCAGCCATGAAGGCGGCGCAGCAGGCCCTGGTCGACGCGCTGCTGGGCCGTGGCGAGCCGCCTGCCGGCCTGAGCGGCGGCGCGCGCGGGCTCACGGCCTACCGGGGCAATGTGCAGGCACTGTCCGCCCAGGCGCTGGCCGTGCCCTTCGCGCGGCTGCGCGAGGCCCTGGGCGAGGACGAGTTCGCGGCGCTGGCCTGGAGCTTCTGGCGCGCCCAGCCGCCCGTGCGCGGCGACCTGGCGCAGTGGGGCGGGGCGCTCGCGGGTTTTCTGGTCGAGCATGCCGGCGAGGACTCTGGACTGCCGGACCTGGCCCGGCTGGACTGGGCCCTGCACCAGGCGGAGCGGGCCGCCGATGCGGAGCTCGACGCCGAGTCGCTCGCCCGGCTCGGCGACACGCCGCCCGAGGGTCTGTGGCTGCAGCTGCGGCCCGGCGTGGCGTTGCTGGCGCAGTCGGGCGGACCGGTGCTCGTCTGGCGTCAGGGCTGGCGCGGCGCCTGGCAGGCCTTGCAGGCCGGCGAGGCGGCCTTCATGCAGGCGCTGCTGGGCGACGTGAATCTTGCCGCCGCCCTCGAGGCCGCGGCAGTGAAAGGTTTGGCGCCCGAAGCCGACTTCGACTTCGGCGCATGGCTGCAAGCCGCGCTGCACAACGCCTGGCTGCAAGGAGTCAGGACGGCACCCACGCACAGGACGACGACACCATGAAAGCTCTGATCTCCGCGACGCTGCGCGCCTTCACCGACCCGGGCCTGGCGCCCACCCGCATGCCGGCGGCGCTGGACATCCTCGTCGGCCATCTGCAGTCGCTTGTGCTGCTGGCGGCGCGGCTCTATGTGGCCAACATCTTCTTCACGTCGGGCCTGACCAAGCTGCGCGATTGGTCGGCCACGCTGGCCCTGTTCCACGACTACTACCAGGTGCCGCTGCTGCCGCCGACGCTCGCGGCCTATATGGGCGCGGCGGGCGAGCTGGCGATACCGGTGCTGTTGGTGCTCGGCCTGGCGGGGCGCTTCGCCGGGGCGGGGCTGTTCGTCGTCAACCTGATGGCCGCGCTCTCGCTGCCGGCGGAGGACCTGTCGCCCGCCGGTGAACTGCAGCATGTGCTGTGGGGCGTGCTGGCCGTGGTCATCGCGCTGTGGGGCGCAGGTCGCTGGTCCGTCGACCGTTGGATGGCTACTCGTTCCGCGTGAAGCCCAGGAGAATGACCGACGGCACGCGGCCGTCGACGTCGCGCGGCAGGCTCTCGGCCTTTTCGATGGCGCGCAACACGGCGCGATCCCACTCCGGATCGCCGCTGGCCTTGACGATCTTGCTGCCCAGGATGCGGCCGTCCGGCGCCAGCGCAACCTGAACGTCAGCGCTCGGGTTGGCCGCGCTGTCGCCCGAATAGATGATCAGCGGCTTGATCTTGCCCTTGACCTTGCCCGTCCAGCCGGCCGACGGCGCGGCGTTCTGAGCCGCGGCGCCGGTCGAGCCCGGCGTGCCGCCGGCCATGCCCTGGATGCGGCGCAGGTTCTCCTGGCGCAGCGCCTCACGCTTGGCGTCGGCGTCCTTGGCTTCCTTCGCCTCCTTAGCGTCTCTGGCCGCCTTGTCCTTCTTGCGGTCCTGCTCGGCCTTTTCCTTGGCAAGCTTGTCCGCCTTTTCCTTGTCGGCTTTTTCCTTGGCCGCCTTGTCGCGCTCCTGCTTGGCGGCTTCCTCGCGGGCCTTGTCCTTGCGTTTCTTTTCCTTGGCGATGGCGATTTCGGCCTCGCGCTGCTGTTCGGCCGCTTCCGCCTCGGCGCGCTGCTGGGCCTTCAGGTCGGGCTTGGGTGCCTCGGGTTCCGGCTCGGGCGGCGCTTCCTCACGCGGCGCGGCGACGGTGGGCACGGCCGCCCACAGCTCGGCTTCGAAGGCCGGTGAGTTGTCGCTGCGCCAGTGCAGGCCATAGCTCAGCGCGAGGATCAGCAGGCCGTGGGCCAGCAGCGCCAGCACGAGGCCGCGGCCGATGCCGGCTACCTCGGGAGGGCGAAGTGTCGCGGTGCTCATCAGTTGCCGGAGGCGCCGCTCTTCACGGCCAGGCCGACGCGCTGCACGCCGGCACGCTGCAGCGTGTCCATGACCTGGACGACTGCTTCGTACTTGACGTTCTTGTCCGCCGAGATGACGACCGGGTTGGTCTCGTCGCGACCCTGGGCCTTCTTCACGCGCTCGGCCAGGCGGTTGACCGGGATGGATTCGGGCTCGAGCTGGTCGATCTTGATCTTCAGCTTCTCGTCGGTGCCGACGATGACCTGGATGACATGCTCGGGCTGCTGCCGGCTCTTGCCGACGCTGGGCAGGTCGACGAGGCCGGTCGTGATCAGCGGCGCGCTGACCATGAAGATGATGAGCAGCACCAGCATCACGTCGATGAAGGGGACCATGTTGATCTCGTTCATCGTGCGGCGCCGGCGGCCGCCTCCTCGGCTGACGGTGGCGGCCATCTCAATGGCCCTGCGTGGAGTTGCGCTGCAGGATGTTGGAGAACTCCTCGATGAAGGTCTCCAGCGTGATGGCGCTGCGGTCGATCTGGCGCGCGAAGCGGTTGTAGGCCAGCACCGCGGGGATGGCGGCGAACAGGCCGATGGCCGTGGCCACAAGGGCCTCGGCGATGCCGGGCGCGACGGTGGCCAGCGTCACCTGGGTCAGGTTGGACAGGCCGACGAAGGCGTGCATGATCCCCCAGATGGTGCCGAACAGGCCGACATAGGGCGACACCGAACCGACCGAGGCGAGGAAGGACAAGTTGCTCTCCATCGCGTCCAGCTCGCGATGGAAGCTCGCGCGCATCGCGCGGCGGGCGGCGTCCAGCAGCGCGCCGGTGTCGGCCACGCGCTTCTCGCGCAGCTTCAGGAATTCGCGCATGCCGGACGCGAAGATGCGCTCCAGCGGCGCGCCATCCGTGCGGTTGCCGACCGACTGGTAGAGGTCGTTGAGGTTCTTGCCGCTCCAGAACTCGGCCTCGAAGGCGTCGTTGCGGCGCTTGATCTGGCCCAGGCCGATCAGCTTGCCGAAGATGACGCTCCAGCTCGCGAGCGACACCAGCAGCAGGCCGGCGATGACGAGCTGCACCGCGAAGCTGGCGTGCAGGATCAGGGAGACGATGGAGAGGTCTTGATTCATGCGGAAGTGATCGCCGCGACGACCGTGTCGGGCAGGCGTTGGGGTTTCAGGTCTTCGGCACGCACGCAGCCGATGCGGATCTCGCCTTCGGCCAGCACGGTGTCGCCACGCAGCGCACGCTGGCGCACGACGAGGCTGGCGCGGCCGGCGGGCCCGGGCTCGACGGTGACGGTCAGCAGGTCGTCGAGCCGGGCCGGCGCCAGATAGCGCAGGCTGGTGGCGGCGACGACGAAGATGACGCCGGTCTCCTCGCGCAGCTGGTGCTGCTCGACGCCGGCCGCACGCAGCCATTCGGTGCGGGCGCGCTCGAAGAACTTCAGGTAGTTGGCATAGAAGACGATGCCGCCGGCGTCGGTGTCTTCCCAGTAGACGCGGATGGGGAATTCGAAGTTCATGCGAGCACCTTGCGCAGCCGGGCGACGGCTTCCTGCAGGTCCTCGATGGACGAGGCGAAGGACAGGCGCATCCAGCGCTGCGGGTCGGCGACGCCGAAGTCGCGGCCGGGCGTCAGCGCAACCTGGGCGCTTTGCAGCAGTTCGTGGGCGAAGGCCCAGCTGTCGGCGTGGAAGCGGCTCACGTCCATCCATGCGTAGAAGGCGCCGTCGGGTGGCACCGGCACGTTCAGGCCCAGCGCGTCGAGTGCCGGCACGATGTAGTCGCGGCGTTCGCGCAGCACGGCGCGGCGGCGTTCGAATTCGGCGATGGACTCGGGCTCGAAGCAGGCCAGCGCCGCCTTCTGCGCCAGTGTGGAGGGGCAGATGTAGAGGTTCTGCGCCAGGCGCTCGATGGCCGGCACGAGGGCCTGGGGCAGCACCAGCCAGCCCAGGCGCCAGCCGGTCATGCCGAAGTATTTGGAGAAGCTGTTGACCGAGACGATGTCCTCGCCCAGTCCATCGGGAAGCCCGAGCGCACTATGGCTGAAATGCTCCTCGTAGCTCAGCGGCAGATAGATTTCGTCGACGACGGTGACGCCGCCCTGGCTGCGCACGAAGCCGGCGATGTCGGCCAGCACCTCGGGCGCAATCGACGTGCCGGTCGGGTTGCTCGGCGAGGCCAGCAGCACGCCGCGGGTGGCGGGCGTCCAGGCATCGCGCACCTGAGTGGCGTCGAGCTGGAAGCGCTCGGCCGCGCCGGTGCGCAGCAGGCGTGGCGTGGCGTCGGCGGCCGTCACGAAGTGGCGGTTGCAGGGATAGCAGGGGTCGGGCATCAGCACCTCGTCGCCAGGCCCGAAGAGGGCGAGGCAGGCGAGCTGCAGCGCGGCCGACGCGCCGGCCGTGATCGCGATGCGCTCCGGCGCGATGGCGAGGCCGAAGCGCTGGCCGTACCAGCGCGCGATGGCCTCGCGCAGCGCCGGCAGGCCAAGGGCATCGGTATAGGGCGTGGGGCCCTGGGCGACGCGGGCGGCGGCCTCGCGCACGGCCGGGGCGGCGCCGAAGTCGGGCTCGCCGATATTGAGGCGGATCATGTGCCGGCCGCCCCTGGCCGGGTCGCACAGCGGACCGGCAGCGACCTGGGCCGCGGCCTTGGCCAGCTCCATCACGTAGAAGGGCTCGATGCGGTCGAGCCGCGCGGCGAGCTTCATCAGCGCCTGGCGGCCACCTCGAGGGGGCGCAGGTCGCCGGCCGCGCGGTCCAGCACGCCGTTCACATACTTGTGGCCATCCGTGCCGCCGAAGGCCTTGGCCAGCTCGACGGCCTCGTTGATCGCGACCTTGTAGGGGATGTCGAGGCAGTGCTTGAGTTCGTAGGCGCCGATCATCAGGATGGCGTGCTCGATGGGCGAGAGCTCGGTGGTTTTGCGGTCGACATGGCGGGCGAGGATGACGTCGAGGTCGGCGGCCTCCTGCACGCAGCCGCCGAGCAGCGCGTCGTAGTGCTTCACGTCCAGCTTGGCATAGCCGTCCTGCTCGCGGCCCAGGGCTTCGATGGCGCCGATGTCCTCGCCGGTCAGCAGCCACTGGTAGAGGCCTTGCAGCGCGGCCTCGCGGGAGCGGCGGCGGGCGGACTTGGCGGTCGCGCGCTTGGCGGCAACGGGTTTGCCTGTTTGGGCGGCCGTCTTGGATGCGGTCTTTTGCGGTGCGTTCACTCGATCTCTTTCAGCAGATTGGCCATCTCGACGGCGACGCGGGCGGCGTCGCGCCCCTTGGGCTCGGCGCGGGCCCAGGCCTGGGCTTCGTTCTCGACGGTCAGGATCGCGTTGGCGATCGGGATGCCGTGGTCCAGGCCGACGCGCGTCACGGCGGCGCCGCTCTCGTTGGCGACCAGTTCGAAGTGGTAGGTCTCGCCGCGGATGATGCAGCCCAGCGCGATCAGCGCGTCGCAGTCGTTGCTCTCGGCCAGGGCCTGCAGGGCCAGCGGCACCTCGAGCGCACCGGGCACGGTGACGTGGCGGATGGCCTCGGTGGGCACGCCCAGGCGAGACAACTCGGCCAGGCAGGCGCTGGCCAGGGCCGAGGTGATGGAGTCGTTGAAGCGGGCCTGCACGATGGCGATCGTCAACTCGCTGCCATCGAGGGCACCCTCGAAGCCGGGCCGGCCTTGGTCGGAATCTTGCATCGCGAGTCTCTCCAGCGTCAGCAGTTGGGGGGGGCGACGAAGCCGGCCACCTCGAGGCCATAGCCGGTCATGCTGGGCATGCGGCGCGGGCTGCCGAGCAGCTTCATGCGGTGCACGCCGAGGGCCTTCAGGATCTGGGCGCCGACGCCATAGGTGCGCAGGTCCATCGCGCCGCGCGAGGCCGGCGTGGGCTTTTCGGACTGGGCGCGCGCCAGCACGCCGGCGGCGTCCTCGCCGCAGTTCAGCAGCACGGCGACGCCGGCCGGGCTCGCAGCCAGCGCGGCGAGCGCCGCGGGCAGGCCCCAGGAATGGCCGCAGGCGCCGGCTTCTAGCAGGTCCATCACCGATAGCGGCTCGTGCACGCGCACGAGAACTTCGTCGGCGGCGCTCCAGGCACCGTGGCTGAGCGCGAGATGGGTGGCGCCGGTACGGTCGCTGAAGACCTGGCAGTCGAATTCGCCCTGGGCCGTGTTCAGGCGGCGCTGGGCGACGCGCGTGATGAGGCTCTCGTGGCGGCTGCGGTATTCGATGAGGTCGGCGATGGTGCCGATCTTCAGCCCATGCTCGGCCGCGAAGATCTCGAGGTCCGGCAGCCGCGCCATCGTGCCGTCGTCCTTCATGATCTCGCAGATCACCGAGGTGGCCGACAGGCCGGCCATGCGGGCCAGGTCGCAGCCGGCCTCGGTATGGCCGGCGCGCATCAGCACGCCACCGTCCTGGGCCTGCAGCGGGAAGATGTGGCCGGGCTGGACGAGGTCGCTGGCCTTGGCGTCGGCGGCGACGGCGGCCTGCACGGTGCGCGCGCGGTCTGCGGCCGAGATGCCGGTCGTGACGCCGGTGGCGGCTTCGATGGAGACGGTGAAGGCCGTGCCGTGCTGGGCGCCGTTGCGCCGCGTCATCGGCGGCAACTGCAGGCGCTCGCAATGCTCGCGCGGCAGTGTCAGGCAGATCAGGCCGCGGCCGTGCTTGGCCATGAAGTTGATGGCCTCGGGCGTGACGAGGTCGGCCGCGAAGACCAGGTCGCCTTCGTTCTCGCGGTCTTCCTCGTCGACGAGGATGACCATGCGGCCGGCGGCCAGCTCGGCGACCAGCTCGGGGATGGGGGAGATGGGCATAGCTTGCGATTGTAGGTGGCGACCCTAGGTCGGTCGAAAGCGAAGGCGCAGATCCTGGCCGACGGCCGTGGCCTCGACCCGGCGCCAGCGCCGGGCCTCGTCCAGCCCGGCCAGTGCAGCGAGCTGGGCCAGCGGGCGGCCCTCGCCGATCAGCATCGGCGCCTGGTAGACCAGCAGTTCGTCCACGAGGCCAGCGTCGATGAAGGCGCCTGACAGCGTCGGGCCCGCCTCGACATGCAGTTCGTTGATGCCTTGTGTGCCCAGTTCGGTCAAGAGAGCAGCCAGGTCGGCCCGCCCGGGGCCGACGACGCGCACCTCGCCCGGCGGCTGCAGGATGCGCGCCGCAGCAGGCATGCGTCCCTGTGGGTCCAGGATGATGCGCAGCGGCTGTTTTGCGGTCGGCACGAGGCGCACGTCCATCCGCGGGTCGTCGGCCAGCACGGTGCCGATGCCGGTCAGGACCGCACCCGCGCGCCTGCGCCAGGCATGGCCATCGGTGCGGGCGGCCGCGCCGGTGATCCACTGGCTGCGGCCATCGGGCAGGGCGGTGCGGCCGTCCAGCGAAATGGCCGACTTGAGGCGCACGAAGGGCCGGGCCCGCTGCATCCGGGAGAAAAAGCCGATATTGATCTCGCGTGCGGCATCGGCCAGATCAGCGTCTGCCAGTTCGACCGCGATGCCGGCCGCGCGCATTCGGGCCAGGCCCCGGCCGGCGACCTCGGGGTTGGGGTCCTCGATGGCCGCGACGACGCGGGCGATGCCGGCGGCGATCAGTGCGTCGCAGCAGGGGGGCGTGCGGCCCTGGTGGGAGCAGGGCTCCAGCGTGACGACGGCGGTCGCGCCGCGCAGGTCGTGACCGCGCGAGGCCGCATCGCGCAGCGCCATGATTTCCGCGTGCGCCTGCCCGGCGGGCTGGGTGTGGCCGGCGCCAAGGACCGCGCCATCGGCGGAAAGGATGACGCAGCCGACGCGGGGATTGGGATCGGTGAGGCCGATGGCGCTCTCGGCAAGCGCGAGGGCCTGGTGCAGCGCAGCGGGAATATCGGGGGCGGGCATGCGCCCAGTCTAGCCAGGGCTCCGGGCTAGGGCTGCAGCTGGAGGGTGCTGTAGTCGACGAAGATGCCCGCAGAAGGGCTTGGCGCCGGCGCGGCGGGGCAGGCGACGTCGCCACGGACGACGAGGAAGTTCTGCCGGGTCAACGAGTAGGTCACGCCTCGATAGATGTCCGGGTGCTCTTCGTTGTCGATCAGGAAATAGCTGGGCGTGGTGCCGGCGAGATAGGCGTAGCCAGCCGTCGCGTTGGGGGTGAAGGTGTAGCCGTTGCCGTTGTAGTCGGCGCTGTAGCGGCAGACGCGGAACTGCGTGGCGTCGGTGCCGACATTCAGTCCCGTGAGCAACACATGGCCCCACCAGTTGGGCGTGGTCTGGGTGTTGGGATAGACGATGCAGTTGTAGTTGACGAAGCTGCGCGTGGCATCGGGGCTGGATGGCGCATCGCTGAAGCACTGCGGGGTTCCCGCGTAGCCAGCGTTGGGGGCCAGTTTTGTCTTGTCGCTGGGATCCGAGAATTGGCTGGGTATCAGGCTCACCATGGCCGATACCGAGGGCAGTGCAAGCGCCTCAGGCGTCGTCGGATTGGCTGGGCTGGTGGCGGAGAAGCGGATGGTGCCGCTGACGAGAAAGGCCGTCGTGCTGGTGCAGCCCGCCACGTCGCTGGCCGTCAGCGACGACACCGGCGTGTCGACCGGAATGGTGCAGATGCTCGTGATGGCGCCGGTCAGGTTGTTGAACACCCACACGGCGGTGCCGCCGCCACCCGGGCGGAAGGCGCTGCTTTTGTTGCCCAGGTCCTTGGCATCGACGGGGACCGCCGGATGGCGACCGCTGGGCGTCCGAATGCCATTGGTCGGCGGCGCGATGCCCGTAGCGCCGGAGAAAGCGGGGTCGGTGCGGGACACGATGCTGTCCAGCTTGATGCTGCTCTGCTGGTCGGCACGATCCTGCCAGGAGACGGTGACCGACATGGTACGCGCGCGCGGCTCGCCGGATCCCTGGATGAGGGGCGTCACAGCCCGCGTGAGCGTATAGGTCGTGTTCAGGTCCTGGCCCGTGACATCGTATGGGGCGAGGGACGCGATGCTGTTGTCGTAGTCCGGTGTTGTCGTGGACGTGAGTACGGCGAATGACCGCAGGTTTGCCAGTTCTCCCTGGGCGATCCGCATGGCGTCGCCGCGTTGCCTGGCCACGTCGCCGCTACGACGCAAATTGGCCATCAAGCCCACCAGCGCCACCATGCCGAAGGACATCACCAACAGGGCGACCAGGGCTTCGATCAGCGTGACGCCGCGCCGAGGCCCTGGGGTGCCGCGAGGGGTGATGTGCTTGGATTTCATGGCCACGTTCAGTAATTGTCGACCCAGCCCCCGGGCACGCGCACGAAGCTGCCCATGCGATTGGTCAACTGGTCGGCAATGGCCTGCTGGTAGGCGATATCCATCGCGCCGCTGGTCTGCATGCTTCCGCCGACCAGCACGATGCCGTTGATCAGCAAGGTGGCGCCCCCGGCGTTGTTCCAGCTCAGGTTGCCGGTCGCCACCAGCATGCCGTTCAGGATGAAAGGGCCATCCAGGCTGATATTGCCGTCGGCGATGATCAGCACCGGGTCGCCGGGTGAGCCGATCGTCTTGTTGCTGCTGAAACTCATGGAGCCGGCAACCCAAAGGATGCGCGAGCCGGCGTTGTAAGCGGTCTGCAGCGCGTTCGAACAGTCGCCGCTGCAGGTCACGGTGCGCAGCGACGGGTGCTGGAAATAGCGGGTCGGCGTGGCTCCCATGAACATCTTGAAGACGTCAGGGGCGGCGCTCAGTGCCTGGTCGTTCTGGATGCTCGCCTGGCTGGGATCCGTTCCGGGCACGCTCTGCATGCGGGCGTTGTTCATGCCCGACCAACTGCCCCCGATGTCCAGCAGCAGGCCTGCCGAGCGCGGGTCGGTGTTGTGCAGGCCCAGGCCGGCGCCCGTCATGTCGAGGTTGCCCTTGACGACGAGGGGAGTGGCCGGAGGCGTGCGCACGGCGCTGACGAGGGCGATCGTCGAATTGAACCTGACCATCGCCCACTGCGACGTGCTGCGGCTGGAAGCGTTGGAGCCCGCGCAATTGTCGACCACGCTGTCCGTGCAGCCGGTCGAAATCAGTTGGATGGTGCCGCCACGAGACCCGGCTATCGCCCGGATGCCGAAGCTCGGTATCAGGTCCGTCCCGCCTGCCGCGGCCGGCGGGACGCGAGTGTTGATGGCCGGGCAGCGACAGGCCCAACCGGCGTTTGCGTTGTCGCGCGTGCAGTCAGCGAAAATGGGCGCGTAATTGAGCTTCGTCAGGACGATGCTGCGGTCGCTGGGGTTGATCTGCAGATATTTGTCGGCAAATCGCTGGCCGCCCACGGCCAGAGGCTGGCAATTGGCATCGATGGCCGGCCCGTTCAACTGGGCCAGTGCCCATTCGATGCCGCCTTCTGCGACCTCCTGGGACAGGGCTGCACGCGCATAGCTGCCCGCGATGCGCTGCTCGAACAGCAGTCCCCGGTTGGCGTAGGCCGCAAGCAGGGCCATGACCAGGAAGAGCACCATGACCACGATCAGCGTTGCAGCGCCGCGCTCACGTATTCCCGACAGGTGTAGGTTGCTTGGCCTCACGGGCACGCTCCGGTGATCGTCTCGGCACGCATGCGCTCGGTGCCCGACAGCGTCCTGACGACGTTCACATCGTGCTTGGCCTGACCCACGATCTTGAAATTGACTTCGCGTACAGCCTGGCTGGGGCAATTCGGCGTGCCGGGCAAATCGCAGGGCTGATCGCAAAAACCGCCCAGGTTGATGGCGGTGCTGGTCACATTCACGCGGAAATCCTTGATCCGCAGATTGTCGGGGTCGGTAATGGGTTGCCAGTTCGGCTGTCCGTCGGCACCCACGCCGAGTTGCATGTAGAGCACCTCCGTCGTCTTGTCCCACTTGAACCCGAATTGCTCGTTGCTCGATGGCGTGCCGGTCGGGCTGTACTTGAGGGTGACTGGATCCTGCCGGGCATATAGATAGCTCACAACCGTGCCGGTCGTCGAGTCGACGGTCACCGTCAGCGGTGCGTACTGGTTGACGCCGGCCGTTCCTGGGCTTTGCTCCGTCAGGCTCCCAACGGCCTTGGCCGGCGCCCAGACCCCGAGATCGGCCTGGCCCCGAAAACCGGCGCGCCGCATCTCTTGCTGCAGCAGGTCCGCGGCGGTGCGCAAGTCCTGCTGGACCTGGGTTTCGAGGATCAGCCGGCGGTGCTCGTTGATCTGGTTGACCGCGACCAGCGAAGCCCCTGCCGCCACGATCAGGCCGACCGTAATGCCCACCATCAGCTCGACCAGCCCCAGGCCGCGCTGACGCTGGCGGATGTATTTCATCAGCATGCTGGATAACCGCCCAAGCTGCCGCTCGGCGCGCAGACATGCACACGCCCGAGGTCGTTGTATTCGATGCGCAGTTGGGCGCCAGTGCGCTGCCCTGTCACCGTGAGTTGGAAATTCTGCACGTTCGTGTAATGGACGTTGCGCGAGAAACTCAGCACGTTGCCGCCAGCCCCCCAAACTGCCGAGGCCACAAAGGAAACGCCCGTACTCTTGGGCAACAGGAATTCACGCAACGTGACGCTGGCTCCTTTGACTTGCGAGCAGGCATCGCTGGTGGCGACGTTGCAACCGCAGGTATCCCGGGAACTCTGCGTCACCAGACGTGCGCAACTGACTTGACTGTCAACTGACGGCTCAAGGTGCAGGTTCAGCACAGCGCCAGTGACATTTGTTTCGGACTTCGCATAGCTGAAGATACTGGCCAGCTCTTGGGTGGCAGCCACGACGCGGCGGCGCTCCATCATCTCCGCCAAGGAGGGGGCAGCGGCGGCGGCGATCACGCCAAGCACGGCCAGAGCCACCAGAATCTCCACCAGCGTGAGGCCCCGTCGACGAGCGGCCATGGCGATCGAATGGAGCTGCCTCATGTCAACGCCCCCAGCAGGCCAAGCGCGTGTCGGCATTGGTGGTGTCGTAGGCAAGGTATTGCAACTTGGCACCGTCCAATTGCACGCTCATCTGTGCACAGACCGTGTCGTTCTTTTGCCGGCCGGAGGCGTTGATTGCAGCGGTCACCACATAGCCCGACACCAGCGAAGCCGGATTGCCGACTCCTGCGGTGCTGACGTCGTAATTCGATGTGATCGCGCTGGCGTCCACATTGAGTGCGTCCAGACTCGATGCGTAGGCGCTGTTGTTGGCTCGGTAACGCTCCTGCGCCTGAACGACTGCCGTCAGCACCGCCATCGCATCCGCGCGCCGGCCGCGTTGCACGAAGGACGTGTAGGCCGGGTAGGCGACGGCAGCGAGGATGCCGACGATGACGACGGCCACCATCAGCTCGATCAGTGTGAAGCCCTGCCGGGCCCGACGAAGAGGCTGGCGCATGGATGGATTCTCGGCAGGGCACTCCAGATGCTCCGTTATGCGGATGCCGTTCATCCGGGTTCTACTACCGCTGGTCGGGCGCCACCATGAATGAAGGGTTTAGGCACATTTCGTCATGCCTGCCATCCTCGGGCCGGTGTAGCAACTGCGCACGCGGCCGGTTATCGCGATCACCTGCCGCACGCCGCTGCCGCTGGCCAGCTTCAGCTCGATGCTGCCGGTCTGCGTCACGAGGCCCTGGCGATGCTGGAATGTCAGCGTCTCGGCGTTGCTGCGCAGCGTGAGGGGCTGGCTGGCAGGCAGCCATTCGGCCTTGATGACCTCGCTGCCCGGCGTCCTGCAGACGGCTTGGCCGGCGGCACAGTCGCAATCGTTGCGGGCGCCGGTGTGCAGCATGTAGCAGGCATTGGCGCCCTTGTTGCTGACTCGGAAGTGGACCGAGTTGCTCATCCGCGCCGCTTCGCTGCGGGCGAAGCGCAGGTCGCTGGCCAGCGCTTCGGCGCCAGCCCGCAGCGCACGCTCCTGCAACATCTGGTTCATGGCCGGCAGGGCCTGGCCGATCAGCACGGCGCCGATGCCGAGGCCGACGCAGAGCTCGACCAGGGTGAAACCACGGCTGCTGCGGCGGATCTTGGTGGTGAGCTTCATGGTGCTGCCTTCGGTTCGTTGCTGTGGAACGAACTCTAGGAAGCAGGCTCCGCCGAGTCTTTCCCTCCAAGGGTGAGGCGGCGAAGGAGAAGCTGGGGCGTATCCCCCATGACTCCCTCCAAAGAGGGGAGTGGAAACCCGGGGTCAGATCTCCCGGATCAGCTGACGGAACTCGTCGACGTCCTCGAAGCTGCGATAGACCGACGCGAAGCGGACATAGGCCACCTTGTCAATGCGCTTGAGTTCGCGCATGACGAGCTCGCCCAGGCGGGTGGACGCGATCTCCCGCGCGCCGCTGGCGAGCAGCTTCTCCTCGATGCGGTTGATGGCCGCGTCGATCTGCTCGACGCTGACCGGCCGCTTGCGCAGAGCCAGCTGCATGGAGGCGCGCAGCTTGGTGGCGTCGAAATCGGCGCGCCGCCCGTCCTTCTTGACGACCGAGGGCAGGGCGATGTCTGCCCGCTCATAGGTCGTGAAGCGCTTGTCGCAGGACAGGCAGCGGCGCCGGCGCCGGACAACGTCGCCCTCGTCCGATTCCCGGGTCTCGGCGACCTGGGTCTCGGCGTGAGAGCAGAACGGGCAGCGCATTACGGATTAACCGTCAATCAACCGCGATACACCGGGAAGGCGGCCGTCAGCGCGGCGACCTTCTCGCGCACGGCGGCCAGGTTGGCCTCGTCATGCGGCTTGTCCAGCACGTCGGCGATCAGATGGGCGGTCTGGCGGACCTGCTCCTCCTTGAAGCCGCGCGTCGTCATGGCCGGCGTGCCCAGGCGGATGCCGCTGGTGACCATGGGCTTCTGCGGGTCGTTGGGAATGCCGTTCTTGTTGCAGGTCATGTGGGCGGCGCCCAGGATGGCCTCGGCTTCCTTGCCGGTCAGGTTCTTGGGGCGCAGGTCCACCAGCATGACGTGGCTTTCCGTGCCGCCGGAGACGATGCGCAGGCCGCGCTCGATCAGCGTGTCGGCCAGCACCTTGGCGTTCTTGACGACTTGCTGCTGGTAGGCCTTGAACTCGGGGCCGAGCGCCTCCTTGAAGGCCACCGCCTTGCCGGCGATGACATGCATCAGCGGGCCGCCCTGGATGCCGGGGAAGATGGCCGAGTTGATCTTCTTGGCGATGTCTTCCTTGTTCGTCAGGATGATGCCGCCGCGCGGGCCGCGCAGGCTCTTGTGCGTGGTGGACGTGACGACGTCGGCATGCGGCAGCGGGTTGGGATAGACGCCCGCGGCGATCAGGCCGGCGTAGTGGGCCATGTCGACCATGAAGTAGGCGCCGATTTCCTTGGCGATCCTGCCGAAGCGCTCGAAGTCGATGCGCAGGGAGTAGGCGGACGCGCCGGCGATGATGAGCTTGGGCTTCTTCTCGCGGGCCAGGGCTTCCATCGCGTCGTAGTCGATCTCTTCCTTGGCGTTCAGGCCGTAGGAGATGACGTTGAACCACTTGCCACTCATGTTCAGCGCCATGCCGTGGGTCAGGTGACCGCCTTCGGCCAGGCTCATGCCCATGATGGTGTCGCCGGGCTGCAGCAGCGCGAAGAACACGCCCTGGTTGGCCTGCGAGCCGCTGTTGGGCTGCACATTGGCGTATTCGGCGCCGAAGAGCTGCTTCAGGCGGTCGATGGCCAGCTGCTCGACGACGTCGACGTATTCGCAGCCGCCGTAGTAGCGCTTGCCGGGGTAGCCCTCGGCGTACTTGTTGGTCAGTTGGCTGCCCTGGGCCTGCATGACGGCCGGCGAGGTGTAGTTCTCGCTGGCGATCAGCTCGATATGGTCTTCTTGGCGGCGGTTCTCGTTCTGGACGGCAGTCCAGAGTTCGGGGTCGACCAGGGCGAGGGTGGAGGTGGTGCGGTCAAACATGGCTGGTGTTGTTCCGAAGGTCAGGCGGTGAATCCGTGGCGATCACGCGGGGCGCGATACCAGGGCTGCCCAGGCGAACGGCTGAAAGCGGCTGAAGCAGCCGCCTCACGCTCCCCGGTGGTGGCCCACCTCGGGTCAGCTCGTGACCCTGATCGCCAGTCGCGTGAGCGCCCAGTGTAGTTCAGCGCAGCAGCGCGACCTGGGCCGATTCGCCCGCCGGCGCGGACGCGGCCTCGCGCAGCGGGCGCGCGCTGGCGCTGGCCGGCACGGTGCGCCCGGCGGCCACGGCCTTGAGCAGGTCGTGCTCGGCCAGCACGCGCGAGGCGTAGCCCGTGTCCTCGGGCAGGTTGGCCGCGCCGACGTAGTAGCGCAGGCCTTCCTCCAGGCTGCCGCCGCGCTGGATGCATTCCTTCAGCACCTGCACGCCGACGCGCAGATTGGTCACCGGGTCGAAGGCTGCCAGCGTGCCGCCGAAAGCCTCGTACTTGTCGTCGTGCACGCGGGTCATGACCTGCATCAGGCCCTGGGCGCCGACGGCGCTCTGCGCAAACGGGTTGAAGCCCGACTCGATGGCCATGATGGACAGGATCAGCGTCGGCTCGACCTTGGCGCGGTTGCCGACGGCCCAGGCTTCCTGGACGAGGCGGCTGATGGGCTCGGGGGCGACGTGGTAGCGGCGCGCCAGCCAATGGGCCACGGCGGCCTGCTGGCGGCTCAGTTCGCGCGGGTCGGTGGCGGTGGCACGGGCGATCGCGTCGGGCTCGGCGCTGGCCAGCAGCGTGTTGCCTTCGGCCTCGGCGCGGGCTTCCTGGCGGGCGTTCAGCCAGCCGAGGGCGGCCGATTCCAGGCTCTCGCGCAAGCCGGCCTGGCTCGTGAACACCAGCAGCACCGACACCACGGCCAGCCCGACGAGGGCCAGCGTGTTGTGGCTGACCACCAGCAGGCCATTGCCGATGTCCGTCACGAACAGCGACGCTGCATCGCGCGTGTGGCGGGCCAGGCTGATCAGGTCTTGACGTGTCGTCATGCGACTCCTTGTATCGCAGCCCGCCACAGGCTGGCCGCTTGTCGAAGCGGGCGGTCTGGACGGGGCGACGGTGATAATTTCCCGGCCGTTGCTCTGGGCCTGTGGCACTTCGGTGCCCGGTGGACCCGGCCGGTTGGGCTTCAGTACAAACCCGAGGCCGTGAATTCTCTACGGGTCGAAGATAACCCGTCAAGGCTGTTTTAGCCGATCAAAACTACTTTAAGTTATGAAATACAGCGACCTGAGGGACTTCATCGCCGGGCTGGAGGGGTTGGGCGAACTCAAGCGCGTGCGTGAAAAAGTCTCGCCGGTGCTGGAGATGACGGCGCTCAGCGACCGGGTGCTGCGGGCCGGAGGGCCGGCCCTGTTGTTCGAGGCGCCGACGGGGCATTCCACGCCGGCCTTGACCAATCTTTTTGGGACAACCCGGCGCGTCGCACTCGGCATGGGGGCTGAATCCCTGGCCGATCTGCGGGATGTCGGCCGGGTTCTGGCCAGCCTCAAGGAGCCCGACCCGCCCAAGGGCTTGAAGGACACGGCCAAGCTGCTTCAGATGGCCAAGGCGCTGTGGGACATGAAACCCGCCGTGCAGCGCCGTGCGGCCTGCCAGGAAGAGGTGCTGGAGGGCGCCGACATCGACCTGGGCCGCCTGCCCATCCAGACCTGCTGGCCGGATGACGCCGCCCCCCTGATCACGTGGGGACTCGTCATCACCCGGGGGCCGGCCCGGGCGCGCCAGAACCTCGGCATCTACCGCCAGCAACTCATCGGCCGGCGCCATGTCATCATGCGCTGGCTGGCCCATCGGGGTGGCGCGCTGGACTTCCGCGACCACGCGCTGGCCCACCCCGGCCAGCCCTTCCCGATTGCCGTCGCGCTGGGCGCGGACCCCGCCACCATCCTCGGCGCGGTCACGCCGGTGCCGGACAGCCTCTCCGAGTACCAGTTCGCCGGCCTGCTGCGGGGCTCGCGCACCGAACTGGTCAACACCGGCGTCGGCCGCGAGGGTCTGCCGCTGCAGGCGCCGGCCTCGGCCGAGATCGTGCTTGAGGGGCATATCCCGCCCGCCGAACCGGGCTATGTGGGCGTCAGCGAGCGCGGCGTGCCGCTGAAGGAGAAGGGGGGCTATCTGCACGCGCTGGAAGGCCCCTTCGGCGACCACACCGGCTATTACAACGAGCAGGACTGGTTTCCGGTCTTCGAGATCACGCGCCAGACCCAGCGCAAGAACCCCATCTACCACTCCACCTACACCGGCAAGCCGCCCGACGAGCCCGCCATCCTCGGCGTCGCGCTCAACGAGGTCTTCGTGCCCATCCTGCAGAAGCAGTTTCCGGAGATCGTCGACTTCTACCTGCCGCCCGAGGGCTGTAGCTACCGCATGGCCGTCGTGTCGATCAAGAAGGCCTATCCGGGCCATGCCAAGCGGCTGATGTTCGGCATCTGGAGCTTTCTGCGCCAGTTCATGTACACCAAGTTCATCGTCGTCGTGGACGACGACATCGACACGCGCAACTGGCAGGAGGTGATCTGGGCCATCACGACCCGCATGGACCCGGTGCGTGACACGACCCTGGTCGACAACACGCCCATCGACTATCTCGACTTCGCATCGCCGGTCAGCGGCCTGGGCGGCAAGATGGGGCTGGACGCCACCAACAAATGGCCCGGCGAGACCAGCCGCGAATGGGGACGCGGCATCAGCCTGCCGGCCGAGGTCACAAAGCGGGCCGAGGCGCTATTCGGGCAACTCTTCTTGAACCCGGTTGGAGGCTCGCCTACTGTTTGAGTGCCTTTTCAGGCAAACCCTCTGGCGCAATCTTTGCGCGCCAGGAGCCCAGTGGCAGATAGCCTCTGAGCCCCAAGGTGGCCTCGCCACCCACCCCGCCCGGCCTTCAAGCCCGGCGGGGTTTCTATTTGTGCAGCCCGTTCAGCGGCCGGCCCACCAGGCCAGCGTCTCGTAGACGATGTTGCGCACCCGGGCGAAGCCTTCGACCGACGGGCACCAGTCGTCGAAGCTGCTCAGCGCGTCGTCGCGCAGGCCGACGGGCGCCGGCACGATGGCGATGCCCAGTGGCGCAGCCACGCCCTCGAAGGCGCGCACGGCCCGGGGCATATGACCGTCATCGGTGACCAGCAGCACCCGCTTCACGCCGCTGGCCATCAGCATCGGCAGCGAGTTGGCCGCGTTCTCGCGCGTGTCCCGCGAGCGGGACTCGGACCAGCGCAGCGGCAGGCCATAGTCCTCGGCGGCGACTCGGGCCACGATCTCGGCCTCGGGCTGGCGCAGTTCCGTCGCCGTCCAGCCGATGCCACCCGAGAAGGCCAGGGGCCAGCCGGTGCGCCGGGCCAGCCAGACGCCATAGGCCAAGCGTTCGGCCGTGTGGCGCCGCGGCGCGCCCGCGTCGTATTCGGGCAGGTGGCGGTGCACGCCGCCGCCCAGCACCAGCACGACACCGTCCTGGCTGCCCCTGAGCGCCTCGACCTGGGTGCGGCTCAGGGCCGGCGGTGGCCGCCGGGCCCGGCTCAGCAATTCGCCGGCAGCCTCGGTCGCCGACAGCCAGGCCAGCACCAGCGCCAGGCCCAGCATCCAGCCGCCCCATCGGCGGCCGCGCTTGAGCCGCCAGCCGCCCCAGGCCGCCAGCAGCAGCATCGGCGCGGGCGGCAGCACGGCGGCCAGCAACAGGGTCTTGAAACCCGAGTAATCGAGAGTGAGGCTCACGGCCGGCATCATCGCCGACATCAATAATGCGAGGCGTGATGATCGACCGCCGCTCCCTCCTTCGCCTCACCCTCCGGACCCTGGCCGCGCTGGCGGTCGTCGTCGTGCTGGCCCTGCTCGCCGCGACGCTTGCCCTGCCGGGCTGGATCACCGGCCGCGGTGCTGCGCTCGCCACCGAGGCCCTGGGCCGAACGGTGCACATCGAGCAGGCACGCTTCCAGCCCTGGCGCCTGGGCGTCGTCGTCGAGGGGCTGAGCATCGCCGGCCCGGCTGCGGGCCAGCCACCGCTGTTCAAGCTCGACCGGCTGGATGCCGCGCTGTCGCTGCGCTCCCTGCTGCGGGGGCGTGCCGTCGTCGAGTCAGTGGTGCTGACCCGGCCCGAACTGCGCGTCGCCCGCCTGTCCGATGGGCATTACGACATCGACGACCTGATCCAGCGCTTCGCCGCCAAGCCCGAGGCCAAGCCGGCACCCGACGCCGCCGAACCCGAGTTCGCCGTTTACAACATCGAGCTCAGCGAGGGGCTCGTCGCCTTCGACGACCGCCCCGTGCAGCGCAGGCATGAGCTGGCCGGCCTGCATCTGGCGCTGCCCTTCGTGTCCACGCTGCCGGCCGACGTGGCCGTCAAGGTTCTGCCGCATCTGAGCGGCAAGCTCGACGGCGTCGCCTTCGACAGCCGCGCCGAGGCGCTGCCTTTCGAGGACGACGCCAGCGCCCGTCTGTCCTTCAAGCTCGCCGGCCTGGACCTCGCGCCGCTGGCCGCCTACATCCCCGCCAGTGCGCCGCTGCGCCTGAGCACCGGCAGGCTCGATGTCGACCTGGCGCTGGACTTTTCCGAGCATCCCAAGCAGCCGCCCGGCGTCAAGCTCAGCGGCGGCATCCAGCTGCACGAGTTGGCGCTGACCCAGCCCGACGGCCAGCCCCTGCTGGGCTTCAAGCGCCTGAGCCTGCCGCTGGTCGACGTGCAGCCGCTGCGCCACCAGGTCGGCCTCGGCCAGATCCTGCTGGAGTCGCCCAGTGCCTGGTTGCACCCGCTGCCGGCGGCACCAGCCGCAGCGGCTTCCGCGCCCACGGCCACCCAGCCCTGGCAGGTCAGCGTTGCCGGCCTGGAGGTCAGGGACGGCCGCTTCACCGCGCGCGACCTCGCGCTGGACGCCATCCAGCTCAAGCTCGGCCCCGCTGCCTGGCCGCTGAAGCAGCCGGCCCAACTCGACGCCAGCCTGCGCCTGGACCAGGCCACGCTGAGCGCGCGGGCCAAGCTCGCGCCCGAACTGCTCGAGGCCGATGCCGAGCTGAACGGCCTCGCCGTCGAGCGCCTGGCCGCCTGGCTGCCGCTGCCCAGGGGCATGCGCGTCGCGGCCGGTGTGTCGACCAAGGCCGCACTGCAGGTCAAGGAGCCGCTGGCCGAGGGCGCCGCCGAGCGCGCCAACCTAAGCCTCAGCGAGCTACGCATCAGCGACGTACGCGTCGGTCTGGCAGGCGCCGGCAAGCCGTTGCTGACGCTGGCCAGCGCCGAGCTCGACCAGGCCGAGGTCGAGCCCGGCCGCCACGCGCTCCGCCTGGGCCGGCTGAAGCTGGACGCGCCGCGGGCCCAGCTCGCCCGCGAGCATGACGGGCGCCTGAGCATCGCCGCCTTGCTGCCCGCTGAAGGTGCGTCCACTGCCAGGTCCTCCGGCCCGGCCTGGACCGTGCGGCTGGCCGGCCTCGCCGTCGAACGCGGCGCATTGCGCTGGCGCGATGCTGCCGTACCCGAGGGCGTGGCGCCGGTGGCCGTGGTGGTCGAGCCGCTGCAACTGCAGCTCGGCGCGCTGGCCTGGCCGTCGGCCGCGCCGGTGCAGGCCCAGCTGTCGGCCCGACTCGCAGCGCTGGGCGCCAATGACCAGCCCATTGCCGCCAGCGCCGGCAGCCTGCAATGGAATGGCCGCGTCGGCCTCGCACCCTTGTCGACGCGCGGCAAGGTGCAGGCCAAGGCCCTGCCGCTGCAGCTCTTCAACGCCTACCTGGACCCGGCCTGGGGCCTGCATCTGCAGCGCGCCGAGCTGGGGCTGAAGGCCGATGTCAGCGCCGCCCGCCAGGCCTCCGGCTGGCAGGCCGGCGTGGACGGCGACCTGCGCCTGGGGCCGCTGGCCGTGCAGCAGGCGCGCTCCATCGATGGCCAGCGCGTCGTCGGCGAAGACCTGCTGAGCTGGCAGGCCCTGCAGCTCGACGGTCTGAAGCTCGCGCTGTTGCCCGGTGCGCCGCCGAAGCTGGCCGTGCGCGAGGCCGTGCTGGACGAGGCCTATGCCCGCCTCATCGTCAGCGAGGAGGGGCGCTTCAACCTGCGCGACATCGGCCCGGCCGAAGCCGCCGCTGCAGCAGCGTCGGCGCCTGCGGCATCGGGCCCGCCGCCCGAGTTCGCCGTCGAGCGCATCCGCGTGAACCGCAGCTTCGTCGACTTCAACGACCGCTTCGTGCGCCCGCACTACAGCGCCCGCCTCAGCGAGTTGCAGGGCTCGCTCGGCGCGTTCTCGTCGGCCAGCCCCGCGATGGCGCCGCTGACGCTGCGCGGCAAGGTGGCCGGCACCGGACTGCTCGAGATCGACGGGCAGCTGAAGCCGGGCGCGCCGCTGGCCATGGACATTGCCGCCAACGCCACCGACATCGAGCTCGCGCCGCTGTCGCCCTATGCCGGCAAATACGCCGGCTATGCGATCGAGCGCGGCAAGCTGTCGACCAAGCTGCACTACAAGATCGAGCCCGGCGGCTCCCTGAGCGCCAGCAACCAGATCATCCTCAACCAGCTGACCTTCGGCGACAAGGTCGAGAGCCCCGACGCGACGACGCTGCCGGTGCGCTTCGCCGTTGCGCTGCTGAAGGACCGCAACGGCGTCATCGACGTCAACCTGCCCATCAGCGGCTCGCTGAACGACCCGCAGTTCAGCGTCGGCGGCATCGTCTGGAAGCTCATCCTGAACCTGATCGGCAAGGCGCTGACCTCGCCCTTCTCGCTGTTCATGGGCAGTGACGCGCCCGAGGAGGCCGAAATCGCCTTCGCGCCCGGCGGTGCCGAACTGGGAGACACGGCCAAGCTCGACCGCATTGCCCAGCTGCTGACCGACAAGCCCGGCGTGCAGCTGACGCTGACCGGATGGGCCGATCCCAGCGCCGAGGCCGCCGCCATCCGCGAGCAGCGGCTGGACAACGCGCTGAAGGCCGAGAACGCGGGCACGCCGGCCGACGCGCTCAAGCGCCTCTACCAGGCCACCAAGCTGCCCAACAAGCCTCGGAACCTCATCGGCATGGCCAAGGACCTGCCGCCCGAGCAGATGCGCGCGCTGCTGCTGGCCAACTATGCGGTCGACGCCGAGGCCCTGCGCCAGCTCGCCGTGGCCCGGGCCGTGGCCGTGCGGGATGCACTGCTGGCGCGCGGTGCACCGAACGCCCGCGTCTTCCTGGCCGCCCCCAAGCTCTGCGACGGGGCTTGCGCCGCCGGCTGGCATCCCCACGTCGAAATGTCCCTCGGTGCCCACTGAAAGACGCCCATGACCGCAAGCAATCTCGAACGCATCACCCTGGCCGGCGGCTGCTTCTGGTGCCTGGAGGCCGTCTACGAGCGGGTGCGCGGCGTGCACCAGGTCGAGAACGGCTACAGCAACGGCCAGGCCGCCAACCCCAACTACGAGCAGGTCTGCAGCGGCCATACCGGCCATGCCGAGGTCGTGCGCATCGACTTCGACCCCGCCGTGGTCTCGCTGCGCGAGCTGCTCGAAGTTTTCTTCACCATCCACGACCCGACGACGCTAAACCGCCAGGGCGCCGATGCCGGCACGCAGTACCGCTCCGGCATCTACTGGCATGGCGAGGCTCAGCGCCAACTGGCGGCCGAGGTGCTGGGCGAGGCCAACGAGCACCACGCTGGCCGTGTCGTCACCGAGTTGCTGCCCGAGACCAACTACCACCCGGCCGAGGCCTACCACCAGCATTACTACGCCCGCAACCCCGAGCAGGGCTATTGCGCCTTCGTCGTCGCCGGCAAGGTGGACAAATTCCTGGCCAGCTTCAAGCGGCTCGTGAAGTGATGCTGGCCTGGCAGGGGCTGGCCCACCACTACGCCGGCGCCGAACATGCGATCCGCTATGCCGACTTCGCGCTGGGCCACGGCCGGCACCTGCTGCTGCGCGGCGCCTCGGGCTCCGGCAAGTCGACGCTGCTGGCCCTGCTGTCCGGCCTGCTGCGCGTGCAGCAGGGCTGGCTGGAGGTGGCCGGCACCGAGCTCGCGGCCCTGAGCCCGCGCGAACTGGACGCCTGGCGGGGTGCGACGCTGGGCGTCGTGCCGCAGCGCCTGCACCTGAGCGAGGCGCTGACGGTGGCCGAAAACCTCGCCCTGCCGGCCCTGGCCGCAGGGCAGGGCGCCGACCCGGCCCGCGCGGCCGAGCTGCTCGACGCGCTGGACATCGCCGGCCTGGCCGGCCGCCGGCCGCACCAGCTCAGCGTCGGCCAAGCCCAGCGCGTGGCGCTGGCCCGCGCGCTGATGCGCCGGCCGCGCCTGCTGCTGGCCGACGAGCCCAGCGCCAACCTGGACGACGAGCACACCGTGAACATGCTGGCCCTGCTGCTGGACGCGGCCGAGCGCGAGGGCTGCACGCTGGTCATCGCCAGCCATGACGCCCGCGTCGTCGAGGCCCTGGGCGGGCGGGACGACGTTTCGGAGCTGAGCCTGTGATCCGCCTCGCCTGGCGCTATCTCTGGTCCAGCCCGCTGACGACGGCGCTGAACCTGCTGCTGCTGACCCTTGGCCTCGCGGCCGTGACCTTCGTGCTGCGCGCCAGCGCCCAGGTCGAGGCCGGGCTCAGGCGCGACCTGGCGGGCATCGACCTCGTCGTCGGTGCCAAGGGCAGCCCGATGCAGATCATGCTGGCCGGCGTCTTCCACCTCGATGCGCCGACCGGCAACATCCCGCTGGCGACGCTGGCGCTGCTGAAGAAGCAGCCGCTGGTGGCCCAGGCCGTGCCGTTGTCGCTGGGCGACTCCTTCCGCGGCTACCGCATTGCCGGCACGACGCCGGACTATGTCGACCTCTACGGCGGCCGGCTGGGGCAGGGAGCGCTTTGGACGAAGCCCATGCAGGCCGTGCTGGGCGCCGAGGTGGCCCACGTCAGCGGGCTCAAGGTCGGCGACCGTTTCGCCGGCAGCCATGGCCTGGCCGAGGGCGGCGGTGCCCATGGCGACCATCTCTTCGAGGTCGTCGGCGTGCTGGCCGAATCGGGCAGCGTGCTGGACCGCCTGGTGCTGACCGACCTGGCCTCGGTCTGGCAGGTGCACGAGGAGCACCATGCCGGCGAGGCCCATGACGAGGCAGCCGACGACAGGCGCGAGATCACGCTGGCCCTGGTGCGCTACCGCAGCCCGCTGGCGGCCGTGATGCTGCCGCGCTGGGTCAATGCGCAGGACGGCCTGCAGTCCGCCGCGCCGGCGCTGGAAACGGCCCGGCTGATGCGCCTCGTCGGTGCCGGTACCGAGGTGCTCCGTGGCTTCGGCCTCGTGCTGCTGGCCGCGGCGGGGCTGTCGGTCTGGGTTGCGCTGCTGCACGCGGTGCGCGCGCGCCAGGGTGACCTGGCCATGCTGCGCATGCTGGGCGCACCGGCTCGCCGTGTCGCGGCTCTGATCGCGCTGGAAGCCCTGCTGCTGGCCGGCCTGGCCGCCGTGCTGGGCTTGGCGGCTGGCCACGGCCTGGTTGCGGTGCTGGAACGGCTGCTGGCCGAGCGCCAGTCGCTGCGGCTGGGCGCGTTGGGCTGGAGCGAGGCGGAATGGCTGGTGCCGCTGCTGGCTGGCGGCCTCGCACTGCTGGCCGCCGCCTGGCCGGCCTGGCGGGCCTATCGCCTGGACGTCACGACTCTGCTGCAAGCTCCGCGTTGAACGTCCCACCCCCTACCGGCTTCGCCGGCCCCCTCAAGGGGGCGAGGCCGCAGGATCGGGAAAGCCGGATCCTCGGCTTCCGCGCGATGGAGCCCTGCGCTGAGCGCGGGCTTTGGTGCTCACAGCGGTGGGGGCGGAGAATCTCGATATTCGTATTGGCGAACGCCACCTAAGCCATGAAATTTCTCGTTGCAGCTCTTCTCTCGGTCTCCACCGCCGTGATGGCCCAGGTTTCGCCCGCCATCGGCCAAGGCCCCGGCTATCACGACCCGCGCAGCCCCTTCAAGCCGCTCGAGGAGCGCAGCGACATCGTGTCCTGGAAGCTGCTGTCCCAGGTTACGGCCAAGGCCGAGAAGAAGAAGATCGTGCCGACCTTCCCGGCCGCTGTGCAGGCGCTGGATCGCAGGACGGTCAAGGTGCAGGGCTTCATGATGCCGCTGGAGGCGGGTGACAAGCAGCAGCACTTCCTGCTGTCCTCGGTGCCGACGACCTGCGCCTTCTGCGTGCCGGCCGGCCCCGAAGGCCTTGTCGAGGTGCGCACGAAGAAGCCCGTGCGCTACACGCTGGAGCCGGTCGTCGTCGAAGGCCAACTGGCCGTGCTGACCGACGACCCCTACGGCCTCTATTACCGTGTCGACGAGGGCGACGCCGTCAATTAATTAAGGCGCAAGCCGTTCGCGGACCCAGGCGCCGGCATCGAGCCTGAAGACCAGCCGGTCGTGCAGCCGCGAGCGGCGCCCCTGCCAGAACTCGAAACGATCCGGCAGCAGGCGATAGCCGCCCCAATGCGGCGGCCGTTCGGGGTTCAGGCCATGCTGGACCGCCGCCTTGGCGGCGTTGGCCACCAGCACGGCGCGCGAGCTGATGACTCGGCTCTGCGGCGAGGCCCAGGCTCCGAGCCGCGAATCCAGCGGCCGGCTCCTGAAGTAGTCGTCCGACTCCTCGGCTGAGGTCTTCTCGACCCGGCCCTCGATGCGCACGACGCGCTCCATCTCCACCCAGTGAAACTGCAAGGCGGCGTAGGGGCTGTGTGCCAGCTCCTGGCCCTTGCGGCTTTCGTAGTTCGTGAACCAGACCATGCCGCGTGCATCGCAGCCCTTGAGCAGCACGACGCGCGTCGAAGGCCGTCCATCGGCGCCCACGGTGGCCACGGTCATCGCTGTCGGTTCGGACACATCGTGGGCGATGGCCTCGTCCATCCAGCGGTTGAAGAGGGCCAGCGGGCCGTCCGAGGCCTGATCCTCGTCCAGCTCGCCCAGTTCGTAACTCTTTCGGAATTCGCTCAACTTGCTCATAGGACCGAAGTATGCAGACCTTCCCTTAAGTGAACCTCCCAGTTTCAAGCGCAGGGCCGCTCGGCATGCTTGTGGCACCGCAGCAAAGGCCGAAATGCCCTGCCGCAAGGGATTGCCAAGGACGACCACCGAATGATGAAACGACGCCCCGCCGTCGTCGTGCTGGCCGCAGGACGCGGCTCGCGCTTCCGCGGCCCGGGCCACAAGCTCGAGCAGAACCTGGGCGGCGCGTCCGGTGCGGAAACCCTGCTCGCGCGCAGCCTGCGCCATGCCATTGCCACGCGGCTTCCCGTCGTCGTCGTGACGACGCCGGCCCTGGCCCCGGCCGTGCACCAGCTCGTCGCGGCGCGCGATATCGTGACCCTGCCCGAACGCGATGCCCAGGGGCGGCTTCAGCCCGTCGGCATGGGACATTCCATCGTTGCCGGTGTCAGTGCCACGGGCGATGCCGATGGCTGGCTCATCCTGCCGGCCGACATGCCGCTGGTGCGGCCCGCCACCATCATGGCCGTGGCCGAAGGCCTGGAGCGCTACCCCGTCTGTTACGCCCAGTACCGCGGCATCCAGGGCCATCCGGTCGGTTTCGGCACCGAGCTTTATTCCGAGCTGGTGGCCCTGAGCGGCGACGAGGGTGCCCGGCGCATCGTGGCCCGCTACGCCGCCCAGCCCATCGAGGTGGACGACCCCGGCGTGCACATCGACGTCGACACCGCCGAAGATCTCGCTCGCCTGCGCAGCTGAGGGCCTGGGTCAGGGCGGCGCGCACAGTCCGTGGCGCGCGGCCAGGTGCGCCTGGCGCTCCAACTCGGCGTCGCGGATGCCGTGCTCGCGCAAGCCCTGGACGGTGCGCAGCAGATAGTCCAGTGTCGTGCCGTAACGGCCCCGGGCATGGCGGAAGATGTGCAGCAGCTCGGGCTCGCGCAGCGGGCCGGTCCAGCTCGGGCTCTGGCGCGACAGCGTGAAGGCCAGTGCCCGCTGCCGCCCGGCGGGCGTCTCGCAGTTCAGCCAGCGTGGCTCGTAGACGCCGTTGGGCATCTCCCGGTCCCAGAGCTGCACCAGCACACCCTCGCCGGCGGCACGCGGCACGCGGTAGACCAGGCCGCGACAACTGCCACCCGACACCAGGGCCAGCACCAGGCCCGGCTCCTGTGGCGAGCCACGGTTCGTGCGCGAGCGCATGCGCAGCACGCGGTGAAAGCCCAGCACCCGGGCCGGCAATGCCTGGGCATAGTCGAAATCCGGGCGCCAGATCAGCGAGCCGTAGGCGAACAGCAGCAGGTCATCGCCGCTGGCCCGCCATTCGGCGGCCGTGCGCTGCAGCAGATGGGCGCTGCGCGTCGGGCCGTGCGGAATATTCAATGCGTGTGACGACATCGCCCATCATCTTGTCACGCGAGGTACCCAGGCCGTAACCCACGCTGCCCTGCGGCCAAGTAATATGGTTACCTAAATTCCAGAGGGCAAGTTACAGAATCCAGGCCCAGGAGACCCGAATGCACGCCACACTGACCCGAGTTACCGACCGCATCCGCGAGCGCAGCGCCAAGCTGCGCGGCGACTACCTGGCCCGCATCGCCAGGATGAACGGCCGCCAGCGCGGCTTCGAGCGCATGGGCTGCGCGAACGTCGCCCATGCGGTCGCGGCCCTGCCGGCCAACGACAAGCTGCGCATCGTCGCCGAGAAGGCGCCCCACTTGGGGCTGGTCACGGCCTACAACGACATGCTGTCGGCCCACCAGCCCTACGAGGGCTACCCGGCCCAGATCCGCGCCGAGGCGCATCGCCTGGGCGCCACCGTGCAGGTGGCCGGCGGCGTGCCGGCCATGTGCGATGGCGTCACTCAGGGCCTGCCGGGCATGGAGCTGAGCCTGTTCTCGCGCGACACCATCGCGATGGGCACGGCCATCGCGCTGACCCACGACGTCTTCGACGCGGCGCTGCTGCTGGGCATCTGCGACAAGATCGTGCCGGGCCTCTTGATCGGTGCGCTGCACTTCGGCCATCTGCCCTGCGTCTTCGTGCCGGCCGGGCCGATGAGCTCGGGCATCTCCAACAGCGACAAGGCAAAGGTGCGCGAGCTCTACGCCCAGGGCAAGGTCGGTCGCGACGAGCTGCTGAAGAGCGAGTCCGCCGCCTACCACGGGGCCGGCACCTGCACCTTCTACGGCACGGCGAACAGCAACCAGATGCTGCTCGAGGCCATGGGCCTGCACACGCCTGGCAGCGCCTTCGTGCACCCGCACGACGAGCTGCGCACGGCGCTCACCCGCGAGGCCGTCGCCACCGCGCTGAACATCTCCGGCCGCGTGGCCGGCCAGGCCGCCAAGCCCATCGGCCACGTCGTGGACGAGCGCTGCATCGTCAACGCGATGGTGGCGCTGCTGGCCACCGGCGGCTCGACCAATCACCTGATCCACTGGGTCGCCGTCGCCCGTGCTGCCGGCATCCTGATCGACTGGAGCGATTTCTCCGAGCTTTCGGCCGTCGTGCCGCTGCTGAGCCGCGTCTACCCCAACGGCAGTGCCGACGTGAACCAGTTCCAGGCCGCCGGCGGCCCCGGCTTCGTCATCCGCGAGCTGCTGGATGCCGGCCTGATGCACGAGGACGTGCTCAGCGTCGCCGGCAACAGTCTGCGCCCCTACGCCTTCGTGCCCCGTGCGGTGGGGCAGGGCGGCGAGGTGCTGCGCGAGCCCATGCCGGCCGCCAGCGGCGACGACGGAGTCGTGCGCACCGCCGCCGTTCCCTTCAGTGCCACCGGTGGCCTCAAGCTGCTGGCCGGCAACCTGGGCCGTGCCGTCATCAAGGTGTCGGCCGTGCCCGAGGACCGCCACATCGTCGAGGCTCCCTGCCGCGTGTTCACGACGCAGGAAGCCATGCTGGCCGCCTTCAAAGCCGGCGAGCTGGAGCGAGACGTCGTCGTCGTCGTGCGCTTCCAGGGCCCGCACGCCAACGGCATGCCCGAGCTGCACAAGCTCACGCCGCCGCTGGCCGTGCTGCAGGGCAAGGGCTTCAAGGTTGCCCTCGTCACCGACGGTCGCATGAGCGGCGCCTCGGGCAAGGTGCCGGCGGCCATCCACGTCAGCCCCGAGGCGCTGGCTGGAGGCCCGATCGCCCGCCTGCGTGACGGCGACGTCGTGCGCGTGGACGGCGTCGCCGGCACGCTGCAGGCCCGCGTGCCCGAGGCCGAGTTCGACGCCCGCGAGCTGGCCCGGCTCAGCGCCGACGAGGCCGACGTCAACGGCCACGGCCTGGGCCGCGAGCTTTTCGCCGGCCTGCGCCGCAACGTCCTGAGCGCCGAGGAAGGCGCCGTCACCTGGTTGTAAGACCTGGAGTGCCAGACCGCCCGAGCGAAGCGAGTAGCTCTGGCACCCACTGATTCAGAAATTGACTTCATGCTTGAAACCCTCAGCTTGGCCAGCCACGGCCCCGTCATTCCCGTCATCGTCATCCAGCGCCTGGAAGACGCCGTGCCGCTGGCCGAGGCCCTGGTGGCCGGCGGCGTCAAGGTGCTCGAGGTGACGCTGCGCACGCCGGTTGCGCTTCAGGCCATGGAAGCCATGGCCAAGGTGCCGGGCGCCATCGTCGGCGCCGGCACGCTGCGCAGCCCGCAGGACGTGGCCAACGCGAAGAACGCCGGCTGCCGGTTTGGCGTCAGCCCCGGCTTCACCGAGGCCATCGGCTCAGCTTGCCAACAGCACGGCCTGCCGCTGCTGCCCGGCGTGTCCACCGCCTCCGAGGTCATGCAGGCCAACGCGGCCGGCTACGGCTTCCTGAAGCTCTTCCCGGCCGTCGCGGTCGGTGGCGTGAACCTGTTGAAGGCCCTGGCCGGCCCCTTTCCGGACGTGGCCTTCTGCCCCACCGGCGGCATCTCGTTGCAGACGGCGCCCGACTTCCTGAATCTGCCCAACGTCAAGGTCTGCGGTGGCTCCTGGCTCACGCCTCAGGATGCCGTCGACGCCAAGGACTGGGCGCGCATCACCCGGCTCGCCGCCGAGGCTTCAGCCCTGCGGTAGATCGAGCAGCAGGCAGGTCGTGCTGGCATGCGCGTAGAGCTTGCCGTCGTGGCCGACCAGCGTGGCTTCGGCCGTCGTCACCTGGCGGCCGCGGTGCACGACGCGGCCGATGGCGCGCACCAGCGGCACCCTGTCGCTCAGCGCACGCACGAGGTTGACCTTGAACTCCAGCGTCGTGTAGCCACGGTCCACGGGCAGCGTCGTGTGCACCGAGCAGCCCAGCGCCGAGTCCAGCAGCGTCGCGAACCAGCCGCCGTGCACGCTGCCCAGCGGGTTGTAGTGCCTGAACTGCGGCCGGCCCTGGAAGATGGCCTCACCGTCGGCGACCGAGATCAGCAGGAAGTCCAGCGTCTGGCTGATCGGCGCGCGGGGCGCGAGCCCGTCGACCATGGCCTGCATCTGCTGCAGGCCGGTCTTGCCTGCCAGCATCTCGCGTGAGGCGAGGCCTGGTTCAGGGCGTTGGCGAGCCAGCAGGGCGGCCTCTTCGGCCTGCCATTGCGCGAGGGTGGCGTCGGGATTGGATGCTGTCATGGTGGCGGCTTCGTGGAAGAAGCCGCCGATTCTGCGTAAACGCGCCGCCCCCTGCTGTCACCCAGGTTCAGGCAGCCAGGCGCTGCGCGGCACGGGCGACGCGGCGTGGCGCCTCCAGGCCGCGCAGCTTGTCCAGCACCGGCCCCTGCCAAGGCAGCAGATAGACCAGAGTGGCCAGCATCGCGCGGCGGCGCGAAGACAGCAGAGGCCGCTGATGCTCGTCCAGCAGCAGCACGTTGCAGCGCACGTTGAGCGGGTCGGCCTGCACGACGGTGCCCTCGTCGAGCTCGACCCAATCCCACTCCAGCCAGGCGCAGGCATCGGCGTAGCAGCGCTCCCAGCGCGTCGTGCCGCCGGCACGACGCTCGCCGCTGCGGGCCAGATGCACACGGGTCTGGGCGTGCCGGACATCCTGAGCGGCGCCCGACAGTGCCGCAACCGGCCAGCAGATGCTGCCCTCGGGGAGATGGATCAGGGTCGACATGCAAGCGCCTTTCGGGGTGTAAATCGTGATCGGCGCGCAGTCTCCGGTCATGCCGGACCCGGAACAAGCTGGCAGACTTGACAGGTATGGCCCAGCCCGAAATGAACTACCAGCAGCTGATCGACGTCGGCCTGAGCGAGGACTTCACCAGCTTCGAACGGCGGCTGGTGAAGACGGCCGAGGCACTGGGCTTTCCCATCATTTCGGGCGTGCTGATGCGTGGCCTGCTGCAGGACGCCGACGTAAGGATCACGTCGCTGGGCAATACGCCGGAGGGCTATCTGGCCGCGGCCAAGGATCTCGGCGACGCGCGTCGGGACCCGGTCATGATGAAGCTGATGACGCAGTCGGTGCCGGTGGCCTACGACCAGCAGACCTACGTCGCCGCAGGTGCGGGTGAGCTCTGGGAGATGCAGGCGCCCTACGGCTACAAGACCGGCATTGCGGTCAAGCTGCACCTGCCGGGCGACAAGGTTTTCCTGCTCGGTGTGGACCGAGACGAGGCGCTGCCCGAGTCTGGCCCGCGACTGATGCAGATGGTGGCCGGTCTGCAATTGCTGGCCGCACATGCGCTGACCGCCGCGGACCGGCTGCTGAGCCCCAGGATCAGCAAGGACGACCTGCCCAGGCTGACCAAGCGCGAACTGGATGTGCTGAGCTGGACCTCCCAGGGCAAGACGGCCTGGGAGGTCAGCGTCATCCTCGGCATGAGCGAGAAGACGGTGAACTTCCATCTCGGCAACGCGATGCGCAAGCTGGACGTGAAGTCCAAGCACCAGGCGGTGCTGAAGTGCGTGGCCGCGGGCTTGCTTTGAGGCGCTCCGCGCAGACAACCTGGAAGACTTGCTAGGTTACCGGGAAGCTGAAAACAGGGACAGTCCGGACCCAGCAAGTTGTCTTCCACTGTCGCTGGAGTACCCCATGAAGATCATCGACCTCGTCTACGAAATCCTCGGTCTGCCCCGTCTCGGCGGCTGAACCTCCCGCCCCACACGGCGAGAACCCGACGCGGCCCGCAACGGATGCCCCAGGTGACCGGCTCCAGACAACGAGCTCCTCACCCTTGGCGCATCCGTTGCGGCCCCCGCGTAGAACAGGTTCCCGGCCGCCTCCCAAGCAGCTCAGTGCAAATATCGTGGCCATCTCCGATGCGACCTATGCCCGGCTGCTGAGCCTCGCCGATCAGGCACCGCTCGAATGCCTGCCGCTGACCTCGCGTACGTTGATCTACGCGAAGACCCTGGGCTATCACCAGATCGGCCAGATCCGCAGCACGCCGTCCCATCGCCTGCTCGCCGACTTGGGCGAGGAGCGCACCGAGGAGCTCAAGCGGGCGCTCTACGATTTCGGCATGCGCCAGCCCGCTCCGCACGACTGACACCAGCTCGCATCAGGCCTGCTTGGCCGTGCGCCGCAGGTCGACCGCATCGGGCATGGCCCGCGTCTCGTTGGCGGCGAGGCGGAACACGCGCAGCGCCGCGGCCACTTGCGCCGTGTCGTCCAGCATCTGCGTGGCCGAGCGCGCCAGCTGCTCCACCATCGCCGCGTTCTGGTCCGTGATCCCGTCGAGCTGACGGATCGCGCCATGCACTTCGGCCACGCCGCGCATCTGCGCCGCCGCGGCGCTGTCGATGTTGCCGATCAGCGCGGTGAAGGCCTCCACCTTCGACAACGTCGCGTCGATGCTCTCCCGTGCGGTGCGCGTCTGCGCCTCGCCGGCCTGCACGCGGCGCGTCGAATCGTCGATCAGCGACTTGATCTCGCGCGCGGCCAGCGAGCTGCGCTGGGCCAGCGCCCGCACCTCGCCCGCAACGACGGCGAAGCCCTTGCCATGCTCGCCCGCGCGAGCCGCCTCGACGGCCGCGTTCAGCGCCAGCAGATTGGTCTGGAAGGCGATGCTGTCGATGAGCTGCACGATCTCGCCGATGCGGTTCGACGAACCGGCAATGCCGCCCATCGTGTCGGTCACCGAGTGCACGACCTCGGCGCTGTGGCGCGACACCTCGTGCAACTCGCCCACGACGCCGTTGGCCGCTTGCGTGCCGCTGCTGGTGTCGCGCACCGTCGTGGCAATCTGCTCCATGCTGGCCACCGTCTGCTGCAGGCTGGCGGCCTGGGCCTCGGTGCGGCCGGCCAGGTCGCGGTTGCCCTGGGCGATCTCGTTGCTGACACTGCGGATGCGCTCGATTTCCTTGCGCGTGTCGGTCACCATCGCGCGCAGGTTGACGCCGACCTGGTCCAGAGACGCCTCCAGCCCGCGCAACTGCGGCCGGCCGCTGCGCTCCAGCGTGGCGGCGAGGTCGCCCGCCGCCAGCGCGTTGGCATAGGCCTCCACCCGGCCCAGCCCGGCGCGCCGGCTGCCATCGCGCCAGGCGGCGAGGGCGCTGCCGGCAAGCAGGGCCGAGCCCAGCGCCGCCCAGGGACCGGCCTGCGCATAGGCCAGCGTGCTCAGCACGGCCACGGCGGCGTAGGCCGATGCCTCGCCCAGCCAAGGCGCGCGATGCCACAGCCCGGCCCAGGCGCCGGCCATGCCCGTGCGCACCAGCTCGCCCGACTTCAGTCGATGGCGCAGCCTGCCGGTACGCGCCTCGTCGCGCATCAGTGCGAAAAGCTTCGCCGTCGCGTCGATCTGCGCACGGGTCGGCTGCGAGCGCACCGACAGATAGGCCACCGGCCGGCCGCCGTCGAGAAGCGGCGTCACGTTGGCCAGCACCCAGTAATGGTCGCCGTTCTTGCGCCGGTTCTTCACGATGCCGGACCAGGGCCGGCCGGCCTGGATGGTGGCCCACATGTCGCGGAAGGCCTCCTCGGGCACGTCCGGGTGGCGCAGGATGTTGTGGGGCTGGCCCATCAGCTCGTCCAGCGCATAGCCGCTGGTGGTGACGAAGACCGCGTTTGCGTGCAGGATGCGGCCCTTGAGGTCGGTCGTGGAAACCAGCAACTGGCCGGTCGGGAAGGGGTATTCGCGCTGGGTGGCGGCTTGCAATCTCATGGGGATCCTCTTTGACGTGCGAGCATGCGCGACTGAATCTCAGCAAAGTTTGATCCTGCGCAACCCTCGGCGAACGCACATCAGCCTGCCATGCAAGACCGTGAAATCCCTCTCGAATCCTGGCCGCGCCGTGCGGCACTGCAGCATTTCCGGGCGATGGCCCAGCCGGCCTTCAGCGTCACCGCCGACGTCGACGTGACCGGCCTGCGCGAGCGCGCCGCGCCGCATGGCGCGACGCCCTGGCTGGCCTATCACCACGCGGCGCTGGAGGCCGCCAACGGCATCGATGCGATGCGCCAGACGATGATCGACGGCGGGCGCGGCGTGCGCGAGTTCGGCGTCATCCATGCCAGCACCACGGTGCTGCGCGATGACGGCAGCTTCGGCTTCCTGACGCTGCCGCGCGAGGCCTCGCTGGCCGCCTTCGCGGAACACGGCAAGGCCGGCCTCGCGCGCGTGCGCCGCGCCAGCGGCTCGCTGTTCGCCGGCGACGAGCCCGGCGACGTGAGCGAGCAGACGCTGGTGCACATGACGGCGCTGCCCTGGTTCGCCTTCACCGCGTTCACGCATGCGCGTGGCGCCGGCGACGACCGGCCCAAGGTCGCCTTCGGTCGTTTCAAGGCCGTGGCCGGCCGGCTGCTGATGCCGGTGGCCGTCGATGTGCACCATGCGCTGTGCGACGGCGTGCACGTCGGGCGGTTCTTCGAGCAGCTGCAGGCCGGGCTCGACGCAATCTAGGCCCGCCTTACTGACGCCCGCCTGCCGGCGCCCCGAAGCGCTGCTGCACCAGCCTGCCCACGGCCATGCCCAGCTTGCTCCCCTCGACGGTCGAATTGCGGTAGTGCACGCCGTCGTAGATGCGTGCCAGGCGGACTTCCTCCATGAAGGCATCGACGCTGCCCCACTCGCGGGTCATGCCCGGCGCGGCCGGGCTGGTCGAACTGAGCCTGGGGGGTGGTTGGCCCTGCAGTTCCTCCCGGATCACGGCCCCCAGCGCCCCCGACACCACGCAGTGGGCGCAAGGGTATTCGGGGTGCATGGGCGTGGGGATCAGCGGCGTCCAGCCCAGGTCGGCCTCCGACTTCGCATGGCCGGCCTGATGCTCGATCCGGATCGCCGTGATCGGACGCCAGAAGTTGTACGTGTACTTGGCATCGAAGACGGCGATCAGCGCATCGTCCATCGCCATCGATGCAGCCGCATACAGGCGCGCGTTCTGCGTGACGCTGCGGCCGGGCATCCGGGCCACCGCGCGCAGCAAGGGGTGGTAGACGAGCGGACGGGTCTCCTCCCAGAACCGGGCGATGTCGGTCTGCGCGGCGCTGCGCGCGGTGCTGTTCCTGCCGCCGAGCAGGCGCACCTCCTGCAGGTCGCGTGCCCAGGTCTCGCTGGCGAGGTCGGGTGGTGGCCCCGGCCGGAACTGGCTGGCGCTGTCCATGATCCATGGCTTGCGCCGCGGCCAGGTGGGGGCGGCCGGGATCACCGTCGGCACGTAGCGGCCGAGCACGGTCTGCCACTGATAGTTGTCCGGGCCGTTCGCACCGTCGGCCGCGGCCCGCGCCAGCACCAGTGCCGCGGCCTTCTCACCGACGGCGATGCCGTCTGCCTTGGCCGCACCGTCGGGCAGGCCCTGCAGCGCCGCCCGGTAGGCCGATTCGACGGCCGCCTTCTCGGCGGGGATCAAGGCCATAAGAACGCTGCGGTTGGCCGCCGCGACGGCCGCGTCCACGGATGCGCCCGGTGGCGCCGGCACCCGCTCCAGATAGGGCTGGTAGCGAGGTTCGATGGCATTGACGGCCTCGAACACGGCGACCTGGACGACGGCCATCGCCCGGTGCCCCGGCGCCCCGGGCCCGAGCTTGGCACTCGCGTCGCAGGCGGTCTCGTTCCAGTCGGTGATCGCGTCGGCACAGGCCCCGCTGCCCATGGCGAGCGAGCAGAACAGGACGACGGCTGCGTTTCGAAAGGCCATGGCTACCCCCACACATCGACGCCGCTGCGGGAGGGGGGCAGTGAGGGCCTCACGCGCCCGAATGCATCCCCCGACGATCGCCGGCGAGAGGACACAGATAGGCGGCGCGGCGGTGGATTGCAGCTCGCGCCCTGCGGGTGAGGGGCGGCGTGTCCTCTAGCCGTTGATCGTCACGACGACCGGCGCGTGGTCGCTCGGGCGCTCGTTCTTGCGCGGCAGCTTGTCGATCTCGCATGCCGTGACCCGGCCCTTCAGCGCTGCGCTGACGAGGATGTGGTCGATGCGCAGGCCCTGGTTCTTGCGGAAGGCCAGATTGCGGTAGTCCCACCAGCTCCAGCTCTTGGCCGGCTGCTCGAAAAGGCGGAAGGCGTCCGTCAGGCCCAGCTCGATGAGCTGCTGGAACTGTGCCCGCTCCTCGGGCGTGCAGTGGATCTGGCCGGCCCAGGCCACCGGGTCGTAGACGTCGCGGTCCTCGGGGGCGATGTTGTAGTCGCCCATCAGCACGAGCTGCTCATGCGCCGACAGCTGCCCGCCGACCCAGCCACGCAGCGCGTCCAGCCAGCCCATCTTGTAGACGAACTTGTCGCTGTCCGGCGCCTGACCGTTGGGGAAATAGCCGCCGATGACGCGCACGCCGCCGACCGTGCCGGCGATGACGCGGGCCTGCTCGTCGGCAAAACCGGGGATGTTCTTGACGACGTCGGTGGCCGGCTCGCGGCTGATCAGCGCGACGCCGTTGTAGGTCTTCTGACCGAACCACTGCACCTGCCAGCCCGCTGCGCCGAAGTCGGCGGTCGGGAACTTGTCGTCGGTGAGCTTGGTCTCCTGCAGTACCAGGGCGTCGACCGGATGCGCGGCCAGCCAGGCTAGCACCTGGGGCAGGCGGATGGACAGGGAATTGACGTTCCAGGTGGCGAACTTCTTCATCGCGGGCATCTCGAGGCAGGGTGTTGGCCGGCATTGTGACGGGCGCATGCAATGGCCGTACGCGCGAATGGTCAGCATCCGGTCAGTTGGGGTTTTCTAGAGTGGCGGCCGATCCATCGCCACCACCGCCCCCGCCCGCCATGCGTTTGTCCCCGTCCGCCGGCCGTACCCGGCCGCCCCGCCTGCTTCAGCGGCGCCCCCTGCGTATCGTCGCATCTGGCGTCCTCGTCATCGGCCTGGGCCTGCTGATGTTCCTGCGCTTGCAGGACGCGCCCAAGGCCGCGCCGTCCGCCCCTTCTCCCGCCGTGCTGCTGCTGAACGGCGACACCGTGCGCCTCGATCCCGCCCAGGTGACGGAGCTGAAGCTGGGTCCCGTCGAAACCAGGCCCTTCCAGGCGCGGCGCGAGGCGCTCGGGATGATCGACTTCGACCAGGATCATGCGGTCCAGGTGTTTTCGCCCTACCAGGGCCGGATCGGCCGCGTGCTGGTGCGTGCTGGCGATGAGGTGCGCAAGGGCCAGGTGCTGTACACGGTGCAGATTCCCGACCTGGCCCAGGCGGCCTCGGCGCTGATCTCGGCCGCGGGCAGCCTGCAGGTCACCTCGCAGACGCTCCAGCGCGCCCAGGGCCTGGCGGCAGGGCAGAGCATTCCCCAGAAGGAATTGCAGCAGAACGTCGCCGACCAGCAGGCCGCGGACGGCGCCTACCGCGCGGCGCGCAAGACGCTGGGCCTGTTCGGACTCGGCAGCACCGACATCGACGAGATCGAGAAATCGCGGCGCGTGGACACCGAGATGCCGGTGCGCAGCCCGCTGGCCGGCCGGGTGGTGGCGCGCTCGGCCGCCGAAGGGCTGCTCGTGCAGCCTGGCGCGGGCAATCCGCCCGTCATGGTGGCGGACATGCGCAAGCTCTGGATGGTGGCCAGCGTGCCGGAGTCCGAATTCGGCGGCTATCACCTGGGGCAGAAGTTGGCCGTGACCGTGTCGGCCTACCCGGCCAAGCGTTTCGCGGGCAGCCTGAGCTACATCGGCGACGTCGCCGACCCGGCTTCCCACCGCATCGGCCTGCGTGCCGAAGTGTCAGATGCCGGCCATCTGCTGCGGCCGCAGATGCTGGCGCAGTTCACGATCGAACTGCAGGCGGCGAGTGATGCCCCGGCTGTGCCCGAGAACGCCCTGGCCCGCGAAGGCGACGGCAGCATCAGCGCCTGGGTGACCAAGGATGGGCAGAGCTTCACGCGCCGCAAGGTGGTGACGGGCATGACCCAGGACGGCTCGGTGCAGATCGTCGACGGGCTCAAGGCCGGAGAGCGGATCGCGAAAGACAGGGCGCTCTTCCTGAGCAACCTGGCGCAGATGGCGCAGAACTGAGCAGGGGCATCGAGATGTTTCGTCCCCTGCTGGCCTTTGTGCTGACGCGCCGCCCCATGGTCCTGCTGGGGCTGCTGGCCTTCCTGGCGGCCGGGCTGCTGGCCTTCTACGAACTGAATGTCGAGGCCTATCCCAACCCGGCGCCGGTGATCCTGGAGATCACCGCCCAATCGGCCGGGCAGTCGGCCGAGGAAATGGAGCGCTACTACACGCGCCCCATGGAGATCGGCCTGGCCACCACCCTCGGCGTGGACAACATCCGCTCCACGTCGTTCTATGGCCTTTCCTTCGTCCGCGTGACCTTCAAGTACGGCGTGGACTATCTGTCGGCGTTGACCCAGACCGCGATCAACCTGCAGCAGAACGTCAGCCTGCCCAACGGCGTGCAGCCGCAGATCCAGGCCTCCAGCCTGGTCGGCGAGATCCTGCGCTACCAGGTCAAGGGTCCGGCCACCTACAGCCTGACGGATCTGCGCGGCATCCAGGACTGGATCGTCCAGCGCCGCCTGCTCACCGTGCCGGGCGTCAGCCAGATCGTGACCTGGGGCGGCACCACAAAGGAGTACCACGTCGAAGTCCAGCCCAGCCGCCTGGAGAGCTATGGCTTGACGCTGCAGCAGGTCATACAGGCTCTTGGGAACGCGAACAGCAACGTGGGCGGCCGCACCGTCAGCGTGGGCGAGCAATCCGTGAACGTGCGCGGGCTCGGCCTGGTGCGCGACATCCAGGATGTCGGCAACACCGTGCTGAGCCAGCAGAACGGGCAGCCGGTGCTCGTGCGCGACGTCGCCGAGATCAGCGCCGGTAATGTCCCCCGGTTGGGTGAAGCCGGCCGCGATGGCAACAACGATGTCGTCACCGGCGTGGTCGTCATGAACCGCACCATGCAGACCAAGGACGTGATCGCCCGGGTCAAAACGGCCGTCGACACGCTCAACCACGACGGCAGCCTGCCCCAGGGCGTGCACCTGGAGCCGTATTACGACCGCTCGACGCTCGTAGGCGTCACGACCCACACCGTTATCCACAACCTGGTGTTCGGCTGCGTGCTGGTGTTCTTCATCCAGTGGATCTTCCTCGGGGACCTGCGCAGCGCGGTGATTGTCAGCGTCAACATCCCGTTCGCGCTGTTTTTCAGCATCATCATGCTGGTGCTCACGGGGGAGTCGGCCAACCTGCTGTCGCTGGGCGCGGTGGACTTCGGCATCATCGTGGACTCGGCCGTCATCCTCGTCGAGAACGTCTACCGCAATTTCCAGCGCACGCCCCGGCAGCGCGTGGAGGCGCTGCGGGCGATGACGCGCGGGCCTCATGGCATGGTGACCGACCCGGCCATGGGCTGGACCCAGCGCCTGCGCATGATCTTCATGAGCGCGCTGCAGGTGGACAACTCGATCCTGTTCTCCACCGTCATCACCATCGCGGCCTTTTCGCCGCTGTTCCTGATGACGGGCGTCGAGGGCCAGATCTTCGGCCCCATGGCCCGCACCTATGGCTATGCGCTGGCCGGTGCACTGCTGGCGACCTTCACCGTGACACCGGTGCTGGTGGCCTATCTGCTGCCCCGGCGGGTGAAGGAGGAGGAGACCTGGCTGGTGCGGTGGATTCACCGCGTCTATGAACCGCTGCTGCGCTGGTCCCTCGGCCATGTGCGCTGGATGTGCGGCTTCGCGGTCGCCTTCCTGGTGGGCGTGCTGGTGCTGGCGGCACACCTGGGCAGCGAGTTCCTGCCTGCGCTGGAAGAGGGCAATCTGTGGATCCGGGCCTCGATGCCCCCCACCATCTCTCTCGAAGCCGGCACCGAGAAGGCCAACCGGATGCGCCGGATCATCCAGAGCTTTCCCGAGGTGATCACGGTCGTGTCCCAGCACGGCCGGCCGGATGACGGCAGCGATGCATCGGGCTTCAACAACGTGGAGCTGTTCGCGCCGCTCAAGCCCTTCGACCAATGGCCGGCGGGCGTGGACAAGGAAAGGCTCGTGAACGAGCTCCAGGAGCGATTGACGCGCGAGTTCCCGGGGGTGGGCTTCAACTTCTCCCAATACATCCAGGACAACGTCGAGGAAGGCCTGTCCGGCGTCAAGGGCGCCAACTCGGTCAAGATCATCGGGCCGGACCTCGTCGTGCTCGAAAAGCTCGCCAACCGGGCCATGTCGCTGATGGGGCAGGTCCAGGGGGCGGGCGATCTCGGCATCTTCAACGTGCTGGGCCAGCCCAACCTCAACATCCAGATCGACCGCGCCAAGGCCGCGCGCTACGGCCTCAACACCGGCGACGTCAACGCCGTGGTGCAGGCAGCGCTCGGCGGCACCGTCGCCACGACCGTGCTGGAAGGCGACCGGCAGTACGGCCTGTCGGTCCGCTACGCGGGCCCGGCCCGCGCCGGCCTCGACCGGGTTCGCGACCTGCGCGTGGGCTACAGCACGGGCAGCGGGACGGCCTATGTGCCCTTGAGGGACATCGCCTCCATCGGCCTGGACACCGGCGCCACCTATGTCTATCACGAGCGCAACGAGCGCTACATCCCGATCAAGTTCAGCGTGCGCGGCCGGGACCTGGGCAGCACCGTGGCCGAGATCGAGACCAAGCTCGGCCAGGAGCTGGCCCTGCCGGAGGGTTACCGGGTCGAGTACGCCGGCGAGTTCGAGGAGCTTCAAAAGGCCAAGGCCCGCATGGCCATCCTCATTCCGGCCGCGATCGTGCTCATCCTGGTGCTGCTCTATGCGCTGTTCAACAGCATCGGCTACAGCCTGCTGGCGCTGGTGGCGGTGCCCTTCACGGTGGCCAGCGGCGTGCTCGCCCTGTTCGTCTCGGGCCAGGTGGTCAGCATCTCCGCGGTGATCGGCTTCGTGTCGCTGCTCGGTGTGTCGGTCATGGACGGCATCCTGATCCTGACCTACTTCAAGGAACTCCGGCTTGCCGGCAGCACGCCCGAGCAGGCCATCTACGACGCCTACATGCACCGCATGCGCCCCTTGCTGATGACGGCGCTGTCGGCCTGCATCGGCCTGTTCCCGGCCGCTATCAGCCACGGCATCGGCAGCCAGGTGCAGCGCCCGCTGGCCACCGTGGTCGCCGGTGGCATGTTCCTCGGCCCCTTCTTCCTGCTGGTCGTGGTGCCCGCGCTGCGGCTGGCCGTGCTGCGCCGCGTGAAGCTCAAGAAGCGCCGCAAGGGGCTGGGCGGCGACGCGCTGGCCTGAAGGAGCAATCATGAAGTTTCGAGATAAGCACCTTCCGAAGCCGCTGCTCCGCGCGGTTCAACTGTTCGCTGTCGCCGCGCTGTCGGGCTGCGCGGCGGGCCCCGATTTCCATGCCCCGCCGCCGCCGCAGGCCACGGGCTATCTGCGCGGCGAGCCCAGGGACACCGCGGTTGTGCCCGGCGACGCGGCGGCACCCCAGCCGCGCTGGTGGACGGCCTATGGCTCCGCGCGGCTGGATGCCCTGGTCGAGCGCGCGCTGCAGCGCAACCCCGGCATCGCGGCGGGCGAGGCGAGCCTGCGGCAGGCCCAGGAGAACGTGAACGCACAGCGGGGCCTGTTCTACCCCTCCGCTCAGCTGGGCTACAGCGCGACCAGGCAGAACTCTGGAACCGTGCTGTCGTCCCCGCTGAGTTCAGGCCAGTCGCTCTACAACCTGCACACGGCCCAGCTCAGCGTGGGCTTCGTGCCGGACGTCTTCGGCAGCAACCGCCGCCAGGTGGAGTCGTTGCAGGCCGGTGCCGACAGCCAGCGCTACCAGACCGACGCCGTGCGCACCACCATCGCCAGCAATGTGGCCGCCGCCGTGCTGCAGGAGCAGTCGCTGCTGGACCAGGTGCAGCTCGTGAACGAGGCGCTGGGCGTGGCCAAGGAGCAGCTGCGGCACAGCCGGGCCCAGCAGGAGGCCGGCTACAGCAGCGGGCTGGATCTCGCCCAGCAGGAGGCCGCTCTTGCCCAGACGCAGGCGCTGCTGCCGCCGTTGAACAAGCAGCTGGAGCAGACCCGGGATCTGCTGTCGACCCTGTGTGGAGACCTGCCCAGCGAGTTCGCGGCGACGGATGACGAGAGCGCGGCCGGGTACCTGGACCGCCTGCAGATGCCTCAGCCCTTGCCGCGGGTCCTGCCCTCGCAGCTGGTGCAGTACCGTCCCGACGTGCAGGCCGCGCTCGAGCAGTTGCATGCGGCCTATGCCCAGATCGGCGTCAGCGTGAGCAATATGCTGCCGCAGTTCTCGATCGGGGCGAACCTGGGCTATAGCGCTGCGTCCCTGTCCAGCCTGATCTCGCCCGCCCATCAATCCTGGGGCCTGGTGGCCGGCCTCACGCAACCGCTGTTCGCGGGTGGCGCCTTGACCGCCCGCAAGCACGCGGCCGAGGCCGCCGCCGAGGCCGCGCAGGCGCAATATCGGAGCGCCGTGCTGACAGCCTTCCAGAACGTGGCCGACACGCTCTATGCGCTGGAACACGACGGCCAGGCACTCGATGCCGCGCAGCGCAGCGTGGCGGCTGCCGAGCGGCTCATGGCGCTGACCGAGCAGCAGTTCAGCCAGGGCTATGCCGCGCGGCCGGCCTGGCTGGCGGCGCGCCAGGCCTTGCTGCAGGCCAGGCTGGCCCGGGCCGGCGCGAAGGCGACCCATCTCGGCGACAGCGTGGCCCTGTTCCAGGCCTTGGGCGGCGGATGGCGGCAGGGCGCGCAGGCGCTGGCCGGGCAGGCCGCCGAGGGGCACTGAAGAACCTGGGCCCGAGGCCGCTGGATCAGGCCCCCACCTCGGCCGACGTGTCGCAGTCCAGGCAGTTCTCGATCGGCGGCGAGGGCAGGTGCAGGTCGCTCTGCAGCTGGCGCAGCGCGGTGCGCAGGCCTTCCTCGACGACCGGGTGGTAGAAGGGGCTGTCCAGCATCTGCTGCACCGTGTCGCCGCGCTGCACGCTCCAGGCCAGCAGATGGCCGAGGTGCTCGGCGGCCGGGCCGATCATCTCGGCGCCCAGCAGCCGGCCCGTGCCGCGCTCTGCGTAGACATGCAGGCCACCGCGGTTGACCCCCATCACGCGGCTGCGGCCCTGGTCGGCGAAGCTGACGCGGCCGGTGTCGAAGGCATGGCCGGCGGCCGTCAGCTCGGCATGGCTGGCGCCGGCCAGCGCGATCTGCGGGTCGCTGAAGACGACGGCCAGCGGCGCACGGCGCGGGCGCCGGTGCACCTGGGGCCAGCGCGCCGCGTTGTCGCCTGCGATGCGGCCGGCGTCGGCGGCCTCGTGCAGCAGCGGGCGGTCGTCACTCACGTCGCCGGCGATGAAGACATGGCTGTCGCCACACCGGCCGGTATGGCGGTCCGGCCGCAACTCGCCCAGGCCCAGCGCCTCGAGGCCGAGGCCAGCCAGGTTCGGCTCGCGGCCGGCCGTGCAGAGCAGGGCGTCGAAGCATTCGTCGCCGATGCGCACCATCTCGCCGTCCAGCACCGGCTCGGGTACGCCGGCATGCAGCGTCAGCGGCAGTTCGTCGCCGAAGAGGCGGCGGGCTAGGGCCTGCAGCTCGGGGTCGGTCAGCGGGCCGACGCGCTCGCTGCGCGCGAACAGGTGCACGCGCACGCCCAGCCTGTGCAGGGCCAGCGCCAGCTCCAGGCCGATGACGCCGGCGCCGTAGACGGCCAGCGAGCGTGGCAGGTCCTGCCAGTCGAACACGTCGTCATTGACGAGCAGCCTGTGCCCCAGGCGCTCGCGCCAGCCGGCCGGGATGCGCGGCTGCGAACCGGTCGCGATGACGACGGCTCTGGCCTGCACCTGCTGGCCTTCCACGTCCAGCGTGTGGGGGCCGGTGAAGCGGGCACGACCGAACAGCCGCGTCGCCTCGGGCCAGCCATGCACGGTCTCAAGCACGAAGCCGACGAAGCGGTCGCGCTCGTCCCGCACGCGCTGCATGACGGCGCGCCCATCCACGCGCGGCGCCTCGGCCTGCACGCCGAAGCGGTGGGCCTCGCGTACGGCCCGGGCCGCGTCCGCAGCGGCGATCAGCAGCTTGCTCGGCATGCAGCCGACGCGTGCGCAGGTCGTGCCGTAGTGGGCCGCCTCGATGAGCAGCACGCGCTCGGTGTGCACGCGGGCGGCACGGTAGGCGGCCATGCCGGCCGTGCCGGCGCCGATGATGGCCACGTCGCAGGAGAGAGGGGTCATGGGGCGGTCTTTCTGAAGGTCTGCGAGGGCAGTTCGCCGAAGAGCTGGCGGTAGCGCTGGCCGAAATGGCCGAGGTGCTCGAAGCCGGCATCGCCCGCGGCCTCGGACACCCCGAGCTCGGCCGCCCCGGTATCTAGCAGCCGGCGCCGCACCGCGTTCAGCCTGAGGCTGCGGAGATAGTGCACGGCCGTGGTGTCGGCCACCTGTCGGAAGCTGTTCTGCAGGCTGCGCCGGCTGATGCGCAGGCGCCGGGCCAGCGCGGCGATGTCGGGCGGCGCGTCGCCGCCGGCGGCCACGAGACGATGGCATTCGGCCACGACATAGGCCGCCGAGGCGCTGCCGATGCTGCAGGTCGGGCTGGCGGCGGCCTCGAAGACCTCGGTGAGCGCCGCGAACACCGACGCGGCCGACGGCCGGGCCAGCAGCAGGCTGCGCAGCCGCGCCAGCTCGGTGCCAGGGGCTTGCACGGCCGGCCGCGCGAGCAGGGCCGCGGCGGCGGGGGACCAGGGCCGGGCGTCCAGCAAGCCGCGGAAGTCCTCGGCCGCGAAGCTGCAGGCCAGCAGCGCCATGCCCCGGGGGCGTTGCAGCATGAAGTCCTGGCCGGCGCGCAGCACGAAGACGAGGTTCTCGCCCAGCTCCCGCCCCTGCATCCAGGGCCGGCCGGCGCCGGCCTGGCCGAGCAGCGCGAAGCAGATGCGGCCCGCCGGCAGGCAGCCCTGCTGCACGACGCGCTCGCTCATCCATTTGCGGAATACCTGCAGGCCCGGCGCCGTCGTCTCGACGAGGGCGCTGCGCATCCGGCCAGGGCTGAGCTGGACATAGCGCTGCGCCCATTCGGGCGCCGAGTCGCGGTGCAGGTGGAAGTCGTCGAACACGTCGAGGCGGATCGCCATGCGGATTGCCGAACGGGAGCCAGGGCCCGGCAAGGATAGCCCGCGCCCCATCGCCCCCGAACCCCCAGGTCTTGCCGATTTGGGCTAACGCCGGCGCGGCCTGCCTGCGCATACTGTGCCGACGCGGGCCTGCGGCCCGCACCAAAGAAAGCCCCTGCCATGAGCCTCGACACCCTGAAGACCCAGTTGCTGGGCGGCTGGGCCAGCCTCGCCCCCGAACTGCGCCCGAGCAGCCAGAAAAACGCCGATGGCAGCGTCAAGCCCTTCCACCTGCGGCGCGAGTTCCGCTACGCGGCCGGCGACCGTTTCGAGCTGGTCGTCACGAACTACGCCGACCCGCTCGGCCAGCTGCCGCTGGCGCGCATCCTCATTCGCGGCCACATGCTCTGGCGCGGCGAGCACCCGATCGCGTCGGGTGCGCAGAAGGTCGACTTCATCGCCGACGAGGCCTACGAGGTCGCGCCGCTGCTGCAGGGCTTTGCCGACGTGCTGAACCAGGTCGCGGCCCAGGGCTATGCGCGCTGGGAGGTCGGTGCGGCGCAAAGCGTCTTCGGCAAGGCCTTCGTGCCCTTCGGCCTGGTCGAGGGCCGGCATTTCATGGAGCACGACCTCGTCCACCTGAGCCACGGCCTGCTGTTCTGGGGCTCCCGCCATGTCGATGGCCGCGGCTTCGACACCGAGGCGAACCGGCCGACGAACCTGCAGATCCCGCTGGCGCGCCAGGCCTAGCGATCACCGGCCAGGAAGGGCGCCAGCCAGCGCATCTGCGGCTTGTCGCGCCCCTCGGCATCGGGCTCCAGCGACAGGAAATAGTCGCCCCAGCTCGGGCCGCCGGCCCACCACAGCCAGCCGGCCCAGACGTCGGCATTGGCCTGCAGATGCTGCAGCGCGCCGCGCACGGCCTGCTCGCAGACCGCATTGGCGCCGCCGCCGATCTCGCCCAGCAGCGCGCGGCGCTTGTGCTGGCGCAGCCAGGCCGTGAAGCGCTGCAGCCGCGCGGCGCCGATCTCGGGGCTGACGCAGTCGGGCCGGCTGCCGGAGCCGTCCTTGTCGAAATACTGGTGCACCTCGAACAGCATGCGATCCAACGGGTCGTGCACGCGGTCCATGACCTCGGCATTGGCACTGCCGTACCAGCGGCTCTCGAACCAGCTCCAGGCGCCCGTGTAGCCGTTGCCCGGCACCGTGACGAGATTGGTGGCGCCGGTGGCGCGGATGGCGTCGATGGCGGCCTGAGCGGCGGTGGCCCAGGTCTCGGTGGGCAGGCTGTGCGGCTCGTTGACGAGGCCGAACTGGACCCTGGCGTTGTCCTTGAACTGCAGTGCCAGGCGGCGCCAGAAATCGGCGAAGGCGGCCACGGGCACCTCGGGCGTGCCGATGCGCACGTCCTTGTAGGCGGCGTAGTTGTGCGGGTCCAGCAGCACATGCAGGCCGCGCGCCGTCGTGCCGTCGACGAATTCGCGCAGCCGGGCCAGCTCGGCGGCATCGAGCTCGTCCATCAGCCTGGGCTGCAGGCGCTCCCAGCGGAAGCCGACGCGCACCAGGTTCATGCCCCGGGCCTGGTAGTAGGCCGTGCTGGCGACGCCGGGGTAGACGAACTCCTTGCCGTAGACGCCGGGGAAGGGCAGCTTCTCACCCCATTCGGCGCCGGAGAGGCTGATGCCACGCCATTCGAGCGGCGCCGCCTGGGCCGTGGCCGCCGCGAGCAGCGCGCTGCAGAGCAGGCGCCGCATCACGCGATGCCCCTGGCGGGCGGCTGCACTCCGAGCGCGGCGAGCACGTCCTGGCAGGCGCCCATCGTGTGGTAGTCGGTCTTGCCGGCGGGGCTCTTTTCGTCGCTGAGCTTGGTGTTGTTGTTGCCAAGGATGCGGTACCAGGCGCCATGCTCGTGGTCGACGAAATGCTGCCAGGCATAGGCCCAGAGGCGGTCGTACCACTGCCAGTAGCCCGCGTCGCCGGTGCGCACGGCCAGCCAGGCGGCGGCGGCCAGGCTTTCGGCCTGGACCCAGAAGTATTTGTCGCCGTCGCAGACCGCCCCGCCCGGCGCGAAGCCGTAGACGAGGCCGCCATGGGTGGCGTCCCAGCCATGCTTCATCGCGGTGTCGAAGAAACGGCGCGCCGTGGGCAGCAGCCAGTCCGGCGCGGCATCACCCAGCCGGCGCTCCAGCATCAGCAGCAGCTTGGCCCACTCGGTCAGGTGGCCGGTCTGGAAGCCCCAGGGCCGGAAGATGTTGGTCCTGTCGTCGCGGTTGTAGTCCCAGTCGGACGTCCAGTCGGTCTTGTAGTGCTCCCAGACGAGGCCGCCGGCCAGCGCTGCCTGGCGCCGGGCAATGGCAGTGGCCAGCGTCAGCGCGCGGTCCAGGTAGTCGGCCTTGCCGGTCGCGGCATGGGCGGCCAGCATGGCTTCGCAGGCATGCATGTTGGCGTTCTGGCCGCGGTAGGGGGCGAGCTGCCAGTCCGGCGTCGCCTCGTCCGCGTAGAGGCCATGGGCGGGCTCCCAGAAGCGCTGCTCCATCAGCGCGAAGGCGGTGGCGATGCCCTCCCGCGCGCCGGGCACTCCGGCCTCGGCCGCGTGTGCATGGGCCAGCAGCACGAAGGCCAGGCCGTAGCAGTGATTGCTGCCGTCGACGACGCTGGCGCGGCCGTCCTGCCAATCCAGCACCCAGGCATAGCCGCCCTGGGGCTGCGCGTGGGCTTCGCGCACGAAGGCCAGCGCATGGGCTACGTCGCCCACAGCCCCGCCAAACCAACGCCAGGCCAGCGCATGGTTGAAGACGAAGCGCGTGCTGCTGACGAGATGGCGGGTGCGGCGGTCATAGACGGCGCCGTCGTCCTTGAAGAACTGGAAGCAGCCGCCGCTGGGGTCCATCACGCGCGGCGCGTAGAAGGCCAGCGTGTGGCGCATATGGGCCCACAGCGCCTCGGGTTTGCGCATGTCGGGGGGCGTCATTTCAGGACCTCGTCTTTCAGGAAACGCGTCAGCTCGTCGGCCATCTGTGCATGGACGTCGATGCGGGGATGGGCCCAGGCGAAGGCCTGGAAGCGGTAGAGCCAGACCCTGGCGTCGCCCTCGGCGCGCAGGGCTTGCACGGCGGCCTGCACGGCATGCGGGATGGCGGGCTGCTCCTGCGGTGCCGACATGCCGCCCATCAGCAGCACCAGCCGGGCCTGTGGGTAGCGCGCGCGCAGCTGGCGTACGAAGGCGAGGTAGCGCGCGCCGAAGTCCGTCGCAATGGCCTGGCCCTTGGATGCAGGGAAGCCGTGGTCGTTCTGGCCCAAGTTGAGCAGCACGACATCGGGTGTGCGCGCATCCGGCGGGGCGACGGCCGCATCCTTGCGCGGTGCGAACCGGTCCCACACATCGGGCATCAGCAGCTCGTGCCAGCTGGCCGTGATGCCGATGCCGCTGACCGCGATGCCGACATAGTCCGCGCCGAGGCGCTCGGCGGTCACGGCGCCATAGGCACGGGTGCCGTCGTGGAAATAGAGATCCTCGTACTGGTCGTCGGCGATGTCGCCATTGCAGGCACCGGCGGTGATGGAGTCACCGTAGAACTCGAGCTTCAGCGGGCGCGCCGGCGGCGGCGCAAGCAGCCGGCCGCCCTCGGCCAGGCGCAGGCCGGTAAGGACGGTCTCGGCCATCGACCCTTCGGTGCGCTTGATCAGGCGCAGGCTGTGCTCGCCGGGCGGCAGGGGCTCGCGCAGCCGCCAGTCCGAGCTGGCATTGCCCGGCGCGGCCAGCCAGTGGCGGCGGCCGTCGATCTCGACGCTGAAATGGCTGGTGCCCCAATGGGTGGACGCGAAGCTCAGACCCAGCTGCGTGCCGCTGAAGCGGGCGCGCAGCTCGCTGCCACTCCAGGCCAGCAGCCTGCCGCCGGCGGCCGTGCCGATGCGCCCGATCCAACGCAGCTCCGGGGCATCGAGCGGGACGGGGCGGCCCGGCAATGCCTCGGCCACGAAGTCGCTCGGGCGCAGGGCCGGCGGGACGATGCCGGCCGACATGATGGCCAGCAAGCTGGCCGGGCGGCCGCTGCCGGTCCATTCATCGCGCTTGACGCGGATGTGCAGCAGATGGGCCGTGGGTTCGAGGTCGCGGCCGACGACGCTGTAGTGCCAGCCGAGGTAGCCGCGGCGCTCGGGCACCTGGCCGCGCAGCGTGACGACGGCGCCGTCGTCCACCCAGGCTTCGAGATTGCGGTAGTGCTCGCTCTCGGCGTGGAAGACGGCGATCTCGCTGCCATGGACGAGGAAATGGGCCTCGGCGTCGTCGGCGGTCGTGACCCAGCCGGGCTGCTGGCCGGGCCACTCCGGGTGCACCTCGCCGCCGCGCGCGAAGCCGTGCTGCTGGTAGGGCTTGAGCGTGTCGCCCATCAGCAGCCGCGTGAACTCATGGGCGCTGCCGTAGACGGGCTCGGGCAGCGGGGCGGGCGCGGCGGCCGGCCCGCCCGCGGCGGCGCGCAGGGTGTCGGCCAGCGCGAGTGCGATGCGCCGGTGGCCGGTGTCGTTGGGATGCACAGGTTCGTGGTAGAGGGCGGCCCAGCGGTCCTCGCCAGCCTCGACGCGGGTCTGCATCCAGCGGCCGAAGTCCAGCGCCGTCAGCCCGTAGCGGGCGGCGAGCTGCAACTGGGCATCGACGGCATCGCGGGCCTGATTGCCTTGCTGGGTCAGGCCGAGCACGACGACGGCGGGCGGCTTCTTCGCGCCGAGCAGCCGGCGCAGGATGGCTTCGTAGCTGCTGCCGCGCACGGCCGGGTCCAGCCATTGGTCGTTGACGCCGAACTCGACGATGACGAGGTCGGGCGACTTGTCCAGCACCTGGGCCTGCAGGCGCTGCACGCCGGCGGCCGAGTCCGTGCCGCTGACACCTGCGTTGACCAGCCTGACCCTGGGGCCGAGCGACTTCGTCAGCAGCGCTGCCCAGCCGCGCTCGCTGGGCGGCTGGGAGGCATACCCAGTGGTGATGGAGCCGCCTATCGTCGCGAGCGTGATGGGCTCGCCGGCATCGAGCCGCTGCATGACGGCCTGCAACCGCGCGTCCGCATGGCCGAGGGCCGGAAGCATCAAAGACAAGGCCAATGCAAATCCCTTCATTCCGTTCATATCAACCTTTGGTGGCGCCCGCCTGCAGCCCGGCGACGAACCGGCGCTGAAACAGCAGGAAAAGCACGACGGCCGGCAGCATCACGCGCGGCGTCTTGTCGTCCCCCACCATCCAGACGACCAGGTCTGCCGCCAGCACCCGCGCCGGCAGGGCGGCGAGGCAGGCGAAAAGGGCCAGCACACCTTGGCTACGCCGCAGGGTCCTGGCGATGGTGGGCGTGGCCGGATGGGTCACGTTGACTCTTGGTGTTTACTAAACTATTGACATTATGCGCAGAAGTTGTCGCGCGGAAATGCGTCGCATCTTGTGAGGAACATCAGGACTATCCCCGAGTGTGATTCATGATTTAGAGAAACAAAATGCGCAACAAATAGATGTTTAGCTTCACCTGAGGTGAGGCTGCAACCGCTACCACACCCGCGACGTGACCCCTGAACGACTGATCGACCTGCACGACGGCTGGCAACTGGCCGAGGCGCCCGAGGGCCTGGCGGGCCCGGCTCTGGCCGGCCTGCCCGACGCGGCCTGGCTGCCTGCCCGGGTGCCGGGCACGGCCCATGGCGCGCTGCTCGCGGCCGGCCGCATCCCCGACCCCTTCTACGGCCGCAACGAGGCCGAGCTGCGCTGGGTGGGCGAGCGCCGCTGGGCCTGGCGGCTGCGCTTCGACGCGGGCGAGCTGGCCGCGCACGAGGACCTGGTCTTCGAGGGGCTGGACACCTATTGCACGGCCTGGCTCAACGGCGAGCGCCTGCTCGACACCGACAACATGTTCGTGCCGCATCGCGTGGACGTGCGCGAGCGCCTGCGCCCCGGCTGCAACGAGCTGCTGCTGTGCTTCGAGCCCGCGCTGGCACGGGCCCGCGCGGTGGAGGCCGTGCACGGCAAGCGCGCGCTGTGGAACGGCGACAGCGCCCGGCTGCATGTGCGCAAGGCGCAATACCACTTCGGCTGGGACTGGGGCCCCGAGCTGATCGTCGGCGGTCCCTGGCGCGCGGTGCGCCGGCATGCCTGGTCGGCGCGCATCGACGAGCTGCAATGCCGGTCCAGCCTCGACGGCCCGCGCGCGACGCTGCAGGTCGCGGCGGAGCTGGCAGGGGCGGGCGCCGGCCAGCGCTGCAGCTTCGAGCTGCTGGACCCCGAGGGCCGATGCGTCGCCGAAGCTGTGGTGCCGGCATCGGCCGTGGCCCGCGCCACGCTCAGCGTTGCCGGCGCCCGGCTGTGGTGGCCGCGCGGCCTGGGCGGGCAGCCGCTCTACACCCTGGTCGCCCGTGTGCTGGACGGCGAACGCGTGCTGGCCGAGAGCCGGTGCCGCACCGGCCTGCGCACGCTGCGCCTGGTGCAGGAGCCCGTCGAAGGCGAAGCCGGCAGCAGCTTCCATTTCGAGGTCAACGGCCAGGCCTTCTTTGCCGGGGGTGCGAACTGGATTCCCGACGACAACCTGCTCGAGCGCATCGCGCCGGCCCGCTACCGCGAGCGCGTGGCCCAGGCCGCCGCCGCGAACATGAACATGCTGCGCGTCTGGGGCGGCGGCGTCTACGAGCACGAAGCCTTCTACGAGGCCTGCGACGAGCAGGGTCTGCTGGTCTGGCAGGACTTCATGTTCGCCTGCGGCATCTATCCGGCCAATGCCGAGTTCCTGGCCAGCGTGCGCGCCGAGGCCGAGGCCGCCGTGAAGCGGCTGCGCCACCACGCCTGCCTGGCGCTCTGGTGCGGCAACAACGAGGACTACATGCTGGCTGAGTCGGTGGGCCTGGCCGGCCCCGGCGTGCAAGCCGAGCGCTTCGAGGCGCGGGCGATCTACGAGGGCCTGCTGCCCGAGGTCTGCGCCGCGCTGGACCCGGACCGCGTCTACTGGCCCGGCAGCCCCTTCACGCCGGGTGCCGACACCAAATCCTCGGACGCGACCGTCGGCGACCGCCACAGCTGGGAGGTCTGGCACCAGCAGATGCTGCCCTACCAGCGCTATGGCGACGTGCAGGCGCGCTTCGTCAGCGAGTTCGGCATGCAGTCCCACCCCTCGCTCGCGCTGCTGGAATCGGTGTTGCCCGAGGGCGAGCGCTTTCCCGAGAGTCGCACGGTGCAGTGGCACAACAAGGCCGGCTCGGCCACCGGGCCGGATGGGCACCGGCGCCTGGCCGTCTACCTGGCCGACAACTTGCGCGTCGGCCCGACGCTGGCGGAGCACGTCTACGCGACGCAGTTCGTGCAGGCCGAGGCCATGCGCGTGGCCTACCAGGACTTCCGCCGCCGCTGGCAGCAACCCGGCGCGCGGGCCGTGGGCGGCGCCCTGGTCTGGCAGCTCAACGATTGCTGGCCGGTGACGAGCTGGGCACTGATCGACTCGGCCGGCACCGCCAAGCCGGCCTGGCATGCGGTGCGCCGCGCGCTCAGCCCGCTGGCCGTGGCCGTGCGGTTGGAGGCCGGCCAGGCGCGCCTGGCCGTCATGAACGGAGGCCTGCAGCCCTGCGTGCTGACGCTGCAGCTGCGCGTGTTCGCGCTGGACGGGCGCGAGCTGGCCCATGCCCGCCTCGCGCAGGAGGTGCCGGCGTCGACGAGCCTGGAGACGACGCAGGCGCTGCCGGATTTCACCGGGCCCGTCGTGGCCGAGCTGTGCGCGCTGGACGAAGCCGGCACTGAGCTGGCGCGCGACTGCGCCTGGACCGAGCCCTTCAGGTTCTACCGGCTGGGCAGCGCGCGCATCGACATCCGCCGCGACGGCCAGACCCTGCTGCTGGGCTGCGACCGGCCGGTCAAAGGTCTGTGGCTGCAAGGCGCAGCGCTGGCCGACAACTTCATCGACCTGGTGCCCGGCGCGCCGCGGCGCGTCGCGGTGGCGGGGGCCTGGCCGCAGCGGCTGCAGGTCATGGCGCTGGAGCATGCGGCACGCGTCGTGGCAATTCCGGAGGCGGGAGGTTGAGCGCAGGTCGATATGCGTAAACCCTCTCGCTGATTACCCCGATGTTAGAAAAACACACTGATTGGTAGCGTTACCAAATGGCGGCAGATTGCAAGCCAACCGCCGCAGCACGAGGCCCGAAGAGGCTCAATGTTTCCACCAAAGAGGAGCAAACGAGGATGAGACACTTCAAGAGGACAGCGTTGTCCGTGGCGGCAGCCCAGACCCTGGTGGTCTGGATGGCGCCGGCGATCGCGCAGAACACGGCGGCCCCGGCCGCAGCACCGGCGCCCGCCAAGGATGCCCAGCAATTGGAGACCGTGATCGTGTCGGGGCGGCGCGCCGCGCTGGCCACCGCACAGAAGATCAAGCAGGACTCGGACGAGATCGTCGACTCGGTCGTCGCCGACGAGATCGGCAAGCTGCCGGACCGCTCGGTCTCCGAGGTGCTGCAGCGCATCGTGGGGGCGACGATGTCGCGCGTCGCGGCGTCCAACGACCCGGTGCACTTCTCGGTCGAGGGCTCGGGCGTCAATATCCGAGGCCTCACCTACGTCAGCTCGACGCTGAACGGCCGCGAAACCTTCAGCGCCAACCAGGGCCGCACGCTGGGCTTCGAGGACGTGCCGCCCGAGCTGATGGCCGGCGTTGACGTCTACAAGAATCCGTCGGCCGAGCAGATCGAGGGCGCCATCGGCGGCCTCGTCAACCTGCGCACGGCGCTGCCCTTCGACTTCTCCGGCTTCAAGGGCGCGTTCTCGGCCGACGTCACGCGCAGCAGCCTGGCCGCGAAGAACAAGCCCAGCATCTCGGGCCTGCTGTCCAACACCTGGAACACCGACGCAGGCAAGTTCGGCGCGCTGATCGACGTGACGCACTCCCTGAGCTCGACTCGCACCGACGGCCTGGTGCTGGACCCGTTCTACAAGTCCTCGCCGACCAGCACGACCTGGTTCTCGCGCGACATGTCGTGGAAGCAGCAGTTCTACAACCGCACGCGCGACGGCCTCTACGCCGCCGCGCAGTGGAAGAAGGACAACGTCGAGTCCTCGCTGACCTTCTTCCGCTCCAAGTACAAGTTCGACTGGAACGAATACAACGTCAGCGCCCAGGTCGACCCCTACAACGTGACCGTGTTGAACGGCACTTACGACGCGAACGGCGTGATGACCAAGGGCACGCTGACCGGCAAGCAGAACGCCGACGGCAGCTACCAGGGCCTCGAGGTCGAGAACCAGACGCGCTACTCCAAGCGGGCCTCGCAGACCGACGAGCTGGCCTGGAAGATCGGCGGCAAGGTCAACGACCAGCTGACGTTGACCTCCGACTTCCAATACATCCGCTCCAAGACCAGCAACTTCGACTCCACTGTGGGCACCGGCGTGCAGCTGCCCAAGGAGCAGGTGGACTACACGGGCTCGATGCCGCGACTGGTGTTCGATGCCAGCGACCTAGCCATCCTGAACGACCCGTCCAAGTACTACTGGGCCATGATGATGGACCACCTGGACAAGGGCACGGGCACGCAGAAGGCCTGGAAGGGCGATGCGCGCTGGGTCTTCCACGACAGCGCCATCCTGAACGACCTGCGCTTCGGCGTGCGCATTGCCAAGCGCGATGCCGAGACCATCAACAGCAACCCGAGCTACAACTGGGCGTCCATCACCCATGCCTGGCAGCTGGGCTGGAACATCAACGACCTGGCCTGGGTCAACAAGACCGACATCCCGACCTTCAAGAACACCTACAGCGGCTTCATGAACGGGCAGGTGGCACCGCCGTCGCTGTACTTTCCGGCAGCGTCGGTGGCCTTTGGCTGGCCCAGCAGCTACAACAAACTGCACCAGCTTTACCTGACCCAGTGCAAGGCTCTGACCCATCCGGACTGGGGTTGGGCCCCGGGCGTGACGGGCTGCGACCAGTGGAACAGCATCCAGGGCGGCGTCCAGTGGGCGCCGACCTCCTTCGGCACCGACCCGGCCGGCCGCAACACGCAGGCCGAAACCACCACGGCCGGCTATGCGCAACTGCGTTTCTCCTTCGATGAAAAGGGCCTGCCGCTGGACGGCAATGTGGGCCTGCGCGTCGTCCACACGAAGAACGACGCCGACGGCTACACCATCCTGACCACGCAGCCTGCGCCTGTCGGGGCAGTTGGCGTGGCCGTGCCTGACCTCACGCCCTTCGCCAAGAAGGAGACGTTCAACCAGAGCTTCACGGATTACCTGCCCAGCCTGAACCTGAAGTACAAGGCGGCACCGGACTTGCAGTTCCGCTTCGCGGCCTCGCGCGCGCTGGCGCGGCCGCAGTTCAGCCAGATGCAGGGTTATCTGCAGATGTCGCAGGGGATCGAGGTCGACACCAAGGCCGTGCCGCCCACGGTCAAGAAGGTCAACCTCACCGGCACGGCGAGCGGCAACCCCGAGCTCAAGCCCATCCGCTCCGACCAGGAGGACCTGACGGCCGAGTGGTACTTCGCGAAGAACGGTTCGCTGACGACGGCGGTCTTCAACAAGGACCTGAAGGACATCATCGTCAACCAGGCCTTCAACCGCACGGTCACCGACAACAACGGCAAGCCGGTCAACTTCGTGCTGAACGGCCCGGTCAACGGCGCCAAGGGCTATGCGCGCGGCATCGAACTGGCCTACCAGCAGTACTTCGACGGGCTGCCGTCATGGCTGCAGGGGCTGGGCCTGCAGGCCAACTACACCTATGTCGACAGCAAGGTGAAGCGCTACAACGCGGTGTTTACGGGCTATTGCTCGCCGGGCGCGGGGCAGGACAACCTGAACCTCTACATCAACGGCTGCGATACCGACGGCCGCTCCTTCGGCGACATGCCGCTGGACAACCTCTCGCGCAATACCTACAACATCGCGCTGCTGTTCGACCGCGGCCCGATCTCGGCGCGCCTGGCCTACAACTGGCGCGGCAAATACCTCTATGGCGTGGCGCTGAACTCGGACAACACCGGCCCCAACCAGACCAATGCGCTGGACACCAACCCGGCGAGTGCGACCTATGGCCAGCACAACCTGCCGGTGGGCCTGCCGCTGTGGGCCGATGCCTACGGCCAGCTCGATGCCGGCATCCATGTCAAGTTCGGCGAGAACTTCTCCGTGGGCGCCGAGGTCAGCAACCTGACGAACAAGACCTACAAGCAGATCATGCAGCAGCACATCGGCATGATCGGCCACAACTACTTCACGTCGGGGCGGGTCTACAAGATGAGCGCGCAGTACAGCTTCTGAGGCCGCGGCCGGGGCGACCCGGCAGCATGAAAAAGGGCACCACAGTCGGTGCCCTTTTGTTTTGCCGGTCAGGCCTGCTAATCCATCGGTGCCGCGGCGCAGTAGCGGCGCACGAACGCCTCGTGCTCGGGCATCACGGCCACGCACTTCGCGATGGTGTCCGAGACACTCTTCAGATAGGCCGCCGTGTCGTCGGCGTCCTGCAGCTCGACCAGCGGCAGCCAGGCCCTGGGGCGCTGGTTCTGGCCCTCCATGACCTCCAGCCAGCTCGGCTCGCGGAACTCGTCGCCGTCGCCGTAGAGCAGCCGCCCGCTGGATTCGTAGAGCTGCATGCGCCGGCGCAGCGTGCCCGGGATGTCCATGGCCGCGCAGGCCTGCCAGAAGGCGCTGTCGTCGCGCTTGTTCAGGTGGTAGTGCAGGATGATGAAGTCGCGCACCGACTCGTAGCGGGCGCGGCTGCGCTGGTTGTATTCGGCGATCTCCAGCGCGTCGAAGCCCGCATGCGGGAAGCGCTCGATCAGGTCGCCGATGCCCATCTGGATCAGGTGCAGGGCGGTCGACTCCAGCGGCTCGATAAATCCCGCCGCCAGTCCGATGGCGACGACATTGCGGTTCCAGGCCTGGCGGCGTATGCCGGTGCGGAACTTGATGACGCGCGGCTCGGCCAGCGGCCGGCCGTCGAGATGGCGCAGCAGCACGTCGGCGGCCTCGTCGTCGCCGACATGGCTGCTGGCATAGACATGGCCGTTGCCGACGCGGTGCTGTAGCGGAATGCGCCACTGCCAGCCGGCGCGGTGGGCCGTGGAGCGGGTGTAGGGCAGCAGCGGGCCGGCGGGCTCGCTGGGCACGGCGACGGCGCGGTCGCAGGGCAGCCAGTGGCTCCAGTCTTCGTGGCCGGTGGCCAGGGCCTTCTCGATCAGCAGTGCCTGGAAGCCCGAGCAGTCCAGGAAGAGGTCACCCTCGATGAGCTCGCCGCCCTCCATCTGCACCGCTCGCAGCTGGCCCTGCCTGGGGCCGGGCTGCTCGTGCAGCAGCGCGTTGACGACCTTGCCCTCGGTGCGACGCACGCCGCGCGCCTCGCCGATGCGGCGCAGGGCCTGGGCGTAGAGCGAGGCGTCGAAGTGGTAGGCGTAGTTGATCGCGTTCAGCGGCGAGTTCTGCATCTCCGGCCTGGGCAGCATGAAGCGCCCGGCCCGGGCCGCCATATTGCAGATGGCATAGGCGTCCAGCGGCAGGGCGCGGCCCAGCGCGCGCATGCGCAGCCAGTAGTGGCTGAAGTCCACCGGCCAGAGCTTCTCCCGGCCGATGCCGCCGAAGCCGTGGAAATAGCGCTCGCCCTGGCGGCCCCAGTTGACGAACTCGATGCCGAGCTTGAACGTGCCCTGCGTGGCCTTCAGGAAGTCGGCTTCCTCGATGCGGGCCAGGCTGTTGAACAGGCGGATCGGCGGGATCGTCGCCTCGCCCACGCCGATGATGCCGATCTCGTCGGACTCGACGAGGCGGATCTCGTAGGGCGGTTTGAGCACCGCGCTCAGCGCCGCGGCCGACATCCAGCCCGCGGCGCCGCCGCCCACGATGACCACCTTGCGCAGTGGCCGGCCCCAATTGTCCATGCGATGCCTCCGGGTGCTGTGCCGTCCTGGCGCTACCCCGCCGCGCGCTCGCGCAGGAAGTCGGCGTAGGCCAGCGCGCTGCGCTTGAGCGTGCGCTTTTGCGTGTCGAAGTCGACGTGCACGAGGCCGAAGCGGCGCTCGTAGCCGAAGGCCCATTCGAAGTTGTCCAACAGCGACCAGATGAAGTAGCCGCGCACGTCCACGCCGTTCTCCATCGCCCGCGAGCAGGCTGCGAAATGGCGCTTGATGTAGGCCTGACGCTGCACGTCGTCGACCTCGCCGCGGCTGATGGCGTCATGGCTCGACATGCCGTTCTCGGTGATGTAGAGCGGCGGCAGCCTGACGTACTCGCGGTCGAGGGCTTCCAGCAGGTCCTGCATGCCCTGCGGGTAGACCTCCCAGTCCATCGTCGTGCGCTCGACGTCGGGGCGGCGCACCCAGGCCATGGTGTCGGGGCCGGCGGAGCGCAGCAACGCGCGGCTGTAGAAGTTAAGGCCGAGGTAGTCGATGGGGCGCTGGATGATGTCCATGTCGCCTGGCTGCATCGCGGGCTCGCAGCCCTTCCAGTAGCGCCACAGGTCGGCCGGGTATTCGCCCTTGAGCAGCGGGTCCAGCACCCAGCGGTTCTGGAAGGTCTCGAACAGATGGGCGGCGTCGCGGTCCGCGGCCGTGTCACTGTCGGCGTAGCCCGGCGCCACGTTGGCGACGATGCCGTGCTGGGCCCGCGGTGCATTGGCGCGCAGGGCCGGCAGGGCCAGGCCGTGGCCGAGCAGCAGGTGGTGCATGGCCTGCGCAGCCCAGCGCGGGGACTTGAGGCCCGGCGCATGGTGGCCGTCGCCATAGCCCAGGTAGGCCGAGCACCAGGGTTCGTTGTGCGTCGTCCAGGCAGCCACGTCGCCATGGCCGGCCAGCGCGCGGCTCATCAGGTCGGCGTAGTCGGCAAAGCGCCAGGCCGTGCCGCGGTTCAGCCATCCGTCGCGGTCCTGCAAATGCTGCGGCAGGTCCCAGTGGTAGAGCGTCACGAAGGCGCGGATGCCGCGCTCGGCCAGGCCGCCGAGCAGGCGCTTGTAGAAGTCGATGCCGCGGTGGTTGGGTCTGCCGGCCTCGTCCATCACGCGCGGCCAGGCGATGGAGAAGCGGTAGGCGTCCACACCCAGGCGGGCCAGGATGTCGAGGTCTTCCCGCCAGCGGTGGTAGTGGTCGCAGGCGACGGCGCCGGTCTCGCCGCGCAGCACCTTGCCGGGCGTGGCGCAGAAGCGGTCCCAGATGGATTCCAGCCGGCTGTCCGCGCGGGCGGCGCCTTCGATCTGGTAGGACGAGGTGCCCGCGCCGAAGATGAAATCACGGCGGCGCATGGCCGAACCGGCCGGGGGCGAGACGAGCTCGGCGAGGGTGGGAGGCGGGGTCAGGTCCATGGGCTCGGTCAGGCGGCGGGGGAGGGCGGCAGCGCCTGCAGTGCTTCGCGCCAGGAGGCCAGGGCTTGCGGATGGGAGGGCAGGGGCCCGCGCAGGCCGCAGATGAAGGCGGCATAGCGGTTGGCCAGGGCCAGCGTGGCCGGCAGGTCGCGCCGCAGGGCCAGGCCGGCCAGCAGCAGCGCGGTGAAGGAATCACCGGCGCCGACGGTGTCGACGAGGCGGGGCTGGGCTGCGCCGCCGCCTTGCGCGAGCAGGGCGCCGCCCGGGCCGTAGAAGCGCCAGCCCTCGGGACCGCAGGTCAGCACCAGGCGCTGCAGCGCGAAGCGGTCCATCAGCGCGGCCACCTGGGCAGCCTCGGTGCCGGACGGATCGGCGAACCACGCGGCCAGCCGCGCCAGCTCCTCGTCGTTGACCTTGACCCAGTCGGCCAGCATCAGCGACTCGGCGGCCAGCAGCGGCGTGTCGGTGCCGGGGCGCTGGTTCAGGTCCAGCAGGCGCACGCCGGCAAAGGCCTTGGCGAGGGCGCGTATCGCCGCGCGCGACACCGGGTGGCGCTGGGCAAGGCTGCCGAAGTAGAGGATCCCGGGGCCGGCCTCGGCAAGCGCCGCTCCCGCGGGGTCGGCGTCGAGATGGTCCCAGGCCGCGTCGCCGTGGATCTCGAAGCTGTGCCCGCCGCCGGGCCGCTCGTGCACGCTGACGCGGCCCGTTGCATGCGCCATGTCACGCTGCAGGCCCTGCTCGGCCAGCTCGTAGCGCCGCGCGCTCTGCAGCAGGAGGCGGCCATTGGCATCGTCGGCGCCGATGCGGCTGATGAAGAGGGCCGGCACGCCGAGGGCGGCCAGGGAGCGCGCCACGTTGAAGGGTGCGCCGCCCGCGACCGGGCCGTCATGGAATTCGTCCACCAGGGCTTCGCCCAGGACGGCGATGGGGCAACGGGGCATCTTTGCAACGGATGGAAGGACGAAATATTCTATGCAAACAATATGTGTTTAGTGAACAACATTAGCTCAGGGTGATCCCGGATCGGCCCCGGATGCAGGGCGCTTCAAAGCGGCCCGGGGCAGGGGATGCCACAATCGTGCCGGTTCGCGCAGCTAAACAAATGGAGTTCGGGCATGGCCGACAAGCGGGGGGTGACGATTCGTGAGCTGGCCCAGGCAGCGGGGGTGTCCATCGGCACCGTGTCCCGGGCGCTGAAGGGCCAGCCGGGCCTGTCGGAGCAGACGCGCAGTCAGGTGCTCGACGTCGCCCAGCAGCTGGGCTATGACACGGCCAAGCTGCGCACCGGCAAGCCCCGGCGCATCCTCTTCCTCTACAACCGCAGCATCGGCTCGCTGGCCAACAACCCCTTCTACTCGTATGTGCTGCATGGCGCCGAGACGGCCTGCCGCGAGGCCGGGGTGCCGCTGAGCATCATGTCGGTGCTGGCGGGCGACGACGTGGCCTCCCAGGTACGCCGGCACGAATCCGACGCGTTGCTCGGTGCGGGCTATTTCGACCCCGAGGCGATGGACGCCATCCGCCGCTGCGAGCTGCCGCTGGTGCTGGTGGACCATTTCTTCCCGGGCGTGCGCTGCGTCAACGACGACAACCAGCTCGGCGCCTGGCTGGCGACGCGCCATCTGCTGGACGGCGGCGCCCGGCGCGTGGCGGCCATCTTCGGGCCGCTCGCCCATCATTCGGTGTCGCTGCGCGCCAAGGGCTTTCGCCGCGCGCTCTACGAGGCCGGCCGGCTGTTCGACCCCGACTACGAAGTCACGCTGGACCCGGCGCTGGAATACCGCGACGCGGGCCGCGACGCGATGCGCCGCCTGCTGGCGCTGCCCGAGCCGCCCGACGCCGTGTTCGCCTACAACGACTCGACGGCCATCTTCGCGATCGAGTTCTGCCGCGAACGCGGCCTGCGCGTGCCCGAGGACATCCGCTTCATCGGCTACGACGACATCGAGGAGGCCGCGCACAACAAGCCGTCGCTGTCCACCGTGAAGATGGACAAGGAGGCGCTGGGCCATGTGGCGGCCCGCGCGCTGATCGAGGGCGACATCGAGCCCAACGACGCCTCGCTGCCGGTGGAGCTGGTGGTGCGCGAGAGCTCGCGCGTCGGCGACGTCGACGTCGACGTCGCCGGGGCAGAGGCCGCCCCGGCGCGCAAGCCCGGGCGCCAGGCGGCTGCAGCCAAGGGCTGACGCCCGCCGGCATAGGTGTTTGCACCGCCTATCGCCGGATAGAACATCGGACAAAAATATCTCTGTTTACTAAAAATATGCCGTCTTATGCGGCCCAGGAGACAGAGCCGTGATTGCCGATGCCGATGGGGCCGCCGCGCCTCCCATGCCCCGTTTCGCAGCGCCAGCACCCACGCAGTCAGCCACCGCCGCCGGGGACCGCGTGCCGCTGCCGCAGAAGATCGGCTTCGGCCTCGGTTCTTTCCTCGACATGTGGGGGCACTGGCTCTACCAGTCCCTGGCCTTCCATGTCTTCAATGTCTTCCTCGGCGTCGCGCCGGGCCTGATCTCGACGGCCCTGGGCCTGAAGATCTTCGTCGACGCCGTCTCGGATGCGCTGTTCGGCTGGATCTCGGACAACACCCGCACGCGCTGGGGGCGTCGGCGGCCCTTCATCCTTGTCGGCGGCGTGCTGGCGGGCATTGGCCTGCCGCTGATGTTCGCCGTCGGCCGCGGCTGGAGCGACAGCGAGTATTTCGTCTTCATGCTTGTCTCCACCTGCCTCTACGTGCCGGTGATGAGCTGCTTCAACATGCCCTGGAACAGCCTGGGCGCCGAGATGACGCCCGACTACCACGAGCGCACGCGCGTGATGTCGGTGAAGAACGCGATCCAGAAGATCCCCGAGCTGGCGATGTTCGTTGCCGCCCAGTTCACGACTCTGGCCCTTTTCAATGACGCCTCGGGCAAGCCCGACATCCTGCGCGGCGCCCAGGTCTATACCAGCATGCTGGGCGGCATCATGGTCGTCGTGTCGGTGGCCATCTTCCTGCTGACGCGCGAGCGCTACTACGAGTCCGTCGTCAAGCGCAGCACGCAGCGCGTGCCCTTCAAGGACACCCTCTACCGCACGCTGAAGAACCGCCCCTTCCGCCAGATGCTGGGCACCATGCTGGCCTACAACATGGCCACGGCCATGGTCGGGCTGCTGGGCTATTACGCGACCGTCTACTACGTCTGCGGCGGCAATATCGCCGAGGCCACGAAATGGAACTCGATGATGGGCGTGGCCGGCATGGCCTGCGGCCTGGCCGGCATCGCCTTCGCCGGCCGGGTGGCGCGGGCCCACGGCAAGCGCAATGCGCTGATGACCGTGCTGGCCCTGGGCGTGCTGGCCTTCGTCGGCGACTGGTTCTTCTACAACCCGCAGCTGCCCTGGCTGCAGCTCTTCGCCAGCGGCGGCGTGGCCTTCATCGGCGCCGGCTTCTGGACCATCTACGGCTCTGCCATGGCGGACGTCATCGACCACGACGAGCTCGACAGCGGCCAGCGCCGCGAGGGTTCGTTCGCGGCCTGCGGCTCCTGGATTTCCAAGGTCGGCCTGGCCCTGGGCAATATGACCTCGGGCTGGGTGCTGCAGTTCACCGGCTTCGACGCCAAGCTGCCCGCGCAGGACGAGGGCGCCATCCTGCTGATCCGCATCTTCCTGTCGGGCATCCCGATCTGCGGCCTGCTGGTGGCCCTCTACGTCGTGTCGCGCTACTTCCTGACCGAGCAGCGCATGCACGAGATCCGCGCGGAACTCGAAGCCCGCCGCGGCACCGTCTGAACCCTTCGGAAAGCCCGCAATGTTCACAAACTGGCTGCGCCTTGCGCTGCTGGCCTGCCTGCTGGCCGCTGGCGGCGCACAGGCGCACGAAACCCTGCATCTCGACGCCCCCAAGCCCGACCTGGCGCCCACGCCGCCGATGGGCTGGAACTCGTGGAACAAGTTCGCCTGCAACGTCAGCGAGCAGTTGATCCGCGAGCAGGCCGATGCGATGGCTGCCTCCGGCATGAAGGCGGCCGGCTACACCTACATCGTCATCGACGACTGCTGGCAGAAGAGCCGCGACGCCGACGGCAACATCCAGCCCGACCCCGAGCGCTTCCCGTCGGGCATGAAGGCGCTGGCCGACTATGTGCACGGCAAGGGCCTGAAGTTCGGCCTCTACTCAGACGCCGGTGTGCTGACCTGCGGCGGCCGCCCGGGCAGCGCCGGCCATGAGTTCCAGGACGCGCGCCAGTATGCGAAGTGGGGCGTGGACTACCTGAAATACGACTGGTGCCACACCGGCAGCCGCGACGCCCCGGCCGCCTACATGCTGATGGCCAAGGCGCTGCGGGAGTCGGGCCGCGACATCCTGCTGTCCATCTGCGAGTGGGGCAGCAGCCACCCGGGCCGCTGGGCGCATCCGGTGGGCCACCTGTGGCGCACGACGGGTGACATCCGCGACGCCTGGCAGGGCCCCAAGGAGTGGTCGCATGGCCTGCTGGACATCATCGACATGAATGCCGAGCTGTGGAGCGAAGCAGCGCCCAATGGCTGGAACGACCCCGACATGCTGGAGGTCGGCAACGGCGGCATGACGACGACCGAGTACGAGAGCCATTTCTCGATCTGGGCCATGCTGGCCGCGCCGCTGGTGGCCGGCAACGACATGGCGAAGATGGACGCGGACACGCGCCGCATCCTGACCAATGCCGAGGTCATCAAGGTCGACCAGGACCCGCTGGGCCGCCAGGGCCGGCGCGTCTGGCGCCAGGGGCCGCTGGAGGTCTGGGTGCGGCCGCTGCAGGGCGGTGACCGCGCCGTCGTGCTGTTCAACCGTGGCGATGCGGCGGCCGAGATGTCCGTGAGCTGGGAACTTCTCGACCTGCCGACGCGGCTGAAGGCCGACGTGCACGACCTGTGGTCAGGCAGGAAAACGCATGGCGTCGCCGGCCGCACCGGCGGCCGGGTGGCCAGCCACGGCGTGCTGATGCTGCGCGTGACGCCGGCACTGCCTTGAGCTGCACCTGAGGGGGCAGGGCGCAGGCGCGTTGTGCGCCCTCTCTAGAATGCGCCCCTTTTTTGCGCCAGCCTCCATGGATATCGTCGTCAACGAAGAACTCAAGGCTTACATCGACCCATTGACGCCGGAGGAATACGAGGCCCTGGAGCGCAGCATCCTCGCCGAAGGCTGCCGCGACGCGCTGGTGCTTTGGGGCGATGTGCTGGTGGACGGCCACAACCGCTACGGCATCTGCCGCAAGCACGGGCTGAGCTTCCAGACGGTCCAGAACCCGCGCTTCAAGTCCTTCGAGGACGTGCACCTGTGGATGATCGACCAGCACCTGGGCCGGCGCAGCGTCTCCGACTTCCAGCGCGGCGTGCTAGCGCTGCGCAAGCGCGAGATCGTGGCCGGGAGGCGCGCACGCGCGGCCGCACCGGCTCCCGCGGCTGAGGCCGCAGCGCCTCAGGAGCCCGCCGATATCCCCGCCCAGGAGTCACTGCAGACGCGCGAGGCCCTGGCCAAGGCCGCCCGTCTGAGCAGCAGCCAGGTGCTGCTGATCGAGAAGATCCAGAAGCAAGGCGCCCCCGAGCTGGTGGCGGCGGTGAAGGCCGGCGCGATCTCGATCAACGCCGCCGCGGCCGTCGCCACGCTGCCGGTCGAGGAACAGGCGGCTGCCGCCACTGTGGGTGCCGAGGAACTCAAGCAGGCCGCCAAGCGCGTGCGCGAGTCCCGGCGCAAGCCGCCGGCTGCCAGCCCGGCGCCGGATGCGAGCCCACCGTCGCCCGAAGCGGTCGTGGACCAGGCTTCAGGCAGCTCGATGGAGTCGTTGCAACAACGCATTGCGCAACTCGAGGCCGAGAACTCTGCGCTGCGGCAGGAACTGGCGGCCTTGCGCGCACACGGGGCGGTTTGATAAATTGGCGACAATGTTCATTATGTCAACCGGCGCAGAAATGCAGCGAATGACGACTCGTTCACGGCCGCCGCCTGACGGGCCTCAGCTGTCCGACAAGAATTCCCCCCTTGAGACTGCCCTCTGGCGACAACATTGACCGTCACGCCGATCTTCGAGGGCCCGCGCGCCTTGATGGTGTCGGCGCACACGGCCGTCCAGAACCTGCTGACCGGCGGGCACTCGAACGTGCCCCTGGACTACTCCATCGGCTTCGATTCGAACTTCGCCGACAAGCTCAAGGCCATGCTCCACGGACGCAACGTCGAGAAGGCCGACCGCGACCGCGTCACCGCCGTGTTGAAGCTCAAGGCTGCAAATCCGCGCGTCCAGCTCGACGTCCAGCCGTTTCTGATCGAGAACACGCGCTTCGATCGGGACCAGGACGACAACGACCGCCCCTGGACACCCTCGTCGCCTTCTACATGCTCGATCACCTGGACTGGGACGCCTTCCTGGCCGACCCCACGCAGTTCAAGTTCGCCATGCCGGCCGACGACCTGCGCGAGCAGCTGAAACCCAAGGCCCGAGAGTTCCTGACGAGCCTGCATTCGAGCCCCTTGGTCCTCAAGCGTGAAGCCTGGGCCCTGGGCGCCGAGGCGCTCCTGCTTCGCTTCTCCAGCCTGTGGAAGACGGCCCCGAAGCCCGATCCGAGGCGCATCCTGCGCGACCTGGTCGACTTCAGCATTTTCGAGCTGGGCGCCCTGCCCTTGCTGGAACTGACGCTGATCTGGAGCGGCATCACCGCCAAGCCGGTCGCGCCGTTCTTCGGCCCCCTGATCAGCCCCTCGGACAAGACGCTGAAGGCCGCCCGCGGCATGGCCTGGGACATGACGCACCTGCGCGCCCTGCAGGACGCGGCCCGCCAAACCGTGCTGGGCTCGTTCTTCATCCCCTACTTCGCGTCGCTCGACGCGCGCTGGCGTGCCCTGCTGCGCCTGAACCCGATCCGGGTCATGCTGGTCGACGATGCCAAGCGCTCCGCCAACTTCAGCCGGGCCCGCGACGTCGAGTTCCAGATCCTGTTGGGCGAGGTCATGAGCCCGCGCGCGACCGCCGAAAGGGCGCCTGCCAAGGTTCAGGCCCGGCGGCTCGCCGCCAAGAACCTGGAACGCGAGGCCATGGCGCAGCTCGCCAAACGGGAACGGGAGGCGTGGAAGGCCAGCACCCAGGTGCAGTAGGACCGGGCACGGCGCACCGGCGCGCCTCGGCTGCCTCCCGGCATGCCTTAAACAGTTCCTCATCCGACACCGTGTCGGAGATGAACAATCCTCTCGAGGTCGTGGTGACCTTGACGCATCTGGCGTCAACGACGGACTCAGAAGGGATGCGGCAACAACAGTCTGAGTGCAGAAAAGAAAGCGTCCGAAGGCCCTCCCGATCGCCTCGCTGCAAGGGGTTCGGTTCGATTCAGGTCAGTAGCGCACGCCCGGCAACCACACCCGAAAGCATGTCCCCCGACCGACCTCGCTGTCCACCTTGATGCGCCCCCCATGCTTCTTCACGATAGCGTGCGACACAAACAGGCCCAGTCCAGTACCGGTTCCCACCGGCTTTGTCGTAAAGAAGGGGTCGAAGATCTTCGGCAATTGGGCATCGGAGATTCCGCAACCGTTGTCTTCGATCTGGACCCAGACATCGCCGCCGTCCGTGCCAGTGCTGACCTCGATGCGGCCATGCTCCCCGATGGCCTGCGCCGCGTTGAGTAGCAGATTCATGAAGACCTGATTGATTTCCGCGGTCTGGCATTCCACCAATGGCAAGCTACCGAAGCTCCGGACCAGTTCCGCTTTGCCAGCCAACTGCCGGCCCAGTAGGCCAATCGCCTGGTCGAGCCCCTCGTGTAAGTCAAAGGACTGGCTGCCGACGGTGTCCAACTGCGTGAAAGCCCGCAAGTCCGCGACGATCTTACGTACACGCTCCAGGCCGGCGCGCGACTCCTGAATCAGTTCCGGCAGGTCCTGACGCAGATACGGTAGATCGATGTTTCGCTTGGCCTCGGTCAGGCGCAACGAGGTCTCGGACTCCATGGGATGGAGCAGGAACTCGACCGCCTCATAGCTCTCCAGCAACGACAGCATTTGATCGGCATAGTCCGACAACGCACCGAGGTTGCTCGACACGAAGCCGATGGGCGTGTTGAGCTCATGCGCAACGCCAGCGGCCAGCACCCCCACCGAGGCCATCTTCTCGGACTGCACCAATTGCCGGGTCGTGTCGGTCAATTGGCGATTCACCGCTTGAAGTTCTTCGTTGGCCTTCAGTAGTTCAGAGGTGCGTGCCTGGACTTTCTGCTCCAGCCCCTCATTGGCCTCAACCAAGGCCTTGTTCATGCTGCGAACCAGGGCATGGCTGCGCGCGATGAGCACCGCAGCGTAGACCAGCGAGGCAATCAGCGCCGCGGCAAACCAGAACAGATAGCGGCGGTATCGCTGGGACTGCCGGGCCGCCAGGGCTTGCTCACCGTTAAGCAAGCCCTGGATCTCGTCGACGCGAGCAGCAACGGGCACTGCCGTCAGCTTGGTCAGCAGATCCGCAACCTGCCGGCATTCGCGCAGTACCGTCTCGACATGGGCTCCGAAAATGTCTAGGCTCTCGCTCAATTCCGCCCCCGCCGTGGACTTGAGTAGCGCCAGGCGCTCCTGCTGTTAGCGGCGGTCAGGATCCGCGCTTATTCGGCGGTGAGGACGCGGTTTTGCGCGTAAGCCGGTAGCCGGTCCGGCCAGTGGGAAGGGCCCCGTGGGGC